>CAZOQC010000013.1:0-143696 GCA_964581865.1 uncultured Spirosoma sp.
CCGGCACCCGTTCGGGGTCGGCTGCGTTGCGGGCGGGACCGAAGGCCGAGTTTTCGTTCGACGAGCCCATCGCAAATTCGTCGCAGTTCTGCCGACCGATAATGATGGCATCTTCGGCCAGCAATCGCTCGACAGCGGTGCCGGTAAACTGGGCGACAAACGTATCGAGGATGTTGCTACCAGCCCGCAACCCGTGTCCGGTATAGCTCAGCACGTCTTTGATCCCGATAACCATGCCCGCCAGTCGCCCGGCTGTACCGGTTGCCAGCTTCTGATCGATCTGCGCAGCTAATGCCCGGCTCTCGTCCGCATATACGTCGGTGAAGGCGTTCAGGTGCGTTTTTTCCGCGATGCGGTCGAGGTAGTGATCGACTAATTGACGACAGGTAACGACGCCCGTTCGGAGGTCGGTTTGTACGGTGGCAAAGGAGCGATAGTCGGTCAAAACGGAGGATCGATTGGTCAACAAAAAAGTACTGTCCGGCAGGGTAGGCAGTGCTTTCATCAGATTGTCAGCCTGCCAGGCAGCGAAACAGAATGGCTGAAAGCCCCACAAAGAACGGAATAAACTGAAAACGGACAAGCAGACCATCCCGGTTTGGAATAGTCTGCTTGTCCGTTTATGCCGTAAACCCGATGATTACTTCGTCGAGTGCGTGTCTGTTTCTTTCAGGCTGTCTTCGATGTTCTCCCGAACGTCTTTGGTCGCGTCTTTAAACTCGCGAATGCCTTTACCGAGACCCCGTGCGAGTTCGGGAATTTTCTTCGCGCCGAACAGCAGGAGCAGTGCCAGAAAAATGAGGATCATTTCCTGACTGCCCAAACCCATTATTGCAAAAATGCTTGAAACCATGATCGTAAGGATTTGACTACGTACAAAAGTAAAAAACTCTGCTAAACTACCCTAGCAGACTAGGCTGAATTAACCAATCTTAATTACCTGCGGATGCGCAGCCGTACCCGTACTGGCCTGCGCCGTCTGCTCCCATTGCCGGAACTTCTCCAGATCATCTTTCATGCCACTGAACAGCCATAGCATCAGCGCGATGTCGTCGGTCAGGCCCACGATCGGCAGAAAGTCGGGCAGGATATCGATCGGCGACACAAAATAAATCAGTACGGCAATGACCCGGATTAGCGTTTTCCACGGCAGTTGCCGGTACTCTCCCGATGCGTAGGCTTTCAACAGCCGGGTGACAATACCCAGCTGCTCGCGAAACACACCTATATTTTTGCCCGACAGGCCACCGCTTTTTTCCAGTGCATCACGAACCAGCTGATACAGGCTGCGCGTGTTGCGGGCATACCGGACTGCGCCGATGTTGGCCCGTTTAAAAAAGAGTGATGTCAATATTCGGGTGACGAGATTCTTGTTTGCCATTTGTGCTTAGTGATCGTTATCAGTTAGACTACGGCTGATCCGTTTTGTTTAATTACGTCCAGCGATTGACAGCACCGATTCCATCACCCTAACAAAATAATTCTTCAAATAATCTAAAAACTAGGTCACCGGCGTCTAAGTTTGCGCACGACTCAGTTGGTTTGTCGCCGGGCAGCTCCGTATTTTGCCCATAATTAGTAACCCTTTAATCCAGAATACTGTATGAAAGTGACCGTGGTAGGTGCCGGAGCCGTTGGAGCTACCTGCGCCGACAATATTGCCCGCCGGGAATTAGCGCACGAAGTCGTTTTGCTGGACATCAAGGAAGGTATCAGCGAAGGTAAATCGCTTGATATGCTCCAGGCATCGACGTTACTTGACTGCGACGTTAAGCTGACGGGCTCTACTAATGATTACGAAAAAACGGCGGGTTCGGATGTTGTCGTCATCACATCGGGTCTGCCGCGCAAGCCCGGTATGACCCGCGAAGACCTGATCGGTATCAACGCAGGTATCGTAAAAGGGGTTACCGAAAACATCCTGAAACACTCGCCCGACACGATTTTTGTCATTATTTCCAACCCGATGGACACGATGACGTACCTGGCACTGAAATCGTCGGGGCTGCCGAAAAATCGCGTCATCGGTCTGGGCGGGGCGCTCGATTCGGCCCGGTTCAAGACGTATCTGTCGCTGGCCATGCACTGTTCGCCAAATGACATTCAGGCATCGGTAATCGGTGGTCACGGCGACACGACCATGATTCCGCTGACCCGGCTGGCCACGAAAGGTGGGGTGCCGGTAAGTAACTTCCTGGACGACGAAACGCTGAAAAAAGTGGCGGCTGACACGATGGTGGGCGGTGCTACGCTGACGGGGATGATTGGTACATCGGCCTGGTACGCGCCGGGTGCGGCCGGGGCCTATATGGTCGAAAGTATCCTGCGCGATCAGAAACGGGTGATCCCGTCGTGCGTACTGCTCGAAGGCGAATACGGTCAGTCAGACATTTGTATGGGTGTGCCGGTAGTACTGGGCCGCAATGGCTGGGAAGAAATTATCGACTACAAACTGAACGACGATGAGCAGGTTGCTTTCAATAAATCAGCCGATGCCGTTCGGAGTATGAATGGTGTGCTGAGTACGCTGAATATCGGCGTGTAATCGGCCGGATAAACGGACAAAAAGTTGAGCCTGTTGGCGGTTATCTACTGGTAGATAACCGCCAACAGGCTCAACTTTTTGTCACTATTATAAAACGGGAATATATAGCTATTTACCTATTTCACAGTTCATTAAGTTAGTTATACCGGATAATAAAAAGGGGGGAAAAAGGCCTCCGCTCAGCAATGGGATATGATACTTTTAGACCAGTTGATCGGCCTGATCTATTGGTCTGGTCGTGTTAGCTAATCGTCCCAAATATAACCCCGCTGAATTATGATTCAATTACTACGAACATGCCGGTCATTGGTACTGATGACCGTGGCATTGATCGGCGTAAGCCTTAGTGCTACAGCCCAACGATTGGATAAGGAAGCCGCGAAAGCAGCCAAGGTTAATACGGATCTCCTCCGGTTAATGACAAACGGCGGCTTGTCAAACCAGGCGTCTACGGGCGATTTGCAACGTGTAAACCTGTATATCACTGACGGGAATAAAATTGCTATCGATGCACTGCCTACTTCTGAACAGGACGGTTCGGCGTTGCTCCAGGCCTTACAGTCACTAGGCCTTGAACGAGCTGTTTCATCGAATCAGCGGGTGTCTGGTTATCTGCCTATTGATAAACTGGATCAACTGAAGAACATAAGTGTTCTGAAAATTGCCCGACCTTCATACCGACCGTTCCACAAAGTTGGTGCTGTAACGTCTCAGGGTGATGTGGCTATGCGCGCGAACCTTGCCCGATCAACGTATAATGTGACGGGAGCTGGTGTAAAAGTGGGCATCCTCTCTGACTCCTATAATGCCCGGGGCGGGGCAGCCGCCGGGGTAGCATCCGGCGATTTGCCCGCCGGTGTGCAGGTATTGGCGGACCTACCATCGTCCAACACGGATGCTACTGATGAAGGCCGGGCAATGGCTGAACTGGTTCACGACGTAGCTCCTGGTGCTGCCATTGCGTTTGCTACAGCTTATGATACTGAACTTAACTTTGCGCAGAATATTCGTAGTCTGGCAGCGGCAGGATGCAAAGTTATAACTGATGATGTCGGTTATTTCGCCGAACCTTTTTTTCAGGACGGTGTCGTAGCGCAGGCTGTTGATGATGTCGTGACCAATCAGGGAGTGGCATATTTTTCATCGGCTGGTAACTCGGCGCGTTCGTCTTATCAAAGTCAATTCACGGCAAGTGCGCCAACTGTGTTTCCCGGATATGGCTCGGCAAGTTACACGGCTCATAATTTCGGTGGAGGTGATACCCGCCAATCGATTACTATCGGACCAGGCAGAACTTTAATTGTTAGTTTCCAATGGGACGATCCCTTCTTTTCTGTTAGCGGTGGGGCGGGAGCCAAAACGGATATGGACATTCTGGTCTACGCTAACGGCCAGCTACTGAGTTCACTATCTGGTATGGACTCAAATGAAGGGGGCGATCCTGTTGAAGTGATCGGTCTTCGGAACAATGGCCAGGTGAACGGGGTCATCGAACTGGTGCTGGTAAAATACTCCGGGCCCAATCCTACGCTCGTTAAATGGGTAAACTTCGCCAGTTCTGTCGGTATCGAGTACGATACCAAAAGTTCAACGGCTACTGGACACCCGAACGCAAGTCAGTGTATTGCGGTTGGTGCGGCTCCCTATTTCCAAACGCCAGCGTATAAAAACACATTATCGACGGCGATCATAGAAAATTTCTCGTCTGCTGGCGGTACACCAATTCTCTTCACCAAGTCAGGAACCCGGATTGCACAGACGGTACGCCAGAAACCCGAAATTGTAGCGGTCGACGGAACAAATACTACGTTCTTCTATCCTGGAGATGATTACGAAAACGATGGGTTTCCCAACTTTTTCGGTACATCGGCCGCAGCGCCCCATGCCGCTGCGGTGGCCGCACTGATGAAGCAGAAAGTACCGGCCATCACGCCAGCCGCCATTCTGTCAGCGATGGAAACCACGGCACTGGATATGGACGATCCATCGACCAGTGGTTTCGATACGGGCTTTGATTTCGGCACGGGCTACGGCTTCATTCAGGCGGACCGGGCGTTGCAGGCTATTAGCAATACAGCACCAACGGTGGCCAATGCCATCCCGCCCCAGTCGGCAACGGTTGGTCAGGCCTACACCTACACGATTCCGGCCAACACCTTCACCGATGCGGAAACGCCCAATTCGCTGACGCTCTCGGTGACGGGACTGCCACCAGGTCTGAGTTTCACGGCCCCAGCTACCATCAGCGGCACGCCAACGACCGCTGTGGGCTCTCCGTTTAGCGTAACGGTAACCGCCAGGGACGCGGGTAGTCTGACCGCTGCTACCATGTTCGCTTTCACGATCGTACCCGTTTCCCCAAGCCCAACGGCTCCGGTGGCTCCGACATTGCCCAATCAGACGGCGACGGTGGGGGTGGCTTTCAGCTACGTGGTGCCCGCTTTCTCAGGTACGACCCCCATCACCTATACCGCGTCGGGACTACCGGCCGGGCTGAGCTTCGACGCCAGTAGCCGCACCATCTCGGGTACGCCCACCATGGCTCAGGTCAGTACGGTGCTGATTACAGGCACCAACTCGGCGGGCTCGGGCAGCGGCAGCTTCACGATCACCGTCAACGCAGCCCCGGTGGGGGGCACCTTCGCCATCAGCGGGGTGACCACCAACGGTTGTGCGCAGCTGACGCCCAACTCGCGGCAGGTGACGTTCACCCCCCAGTACAGCAACAGCGACGGCAGCGCCATCAGCTTCCGCACCATCAACGAGTCGGTGCCTACCACCGCGCCGGGCCCTTACAGCCTGCGGCTCTACACCGACAACCCGGTGGTGACTCTGGAGGCTACGCAGTCGGGTAAAGTCGTCACCTTCAGCTACAATTGGCTCAGCGCCTGTAGCACGCCCCCCGGTCCGGCGGCTCCAGCAGCCCCGACGTTACCCAACCAGACGGCGACGGTGGGAGTGGCTTTCAGCTATGTAGTACCCGCTTTCTCAGGCACGACCCCCATCACCTACACCGCGTCGGGACTACCGGCCGGGCTGAGTTTCGACGCCAGTAGCCGCACCATCTCGGGTACGCCCACCATGGCTCAAATCAGTACGGTGCTGATTACAGGCACTAACTCGGCAGGCTCGGGTAGCGGCAGCTTCACGATCACCGTCAACGCAGCCCCGGTGGGGGGTAACTTCGCCATCAGCGGGGTGACCACCAACGGTTGTGCGCAGCTGACGCCCAACTCGCGGCAGGTGACGTTCACCCCCCAGTACAGCAACAGCGACGGCAGCGCCATCAGCTTCCGCACCATCAACGAGTCGGTGCCTACCACCGCGCCGGGCCCCTACAGCCTGCGGCTCTACACCGATAACCCGGTGGTGACTCTGGAAGCGACCCAGTCGGGTAAGGTGTCCACCTTCAGCTACAACTGGCTCAGCTTCTGCAACAGTAGCAGCAGCCGGATCGGGGTAGCCGAACAGCGCGAAACGATGCTGGTAACGGTGTTGGGCAATCCGGTCCTGAGCGAACAGGTGGACCTGGAAATCCGGGGTGCTCAGAATCAGTTGCTTCGTATACAGGCGGCCGACAGCCAGGGCCGGACTGTGGATGAAACGACGATCGCCCAGGCTGGTCAGACCGAGCGGACTTCCCTTCAACTGGGCCGGTCGACGGGCGTCTATCTGCTACGGGTAACGACCCCAACCCAGCAGCAGGTTATCAAACTGATTCGGCAATAAAATCAGTGTTATCACAAACGCAGCGAGGGGCCAATTGGCCCCTCGCTGCGTTTGTGATAACAGGAAATTAATCGACTTAGCTCCCCTGGGCTGCTTTGGAAACGTCGTTCCATTCGTGCCACGTAGCGAGCCGTTCCTGATACTTAGGTTCAACCAGTTGCAGCCCGACCGAGCCGAGGAATAACCGCAGCGGTGGTTTTTCAGCGTCAACTACTTTCAGGATGGCGTCGGCCGTCGCATCCGGATCGCCGGGCTTGCTTTTCTTGCGATTTTCCTGAATCTGATTGCGCAGGTTGTCGTAGGCGGCAATGGGCTCGCTGTGTTTGGCCGAACTACCGCTCCAGTCAGTCGAGTAGCCGCCCGGTTCGATCAGCGTGACGTTGATGCCAAACTGCGCTACTTCCTGCGACAGTGATTCGCACAGGCCTTCAACGCCCCATTTCGACGCGTGGTAGATGCTGAAAATCGGGAACGTCGTGACGCCACCGATGCTCGATACCTGCATAATATGACCGCTGCCCTGCTGACGCATGATCGGCAATACGGCCTGAATAATCCAGATGGAACCAAACAGGTTGGTTTCAATCTGTTTGCGGACTTCGTCTTCGCTTAGCTCTTCGAAGAACCCAAACTGCCCGTAACCCGCGTTGCTGATAAGTACGTCGATACGGCCAAACGTGTCGTGGGCTTTCTGAACAGCGTCGAAATTAGCCTGCCGGTCGTCGACGTCGAGCGCGAGGGGTAGCAGGCTATCGCCGTAGATGTCGGCGAGGTCTTTTAAACTATCGATGTCGCGGGCGGTAGCCGCTACCTTGTCGCCCCGTTTGAGAGCCGCTTCGGCCCAGACGCGACCAAAGCCGCGCGAGGTGCCGGTGATGAACCATACTTTCATGGTTATTAGCTGATTGGTTAGTTCGTTACGTCGTTGTTCGACTGTATCGATACAAACTAATTTTGGCTGGTTTTGTGTACGGAGTGGCCGACTGTCTTTCTACCGCTTACGAACTAGTTTACATGCTTTTTCGGGCAGCTATTGATAATCAGCGGCCAAGCACGCAGATTTGAATTCACGTAACTTTTATTCGTCTATGAAATTCATGACCACGTTGGTCGCGCTACTAATCTCGATTGCTGTGAGTACGGCACAGACGCGGGAGATCTATACCAATCCCAACTTCAAAACGCTGGCTAAAGACCACAAAGTGCTGGCCGTACTGCCATTCAAAACGACGCTGCAACTGCGGCCCAAAGAGGTCGAGAAAAACGGTGGACCGGCGGGGGTAGCAGCCCTGGAAAAACGCGAGGGACTCGATGTACAGAACGCCGTACATTCCTATTTTCTGAAACGCAAAGAAAGTAAGGACCTGACCGTCGATGTGCAGGATCTGGCCCGCACCAATGCCCTGCTGGAACGGAACGCTGTCACGTACGAAACGCTCTCCAGCTTTACCCCCGAAGAACTGGCGAAGATTCTGGGCGTCGACGGGGTGATTTCCGGCACGTTTGAAACGACGCAGCCCATGTCGAATGGAGCGGCCATCGCCATGTCGTTTGCTGTTGGTTTCTCCGGCCCGACCAATACGGGCAAAACGACCATCAGCATCAACGATGGCAAAACGGGGGAACTGCTCTGGAAATACGATAAAACACTGTCGCGCGGGTTTGGCAGCAACACCGGATCGATCATCACGACCATTATGCGCAAAGCGTCACGGCAACTGCCCTACGACAAAGACTTTCGGGATTAAGTAACCCGACGACTAACAAAAAGGCCCGGCAATGATTGCCGGGCCTTTTTGTTAGTCGTCGGGTTACGGTTCACGGTATTCGGTTCACGGTGATAGCCGCCTGAGGGCCGTAAACTATAAACCGTAAACCGAATCTTACACTTCCGCTGATTCGCGGGTGACGGGCTTGCTTTTCTTACCCGAAATCCGGGTCCAGGCGCGATTGGCTGCGTTGAAGCCGTTTTCAAACGTCAGATATACCGTCGGTACCAGCACCAGCGTCAGCAGCAGCGAACTGATAAGGCCGCCGATGATGACCCACGCCAGTCCGTTTTTCGATTCTGACCCGTCGCCCGTTGCCAGTGCCATCGGCAGCAGACCGATTGCCATAGCGATCGTAGTCATCAGGATCGGACGAATCCGCTCGCGACCCGCTTCGATCAGCGCTTCGACGGTGCCTTTGCCTTCTTCCTTCTGCGCATTGGCAAAGTCGACCAGCAGAATAGCGTTTTTCGCGACCAGACCGATCAGCATAATCATACCAAGCATTACGAAGAACGAGATCGACTCGCGGGCCAGTGCCAGCGCCAGGAAGGCACCGATTACAGCCATCGGAATCGAGAACAGGACGACGAACGGGCGGAAATACGAGTTGTACAGCGCAACCATCAGCAGGTATACAAACGTGATGGCCAGCCCCAGGGCAATACCCAGACTGCCGAAGGCATCGGCCTGCCGCTCCAGATCGCCTTTGAGCGCGTAGGTGACCCCACCCGGCAATTGCGTTTTCTTCAGAATGGCATCGATCTCCGTACCAACCGTACCGACCGGACGGCCGACGACGTTGGCGTTGACCGACAACGACCCGACCCGGTTGTACCGCGACAGCTGCGTTGCGCCGGTGCCCAGTGTCAGGTCGGCCAGTTGGCTTACTTCGATCAGATTACCCTGCGCATCAGGAACGGTCAGGTTACCCACATCGTCCTTGTTCTGCCGGTTGAACTGATTGAGTTCGACACGGATGTCGTAGTCGCGATTGCCGACCCGGTACTTGCTGTCGGTATTACCCGAAAAAGCCGTTTGCAGCGTGGCACCGACGCTCGCGACGGATACACCATACTGCGCCATTTTCCGGCGGTCCAGATTCACTTTCAATTCTGGCTTCGGATCATCGACCGAGAGTTCAACGTCTGTCGTACCGCTGACCGAGACCACCACTTTCTTCACGATAGCCGCCGATGCTTCCAGTTCCTGCTGGGTGTTTCCCTGCAACAGAATCTGAATCGGTGTCGCGTTGGCACCACCCGTAATACCGACCGGAGCCGACTTCACGTTCAGACCGGGAATCTTCATAATCCTGGCTTTCTGCTCGGCCGCAAACGTTTCAATCGATACCGGTCGCTGATCTTTCGGCACAATCGTTACCGTAATCTCGGCTTTGTGGTACGGCGTCGACCCCAGGCCACCGCCCTGCGACGAACTGGAATACCCGACGTTGGAGTTGACCTTCGTCACGTACTTGGTGCTCATCAACTCTTTCTCGATGGTCTGGCAAATCCGGTTGGTTTCGGCCAGGCTGTTAAACGGTTCTCCTTCGACCTGAATAATGAATTCGCCCTGGTCGCTTTGTGGGAAGAACGTGGTACCGATAAAGCCGCCCCCTACCAGCCCGATCGAACCGATAAACAGGACAATAGCGGCCAGATAAACCCAGCGCTTGTGGAACAGACCCCACTGCAACAACCGGGCGTACCCATCTTTAAGCGAATCGAACTGCCGCTCGAACCCTTTCAGGAATCGCTTGCCCAGACCCGGCCCGTTGAGGTCGGTTTCTTTGGCGAAACGCGACGCCAGCAGGGGCGTGATGGTAAACGATACGATCAGCGACATCAGCGTCGAGAATACCACTACCAGCGAGAACTCGCGGATGATGTTGGCAATCAGGCCTTGCACGAACACCAGCGGCAGAAACACCACCACGTCGACCATCGTAATCGCGACGGCCGTAAAGCCAATTTCGTTCCGACCGTCGAGCGATGCCTGCCGACGATTTTTGCCCATTTCGAGGTGTCGGTAGATGTTTTCGAGGACCACAATCGAGTCATCGACCAGAATACCCACGACCAGCGAGAGCGCCATCAGCGTCATCAGGTTCAGCGTAAAGCCCAGCAGATACATCGGCACGAACACCGAAATAATCGACGCCGGTACCGACACCATCACGATGAAGGCATTGCGCAGGCTGTGCAAAAACAGCATCATCACGAGCGCCACCAGCACAACGGCAAACTCAAGGTCGAAGATTACCCCTTCGGCGGAGGCCAGCGTATAGGTCGAGGAGTCGCTGGTCACTTCGAATTTCAGACCGACGTTGGCGTACTGCTTCTCGATGGTGCCCAGAATGGCCCGCACCCGCTGACTAATTTCAACGGCGTTGGCATCGGTCTGTTTCTGGATCGTTACACCGACCGATTCGCGGCCGTTAATGCGGTTGATGGTCGTGGCGTCGGCCACACCGTCGGTAACGGTTGCTACGTCGCTCAGTAGGATCTTGGTGCCGTCGGGTGCCGTTTTCAGGGCCGCGTTGCGAATCTGATCGACGTTGGTGAACTTACCCGACAGCCGGATCGCGTATTGCGCCCGGTCGGTTTCGATCTTACCGGTGGGGTAATCGAGGTTGGCCGAGTTGATGGCCTGCGACACCTGCGCGACCGACAGGTTGAAATTCTTCAGCTTGTTGGGGTCGATACCGATGCGGATTTCACGCTCGCGGCCACCCGTCAGTGTCACCTGCCCCACACCGTCTACTTTGGTCAGCTGTGTCCTGATCTGGTCATCGACGAGGTCGTAAAGCTTCGTTGGTTCCAGGTTGGCCCGCACCCCCATCCGTAGTACGGGCAGATCGTCGGTCGAGAATTTAAGCAGCGTCGGCGAATTGACTTCGTCGGGCAACTGCGACAGAACGGCGTTGATCTTCCGCTGTGCATCTTCCAGTGCCTGATTGGGGTCGGCACTGGCGTTGAGTTCGACCTGAATAGTCGATAAGCCTTCCTGACTGGTCGAGCTGATGTTTTTCAGGTTTTCGATCGACGATACGGCATCTTCGAGTTTGCGCGTCACGGAGTTTTCCACCTCCCCGGCCGCTGCGCCCGGGTACGTCGTCAGAATCGTCACGACGGACGCATCGAACTTGGGCAGTAGGGTGTAGTTCAGACTCTTGTATGAGATGAACCCCAGCAGCCCCAGCACTGTAAAGGCCACCACCACCAGCGTCGGGCGTTTAATGGCAATTTCTGTTACTGACATGTTAGTTTGTAGTTTGTGGTTTGTTGTTCGGAGTTGACCCCACCCCAACCCCTCCCCGTGAGGGAGGGGCTTAAAATACTCTCGAGGCAAAGCCCGGCAGCGGCCGACCGTCTCCCTCACGGGGAGGGGTTGGGGTGGGGTTCTACAAACTACTAACCTGTTTTGCGTTGCTGACCGTTACTTTCACGCCATTGCTGAGGTTGAGCTGACCGTTGACCACGATGGGTTCACCCTGCCGCAGCCCATCGAGTACCTGATACTGATCGCCGTTGTCGTAGCCCAGTTTCACCCGACGCAGCCGGGCGACGTCGTTCTGCACGACATAAACGCTGGCGCTGTCGGCTCCGCCAACCAATGCCCGCCGTGGGATAAACAGGCCGTTGATGCCCTGCTTGAACGTAAAGCTGGCGTTGGCCAGTGTGCCGGCTTTCAGCTGGTTTTTGGCGTTGTTGTTGAGGTATACTTCCACTGGATAGTTGTGCAGCGCGTCGCCTTTGGGGCTGATGTAATGCACGGCACCCGTGAAAACGACGCCCGGAAATGCCTGCGCCGTTACGCTGGCCTGATCGCCGGTCTTTAGCTGATACACAGCCTGTTCCGGTACATTGACAACCAGTTTCAGTTGACTCAGGTTGATGACCGACGCCAGCACCGCACCGACGGCCACGTATTCGCCGTTCTCCACTTTCTTGTCGTAGACATAACCGCTGATGGGAGCCACCACTGCGCCGTTGCCCAGTACCCGCTTCTGTTGCTTTTCGCTAATCAGCGTGTTGTTGTACTGATCTTTCAGCTTCTGGTAGGCTTCCTGCGTTACGGCCCCACCCTGGTATAAGCGCTCGTATCGCTCCATCTCGCGTTTGGCATTGTCGACGGCGGTCTGGCTGTTTTGCAGGACAATGCCCTGCACCTCATCCTGAATGTAGCCGACGCGCTGCCCTTTACCGACCTGCGTACCCAGCACCAGGTTGAAGCCGGTTAGTTTACCCCGCGTTTCGGCGATGATGTTGCCCTCGTTGCGGGCTTCGACCGTACCCAGTAACGATAGTTTCTGGTCGAGTTTTTCAAACGTCACGGGCTGTATTTCCACAACGGGCGTAGTCTGAAACACAACTTTCGGCGTCTTGGCATCGTCGATCACTTTTTTGTTGTCGATGAGCCGGAAGGCAATCAGCCCGATCAGCGCAACGACACCGAGTACTATAAGGATTCGTTTCATGAGTAGCTTAACTTATTTTTTGGTAACGTAGTCGATAATGGTCCCCTGCGCGTCTTCGTAGTCGAGCCGCGACTGATACAGGCTGATGAGTTTATTGGCAAGGTTATTCTGGGCCGTTGTCAGGGCGTCTTTCGCGTCGATCAGCGTAACCGACGTGGCGATGCCTTCCTTGTATTCCAGCTCGGTTACGGTCAGAATCCGCTGGGCCAGTTTGATGTTGTCGCGCTCGCGCTGGATATCCGTGACCAGATTCTGATAGCTCACCTGCGCATTGCTCAGGCTTAGTTGTGCCGATTCGCGGGTCAGGATCTGCTGAAGTCGTAACGTTTCGAGCGTCAGCCGGTTTTCCTGGTCCCGATATTTGCGCTGATTCCCGTCGAAGGGAGTCCAGCTAAAGGTCAGGCCGATGGCACTGCTCTGGAACCAGGGTAGTCCTCCCTGGAAGAAGTTAAAATCCTGCCGCTGCGCGTTGGTGCCCAGCGTACCATACAGTCCGAGCGACGGGAAATAGCCCCGGTTGTTCGACTGCCGGTTGAGGTCGGCCAGTTGAATGTTCAGCAACAGTTGCCGGAAATCGGGTCGTCTTTCAAAAAAACGATCCTCAGCGTTGGTCAGTTCGGCCACCTGCAAATCATTTTCGATCTGTAATTGCTGTAATTGCAGGGGTTCGCTGATGGGCATACCCATCTGAAATTTCAGCTGGTTGATCGCCTGACCGTAGTTTCGGTTGGCCTGTTCCAGCTGCGATTGGAGGTTGTTGCGGTTCAACTGAATCCGGCCGAAGTCGATTTCGCGCGTCGTCCCATTTTTAAGCCGGACGATTTCCTGTTGCAGCAGCGTATCCGACGAGTTCAGGTCACGCGTTGTCAGCCGTCGTTGCAGGTCGATTACCAGCGTCCGATAGTACGCCTGAGCTACGTTGTAAGCCTGGGTCTGTTCTGCCTGAAGCGTAACTACCGACTGTAACTGCGTCTGCACTTTTGCAGCTTTCAGCGCCAGTCCCAGTGAGGGATCGAATAATTTCTGGTCGACCCGACCGGTCAGCGATGCGTTATACTGCGTACCGAATTTCAGTCGTATATATTCGTCAGTAGAAGTCCCACCAGCTGCTGGTGCTGTACCCGTACCGGCAGTTGTACTGGCCGGGGCACCGAAACCAGCCGCTGGAATAAGCGTGACCGGGATAATGACGTTGTCGACGAGTGAACCCGATACGCCTACCTGGGGCAGGTTGCGGCCGATGACCTGCCTGACCTGCACCGTCGATACCTGCTCGTTGACGCGGGCAATCTTGATATTGGGGTTGTTGGCCCGGGCGTACTCGACGCACTGCGCCAGCGACAAACCGTCGGTGGGTGGGGCTAGCTGTGCGCTGACCGGCGGAATGAGCAGGGCCGACAACAGGCACGAAAGAATACTCCTTTTCATGTGTATGGTGGTTGTACTGGTCTGATTTATAGATTATTGAGCGAGTGTAAGAATCGGCGGATGGCGCGCTCATACAAACCGGTCGTGTCCTGAAACATGGCGGCCATGGCGGAATCATTCATGGCTTTCAAATGGCGTTCGGCTTTGTCCGGTTTAACGTTGGTAATCAGATTGATATAGCCAAGCATCAGGCAAAACCAGTTGAAAATGATTTCAGGCGTACTGTCGGCTGGCACACCCAGTTGCTGAAACAGCGTTTCCATTCGGGAACGGGCTTCCTGCATATCGTCGCGCATTTGTTCGCGCTGCTGGGCCATCCGGTCGGGGTTGTGCATCAGGCTGAACACTTCAGGCTGAGTGGTTGCGAACTTCCATTGGGTCATCGAGAGCTGAACCAGTTTCTCTTCTGCCGTCAGGTCCTGCACCATTACACTGTCGAAAGCCAGCTTAATTTCTTCGTGCCCCTGCCGGGCGATGCTCAGCAGGACATCGTCTTTGTTCTCAAAATGCTCATACACGATGGGGGCGGTGTATTCAATGGCATCCGCCAGACTGCGGATCGTTACCGCATTCCAGTCTTTGTCCCGGGCAATCTGCCGGGCCGCGTCCAGAATGCGTTGGCGTATCTCCGCTTTTTGTCGGACTCTACGTTCGGTGGTACTCATTCATCTAACCTGTTTCAAAAAACCTAACAAAGATAGATTTTATAAGTTTCGTCTAATTCATAAAAAATTTTCTTTGTGATGAGCGGTCTGCTTAACTGACGAAGGGCCAGCCCCACAGCGTAGTCGGACTGGCCCTTCGTCGGGTTGAACGAAAAAATTAATTGACGCAGCTAGTGGATGAATTTCGACTTAGCTAACTAACTATCAGACCCTTAACACGATATTTTTTATCATCCCGACGGCAGGAGAGATCTTCGGCTATTGGTTAATTCTTCTAGTTATCAAAGATCCCTCCTGCCGTCGGGATGATAAAAATTATAGGCAAAGGCCCGGAGGATCATTTATTATCCACCTTATTTAGTCGAAAAGTGCAATATTTAGTGAACGTCGCAGGCCGGATCGAGCCATTCCTGACCGGGGTCGATGGGGGCTCCATCCGGTGGCGTCATCGTGGCAGGCGTTGTGATCTGGTCGGGATCATCGAGATACCGGCCAATGGCCCAGCGCAGATACGTGTACGGCCCTGATTTTAGCGCGAAACGCTGGTTGAGGTCAGTCAGTGCCGTATGGACGGCCGCTTTGACGCTACCGTCCGTTTCTTTGTTGCCCGCCAGCCGGATCAGCGCATCGACATATAGCCGCTCATTCTGTTGATTGATTGCCTGTAAGTAGCCTGAACCACCGTTACCCAGCGCCTGAATCTGTTTGCTAAGGGCGGTCAACATCGCGTCGAGTCCCATCAGTTTAGGGTCGAGGGCATGCTGCCGTACCAGTCGGGCGCACCGGTCGGGATTCAGTAGCATCCGATAAGTCATGCCCGCAGCTGCTTCGGCGGGAGCCAGCGCGTCGAAGGCCAGTCCCGTATGCCGTTTGAAAACTTCCCGCTGATTAGGGTTGAATCGGAAAGGGCGCGGGGGCAGCAGTTTCAGCACCGCATCGGGTATCGCCAGCACCGACGGGGTCAGCGTACCGAGTAAGGCATCGAGGGCGCGCTGCTGGTCGGCAGCCGGTACGGGGGCCATCACTGGCTGGCCGTCGCCCCGCAAGGCGTTGGTGTACGTTTGGCCAGCCACCACCTTGGCCGCTGCCTCGACCTGATACCGGTGAAACATATACATTGGCACGAGCACTTCTTCCAGCGTCGCCATCGGTGTTCCGACCGGAATTTTTTTCTCGCTGAAGTTGCTCAGGGCTACACGCCGGACATCCATCACCCGCTCGAGTTCAGTGACGGCGTTGGCTCCGTTGTCCCACAGGTGGGTCGCCGGATGGACCGAGCCTTCGGGCCGGGCATCCTGATCGGTCAGGAAGCTAAGCCCCGTTTTGTGCATATCGTTGACCAGCTTGTCGAGTTGCTGTTTCTCGTTTGTACCAGCCGGGAACTGTTCGTAGCCATAGCGAATACTCCATTTGTCGTAGGCTCCGATCCCCACAGCGTACGCATCCGATATATCGATGGCGTTGCCTTTCACGGTCGCCACCATCGTTGGGTAGTCCATGACCGATGCCCGGCCAAATGGGGTGCCGCCCTGCGTACTGGCGATATAGTTGTGGGGCAGGCCGAGTGTATGGCCTACCTCGTGCGCTGCCAGTTGCCGCAGCCGCGCCAGCGACATCGTCATCATGGGGTCGTTGGCGGCTTTCTGCGTAGTATCGGTACCGAAACTGCCTACCAGCCCCTGCGCGATCAGGTAATCCTGCCGTACCCGCAGTGAACCAAGGGTTACTTTGCCTTTGATGATCTCGCCCGTGCGCGGGTCGATGATGCTGGCTCCGTAACTCCAGCCCCGCGTTGAGCGGTGTACCCACTGCACCAGGTTGTACCGCACGTCCATCGGGTCGGCATCGGGCGGGAGCAACTTCACCTGAAACGCGTTTTTGTAGCCAGCCGCGTCAAACGCCTGATTCCACCAGGCTGTACCTTCCAGCAGGGCCGAGCGAATGGGTTCGGGCGTACCGGGGTCGATATAATATACGATGGGCTTGACGGCTTCGCTGACAGCCGCCGTGGGGTCTTTCTTCTCCAGCCGGTGCCGCGAAATGTACCGTTTCATAATCGGCTGGCTAACGGGTGTCGCATAATCGAAAAACTCGATGCCACCGTAGCCGATGCGCGGGTCGAACAGGCGGGGTTTGTAGTTGGCATCGGGCAACTGCACAAACGAATGGTGCTGGTGCATCGTCACGGCTGCGGGCGTCGGTACGACCTCGCGCAGGTACGGCCCTGCCTGATCGCCGGTGAGGGTAATGATCGTCTCGAACTCGGTATTCTGCGGAAACGATTTCGACTGGGGCAGGTACATGGCCGAACGGGTCGCGTCGAAGCGGTACGTACCCTGTTTGGTGCGGGCGATGTCCTGCGCAGCACCGACGGCGTCCTGCACCAGAAAAGGCGTCAGATCGACCAGTACCCGGCCGTTCCCTTCTTCGGCTACAACCTCAAATCCGGCGTGTACCGACTGCGCAAACGACTGCTCGACGGCCCGGCGTTCGAGCGGGTCGTTGCTCAGGGCGCGGTAGGCGTAGTTGGGCTCGATCATCAGCACTTTGTTGCCGCTGCGCTGAAACTTCACGATATGTTCCTGCCCCAGCCGGCCCCGATCGAGGCCAATATCATTGGAACCGATGCCCTGCGCCAGCGTGGGATAGTACAGCAACTCCGTATCGAACTTGTCGATTTCGAGCCAGATTTTCCCCTTCCGGGCATCCCAGTAAAAGGTCAGGAAACCGGGGTTCCGCTCCATACCCGTTGTAAAGGTGCCGATTGTCGGCAGCGATGCCGGTGGGGTCGACTGCGCCAGCAGTGAACAAAAACTGAGCAATGACAGACCCAGTACAAGTAAAGGACGATGCATGCGATACGGTTAGTTGACGAATCCACAAGATACATCGAAAACAGAACGCGCCGTCGTTATTACCACCGTTTAAGCCGTGAAAATGGCCTTTTGAGTGATTAGTGCTAAAGATTTATAGAGTTGGTAGTGTAAGTGACGGCCCGATTTATCAACGTCTTATGTGTGACTACTGCCGTACTTATTTGTTTTTACCCCACGTAACTAACCCAATGAATCAAGTCACACGAATCCGTTTCCGGCCCTGGCTATTTCTGCTGTTGGCACTGCCGATATCTGTATTGGCTCAGCCAGCCAGAAGCCTTACCCAGGCCGTTCATTTTTTGAAATTGGCGGGCACGCTGCGCGCCGTCGACAAGTCCGAAGAGTCTATTAAGTTGATCGGCAGAGCGTTACCTGTTCTGCGTGCGCAAAGTCCATACTGGTCGGCAGTGGCCTACGAGGTGCTGGGGCTAGCCTACAACGATATTCATAAGCCCGACGATGCGGTGCAGTGCCTGGAAATTGCCCGGTCGCGCTACGGTAAACTTAAGTACGTAGCCAGTGGCTGGGCTGTCAATGAGGTCGTACGCGACATCGCCGGCAAAAACCTCTACGCCGGTATTCAGCTGGGAGTCGACGGGGTGCGGGTTGCGATCATCAAAACGCGCTATGAGAGCGATTTCTACGAGAAAGACATTCAGTCGAGTTTCTACATACCGAACGGCGAACCGGTGGCCGACGCGTCGGCCCGTCTGCCGATGACCCGCAATGCGCTGGCACTGGGGCTCGACTCGATCCGGCGGTATAACATACCCAACGAACGTGTTTTTATCGTATTCAGTAACGGCCTGCGTGAACGGTACAGTTCGTCGCCCGATGGGAGGCTATTGCTGGAAAAGCAACTGGCGCAGCTCATACCCGATAACAGCGTGCGAATCGATACGACGCTGACGGCCCGGCGGGAGGCCGAGCTGTTCACCATCGGGGCCGTACCGCGCAAGAGCTGGGCCACGACCTCGGCTTTGAACATCGGTGTCGACGCTACTACCGCCGGTTACATTGACCAGGCGAATCCAATAGCACCCCGGCAATTCTACGGGACAACGTTCAGCACGGGTATCAACACGCTGGTTGAGCGGGTGACCGAACAAAAGATGACCGGTATGGTGGCGTTTCGCCGGGAAGCCGACAAGCTGGTGCAGTCGATCCGGGATAGTACACTCGTGCCGTGGCTACGGCAGGCACCGCCGGGTCTGCGTACGCGCCGGGTCGTGGCCGTTGGGGGCGAAGCTGTCAATGCGCTCGTTGCCTGCCTGCACCCCGAAAAAGCGGGTTCGACTGCCGTACCGATTACAACGTCTGATGTCAGTCGGTTTCGGCAATTGGCCCTGACCAACTACGCGCAACTGCTACAGCCTGATCTATCGGCGATCGCTGACCCGGCCCTGAAAATGAAAGTCGACCAGCAGCTGCGCACAATCCGGGAAACGATGAATGAACGGCAGATGGTGGCGGCTTCGCTGTGGCTCGATGCCGTTGTGAAAGCGTATACAGTCGAATACGGTGTGCGTCAGTTCGTCTTTATCCGCGATGCCAATATTGGCTGGGTAACGGGTAAATTCCTCGAAGCGATTAACTACGAATACGAGTCGACGATTGCTAAAGGCGAATTTTATACGCGATAATTAGTACAATTCGTAGTTACTATATTCACATTAAGTAAATTTTGACGCTGTTTCAGTTTACTTATTATTAAAATTACGTATTTATATCGATTAGGAGTGTATAAATTACATCAATAGTAAATCCGGATATTCTTCTTTTCCGTAAGTTTATGTAACGTACAAAACGGTACAGATATAAGCGATTAAGGAAATGATCTGGACACTGCACAAAGCCGTCGCCGTAAACACTGTCAACATTATCTTCTCGACAGTATTCATGTCTGATTCTGCCGAGAAAATTAAACGGTATCGGACAAGGCTGAACCGACTGTCCCGGATCGTGAACCGGGTGCAGGGCGCGCAGTCACTGCATCCGAGCCTGCTGGCTAGTGAATACGGGTCTATAAATGATTACCTCAAAGCGCACCTGTCAACCGACGACTATCGCTACTTCATTGGTTTACAGCCCACCGTAACACCTACTTATGTGCTTGTTGCCAAAACAGCCTAGATCAACTAAGTATGCTATTGAAAATACATTAGATTATTTTCTGTTATCCCGACGCAGGAGGGATCTTCGGTAAAAGCAAGAAGGTGGCCAGCTACCGAAGATCCCTCCTGCGTCGGGATGACAGAAAATCAGGTTTATAATCTAACCTATTTGGAATGATGCACTTATTCTGAGTAGATAACAGAACGACCGGCTGGCCAGCCGGTCGTTCTGTCGTTTATGCAGTAGTTGCGCTAGTGAGTTACTTCCCCAGATGCTCGTTCAGGTAATTGGTGTATTGCTGGTGAAGCAGTACGAAACTAGCCGTGTTGTATGAAACCCGGTGTGTGCCCGGCGGGTAAATGCGCAGATCGGCATCTTTACCCGCGTCTTCTAGGGCTTTCATCAGCTGAAACGTGTTCCGGACGTGGACGTTTTCATCCATTGTTGAGTGAGCCACAAACAGCTTCCCCGCCAGATTTTTCGCGTACGTCGTCACGGCGCTGGCCTTGTATTTCTCCTCGTTTTCGGGCAGCAGGCCCATGTATCGCTCCGTGTAAATGCTATCGTATAGCCGCCAGTCGGTGACGGGTGCGCCGACGAGCGACACGCGGAACACGCCGGGGTGGGTGAGCATGGTGTAGCTGCTCATGTAGCCGCCGTACGAGTGCCCCCGAATCGCCATGCGCTGCTCGTCGATCCAGGGCTGTTTGGCCAGATACGCTGCTGTTTCGGCAAAATCCAGACTTTCGTACTTGCCCAGCTGCTCGTAGACGATCTTCTCAAAGTCGCGCCCGTAACCGCCTGACCCCCGATTGTTGACGCCCACGATCACGTAACCCGCCTGCGCCAGCCACTGATGCCAGCCCGCCGTATTGAATTCGTTGTAAACCGACTGCGCCCCCGGCCCGCCGTAGATGTCGAGCATAACGGGATATTTCTTTGTCGGGTCGAAATCGATGGGGCGGATAATCGAGATGTCGATTTTCTGTCCGTCGCTGGTGGTAAAGCTGGTCAGTTCTTTCGGTGCGTAGACGTGGCTGTTGACATACTGCTTCACTTCCTCATTGGTTTCCAGTGTTTTAATCAGCTTGCCCGATACAGTATGCAGTTCGACCTGCCGGGGTGTCTGCACATTGGAGTACTGATCGATGAAATACTGACCATTGGGCGAAAAATCGACGGTATGCTTACCCGGTACGGTCGTCAGCCGACGCTTGTTCTTACCATCGATATCGATCGCGAATAGTTGCCGTTCGGTGGGCGAAGCTTCGGTGGAGGTGAAATAGACCTTGCGCGTTTTCGGATCGATATAGTGTACGTAGGTTACTTCCCATTTCCCGCTCGTGACTGGGTTCAACAGTTTACCCGAATAGTCGTAGCGGTACAGATGGGCAAACCCGTCGCGGTCCGATACCCAGTAGTATTCCTGCACCCCCGCCGGAAAGTACAGCAGATGGTTGATATTGGCGAAGAAGTCGAACACGTCGACCCATTTGGCTGCCGTTTCTTCCATAATCTGCCGGGCAGCACCGGTACGGCCATTGGCCATGAACAGCCGCAGGTGGTTCTGCTTGCGGTTCAGGTGAACCAGGGCGAGCTGTCCTTCCTGCGAGGTCCAGTAAATGCGGGGAATGTAGCCGTCGCCCAGGTCGACGTTCATCCACTGTTTTTTCTGACCCGCCAGTTCGATCACGCCGATCCGGACGGTCGGGTTTTTGTCGCCGACGCGGGGGTAGGGGAGCGAATCGTAGGTTTCGTCGAACCCGGTATAGTCGGTCAGGCGGTAGATGGGTACCTGTCGCTCGTCGGACTGCCAGAAGGCGATAAACTTGCTGTCGGGCGACCAGTACCACGCTTGTGCCAGCCCGAATTCTTCTTCGTAGGCCCAGCCGAACCGACCGTTGTAAAAGGCAGGTTTAGCGTCGCTGGTCAGGCGGGTTTCCTGTTGGGTGGCAAAATCGAACGTATACAGATCACCACCGCGCTCGTAACCAACCTTACGGCCGTCGGGAGCCAGTTCTGCCGTCTGCGCATCTTTGGCGACCAGTTTCAGGCTTTTATCGGCTACCGAGTAAACATAGTAGTCGGAAATGCCTGAGCGCCGGTATACGGGTCGAAAGTTGGTTTGAAAGAGGATGTTTTTCGAGTCTTTCGACCACCGAAACTCCTCGTAGGTAAATGGTTGGTTGGTGCCCGGGAAGCGCAGTTGACTACCGTCGAAAATCAGGCTTTCGGTCTGATCTTGTGGCGACAGAGCTTTGATCGTGTTGTTGTCGGCGATGTACGAGAACCGGTTTCCCCCGTCGATCCAGTTGACGTTGCGTGGCCCCGACGAGCCGTTGAGCTGACCGCTGGCAAACAGGGCCTGTTGCAGGTTGGTATACCGTTGTTTACCCGACGTGGTCGACTGAGCCGTAGCGACCTGAATGGTCAGCGTTAAAACGCCCAGCAGCCAGCCAATAGAAGTACGATAGTTCATTTGATGATCTGAGTGAATTGAATCATCAAAACTACGAAATACAAAGAGCGAAAGACTGAAAGAGCGGCCATCCGGCACCATCGCTCTTTCACTCTCTCAGTCTTTCGCTCTTTATTACTTCCCCAGCAACGCTACGATCTCGGCGTTCTCCTGCATTCGGGCGTGGTCGAGGGCGGTGTAGCCCCGGCCGTCGTGCAGACTGGTATCGGCTTTTTGCTCCAGCAGGTACCGGACAATATCAGCCTGACCGAACGTGCTGGCAAAGATCAGGGCAGTAGCCCCATTGAGGTTTGGCTGGTTGATGGCCGCCTTATGCGTCAGCAGTAGTTTAACCATCGGCAGGTAGCCGCGAAAACAGGCACCCATCAGCGCGGTGTTGCCTGATCCGTCGGCACTGTTTGGCGACGCACCGGCACCCAGCAGGTAAGCTGCGGCTTCGGGCTGGTTGTTGTACACGGCCAGAACCAGGGGCGTAAACCCACGGGCATCCGTCGTGTCGAGGTTGGCGTGGGCATCGTGCGCCTGTTTGAGAACGGTCAGATTACCGCTGCGTGCCGCCGAAAACAGGTCCTGCTGCGCGCTGGCGCTGCCCATGCTGGCTAGCAGCAACAGGCTAAAAAACAAAGCTTTCATCGGTAGTTGTTGATTAAAATGAAAAAGTCCGTAGCCAGTCCCAGCCGTGGGCCAGACCAGCTACGGATCTATCACAGGTTAAGTAGTGCTTACTTACTGGCCAGCAGCGATTCGATTTCCTGACGGCTCATGTTCAGCGCAGCCGCCAGCCGCTTGCCGTAATCGGCGTCGGCCTGGTAGAAGTGGCTGACCATCTTGGCAACCACCTTCCGGTTGCGAACAGCCGACAGGTCGCCCACCAGATTCTTGATCAGGTTGGTTTTCTCCTGCTCCGAATACGACCGGTAGAGTTCACCCGCCTGCCGGAAATCGTCGGGTTTGGTAATGCGGGCCTGCGTGGTCGACGCGTTGGCGAAGGTCGATACCGAATAATCGTACTTCGCGTTGTCGGTCAGCGTACCGGCTGATTCCGACGGCTCGTAATTGACGTTCGAGTTCTTCACCCGGTTGCTGAGCGCTCCGTCCTGGTTGTTGCTCGACACGGTGACTTTGGCCGCGTTGACGGGCAGTTGCTGGAAGTTGCTGCCGATGCGGTACCGCTGCGTATCGAAGTACGAGAACAACCGGCCCTGCAACAGTTTGTCTTCCGACGGTTCGATGCCGGGCACCAGCGTTCCCGGTGCAAACGCCGATTGCTCGACCTCCTGAAAGAAGTTATCAGGAATGCGGTTGAGCGTCATCTTGCCCACCAGTTTCAGCGGAGCCACCGACTCCGGCCATACTTTCGTCGGGTCGACGGGGTTAACATCGAGTTTGTCGAAATCAGCCTTTTTCATCGTTTGCACGTACAGTTCCCACGACGGGAAGTTACCCTTGCGGATGTTGTCGTACAGGTCGGTCGTTGCGTGCTGAAAGTCGCGGCCCTGCACGACCGATGCTTCTTCGGCCGTCAGATTTCTCACGCCCTGCATCGATTTCCAGCTGTATTTCACGTACGTCACCTCGTTCTTCGCGTTGATCCACTTGAACGCGTGAACGCCCGATCCGTTCATTTCGCGGTAGCTGGCGGGTGTACCGTAATCGGAATATACCCACGTCAGCATGTGCGTCGATTCGGGGATGTGCGACAGGAAATCGAACACCCGGTTGGCGTCCTGTCTGTTGGTAATCGGCGACGGTTTGAAGCTGTGGACCATGTCGGGGAACTTCATCGCATCGCGGATAAAGAACACCGGCAGGTTGTTGCCGACCAGGTCGTAATTACCTTCTTCCGTGTAAAATTTGGTGGCAAATCCACGTGGGTCGCGCAGCGTTTCGGGTGAACCGACGCTGTGTACGACCGTCGAAAAACGAACGAAAACGGGTGTCTTTTTGCCGGGTTGCGAAAACAGCGCAGCTTTGGTCAGGCCCGACATATCGGCCGCACTGACGAACTCACCGTAGGCTCCGGTGCCCCGCGCATGAACGACACGCTCCGGAATGCGCTCCCGGTCGAAAGCCGCCAGTTTCTCGATCAGGTGAATGTCTTCCAGTAGTACCTGCCCGTCGGTACCGATGGTTTTGGAATGCTGATTGTCGCCAACCGGTGCGCCCGTGTTGGTGGTAAGTTGTTTTTGCTGAGCCAGCGCCAGCGTTGAAAGCAGCAGGAAGCCACCTGTCACGATTTTAAACATACAAGTACGGTGATGAATGTGACACAGCCAATCAAAATGGATTGGCTGGCACAAAGCTAAGCCGGGCGGAGGGGGCGGGTCAAAGCGATTTTTTTTATAGCCGTATAGAGTGGGGCTATCAGTATAAAGAGCGAAAGAGTGAATGAGTGAAAGAGCGATGGTGCCGAATGGTCGCTCACTCAATCACTCAATCATTCGATCACTCAATCAGTCAACCACTTTCCCCGTCCGAGTCGATTCGTAGATCGCCTGGAACAGAGCGACGACCCGGCGACCATCTTCGCCGGTGACGAGTGGGGGGCGGTTGTCGCGGATGGCGTCGCGGAAGTCGGCGATTTGCAGGCCGAAGAAATAACTCGTCGCGTCGATCTGATTGAAAAAGGCGGTGTCTTCCGCGATGAATTCGGCCAACTGAGATTCCTGTCCGGGGATGGTCCAGAGATCGTTTACGGGCGGTTCGGCAATACTCGACCGTCCGGCGATGAACATGGCCCCGCCGTCGGTTTGCACACCGATCGATGCCCCGCTGTTGCCGTGAACGTGTACCTTGCCGTACAGCCCCGGCTGTTGACTGTTACTGACGATGATGTTGCCCAGCGTTCCGTTTTTGAAACGCACAATCGCCACCGCCGTATCGTCGACCTCTATGTACGGGTGATTGATGTTCTGCCAGATACCGTAGACCGACTCGACCTCACCCATGTACCAAAGTAGCAGGTCGAGCTGATGCGGGGCCTGATTGACCAGCACACCCCCCCCTTCACCGGCCCAGGACCCCCGCCAAGGATCGCTTCGGTAGTATGCTTCGTCGCGCCAGCCGTACATCTGCACCACGCCCAGTGCGGGTTTGCCAATTTCACCCGCGTCGATCGCCTGCCGGATGCGCTGACAGGGCGCATAAAACCGACGCTGACTGATAACACCCAGGTGCCGGTCGTTGCGCCGGGCAGTCTCCAGCATGGCGTCGCAGTCGTCCACCGATGCCGCCAGTGGCTTTTCGACCAGTACGTGCGCGCCTGCATCCAGAGCCGCCACGGTCGGGTCGCGGTGGGCGGGGTGGGGGGTACAGACCAGACACAAATCGACCTGCGCCCGGCTGACCATCTCGGCAATGTCGGTGTAAAAGGGAATGCCGTAGACCTGCGCGAACTCAGACGCTTTATCGGCGTTACGACCGTAGACCGCTACCAGTTCGGTGTCGGGTGTTTGCAGAACGCCCTTTGCGTGGAGGTGGGCTACTTTACCGGGGCCGATAATGGCAATACGAAGCGGAGCGGGCATATCAATGTTCATCAAAGAATCGGTCGAAGCCGCGTTGCCGCAATCCGGCTTTCAATACGTCGTCGCGTGTCCAGAGTTCGCCGTTTAGTTCAAGGGTTAAGGCAATGTAAGCGGTATCGTTTTCGTCAACGCCTTTACAAAGATGATACGCTTCAAAGAAATTCTCCAGACTTATCAACTCTTCATTGAAGAAGTGAATTTTCTGAACAACCTGATTCAAATAGCTGAGCACTTCCTCTTCAGTTGCTCTTGATCGCTCTACAATGCGTTGTCTGTGTTTAAAGAGTTCTACGAGCAGATAATTTGGCGTGTAAAAACTGAATGGGCTATCGAGTATTCTGCGACGGGTCAATGATGTTTTGGTGTGAATGGCAGCAAACAGAATGTTGTGATCAATAATTATCTTTCTCACTATCATTCACCAATAAAACGCTGTTTATTCTGTTGCCACCAATTCGCATTGATTTCTTTTCCCAACTCTAGGATGGAATCGTCGAAGTCAATCTTCTGAGCAAGTTGTTCCAGTTGAAGCCGTTCCAGCAAATCAATCATGAAATCGCTACTCACCGCGTTTTTGTCGATACTGATAACGTATCGGTCTGGCTGGTTCTGAATGTTAATAGCGTTCATACTTTTTTTTACAAGATACAAAAAACGTTTTTGCCATTGGTGGTGTCGAATCCCTGAACTGGCAACACCAAAGATAATCATGGTTTCAATACCACTTTTATCAGCCCTTTCTCTTTGGCGTACAGGCGCTTGAACCAGTCGGCACCGGCGGCCAGCGGGACTTCGGCACTGAGGATGGCTTCGACGTTGATCCGGCCCGATGAAATCAGCGACAGGGCCGCTTCGTATTCGCCGTTGATGGCGCATGACCCCTGCAATCGCAGCTGCCGCGTTACGATGGCCTGCAACGGCACCTCGACAGTCGGAGCCAGATTGCCCACCAGCGTTACCGTCGCGCCTTTCCGTACGCAGTCGATGGCGGTTTTAACGGTTGGTCCCGCACCGACGACTTCAAACGATACGTCGGCTCCGCGCCCACTGGTCAGGTCCTGCACCTGTTTCGGCACGTCGGCGGAGCGGGCGTTGATAGTGTGGGTGGCACCGAGCGTTTGGGCCAGCGCCAGCCGGTCGTCGTCGAGGTCGATGGCTATGATAGGGGAGCAGCCCGCCAGTTTCAGGGCCTGAATAACAAACAGCCCGATCATGCCCGCGCCAACGACCACCGCCGATTCATTGACCTGAACGGGCGTCAGACTCAGCGCGTGCAGGGCGACCGCCACCGGTTCTACCAGGGCCGCCTGCGTAAAGCTGACGTTGTCGGGAACGGCGTAGAGGATATGCTGTGGTACGGTTACAAACTCCGCAAACGCGCCCTGCCGCCTGAAATCGGGGGTCGATACGCCCACGACTTCGCGGCCGTCGCTGAGGTTATACTGTCCACGTCGGCTGTACCAGTCATCGAGGGCGTAGACCGTCGAATCAAACGTAACCCGGTCGCCGACAGCCCAGTCGGTGACGTCGCTGCCCACGTCGGTAATAATGCCCGATGCTTCGTGGCCCATCACGATTGGCGGGATGCGTCGGCCGGTGCTGCCATCCATACCGTGTACGTCGGAGCCGCAGATGCCAACGGCCTGTACCCGCACCAGCACTTCGTTTGCTTTGGGCGTCGGCTGGGTAAGGTCCTGTAGTTCGAAGTGATTGTATTCAGTCAGAACGAGTGCTTTCATAAGAGTAGCCCAGACCTCCAGGTCTGGTAGCCGTTAGGCTAACGTTTACGGGCAGCAGCTTTTTTAGCCTGACGGCCACCAGACCTGGAGGTCTGGGCTACACCGGTTTTTGGTAGATACGAACAAAAGCAGCGGGGGGTACCTGTTCATACTCATTCGCCAGCAGATGTGGGTTGATTTCGTAGCTGATCACTTCGTCAACCGTGTCCGGAATGTCGCCGAAGAGGGCGGAGGTGGCTGTGCTGGTAAATTTTTTTCGTACCCAGATCAGCCGTTGATCGGGTTCCTTACCCCACCCCCGATTGTCGCCCAGTACGAGTTGAATCCGGTCCCAGTCGTTAAAAAAGTACTCCTGCAGGAGCGGAATAATCCGGTCGCGGAAGGCAGTGCACAGGTCGGCGTGGGTCGAGACGTTGAGCAGGTACGCGTGGCCCAGCTGATGGTCGCGGTCGAGCAGGTATTCGATGCGTTCGTTGATCGTTCGCAGCAGTTGCGCCAGGTCGACACCCTCTACCACCGGCAGCACCGATGGGTCGGGGCGGAGTTCACGAAACGAAAACCGTCGACGCAGCGCAATGTCGAGCAGCGCAATGGACCGGTCGGTGGTGTTCATCGTACCAACCACGTATAGGTTGGCCGGTACGCCGAACCGTTCCTGCGAGTAGGGGAGCGTCAGCGAGAGTTCGTGCTCCGCTCCCAGTCGTTTGTCGGCTTCGAGCAGCGTAATCAGTTCACCGAACACACTGGCGATGTTGGCCCGGTTGATCTCATCGATCAATAAAAAATGAACCGGTGCCTGCGCCAGTTTGCGCTGCCGGTTCTCGGGCGAATCGTTGAGGCAGTCGGCCAGTGTAGCATAACCGGCCAATTGCACCGCCGACAGCGAGGCTTTGTAAAAAATACCCTTCCTGACTTTATAGCTGACCTGACTGCCCATCACTTCCGGCCGGATTCCCTCGACAAACTCTTCGTACCCATAGGCCGGGTGGAACGTAATCAGGCTGGCCCGGCCGTCGCGGAGGTAGGGTTGCAGCGCATGGGTTTTGCCCGTACCGGGTGGGCCGTACAGAATCAGGTTCTGCGGCTGATCGTCGGGCACGTTGCGGGTGGGCGTTTCGTAGTCGGCACCGGGTTCTTCGACGACATGTCCGTTCAGATGACGTTCGGCCAGTGTGGGGTCATCGGCCAGCCGGATCAGTTCGCTTAGGAAGGCTTCGTCTTCGGCTGCCCGGTACACATCGGGATTATGCCGGGCCGAGTGGGGGCCGCGCTTGCCCGTTTCGACCAGTTCGGGCAGGCAGTCGAGCCAGCACTGCTGCACGGTTGGCTGATAGAGCAGGTGCGCGCTCGACTGACCAATGACAGCCGCAACATAGCCTGACTTTTCGCTGACATTGCTGAAGTCGATCTCGGGAAAATCAGTGAGCTGGTCCTGCGCGGATTTCTTGATTGTCAGCCAGAATTCGGGTTCGCCCCGGTGCGGTTTGACCAGCCGCAACGCCCAGAAAAAGTTGACGTTGGCCGTGATGGCTTTCTGATCCTTGCGAATGGTAAACGCCAGCCGACTGTCGCCGTTGGGCAGGTTGACGACGTCGATCAGTTCTTTCAGCAACCCAAAAAAACGCCGGACGGCTTCGGGATGGCCGATGTCGCGGATGCGTTCGATGAGCAACTGTTGTGGGGTATCGATTAACACAGGTAATGGGTCTGCAAACGAAATCAGGGTACAGTCTATACCGAAAATACCCGCGCTTGCCGTCAGCGAAGCTACAACTTAATTCGGTAGCGTCCCCACCAGCGTGACAATGCTTCGGGCCGGAATAGTCAGTGTGCCGACTGGTTTTGGAATCACAGAACGGGCCAGATTCGTTGTGGCCGAAGTCGTGTACATGGCCAGGTTTGTGAGCTGGCCCGACGCTAGTGTCGGCGTTATCACCTGGGCATCGTTGCCGGTATTGATGATGACGGTAACCAGTTTTCGGTCCGTATTCTGGTACGCCGAAACCAGCAGGTTGACAGTAGTTTGCGGCAGCGTTACGCCAACCCGCACCGCACCGGGGCGGATAAAGCGGCTGTAATTGCCCAGTGCCCAGAGCATTTTCGAGGGCTGATAGGCACCGTCGGTTTTGTTTTTGTCGATGTAAATTAACCCGTCTTTGTAGTCGTACGGGCTGATCGCCAGCCACCAGTGCCAGGCCGACGCGCTGGCGTTGACCAGATCGTTGTGAATCACGCTGGCGACGTACACCGCCGGGCCGATGTCCAGCCCTTTGCCGGAGCCATTGATTTCCCCGTCGTTGTCGCCCAGAATGCAGTATTCCGACATCCAATAGCCCAGATCGCCAATACCGTCCAATGCTTTACGCACCCGTTGGCGCGTTTCGGCCGCTTTCGCGTAGGGTGAAGTCGTGAAATAACTGTGGGCCGACACCGCGCGGACCAGCGTAGGCAGGTCGCCGACGTAATCGGGCGAAGCCTTGTCGAAGAACGCCTGAATCTGCTGCCCTTGTCCCGGCTTCTTATTGTCGCCAACTAAGAAGTCGAGTTGCCCCGCTTCGGCAATACTGATTTTGGCTGGTAACCGACTGGCCTGTAGTTGCTTGCTGAGCGACCGGGTGATGCCCGCGATCTGACTGTTGTAGAACGGGGTGCCTTCCTGTCCGCCATCGCTCCAGTCCCACTGCGGTTCGTTTACCGGGCTGATGTAGTTGACCGTAGCGCCGGTCTTCGTGCCGATACCTGTAGCGACGTCGGTCAGAAAGCGGGCGAACTGATCGTAGCGGTCGGGGGCCAGATTCGGGACTTTGTTGGTGGCGAAGCCTTTGCCGTTGATCGTGTACTGCACCGGCGGACTGTTGGTAAATGCCAGAAAGTTGGCAACGCCCCGTTGTTTAGCCGCCTGCAAAAACCATAGCTGCCCGGCCTGTTTGTTCCAGTCGTAGGTGCTGTCGGGGTTGAGAAACGACTCCGCGCGTCGCCATTCGTCGCGTATGCCACTGTTGTCGCCCTGTTCGGCGGTACCGGCCCCGATGTTGAACCGCCACATCGACAAGCCGATGCCGATGGGTTGCCCATCGGTCAGTGTGTCGCGGCTGAACAGGAGGTCAGCGATGGCGTTTCGTTTGGCGTCGGGCCATCGACCAACAAACTGACACGACCACGCATCGGACGCGCCAAAGTGGTCGATCCGCTGGAATGTCTGTGTTGGGTTGATGACAAGGGTAACGGGCGCTTGCGGCTGCCCCCGGCAACCGGCCCCCGTGGCTAAAAAGTAGCTGCCAATAAACAGGCCGATACAGCGGGTAAACACAGGGGAAAAGCGATGCATAGCGGGAGAGAGGAAGCCCGTAAAATTCCGTCGTAAAGCGGTCGGTATCAATCAGGCTGGACCTATATTTGTTTGATACGCAAAACAACTATGCACACAATTCTACTCCGCTGTTTTAGCCTGCTCACTGCGGGTATGCTTATCGGTTCGGGCTGCCGCCACGACGATCCGGCGGCTACCGATACCTGCCGGTTGAGCACCGTAACCGACCAACTCGTGGAAACCAGCGGCAAACTGACCGACGAAACCAGCTGGTCGTTTACCTACGGCACGTCGGGTGTAAGCACCATCTCGACCCGAACCGCCAGCCAGAGCGCGACGTTTGGCGTTGACCTGAGTGATAACCTGCCTACCCGTCTGACCAACGGGCAGGATGTTATCACGATGGGTTACGGGGTCAGTTCGTTGCCGGTTAGTGCCACGTTCAGCCGGGGTGGAGTGACACAGGCAACGTATTCGCTGGAGTACGGCGCTGCGAGTACACTGACGCGTATTGTGGAAACCCGGCTGGTACTCCCCGTCAACTCCCTGACCCGCCAGCGCGATTACTCGTTCACGTACGACGCGTCGGGAAATCTGACCACGGAGCGTGATGTTTTCACCCTGCGGGACGGGCTGGTGCTGGCGCAGGAAGAAGTGTTTACATTCGATACCAGACCATCGCCCTACGTCCGGTTTGCCTACCGCCCCCTGCTGACGGTAGCCGCCCTGGCGATGAACGTCGAGTCGGTACCGGGACGATTCTGGCAGCAGTTGGCCATGACGTCGTTGCAATCCTACAACCTGACCAGCAGCGGCACTCGGGCCGACATGCGGGAAAACAGCACCTACACGTTGACCTACGACGCCGACAACAAACTAACGACCCGTGAGCAGATGGCCCTGCTCTACCAGTCCAGCGTCCCAACCCCCATCACGAAAAAGAACCGCCAGACGTTCGGGTATTTGTGCGAGTAGAGACGCAAAATATTGCGTCTCAGCCCTTGGATGGCGTTGCTGCCGCGTGCTGAGACGCAATATTTTGCGTCTCTACTTTACACTCACCGGTGAGCCGTCGCGGATTTCTTCGGTGGCGTCGGTGATGAGCTTGTCGCCTTCGGTGAGTGAGCCGAAAATTTCTACTTTTTCGTCGGCTTCCAGTCCGCGTTTGATGGGCACCCACTCGGCTTTCTGCCCCTTCACCCGAATTACAAATACGCCCGTCGACGCGTTGACGATGGCTGATTTCGGTACGATGAGCGCGTTGTTGCTCGTCGGCACCGGTACGTTTACCTCGGCAACCATGCCCGGCAGCAGCTTCCGGTCATTGTTCTGCACATCGACTTCGACGCGTTCGGACCGAAGCTTCTTGTCGAGCGCGCCGGCTTGCCGTTTCACCTGTCCATTGAAGGTACGATCAGGAAACGCGCGGACGCTGAACGTGATCGGGTCGCCCTGATCGACGTAGCCGGTGTAGGCTTCCGGTACCGAAATCACCAGACGCAGCCGTCGCTGTTCGGTTAGCACGAACAGCGGAAATTCTGAGCCTTTGCCCGCCGGCCCGATGTAAGCCCCAGTGCTGGCATTCCGGGCACTGATGATGCCGTCGAACGGGGCGCGGATTTGTAGGTACTGGCGTAAATCAGCTACTTCGCGGTAGGCTGATTTGGCGGCTGCCAGTTGCGCAATGTCTGCGTTTTGCCGGGCCATCGCCTGATCGATGTCGTTTTTCGATACGGCACCGGGCAGGTTCTTTGCTGCATCGGCTACCCGCGCATAGTTGGCCCGGCTGGCAATAGACAGCGCTTCCTGCGCTTTTAGCTTCGATTCGGCCGATGCCAGCTGTGCATTGAGTTCGGGGGCTTCGGCCTGCGCCAGCAATTGCCCCTGCCGGACCTCCGTGCCGACGTCGGCGTTCAGCGTTTTGATGTAGCCCGTTACGCGGGCGTAGATGTCAACGTCACGGTAGGCGACCAGCTCACCCGGTACGTGCAGGGCCGACGACAGTTTGCCGCGTTGCAGCGCAAACGTTTCCACCGTTGCTGCCGTGGATTCGGCCGGGCCTTCGGCGGTTTTGGCTTCGTCGGCTTTCTTTTCTTCTTCCTTTCCTGCGGACGAGTGGCAGCCGGATAACGAACTAAGTAGAATAAAACTGCCTGCTGCCAGCAGACTAGACCATGTCTTTTTGGGTAGCCGATTCATACGTTGCGGGAATGTAAAACTTACTGTTTTTGTCTTCGGGGTCGAGCGATACGGATTCGGTCGTCGTTTTTTCCTGTACCCAGGCAAACGCCAGCGGCAGGATAAACAAGGCGGCAAAGGTAGACGCAATCAGGCCACCAATGACGGCCCGGCCCAGCGGAGCCGACTGCGAGCCGCCTTCACCCAGCCCCGACGCCATCGGAATCATGCCGACAACCATTGCCACGCTGGTCATCAGAATCGGGCGGAGTCGCACTGAAGCCGATTCGCGGGCCGCCTGTAGGGCGTTGCCGCTTTTCAGGCGAAGTTCTTCGGCGTTGGTCACCAGCAGTACAGCGTTGGAAATCGATACGCCGACCGACATAATCATACCCATGTACGATTGCAGGTTGAGCGTCGAACCCGTCAGCATCAGCAGGGCCAGCGACCCGACGAGCACTGCCGGTACCGTACACAGTACGACAAGCGACACCTTGAACGACTGGAAATTGGCCGCCAGCATCAGGAAAATAACGACAATGGCAACGATCAGACCGGTTTGCAGGCTGCTGAGCGTGTCGATCAGTACTTCGCTCAATCCCTGTAGCTTCACCGTCAGGCCGCGGGGTAGTTCGCCAAGCGAGTTGATGGCGTTCTGTACGTCGTGCGCGGCCGTTCCCAGATCAATGTCGTTGAGGTTGGCCGTGACCGACATCATCGGTACCGCGCCCAGGTTGTCATTTTCGCCGTAAGTGGTGCCTTTTTGAATGGTGGCCACGTCACCCAGGACCGGGCGGTTGCTGTTGGGTGTTACCGGAATCTCGCTCAAATCATTGATACTGCTCATCCGATTTTCCGGAACCTGCACCTGTACGCTGTAACTCTGCCCTGATTTGGGATCGATCCAGACGCTTTTTTCGGTGTAGCGCGACGAAGACGTCGACGCAATCAGTGAGCGCGAGATGGCGGATACGTCGGTGCCCAACTGGGCTACCCGTGTCCGGTCGATGTTAACGTCGATAGTCGGGTATTTGGTCGACTGACCAAGCTGCACGTCGCGCAGGTACGGTATATTCTTTAGTTTGGCGATGACCTTGTTGGCGTACTCCTCGTTCTGCTTTTTGTTTTTGCCCACCAGCCTCACTTCAATCGGCGTGGGCGATCCCTGACTCAGAATCTTGTCGGTTAGTTCGATCGGCTCGAACGACATCTTCACGTCGGGCAGGACCTTCGCCATTTTCGCCCGAAACTCGTCTTTCAACGCATCCAGATCAACGTCGTAGTCTTCCTTCAGGCTGACCTGCAAGACGCCCTCCTGCGGCCCGGCCATGAACAGGTAGATCGGGCTGGTCGAGAACTGCGCCCCGTGCATCCCGACCATTGCCGACGTAATATCGATGTTTTCTTTCCCGACGATACCGTTCAGCACATCGAGGGCTTTGAGCATGGTCGTTTCGGTTTTTTCTAGCCGGGTTCCGTCTGCCGAGCGCAGCCGAACCTGAAACTGCCCGGCATTACCCTTCGGCAGTACGTCGCGCCCGATTAGCGAAATCAGCAGCCCTGCCAGTGCCAGCGCCCCCACCACGTATACCAGTACGATGGGTCGGCGGTAGGGAAGCGACCGGTTGATCGATCGGATAAATCGCGCTCTGACCCGTTCGAACAAGCCGATTTTACCATCGCCGTCGAAGTCTTTCTGGTGCGCCAGCCGTTGTTTCTGATCCAGAATCTCGTCGTCTGTGTTGCGCCCCGTCATGGTCATCATCCCGTTTTTTTCGGTGATATGACCATTCGCATAGCCATTGCCGTTAATCGGTTTTCCGGTCAGGGTCGACACCGGTGCGTGACCATTCGATGCGTGGTCGTGCCCCTTCATCATCCAGTTGGCCAGCACCGGAACCAGCGTCTGCGCCATCACGTACGACGTAATCATCGAGAAGCCGATAGCCAGCGCCAGCGGCAGAAACAGCGCACCCGGAATGCCCGACATGGTAAAGGCGGGGGCAAACACGGCCAGGATACACAGCAGAATCAGCAGTTTCGAGAAGGCGATTTCCTTACAGGCGTCCCAGATGGCGAGGGCTTTGGGCTTGCCCATATCCAGGTGCTGGTGGATATTTTCAATCGTTACCGTCGATTCGTCGACCAGAATACCGATGGCCAGCGACAGGCCCGACAGGGTCATGATATTGATCGTTTGCCCGAACAGCGACAGAAACAGCACCCCCGAAATAATACAGGTCGGAATGGTGATGATCACGATTAGCGCACCGCGTACGTCACCCAGAAAGAGCAGGACCATCAGGCCCGTCAGGATAGCGCCGATGGCCCCTTCGGTGAGCAGACTTTCTACGGAGTTGATGACGTACACCGACTGGTCGAAGGTATACGTCAGTTTGACGTCTTCCGGCAGCAGGGCCTGAAAACGGGGCATGGCCGCTTTCAGATTCTGCACCACCTCCCAGGTCGACGCGTCGGCTGATTTGGTGATAGGCAGGTAAACCGACCGTTTCCCATTGACCAGTACATACCCCTGTGTGATGTCGGCCCCGTCTTCAATGGTGGCGACATCTTTCAGAGCCAGATTCTGCACTCCACCGGTAAAGAGCGGAATGTTGCCAAAGTCCTCGATGTTCTTGATCGTCGTGTTGGCGGGCGTAAAGTAGTTGAGATCACCCACGCGTACGTTACCGGCGGGTGTCGCCTGGTTGTTGATGCGCAAGGCCGCTACCAGCTGATCGGGCGTCAGATTATGCGCCCGCATCAGTTCCGGGTCGGCCCGGATCACGACCGTCCGGGAGTTGCCGCCGAAGGGGGCCGGAGCCACCAGCCCCGGAATGGAGCTGAAGCCCGCCCGGACGTAGACGTTGGCCAGATCCTGCAATTCGTTGTTGGTTCGCTTGGGACTGCTCAATACCAGTTGCCCGACGGGTAATGTCGAAGCATCGAAACGCAAAATGAAGGGCGGCTGCGAACCGGGCGGAAAGATGGCCTGCGCCCGAATCGAGTACGACGATACTTCGGCAGCCGCCTGCGCCATGTTGGTGCCTTCGTAGAACGTCAGTTTAATCAGCGTCAGCCCCTGAATGTTCTTGGTTTCGATACTCTTCACCCCGGATACATACAGCAGCAGGTTGATGTACTGCTTGCCGAAAAACGATTCCATCTGGTTGGGCGTGTACCCTCCAAATGGCTGGGAAATGTAGATGACCGGTAAATTCAGGTTAGGGAAAATATCGATCTTGATGTTCCTGACGGCGTTGATACCGAAGAAGAACAGACTTGCTACCAAAACCAGGATTGTGATTGGCTTCCGCAGAGCCGAACGGATTAAATTCATAAGGCAGTTGAGCGAATTACAGGCCGAACCGGGCTACTCAGCCCGGCCGTCCAGAAAGGAATCAGGGATAACCCAACTTTTTAGTCAATACGTCATACACACGGTATGTCGTTCCCAAAATGTACGAATTTTACCAGTAACGTGAACTGATTTGCGCGGCTAACCAAGCAGAATGAAGGGGCGAATGACTGGTATACGTGGTTGAAACAGTCAGAGCTTGTCTGTAACTCACCTGGGCTGGCGGTATTCATAATAGGCGTTCATCGGGTCGAGGAGAAGCCGTCCGCTCCGGAAAAAGCCGCTGCCAATAACTCCGTCGATTAGCACGCCCTCGATCTGTTCGGTTGGTTGCTCAATCGATAGTTTTCGTATGGTACGAGTGTATTCATTGGCTTGAATGGCGACTTGTTTTACCGCCCGTTGCCGACGGATTCGTACGCGTCCGCCAACCCCCAGTTGAAAGCCCAGCAAATGACCCGGTCGTCCGTCGGTCAGCTTGGCCTGTCCCGCCGGGGTTAGCGTAATCAGCTCGTTGGAACCCGTATCCAGAAAAAGCGTCAAATAATTGGTTGATCCATTCTGCACAACGACCATCGGACGACTGCCGCCGAGCAGGTTTCTGACTGTAGAACGGGATTGCGCAGGTGGCTGGCTCAGCGTAATCGTCCGGGCCGCGTAGTCGATGACAAGTTCCAGATGCCTCAGCACATCCCAACCCAGCAGACCATCCGCGCCGAACCCCCGTAGCGACTGCGTCATCACGGGCAGATGACTTACGTGTAACGTGCCAAGCTGTAGCGAATCCAGCACGTGAATGGATGATGGTAATGATTGCCCCAGTGAATTAGCCAGCTTATAATCGGTTAGCTTAGGCAGATTCAGCTCGGCCGCCAGTCGGGTAGACAGCATTGTCCCTTGCGCCCCCGAATCGACAATAAACCGTTTGGGGCGTCCATTGACAAGTAGCGTAACGACGACATGACCGTGCTTTTGTAGCCGGAAAGGCTGAACCAGGCTGTCTGTTAGTGTAACCTGCATCGGTGGTTGCGCACTCATCTGCCGGGCAAAATCATAGTGCAGAAATTTTTCACCCAATGAATCCGCCAGCGCCACGTATCGCTGATACTGTCCCCGGTACAGATAAACCTCGTCGGCCAGTAACCCTATGGCGACCGTCCGGTTGGGGTGGTTCGATTGCCGAATGATCGCCAGCAACGCTGATTCGGCCGCTGTATATTGGTGAAACAGGCAACGATCTACGGCCTGCGAATAATCCGGCGCTACTGTATCGGCTGGGAACGGAATCGCCTTTGCCGATTTAGACAACACACTCCACAGCAAGAAACACAAACAAACAGACCGGTGGAAAGGGAAGCGCATGGCGTAGCCGATTTGTAGACTCAACGACGGCCAAGATAGGGGTAAATAGGCCTACAGACGATCCAGCCATACGCGATCGACGCGACTTTCGGCGCTTTGTATGAACGCAACATCGCCATACCAATACTCCCCATCCGCACCAGTAACGGTGGCGACTTTGTCGGTAAATTTCACGAATTCATACTAAACAGCGTTGATAAGTAGCGTGTTGGCGAAACCCCATGGGTAGCAATTCGCTTAGTATGATCGGAATAAAATTGCCGAGGTATAAACCTGTATTGGCTAAGCAGCAAGCGGTGACGCTTGTACCACCTATGAAACAAACCCATTATCAGAACCCCGTAATACCCACCGATTTCCCCGATCCGTCGGTTATCGCCACGCCATCGGGGGGGTATTACGCCTATGCGACCCACGATAAATTTTCGCCCACGATGTGCAGTATCCAGCTTAGTCATTCGATTGATCTGGTCAACTGGTCGGAGCCGGTCGGGGCGCTGGCTGAGCCGCCTGTCTGGGGTAAAAACTGTCAGGAGTTCTGGTGCCCGCAGGTCGTGTTTGTGGATGGCGAATACCGGCTCTATTATGCCGCCAAACCCGACAACGGAGCCGATATGCAACTGGCACTTGCCAAATCGAAAACGCCCGATCGATTTGTCGACGTTGGTAAGCCGCTGACAACGCAGTCGGGTGGGGGATATACGATGATCGATCCCCACTTTTTCGCCGATCCGCAAACGGGTCGGCATTATCTATACTACGGGTCGGCGCATGAACCCATCCGGGCTTACGAACTGGCAAACGACGGATTCACGTTTATCGGCGACCCCATTGAGGTGCTGACCACGCGGCCGGGCGTCAAGTTCGAGACGTTGCGGGAAGGGGCATTCGTCGTGTACAAACCGGAAACGAAGCGGTATTTCATGTGGGTGTCCGGCGACAATACGTGGGAAAGCAATGGCTACGCCGTCAACGTGTACTGGTCCGATAATCCACTGACCAACTTTCAGCCTATCCCCGACAACCACGTCATTTTGCAGCCGGGCGCGGCCTGGGACTCCCCCGGTCAGAATTGTCTGGTTACCGATGCCGCCGGGCAGGACTGGATCATCTACCACGCCGTCGACGTCAACGACCGGTTTATTCCCGGTACGGATCGGTTTCTCCGCAAGATGTGCATGGATCGGGTTCAGTACACCGCCGACGGCTGGCCGTTCATTGCCGGAAATCAGCCATCAGCCCATCCCCGGCCGGGGCCTCGTGTACGGACGTAACGTTCTATGTGAGATAGATGACTGGATCAAAGACAAGCAACTCTCCGTCGTCAGCTACCAGAACATTTCTATGGTGCAGATCGCCGACGATAATACCAAAATTGTCATTCAGGTAGTCGTTGTTGTGTAATGCAGCGAAGTCAAAAGGTGCCATGTAGGCGGCTACTTCTTCTGGCGTTGCCCCTCGAACACCTCGCAACGCTTTCTGACTGACAACCGACATCAGTATGTCATCGACATCCATTAATCCTAGAAACGTATACGCTGTTTCCGGAAAAAGCCAGTTGTGTAACAGCAGATTATGTAGGTAACTCAGCCAGGTTCCGTGGTAGTTGAGGTTGTTGCGCTTGTACTATATACCTAACTGTACATATACCTGATGTTCAGCACCACCCTCACCACCCTGAGCCTGCCAGGCGTCAGTAAACGGTTCATCTGGAATAAGCAACTGACGCGACGTTGCCCAACGTCTGAGTAACTTTTCCTCTCCGATTTTCAACGCACGATCTAGCGCAACTTTTTCACTTTTGTTGGTTGGGGCTGGTCCCTGAGCCGCTTTGCTTGCTCGATGCACTCCTGCAATGACATCAAGGGCTGCTCGGAGACTTTCCTGACCATTTGCTCGCTCTGCCGCCGGTGGTACTCGTTGAGGTGTGTATCGTTTTCGTTCATTAGAATCAAACTCATTTTCATTAGCAACGTCCATGTCCAGGCACAAGTTCTTACGCCAGATAGCTACCGATACTGACGACGTCGGCAAAGACGCCGGAGGCCGTTACTTCGGCACCCGCGCCGGGGCCTTTCACCACGAGCGGGCGATCTTTGTACCGTTCGGTGGTAAACGAAACGATATTGTCGGCACCGGTCAACTGGTAGAACGGATGCTCCGGCCCGACAGACCGCAGTTCGATCAGCGCTTTATCATTCTCGAAACTGGCAACGAACCGCAACTTTTCACCCTTCGCTCTGGCCGACGTCAGCAGGTTCTCGAAGTAGTCGTTGTTGCGCTCCAGTTCGTCAAAGAAAGCCGGCACGGTAGGTGCGTCAAGGCAGGACTGCGGAAGTAGGTTGTTGATCGTCACGTCCGACGGTTCGAGCGGGAAACCGGCTTCGCGGGCCAGAATCAGAATTTTTCGGGCTACATCCTGCCCGCTCAGGTCGTCGCGTGGGTCGGGCTCGGTATAACCCTTGGCTTTGGCTTCGCGCACCACGTCAGCAAAGGAAGCCGGTTCGCCATCGCGATCAGCACCGAATGTGTTGAATATAAACGAGAGTGTACCCGACAGAATCGCTTCGATCTTTAGAAACTGATCGCCCGCTGTCATCAGTCCCTGCACCGTGTTGATGATCGGTAGCCCCGCGCCGACGTTGGTTTCGTACAGAAATTTGACACCCCGGTTCAGGGCCGTGCGCTGCAATCGGCGGTATTCGGCATACGAACCGGAGTTGGCGACTTTGTTGGGTGTTACAACCGAGATGTTAGCGTCTAACAGCGACTCGTAAAACTGCACCACGTCTTTGTCCGACGTGCAGTCGATAAATACTGAGTTGGGCAGGTTGTAGTCCTTGATTTTCTCGACAAAGGCGGGCAATGAAGTCGTGACACCTTCCGTTAATTGCCGCTCTGCCCAGTCGTCCAGCGCGATGCCTTTGGGGTCGAGTAGCATCTTGCGGGTGTTGGTCATGCCGACGACGCACACCTTCAGCAGCTTTTCCGACTTCAGGTAATTGGCCTGCTTGGCAATCTGTTGCAACAATGTCTTGCCGATCAGCCCCGTCCCGACCAGATACAGGTTCAGCACCCGCGCTTCCGACTGGAAAAAGATGTTGTGCAGCGCGTTGAGGGCTTTCGACAGGTTGTTTTTATTGATAACCACCGAGATATTGATCTCCGACGATCCCTGTGCGACGGCCACAATGTTGACCCCGTTTTTTCCCAATACCGAAAACAGCTTACCCGCGATACCCGACGATTTACGCATGCCCTCGCCCACGGTTGCAATCACCGACAGGTCGCGCTCGATAGCGATGTTGTCGATGTGGCCGTGAGCAATTTCAGTGGCAAACTCCGCGTCGAGAATGGCTTTCACGTTCTCCGCTCCACGCGGGTCGAGCGCAAAACAGATCGAGTGTTCCGACGACGCCTGCGAGATCAAAATCACGCTGATTTTGTGAGCCGCCAGTACGCCAAACAATTTGGCCGATACCCCCGCGACCCCAATCATCCCCGATCCCTGTACGTTGACCAGCGCGATGTCGTCGATGCTCGAAATACCCGTGATGGTGTACTGGCGCCGTTCGGCCGTCCGGCTAACGATCGTACCCTCGTGGGTGGGGTTGAACGTATTCAGTACCCGCACCGGAATGTTACGCGCAAACGCCGGTTGCAGACTGGGTGGGTAAATTACTTTTGCGCCGAAGTGGCTGAGTTCCATCGCTTCGGCATACGTGATGGTCGGGATATTGAAGGCATTGGTCACCTTGCGCGGATCGGCCGTCATCATCCCGTCGACGTCGGTCCAGATGTCGATGACCTTGGCGTTGAGGGCCGCGCCCAGAATACTCGCCGTGTAGTCGGACCCGCCCCGGCCCAGCGTCGTGGTTTCGTTCTTGTCGGTCGAGCCGATAAAGCCGGTTACCAGTTGCAGCGCGTCGGTTTTGGCGTAATGGTCCTGAATAAGCTGGTTGGTCAGCGTATAATTGACTTCGGCCTGCCCGAACTGATTGTCGGTTTTGATGATCGTGCGGGCGTCGAGGTACTGCGCCGAGATACCCCTGCTGCGGATACATTCGGTGATAACGGCGGTCGACAGGCGTTCGCCGAAGCTGGTAATCAGGTCGAGTGTACGGGGCGACAGTTCGCGGATCAGCGAAACGCCCCGCAACAGATCTTCGAGTTCGTTGATAACCCCGCGCACCTGCGCAAACACCTTACTTTGTTCCTTAACCGGAATCAGGGCTTTGATGACGTTGAAATGCCGATCCTCGATGCGCCGGACCAGTTCCATATAGTCGGTATTGCCAGTAGTGGCCATCCGGCCAATCTCGATAAGCTGGTTGGTAACACCGCCCATTGCCGAAAACACCACTGTAATCAGGTCGCCTGGTTGCGAACCGTCGTCGCGCCGATGGCTGTCGATAATCTGGATAACCTGCTTGATACTTTCTACGGACCCTACCGAAGTACCGCCAAACTTAAGAACCTGCATCAGGGAAGTAAAGAGCGAAAGAGTGAATGCGCGAAAGAGCGACTGCTCCCGGTCACTTTTCACAAATTAATCAGGAAGACGTTGATGCGTGTAATCTGGAGGGCAAAGATAAGGGGTCGGAAACAGTTTATGGTTTACGGTTCACAGTTTCTGGCGGTTGCCCAGTCGCTGCACACCGGAACAGGGCCAAAAAAAGGTGGTCGGCATTGCCGACCACCGTGATTGATAGACCAGATACAGCGCGTTGGTTAACTCATCACGCCCCGAATATCGGACTGGCTGACAATCAGATAGCCAGCGCCAATCGCCAGCGCGTCTTCAGCCAGGGCAACGTACGGATCGGGAATGTCCTGTTCGGTAGTTAGCCAGTGGCGCAGGTAGTAGAACGCATAACTACCCACGGCGGCTCCAAGCGCACCGGCAACTGCGCCGTAAGGCAATTCCCGGCCTTCGGCTTCGCTCAGCGCACCGCCCGACAGCGCCCCCGATAGAATCCGGCCGGGTAGTTGGGCCGCCCCGATGCGGGAAGGAGCCGACGGCAGTTTATCGCCAATCAGTTCACCAATGGCAGCTACCTTGAGCAGGTTAGCCGTGATCGGCGAGTGCATAAAACGCAGCTTGCTGTCGCCCATCGGATTAACAGAGGCCGACGAAATTTTATCACTGACGAGCGCAGGGGCAGTCATGGCGCGCATCCCGGCTATGATACCAATCTGAAACGCATTGAAATAGGACTTGAGCATGGGTATTGACCAGTTGAGTATGTAACCCAAACGGCTCACTCCCGGCATTGTTTCCAAACTCGTTCAAATGAACTGTACGTTAGTTTTAATAGTAAGCTGGAATCACTTTAGCCAACGAAAACACGTTCTTAGGCAAAAATGTCCACAGCCAATCAACCGCATCAGAACATTGTGTTGTTGTTTGCCGACTCTGCTGGAACCACTTGTAACACGTCCCAGTGCTCAACAATTTTCCCAGTGCTGTCGAACCGGAAAATATCTATGCCCGCCCATTCTTCCATTCCGGTTCCATCGGCAGTGGGCCAGAACTGTTGGCAGTGCAGCACGACCTGATCACCTTCGGCTACACTTCGTCGAACGATCATGCGTTTACCGGGATAGGCGCGATTCATCCGCTCGAAATAAGCAATAAACCCATCCTTACCGTCAGCTACGGCGGGATTATGCTGTATGTACGTGTCCCCAGTATATCGGGCAATGGCGTCGGCGGGTTCGCTTTCGTTGAACATGCGCTCGTAAAATGCAATGGCGGTTTGCCGGTTCTGGTCGGGGGTAGTCATACTAGTTATAACAGAGATTGACTTCGCTGGTTGGACAGCCAAAAGAGTGAAACAAAGGCAGTCAAGATGAATTGTTTCCACACAGCAGCTCGGATAGTGCTGACTTGGGGACCAGTTCAAAGGTGTTTAAAAAAGCCATTCATGTGTACGGAATAGCTGAAATGAAAAAAAACTGTCTTTTATAAATCTAAATCAAACTGGTGTGCGTACATAGACCGACGAAGAGACTAACACGTAGCAACGCCACTTTACTACATTGATTATGGACGTACAACAGAACGAGTCGGGCCTGCCTTCGCTACCGGGTCAATTTGAGCCGGTTCAGGTCGGTCGCCGATTATTTCTGCGATTTGCTGGCGCACTGACAGTTGGCGGTGCCCTGCTGACAGCTTGTAAGGACGAAGAGAATCCGACAACGGTAATGGCAACTGTCGATCTGGGATCGGGCGACGTAGGTATTCTTAATTATGCCTATGCCCTGGAACAGCTCGAAGCCGCTTTCTACACACAGGTGGTGGCAACACCATTCAGCGGTATGACGACCGCCGAAACTCAGATTCTGACGGATCTGCGTGACCACGAAGTCATACACCGCGAATTCTTCAAAGCCGCGCTGTCAACAAGTGCCATCGGTGCGCTGACTCCCAACTTTACGGGTATCAATTTCAACGATCGCAGCAGCGTGCTGAACACGGCGAAAGCGTTTGAAGATCTGGGTGTGGCTGCTTACAACGGTGCCGGCAACCTGATCAAAGATGTAAACTACCTGGCCCTCGCCGGTAAAATCGTGTCGGTCGAAGCGCGTCATGCAGCGGCTATCCGCGATTTGCTCAATCCAAAGTCGGCTGACTTTGCTGGCGATGACATCGTTACGCCGTCGACCGGCCTCGATCCGGCGACCAAGCCGTCGGGTGTGCTGCCCACCGCTCAGAAATTCGTTAAAACGCCTATCAGCGGTGCAAACCTCCCAACTGCTTAATCACTCATTCGCATGGATTTAATCAAACTAATTTCGGATATCGAGCAGGTTGATGCCGATGCAAACGAGCGGTTGAGCTTCTATTCGCGTCGCAATCTGTTCAAAATGGGTTCGCGGGTAGCCGCGGCTGCTTTGCCAACGATCGTAGCGGGTTCGCTCAACGAAGCGTTTGCCCAGTCTTCAGCGGCTGTTGACGTCGTCAAATACGCCCTGACATTAGAATACCTGGAAAATGACTTTTATCTGAAAGGATTGGCTGCTTCGGGGCTTATACCGTCCAGCGACCGGACAATCTTTTCGCAGATCAGTAAGCACGAAACGGCTCACGTTGCTCTGTTGCGTGGTGCGTTAGGAACTGCTGCTCCGGCTTCGCCAACATTCAAGTACCCAACCGGTACATTCACCAGCTATCAGACGTTCGTCGCTACGGCCCGGATTCTGGAAGACACGGGTGTTGCAGCTTACAAAGGACAGGCTGGCGCGTTGATCAACGACAAAGCCATTCTCCAGACGGCCTTGCAAATCCACTCGGTGGAGGCTCGTCACGCGTCGGAAATCCGCCGGTTGGCCGGGTTGAAAGGCTGGGTGAGCGATTCAGTGTCGACCAACTCGTCGCTGACGCAGGGGGGCGTGAATCTGAAAACACTGCCAAACACGACGGGTATCTCGGACGATAATTTCCGGGCGGCTTTTGACGAACCGTTGACGATGGCGCAGGTACTGGCACTGGCCGGACCATTTATTGGCTAAGAAAACGTTTACCAGTACCGGATCATGGCTGTCGTGACCGTTGCTGACTACCGAAAATATATAGGGAGACCGGATATCCGGTAGGTTGTAGAAAAGCGTTGGGGACTCCCCGGCGCTTTTTTGGTTTATAAACGGCGCTTTTTTCGTTGCTTGCGTCCCCATTCGGTCGGCGGGGCCGTTATCTGCGTATGAAGGTTGTTCGTGTGTTGCTGTACGCCCTGTCGGGGCTGGTATGTCTTGTATTGCTGATCGCGGTCGTTGGGCTAGCTCCGGTCGATGATACGCCCTACCAGCAGACGGCCTATTACCGGCAAACCCGGCAACGACTGACAACCCTGCCGATGCCACCGCCACCGACAGCCCCGATCCGGGCTGGCTGGGCTAAAGTCAACATCACTCCTGGTTTTACAACGGCTACCGGTGGCTACGGTGCCCGGCAGGGAAAGCACTGGCGCGTTGTCAATGATTCCATTTACGTCCGGGCGGTGATGCTCGACAACGGGAGTAATCGCGTCGCTATCGTCGGGCTCGATTTGCTTATCACCCCGCCCACCGTTGTCGAAGCGTTGAAAAAGCGATTGCCTGAAGTCGGCATGCGCTGGGAGAACGTGTACATGGGCGCTATTCATTCACACAACAGCATGGGCGGCTGGGCTCCGGGACTGGTCGGGCAACTCATCGCCGGTGAGTACGACGAACGCGTGGTACCGCTGATTACAAACGGAATTCTGCTGGCTATCAAAAAAGCGCAGGCAACCATGGCACCTGCCGAGTTAGGGTACGGGCAGGCCAATGGAAGCGATCTGATTTACAACCGTATGGCCGACTCCGGGCCGACCGGGCCGCTCGATGGGGCTGTTCGCTTACTGAAAGTAAAGAAACAGACCGGGCAAACAGCGGTGATCTGTACGTTCGCGGGGCACGCAACGCTGTACGATGATACGGCCAGCGACTATCTGAGTCGTGATTATCCCGGTGCCTTGGTTGATCGGCTGGAGAAAAGCGACGTTGATTTTGCCTTGTTTCTGGCGGGGGCCGTGGGCAGTACCGGACCGGAAGTCAAGGCTCCCAACGACGCTGCCGAAATTCGGGCGTATTCCGGTGCTCTGGTCAATCGAATTGAAAAGACGCTGCCCACCATTAAAACGCATGCCGATAGTACACTGGCGATGCTGTCGCTGCCGCTGGGTTTGCGCGAACCGAATCCGCGTGTACTGGGTAACTGGCGGGTGCGCCCGTGGCTGTTTTACGCGATCTATGGCGATTACCCGTCGGATTTGAAAGCCCTGCACGTTGGCAACACGGTTATGCTCGGAACGCCCTGCGATTTTTCGGGCGAGCTGGCCGTTGATCTTCTGCCGGTCGCTAAACGCGATAATGTCAACCTGATGATTACCAGTTTTGAGGGGGGCTATGTGGGCTATATTACGCCTGACCGCTATTATAATCGGCAGCAGTACGAAGTCCGGGAGATGAATTGGTTCGGCCCGTACAATGGTGCTTATTTCTCGGAAATGATGACCCGGTTACTCGACCGAATCGCCCGGAAATGAGCTTTTTTGCGTATTTTTACATAGCTGTAATGGCTTAATAAACAAGCTGATAGACTACTGAATGATTGCTTATTTAGACGGGCAACTGTCCTATAAAGAACCCACCTACGCCATCATCGATGTGCATGGTGTGGGCTACGGGGTTCATATTTCGCTGCAAACGTACGCGACACTGCCCGGTGGTGGCGACCGCATCAAACTGTTTATTCATCACCTGTTCCGGGAGGATGCGCAACTGCTGTACGGATTCGCCAATGCCGACGAGAAATCACTGTTTCTCGACTTGATCGGTGTATCGGGTGTGGGGCCAAACACGGCGTTGGGCATGCTGTCGGCTATGCAGCCGTCCGACCTGCGGCTGGCTATTCTGGGCGAAAACGTCCGGGCGGTGCAGGCGATCAAAGGAATCGGTGCCAAGACGGCGCAGCGCATCATTCTGGAACTGCGCGACAAGATGAAAAAATCGGGCGTCGTTCCCGACGGGCCGAGTTACCGGCAGCAGACCAACAATCCGGTTCGCGAAGAGTCATTGGCCGCACTCATGGCACTGGGCTTTCCCAAGCCTACCGCTGAAAAAAGCGTCGACGATGCGCTTCGCGCCGACCCAGGCTTAACCGTCGAAGCCGTTATCCGGCAGGCATTGCGCTAGCGAGTTTAACGTTTAAGGTCTAACGTTTGAGGTTCCTCCGGGTTGCAAACTTGAACATTAGACCTTAAACATTGAACCATTATTGCGCCAGATACCCACCATCGACCGGGTAGTAAGCACCGGTAACAAACGAGGCCTTGGGGGATGAAAGCCAGATAACCAGTTCGGCCACTTCCTCCGGTTTGCCCAGTCGGCCGATCGGATGCAGGCCGATTAGCGCGGTGGTCGCTTCTTCAGAAAGGTGTTTGGCGATCAGGGGCGTTTCGATATAGCCCGGCCCGACGACGTTGACGCGGATATTGCTGGCGGCATATTCCAGTGCGGCTGCTTTCGTCAGGCCCACAACGGCGTGCTTGGCCGCTACGTAAGCCGGTGACAGCGACGTGCCTACCTGCCCCAGAATAGACGCCATATTGACGATGGCACCGTGGCCCTGCTTTGCCATTTGCAGCAGCTGGTACTTCATGCAGTAGAAAACACCGTTGAGGTTGATGTCAATTACATTCTGCCAGCTTTCCAGGCTGTAGTCGCCGACTTTATTCTGTTCGCCACCAATGCCCGCGTTATTGCAGGCAATATCGAGTTTGCCGTAGCGATTGACGGCTTCGTTGACCAGTCGTTCGCAATCGGCCGGGTCACCTACGTCGGCCAGAATAAACTGGCTCTGTACGTCCATACCACGAATCTGTTCAACTACAACCTGTCCCTTCTCAGCGTCCAGATCGGATACGAGCACGTTGGCACCGTGCTGGGCGTACAGGAGGGCGACGGCTTTGCCAATACCCGATGAGGCTCCGGTGACGAGCGCGGTTTTACCTGCCAGTGAATGTTCCATAACGAGCGATTGCTTTCTTAACAGAACGACCGTCGGGGGTAATGGTTCGGAAATAAGGTGAGCGAGACTAGCGCTTCCACTGACTCACGTCGAACACGTTTGGGCAAAAATCGTATTCGTCCGGCTGGTTTGACCCGATGAGCAGCAATTGGTCGGGGCCCAGCAGCCGGACCTGTTCCTGATACCAGGCAGCTCCCTGCCGGTCGAGGTTGGCCGTTGGCTCATCCAGGATCACGACCGGAACGTCGGAGAAGAAGGCCAGCCCCAGCTTCACGCGCTGTTTCATACCCGACGAGAAATATTTGATCTCTTTGTACCGGGCGTTGGTCAGCCAAAGCCGGTCGGCAATGAGGGAGGGGGTGAGGCCCGCTTTGAAGGGCTTGAATGTCTGGTGGAAAACGAGCAGTTCGTCGAGCGTCAGTTCTTCCACCAGTTCGAGGTAAGGCGCGGCCAGACTAATCTGCCGAAACCAGTTGTCGGCGTCCAGCACGCGACCATTTAGCGAATACGATAGCGTTCCCTCGGTCGTCGGCAGATTCCCGGCCAGCAACTGGAGCAGCGTCGATTTGCCACTGCCATTGGGGCCAACAAACGTGTAACTCGTTCCGGCTGTAAGCGTCAGGTCGACGCGCCGGACGATCCACTCCCGGCGGTACTTTTTCCCTAGTTGCTCAGCTTTGATCTGCATGTGATTCCGTAGCCCAGACGTCCACGTCTGGTAGCCGCGACAGCGGCTAAAAAAGCTGCCGTCGATACTAGCTAGCCTGACGGATACCAGACCTGGACGTCTGGGCTACATTGTAAACGGGTCTTATTCTCTATCTGCACCACCCGACGCCGGGCCTTTCATAATACCGCGTTCGGAACTGCGGATGAAATTGACAATTTCGTCGCGCTCGTCGGAGGGGGGCAGTTCAAGTTCAATCTGCGTCAGCGCGTCCGCGTTGTTAAGACCGCGCAAATAGATGTACCGGTAGATTTCCTGAACCTGATTGATCTGATCGTTGTCGAACCCGCGTCGGCGCAGGCCGACCGAATTGATACCCGTGTAGGAGAGAGGTTCACGAGCCGCTTTGGTAAACGGTGGTACGTCTTTCCGAACCAGCGATCCACCCGAAACGATGGCATGCGCGCCAATCTTCACCCACTGATGCACCGAACTCGACCCGCCAATAATGGCCCAGTCGCCCATGTGTACGTGTCCGGCCATCTGCACGTTGTTGATAACCAAACAGTTATGGCCAATCCGGCAGTCGTGGGCGATGTGTGCGTACGCCATGATGAGACAGTTGGTGCCGATCTCTGTTTTCCAGTGCTCTTCGGTTCCCCGGCTGATTGTCGCGTACTCCCGGATCGTGGTATTGTCGCCAATGAACGTCAGCGTGTACTCGTTTTTGAACTTCAGATCCTGCGGGGTTGACGAGATGACAGCACCGGGGTAAATCTTGCAGTTACGGCCAATCCGGGCCCCCTCGTTGATTACCGCATGCGACCCAATCCAGGTACCCTCAGCGATGTCAACGTCTTTATGAATAATGGCGAACGGTTCGATCACCACGTTCTGCGCGATTCGGGCTTCCGGGTGAATGTATGCTAATGGTTGAATCATTGTTGTTCGAAGCGTTTGTAGTTTGTGGTTGGTGGTTTGTGGTTAAGGCCGTGCGTTGCTACTGCCGGAGGAACTACAAACCACAAACTACAAACCACGAACTATAGACTACTTTTTCTTGACCAGACTGGCAATCATATCGGCTTCGCAAACCAGCTGATTGGCTACGTAACCGCGTCCCTGCATTTTTACAATTCCCCGCTTCATCGGGCTGGTAAACTCACACCGGAAGATAACGGTATCGCCCGGCAGCACGTTGCGACGGAACCGGCAGTTTTCGATACCAACCAGAAAGGGCCAGTAGTTTTCCGGATCGGGCACCGTGCTAAGTACCAGGATACCGCCGGTCTGCGCCATAGCTTCCAGCTGCATCACGCCGGGCATCACCGGGTTGCCCGGAAAGTGGCCCGGAAAGAACGGCTCGTTCATCGTCACGTTTTTGATGCCGACCACGCTGTTTTCGTCCAGCGCGATAATCTTGTCGATCATCTGAAACGGGTACCGGTGGGGCAGCATCTGCGAGATCCGATTGATATCGAGAACGGGAGGCTGGGTCGGGTCGTACTGCGGAACCTGATTGGCTGCGTTTTTCTGGATTAGCTTCTTGATCTTCTTGGCGAGCGCCACGTTAGCCGCATGGCCGGGCCGGGCGGCCAGAATCTGCGCTTTGATGGGCCGGCCGATCAGGGCCAGATCACCGACCACATCGAGCAGCTTATGGCGGGCCATCTCGTTGGGGTAGTGCAGATCGAGGTTGTTCAGGATACCGTCGTTCTTGTTGACGCTGACCTTTGGTTTGTGCAACAGGTCGGCCAGGTAGTCGAGTTCGCCGTCTTTGACCTCCCGGTCAACGATGACGATGGCGTTGGTCAGGTCGCCCCCTTTGATCAAGTTCTGTTTGTAGAGAGCCTCCAGCTCGTGCAGAAACACGAATGTCCGGCAATTGGCGATCTGCTCGGGAAACTGACTGATGTCGTTCAGATAGGCGTGCTGACTTGGAATGACCCGCGAGTTGTAATCAACCATTACCGTCAGCCGGTAGTCGTTGAGGGGCAGCGCAGCCATTTCGATATCCTTGTCGGGATTCCGGTAATGAACGTATTCATTGACCTCGAAGTAGTTCCGCTGGGCGTTCTGTTCCTCGATGCCTGCGTCGCGCAGGGCGTCGATAAACTGAATCGATGACCCATCCATGATCGGCGGTTCAGGGCCGTCGAGCTGAATCAGTATATTATCGAGTTGCAGGCCGACAAGTGCCGCCAGCGTGTGCTCGACGGTGTGAATCCGGGCTCCACTTTGCTCGATGGTCGTACCGCGCGACAGATCGACTACGTTATCTACATCGGCGTCGACGACAGGTTGCCCCGGCAGATCGATTCGCTGAAATTTATAGCCGTGGTTGGTCGGCGCGGGCAGAAACGTCATCGTTGCCATGACGCCCGTATGCAGGCCCACGCCCGATACCGAAACCGCCTTCCGAATAGTCTGTTGTTTTGTATTCATTCGTGTCCAGTCTTCAGTTTGTGGTTTGTAGTTCGTCGTTTGTGGTTGTACGTCCCGTCAGAACGGCCGCCGGAGCCACAACAAACCACGAACAACAAACAACAAACTGAACACTACTTATTCGTTTTCTTTTCCAAATCCGTAAGTCGTCGGTCGAGGTCCGGAAGTTTCCGGAATACGGCCAGCGAACGCATGCTTTCTTTCATGCCAAAGGCGGGGGAACTGTTGATGGCCGTATTGACTTCCGTCACGTTTTTGCCTACCCCCGACTGCGCGCCGACTTTGGTCCCATCGGCGATGTTGAGGTGACCGGCAAAACCGACCTGCCCCCCGATGACGCAGTTGGCTCCGATTTTCGTGGACCCCGAAATACCCGACTGGGCCGCAATGACCGTGTTGCGGCCAATTTCGACGTTGTGGGCAATCTGGATCAGGTTATCAAGTTTGGCCCCCTGCCGGATAATCGTCGACCCCATCGTTGCGCAGTCGATCGTTGTGCCCGATCCTACGTTTACGTAATCTTCCAGGATTACGTTGCCCAGCTGTGGAATCGTTTTGTAGGTTCCGTCGGGCTGGGGTGCAAAGCCAAACCCCTCACCGCCGATAACCGCATTGCCGTGAATAACGCAGTACCGCCCAACGACGCTGTTATTGAGCACACGGGCGCCGGAGTGAATGATGGTGTTGTCGCCAATACTGACATTGTCTCCAACGTAGGCGTGGGGGTAAATCTTGACGTTCTGACCCAAGCGGCAGTTCCGGCCGATGTACGAAAACGCGCCCCGGTAAATCCCGTCACCGATTTCAGTACCCGAACCAACAAACGACGGATCTTCGACTCCGGACCGCGCAAAGTTGATCTGCTGATGATACTGCTCCAGCAACTGGGTAAATGCCGAATACGAATTGTCGACGTAGATCAGACTGGCCGTGACGGGCTTCTGGGGTCGAAAATCCCGATTGACAATAACCGCTGACGCACCCGTTGTGTACAGGTGTGGCTCGTATTTCAGGTTGGCGAGAAACGAAATGTCGCCCACGGCTCCTTCTTCTATTTTTGCAATATTTCGGATGGGAAGCGTCTCGTCGCCTTCAACCTCGCCACCCAGCAGCGTAGCAATCTGCCTGACAGTAAACTCCATAGTGATTTAATGGCCTGCGCCAGCGCCCGGACTAGCCGGAATTTCGGCTGCTAAGGTAGGTAACAAATTGCACTTTATTGGGTAACCGACCGATTATGACGTACGTCGGCCAGCCGGGGCAGCAGCGCATTCTGGTCAGGCACTGCCGACCGGCTCCTGTATCACCAGATCCCGTGCCCAGCAAACGTAATATCGACGCACAATGTTGGTCAGGACCTGAATATTAGACAGGTCCGACGCATCGGCAATGTCGATTACTTTTCCGGATCGTAGTTTAATATTGATTCGCTCCTGTGTGGGCATATAAGCCGCGTTGGTAGCCTGTCCTTCGATCAGGAAGTACGACAGTGCCTCGTCCGATAGCCCTTTCCGGCGCAGTTGCCCTTCCAGTTCGGTCAGTAGTTCGCCCGAGAACGGTTCGGTGGAAAGCATAATCTTGAACAGGCGACGGTCGAGCAGCATCCGGCAGATTGTCGACAGCACGAAATCGTCGTGCTGTGTCCACTGTTTTACGCATGACCAGACGTCGTAGTCGTCGAGTTGAGTGAAAGCCCGCAGGTAACGCGGCTCCCGGCTGAACTGCTCCAGCGACACGCTTTCATCCAGGAATAAACGAAAGGCGGGGGTAGTAGATAGGTCAGCGCCCTGCCGGATCAGAAAGCGGGCCCGGCGCAGGATCTGCACCAGCATCGATTCGCAGCAGATCGACGTTTTGTGGAGATAAACCTGCCAGTACATCAGCCGGCGGGCATTCAGAAAGTTTTCGACGCTCAGAATCCCCTTGGCCTCTACGACCAGCTCATCATCGACCAGATCAAGCATTTTGATGATGCGCTCGGCACCGATAGCCCCTTCGGCCACGCCGGTATAGTAGCCGTCGCGGTTGAGGTAATCCATCCGGTCCATGTCGAGCTGACTCGATACGAGCTGATGGAAAAACGGACGCGGGTAGGTACCCTCGAACATCTGAATCGCCAGCGACAGCCGCCCGTCGAACTGCCGGTTCAGATCCTGCATCAGCAGCAGCGAGACAATCTCGTGATTTACGTGATCGAGCAGCGATGCTTCGAGCACGTGCGAAAACGGCCCGTGCCCTACGTCGTGCAGCAGAATGGCGATCTGCGCGGCTTCGCACTCGTCATCGCTGATTCGGTGTCCTTTGCTTTGCAGCGTCTGCATTGCCTGACCCATCAGGTGCATGGCCCCCAGCGCGTGGTGAAAGCGGGTATGCAGCGCGCCAGGGTAGATATAGTCGGCCAGGCCCATCTGCCGGATACGCCGGAGCCGCTGGAAATACGGATGCTCGACCAGGTCGAACAGCAGCTCGGTCGGGATGGTGATAAAGCCGTATACCGGATCGTTGAGAATCTTCTTTTTGTTCGCCACTGCCATACGGCAAAGATACCGCCCCGATACCGACTGGATGGGAGTGGTTGCTTAAATTTTGTGCTAAACTGGCATCGGCTACGAAAAAAGCGTAAATTTGCCCTGTCGAATCTGAGCAATCAGGCGACAACGGGCTTGTAACTCAGTTGGTTAGAGTGCCTGACTCATAATCAGTAAGTCCCAGGTTCGAGCCCTGGCTGGCCCACAATCGAAAAAACCCCTGATAACTTCGTCAGGGGTTTTTTTGTGCCCATTTGGTATAGAAGGAAGGCTCATGCTTTTATATACACGAATTGTAGTAGTGCATAGATAAAGCTGTTTATTCATGGCGAATGCGATAAGGCGTTGACTCTTGGCACTTGGTAGTTCCGATGGAGCCGTCACAGCTACAAGTAGTCCGTCTGCCTACCTCATCAACCGCAGCACCTACGTACTTTCTTACAATCAGACACCGGGGGTTGCCAACTGATGCAGCTGGCACCTGAGCAGTGCCTGGAAAGGATCGGCTACGCGTTATGCTGAAACTTCGTTCCGAATCAGTCGCTGCTCTCGGGTTGGTATCAGGTCCGGCATGCTGATTACATGAATACCGGCTTCGATCGGGGCCACCTCTGCCCTTCGGATGATCGCGACAGCACGGCCGCTGAGAATCAAAACGACGTTCGCCCTGACTAACATCGTACCGCAGGCCCCTACCCATAATCGGCAGAGTTGGCGACTACCGGAAGAGTATGCCCGTAAACAGCCCTGAAATTGAGTGAGCCTATTAACGCATCTCGTTGTGAACACCAGCGGTGCCTGGTTCGCTCCGCTCAGGCCCCTGATGGACTTATCAATCCGACGAAAAAGACCGGCTCACCTGAATTTTTACACTTCATTAGCTTAACTGCACCAAATGTGCACCTGTTTGGGTGAAATATGCACATCGGTCTATTTGCCCCGGGCTAAACTTGCACAGGTATTCAGGCCCCCTTTTTCTATAACCCGGTTTGGGGAGTACGCAGGGATTGACGCCTTTCGAACCGGCCTCTTTTTTAGCATTACCCTCGTGAATACGTTCCTTTTTGCACCTCCACTAATGACGGCTTACTTAAAGGGTTGGCGTGTCTGCCTGTACACAGTCAGTACTGCGACATACAAAGCTGTGTTGTTCACATACTTTTTGGTCAGTAAGATAACTTTAGATATATGAAAAGTAAAATTTGAAAATTAAACAGATAATTTTTGTTGCCAAATACACACGTTAGTCGATAGATCAATATACTATGATTATTCCAGATTGACACCAGCGAATTAACCAGCAATCAGGCACTGTTTAGGCAGGGTATTATCCCACAGCATCGTCGCGCTGACACGTACCATAAATTTATCAGTCTGCTTTCCCACGCTTTTATCTTCTTTTTTATGAACCGACTAGTACCCTTCTTTCTTTTCTTAGGCAGTTTGTTAGGATTGACCACCACGCAGGCTCAAAACACCATTGCCCAGGAAAGCTTTGAGTCGGCCAGCCCACCCAGCGGCAGTGGCACCAATAGCTTCGGCTATAGCACGTTCACATCCAATACCTTCGACCTTCGGCCAAACGGCGTTCCTGCGCAGTATTTTGTGCGGTCGCAACAGCCGGTTACGGGCTTCCATAGTGGCACTACTGCCCCCATCATCGCGGGCATGGACGGCAGCTGGCTCTGGGCGAGCGAAGGCGTACGTGGGCAAGTGGGCGAGAGTCCTGACCGCCCTGCGGGGTACGTTCAACTGAACGGCATCAGCATTTCCGGCAAAAGCAACGTTCAGGTCAAGGTGCTGTTTGCCGACTCACGCGGACAGAACAGCGGGGCGACAATCGGCGGGGGAATCTACCAGTGGGAAAACAACGACTTCGTACGGGTTAAAGCCCGAGTGGACGGCGGTGCCTGGCAGTTGGTCGGGCAGTTTACGGGCGACAATACCAACCCCAGCAACAGCACTACGGGCCAGCTCCGGCAGGATACGAACCTCAACGGCAGCTCCTCCGATAACCTTTCAGCACCGGTTTTGGGCGTTCCTTTTCAGGACTTCACCTTCACCGTTTCCGGGACCGGCTCCGCGCTGGATGTGATGGTAGAAGTGGATGCCAACGGCGGCTCGGAAGAGCTGGCGTTCGACAATATCCGCGTGCTGGCGACCCAGGCCACCACGGCCGCTCCGGTGCTGGCCAACATCGAAAGCACCAACATCAACTACAACGAGGGCGACGCGGCCAGGCAGATTACCAGCACGCTGACGGTCAGCGACGCCGACAGCCCGGCCCTGACCGGCGGCTCGGTAAGCCTGACCACGGGCTTCGTTTCGGCGCAGGACCAGCTCTTGTTTATCAACCAGAACGGCATCTCGGGGTCATACAACACCAGTTCCGGGGTACTAACCCTGTCGGGCACGGCAACGCTGGCAACCTATCAGGCGGCACTGCGCTCGGTGCGGTACCAGAACATTGAAACGGTGACGGCCATTGGCGGTCTGCGTGTGGCCAACTTCAGCCTCACCGACGGCAGCACGGCGTCCAACACGGTTTCGCGCAACATCATCGTGACCGCGCAGCTGAACGCGCCGGCTGCACTGCCCTACCTCGAAGACTTCGAAACCAACGGCGAAGGGCTGCGTTACGCTACCGATACGTGGTCGACCAGTAATCCCTGTCTGGGCTTTCTGCGTACCAATCTCAACCCGTACCCCTGTACGCCAGTCACATTCGGCAACATTAGTAACGCCTATTACTGGTATTCGGAGGGTACCTCGAACGGGGCCAACCCCAATCCGGTTGACATCGGCACGATGACACTAGCTCCGGTGAATGCCGCCAGCTACAACAACCTGCATGTCAATATCCGGCTGGGCACCGGGCAAAGCGCCCAGTGGGAAATCGACGACTTTGCGAAGTTCTACTACCGCATCAATGGCGGGGCGTGGGTGCTGTTTGGCGCCTTTTATGGTAACGGCCCTACTACGGCTACGTCTGGCGAACTCCAGCGCGACACCAACCTCGACGGCGTGGCCGATGGGGTAATACTGAACTCGACTTTGCAAAATGTGGACCTGGCCCTGCCCCCCGCCGTCACCGGCGCATCCGTCGATTTTCAGATTCTCATCAATAGCGATGGCCAGGAAGAGCTGGCTTTTGATCGCATCAACATCACCGGTACCCAAGTGGTGGTTCCCTCGGTAACGACGGGCATGGTTTCTAACCTGACGACCACCAGGGCCACGGTGGCTAGTACCGTGAACGCTGATGGTGGCGCGGCTCTGAGCAGCTACGGCCTTGTGTACGTGCAAGGCACGGGCACGCCCACTACGGCTAACACCGTAATGCAGGTGGGTACCAATTCGCCCGGCAGCTTTCCCGCCACGTTCACGACAAACCTGACGAGCCTGCTACCTAGTACCGCCTACACGGCGCGCGCATACGCCACCAACAGCGTGGGTACCAGCTACGGCGTTAACGTAACTTTCACGACGCCGGCCCCCGTGGGTGGCACGACGGTGGTGACGAACGTATCCTGCTTCGGCGGCAGCAACGGCACCATCAACCTGACGCCCCGGGGTGGCGTAGCTCCCTACACCTTTGCCTGGAACACCGGGGCCACCACCGAAGACCGCACCGGCCTGACCGCGGGCTCTTACTCCGTCACCATTACCGACGCAACCGGCGCGACGGGTGCCGTCAACAACATTATGGTCACCCAGCCCTTGGCGATCGCGGCCAGTACCGCGCAAACCGATGTGACTATGAATGGCGGCAACAACGGCTCGGCCACCATCACCGTGAGTGGCGGCACCCCCAGCTATACATACTCGTGGAGTCCCAACGTAAGCACCACGGCCACGGCCGCTAACCTGAGCGCGGGGAGCTATACTGTGACGGCGACCGATGCCAACGGCTGCACGATCTCGCGCACCTTCACCATCACCCAGCCCGCAGCGGCCCTCACGGCCACGGTGAGTACCATCTCGGCTAGTCCGACCAGCACCTCGCCCATTCCCTTCGCGGTGACCTTCTCGCAGAGCGTGGGCACCACCTTTACCGCGTCGGACGTAACGGTGTCGGGCGGTACGGTAGCCAACGGCACCTTCAGCGGCTCGGGCAGTGGTCCGTACACCTTTACGGTGATACCCGCCGGAGTCGGCACGGTGACGGTAAGCCTGGCTGCGAATGTGGCCAACGATGCTAACAATACCGGTAACGCGGTCAGCAACGCAGTCAGTGTGCAGTTTCAGGCCCCCACCATCACGATAGCACCGGTTTCGCTACCCGCTGGCACCCAGGGGACAGCCTACAGCGTGGCGTTTACGGCCTCGGGCGGTTCGGGTTCCTACACCTACGCCATCACCAGCGGGGCGCTGCCCTCAGGTATGAGCCTGAGCGGTAACACGATTTCGGGTACGCCCATGGTCAGCGGTACGTTCAACTTCCGCATCACGGCCACCGACGCATCAGCCGCACCGGGTCCTTACAGCGGCTTCCGCGATTATAGCCTGACTATTGCGCCCCAGCCCCAGACAGCGGCACCAATCGTGACCACGCCGGCCAACGGGGCACTGATTAACACCACCACGCCCACCTACACCGGCACGGCTGCTGCTACCAGCACGGTAACTGTCTACGTCGATGACAACAGCATCGGCACCACCACCGCTACTGGCGGGGGAACCTGGAGCTTAGCGCAGCAAACGGCTCTGACCCAGGGTAACCACCAGGTGCGGGCGACAGCCCAGCTTAGTGGTCAGGCGGTGAGCGGCAGCAGCAATACCAATACCTTCACCGTCGACACGGTAGCACCCACCGTGGTGATCACATCCACCGCTGGGGCTACCGGAGGCAATACCAGTACGTCGCCGATTCCCTTCACGGTGACCTTCTCGGAGCCAGTGACGGGCTTTGTCGATACGGATATGACCGTGTCGGGTGGAGCCGTTGCTAATTTTGCCGGTAGCGGTACGAGCTATACGTTCGACGTAACACCATCGGCCAACGGGCTAATCACCGTCGAGGTGGCGGCTAACGTGGCCCAGGATCAGGCCAACAATGGCAACACGGCTGCCTCGCCGTTCGGCGTCACCTACACACGCCCCGTTACGGCAAGCCCCGTTGTGGTGACGCCGGCCGACGGTAGTCTGATCACGTCGACCAGGCCGACCTATACCGGTACGGCCACGGCGCTGTCCAGCGTAACGGTGGTTGTCGACGGCAACCTCAACGGTGGCATCAGTACGGCGGCTAACGCGTTGGGCAACTGGACACTGGCGCAACCGACGGAGTTGAGTCAGGGGGCGCATACGGTGCAGGCTCGCGCCCAACTCAGTGGACAGACCGCCAGTGCCTACAGCCTGGTCAATTCGTTTACCGTCGTTGTTCCGGCGACCGTAACGACAGCAACGCCTACGGCGGTCAATAACAGCGGTGCTATATTGGGCGGGAACGTCAGCGACGCCGGTGCGGGTACGGTCAGTGAACGGGGCGTTGTCTACGTGGTTGGTACTGGTACCCCCACGACCAGCGATACGAAAGTAATCATCGGGGCGGGAACGGGAAGCTTTGCGCAGGCCGTACCGAACCTGACGCCGTCAACGACTTACTCCGTACGGGCTTACGCCATCAACCAGGCCGGTACCCGCTACGGCCTCACGCAGACGTTCTCGACCGGGAGTTCGCTGTCGATCGGCTCGGTAACGCCGTCAGCGGTGTGTGCGGGAGCAACGATCAGTACTGTTTACACAAATTCGTCGCCGGGTACCCCGCTACAACTCTACCTCAACGGACCTTCGACCACGAATCTATTGCTGGCTACGCTGGTGTCCAGTCAGGGCAGTGGTGCGATTACGGCTACTGTGCCAGCCGATCGGGTAACAGGCCAGTACTCCGTGTATATAAGCGGGGCGGGGACTACGTCGGGCAGCGTTACGTTCACTGTTAATGCGATACCCCCGGCACCAACGGTGTCCAGTCCAATTATATACTATCAGAATAGCTCCCCCAGCCCGTTGACGGCGACCGGCATTTCCGGGGCCAGCCTCAACTGGTATGGCACCAACGCCACGGGTGGAACACCGACCAGCGACGCGCCTACGCCGGTGGTCACCACCAGCAGTACGACCAACTATTACGTGAGCCAGATCCTCAACGGCTGTGAAAGTGTACGGGCTGTGATCAGCGTGGTCGTTAGGCCGTTGCCTAATGCGCCGGCAACAACGCCGGTTACTGTTTGCCAGAACACGACACCCATTTCGCTGGCTACTGGTGTTACGGCTTCTTCGGGAGCATCCCTAAACTGGTACACAGCTGCGACGACTGGTATGGCATCCGCTAGCGCGCCCGTTCCGCCGACCAGTGCCGTTGGGCAGAGTATCTACTATGTCAGTCAGAGCGTCAACGGCTGCGAAAGTCCACGGGCCGCAATACCGTTTACTGTCAATGCGCTGCCCGTCGCCACGATGAGCAATGACGGTCCGCTGAGTTGTGCAAAGCCGACCGTTACGCTAACGGCGGGTGGTGCGGCCGGCGTTCCGGGCACCAGCTACCGATTCAGCAGCGGGGCCAGTCAGGTTGGCAATAGCAACCTGGCTACGGTTAGCATGAGTGGTCCCTACAGCGTAACCGTCACCGACAGCAATGGCTGCTCGGCCACCAATCAAACAACAGTTGGCAGCGATCTGGACAATCCGCAGGCCAGTCTGACCAACGACGGTCCGCTGACCTGCGCCAAAACGACGGTTACCCTGACGGCTGGCGGTGCCGGTACATACCGTTTTAGCCCTGGTGCAACTCAATCGGGTACTAGTAACTTGGCCACGGTGACGACGGACGGGATCTATAGCGTGACGGTGACCAGTGCCAATGGCTGTTCGGCGACGGCTCAGACCACGGTCGAGGTCAACACGACCGTCGCAGCGCCCACGCTGACTGCCTCAGCGCTCAGTACCGAGAATGCGCCCATCAGCGTGACGGCCAGTGGCTGCAACGGCACCCTCACCTGGATAGCTACCGGCGGTGCCGGTACGGCCAATGGCTCGGTCTACACGATCACTCAGGTCGGCAACTACGCGCTGACGGCTACCTGTACGGTGGGTACCTGCACCAGCCCGGCCGCGCCGTTGCTGGCCCTACAGATTCGCCCCGGTGGCTTTGCCATCAGCAGTGTTGACCTGATTCGTTGCCAACTGCTCGACGCCGGTCGGGGGCAGTACGAGATCAGCCTGACTCCGCAATACAGTGGTTTGAGTGGCGCAGCCGTAAGCTTTGGTGTGACCAACGAACTGGCCGCTACCACTGCCCCCGGGCCGTATACACTGCGTCTCTACATCGACAACGCGACGATCACGCTGGCGGCTACGCAGGCCAACGCACAGGTTAGTTACCGCTACAACTGGCTGGCTGCCTGTAACGGTACACAACCGGCTCCGAACCGCCCCCCCGTGGCACAGCCTATCCCCAATCAGGTATTGGTCGTGGGACAGCCCTACCAGCTCGATCTAACGAATTATTTCTCCGATCCAGACGGGCAGGCATTGACGTTTATAGCAACCGGACTACCGGCCGGCCTGCAACTAAGTGGTAGCCGAATCTCCGGCAGCCCCACACAGGCGGGTTCGTCGACGGTGCAGGTGACGGCACTGGATCCGGGTGGTTTACAGGTCGTGGGTAGCGTTATCCTCCGTGTTGATCCGGCACCGACCACCCCCACGCCGGGTGTATTCTCGATTGCCGGGGTAACGGGTGTACGCTGCGAAACGCTGAGCGTAGGCGAACGACGGCTGAGCTTCTCGCCGGTTTATACCGGCCTGACGGGGACACCAGTGAGTTTCGGCATTACCAACGAACTGGCCATGACCACCGCACCGGGCCCGTACTCGCTGCGGCTGTACACCGACAATGCGGTCATCACCTTGCAGGCCACGCAGGACGGTACACCCGTAAGCTACCGCTACAACTGGCTGGCGGCTTGTGCCACGAGTCCGACGACGCCACCGACGGGTAATCGCCCGCCGACGGTAGGAACTGGACTGGCAAATCAGACGGCACAGGTCGGCCAGGGCTTTACACTCTTCATTCCGGCGGGTACGTTCGTTGATCCAGACAACGACCAACTCCAGCTTCGTGTCAGTGGCTTACCGGCTGGCCTTAACTTCTCGGCGGCTCAGAACGCCATTACGGGGACACCCGTCCAGGCAGGCACATCGACCGTTCAGGTGACGGCTACTGATCCGGGCGGTTTGTCGACCAGCACCAGCTTCGTACTGACGGTTCAGCCCGCTGCGACCACCCCCACACCGGGCGTGTTCTCGATTGCCGGGGTAACGGGTGTGCGCTGCGAAACGCTGAGCGCGGGCGAACGACGGCTGAGCTTCTCGCCGGTTTATACCGGCCTGACGGGGACACCAGTGAGTTTCGGCATTACCAACGAACTAGCCATGACCACCGCACCGGGCCCGTACTCGCTACGCTTGTATACTGACAATCCGGCGATCACCTTGCAGGCTACCCAGGGCAGCACCCCCGTTAGTTATCGCTTCGAGTGGCTGGCAGCTTGTGCCACGAGTCCGAACGGCCGTCAGGCCGTGGCTGAAGCCGATAGTCGGTTAGCTGTTGTTGTGCTGGGTAACCCGGTGGTCGGAGAGTCGGTCGAGATAGCTGTCCGTGGGGTGGAAGGGCAGTCAGTGGAGCTGATCCTGACGGATGTGGCGGGCAACCGGCTGTACCAGCAGCGGCTGGTATGGGTAGGGGCTGATGAGCGGGTGGTCATCCCGGTCCCGACTCGTCAGGCGATCACCATTCTCAAAGTTAATACGGTCAATCAGCACCAGACAGTCAAGCTGATTCGGCAGTAAAGGCGAATGCCTGATACGTAAAAAAGGCCAGTACTAATTCGTCGGTGCTGGCCTTTTTCATATCGATGTACTAGGCAAGTATTGTGTTGAGAACGGCTGGTTCGACGCGGTGTCCACCGTCGTAGGTTGTAACGAACAGGTTGGGAACATCGGCCTTCAGGCGGTCGACGTAAGTGTCGGCGTCGGGCAACCGCTGAATAAGTTCGTCCTGCAAACCATAGATATAATGCGTCTCCAGGTCCGCAAGTCGGGAGGGGTCGATGATGTCGACAAGGCCGTTGGGAAAGAAGCCCGCCCAAAGAATCAGCCGGTCGACGCGGATGTGCCCATTGTCGATCCATCGGCAGGCCGCTGCGGCACCCTGCGAAAAGCCCAGCACTGTTACGTGCAGCGGGGGCGATAAGGGAGGGAGAAGAAGTTGATCGTAAAGCGTATTGAGGTAATTCGTGAAGTCGGCAATTTCAGCGTCGCGGTCTTCGCGTGTCAGCCACGACGCGCCGATGCGGGTGTAGGTGTTGTCGAGGTAGAGTCGGGATAAACCTTCGGGCACTACCACGATGGTATGCTCATCCACAAGCCCCGTAAATTTGCGGCTGAAATACGATGCCAGCTGCCCGAAGCCGTGCAGACAGAACCAGACATTCCGGGTATGTTCAGAGAACGTGCCGAGCGTGTAATAGCGGGCGGTACGGGGTACGGTCAGGTGGTGCTCAGTCATGACGGGGTTAATCAAGGCTGCTCAGAATACCTTCTTTTAACGAATAGGTCGAGGTGCGAATCTGGCTGATACCGTATTGTTTGAGCACATAATCAATCAGGCAAACGGCGACGACAATCATATCGACCCGTAGTTCGATCATACCCGGTAGCTGCATGCGTTCGTCGTGATTACGGGTTATGAGCTGGCTATAGACCCGGTAAAATTCCGCGACGGGTAATAGAAAAGTTGTCTGATCGGGGTCGGGCAGCTGGCCTTTTTCGTGCATGTAATACATATCAATCAGCGTGTCGAACGAGCCTGATGACCCAACCAGCACTGTTGGCTGATACTGATGCACGGCGTTGGCTAGCGGCAAAAGCTGCTCCTGAAAATAATCGGTCAGCCGACGGATACTGCCGGGCGAGATAGGATCACTGCTCATAAATCGTTCGCGCAGCCGCTGCCCACCGATCTCGAAACTCTGCTTCCAGAAGATACGCGACTGGGTACCCAGGATAAATTCGACGCTGCCCCCGCCAATGTCGATCACGAGTGCCGTTCGCTCATCGAGTGCCCCGGCCGCCCGGACCCCCTGATAGATATAATCAGCTTCCTGCTCGCCCGTCAGCACCCGGATGGGTATGCGTGTCTGCTCGTGAACCCGCTCGATAAACTCCGCCTGGTTACGGGCCACCCGAATGGCACTGGTGCCTGTAGCCAGTACGTGATCGTCGCTGACGCCAAACTCATCGAGTTTCCGGCGGAAGTACGTCAACACGTCGAGTGCCCGACCAATGCCTTCTTCCGTGATAAGGCCCTGATTGATGCCAGCCTGGCCAATACGGGCGGGTCGGCTCTCCCGGAATAGGGTTTCTGTGAGCCCATTCTGCCGATCCGCGATCAATAAATGAAACGTATTGGTTCCTAAGTCGATAATGGCTTGCTTCATGCCCGCAAATCTATTACCTTTGCCGTCCGGTTTTAGCTAAAACAGACTTTTTACAACAATGCTTATCATTAACGTCAAAGACAACGAGTCAATCGACAAAGCCCTGAAGCGTTTCAAGAAGAAATTCGAGAAAACGGGCGTGTTGCGGCAGCTGCGGTCGCGGACGGCTTTCCAGAAACCATCGGTAAAGCGTCGCACCGAAATCATCAAAGCCACCTACAAAGAGCGGATGTACGGTAATCACACCGAGCAGTAGGACCGGCACCGGTTAAGGAACCAACCCGCTGAATGCGCAGTCAGCCCGGTTTGGACAGCCTTACACAAGCACGCGGGAGCAGCAGACAGCTATGTTTGCTGCTTTTTCGTTTTTAATAAAGACCAGTGCTATCCCGTAATCGATTCGTAAGCCGGAAAATCGTCGAGAAACCGCACCTGCGCCGTGTCGTGGTCGATCCCGCAGCAATAGTGCGTCAGGCCGTTGGACACTACCACGTACGGAGCCCGGTGAACGTGATTGTACCGGGCAATCTGGTCGAAAACGGCCTGGCTCAGGGCCACGTGCGGGGCTTTGCACTCCACAATCAGGAAGGGTTGTCCCTGCCGGTCGAACACCATCACATCCGTACGTTTCTGGGTTTGATTCAGCACGAGCCCACCCTCCGACCGGATCAGGGCTTTGGGATAGGCGTAATGCGTCAGCAGCAGGTTGACGATGTGCTGCCGGACCCACTCCTCGGGCGAAAGCCGAACGTACTTGCGCCGTAACAAATCGAAAATATACCCCTTACCGTCGACTTGCTTAGTTTTGTACTCGAAGGTTGGCAGATTTAACGTAACCATACACGAATATAAAGACTGAAAGAGCGAATGAGTGAAAGAGCGACTGATAAGCGATCAACTTTTTTGCTCCGCCATCACTCTTTCGTTCTTTCACTCTTTCGCTCTTTACACTACTTATGAAAACAAAAGAAGAAATAGTAGCCAACTGGCTGCCACGTTATACCGGGACGTCCCCAGAGCAGTTTGGCGAATATATTCTGCTTACAAATTTTATCAACTACGTCGATCTGTTTGCCGACAAGTTTGGGGTAGAAGTATTGGGGAGAGGCCGGGCCATGCAGACTGCAACGGCCAACAACATCACAATCATCAACTTCGGTATGGGTAGCCCCATGGCCGCGACGGTGATGGACCTGTTGTCGGCGATCAGTCCCAAAGCGGTGCTGTTTCTGGGGAAGTGTGGCGGTCTAAAAAAGACGCAGCTCGGTGACCTGATCCTGCCCATCGCGGCTATCCGGGGCGATGGTACGAGCAACGACTATATGCGCCCCGAGATTCCGGCGCTGCCCTCGTTCCGCCTGCAACGGGCCGTTTCGTCAACGATAAAGCGGTACGAACTTGATTACTGGACGGGTACGGTCTACACGACGAACCGACGCATCTGGGAACACGACGAGGTGTTCAAGGATTATCTGCGCGAAATCCGGGCGATGGCGATCGATATGGAAACGGCCACGATTTTCACGGTCGGGTTTGCCAACTCGATTCCACATGGGGCGCTGCTGCTGGTGTCTGACAATCCAATGGTGCCGGAAGGGGTAAAAACCGAAGAAAGCGATAAGCGCGTAACGGGGCAGTTTGTCAGCAAACACCTCGAAATCGGTATCGATGCACTACTCGAACTCGAATCGTCGGGCGATTCAGTGAAGCACCTGCGCTTCGAATAAAAAATGTTTTGACAGGATTACAGGATTGACAGGATTTCATCAACTAGTTAAAATCCTGTCAATCCTGTAATCCTGTCTGATAAAAATCGTATCAGGAAATCTAGTTACAGTATTCGCTGATGATTTTGTAAGCGGGGGTGTAGCCCAGCTCACCAGCTTTCGATAAGTCGAGGCAACCGGCGTTATCGTCGCCCAAGCTATAGCTGATAAGCCCCCGTACGTAATAGGCTTCGGCATACCGTGGATTCAGCCGGATGGTATTGTTGCAATCAGTCAGAGCGGCCCGCTGATCGCCCTGTACCGACCGGATCAGGGCCCGCGTGAAATAAGCTTCGGTGTACGTCGGGTTCAGTTCAATGGATCGATTCAGATCGATCAGTGCGCCCCGGCTGTCGCCCTGCCGGTTTTTGCTGATTCCCCGGCCCAGATACGCTTCTGACCGGTCCGACGACAGGGTATTGATCCGAAGATTGTTGGCCACGCCATTCCGCAGCTGATCGAGAATAGCCCGTGTCATGCGACCCATGTAAGTCAGCGTTTTAGGGTCTGTACTACCGTTACTGATATCGATAGCCTGCGTGAAATCCAGCGTAGCGCCTTTCTGATCGCCCAATTTGCTGCGGCAAAACCCCCGGCCATAGTAAGCATTGTAGTTGATCGGATGTAAGCCAATTGCCTGATCGTAATCAGGAATAGCGCCTTTGTAGTCTTCTAGTCGGCTCTTGGCAAAGCCACGGTAGTAAAACGACTCACCATCCTGAGGATTTAGCTCGATGGCTTTATTGAGATCGGCCAGCGCGCCCGTGTAATCCTGTAGCTCGATCCGGGTGTAGCCGCGACCAGCAAATGCCTGCGCTCGCTTGGGGGTTGCTTCAACTACTTTGTCGAAATCGACCAGGCTACCGGCGAAATCATTGACCCGTTGCCGGCCGATTCCCCGAACGTAGTGGTATTGCGCGTTGGCTGGTTCGAGTTCGATGGCTTTGGAAAAGTCAACCAGGGCAAGCCGGTCCTGTCCCAGCCGCGTCCGGCTGACTCCCCGGCTGTAATAAGCCAGCGCGTCGGCCGGGTTGAGTTCGATAGCCCGGCTGAAATCGAGCAGCGCACTCCGATGATCGTCCTGGCGGCTTTTGCTGATACCCCGGCTGAGATAGGCCAGTTCGTCTTTCGAGTTGATTTCTACGGCCCGATCGTAGTCCAGGATGGCTCCCCGGTGATCGCGTAGATTTGCTTTGGCCAGGCCCCGGTTGTAATAGCTGGGGCCGTTTTCCGGGTTCATGGTAATCGCCATGCTAAATGCCTGCAGGGCACCCGTGAAATCGCCTGACTTACTCTTGGTAACGCCGGTATCGAAGTAGTCAGCGGCTGCTTGTTGGGCGTACGTAGTGACTGACAAACAGTAGCAGGTGATAAGCAAGACACTGATTGCCCGGAAAAACTGGTTCATGATAAGTTACGGTTGTTGGGGGTATCCGGTTGTTTAGACGCGGCAAAACACGTCAAGGCCACAATAGAGCCACTAAATGCGTCATTTTTATCAACGTATATAACCCGTTAATGTCATTTTGTCTGTATTTGCACGATATGAACTGACAAATACAGACAAAATGACATTATTATTTTTTAAATAGGCCCTGGTATGCAGTTTGTACATAAGGAGATGTGTTCGTAACAGAACAGTAAACAACAAAAACTAAACTAGTCATGTCAACCCTCGTTCGATACAACCGCATCCCTACTTTCTTCAATCCGTTCAACGTAGCCGCTGATTTTGGCCGTCCGGTAGTTAGCCGCTATCAGAACAACCAGCCCAGCGTACCCGCTGTGAACGTGAAAGAAACCGAAACCGCCTTTGTGCTGGCCCTGGCCGCTCCCGGTCTGAAAAAAGAAGACCTGAAAGTAAGCGTACTGAAAGACCAGCTGACCATTGCTTATAAATCGGAAAACAAGGCTGAAGAGACTGCTGAGAAATTCACCCGTCAGGAGTTCAGCACGAGCCAGTTCGAGCGCAGCTTCCGCCTGCCCAAGAACGTTGATGCCGAGCAGATCAAAGCCAGCTATACCGACGGTATCTTGACCGTTGAACTGCCTAAAGTGGCCGTGAAAGAAGCTGAAGCAAAAGACATCGTGATTGGCTAATCTGGACAGCCTTTAACGTACCGGTAATGCAGAAAGGTGATCCGACTTCGGGTCACCTTTTTTTGTTGCCCCTGCCTCACGCTGACAGGAGGAATCTATCGCACCTGCTCCATAAACGCCCGTAACTTGTCGGCGTCAAGCTGCCCGTTGGTCCGGACGCCACTGCAAATGTCCAGCCCGAATGGTTGCACCTGCCCGATGGCCGTGCGAACATTAGCCGGATTGAGCCCACCCGCCAGAAAAACGGGTACCGACGACTGGTCGACGATAGCCCGGCTTAGTTGCCAGTTATGTACCCGGCCCGTACCCCCCAGTTCTTTCACCGTCAGGTTTGGATTCCCGGAATCGAGCAGAAGCGCATCGGCTCCGCTGGCGACGGCCGCTAACGCTTCGGCTACGCTACGTTCGTCTGTGACATGAATCACCTGCACCAGTTTAACCGTCGGTAACGCCTGACGTAACTGCGCGTATGTTTCGGGCGGCACGGCGTCGACCAGTTGAATCGTACTGGCCAGCACCCGGCCATGATGCGCCAGGATACCGGCTACCGTCGTTTCGGAGGTGAGCATGAATGTGGCAATGGGGGGTGGTACCTGCCGCACAATGTCGGCGGCTAGTTCATCGGCCACCACGCCGGGTCCGCTGGGCATGGCCCCAACCAGCCCCAATGCATCGGCACCGAGTTCGACAGCCAGCCGGGCTTCGTCGGGACTGCTGATACAGCAAATTTTTACACGGGTACGGACGGGCATAGTCTGGTAGAGAAATGATCGGGAAAGCGGGACAAAACTACGCCTGTTCGGGTTACTTCCCCGAACCCCCTTCTCCTGAAATGGTTGATTCTCCCCAGCCCCACGATCCGTATGCGTCGCTCCGCATCGCTGAATTTCGCTATTTTATTTCCAACAGTTTCCTCATAACGGCCACGCTGCTAATCCAAGAAGTGATTCTGGGGTATGAGCTGTACAAGATGACCCACGACCCGCTGACGCTGGGGCTGGTCGGGCTGGCCGAAGCCCTGCCGTTTATTGCCCTGTCGCTGTTTGGTGGGCACCTTGCCGACCGGCGCGACAAGAAACGGCTGTTGCAGTGGAGTCTGCTGGTTATTATTCTGGGGTCGGTGATTCTGTACGGCGTATTTCAACCCAGCGTTGTCAGTCAGTTGTCGCAGACAGCGCAGCTGAGCGTTATATACGGCGTACTGATGCTGATCGGCACGGCAAAGGGGTTTTATTCGCCGGCCAGTTCGTCGCTGAAGCCGTTTCTGGTCCCCCGCGAATTATACGCCAATTCGGCCACCTGGAGCAGTTCGGCCTGGCAGGCAGGGGCTATCGTGGGGCCGGGTCTGGCCGGATTTTTCTACAGCTGGTTCGGTTTCGACAATACGCTGGTCATCATTATCGCCCTGCTGGTCGTCTGCTTTTTGCTCATCACGCTGATCGACCGCCGGCCGGTTCCGGTCAGTGCCGGGCCGGTGCAAAGTTTGCGTAAGAGTCTGAAAGAAGGGTTTCGGTTTGTGTTCAAAACCCCCATCGTACTCTACGCGATTTCGCTTGACCTGTTTTCAGTGCTGTTTGGCGGAGTGGTGGCCATTCTGCCCGTTTTTGCCGAGGATATTCTGCGTGTCGGGGCCGAGGGGCTTGGCTTTCTGCGGGCGGCACCATCGGTAGGGGCCGTGCTGACGCTGGCCGTGATGACCCAATTTCCACCTACGCACAACGCCTGGCGCAATATGCTACTGGCAGTAGCGGGTTTCGGTGCCGCCACGGTCGTGTTTGCCCTGTCGACCAACTTTTACCTGTCGCTATTTATGCTGGCCCTGACGGGAGCGTTCGACAGCGTGAGCGTCATCATCCGGCAAACCATTCTCCAGATCTTTCCGCCCGATCACCTGCGTGGTCGGGTAGCGGCCGTCAACGGTATTTTCGTCAGTTCGTCCAACGAGATCGGGGCGTTCGAGTCGGGGGTGATGGCCCGTTTGTTTGGTACCGTACCATCGGTGCTGATCGGGGGCGCTTTCACGCTGATAGTCGTGACGTACGTGTACCTGCGCTCGAAAAATCTATTCTCGATACGACTGAGCTGATGCGTAGCTAACGCTGCATGGCCATAGCCGCGTACAGGTTAACATTTAAGGGTATGTCGAGTAAAACCCGGTTGTCGAACGCTTCCCAGAACAATTCATCGGAAAGCTGGTAGTCACACTGGAGCCGAAGCATATCACGCATACTTTCCTTTAGCTGACCGTACAGAAGCGAAGCGTGCGAGTTGACTGACTGGTACTGTTCCATTGGTATCGGTTGATTAGGATATATAGGTGGGTTTATGAACCCGCTCATTCTGAGATTGTTCGATAATAGTTTATCGATTTTGGCAGCTAATAGGAATAGTCCAACACGCTGTTATCACTACGCCGTAGAATAGCTGCGAATGCCCGATAAGATACAAATCACAAAAAAGCGTTCTTGTGGAATGCATTGATTAACAGCATTGTATGAAAAAATTAACGACTACTGGTGTATTTGCGTTGCTATTCGTGGGTAGCGCTATGTTCATAGCTCAGGCAAAACCCCGCCCCGGCAAGCTGACAAAAGTGTGGGAAACGGATACAACCCTGCGCGTACCCGAATCGGTGCTGTTCGATCCGCAGGAGGACGTACTGTATGTGAGCAACATCGACGGTAAATCGGACGAACTCGATGGCAGTGGCTTTATCTCAAAGGTGTCGACCGACGGTAAAATCACGAACCTGCGCTGGACGTCGGGGCTAAACGCACCGAAGGGGATGGCACTGTACAAAAAGCGGTTGTACGTAACGGACGTGTACCGACTGGTGGCGATCAACACGGAAACCGGGCAGGCCGAAAAAACGTGGGACGCCCTACCGCAGCAGGGCGCGTTTCTCAACGATGTAACCATCGACAAGGCCGGTACTGTCTACGTGTCTGACAACCGGGCCAATAAAATTTACCGGCTGAAAGATGACAACTGGGAGGTCTGGCTGGAAGGCGAGCAACTCAACGGACCCAACGGCTTACTGGTTGTGGGCACCGATAAACTATTGATCGGCAGCGGAAAACTAGGTGCATTGCAGGCTATCGACGTCAATACGAAAGCTATCACTAAACTAGCCGACGGCATGGCTGCTACAGACGGTATCGAGCCGGAAGGCAAGAAAAATTACTTCGTCTCGGACTGGAACGGGCAGGTTTTTCATGTTACCGCTGATGGTAACAAACAGCAGGTGCTCGACACCCGAACCGACAAAGTCAACTCCGCCGACATCGCCTACATCAACAAGCGCAAGCTGCTCATCGTCCCGACCTTCTTCAAGAACAAGCTCGTGGCGTATAAATGGGAATAGATACAAAGAGCGAAAGACTGAAAGAGCGAAAGAGTGATTGGCTTGCGCCGGTGTGATCGCTCTTTCGCTCTTTCATTCTTTCGCTCTTTATCCCAGCAATTGCCGAATCGCTTCCTGCGCCCGGTCGGCACCGAAGCCGTCGAGGGCCTGCTTCATCTGCGCGACGATCAGGTCGGTGCCGAGGTTGCCGATGCTGCCTTCGTGCGTATGGTTGAGCTGCTCCGGTCGTTCGTAGGTGTGTTCCGCGATTTCTTTGCCAACGGTCCGGTAGGCTTCGCGGAATGGCACGCCCTGCAAAACGAGTTCGTTGACCCGCTCCACGCTGAACAGCAGATCGTATTTCGGATCATCGAGCAGACTGGGCTTTACCTGTAGGTGTTCGAGCATGAATTCGGTGATACTCAGGCAGTCGAGAATTTCGTCGAAGGCAGGCATCAGAATTTCTTTCAGCAACTGCATGTCGCGGTGGTAGCCCGACGGCAGGTTGCTCAGCACCAGCGTTACTTCCATCGGCAGGGCTTTCAGGCGGTTGCTTTTGGCCCGCAGCAGCTCGGCCACGTCGGGGTTTTTCTTGTGTGGCATGATGCTGCTGCCGGTCGTCAGTGCGTCGGGCAGGATCAGGAAACCGAAGTTCTGGCTGTTGTACAGGCAGATGTCCATCGCCATCCGGCCGATGGTGGCGGCTAGGGCGGCAAGGGCCGTCAGGGCCGTCTGTTCGGTTTTGCCCCGGCTCATCTGCGCGTACACGACGTTGACGTGCATCCCTTCAAAACCCAGCAACTCCGTCGTCAGCGTGCGGTTCAGGGGGAACGAGGAGCCGTAGCCCGCCCCCGAACCCAGCGGGTTGCGATTGGCAAACCGGTAGGCCGTTTGCAGCGTCAGCATATCGTCGGATAGAGCTTCGGCGTAGGCTCCGAACCATAGCCCAAACGACGACGGCATGGCGATCTGGAGGTGTGTGTAGCCTGGCAGCAGATCGGCTTTGTGCTGCTCCGACCGGCTTATCAGTTGCCCAAACACGCGCTCGACGGCCTGTGCTACCTGCCATAGCCGGTCGCGGGTAAACAGCTTTAGGTCGACCAGTACCTGATCGTTGCGCGAGCGGCCCGAATGGATTTTCTTGCCCACGTCGCCCAGCGTCCGGGTGAGCATCAGTTCAACCTGTGAATGCACATCTTCGACGCCGTCTTCGATCACAAACTGCCCCTGCCCGATCTGCGCGTAGATACCTTTCAGTTCGGCCGTTAGCTGGTCCAGCTCGTCGCTGGTGAGCAGGCCGATTGTTTCGAGCATTTGGGCGTGGGCGAGGTTACCCTGTACGTCGAACGGAGCCAGTGATAGGTCCATTTCGCGGTCGCGCCCGACGGTGAAGCGGTCTATCTGTTCGGCCGTCGAGACGCCTTCTTTCTGCCAGAGTTTCAATTCGGTTTGTGGTTTACGGTTTGTGGTTTACGGTTGCCTGCGACAGAAGCAAACGTCCTCGACAGCAGGCTTGCTGTCGAGGACGAACCATTTCACACAAAAGTACGGCTACCAGCCGAAACTGGTTGTCAGTACCCCGGATTCTGTTTGAGTTTGCCCGGATTGATGTCGATCTGGCTTTGCGGAACCGGGAAGAGCAGGCTGTTGGTGGTGAGGGGCGTTTTGATACCGATGGCACTTGCTTTGGCGTTGAGCACCGGAATGGCCCGGTCGGTGCGGACCAGATCGAACCAGCGATGCCCTTCAAACGCCAACTCGACCCGCCGTTCCTGCTCCAGCGCCAGGCGCATATCGGCCTGGGTACTGATGGCTTTGTCGGTCAGGCTCACGCGCCGGCGAATCTGGTTGAGGTAGGGCAGGGCGTCGGCGGTTTTGCCGGTTTCGTTGAGCGCTTCGGCGTACATCAGCAGCACATCCGCGTAGCGCAGCACATACCAGTTGTCCTCCGAATCGTTGACCACGACGGGCTGATCGGCGTATTTTTTGATGTAATACGCGTCGACCCGGGCACCGCTGGTGCTGGTGTAGCTGGTCGCCATCGAAATGGCTTTACGTGGGTCGTTGGCTTCGTAGCTTCGTTCCAGATCCGCCGTGGGAATGTTGTTGCCGCCACCGCCAAACGCGATGACTGCACTCCCGGAGTTGGTCGGGGCGTAGGTGTTGGCGTAGTTGCTGCCCTCGCCGATGTTGCCTTTCTTGTACTGCACCTCGAAGATGGATTCCCGGCTGTTTTTATTGGCGGGTGTAAACAGATTCGCGTAGCTGGGCAGCAGTGAGTACGTGCCCCGGTCGATTACTTCCTTGAGTTTGGTCGCGGCTCCGGCGTAGTTTTTCTGGGTCAGATACACTTTACCCAGCAGACTTTTGGCGGCTCCCGACGTGGCCCGCCCGATGTCGGTACCCGTATAGCTGACGGGTAGCGCGGCTTCGGCATCCGTCAGGTCTTTGCTGATCTGGGCATACACGTCGGCAGCGGGCGTCCGGCCGTAGTCGTAGCCCTGCAACGGATCGGTGATTTCGGTCAGCACCAGCGGCACATCGCCGAAGAACCGCACCAGGTTGAAATACATCAGCGCCCGCAGGAATTTGGCTTCCCCGATGATCCGGCTTTTCAGCGTCGCGTCCATCGTAACGCCCTCGATTCGCCCGATCACCGTGTTGCAGCGGTAGATACCCCGGTAGCCATCGCTCCAGGTCGCCAGGAGGTACGGGTTGGTGGTAATCAGGTAAAATTTGTCGAACTGGTCCTGATCGGTCACCGTACCCGACAGCACCGGGTAGGTATCGTCGGACGGAATTTCGGCTATGACGTAATACTGACCGTATTGTCCGGGTGCTTGCAGTGCCCCGTACGCGCCACTTAGCGCCGTCAGAATGTCGGACTGGGTCTGGTAGTACGACGTGGTGTTGATCGAGGAGATGGGGGCCAGATCCAGAAATTTCTGGTTGCAGGCCGTCAGGCTCAAGGTCAGCAGACCCGCCAGGATATGGGTTTTTTTCATCAGTGTCAGGTTGTTTAGAAGCCCAGGTTCAGGCCAACGGTGTAGGTGCGGGCCAGCGGATAGGAACCGTAATCGACGCCACCGGTGAGCGGTCCTTCGTAGCCGCTGACTTCGGGGTTGTAGCCGAGGTACTTCGAGAACGTAACGGCGTTTTGCACACCCACATACAGGCGAAACGTCTGGATTTTAGCCTTCTGCGTCAGTGCCTGCGGGAAATTATAGCCCAGCGTGATGTTGCGGATTCGGAAATAGGACGCACTCTCGACCCACCGGCTCGACACCTGCCCGTTGCTGCCCGTCGAGCGGGAGTTGGCGCGGGGTGTTTTGCCGTCGCCGGGATTCTGCTCCGAATGCCACCGGCCTTCCACGACGGTCAGCTGGTTCTGGTTGCCTTCCAGGTTCTCGAAAAACCGGCGCGACAGGTTCAGGATCTGTCCGCCCTGCACACCCTGCGCGACGATGCCCAGATCGAAGCCTTTAAACGAAAGCGAGTTGGTGATGCCGTAAATAAAGTCGGGCTGGTTGTTGCCGATGATGGTCCGGTCGTTGGCGTCGATCTTGCCATCGCCGTTAACGTCGGCGTATTTGATGTCGCCCGGACGGCTGTCTGAAAAGTGCGGGTACGCGTCCAGTTGGGCCTGATTCTGGAAAATGCCGAGCTGCTGATAGCCGTAGAAATTGCCCAGCGGCTTGCCGACGACGGTAATGTTGGTCGATCCGATACCGGAGTTGTTGATGATGGCATCGCCGTTGGGGCCGAGGGCCAGTACGTTGTTCCGGTTAAACGACAGGTTCAGATCGGTTGTCCAGGTGAAGCCGGTGCCGGAGCCATTGATGTTGCGCGTCGACAGGGCAAACTCCATCCCTTTATTTTCAACCTTGCCGATGTTCTGCACCGACGTCGTAAAGCCCGTCAGCGTCGGCACCTGTACCGATAGGAGCAGGTCGGTCGTGATCCGGTTGTAGTAATCGACGGTTAGGAAAACCCGGTTCTGAAACAGGCCAATATCGAGTCCGACGTCTACCTGACGGCTTTTTTCCCAGCCCAGCCGGGGGTTGGCAACGCTGCTGGTCGCCAGTCCGTTCGATAGTGTGTTACCAAACACGTAGTTGTCTTTGCTCAGTACACCGATAGCGGGGTAGTTGGTGGTAAAGGCATTGTTGCCCGATAACCCGTAGCTGGCGCGGAGTTTAAGATCGGTAATAACGGGCACCGATTTCATGAACGACTCTTCGATGATCCGCCAGCCCACCGACGCCGACGGGAACGTACCGAAGCGGTTGGTTTCGCCAAAGCGTGAGGAACCGTCGCTCCGAATCGAGGCATTGAACAGGTAGCGATCCTTGTAATTGTAGATCACCCGCGCAAAATACGATGCCAGTGTCCACTGCGTGCGGTTGGAGGTTCCCCCCGTAATGGTACCCGCATTGATGGTGCGTACGACGTCGTTGGGAAAGTTATTGGCATTGACCTGACTTTCCTCAAAGTCGTTTCGCTGGGCTTCCATACCGACCAGTGCTTCGATGTGATGCGTATTGCCCAGGTCGAGTGTGTAGTTCAGCGTGTGGTTCGTTACCCAGTTGATGTTCTGGTTCGTGTAGGCGTAGGCGCTGTTTGGCGTCAGTGGGAGCAGGCTGCTGGTGGGGATGGCCGACGTCTGGTAGTAGTTCTGGCGCAGATAATTTACGTCGGCCCCGACGGTACCCCGGTACCGCAGCGTCTTGTAGAGCGACAGTTCGGCGTAGGCATTGCCCAGCAGCCGGAGCTGCGTCACGTTGTTGTCGACTTCGGTAATATTCGCCACCGGATTCGTTACGCCCGACCAGTCGTAGGGCGTGGCGTAGTACAGTTCCGAGTTGTAAACGTTGGTGCCGGGCTGGTAAATCGGGATAAACGGCAGCAGCGTCAGGGCCGCGTTGATAACCCCGTTGTTGGCCCAGTGCCCGTCGGAGTTGACCCGGCTTTCGGTCTGGTACGTCGGGCTGAAACTGACCCCGACTTTCAGTTTCGAGGTAAGCTGCGCATCGACGTTCGAGCGGACGGTATAACGGTTGATACCCGACTTCTGGATAATACCGTCCTGTTTGAAATAGTTGCCCGACAGAAAATACTGCACTTTCTCGCTACCGCCCGACGCCGACAACTGGTAGTTGCTGATCGGGGCTTTGCGGAAAATCATGTCCTGATAATCGTAGGACGTCAGGCTGGCCGGGTCGTTGAAGTTGACGCCCGGAAATTCGACGCCCTGCGGATACCGGTACCGCAAGCCGGCCGGGCGCGCACTGTTGGGATCGTTGACCGATGCACCGGGAACGCGCTCCAGATAAGCCGTGTTGGTGGCTTCCTTGTTGTACTCGGCAAATTGCTGCGCGTTCAGCACGCTCATCTTTTTGCTGACTTCCTGCGAGCCAATGTAATAATCGAAGTTGATCCGGTTCTGCCCCGACTTACCGCGTTTGGTGGTTACCATCACGACCCCGTTGGCCCCCCGCGATCCGTAAATAGCCGTTGCCGACGCATCTTTCAGGACGTCGATCTTGTCGATGTCATTCGGGTTCAGCTGGTTAAGGCCACCCGCGTTGGTCTGGGTGCCGGAGTTGAGCGGTTGCCCATCGACCACGACCAGTGGCCCGTTGCCCGCGCTGATCGACCCCAGCCCGCGCACTTTGATAGACGGCGCATTGCCGGGCGAACCCGTGTTCTGCTGAATCAGGACGCCCGGCATTCGACCCGCCAGCCCTTCGACTACGTTCGGAACGGGTTGATCTTTGATGGTGGTGGTTTTCAGCGACGCTACCGAGCCGGTCAGCTCCCGCCGGTTCTGGGTGCCGTAGCCGACAACGACAATTTCGCTGAGCGTCTTGTCGTCAGTGGCCAGTGTAATGTCGAGGGTGCTTCGGTTGCCTGCCGCTACTTCCTGCGTGGCATAGCCGATGAACGAAAAAACCAGCGTCACGCCCTGATCCGGGACGTTCAGGCGATAGTTGCCGTCGGTGTCGGTGGTGGTGCCCCGGCTGGTGCCTTTCACTACGACGCTGACGCCCGGTAGTCCGCTGCCGGTAGCGCCATCGGTTACGCGCCCCGTAATGGTCTGGTCGGCGGTTCGCTGCGGAGAACCCGGTGCTGATCGGGTTGTGGCCAGCTGCTGGGCCGCACCTGAGGTGTCGTTCAGCAGCAGATTGACCAGTACAAGAGATAGAATAAGAAGAGGTTGCTTCATACACGAATTGATTATTGAATACACTAAAACCCACTGAACAGCAAGACTGAGGATACGGCGGGTACTGATAGACTGTTCAGTTTAAAAACTATTCCGACAAATATTATACTGAGTTAGCGCAGAAACAAAGTATATAATCAGCTTATCGAAACCAGGTAGGTGGCGGTGCTATGAAAAGCGTTGCCAGGCGAACGCAGCGACAGGAAGTAATTGACGGGTTGCTGCCCTGAACGAGTAGATACCCGAAGAAAGACTACGGCAACGATGACAGAAAATCAATGCTTTTCCTGAGCGACACGTCCGGGTCGGCGACCAGATCCTGCTCCACAATAAAGTGCTCGACACCAATTTCCCGCGCTTTCGCAACGATGGCCGCTACATCGAGTATACCACTCCCCGCCGTGGTCATGTACGGGAACAGCGACAGCCATTCCGTCGATACGCTGCCGTCGCCCGAAAACCGCGTCAGTTCGGTCATGTCTTTGAGGTGGATCAGGCGGTAGCGGTTGGGGTATTTATCCAGCAATGCTATCGGGTCGGCCCCTCCGGCGGTGGTCCAGTAAATGTCGAGTTCGAGAAAGACCAGCTCCGGGTCGGTATGGTCGAGCAGCAGTTGCAGGGGCGTTTGGCCGTCCTGTTCGTGCAGGCCGTATCCGTGGTTATGATAGGCAAACCGAACCCCAGCCTGCCGGGCCGATTCGCCGATCTGGTTGAAGGTGTCGGCCATGCGCCGATAATCGTCCAGCGTTTGCCGGTACTGTTCGGGAATCGACGGCAGCACGACGTAGTTTGTGTTGAGTACCTGAGCGGCTTCGCCGAGTTTGTCCATCCGGTACTGTAGCGTGTCGAGGTCGGTATGCATAGCCGCGACTCGCAGGCCGTTTTGCGTCAGCATTCCCGCCATTTCCTGCACCGACCGACCAAAAAAGCCGCTGCCCGAAAAGCCCAGATACGGTGTTATGGCTTCCCACTCAGCCCGTGCCATATCGGTGCTGAACGGGTAAGGGCCAAACAGTTCGACTTCGGCGTAGCCCATCTGCGCCAGCATCTCGATGGTTTCGGGAAGGTCGTCGTTCAAGCGTTTCGGTAAGGAAAAGAGCTGAACACCAATGGGTTTATGGGCTGATGGGCTGGACATTTTGTGAGATGGTTAAGGGGTTTTCAACACAGAGACACAGAGATCACAGATTTTACTGCAATAGCTCCGTACTCCGTGTGCTCTGTGCCTTTGTGTTGAAAATAGTAATCCGAAAAAACAGATACGCGCAAAAGCTACTCAGTCCCGTCAGCAGGTGCCAGATGGCGTGCCCCTGAAGGATCGAATATGGGTCGCAGTTGATTTTCTGCACGTCCATCGTCCGGATTTTTATCGCTACGAACGTCAGCGCGACACTGGCGATGACCAGCCACAGCGACCGCTGCCGCCGAAACTGTACGTAGTTGATGAGCATACCGATAGTCAGGGCCAGAATCAGCGCGGGGAGTAGCCGCGAACTGGGCAGACGCGGAGCCAGCAGCCAGAAATACGCGATGACGACCAGCACGATCAGTACCCAGATCAATTGCCGACGTGGGTTTAGCCGGACAGTGTGAAAAATATGGTACACCGCCACACTAATGAGCGACAGCATCAGGCCGTAGGTCGCGTTCATGTCGACCCGCTGCCCAACGGTTGTCAGTGAGGCATGGAAAAACGCACTGCCGATGCCGAGGTACATAAAACAACCGCCGACCAGCACCGACAGCAGTGGAAACCGTTCAAGCCGGTTCAGCCGCGCGCTGCCCGGATGGGCAGTATCAACCTGAGCCAGCAGCAGGATGAACGCACCGAAAAACACGTACGTCAGGTTCGAATAGGTATTGCTCGGTTGGTGAAAGAAGCGGTGAACGTGGTTATGCTCGCAGTACTCCACAACTATGGCCGACCGGCTTACTGGCATCGTTGCCCAGACCGATCCGCTGAAAAACCAGTCGAGTAATCCCCAGATCAGGCCCATCGTCACTGTTAGCAAGAAAGCCCGAATCAGGAGTGGGTATACCGTTACGTTTGTCATGACTTACGAAGTCGGGCGGGTGCCGGGACTACTGATTGACCCCACCCCAACCCCTCCCCGTTAGGGAGGGGCTTTGTCTCTGAAACAAGGGGAGCCCCTCCCTAACGGGGAGGGCGGTCCCGCGTCCGGGGTGGGGTGCTGATGCTTAAGCAACGGAGGCTGTTTCAACAGGTTGCGGTTCGGCTTCGCGCTGGCCCAGCCACCAGAAGCCAGCCGCTGCCAGCCCGCTTAGTCCGGCCAGCAACAGCCAGTTGACCGAAAAGCCGAAACGGGCCACAACCTGCGTGCCCAGAGCGGGGGTCAGCGTCTGGGCGACGGCACTCCCCATCGAGTACAGGGCCAGGTACTGACCCCGGTTCTGCGCGGTTCCCCGGTTGGCCGCGAATGACAGCATAAACGGCATCGCCAGCATCTCGCTCGCCGTAATGACCAGCACCGACAAAAGAGATACCCCTGCCAGTTGCGTCTGTGTCATAAGCAGGTACGAGACGGCCAGCAGCAAGGCGCCCCAGCCCGCCAGCGACAGCCGGTTGCGAACACGTTGCTCCAGACTGTAGACCAATGCCACTTCGATCAATACGATAATCAGCCCGTTCAGCGACATCAGCAGGCCAATGTGGGTTTTGGTCAGGTGCAGTATTTCCCGAAAATACAGCGTGACGATGCTGAAAAACTGCATGAAACCCATGAAATAGAGCGTGGCCAGTACCGCGAAGAACAGGTACACCCGGTCGCGGTAGGGCGATAGCTGGGGTGGTTGAGGGGTGTCCGGGTGGTTGACGGATACCGCTTGCCTGGGTGGGACGGGCAGGCGCACAAACAGCACCAGCGCGGCCAGCAGGCAGGTCAGCCCGTCGGCCCAGAACAGCAGCCGGTAGTCGAGCTGCGCCAGAAAACCACCCAGCGACGCGCCGATGGTCCAGCCAAGGTTAATGGCGAGTCGATTCAGGGAAAATGAGCGGGTGCGCGTGTCGGGCGTGGCGTAGTGCGTCAGGGCCGCCTGATTCGCGGGCCGAAACGCATCGCCCAGTAGTGTGAACAGGAACACGCTGACGCATAGCGCGTAAAAATTGGTGACGAATTGCAGACCGACCAGGGCCAGCCCACCAAACAGCAGACTTAGCAACTGTACGTAGTAAAACCCGAACCGGTCGGTCAGGCGACCACCGAGAAAGGTGCCGATAAGCGCCCCGCTGCCGAATACGGCCATCACAATACCGGCCTGCGCTACCGAATAGTGCAGCCGTTCGGTCATGTACAGCGTCAGATACGGCAGCACCATCGTCCCGATCCGGTTGATGAGCATGACGCCCGCCAGTAACCAGACCGAAGGCGACAGCCCCGTATACGCCCGCCGATAAAGCCGGAATGTCTGCTGAATCATACGGCAAAAGTAGCCGATTTACCGGCGTCGGGCATCGGGGTTTTCGCCGGGCGTGACGAAGATTTTTTTGTCGGTAATCAGGGCACGGTGCTCCTCCAGAAAGGCTTTGAATTGCCGGATTTCTTCCAGTTGCCGGTCGATGGGGTGCGTCAGGCTGTAGCTTTCGACGTACACGTCGGTGAAATCGGTAATCACGTATTCCATCAGCTTGATCCCTTTGCGTTTGAGCGCGTGCAGGTACAGATTCTGGTGGTTGTGCGCAAAGCGGCCCGGCTGATAGCTACCCGTCGTTTTCAGGTCGACCGCTTTAAACGTACCGATCAGATCGACGTAGCCGTAAAACAGCGCATCCTCGACTTCCCACTGGCAATACACCTGCGTATCGACAATCGGGCGGGGGAGCAGCTTCCGAACGCGTTTGATGATCTCAGGATCGAAGCGTTCTTCATCGGTGCCTTTGACAACGGCTTCTTCAAACGACGTACCACGTTCCTGCGCGGCCGTTGTCGGCGTTGGGACCCGATTGATGCTGTCGATAAGTTGCTGAGCGGATAGGTTGCCGCCCTGCATGTAGCGCGAAAACGTGTTGAGCAGCGAGGGGTAAAAACGGTACTGAATGGGCATGGCAGCGTCGGGAGTTATTGAACCCCACCCCAACCGGATCGCTGTAAGGCAGGGGTTGGGGTGGGGTCATTTCCCTATAAAACCGAACGCGAAACCGTAGGATTAGTTTCTGACCACCAGCAAAACGCCCCCTACGATCAGCACCAGCCCCAGCAGCCGCCACGCATTGGTTGGGTGCTGCGCGAACCCCAGCAGTCCGTAGTGATCGAGCACGACAGCCGCCAGCAACTGCCCGGCTACGCTCAGACTGACGAGGTTGGCCGTGCCGATACGCGGCACACTGATGATAACCGTCGTGACGTAGATGGCCCCGATGACACCCCCGGTCCACTTCCACCAGCTTACCTGCCGGATGGTGTCGAGCGCCGGAAGGGGGACACGCATGACCAGCAGTGCAATCGCCAGCGACAAAAAGCCGCTACCGAACGAAACGGCAGCGGCCAGTACCGGGTTGCCCAGCGTCTGTCGCAGATTAGCATTGACCCCCGCCTGAATGGAAATGGCGATACCGGTCAGGAAAGCCAGCAGAATGAAAACGTAGTTCATACCTGCAAAGGTAAGCAGGCTCGGCAGTCTCAGACCGTTCCCAGGTGCTTTTCCAGCGTCGGCTCAACGCCGTCGGTGAGCATGGCGTGCAGGTTTGCAGCTACCGTTTCGCAGAAGCCGGGGAGTGCGTTCAGATCGACCTGCCAGAGTTTGGTGTCCGACAGTACGCTTTTGACGAAGGTTTGCACGGCCGTCAGGGAATTGTCTTTCACGGTTTGCCAGTCGCCGTAGAAGTACCCCGCTTTATCGTCGCGGATCGGGTACGCCAGAATACCTCCGCCCGGCACGCTGATTTCGCCCATAAACTGCCCGTTTTCTTCGCGCACGGCCCGCATAAACAGCAGGTAAGCTGCGAAGCCGAACGCCATCTGCTTCGGTGCGCCCTTGCCCTGTTCGTAGTACCGCTGCAGCGTCGCGACGTTACGGGCCTGCATCTTGGCGGTTTCCTGCATCGAAATATTCAGCAGCAGGTGGTCGAGGTACGGGTTGCGGAAACGGTCGAGTACGTCGTCGGCAAACGATTTGATCGCGTCAGCATCCATACCCGGTATCCCGTAGTGGGGTACTGTCGGCACAATTTCGTCGAGCATAAGCGACTCGATAAACCGGCTCATCAGCGGGTGGTTCATCTCGTCGGCTACGGTTTCCAGCCCCAGCAGATAGCCCAGTGGCATGGTCAGCGTGTGGGTACCGTTGAGCACGCGCAGTTTGCGCTCCTTGTAGAAATTGATGTCTTCGTCGATGATGATTTCGGGCGTGTCGGCAAACGGGAGCATCTCCCGTACGCGGTCGTCGCCTTCGATGGCCCAGAGGTGGTACGGCTCCGTAAACGTCAGCAGGTCGTCGGTGTAGCCTACTTCGGTCTGTAGTTCCTGCCGGGCCTCGTCGGTGGGGCGCGTCACGATCCGGTCGACCAGCGAGTTGCAGAACCGGACGTGGAATTTGAGCCACTTGGTAAACAGCTTGCCCAGTTCGTTGTAGGCCGTCAGTTTCTCAACGGCGTCGCGCAGTTTCAGCCCGTTGTCCGTTACCAGTTCGGTCGGAATCACGATCATACCCTTGGCTTTCGAGCCACCCACACTGCGGAAACGCTCGTACAAAAAGGCGGTCAGCTTGGCCGGAAACGACTTGGGTGGTTTCTGGAAAATGCTCTCCTCCACATAATCCAGCCCGACTTCAGTGGTATTGGAAATGATGATTTGCAGGTGCGGATTACGCGCCAGCATCAGCACTTCGTTCCACTGGGTTTGAGCCGCCATGACCCGGCTTACGGCCGATACGACCGTGTTGGTTTCGATTGGTTTTCCCTGCTGAATGCCCCGCACCGCCACCGTATACAGGTTATCCTGGGTAGCAAACTCGTCGGTCTGTCCATCCGTCGACTTAACGATGACGATTGACCCGTCGAAGCTGCCGCGCTCGTTGGCTTTCTGAATAAAGTAGTCGGGCAGGCCACGTAATAATACACCCGTACCGAATTGTAGTACGCGCTCAGGGCGTTTCGGGGCGGGGTGGACGGTGCGGCTCAGTGGGGGCATGGTATCGGTAAGCATGGGGTCGGAAAGTAGTTTGTAGTTTGTGGTTCGTGGTTCGTAGCTGACCAGCACAGCGTGCCGAAGCAACTACGAACCACGAACCACAAACTACAAACCGGTTTACAAGTCAGCAATAATACGAACTACGTCGCGAACGGTGTGTTCAATTTTATCGAAAGCGCGGTTAGCCAGCACATCCTTCGGGAAAAGCTGCGAACCCATCCCGACGGCGACAACCCCGGCCCCGAACCAGCGCGACAGGCTCTCCCGGTTCGGCTCGACACCGCCCGTTACCATCGCACTGGCAAACGGCATCGGGCCGCTCAGGCTTTTTACGAAGTTCGCCCCCAGTACGTCGCCGGGGAAGATCTTGATGATTTCGACACCCCACTCATGGGCGGTGGCAATCTCGCTTAGCGTTGCGCAGCCGGGCAGGTACGCGATTTTTCGTCGGTTGCAGAGCCGGGCAATTTCCTCGCTGAAGTTTGGTCCTACGATAAAATCGGCACCCAGTTGCAGGTACAGGGCGGCCGTGGGTGCGTCGAGCAGCGTACCCGCCCCCAGCACCATGTCGGGGTAGTCGCGGGCGCAGCGTTTGCTCAGTTCGGCGAAGCGTTCGTGCGCAAAGTCGCCCCGATTGGTAAACTCAAACGCGCGGACCCCCGCCCGGTAGCAGGCATCCAGCACACCCTCGCACACGTCGGCATTGGGGTGGTAAAAGACCGGTACCAGCGGTACCCGCCGGATGGTGTGGTAAACGGTAAGTCGGGGTATGCGGGCCATGATTCGGTTTGTGGTTTGTGGTTCGTAGTTCGTTGTTCTTCTGGCGGTAGTGCTAGGCGGCAGCAACTACAAACCACGAACCATAAACTACAAACTCGGTCTTATCGCTTCAGCTTGCCGGAGGTGTCGCCCTGTTCGAGGGTTTCGACCTCGGCAACGGTCGCTAAGTTAACGTCGCCGGGGATGGTGTGTTTCAACGCCGAGGCTGCGGAGCCGAATTCGACGGCCCGTTGCGGATCATTGAACGTTAACAATCCGTAGATCAGTCCGGCCATGTACGCGTCGCCCGTACCGATCCGGTCGATGATCGGCTGCACGTCGTAGATGCGCGATTTGTAGACCGTCGTGCCGTCGAACAGTTTGGCCGACAGTTGGTTATGTGAGGCACTGATCGAGTTGCGTTTGGTGTCGGTCACGTAGCGCAGGTTTGGAAATCGCTCCATCATGGCCCGGCCCGCTTCCTGAAACGTGCTGCCCACGACGTTGTAAATCTCCGAAAACAGCGACTTGCTGCCCAGTACCAGCGTACAGCCTTCGGTCAGGGTGGGCATGATCTGCTGCGGGGTTTTGCCGTACTGCCAGAGGTTGCTGCGGTACACGATGTCGCCCGACACGGGAACGCCCAGCCGGTTGGCGGTCTGAATACCCGCCAGCAGACAGTCGGCGGCACCTTGCGACAGCGCGGGGGTAATACCCGTCCAGTGAAACCAGTCGGCCCCGTCGAGCACAGTGTTCCAGTCGATGTCGTCGGGTTGAATCCGGGTGAATGCCGAGTTGGCCCGGTCGTAAATGATCTGACTGGCGCGGCTTCCGGCTCCGGTTTCCAGAAAATAAAGCCCCATGCGCCCGTCGCCGTACTGAACGTGCTGTGTGTCGACGTGGTGGCGTTGCAGATAGCCCGCTGCCGCCCGGCCCAGCCCGTTGTCGGGGAAGCGGGTTACGTGTTGCGCCCGCAGCCCAAACTGCGCCAGCGACACGGCCACGTTGGCTTCGGTACCGCCAAAGTGCATCGTCAGCGTATCGGTCTGGGCGAATCGACTTACACCGGGTGGACTCAGACGAAGCATCACTTCGCCAAACGTTACAATCTTCTTCATGGCAGGAGGGGGACCTCTGGTTTAAGGTTTGTGGTTCAAGGTTTAAGGTTAAGTAAAGGAATAACCTTAAACCTTGAACCACAAACCTTAAACTGGGGCACCCTATACAAACTCGTTCGTCAGCTCTTCCGCCCGGACGGGTTCCATGCGGGGGAGGACGAGGTGAATGATAACCAGCGCGATCAGGTAAGCGCAACTGGCAATGATGAACATGGGTACGTAACCGAAACTGGTGATGATGCGCCCGGCCAGCAACGCCAGCAGAATACCGCCGACGGCCCCAAACATACCACCGATTCCCGTGACCGACGCTACCACGTTACGAGGAAACAGATCCGACGCAAACGTGTACATATTGGCCGACCAGCCCTGATGGGCCGCCGTGGCCAGCGCGATCAGCGCAATGGCAACCGTCAGACTGCTCGTCTGGGCGGCAAAGAAAATGGGCACGACGCAGAGGGCGCAGATGAGCATGGTGGTTTTGCGGGCGCGGTTGGCCGTCCAGCCCATGTTCATAAACTGCGTCGTCAGCCAGCCGAAAAAGATGCTGCCCGCGTCCGAGACGACGTAGATAATCAGGAACGGAATGCCGAAACTTTTCAGATCGAGTTTCTGATCGAGCGCATCGTTGGAGTTGAAAAAATCGGGGAGCCAGGTCATGTAAAACCACCAGATCGGGTCAGCCATAAACTTACCTACGGCAAACGCCCACGTCTGTTTGTAGCCCAGCAGCTTACCCCACGATACTTTCAGGGGAACAACAGTTTCGTCGTCGCTGCGGATATACGCCAGCTCATCGGCCGATAGTTTCGGGCTTTGCTCTGGCCGGCTGTACGTAAACCACCAGAAAATAAGCAGCCCAAACCCCAGAACACCTGTCACCAGAAACGAGCTACGCCAGCCAAAGTGCAGAATCAGGTAGGGTACCGCGACGGCGGTCAGGATAATGCCGACGTTGGCACCCGCGTTGAACAGGCCATTGGCAAACGAGCGTTCGCGCCGGGGAAACCACTCGGCTACGGTCTTGATCGAAGACGGAAAGTTGGCCGATTCGCCCAGCCCCAGCAGGGCCCGTGCCCAGCGTAGCCCCGCCATGTTGCTCACGAAGGCCGTCAGCGCAGCCGCGATGCTCCAGACAATGATACCAATCGAGAAGCCCCGTTTCGTGCCGATCCGGTCGATGAGCCAGCCAACCAGCAGAAAACCAATGGCATAGGCGAATTTAAACGCTGCGTCGACGTCGCTGTAGAGTACTTTGAAGCGGTCGGTAGCTTCTTTCGTCAGCGTGGCGTCGGGGGCCATGTCGAGCATTTCCTTGCGAAATACCTCGTCGGTCATCGTGAACGACAAAACCTGCCGATCGACATAGTTGATGGTCGTCGCCAGGAAGAGCAGCGCAACAATTCGCCAGCGAAAGCGGCCGGTAGTGGTCGGTGTTTGCAAAATAAAATGGGGCTTATTGGGGAGAAAAGCGAACCCAGTGCTTTTTTTACCTACAAACAGACTACGGGAATTACCCATCCGATCAATTCTCCGATTTGTCGTTGCCCTTTTCACTCGCACCTAGCTGCTTTTACTATGCTCGAACAAACCTGGCGCTGGTTTGGCCCGGATGATCCTGTTTCGCTAAGCGATGTCCGGCAGGCGGGTGCCACCGGTATCGTTACGGCCCTGCACCACATTAAAAATGGCGACGTCTGGACCGCCGATGATATTCGTATCCGCCGACAGGTGATCGAGCAGGCCGGCCTGCGTTGGTCGGTGGTCGAAAGTATTCCGGTGCACGAAGGCATCAAAACCCGGAGTGGCGATTTTCAGACGTACATCGAGAACTATAAAGAGTCGATCGTCAACCTCGCCGAAGTGGGTATCGATACGGTCTGCTATAATTTTATGCCCGTTCTCGACTGGACCCGCACCGACCTCGACTATGCCATGCCCGACGGCTCGACCGGGCTGCGCTTCGACGCCACCGAGTTTGCGGCTTTTGAGTTGTACATTCTGCAACGCCCCGGTGCCGAGTATTTTTATTCGACCGAACAGCAGGAACGCGTCCGCACCCGGCTCCACGCGATGACCGAAGCGCAGGTCAAACGCCTGATTCGCACGATCATCGCGGGATTGCCGGGCTCCGAAGAAAGCTACACCGTCGATCAGTTTCGTGAGGCCCTGGCTACCTACGCCGACATCGGCGACCACGAACTGCGGCAGAACCTGTACGCGTTCCTGCGCGAAATCGTACCCGTAGCCGAGTCGGTGGGCGTCCGGCTAGCCATTCATCCCGACGATCCGCCGTACCCGATTCTGGGGCTACCACGCGTAGTGAGCACCGAAGCCGACGCGCGGGCATTGCTGGCCGCTGCCGATTCACCCGCCAATGGACTATGCTTTTGCACCGGTTCCTACGGTGTTCGGCCGGACAACGATCTGGCGGGAATGGTCGGGCGGTTGGGCAACCGGATTCATTTTGTTCACCTGCGCAGCACCGAACGCTTCGCCGACGGCAGTTTTCAGGAAGCCAATCACCTCGAAGGCGACGTACCGATGGCGGCCGTGATGCGGGCGTTGCTGGCCGAGCAGAGCCGCCGAAAAGCCGAAGGACGCGCCGATTTGCGAATGCCCCTGCGCCCCGACCACGGCCACCGGATGCTCGACGATCTGACCTCCGGTAAGCGCACCAACCCCGGTTATACGGCTATCGGTCGGCTACGCGGGCTGGCCGAGTTGCGCGGACTGATGGTCGGCCTGAGCTATGAACAGTAAGCCATAAAACTGGTATCTTGCCTGTCTAACGTCAGGTGCTGACCGATGGAAGCAGTAGTAAAAACAAAACGGACGCTCACCCCCGAACAGCAGCACCGCGCCGACCGGGCACGGCTGCGCAAGTCGCTCGTCTACGAAATGTGGAACGGTAAGCCGGTTTATTGTACCGGGTATCAGGACGTATTAAATGGTCGGAAAACGGTTGAACAGGTAGGGGCTTCGAGTATTGTACAAAGCCGTTTGGTAACTCGGTTAATTGCTTACACCGCCACTACGCTTGACACAGATACCTTCGCTGTGCTGGGTAACGAACTGGGCATTCAGTTTGCTAAAGGCGACTGGCGGGCCTGCGACGTAGCGATCTTTACGCTGGCTGATCTGGCCGGTCAGGATGAAACCAAGTACGCCTGGGTACTCCCAAAGGTGGCTATCGAAGTCGATACAAAAACGGACATGGACAATCTTGACAGCCCGTTCGATCACTACGAAAAAAAGACCACCCAACTACTTGAAGTTGGCGTTGAGAAGGTGATCTGGCTGTTTACTAAATCCCGGAAAGTGTGGATTGCCGAACCGGGTAAAGACTGGATCATTCGCGACTGGAATCAGCCTGTACCGGTGCTGGCCGATTGTCAGTTTGTACCGGATGAATTAATGCTACCGAAAAAATAAACGACGAGCCGGGAGAAATACCCCGGCTCTTTCTTTTGCCATTATGAACACCCTGACGCTCTCGCCCACGTTCCTGTCCGACGATTTTCTGCTGCAAACCGAAACGGCCCGGCGGCTCTACCACGACTACGCCCGGTCGATGCCGATCATCGACTACCACTGTCACCTACCGCCCGACCAGATTGCCGCCGACCGGCAGTTTGACACGATGACGCAGCTCTGGCTCCACGGCGATCACTACAAGTGGCGGGCGATGCGGGCCAACGGTGTCGACGAACGGTACTGCACCGGCGATGCCACCGATTGGGAGAAGTTTGCCAAGTGGGCCGAAACGGTGCCATATACGATGCGTAACCCACTGTACCACTGGACGCACCTCGAACTCAAAAACCCGTTCGGCATCACGGACGTGCTGAGCCCCGCCACCGCCCGCGACGTCTACGACCGCTGTAACGAACAACTACCCGACTTCACAACCCGGCGGCTGCTCCGGCATTTCGACGTCCGTACGGTCTGCACTACCGACGATCCGCTCGACAGTCTGGAACACCACCGCGCCATTGCCGCCGATGGGTTTGGGGTAAAAATCCTGCCCACCTTCCGGCCCGATAAGGCGATGGCGGCTGAAGACCCGGCTGCATTTCGGGCGTATGTGAAGCGGGTCGGAGAGGTAACCAACCGCGACATTCGCTCACTGGCCGATTACCTCGATGCCCTGAAATCGCGGCACGATTATTTTGCCGAGCTGGGTTGTCGTCTGTCGGATCACGGGCTGGAAATGATCTACGCCGAACCGCATACTGAACTGGAGATTCAAACGATTTTCAATCAGTTGCTACCCGATTATGACAATGCACTGGCTGATCTGAATCCGACCGACATTGCCAAATTCAAGTCGTTTATGCTGGTGCAGTTTGCCGAGTGGGACCATGAAAAGGGCTGGACACAGCAGTTTCACCTGGGTGCGCTGCGCAACAACAACGTACGCCGACTCCGCGACCTTGGCCCCGACACGGGTTGGGACAGCATCGGCGATTTCCCGCAGGCTGCTGCGCTGAGCCGTTTTCTGGGTGGACTGGACGACCGCGACAAACTGGCCAAAACGATTCTGTACAACCTCAACCCCGCCGACAACGAAGTAATGGCCACGATGATTGGCAACTTCAACGACGGCTCGGTGCGGGGGAAGGTGCAGTTTGGGTCGGGCTGGTGGTTTCTGGATCAGAAAGACGGCATGGAAAAGCAGCTGAACACCTTATCCAACATGGGGCTGGTCAGTACATTTGTCGGTATGCTGACCGATTCACGCAGTTTCGTTTCCTACAGCCGTCACGAGTATTTCCGCCGGATTCTCTGCAACCTGTTCGGCAACGACGTTGAAAATGGTGAACTGCCCAACGATGTCGACTGGATCGGAAATCTCGTGCAGGATATCTGCTACCGCAACGCCGAGCACTATTTCGGGTTTTAAACAACTCTGTGCCCCTTAGAGGTTGTGTGGGGAAGCGTTTTTGTCATCCCGACGCAGGAGGGATCTTCGTTAACAGGCGGTTTTGTCTGCACCTACCGAAGATCCCTCCTGCGTCGGGATGACAAAAAGGCAATTTTAAGCTCCCAAAATTGTTCCCCAAACAACCTCTTAAAGGGCCGGGGGTGGGGTACTCAACTATGAAGCACAGCACGATCGATACCAATGGCGTGCGGCTGCACGTCGTGCAGGCGGGTCCGGAAACGGGTCCGCTTGTTGTGTTGCTGCACGGGTTTCCGGAGTTCTGGTACGGCTGGAAAGCGCAGATCGGCGAACTGGCCGATGCGGGTTACCGGGTCTGGGCACCCGATCAGCGGGGGTATAATCTGAGTGACAAACCCGCTGGTATCGACGCCTACCAACTCGATACGCTGGTGGCTGATGTGGTAGGCTTAATCGATGCAGCCGGAGCACAGAAAGCACTTATCGTCGGGCACGACTGGGGCGCCATCGTAGCGTGGTGGCTGGCCGTTTGTTTCCCGGAGCGCGTCGAGCGGCTGGTGATTCTCAATGTGCCGCACCCGGCGGCTACGCGTAAGTTTGTCCGGCAAAATCCGGGTCAGTTGCTGCGCAGCTGGTATGTCGGGTTCTTTCAGATTCCGGTACTACCCGAATTACTGATGGGTGCCAACCGGGGGGCGATGCTGGCCCGAACGCTGCGGAAAAGCAGTCGGCCCGGTACGTTTTCCGACGATGATCTGGCTCAGTACCGCATAGCCTGGTCGCAGCCGGGAGCGGTGCGCAGCATGATTAACTGGTACCGGGCGCTTATTCGTAGACCCGCTGCCCGTCGGTCGTCTGTCCGCGTAACTGTGCCGACGCTGATTATCTGGGGCATTCACGACCAGTTTCTACAGCGCGGTCTGGCCGAAGCCAGCCTTGCCTACTGCGACGATGGCCGCGTTGACTACCTCGATACCACCCACTGGGTGCAGCACGAAGCGCCCCAGCGGGTGAACGAGTTGATACTGGATTTCACTGCTTATACACTTTCCCGTCCTTCATCACAAACTTGACGGTCTGAAGGGTTTTGATGTTCTGGATCGGGTCTTCGTCGACAGCGATAATGTCGGCGAATTTGCCCGTTTCGATGGAGCCGATCTGATCAGCCATTTTCAGAAGTCTGGCGTTGGTCAGCAGGGCCGCGTTGATGGCTTCGGCCGCTGACATCCCCGCTTCAACCATGTACTCGAACTCTTTGGCGTTGTAACCGTGGATGTATACGCCCGCATCGGTACCAAACGCAATTTTTACCCCCGCTTTGTACGCTTTTGTAAACGTCGCCTGAATTTTCGGGCCAATTGCCAGGGCTTTCGGCGTCACCAGAGCCGGGTAGTAGCCAAAGTGCCGGGCGGAGTCAGCGGCTGTTTTACCGGCGATGATGGTTGGTACATAGTACGTGCCGTGTTTTTTAAACAGCTCGATGGCTTCGTCGTCCATCAGCGTACCGTGTTCGATGGTCTGTACGCCCGCTTTAATGGCCCGTTTCATCCCTTCGGCTCCGTGCGCGTGTGCCGCCACCGCAAACCCGTAATCGTTGGCCGCTTTTACAATCGCATCGACTTCGTCCTGCGTAAACTGCGGGCCCGATCCGTCTTTGGCGTTGCTCAGTACGCCACCCGTTGCCGTAATTTTAATCAGGTCTGAACCGTCTTTGTAGCGTTGTCGAACGGCTTTGCGGGCATCCTCCGGTGAGTTGATAACACCGTCTTCCGGGCCGGGATCGCCCTGTAGGCTCTTTTTATACCCATTCGTTGGGTCGGCGTGTCCGCCCGTTGTAGCGATGGATTTGCCGACGGTCAACACGCGTGGGCCGTCCACGATACCGGCGTTGATGGCGTTGCGCAGCGATACGTTGATGCCCGAACCACCCAGGTCACGCACGGTCGTGAACCCCGCCATCAGCGTCGTTTTGGCAAACTGAGCCGAGCGAAACGCAATGTCCGCCGGGTTCAGCGTAAAGCCGTCGATAGCGCCACCCCGGCGCGTCTGACTTTCCAGGTGTACGTGCATATCGATCAGGCCGGGTAGTACCGTTTTGTTTTTCAGATCAATGACCTTGTCCTGACCCGACGCGGCTGTGTACCCTTTCTGGATGGCCGCGATTTTGTTGCCGTCGACCACGACGGTCATTTGTGGTTGCAGCGTGGTGCCGGTACCGGTGAACAGATTACCGCAGTGAATCAGTGTGCGTTGAGCAAGCAGGGGTGAACTGACCAGCGAGAGGATGGCCAGCAGGTAATGTTTTTTCATAGAATAGATTGGTTGGGTACAAAAAAGGCTGCAACCGGTTGGTCGCAGCCTTCAATCTATTGATTTGTTGTGTTATCTCCGAATAATCATTGGTGATTCAGGATATTGCTTACAAACGGCTAACCATTAAGATGGCTCGGCCTCGCAGGTTTCCGTCAATTTCACCCAGATACTGGTCCCTCAAGATGACTTTATAGGCTTTGCCAGCCAGTTCGACATTGGTGGAATCCGTGCGGTTGAGTTCGTTGGGGCGATACACCGGACGGGCGACAAGATCGGATAATCGCACTCGCTGATTGGACTGAGCCTTGACTAACCGTACGCTGGCGTAGATACTACCGGCGATGAAACAATTTGCATTTTTAGGACAGTACGAAACGTACGCTGTGTCTGTAATCACGTTAATACCATCGACTACGGGAACAGTCGTTCCTGCTCTTAGTTCGATATAGCCGTCGGGTACGGCGGGCGTGGGGTCGTCGTGCCGACAGGCGGCAAAAAAGCCGATCAATGCTACGCTCAGGCAAATTCCAGTTCGTCCTGTTTTCATAAGGGTGTGGGGTAAGTGTAGTCTCTGTCATCCCGACAGCAGCGTTTACTTCACAATCACCCCGTCGGCCATAAACGTCAGGGCTTTCTCGGGCTTGGTAATCTTCGCGATTTCTGCCTTCGATTTCCCGGCATCTTCGGCATAATGGCGTAGTTCATCGACCGGGGTAACCGTTGTTTCGGCAACGCCTTCCATGACCACTTTCTTGCCCACAATGTCTTTCGGTACGAAAAAGCCGTAGTCTTTAAACATCACGCGCATGGTCTGGCCGTCACCGGTTTTAACTTTCATCCAGCAGCCTTTCATCTTGCAGACGTCTTCGACCGTACCTTCGACTTTAGTGGGCATTTTGTCGTTGCTACCCATTTTTGCCGCGAGCTGCGTAGCCGGAATGGCACCCGCTTCGGTGATCTTTTTGCCGTGGTAGCTGGCCTGGCTGTAGCCAGCAACGGATGCGCTCAGGAGCAGCATCAGGGTCAGTAGTTTTTTCATGGTTGGTCAAACGTTTGGTTCGCGACGTTCAGCGAATTACCGCACATCAATAAGCTGTTGCAATTCGTTGGTCAATAACCAAAATTACCATTTTTAAACGAAACCAGTATTCGATCCGTATGCGATACACCTCCCGTTTGTTGCTGGCCGGGCTAAGCGCCGTTGCGCTGGCTTCCTGCCAGAAAAATGAAGATACTGCTACCAGCTCGACCCCCGACCGAACCGTTTTCTTCGATAAGTCGGGTATGGATACGACGGTGCGGCCCGGCAACGATTTTTTTACCTACGCCAACGGTACCTGGATTAAAAACACCAAAATTCCCGACGACCAGACGGGGTGGGGATCGTTCAACACGTTGTACGACGAGAATCTGAAAAAGACGAAGATCATTCTGGAGAAAGCGGCTTCGGCCGACGCCAAAGCGGGGAGCGTCGAACAGAAAGTAGGCGATTTCTACGCGAGTGGTATGGATACAGCCCGTATCGAATCGCTGGGCTACGAACCGCTGAAACCTGAACTGGCGAAAATTGCGGCCCTGACCGATTATAAAAGTGCGCTGAACTACCTCGCGGCCAGTAAATCGGACCCCGGTGGGCGGTTGATTGGCTTCTACGTGGGGGCCGACGACCGGCAAAGCAGTACCAATCGCATCAACTTTGGTCAGGCCGGACTGTCGCTGCCGGAGAAAGAGTATTACACCAAAACCGATTCGGCGACGGTAGCGGTGCGTAAGGCGTTCGTCACCTACATCGCCAAACTATTCACGCTGACGGGCGTCGACCCAACGTCGGCAAAGACAAAGGCCGACGGTATTCTGGCGTTCGAGACTATGCTGGCCCGCTCGCACAAAGCCCCCGCCGATCTGCGCGATCCGGTTGCCAACTACCACAAACTGGCCGTGGCCGATCTGACCCGGCAAATGCCAAATCTGGACTGGCGCACGTTGCTCAACACGATGGGCCTGTCCAAAATCGACTCCGTGCTGATGGGCCAGCCGGAATACTACCAGGCGCTGAACAAAAGCCTGCCTACGACGTCGATGGACGATCTGAAAGACTATCTCGCGTTCACGCTCATCGATGGAAATGCGGGTCTGCTGAGCAAGCCATTTCGGGAAGCCAGTTTCGCGTTCAAAGGCAAAACGCTCAATGGCCAGTTGAAAGAACCCGAACGCTGGAAACGCGTGGCCGACGCTGTCGATGGCTATCTGGGCGATGCGCTGGGGCAGTTGTGGGTAAAACAGTATTTCCCGCCCGAAGCCAAAGAGCGGATGTTGACCCTGGTCGATAATCTCCAGAAAGTGTACCGCGAACGCATTGAAAAGCTCGATTGGATGGCCCCCGAAACAAAGAAAGTGGCACTCGTCAAGCTGGATAAGTTTCTGAAGAAAATCGGCTACCCCGACAAGTGGAAGGAGTATTCGGATGTGACCGTGAAGCGCGACGATTACTTTGGCAACGTACAGCAGGCCCGGGCGCACCACACGAAAGAAGACTTCGATAAAGTCAATCAACCCGTCGACCGGGCCGACTGGCTGATGACGGCCCCGACGGTGAACGCGTACGCCAACCCCAGCAACAACGAGGTCGTGTTTCCGGCCGGTATTCTCCAGTTTCCGTTCTTCGATAAAGACGCCGACGATGCCATCAACTACGGCGCTATCGGTATGGTGATCGGCCACGAAATGACCCACCTGTTCGACGATCAGGGGCGGCAGTACGACGAAAACGGCAACCTCCGCGACTGGTGGACGAAACAGGACGGGCAGCGGTTTACCACCAAAACGCAGGCCGTAGCGAAGCAGTACGACGGCTACTCGATCCTGAACAATCTGCACGTCAACGGTCGGCTGACGCTGGGCGAAAATCTGGCCGATCTCGGTGGGATTACGCTGGCATATCAGGCCTTCAAGCTGACGAAAGATGGTCAGGGCAACCAGAAAATCGACGGCTTTACACCCGATCAGCGGTTCTTTCTCGGCTTCGCGCAGGTGTGGCGTATCAAAGTGCGTGATGAAGCCGAGCGGGTCCGCATCACGACGGATCCACACTCACCGGCCAAGTTCCGCGTCAACGGCCCACTGGCGAACTTCGAGCCGTTTTACAAGGCATTCAACGTGCAGCCGGGCGATAAACTGTACAAGCCGGAAGTCGATCAGGCAAAGGTTTGGTAGGCGGACTGTTGCCCTCACGGCAGCGGCCGACCGTCCCAACCCCTCTCCCAAAACGGGAAAGGGGTTGGGACGGTCGGCCGCTGCCGTGAGGGTAGCTTAACAAAATCACGTCCAGTACAGCACCGGCGCGTTGGGAAAACGCTTCTGCCATTCGGCGTAGAAGAACGCCTTCATTGCCTTCATTTCTTCAGGACGGTAGACGTACTTGGTACCGCCAAACTTGTTACGCTTCTCGGCCCGTGCCTGCTCGTCCATATCCAGCGACGTGTTGGGGTACCATTGGAGCAATACATCCTTCGAGCCGGGCGTAAACCGGTGGCTGATAAACTCGACATTCATGGTACACGGGAAGTCGATGACCTCGGCGATGCGGTCGAGCAGGGTGGTATAGTGGTCGCGCCAGTCGGGAATTGGCATGATCGGGGCAATGACCAGCCCGATGGGGTAGCCGCCCCCGCCAAGCTCACGCGGTAGCGCCAGCTTACGCAAAGCCTGTAGCCGCGCTTCTACCGATGCCGTACCGCCTTCCAGCCGCCGTGCCACCGAATCGGCATTGAGGCTGAAGCGGGCGCGGGTGTGCCCATTATGCGGTAGATCGAGCAGACTGTCGACCTGATCGTACTTGGTTACAAAACGCAACTCCGCCTTTTCCCGCGTGCCGTAGTATCGGATACACTCGGCCAGACCACCTGTCAGATGCTCGATACCCAGTACGTCGGTGTAGCAACTTACCTCAAAAGTTGTCGGGCGGCTGGTGTCGGTACCTTGCCAACTTTTGTTGGGCGGATAGGTACCTTCATAGCTGGCCGTGTTTGCCAGCATCTTCGGCAGATTGGCGTACGCCCGTACCACCGGCGGCCCCGACAAACTGCCCGCCAGATAACAGTACTGACAGTGGGCCGGACAGCCTTCGGCCAGGTTCATCTGCCAGTCGGCGGAGGGGGGGATGGGCTGAAGCCGAAACGCACCCGGGGGCGCATTGACAATCGCCAGTGTATTCTTGGCGATGCGGTACGTCTCACGTTCATCGGCCCCGCGCAGGCCCGTGATGCGATTGTTTTTAGCGATCTCGATAGGCAGATTAAGTGCCGACATGCGCTCGTACATGGCCTGACCGAACGGTTCGTTCAGCGCATCGGGGGTAAAGACTACCCGCTTGGGCATCCACAGGCGTGGCGAACGCATAAGCGGCTCACCGGTATACGATGGAGCGATAACAGGGGTTGTCAGGTCGGGTATCATAGCGTTGAGAAGAAGCTGTCAATGGCCGGTAAAAGGTAGTTTTACTGGCTATATAAACAACGAAATCGGACTACAAATGAATCCCTAAATGTGATTTGATTTTATTTATAACTAGTTGAATGTTAGGAAATTATGAATAAAAAAAGCCCCGAGCTTCAGTTCAGGGCTTTTTGGTACAGATGACAAAAGAATTGTCTTAACGATTCAGCGTCACTTTGCCACTCCGGCCTACTTTACCAAAGTAATAGTTGACGCCAAACTTCAGCCGACCACCTTTACCCCGGCTTACGGTTGGGTCAATCTTGTTGTAGAAACTGCTCTCGTAACCAAGTTCAGCCCCTAACCGAGGTAGAATCCAGGCCATAACGCCGATTTCCAGACCAACGCTGGTGTACTTTGCTTTGGTACCGGATGCGATATTCTCCGAAAATTCACGACCGGAGTTCAGACTGGCACCGACGAAGCTGCTGATTCGGGTGCGGAATGGGTAGTAACGAGCAAACAGGCCAAACTGCCGGGCGTGGTATTTATTACCAACCAGCCGGTCGTAATCGTAGCGGATACCGGCTGCAAAACCGGGCTGGAAAAAATAGCCCAGCCGCGTGTTTACGTCTACGTATACCTGGCCATCGGTAGCACCGAAACCAACGCCCCCGCCCACAAATAAATTGCCCGGCTGAAACCAGGTCAGTTGATTACTCTGCTGATAACTAACCGATTGGTCGACCGCTTCTTCCAGTTTCTCTTTGGCTTCGCCGGCTTTCTCGCGGACTTCTCGTTTGGTTTCGTCGCTGATGACCGGTTTGCGTCCGGTTGTATCGGCGTTGTTCTGCGCCAGTGCCGCAACGGTAAAACCGGTCAGCAGTAGTGTAGTTGCGAATAGCTTTTTCATTATCGTTGAGTTCTAAAACCTTGTAAATTGTTGATATAGGCTATTAACCAGTCAAATCGGATAAGGTTTGTTGAAATGGGTAGTCTGCATGGGAATAATGCAAAAGTACCCGTCCACAGTTGATGCAACGTGAACGGGTACCCGGAAAAAGACTATTATATCTATCGACTGTTATTTAAATAATTGATGAGGTTCTGGGTTTGCTCGGCCGATGTAGCCGGAAAATTAGCGATCCGAATCTGCGAATTCTTCTGCGCCCCGTAGCCACTGCCGATAATCATGCCTGCGGTTTTGGCTTCCGCAATCACCTCCGCCGATGGTTTCCGGGTGTCGGCTACAATCACCGTCTGAGACCGGTGCCGCTCTTCTTTTACAAACGGGCTGTACAAATCTGATTTCTCCAGAAAGGTATACAGCAGCCGGGCCTTTTCTTCGGTCTGCTTCCGAATTGTAGCAATGCCAATCTTGTTGAAATCCTCGGCAATCCGGCCCAGCGCGTAAATAAACAGAACGTTGGGCGTGGCAGGCGTTTCAAAGTCCTTGTAATGCTTCCATAACGTCGGCAGGGTATGGTGCGCGCCGATCGTCAGATTCTCGTACTGCTGTAGCCTGGCTGCTTTGTCCAGACAGGCCTGGTTGACGATCCAGACACCCATACCGGCCGGCATACCGAACGCTTTCTGCACCGAGAAAAAAGCTGAATCGATCAGGGTATAGTCTAGGTCGGGGTAGGGGGCCGACGATACCATGTCGACGCAGAACAGCTTCTTGGGGTATCTTTTCTTCAGCTTGTGCATATCGGCCACCCGCATCTGCACGCCCGATGAGGTTTCGTTGTGGGTCATGCACACCAGTTCGGCGTATTCCGGTACCTCGATGTCGGCTGCGTCGAAGCCTTCGCCAAACGGTTTGTCGAGCTTGTGCGCAAACTTCCGCAGTGCCCCGGCATAGTCGTAAAACTTCTGGGAAAACGCGCCATTCACCAGGTGAAAACTCTCATGCTCAACGCAGTTGAGCAACAGTCGTTCCCACACTTCCGACGCCGAACCCGTGAAGAAGATCGCGTGCGTTTTCGGGATATTCAGCAGCGTCCGCAGCTGCTCGTCGGTGAACTTATAAATGTCCCGAAACGCCTGACTACGGTGCGAAATCGACCCTAGTTGCTGGTCCATCGCAGTTTGCAGATGGTGTTGAAACGTCGGGTACAACTCGGCCGGGCCGGGGGTAAAGTAGGTGTTTTTCATGGTAAAGAGCGAAAGAATGAAAGAGCGAAAGAGCGATGGTGCCGGATGGTCACTCTTTCACTCTTTCGCTCTTTCACTCTTTAATAAAGTAGTCTGAACTTGATCGTGTTGTCGATGTCTTTCAGTTCCTGAACAACCTCGTCGGCGTATTCTTTGGCGACGTCGGTGATGACGTAGCCGATCTGCTCGTTGGTTTTCAGGTACTGCCCGTGGATGTTGATGTGGTACTTGGCGAAGATGGTATTCATCCTGGCCAGAATCCCCGGCACGTTAGCGTGGATGTGCAGCAGGCGGTGCGAATTTTTCAGCAGCGGCAGTTGCAGTTCGGGGAAGTTGACACTGCCGTAGGTGCTGCCGTTGTTGATGTATTCGAGCAGCTTGGCCGGTACAAAATTACCGATGTTAGCCTGTGCCTCCTCGGTGCTGCCGCCGATATGGGGCGTCAGAATCACGTTGGGCAGCTCACGCAGGTCGCTCATAAACTCCTCGTTGTTGGTCTTGGGCTCCTGCGGAAACACGTCGACCCCGGCCCCGATCACTTTGCCCTGTTTGATCGCGTTGACCAGCGCCGGAATCTCGACAATGTGCCCGCGCGACAGGTTCAGGAAGATGACGCCGTCTTTCATCAGTCCGAATTCACGTTCGCCGATCAGGTTTTTGTTTTCCTTGCGCCCGTCGGTGTGCAGGCTGATAATGTCGGACACCGCCAGCAGCTCGTCCAGCGTTTTGCATTTGCGGGTGTTGCCCAGCGCGAGTTTGTCGACAATGTCGTAGAAGTACACTTCCATACCGAGGGCTTCGGCCACCACCGATAGTTGGGTGCCGATGTTGCCGTACCCCACCAGGCCGAGCTTTTTGCCGCGCACCTCGTAGCTGTTCTTAGCCGACTTATCCCAGTCGCCCCGGTGCATCGAATTGCTTTTCGGCACGATCCCCCGGATGAGCATGATGATTTCGCCAATCGCCAGTTCGACCACCGAGCGGGTGTTGCTGTAAGGCGCGTTGAACACGGCCACCCCGCGTTCGGTGCAGGCCGTCAGGTCGATCTGGTTGGTGCCGATGCAGAACGCGCCGACAGCCATCAGCTTGTTGGCGTGTTCGAGTACGCGGGCCGTGACGTTGGTTTTCGAGCGGATGCCCAGGATCGATACGTCGCGGATGGCTTCGATCAGTTCGTCTTCATCCAGCGCACCCTTACGAATCTCGACGTTGAAACCTTCCTGCTCGAAGAGCTGCACCGCCACCGGGTGTACGTTTTCCAGCAGCAGCACCTTGATCCGGCTTTTGGGGTACGACTGGCTGCGATTCAGGTGGTTATGGTACAGAAACTCATCCAGCGAAGGCGCGATAAAGTCAGCTTTCTCAACGACGCGGGGCCGCAGTACGTTTTCGGTAAAGGCATAAAACCGGTCAGCCGCGCCCGATTCCCGAATTTCGTAGTCGGTATAGCCGTCGCCGATCACGTACACCTCACCGTCGAGGTGCAGCCCACGAATCACCTGCGGTTTGCCACCGTTGGCTGACAGCGGGTTGCTCCGGTCGAAATCGACAATATTGCCTTCATCATCGTAGACGAATGTGTTTGCCAGTACGTGATCGGCCTGAATACCCAGCGACGCGACAACCGGTACGATAAACTCGCGGAACCCGTTTGAAACGATATAAATATGATCGGCGTTTTCGGCCAGAAATTCTTTGTTACGCTGAAACGAATCCGAAATTTTGCCCGTCAGTATCTCGATCAGGGCGGGGAGTTGATTGCGGTGGGCGCGGAGCAGCTTTAGCCGTAGTTCGAGCGATTCGGTAAACGACAGTTCACCCGCCATGCCCCGGTCAGTGATGGTTTTGATTTGATCGAGCGCGTCGTTACGGTCGGGCCGGCCAACGAGCGAGATCTCGCCCAGCACGTCGAGGGCTTCCACTTTAGTGAAGGTGCTGTCGAAATCAATGACGAAAAACGTTTGTTCGGGTGTCTTGGTAAGCATATAGATAAGCCCGGCATCACAGGCGGGACAGGTAATAGTTCACTGCTTCATGTATCAGCGCGACTGGACTCAATCCAGTGGTTGCCTTAAAAATTCCAGCGCGCGCTGTTCCGACCAGTACGTGCCGTTGATACCGCCCGTTGCCGCCGGAAAGCCACAGTGGCCGCCCTGTTCGGGAAACTCCATCCAGACGCCGGGCAGTTCCCGCGCCAGCTGCTCCGGGAAGCAGGTCGGCGACAGAAACGGATCGTTTTTGGCGTTGACAATTAGCGTCGGAACGGCAATGTGCGGTATGTACTGTAACGAACTGCTGCGGGTGTAGTAGTCCGTAGCGTCGCGAAATCCATTCATAGGCGCCGTAAACAACTCATCGAACTCCCGTACCCGACGCGATCTCATCACCGCATCGATCGGAAATACGCCCGGCATCACAGCCGCCTTACGCGCTACTTTGGCGTTGAGCGACCGGCTGAACCGGCGGTTATAAATCAGGCTGTCCCACTGCTCGAGCCGGTCCGACGAACCCAGCAGGTCGAGCGGTACCGAGAAGACGACCGCCCGCCGAATGGCCGGGTCGATAGCTGTACCCTGTTCGCCAAGGTACTTGAGCGTGATGCTGCCCCCGGCCGAAAAGCCAATCAGATGCAGCGTGCGATAGCCTTTGGCCAGCGCGTGGGTGATGATGAAGTGCAGGTCGTCTGTGTCGCCGAGGTGGTAAAACCGCTGCTGCCGGTTAAGGTCGCCCCCGCACGAGCGGTAGTGCCAGGCCAGACAATCGAAGCCGTTTTGGCTCAAGTGCCGCGCCATACCCGCCAGATATGTACTGCCCGAACTACCTTCCAGCCCGTGTGTCAGGATGACCAGTCGCCGATTTGCCCGTGGGGTAGGGTCGGGCTGGACTGACCAGTCGAGGTCCAGAAAGTCGTCGTCGGGTGTTTCGACACGCTCGCGGACGTACTCGACCGACACCTTCCGAAACAGCGACGGGACAATCGTTTGCAGGTGACCATTCCACAACAGGGCGGGTGGCCGGTACATCGACGGGGTAATCAGCGGCATTGAACGGGACGCAGATGACTCAATTGACGAAGGTACAGGTTTCGAAGGGCTTACGCAGAATCGCTATTCTGTATATCGTAAAAATTATATAGTTAATTGGTAAAGTGTTAGATGCGTTTCTGTTGACAGGGGGCGGCTGACTGCACAGTTCAACTAATGGTGTCATTAGCACACATTAATAAAATAACTACCTAATAAGACTACACATTATTAAAAAGCATAGTTATATCAATATTGAGTATAATAAAAATAACAGTGACTTATGTAGAAAGCTGAAAATCAGACCGAATCAAATGATCCGCTAGCTGTCATGTTATGAGGAAAAACTACTTTTTTATCGTGTTTTGTGCGTTGCTGCTGTCGGGTATTTCTCCGCTTTTTGCGCAACAGAATCTTATTCCCAATCCGGGCTTCGAGTCTGGCACCGGCGACGTGTTTGCCAACTGGACTAAACAGAACGGTGCGGCCTATCTGACGGCGACTACCGCTACTGCCGAGGTACACGGCGGAACGCGCGCCCTAAAGTCGGCAGGGCCGGGCTTCGCTGGTCAGCAGTATCAGGTTCAGATGTTGAGCGATCGGATTAATACGACCGTTGGTACCTCGTACACGTTTAAAATCTGGGTGAAAGCGGCCACGGCAGGTGGTACGGTACGCTTCTCCACCCAGCCCAGTGCTCTCTATGGCCCCGATACGCCCGTGCCAGCAGGGGTGTGGACGCAACTATCCTGGACCTTTACGGCCAACGAGCCCCAAACCAGTATTGCGCTGGATCTGGGGCAGAGCAACGTCGTTTATTATCTGGACGATATGGAAATGCTGGGGGCTGTCGTTACTACGCCCACCCCTGCAAACCTGACCAACTACCTACCCAATCCCAGTTTTGAAGACGGTACGAGCAGTATGTTTACCAACTGGACGGCCCTCAACGGGGCAGGCTCGTTCTCGGAAACGACGACACCCAGTGAAGTAAAAGCGGGGGTCAGAGCCTTAAAAGTCGTATCGGCGACACCCGCCAATGCGTACGAGGTTCAGTTTGCCAGCCCGTTTCTCAACACGCCGGTCGGTAAACGGTTTCGGTTCAGCATCTACATCAAAGCGGCCGTAGCTGGGGGTATGGTCCGGCTGTCGACCATCTCGCCTTTGGCCAATTATGGCGCGTATGCCTATTCGACAACAACCAGCATCGGTACGAACTGGCAACAGCTGACGCTTGACTTTGTACCGGTAGAGCCCACCACGCGGGTAGCTATCGATTTTGGCACCAGTGCCGCCACTTATTTCGTGGATGATATGAGCCTGACCTCGACCGATGCACTACTGATCGGAAACGGCGGGTTTGAAACCGGGCTGGGTAACAATTTTACCAACTGGACCAAGCAGAACGGCGCGTCGTTTCTGACGGCGACGACCACCGAAACCCACTCGGGTAGCCGGGCACTCCGGGCTGAGGTAACCGGTACACAAGCCAACGCCGGACAACCCTATTCGGTACAATTAATCAACGACGCGGCCACGACGGTTGTTGGTACTCAGTATACGTTCTCGATCTGGGCCAAAGCCACCACCGCCGGTAGCACGATTCGCTTCTCGACCCAGCCCAGCCCTCTGTACGGACCCGATGCGCCCGTACCGACCACCTGGACCAAGCTGAGCTGGACGTTTACGGCCAACAGTGCCCAGACGCAGCTGGTGCTTGATCTGGGTAAAAACACAAATGTCTACTACCTCGACGATGCCGACATCAGCCCGGCCGTTAGCAACTTGGTCAGCAACGGCAGCTTTGAGCAGGGCGGTCCCGGCAACAACTTTACCAACTGGTCGAAGTACAACGGCGCGGCCAACACCACCGAAACCACCGTTGCCGCCGAAGTAAACGAGGGCAGCCGGGCGGTGAAGGTGGTCAATACGGTGGCTGGTAATGCGTACAGTGTGCAGCTGGTGAGCGACCCGATGAGCCTCAGTGCCGGGAAAAACTATACGGCTACGGTCTATGTGCGCTCGAACACGGGTGGTGAAATCATCCGGTTTTCGACCAACGCTACGGCCGGGGCGCAGTACGGACCCGACTTCACCACCACGACGGCTTGGAAAGCTATGACCTGGACCTTTACGGCCAACGACCCCAGCACCCGGATTGTGCTGGACCTGGGCACCAGCGCCGGTACGTTCTTCGTCGATAACGTGACGGTGGTGGGGGCCGACGACTGTGCGGTCAAATATCAGGTACCCGCCAGTCAGACGCCGATTGCTACGGGCAAAAACAAGTTCCTGGGGTCGGCTTACAGTACCCCCCAGATACCAAACTTCGAGAAGTATTTTAACCAGGTGACGCCCGAAAACGCGGGCAAATGGGGCAGTATTGAAGGCACGCAGGGGGTTTACAATTTCACGGAGGTCGATCAGGCCCGTGCGTTCGCTAAGCAACGTGGGTTTCCGTTCCGATTTCACGTGCTCGTCTGGGGTGCTCAGCAGCCGACCTGGCTCAAACCCCTCAGCGACGCGCAGAAGGTGCAGAAACTGAAAGCCTGGTTTCAGGCCGTTGCCAATCACTACGATGGCAGCTCGGATGCGCGGGCCCGGCTAGAATACATTGAAGTAGCCAACGAAACGCTCAACGATCCGCCAAACAACGAGGGCCCCAACGTCAGCGATCCGGCCAGTGGCGACTATGTCAACGCGCTGAAATCGCTGAATGCCGAACTGGGTACCACGCCCGGCCGCTTCGACTGGGTTATCAACTCGTACAAGCTGGCCCGCCAATATTTCCCCTGCGAAACCAAGCTGGTGCTCAATGAGTATAACGCCGAAACCATTCTGACGGACGATTACGTGACACTGGTCAACCTGCTGAAAGTCGATAATCTGCTGGACGTGGTGGGGTTGCAGGCGCACTCGTTCTCGACCCGGAAGTACAGCGCCACGCAGAGTTTCGCCGATCATACCACCTATCTGCGGACGCAGCTGGATAAAATCGCGGCTACGAAACTGCCGATCATGATTACCGAGCTGGATATCGACGGCGACGTAGACAGTACATACACCGTTACGACCAATGTGGCCGTGAAGCAGGCGTTCCAGAAGTCGGAGTACCAACGCATTTTCGGCCTGTACTGGAATCACCCGTCGGTTATCGGTATAACCCTGTGGGGCTACCTGACGGGGCACTGGCGCACGGCGCAGGAAGCCTATCTGGTTGATGCGTGCAGCGGACAGGAAAAACCAGCCCTTCGGGATTATCTCAACAACACGCTCAACAACAATCCCAACAGCGTTCGGGCGTCCGGTAATCCTACGCTGGGCATGAGTTTTGTTCCCAAGATCTGCGGTATTCCCCAAACAACTCAGTACGCGTGCGGCAGTGATGTGCCCGTGTCCAGTACGGCTGCGATAACGGCCTCGGCGGTCAACTGCCCCGGTGCGGTCAATGTTACCGTACAGGACCTGATTCTAGGCGTTTCGACGGGCGTTGCGTCCTACTCCATTGCCCGTACCTGGACCGTTACCGATGCCTGCGGCAACACCCGGACGGCAACGCAGCAAATTGTGGTGACGGGTAATTGCCAGCCCGTGTCAACGACCTGCGGCAGCCCCACAGCAACGCTGGGACAATCGCTCAAGCTCGTCGCACCAGCCTATAATTGTACTACAAGGGCGTTTAAGTTTAACACGACGGGGGGTGATGGATCGCCTATTATGTTCTCGGCAGTCGGTATTTCGGTGCCGTCGACAAACTGCCTGGCGATGGTCGATGCGGGTATTGCGGAGGATATCCGGGAGCAGAAACCGAACGTACAGCCGATTACCCTGACGGCCACGCAGAACGGTGTCACGGTAACGTATTTGTGGAATGCGCTGGCAGCCTGTGGCACTCCGGTTACGCCAACCGGCAGTCTGACGTTGATTGCGCCCGACTACAATTGTTCGACGGGTGCCTTCCTGTTCAGAACGAGTGGCGGTAACGGTTCCCCAATCGAGTACATGGCTATTGGCGTTACCGGCTGGACGACCAGCCCCAACCAGTTTGTCGATGCCGAATTGCGTACGGCCGTCGATGCCCAGCCACTGACGCTGCGGGCTCGCCAGAACGGGGTCGAGGTGACCTACGTGTGGAACATTCGGGCCCAGTGCCCGGTCGGCGGCACTCAGCCGTCATCACTTCAGCTCGTTGCGCCAACCTACAACTGCTCGACGGGCGCGTTTGTATTCAGAACAAGTGGCGGCAACAGTTCACCAATCGAATACATGGCTATTGGCATCACGGGCTGGACGACCAACCCTAACCAGTTTGTTGATGCCGAACTGCGTACGGCCGTCGATGCCCAGCCCCTGCTGCTGCGGGCCCGCCAGAATGGGGTCGAGGTGACTTACATGTGGAACATTCGGGCCCAGTGCCCGGTGGGTGCCCGTCTTGCGGTACCGGCTGCGGAGCTATCAGCCAGTCTGGTAGCGAGTGTTCTGCCCAATCCGATCGACGACGAGTTTGTGCTCAGCCTCGACGGGGCGGCCAACCAGTCTGTACAGTTACTGTTGACCGATATCACGAGTAAGCCCGTTCTGAGTCAGACCGAGCAGGTAACCGCCAATCACCATGAAGTACGGCTGCGGCTGGGGAACCGGCCGTCTGGGGTATATCTTCTGCGAGTGGCTGGTCCCGGAAAGGTGCAGAGCCTGCGTCTGCTGAAGAAGTAGCCCGACGATTCCGTCCGTGGACGAACACAGAAAAAGCCGGGAGCAGTCCCGGCTTTTTCTGTGTTCAACCGATCTGACTGGTTACAGCGCCAGTTCTTTCGCCGACACAATCGTTAGTACTTCGGTGTCTTTCAGCCGTACGGCCAGCCCCAGCGTTTTGGGTACCTCGTAGTGGAAGAAGAATTTCATCGTGTGAATTTTTCCCTCGTAAAAGGCCAGTTCGTCGCCCTGCGGGTTCTGCGTCAGCATAGCCTGCTTGGCCACGACGCTCTGTTTCAGCCACTGCCAGGCTACGACCACGATGCCGAAGAGTTCGAGAAACAGCGTTGCGTCGGCTAAGTATCGCTCAGTGTCGCCGTTCATAGCGTGGGGTGTCAGGCTTTCTACCACCTCCTGTGTCCGCTTCAACTCGGCACCGAGTTGCTGGGCGTAGGGCTTCAGTTCGTCGTGCGTGCTGGCTTCCCGAATCGTTTTACCGATCTCGGCGAACAGCAGCTGGGGTGCTTTGCCGCCTTTCTGCGTCATCTTGCGGCCCAGCAAATCCTGCGCCTGAATGCCCGTTGTGCCTTCGTAGATGGGCGTAATGCGAATGTCGCGATACAACTGCTCAACGGGGAAATCTTCCGTAAAGCCATAGCCCCCAAACGTTTGCAGGCTCTGACTGACCGACTGAACACCCATTTCCGAGGGGTACGATTTTGCCACTGGCATCAGCAGGTCGAGCAGCAGGAACGCGTTTTCTTTCTCGTCGCCCTCGGCCACTTCGCTGATGTCGTACAGGCGGGCCGCTTCCAGCAGCAGCGATAATGACCCTTCGGTTACGGCCTTCTGGAACAGCAGCATCCGCCGAACGTCGGGGTGGTTGATGATCGGCGTCTGGGGGGCGTCGAGCAGGTTTTTGTCGTTCAGCCGGCGGCTCTGTGGGCGTTCGCGGGCGTATTGCAGGGCCGAATAGTAAGCGGCCGTGGCGATGGCTGCGGCCGTCATGCCGACGCCGATCCGGGCTTCGTTCATCATCTGGAACATATAGCGCAGGCCCTGATGCGGTTCACCAACGATATAGCCGATGGTGTTGTCGTTGGAGCCCATCGTCAGGTGCATAGCCGGTACACCCTTCTGCCCCAGCTTGTGATACACCCCCGTCGACTGCACGTCGTTATCGACCGTGTTGCCCTGCTCGTCCAGCCGGTATTTGGGCACGACGAACAGCGAAATGCCTTTCGTGCCTTTTGGGGCACCGACGATGCGGGCCAGCATCAGGTGGATGATGTTATCGGCGGCATCGTGGTCACCGGCGGAGATAAACACTTTCTGCCCGTTGATCTTGTAGCTTCCATCCGGCAGGGGTGTGGCCGAGGTCGTGACGTCGGACAGCGACGAGCCGGCCTGTGGTTCGGTCAGTGCCATGGTGCCCTGCCACGTTCCGGCCAGCATATTCGGTACGTAAAATTCGCTTAGTTCGGGGGTGCCAAACGCCGTAATCAGGTGAGCGGCCCCCGACGTCAGGCCGGTGTACATCATCCCGTTGTTGGCGGCCATCAGAATGAAGCCCACCGCCGAGCTAATCAGTTCAGGCACCTGCTGTCCGCCGTGATCGAAGGAAAACCCGGCACCGATCAGCCCCGCGTCGCCCATCGCTTTCAGAAATTCGCGAATCTTGGGGTGCACCGTTACCTTGCCGTCTTTTAGTTCAGGCTGATTCCGGTCGACATCTTTCAGGTTGGGATGCATGATGGTGTCGGCGATATAAATAGCCGAATCGAGCACCATGTTAAACGTTTCCTTGTCATGCGCGCTGAAGTAATCGTACTTCGCCAGTTCTTCGGCCTTGAATACTTCGTGGAGTAGAAAGTGTAGATTTCGTTTGCTGAAATAGGTCGTTGCCATGCCGATATGTAGAGTTAGGAAGAGCCGTATGCGTGCATACGGGTTACTAAGTAAAAGTACCACGATTTAAGCTTACTATAAACTGTTCCCGGAAAACTAACGTTTACCGTTCGTCGTATACATGACGATCCAATCAAACCAATCGATCAACCATGAAAAAAATTGCTATTCTCTTTACACTGCTGTTTGCCGTTGTCTCACTGGTACAGGCGCAGGACAAAAAGCCGCCGATGAGTCCCAAGATTACGGCCGAAAGTCCCGACAAAAACATCAAAGTAATTTACGGTCAGCCGTCGAAGCGGGGCCGGGCCATTTTCGGTGAAAACGGGCTGGAAAAATTTGGTAAAGTATGGCGTACCGGTGCCAATGAAGCGACCGAAGTGACGTTCAAAAGCGACGTTATGTTTGGTGGCAAAATGGTGAAAGCAGGTACGTATACCTTGTACACCATTCCCAACGACAAAGAGTGGGACGTACTGCTGAACAGCACGCTGGGTCAGTGGGGTGCTTACGATTACGAGAAAATCAAAGGCAACGATGTGGCCATGGTGAAGGTACCGGTATCGATGAACAAGACGCCGATCGAGAAACTGACGATTACGCCTGCCAACAGCAGCATCGCCATTGCCTGGGACAACATGACGGTTTCCGTTCCGGTCATGAAGCACGGTATGTAGGCCGATCAAAGCAGGTAATTCCAGCTAGTAAATCCCTTTCAATGAACAGTCGTCATTGGAAGGGATTTTTGCTTGAAAAGAGGGTATTTGTGGCTATTTCGGGCCATTTGCTCAACAAAGAGCGGTCTAGTCAAAAAAAGTTTCGTAATTGGCTAACAGACAATCAATTATCCGGGTTGTAACATCGATTGCGTAGGGGCGACAGGTGAAGAAAAGGGCATCGACTGATTCGGATAGCTGGCTGCATGTACAAAATCGGTTGGTCCTACTTTGCCGTATATCCAGCTAGTTATACTACCCCGTATTGGTTTTAAGCCCATGAGTAAACTCTACATAGTGCTTTTTCTGGCCGGATTTGCTGCCCTGCCCACAATGGGTCAGCAGGTCAGCGACTACTACCGACTTCCTGACCGTAATCAGGTTCAGTACGACCGGCTGCTGACCCGCTATGGCGGTGCCTATATCAAAGACCGCTGGTACGTTGCGCTGACGGGTTTTGTTCGTGCCGACAAAGCATTGCTCGATAACTCGATTGGCGGAATGGTTGGTGCCCGCCGGGTCGTACGGCCGGGCTGGGGCGCGTTGCTGGGCTGGGCCTACAAGGAGAAATGGGCCGTTGAGGCCGGTTATGTGCAGTCGCCCGCTCATACGAGTTTATCCGTCGACCGGGGCCGCATCGTTCCGTCTTTGTTTCAGTACGCCAACGATCAGCACAGTTTCGTGCTGCGGGCTAAGCGCATGCTGTTCTCAACAAGTGGCCCGTGGCGTCGGTCGGGTTTCTGGCTGACGGCGGGTATGTGGGCGGTGCCGGGAAAAGGGGGTAATCGGGGCGAACTGTCTCTGGCCGAGTACGCCTACCGCAGCCGCGAAAAAGTAGATACACTTCGGCTGTCGGGTGAAACGCAGCTTAGTAATACCCCCTCGGTCATCGCCGAACTGGGGGCTGAATACAATGTTCGACTGAGCAACCGCTTCGACCTGGGGATTTCGGCCCGGAAACTCTGGGGGCTGAGCAGCTCCATCGACACCGACCTGACGTACCGTACAACGAGTCAGCCAACCCAATATGCACAGTTACGCGGTGTTGGCTCCGGCATGACATACGGATTGACCCTGCGCTACAGCCTGGCAATAAATCAACCACTGAGCAAGGTTTTAAAAACTACCGGTAGCCGACTGGGTAAGTAATTATCGGTCGGTGATTCAAGGCTAAAAAGCGGTGTCATGGCAGTATAGTCGGCCTGGTGCCGCTTTTTACGGTTGTATACGTTACTTGTCTTTATGATTCGTTTTCTAACTTATATACCGGCGCTGGTATTGTTACTATCGGCGACGGTCGGTATGGGAGCTGTTCGGCTGCCGCACGCTTTCGGTGACCACATGGTGTTGCAACGCCGGAAACCGGTACCTGTCTGGGGGTGGGCCGGGGCCGGTGAGAAAATTACGGTCACGCTGAACGGGCAAACCAAAACCGCCAAAGCGGCCAAAGATGGTACCTGGCGTGTCCGGCTCGACCCGATGGAAGCGGGTGGCCCGTATCAGCTGATCGTGTCGGGAAAAGGCAACTCGATAACGCTTACGGATGTCTTGCTGGGCGAAGTGTGGGTATGTTCAGGGCAGTCGAATATGGAGTGGCCACTGATCGCTGCGACCAACGGTAAGGAGGAAGTACGGCGGACGAACTACCCGACGATCCGGCAGTTGCTGGTGAAAAAAGACCTGAGCCTGACGCCCAAAGACGATGTTTCCGGCGAATGGTCGGTATGCAGCCCGGCTACGGCTGCCCAGTTTACGGCGGTAGGGTATTTCTTCGCCCGCCAGCTTCAGCGCGATCTCAACGTGCCGATTGGCCTGATCAACACGTCCTGGGGCGGTACCCACTCCGAAACCTGGACCAGTCGCGAAGCCCTGAGCCGTGACAGCTCTCTGCGCTACATGGTCGATAACCTACCGGCCAATGCGGAGGAGGTAAGTCGGAACGGACGGCAGCGTACACAGGAACTACTTCAGGCGCAGCAGGGCGGTTTGCCGTCGGCGGCTGAACAACGGACATTCGCTGGTACAGATCTGAACACCAGTCAGTGGAAATCGATGAACATGCCCGGCGACTGGCAGTGGGGCGGCCTGCCCAATATCGACGGGGTTGTCTGGTTTCGGCGCGACGTAGTGATTCCCGATGGTCAGCCGACTGACGGTATGACACTCATGATGGGGTCTGTCGATGACAGCGACTCGACCTTTGTCAACGGGCAGTTGGTCGGTTCATTTCGGGGACAGAAAAAGCGGGAGTACGCGATACCCGCCGGACTCCTCAAGCCGGGCCGCAACGTAATTGCCGTTCGGGTAGACGATACAGGTGGCGCGGGGGGAATTGTCGGCCCGGCCGATCAGCTGAAACTAGTCGGGGCTGGCGAGGATATTCCGCTGTCGGGCCAATGGCAGTACCGGGTTGCCAGTATCAATCCGTCGTCTTATAAGCCGGGGCCAAATTCGTACCCGACGCAACTGTTCAACGCGATGCTGTTACCACTTATCCCGTATGCGATTGAGGGCGTAATCTGGTATCAGGGTGAATCGAATGCGGGGCGATCCTACCAGTACCGGCGGGCGTTTCCGGCCATGATACAGGACTGGCGACAGCGCTGGGGCGAAGGCGATTTTCCATTTCTGTTCGTACAACTGGCCAGTTTCAACGCGGGTGGTGGAAACAGCGAGAAAGGCAGCGGCTGGGCCGAGTTGCGGGAAGCCCAAACCATGACGCTTGCCTTACCTGCAACGGGCATGGCCGTCACCTCGGATATTGGCGAACCAACCGACATTCACCCGCGAAACAAGCAGGACGTGGGGCTACGGTTAGCCGCCGAAGCTATGCGTGTAGCCTATGACTCAGCCGGTAAAGCCGGTACACAGTCACGTGGCCCAATGTTCGATACGATGACGGTGAGCAACGGGCAGGTGATGCTTTCATTCAGGAATGCCCCCGGCGGCCTGCTGGCAAAAGACAAGTACGGTTATGTCCGGGGTTTTGAAGTGGCCGGGGCCGATCAGCAATTCCACTACGCCAAAGCCGAAATTCGGGGTGATTCGGTCGTCATTCGCACGGACGCCGTTACGGAACCCGTCGCCGTCCGTTATGGCTGGGCCGACGACAACAGCGAAGCCAACCTGTACAACAAAGCTGGCTTTCCCGCCGTCCCGTTCCGGACCGATACCTGGAAGGGTATCACGGAAAACGGCCGGTTTACGGGGCAGTAACGACCGTTGATTGTTCTGAACTGTGATTTTTGTGATTAGTTGATGGGCTATGATTTTCTAATTGAAATCAGCAAAATCCAATCAATCATAAGAATCACAGTTCAAGACGATTCCGAACTGTGATTTCTGTGATTACTTGATGGACTGTGATTTTTTGAATCAGCGTAATCAAATCAATCATAAGAATCACAGTTCAGAATAATCCAGGCAATCAGGTAAATCACAGTTCAGGCTAGTCAATTGGTTGATTTATAAGGGAAAGCGGTTAGTTTTACTTACGTATCTAATTTACGACCGCTCCTGTTTCCGACCATGACAACCCGCCGATCCTTCTTCCGCCAGACGGCGGCAGCCGCTACCAGCGCGCTTACCCTCCCCGCTTTTTTGCCCGACAGCTTTGCCCACCCCATTGCCGCCACCGACGCGAGCCAGAAATCGGCGGCTGAATGGGCAACCGACGAAGACTTCTGGGCGTGGGTGAAATCAGAATATACCGTATCGCCCAATCTGCTCAACCTCAACAACGGCGGGGTGTGTCCGCAGCCGAAAGTCGTGCAGGATGCGCACATCCGGTTTTATCAGTACGCCAACGAAGCCCCCTCGTACTACATGTGGCGTATTCTCGATCAGGGCCGCGAAGCGTTGCGCAGTAAACTGGCCGATCTGGCGGGCTGTTCGCCAGAAGAACTGGCTATCAACCGCAATGCGACGGAAGGACTGAATACCGTGATTTTCGGTCTGAATTTGAAACCGGGAGACGAGGTTGTGCTGACGAAGCAGGATTACCCGAATATGCTCAACGCCTGGAAGCAGCGTGAAAAACGCGACGGTATCAAGCTGGTTTACCTGAATCTGGACCTGCCTAGCGAAAACGACGACGCGATTACGGAGCAGTTTGTCAAGGCGTTTACCCCACGTACGAAAGTGGTTCATGTAACGCACCTGGTCAACTGGGTGGGGCAGGTACTGCCGGTACGGAAAATTGCCGACGAAGCCCACAAACGGGGTGTCGAAGTGATCGCCGACGGTGCGCACTCGTTTGCCCTGTTCGATTTCAAAATCCCCGACCTCGGCGTAGATTATTACGCAACCAGCCTGCACAAATGGCTGTGTGCGCCTTTCGGTAGTGGCATGCTCTACGTCCGGCAACCCAAAATCAAAAACGTCTGGGCACTGCTGTCAAATACCGAACCCGACGGCCCCGATATCCGCAAGTTTGAAAGTCTGGGCACGCGATCGTTTGCGTCGGAAATGGCGATTGGTACGGCGGTCGATTTTCATAACAGCATCGGCACGGCGCGGAAGTTTGCGCGGGTCCACTACCTGAAAAATTACTGGATGGAGCGCGTGAAAGACATACCGGGCGTGAAGCTGCACACGTCGCTCAAACCCGAATATGCCGGAGCCGTGGCGCTGTTTTCCATCGACGGGATGAAGCCCGGCGAGATCGACGGTCAGTTGATGAATCAGCACAAAATCCACACGGTCGGTATCGACTGGGAAAACATTCACGGCATCCGCGTAACGCCCCACATCTATCACACACCCAAAGACCTCGACCGGCTGGTGACGGCTATCGAAAGCATAGCCAGTAAGCAGATGCTGGCCCAGAAGCAGAAGAAAAGCTAAAGCGGACTAGCCTTTCTTTCGCATTTCAATCTTCCGCATCGGCATCTTGTCGATCAGGCCGAACAGTTGCGCCGGGTCGACGGGGTGCCGGTACGTTTCTTTAACGCCCCCGTCTTTCCCGATTAGCCAGCCCGCAAAATCGGTGTCGGGATTGAGTTTGTAGGTCTGAATCAGAAACTGCCGGTCTGCGGCCGAAATGGTCGATGCATCGAGCGTGATGATATCCATATCACGGTCGTCAAGGTCCGCTTTAGCTGGCTGTAGTCTGCGCTGCTGCTCGGTAAGTCCGCCAGCGGGTGTGCCGTAAAACAGCAGTACCCGGCGGTCATCGCGTTTGTCGCGCAGCAGCGTTTTCAGTGGTTTGGTCTGCGCCATTGCCAGCGCACACGTCAGTAGTAGCGGGAGAACGAAAAGTAGATGTCGCATAAGTTTGTCGCAAACAGCATCCCTGCTGTTTGTTTTCCTGCCACTCGCAAACAGCAGGGATGCTGTTTTGAGATAAGGCCGGTTCAGTCCAGATCTTCCGACCGTTCGAGCAGCAAAATCGAGCCCTGCGGTACAATCACATATTGCTCGCCTTCATACTGCAGGTCGATGGCGTTGCGTTGCAGGTACAGGGCCAGATCGCCCTCCTGCGCCTGCAACGGCATGTATTTCACCGTCTCCTCCGATTCTTTCCACGGCTCATCCTCCGATGGCGTCGGAATCGGGTACCCCGGCCCTACTTTAATCACGTATCCCGACTGCACCTGCTCTTTTTCCTGAACCGTTGGCGGCAGATATAGCCCGCTCACCGTGCGGTCAGCGGCATCTTTTGGTTTGATAAGCACCCGGTCGCCCACGACGATCAGGCGTTTGAGTTTGTTGTCAGCAGTTATTCCAAGCATTATAATGAGTTTAAGGTTTGTGGTTCAACGTTTAAGGTTGTGTTCTACACGCCAATCCATTGGCCAGAACATTGAACTTTATACATTAAACGTTAAACCAATTAAGGTACCGGATCGTAGCCATGACCGCCCCAGGGATGGCACCGGCTAATGCGTTTCAGTCCCATCCGACCACCCCGCCACGCGCCGTGTTTCCGTACCGCTTCGATCATGTATTGCGAGCAGGTAGGCGTGTAGCGACAGGCGTTGGGCAAGTAGGGCGAGAGCATAGCCTGATACGCCCGCACAAGTCCGATTACCACCGATTTCATCACGTTGGGGTAAACACCAAAATGGTCAAAAACTTTCCCGCAATCTGTATCTTTGCCAGCTACCCGATGATCGCACCGGGCTTACACGCACAAACCTCATGCTGCATTACCTGATTTGGGAGCCTGATCCCGAAATTTTTCACATTGGCGCGTTTTCGGTTCGCTGGTATGGGCTGCTCTTCGCGATGGGTTTCCTGATCGGCATGCAGATCATGTCTTACATCTTTAAAGTCGAGCGGAAGCCCGCTGCGGATACCGATACGCTGCTGATTTACATGGTCGTCTCCACGATTGTCGGTGCCCGGTTCGGCCATTTCCTGTTCTACGAACCCGACGTGCTTATCAATCACCCGCTCACGGTTATTACGCCACCCTTTGCCGGACTCGCCAGTCACGGGGCTACGGTTGGCATTATGGTGGCACTCTGGCTATACGCACGGCGGAAGGAAAGCATTGCTACGAACCAGACGTTCCTGTGGGTAGCCGACCGAATTGTGATCGTCGTCGCACTGGCCGGTGCGTTTATCCGGACGGGGAATTTTATTAACTCCGAAATCATTGGCCGCCCGACAGATCTACCGTGGGGGGTCGTTTTCCCCAAGGCTGACTACCGCGACGTTCTTGGCCCGCCCGAACTGCACCTCGTGCCACGCCATCCGGCCCAGCTTTATGAAGCCCTGTCGTGCCTGATTATCTTCGTCATACTGTTCTGGTTCTGGAACCGCTATAAGGACAAAACCCCGCGTGGCAGCATGCTCGGTATTTTCCTGATCTGGGTTTTCACGCTGCGTTTCCTGTTTGAGTATGTCAAGGAAAATCAGGTAGCCAAAGAAGCGACGATGGCGCTCAACATCGGGCAGCTGCTTAGTATCCCCGCTGTGCTGCTCGGTATTTATTTCCTCGTTCGGAGCTACAGGCACCCGGTCGTTGTGCCGAAGGAGATGTCTGAACTGTGATTGTCTGAACTATGATTAACGTTGATTACACTGATGGACTATGATTTCTTTTGAATCAGCGTAATCAAATCAATCATAAGAATCACAGTTCAGATAGTCTTGAACGGTGATTTTTGTGATTACACGGATTCCCCTGATGAAAAAGAAATCATAGTTACTCATGACAATCACAAAAATCACAGTTCAGAACAGTTCAGAATCAATACAGCTCCGCCCGGTCGATCTGGGCGGGGAGAGGTCCGGAGCGTTCGAGTTTCATCTGGGCTAGTTTAGCCCCGGCGCGGGCGCAGATTTCGGGCGTCTGACTATCGAGATACGCCGTCAGGAAACCCGCCCAGTACGCGTCACCCGCCCCCGTCGCGTCGACAACGTCGACCGGCTGACCTAATACCCGCACCTGCTTTGCGCCCCCCGCCGACGATACCAGACTACCATCGGCTCCCAATGTCAGGCACACCAGTTCCGCCCCCATCTGATGAAATTTGTCGACGATTTCCTCGTGCGACGGTAGGGTATCGCCCGTCCGTGTTCCGTAGAGCCGGGCCGCATCATCTTCACTCAATTTGACCAGTGCTTTGGCCGAACAGTAGTCGGCCAGTATCTGCCATGCCTGCTCGCAGTCGGGCCAGAGACTGGGGGCGTAGTTGGCGTCGATACTGACCTGACAACCCAGCTTGTGTGCCCGCCGGGCCGCGTCGACAATCGTGGCCTGCGCTGGCGCCTGACTGAGCGCGAAACAGGTGGTGTGAAAAATCCGGCTCTGGCTCAGCAGCGAATCTGGCAGGTGGTCGGGCAGCAGCATCCGGTCGGCCGTGCGATAGGCAATGAAATCGGGTGTTCCGGTTGTGCGCGATACCACCACGAGGCTGGTCGGTTCGCGGCTGTCCTGCTGGATAAAGCCCGTTTCGACCCCCGCAGCCGCCACCTGTGCTGTCAGAAACCGGCCCAGGTTGTCAGTGCCGACGCAAGCAACCAATGCCGACCGGTTCCCCAATCGGGCCATGTTAGCCGCCATATTGGCCGGGCTACCACCCTGTAGTCGTTTGAAATCGGTGGCATCGAGCAGATTGGTTGTAATGGAATGGCCGATCAGATCGACCAGCAACTCACCTACGGCAAGCATGGCGAAGGGTTCCTGACTGGAAAACGAATGCATAGGTTATAGCTTAAAAAAACATCCGGCCATGTAGATAGCCGGATGCAAAGAACATTGATTTTTCGATAATCCAAGACCCGGACTAGTGACCGCCCGCACCCACCGGAAAGGCGGTAACCTGACTGGCCCGGTTCTCCTTGACCAGAAAACAGGCTCCGGCTGCCAGCAACAGACACACGCCAGCCAGCGCCAGCGCATTGCGCGGGTCATTACCCAACAGCGGGTAAATGTATTTGATCGACACGTTGTTGACGATCTGCGGTACAACGATAAACCCGTTGAAAATACCCATGTAAACGCCCATACGCTCGGCCGGAACGGAACTCGACAGCAGTACATACGGCATCGACAGAATAGACGCCCACGCCAGCCCAACGAACGCCATACCGAACAGGAAGGCGTACTTGTCGTCAGACAGTAGCATCGACAGGAAGCCGAAACCACCCATCGTCAGGAACAGCGCGTGCGTACCCCGACGGCCGATCCGGTTGGCGATGGCGGGCAGAAAAAACGAGACACCGAAACACCCGATATTAAACACCGCGAAGCACAGGTTGCCCCACTCCGTGCCTTCCTGAAACCCCGGCGACTGCGCGGTGGGCGCGTTGAACGCGTGCCGACAGACGGCCAGCGTCAGGTATTGCCACATCAGCGGCAGGCCAAACCAGGTGAAAAATTTCACCCACCAAAGCTGCTTCATCGTGGTCGGCATCTGGCGGAAAGCGTGGACAATTTCGGTAAACGCCCCACTGATGCCACTGCTTTCTTTCTTCATCCGCTCGAACTCCTGCATATCGTCGGGCGGGTACTCATCGGTGGTGTAGATGGTCCAGATGACGGCCAGAATAACGGCAGCACCACCAATATAAAAGGGGTACTTAATGCTGTCGGGAATAACGTTGGTTGCAACGACGGCCGTTGTGGTAATGCCCAGTAAGCGGAAAATCGTCGGCATCAGGTTCGCCAGCGTTTGGCCGAAACCCACAAAAAAACTCTGCATGGCAAAACCAAGTCCCCGCTGCTCATCGCTTAGCTTGTCGCCGATGAACGCCCGAAATGGTTCCTGCGTGATGTTCAGGCCAGTGTCGAGAAGCCACATCAGGCTGGCGGCCATCCACAGGGCCGACGAGTTGGGCATCAGAAAGAGAGCCAGGCTGGTAACGATGGCACCAATCAGAAAAAACGGCTTACGCCGACCCCAGCGGGGCGACCAGGTCCGGTCGCTGATGGAGCCGATGATGGGCTGCACGATCAGGCCCGTAACCGGACCAGCCAGCCATAGAATAGCAATGTTGGCTTCTTCGGCGTTGAGGTACCGGAAGATAGGACTCATATTGGCCTGTTGCAGACCGAAGCCGTACTGAATGCCCAAAAATCCGAAACTCATGTTCCAGATTTGCCAGAAAGTCAGGCGGGGTTTTTGTTTCATAGGTTATAAGGCAGAAATACCGCGACATTTGCAGTAGAAAGGAAAACAATGATACGAACGGTTTTGCAGGATACGGAGATATTGTTATCCTATTTTTTTAGAAACGGATACTATTCAGCATGACCGCTAACCAGATACGATGGCTGGGGAGCGTACTGCTTGTGCTGGCCGGAATGGCCTCATCGGCATGGGCTACGGCGGCTGTTTCGGACACGATTGTAGCCGCTACTAGTATCGATTCATCGCAGTCAGCCGTCGTGCGCTCGGTTACGCTGATCGGGAATGTGCGGACCCGTGATCGGATTATTTTTCGTGAAATGACGCTGAAAGCGGGCGATACGGTTCGGCTGTCTGACCTGCCTGGTCGCCTGACCTGGGATCGACGCAACATCAGTAACACCAACCTGTTCATCACTGTCGAGCTGAAAACCGAACAGACGACACCCGCTGATACGACCCAACTGCCGCAGCTCGATTTGACCGTGCGCATGAAGGAGCGCTGGTACCTGATTGCCTACCCGGTGTTCGACATTGCCGACCGTAACCTCAACGAGTGGTGGTACGACCGGGGCCGCGACCTGCGCCGAACTATTTACGGCGGTCGGCTCAACTACCGCAACGTAACGGGATCGAATGACCGGCTACAGGTTGAGGTGATTCGGGGGTTCTGGCAACGGACCGTGGTATCATACGCCCGTCCGTACATCGACAAGGCCCAGCGAATCGGGCTTCGCGTCGATGTCGGGTACCAGACCAACAATGATATTCCGTACACAACCCGCGCCGATAAATGGCAGTACGTCCGCGCCGATCAGACGCTGCGGAGCCGAACGTGGGGTACGTTGATGCTTACCAACCGGCACGGCCTCTATCATTACCACAGCGTTGAGATGCGGTACAGCCGGAACACGGTGGCCGATACGGTTGTGCGGCTAAATCCCGATTACTTTCTTGATAACCGGACCGAGCAGCGGTACACGTCGCTGGCCTACGGCTACCGCTACGACCGGCGCGACAATGTAGCCTACCCGCTGCGGGGAACCCTGTTCAATAGCTCGGTTGGCGTATCGGGGCTGCTCCCGTCCGACAATTTCCGTTTTCTCGACGTAGCGGCTTCCGTTAGTCGTTACTGGCCGATGGGCAAAAAAGTGTATGGTGCCGCCAACCTGCGCGGCCGGGCTACCTTTCCTGACCGACAACCGTATTTCAACCTGCACGGGATCGGCAATTCCAGCGACAACGTGCGCGGCTACGAGTTGTACGTGATCGATGGGCAGCACTCGGCCGTAGCCCGGAGTAGCTTTCGCTATCAGCTGTTCGACACGGTAAAGCAGCTCAACTGGCTGCATATCCGGCAGTTCAATACCCTGCCCATTGCCGCCTACATCACTGCGTTCGCCGACGCGGGCTACGTGAGCAGTACGGTTGCCGGACAGTACCAGAGCCGGTTAGCCAACCAGCTCCTGGTCGGTACCGGCCTCAGCTTCGACCTGGTTACGTACTACAATCTGGTTATCCGGCTCAGTGGAGCCATCAACCGGCAGGGCAACACCGGCTTCTACTTCAATTTCGCGCAGGAGTTTTAGGTCAACACTGCCCTAAAAAAGATAACGTCCGGGAAAGAGCTATGCGCAGTCTTCCCGGACGTTATCTTTTGCCCTGCCAACAGGTTAATACTCGTACTTGATGCCCATTTTCTTGGCCATATCGGCGAATACCTGCGGGTCGAAATCGTCGGCGCCGGGGGCGTTGAGCTGCGGTTCCGGTTCCAGATCGGGTGCAGGGTAGCCTTCCATGCCGCCCTGAACGACGAAACATTCCTGACCGTCGTCGGGGTGGGGACCGTTCCAGATCAAAGCTGCCTGCTGATAATCGTCCGGGCTGAACGTATAGAGCGACAGGTGCATTTTCTGCTCCATAAACTTCTTCGCTTCCGGAAACGCATTGTTACTCAGTTCCGGTATCGGCAGCATCTTGGTCATTTCCACGCCCGTCAGTTTTTCCAGCGCTTTGGCGTAGGCCACGACGTGCAGACCGCCCCGTACGAGCAGGTAACCAACCATCGTGCGCGCCGTGGGGTCGGTAACCATTTCGTAGGCCCGCATCTTGTTGGCCCGCGCTCCGCATTCCAGGAAGAAATTATGGAGAAGATCGAGTTTCAGATTACCACTGTTGAATACATTTTGTCCCGTCCAGTAGTGGCCCATCGAATCCATCGGGAGTGACGCCTGCCCGCTGGCGATGGCATGGTGCGTGTTGCGCCAGTTGGCTGCATCCGACAGGGGCCCAACTGTGGGGTCAAAACCGCGTTTGGTGGTGCCAGTCAACAGCAGGTTTATGGCGTACGATACCACCTCGATATGGCCGTATTCCTCACCTGCAATGCTACTGATAACATCGTAGAACGGGCGTATCTTTTTCCGGCCCCGCATATTAAACGACTGATAGGTGTAGTTCATCAGCGTGGACATCTCGCCGAACTTGCCGCCGAGCAGTTCCTGAATAACAGCCGCATCATTAGCCGAAGGATTTGTGGGGGTTGGTAGCTCGATAGGGAGCCGATCCATTTTCAGAATCATCAGACAAACGGTTAGTTGACACAAGCCAGACCCCTTGTGAGACTGGCTCCCGATGAACCGGTCAATTCACTATAAGGTTAATATATCCTATAAAATAAATAGGCAATGGGTTGGCTGTTGGCATATAGTGTAGCATTGGTGCCCGAAGCGAATCACGCTGTAGTCCCTGCTTCGCGTATCGATGCGCTTTCCCCGCTAATTTGCGACCTTTGTCGAACAGCTTTCTCTGGCTGAGGGGACCAACGTATGAACAGGAATTTTCACGACGGACTGAACTTTGCGTCGAAGCTGACGCCCAAACGGGTTGCCAACGCGCTGAAAGTGGTGGGCAGTTATTACGGATCGAGGCAGTCACGCCGGGCGGAGCAATGGGGTTTGCCGATGTCTGTCTCGTTTGAGCCAACGACGTCCTGTAATCTGCGCTGTCCCGAATGCCCCAGCGGACTCCGGTCGTTTACGCGGCCGACGGGGATGCTGGGCGAGGACCTGTACAAGCGTACCATCGATGAACTGCATGAAACGCTGCTATACCTGATCTTTTACTTTCAGGGCGAACCGTATCTGCACCCACAATTTCTCGACCTCGTCCGGTACGCCACCGACCGCAACATCTACACCGCTACCAGCACAAATGCGCACTATTTGACCGACGCTAACGCCCGGAAAACCGTCGAATCAGGGTTGGATCGGCTGATTATCAGCATCGATGGGACGACGCAGGAGGTGTATCAGCAGTACCGGGTAGGGGGGAAGCTGGAAAAGGTGCTGGAAGGTACCAAAAACATCATTCGCTGGAAGAAAGAACTCAAGTCGAGGACACCCCACGTAGTCTTTCAGTTTCTGGTCGTCAAACCCAATGAGCACCAGATTGCTGAGGTGAAGAAACTGGCCCGCGAACTGGGCGTCGATGAGGTCGGGCTGAAAACGGCGCAGATTTACGACTACGAACACGGCTCCGACCTGATGCCGACCATCGACAAATACAGTCGTTACGCCCAGCAGGCCGATGATACGTACCGTATCAAAAACGGCTTCGGCGACCACTGCTGGAAGATGTGGCACTCGTGTGTCATCACCTGGGATGGGCTGGTGGTGCCCTGCTGTTTCGATAAAGACGCCCACCACCGCCTGGGCGATTTGCAAACCGAATCGTTTACCGAGCTGTGGCACGGCCCGGCCTATAACAACTTTCGCCAGACCCTGCTCCGCTCCCGTTCCGAAATCGAGATGTGCCGCAACTGCACCGAAGGCACGCAGGTGTGGGGGGATTAGGGCGAAAGAGCAAAAGACAGTCGGCGTTATCACTCTTTCGCTCTTTCACTCGTTAAGGTTCTCCACCTCCTTACTGTCATACAGCGCCTTAATCACCGTTGGCGTGTTGTTGGAGAAAACGAGTTCGGCCCAGCCCATGAAGAAGGTCCAGCGGGGTTGGGCCTGTAGTTGCGCGGGCGTAGGTAATACCTGACACTCACCGATGGCGATGGGCTTCTTGCCCGCAACCTTGAGCATAGCATTGTACTTGTAATCGGAATAGCCCGTGCCGCCGTCGTATATATCCAGCGCGGCCACGTCCCAATAGTCACTGCCGGGGTTGTAGTCGGTCAGGTCGGTGGCGAGGGATAGAAAATCCTGCATATCCCACACCCAGATCAGATTCGACAGTCCTTTCGTTTCGGTAAAGTAGTCGTGCGTCAACCGGTAGAGTTGTGCCGTACCGGTCGGTCCGCGCCGACCACCCCACCAGAATAGTCCCTGATTCATTTCGTGCAGCGGCCGGAAGAGTACCTCCACGCCATCGTTTTCCAGATCCTGTAGGTACACCGCTACTTCGTCCATCATCTGCTTCCAGCGGGTATTTACTGGTGTGCCGTCGGTCAGCAGTTGCTGCCATTGCACATCGGTCATGCGGCTCAGCACACCCGAACTATCCCAGCCGCAGGGCTGCGAGCGGGCGGGGTTGCAGGCATGCCACATGATGTTGATGAGCGCCCCTTTTTTCCACTGCCGCTTGGCTTCCGCGATCATGACGCCCCGGTTGGCAATGTTGTCGGCCTGAAACAGAAAATCACCGCTCCACAATTTTGGGTAATGGCCCGTCACCGAGTCGATGGCGTTGGTCCATTTGGCGGGTTGCGCACTGGGTTCGCGGTTGTGCTGCCCACTCGCCGTTTTCTTCCCCGAAATGCTGTACAGGTAATTCAGACTCGATTGGCAAAGAGCGAAAGAGTGAACGAACGAAAGAGCGATTACACTCAGCCATGCACCTATGTAGCGGCAGGAACTCATACAAAGAAAGGTTTTCGGTTAAAAGCGAATGCACCGGAGCAGTGTTTTCAGGCGCAGCCACATTCACTCAATCATTCGTTCACTCAATCCCTCATTGATTTCTGTGAAACATTCCGTGGAACATACCTTGCATTCGTGGAAACTATCCGGCATCTTTGAGACTGCAACGCACAGACCCATGGGTAAAGTCATTGCTATCGCCAACCAGAAGGGGGGCGTCGGTAAAACTACGACAACGATCAATCTGGCCGCCAGTCTGGCCGCCCTCGAATTTCAGACGCTCATTGTAGACGCGGACCCGCAGGCCAATTCGACCTCCGGACTGGGTTACAATCCGAAAGAAATCGAGCACAGTATTTACGAGTGCATGGTGGAGGGTATCCGGCCCAACGATGCGATCATTCAGACCGATTTTCCCAATCTCGATCTGCTGCCGTCGCATATCGATCTGGTCGGGGCTGAAATCGAGATGATTAACCTCCAGAACCGGGAGGATAAGATGAAAGACGCGCTGGACAGCATCCGCGACCTATACGACTTCATCATCATCGACTGCTCGCCTTCGCTCGGTCTTATCACCATCAACAGCCTGACCGCTGCCGACTCGGTGATTATTCCGGTACAGTGCGAATATTTCGCTCTTGAAGGGTTGGGTAAGCTGCTGAATACCATCAAAATTATTCAGTCGCGACTCAACACGCACCTGGCTATCGAAGGTATTCTGCTGACGATGTACGACCTGCGGGTACGGCTGTCGAATCAGGTAGTGGGCGAGGTAACGACGCACTTCCAGCACATGGTCTTCAACACGATCATCCCGCGCAACATCCGGCTGAGTGAATCGCCCAGCTTTGGTATTCCGGCCCTGGCGCAGGATGCCGACAGCAAAGGAGCGGTCAGCTACCTGAATCTGGCCCGCGAGATTTTGGTGAAGAATGGGCTGATGCCCCACGAAGTATAACTGCTACCTGTAGTGTTTGGTCGTCGCGGTTAATCATCAGACGGTATGGCCTGGTCGAGCGAATGGGCTGATGATGCGTGACAAAAAATGATCTTTCGTATGGATAACGCGAACGCCAAAGTACCCGCTAAAAAATTGATCGGCCTGGGCCGTGGACTGGGTGCGCTGCTGCACGACAGTGAGGCTGTCAACCGGCAGTCGAAGCCGTCGCCGTTTGAAGTCATAAGTACCATGACCGAAATCGCGCTGGGGCAGATTGAAACGAACCCGTTTCAGCCGCGCACGCGCTTCGATGAGGAAGCTCTTCAGGAACTGGCCGACTCAATCCGTACGCAGGGGATCATTCAGCCTATCACGGTGCGGCAGCTGGGCAAAGACCAGTACCAGCTCATCGCCGGTGAACGGCGTTTGCAGGCGTCGAAAATTGCCGGGCTGACTCACATTCCCGCGTATGTTCGCACGGCCAACGACCAGCAGATGCTGGAAATGGCGCTGATCGAAAACATTCAGCGGGAAAACCTTAACTCCATCGAAATTGCCCTCAGCTATCAGCGGCTCATCACGGAGTGCAGTCTGAAGCAGGAGGAACTGGGCGAGCGGGTTGGGAAAAATCGCACGACGGTCAACAACTACATCCGGTTGCTGAAACTGCCCCCCGTAATTCAGGCCGCCCTGCGCGACAACAAAATATCGATGGGCCACGCCCGTGCCATTATCAACATCGACAACCCCGATTCGCAGATCAAACTGTTCAACCGGGCGGTCGATGAAGACTGGTCGGTACGGAAAGTGGAGGAAGCGGTGCGGAACCTGGGCGATGAAACCCCGGAAAACGCATCGGTTCGGCGCGTGACGTTGCCCAGGCAGGAAATGCGCAGCCTGCAATTCAAACTCTCGTCGATGTTTGGCACGAAAGTGTCAATCAAAGCTGACGAGAAACACAAGGGAGAGATCAAAATCCCGTTTACCTCTCAGGAAGAATTAACCAAAATCCTGGAAGTGCTGAACTCGCAGGCGTAACCCCTTGACCAATTATCTTCGATTATTCTGGCTGACTCTGCTGCTTTTCGTAAGTAGCATTGGTTTGTCGTGGGCACAGCTACCAGCCGTAACGCCCGCTAAAACGCCCGCGCCCGTCCGCGATTCACTGCTGATCGATACCGACAGTATCCCGACCGGTATGCGCGACAACGGCGTGCTGGTCAACGACTCGACGCAGCGGGCCGAAGGTGATTCACTAGCCTTCACGAGCGATACTACGCAGGTCACGGCGCAGCAGGAAGCGGCTATCCGTAAGATTATTCCCAGGCAGGCCACACTTCGCTCACTTGTACTGCCCGGATTGGGTCAGGCGTACAATAAGCAGTATTATAAGATCCCGTTTATCTACGCCGGTTTCGGTGTGATGGGCTATCTGTTCGTTCGATACCGGAATCTGGCTCAGCAAGCGGCTGATGGGTACGGCGATTTACTCTACAAACGCCAGACAGAAGTTGTTATCAATAACCAGATACTGACACAGGCTAACACCACCACGGCTAAAGCCTACTATGACCTATTCCGGCGCTACCGCGATCTGAATATCCTGCTGTCGATTGCCTTGTGGGGGCTGAATATCGTGGAAGCCAACGTAGCGGCTCATCTGAAAACCTTCGACCTGTCGGACAATATTTCCATGCGTGTGCAGCCCACTGTCATACCTATGCCCGGCCTGAGTATGGCTCCCGGCGTCCGCGTCGCGCTTACGTTTAAATAAAATCAGGTCAACACAGAGAGCACAGAGTTGGCGACGCTTCTTTTCTTTGTGTTCTCTGTGCCTCTGTGTTGACAATAAAACCGGACTATGAACATACTATTACTTGGCTACGGCAAGATGGGCAAGGCAATTGAGCCGATTGCGATCGAACGCGGCCATCAGATTGCTGCCCGCATCGACGCGAATAACCGCGCCGACCTTACTACGATCGATGCGGCTTCGGTCGACGTGGTGATCGAATTCAGCTCACCCGAATCAGCCGTTGAAAATATCAAAACCTGTCTGGAGCGCGGATGGCCGGTCGTCTGCGGCACCACCGGTTGGTTGAGCCATCGATCGGAGATTGAGCAGCTGTGTCAGGATAAGCAGGGAGCTTTCTTTTACGCGTCGAACTACAGCATCGGTGTCAATCTGTTCTTCCGGCTCAACAAGGCACTGGCGAAGTTCATGCACAATTACCCGTCCTACCATGTGTCGATGACGGAGATTCACCATACCGAGAAGAAAGACGCGCCCAGCGGCACAGCGATTACGCTGGCCGAGGGGCTACTCGAAAACCTGCCGAATCTGAACAGCTGGACCGAAAAACCGACTAGCGAACAAGCTCAGATCACGACAACCGATGCCGTAGCGATTGAGTCGTTGCGGGAAGGAACCGTACCCGGCACACACATCGTTCGATTCGATTCCGATGTCGACCGGATCGAAATAGCGCATATTGCCCATAGCCGGAAAGGCTTTGCCTTAGGGGCCGTCGTGGCCGCCGAATGGGTACAGGGGCGCACGGGTGTGTTCAGCATGGACGATCTGCTTGATGCCTGAGGCTGATAAACAGCCTTATCAAGTGACAGACGGTTAGGCATTAACCGCGTCATCTTCGTAATTTCGCCTTGTAAACCGTCGTTATATCGATTTACAAGGCGCGTTCGTTTTCGCCCGAACCGACCACCCATAACCGGATAACTCCATTCCGACGTGTCAGTAACCAACACCACCCGTGCCGAGCATCGCCCGGCCAAAGCCCGAAAATCCCCCCTGCGGGAATGGTTCGATTCCGTACTGTTTGCCGTCGTAGCCGCCACGCTGATCCGGTGGCTGTTTATGGAAGCGTTTACCATCCCAACGCCGTCGATGGAAAACAGCCTGATGGTGGGCGATTTCCTGTTTGTCAGCAAACTGCACTACGGCACGCGTACTCCGCAAACGCCCTTGCAGGTACCGCTGACGCACCAGAAAATCTGGGGCACCAATATTCCTTCCTACAGCACGGCTATTCAATTACCGTCGTACCGGTTGCCGGGCTTCACGCACGTAAAAAACGGTGACGTAGTCGTTTTCAACGTACCGCCCCGCTATCTGAACGATGGTATCGACTACCCCACCGACCTGAAAACTAACTACATCAAGCGGTGCATCGGCATACCCGGTGATAAGCTTGAGGTCCGGCAGCGGGCCGTGTATATCAATGGGGCCCCGATGGCGGCACCGCCCCGGTCTGAGCAGAAGTACTTCATCAAGACAACCGAAGCGCTCGACGCCAACTTCTTCCGCAAATACGAGATCGTCAACGATTACCGTGATCTGAGTCAGCCAACCGAAAACTGGAAGCCGCAGGAGCAGTACAATGATTCGACCAAGACAACGTCGCTGGTCGGCTATACCATCAACACGACGGCTGATGTGATCGAGAAATTCCGCACGTTCGATTGGGTGAAGGGAATCGAGCCGCTGATCGACAAGCCGGGCGAAACGATGCCGAGTATCTACGGTACACCCACGTTTCACTGGAACCATGATAATTTTGGCCCGCTGGTCGTGCCGAAGAAAGGGGTAACGACACCGATCAACGCGCAGACGATTGCCGTGTACGGACCTGTGATCGAGCAGTACGAACACAACGAGAACGTGACGCTGACGTCCACCTCGATCAGTATCAACGGAAAGCCAATTACGTCGTACACGTTCAAGCAGGATTACTACTTTATGATGGGCGACAACCGCGACAATTCGCTCGACTCGCGCTTCTGGGGCTTTGTACCCGAAGATCACATTGTGGGTAAAGCCGTATTCGTCTGGATGTCGCTCGACCCGAACCCGGCCAACATCTGGAACAAGATTCGCTGGAATCGCCTGTTCCGCATTATTGATTAATAAAACTGAACGAATAAGGGGGCCGGTAAACGAATATTCGCTTACCGGCCCCCTCCTGTTTATAAGCCTGTTTACTGCTGCATCACGCGCAGCTTCCAGACGATCTTATCCAGTTGATAGCTTAGATCCTGTAGCTTGTTGGATGATACCTCATCGCCGTTTTTACTGGTACTCTCAACACGTTGTCTTACGCGCACGGCAACCGTATTGATTCGCTCGTCCATGAGGGCCAGCACCTGCCGGTCGGAAAGATAACCACCGGGGTAGCGCGGCAGGCCCGACGTCTGCACTAACACCTCGGGCCGACCATCGATCGGCTGACCAATCTGCAAAACACGCTCCGCAATGATGTCGGCCTGATCACGGAACAGATCCGCGTATTCCTGTAAAGCTTCGTGCAGCGATAGGTACAGTGGCCCACGTAGGTTCCAATGGCTCTGTTTGGCGTCGTGAAAAAGCTGTAATAACTCGGTTACAGTGGGTTGCAGGTCGGTAACGATAGCTTGCCGCTTCGACGCTTCCAGCGGGACCCAGGCATCCGCTTTTTCATTTCGGTAATTGCCCAACTGCGATCCTGATGGCGGTGCCGTTGGCTGATTATTGGGTATTGGGTCATTCTGAGTTGCCGTTGGCGCGGCTGCACGTTGCTGGGCCAAAACCGGCTGTACGGCGGATAATGATGCGAAAGCTAAACAAGCCGTCAATACGTTGAGCGATTTGCGGGAACAGTTCATGTACACAGTTGGTGATTGTTTGCTCACACAACGGGCGGTGTCACGTAGCTGTTTAGTAACATGTCGCCTTATTTCTAAATATAGGTACAGTCTAAATAAAAGCTTCTTCTCATTTTAATGGTTTATTAATCAGTAGATTAGCGGCTGACTTTTTGTTGACAGCGGTTACCCGGACTACCACTCAATCGGTGGGAGGCCGTTGCTGGTCAGATACTCATTAGCCTGACTGAAGTGCTTGCTACCAAACCAGCCGCCGTAGTTAGCCGCCATCGGCGATGGGTGCTTGGCTTTCAGGACCAGGTGTTTTTTGCTGTCGATGACAGCCCCTTTTTTCTGCGCGTAAGCCCCCCACAGCATAAAGACGACGTTTTGTTTCTCGTCGGCAATAAGCTTGATAACCGTGTCAGTAAAGGTTTCCCAGCCCTTGCCCTGGTGCGAACCGGCCTGCCCGGCCCGTACCGTAAGTGTGGAATTGAGCAGCATTACGCCCTGATTGGCCCAGCGCTCCAGATTACCCGATTTGGGCACCGGTTTACCAAGGTCATCCTGAATTTCTTTAAAAATGTTGATTAGCGATGGTGGTTTGGGGACGCCATCGGCAACGGAAAAAGCTAAACCATTCGCCTGCCCGTCACCGTGGTACGGATCTTGCCCCAGGATTACTACGCGTGTATCATCGAAGGAGCAGGCATTGAACGCATTAAAAATCAGCTTTCCGGGAGGATATATACGTTGTGTACTGTACTCGTGACGCAGAAATTCGGCCAGTTGCACGAAGTAAGGCTTATTAAACTCCGGCTGTAGCCGCGATTGCCAAGATTCGGCGATTGTTACATTCATAATCAGAACGCGTCAGGATTTATTTGTGTTGGGGTAGGACAAATGCCAAAATCCACTCCCCAAAACTTTTTTGAAAGTGGTTCTTGCGTAACAAAACTAATCAACCTAATTTTCGTTCTAAGGTTGCCAAAAGACACGAAATTTATGGTATCGTCCGTCACAGAAGGTGTCAAAGTTAGTGTAAAGACTGAGTACCAATCGGAGTACTCCAGTCCGTTACAGGCACACTACGTTTTTACCTACCGTATCACGATTGAAAATGCCAGTGAACACACGATTCAGCTGTTGCGTCGTCGCTGGCTCATTTATGATTCAAACGGAACCATCCGTGAGGTGGAGGGGGAAGGTGTAGTGGGGCTTCAGCCGGTGCTCGAACCCGGTGAAGTACACGAGTACGTATCGGGTTGTAACCTGCGCTCCAGCATGGGAAAAATGGCCGGTACGTACCTGGTTGAGCGCATCATCGACGGGAAACAGTTACAGGTAACGATTCCTGAGTTCACGATGGTTGTGCCTTACAAACTCAATTAATCTGTTTGCTGCCCGTAATTCGCGTCGAGGCACCCGTGTGCCCCAACCGACCGTGTCTGGCCATGTCCGTTTATCATGATTGGTGCTTACCTGCGCTATCTCAGCCGCGCTCAGGACGAGCATTCGCTGCACTCGCCCTTTATCTTCTCGCTTTATACAAATGCTGTCCAGACAGATAATCGACGCGAACCGGCGCTGGCGTCGATTCGGCTGCTGCGAAAAGAGCTTCGACGGAATCAGGAGCTGATTCAGATTACGGATCTGGGGGCCGGGTCGAAAGTAAACGGTGCCCGTCAGCGTACCGTCAGCGACGTTGCCCGACACTCGCAGAAGTCGCCCCGGTATGCCCGGCTGCTGTTTCGGCTGATCCGGTATCTGAACCTCAAAACGGTAGTCGATCTTGGTACGTCGCTGGGGTTGACCACGGCACATCTGGCCCAGGCCGTGCGGCCCGCCGGGGGGCGGGTGCTGACCTTTGAAGGGTGCCCCCAAACTGCCGAACAGGCACAACGCAATTTCGATCAACTCGATCTGCCAAACGTGTCGATCGTTGTTGGCAATATCGACGATACGCTGGAACCTGCACTGCTCAACGCTGGCCTGGTCGATCTGGTATTTTTCGACGCTAATCATCGGTACGAGCCGACCGTTCGGTACTTTGAAACCTGTCTGCTGCACCGGCACAACGACACGCTGTTTGTGTTCGACGATATTCACTGGTCGGCGGAGATGGAACAGGCGTGGGCCTATATTCAGGCCCACCCGGCCGTGCGGACTACGGTTGATCTGTTTGGCGTTGGGCTGGTATTTTTCCGGCAGGAGCAACCCAGGCAGGATTTCGTATTGCGCTTCGGTCATCTTTAGTCAGCGCGTCGGCTAAACCGCCAATTCTTTCCGTTATCTTTAGTGGCTTTACTTGCCGACTGCCTATACTATGTTGATTTTTACCCGATTAGGTTCGTTCTCCGGTGTCGTTCTGCTGGCACTGCTCAGTGTTTCCTGCGGCACAAAAAATACGGATGACAGTACTGGTGCTACTCCAGAGCCCCTGGCCTCCTTTGATCTGATTCAGCAAAAAATACTGACGCCCTCCTGTGCGTCGTCGGGTTGCCACGCGTCGGAGCAGGATGCCAGCTTTGCGCAGCACGGACTGGTACTGGCAGCGGGAAAAGCATACGATAACCTAGTTGGGGTAGATCCCAAAAACAGCGCGGCTAAGGCTGACGGCTTGCAGCGGGTAAAGGCTTTTGCGTCGCTGGAAAGCTTATTGTACCATAAGCTGACCCCAACAGCCAGCCACCATTCGGGCAAACAGTACGGCAACCCGATGCCATTAGGTGGAAATGTGCTGTCGGAGGGGCAGGTTCAGTTTGTCCGTCGCTGGATCGATGCGGGTGCTCCCCGAATGAGTAGTGTCGCCGACCCAGCACTGCTGGCCGATAAAACCGTGACGACAACGGCCTGGGAGCCGCTGCCCGTGCCAGCCACCGGAACCGGCTACCAGATGAGCCTGTCTCCGTTTGACGTACCCGCCAACTTTGAACGGGAATTTTTCTCGCGCCGGCTGGTCGGCAACACGCAGGATGTGTACGTCAACCGTTACCAGATCAAGATGCGGTCGGGAAGTCACCACATGCTGGCGTATGATTTTCGCAACAAAAGTCTGTTGCCTGCGCTGAATGACATTCGCGACCTGCGCAACGCCGATAATTCGCTCAACATCGCCACGGCGTTAACGATGTCGAATCACGTGTATCTGGCGGGTGCGCAGGCGCCTTCGGTCGATTACACATTGCCCGAAGGAGCGGCTTTACTTATTCCGGCCAACGCATCGTTCGACCTGAATTCGCACTACGTCAATAAAACCAGTTCGGTGATGACGGGCGAAGCGCAGATTAACTTTTTCACGGTCGATAAGTCGAAGGTATTGCATGTGGCGCAGACGCTGGACCTTAATAATACCAACCTGACTATACCGGCCAATAGCCGGGTAACGCTGACGAAATCGTTCACGGTTACTAAGCCCCGCAAGATCCTTGCGCTGACGTCGCACATGCATAAGCTGGGCGAAAAATTCGTCATCAAGATTAAAGGCGGTTCGCGCGATGGGCAGGTTGTCTATACCTCAACCGACTGGGAGCATCCGGATATTGTTTCGTTCTCAACTCCGCTCGCGTTGGCGGCCGGGGAGGGGTTGACATCCGAGATTACCTACAACAATACGACCAGCAAATTAGTCGGATTTGGGCTGACGAGTGAAGATGAGATGGGTATCATCTTCGGCTATTACTACGAAGATTAGGGGGCTGGGGCGACGACTTTCAGCCCGACAATACCAATACCTATTAACAGCAGAAAAAACAGTTCGGTCCACGACCAGCCGGACTGGAGCCAGATGACATCGACCAGCTTGATGAATACTAATGTCAGGGCGGTCCAGACGGCGAAGGCGGTGGTTAGGGCCAGGGTCCGCATGGCAATAGCCAGCAGGATGGTATTGACAATGCCGAACCCAATGTAGCCTAGCAACGGGCCGACTGCCGAAGGCCATTGTGGTGTAGTCAGGTCGGACCAGCGCAAAAGTTTGAGCGACAGTGTCCAGGCAGTCTGGCACATGGCTGCGCCAACCAGACTAAGCCAGGGGAGCAGCGTTGCAGCGTTCATGGGCGTTGTCGATCAGGTGTATTCCCTGCAAAGCAACACATTTGCCCGGTTATCCGCTGTTATGCTTTCGTGAAGACACAAAAAAAAGCCGGAGGTTTCGCTCCGGCTTTCTCAGCTTATATCAGGCTATTAACGGGCAATTTCGATGTTTACCCGGCGTCCTTTGATCGTGTTGCCTTCCATCACGTCGACAACGCGGTTGGCTACGTCCTTCGGTACGTCGACATACGTGTGTTTGTCGAAGATGTCGATGCTGCCAATGCTGCTGCCCGAAATATTGGCTTCCCCAGCAATAGCACCTACGATGTCGCCCGGCCGTACATAATCCCGGCGACCGATGCTTACCATCAGGCGGGTCATGTTGGCGTCGCGCTCACGTGGCTGGCGCTGATCGTCGCGGTCGAAGTAAGGACGGCGTGCGCCATCACCACCTTCGCTACGGTTACCCCGGTCGGCGTAGGCAGGCCGGTCACCACGTGGGCCACCGCGCCGGTCGTCGTTGCGCGGTCCGTCGTTACGGTCGCCGAAACGCGAGTTGCCCCGGTCGCCGTAAGCGGGCCGGTCGTTACGCGATCCACCACGCCGATCGTCAAAGCGCGAGTTGCCCCGGTCGCCATAAGCAGGCCGGTCGTTCCCCTTACCTTCCCGACGACGGTCGTCTTCGAGCCCCAGGTTCTGATCGGCAAATTCGTTTTTCTCCAGACCCATGCTGCGTTTTACCAGCGCGGCCACGATCTGCTCGGTCGAGAAACCGGCGTGGTGCAGTTGGTTGAGCATATCGTCATACAGATTCAGGTCTTTGCTGTCCGTAATGGTCTGCCGCACCTGCTCGATGAAGCGGGCCTTGCGCACACCCACGATATCTTCAAACGAAGGAATTACGCCCTTGTCTACTTTTACCTTGGTGTACGACTGAATTTCCCGGAAGCGGTACTTCTCGTCGCGGCCGACCAGCGAAAACGCCCGGCCTGACTTACCCGCCCGGCCTGTCCGGCCAATGCGGTGTACATAATATTCTTCGTCGAGCGGGATGTCGAAGTTGATAACCGCGTCTACGTCGTCTACGTCGATACCACGGGCGGCTACGTCAGTGGCAACCAGTACACTCGTCGTACCGGCGCGGAACTTGCTCATCACGTTGTTCCGTTGCGCCTGCCGTAGGTCACCATGGAGCCCTTCGGCCTGATAGCCCCGAAGTTGCAGGTCTTCCACGATCTCGTCGACTTTACGCTTGGTGTTACAGAACACCAGCATCAGTTTCAGGTCGTACATATCGATCAGGCGGCACATCACCTCGACTTTCGCCTTCGGCTTCACCTCAAAATAAACCTGCTCGATGTTTGTGTTGGTCAGTTCTTTCTTGACCACCTTCACCAGTACGGGATCGTTCTGGAATTTCTGGGTGATCTGCATGATCGGCTTGGACATAGTAGCCGAGAACAGGATGGTCTGCCGCTCTTCGGGCATCTCTTCCAGGATGTTCTCGATGTCTTCGCGGAAGCCCATATCGAGCATCTCATCGGCTTCGTCCAGCACCATCATTCTGACCTGATCCAGCTTGAGCGTATTACGCTCCATGTGGTCCATAACGCGGCCGGGGGTACCGATCACGATATGAACGCCACTCTTCAGCGAGCGAATCTGCCGCTCGATCGAATCACCACCATAGATGGCTTCGACCCGGACACCCCGCTTGTGCTTCGAGAGTTTTTTGATTTCTTCGGCCACCTGCAACGCCAGTTCGCGGGTTGGGCAAAGAATCAGTGTTTGTACGGCGCGGTTCTGTACGTCGATCAGTTCGAGCGCCGGAATACCGAAGGCCGCCGTTTTACCCGTACCCGTCTGCGCCTGTCCGATCACGTCACGACCGGCCAGAATCGGGGGAATCGCTTCAGCCTGAATCGGCGATGGACTGATAAAGCCCATGTCGGTAACGGCTTGCAGCAGTTCGGGCGAAATCGACAGGTCCGAGAATAAAACTTGATTGGGGTTGGCGACCAGCTGTTCGTTGATCGACTTGGCCGGAGTTTCGGCCGCAGGTTCAGCTACGATTACGTCGCTGACAAGTTGTTCGACCTCGGTATTCGCAACCGGGGTTTCAGCGTCGTCGGCTGCGGTAGGGGCAGTTTCGGCTACTGATTGATCGGATGGCAGAATCTCGTTCTGCTCATCGGCATTCATTGTGTTGGTGTTCATATTGCTTAGTTATAGCGTTTTGGATTTTGCCAAACTAAGACGAGTATTTGCCAGTGACTGGCGCGATATTGCCAACAAAAACCAACCCACGATTGCCCACACGACCCAACGGACCAGCCTGTTCCCCAACCTGCCAACAAACAGGGGAACCCGAACAAAAGAAACGATTGATGATTAGCCCACGCGCATTCGTTCCCACCCGGGGAACCTCCACACAGAAACCCATCCTGTACATCCGTACTGGGTACCACCGTACCGGCTCTGTCAGACCTAACTCAGCGTGTAAAAAAGGAGAGAAACAGAGATGCGACGGATGCCGCTTGTAAAATCTGGTACAAAAGTACGAAAACTATCTCAAATTAGCAAGCACGCCCACAACATTATTGTACTAAAGTCAGATTTACTCCTTCGTTACTGCTCGGGGCCAGTATCGATATGAGAGGAAGCCATATTGAGCGTCAGACTAAAACGTACGACGTTTAAAAAACGATGACAATATCCGTCGATAGTATATATAGGTAGCTGGTGCTGCCGGGTCAGGGGAGTGAGCGGGTACTATTAACGGCAGGCAGCTGAACAAGTTTAACGGTCTTTTAACTGCCTACTAACCAGCGTTTCCGGTTAAGTAATCTGATTGGCTCGAACAAACCAACACCGGCCATCGCTCACTACACATGAAAATCATTCGTATCACCACTGCACTGTTGATCGCTCTGAGCGCCAGCCTGACCATGACACAGGCTCAGGATGGGAAAATGAAAAAGAAGGCCGCCGTTGCCGAAGCAAAAGTAGATGTAGCCGCCGATAAAGCGGCCTTGCAGGCTAACCGCGATGCGCGCAAGATGGACAAGATGAGCGGTTCGAAAGATGCCCTCAAAGCCGACCGTAAAGCCCGGATCAAGGAGGAAGGCAAGCTCATTAAAGATGAAGCGAAAAAAGATGCCCGCGTTGTGAAGGAGAAACTGTAATCAACAAATCCACAGTATAGTACGAACCCGTTGGCCCTGTGTGGGTCAGCGGGTTTTGCGTGTCTTATAAAGTCTGCAAAGCCACTATTGTAACTTCGCTTCATTAATCACATTTTAACCAACTTACGTGGCTTGATAATATTGCAATAACACACAGGCAACACCCCCGGCAGACCTTTGCGGCACCAACCAATATGCGGTACTGCATGATACGCTACAGCTTTACGCTAATTTTTATTTTAGTAAGTACGTTAACCTGGGCGCAGGTTACGACGAGCGGCCTGACCGGTCGTATTACCGACGCCAAAAAAGAAAGCCTGATTGGTGCAACCGTTCAGGCACTCTATACACCCACCGGTGCACGCTACGCCACCGTTACCGACGCTGAAGGTCGCTACCGGATCAATAATATGAACGCGGGCGGTCCGTATGAAATCACGTATTCATACGTCAGCTTTAAAACAACTACCCGCTCGGGCGTAACGCTTCAACTGGGCGAAACGACCGATCTGAACGTGGTGATGGAAGATGCCAGCGCGACGCTGAGTGAAGTTGTCGTGAAAGGCAGCCGGGGCGGTGAGCGCGAAGGAGCCGGGATTAACGTCGGCAGCGAAACCATCCGCCGACTGCCAACGATCTCGCGCAGCCTGACCGACATGACCCGTCTGTCGCCACAGGTGAACAACCAGAACTCGTTTGCCGGTACGAACTTCCGCTATAACAACGTAACGATCGACGGCGCCATCAACAACGACGCTATTGGTTTCAGCCCTTCGCTGGGTGGCTCGACGGGTTCGTCGGGGCAGCCCGGTTCGAGTACGCGTACCAACCCGGTCAGCCTCGACGCTATTCAGGATATTCAGGTTGCCGTGGCTCCGTTCGACGTGCGGCTGGGTAACTTCCTGGGCGGTTCGGTCAACGCCGTAACCCGCAGTGGTACCAACAAAGTGTCGGGTTCGGTCTACGGCTTCGGTCGGAATGCTGCGCTGACGGGTGCCTGGAATGGTGCGTCGGGTGCGAAAGAAAAGCTGCCCAGCACATTCCACGAATACCAGACGGGTGTTCGGGTTGGTCTGCCGCTGATTAAAGACAAACTGTTCTTCTTTACGAACGAAGAGATCACGAATCGGCAGGACCCCGTACAGTTCCAGGCTGGCACGCCTTCATCGCTGATTAAAGATGCGGCTGTCGCTCAACAGCTCGCCAATTTTGTGCAGACCAACTACGGTCTTGACGCTGGTTCGGCGGGTGATTACGCGATCTACTCGAAGAGCACCAAGTTTTTCAACCGACTCGACTGGAATATCAACGCGAAAAACCAGCTGAGCATTCGTAACAACACGGTGTTTTCGGAAGCGACCAACCTGGAGCGCGACGCGGCTAACTTCCGCTTCGGCAGCATCGATTTCCGCCAGAATAACAACCAGTCGAGCACGGTTGCCGAACTGAAAACGCAGTTGGGCCAGGCGTCGAACAGCCTGATCGTGGGGTACTCGACGGTACATGACTACCGCACGACATTGTCGAACGTTCGCAGTTTTCCACAAGTTGAGATTGGCTACAACGGTGGTACCATCTTCCTGGGTAACGACCGCGAAGCATCGGTATTCAACCTGCGCCAGAAGACGTTCGAGATCACCGATAACTTTACCTTCTATAAAGGTATCAACACCTTCACAGTGGGTACGCACAACGAGTTGTACACGATCGATTATGGTTTTGTCAACGCGCCTAATGGTCGTATCTCGTACCGCTCAGTTGATGAATTTCTGGCAAAAGTCCCTAACCGGGTTCGGGGTTCGTATCCGTTCGGCGACGCCAGCAACAACCTCGACAATCAGTTCAACAATCCGTACGCGCACTTCAACGTCAACCTGTTCAGCCTATACGCACAGGACGACATTCGGATCAGTGACCGGGTGAAAGTGTCGCCGGGTATCCGTCTCGATTACACGGGCCTGCCCAACAAACCGGCGCTGAGCCCACAGGTGGCCGCGTCGACCGGTGATCCAAACTACGGCACGACGTATACCTACACACCGCTGAATCAGATCACGAACTCGTACCTGAACAATGTACAAATATCGCCCCGTGTCGGTCTGTACATCGACGCGAAAGGCGACAAGAGCCTGATTGTTCGCGGTGGTGCGGGTCTGTTTACGGGCCGGATTCCCTTCGCCTGGCTGGGTTACGCGTTCTACAACAACGGCGTCGGCTACGGTGCGTATGATTTCAACAACAACGCTACCGCTGCGACCAAACTCGTTGGCGATCCGCTGACGACGGGCGGTGCGCTGGGTATCAACAACAATACGGCCAACGGTGGTGTCCGCCGGACGCAGGTCGATTTGATCGACAACAATTTCAAGATGCCGCAAATGTTCCGGGGCAACCTGGCTGTCGACTACACGATTGCGGGTTACAAGATTACGCTGGAAGGGTTGTACACGAAAGTCATTCAGGATCTGAAATTTCAGCAGGTCAACACGAAAGACGTTGTACGGTACTATAGCTACGACACGCAGCAGCAACAGCCAATCTACGTATCGTCGACGGGTACGGCCGCAGCGCAGCGGATCGACAACAACTTCGCTAACGCCTATCTGCTGTCGAACACAAACAAAGGCTACCGTTACAACCTGACGGCTCAGATCCAGAAAAACTACTCGGCAGGCTTCGGCTTCTCGGCTGCGTATACCTACGGTAAAGCGTTTGACCTGACCAATGGTATCCGGAACTCGATGGAATCGAACTGGCAGTTGAATCAGGCCCTGTCGCCAAACAACCCGTCGCTGGCGTACTCGAACTTCGACATTCGTCACCGCATCGTCGGTACGGTCAACTACCGGCAGACCTGGAGCCCCAGCAATGCCACGACCATTACGCTGTTCTACTCCTTCCAGTCGGGTTCGCCTTACTCATGGGGTTACGTAAACAGTACCATCGACGGTTCGGGACAAGCCAACAGTCTGGCCTACATTCCGAAAGATCTGACGGAAGCACAACGCCTGATTCCGACCGGTACGCAGGCGCAGGATTTCCTGAACTTTGTGCAGGGCGACAAATACCTGAGCAGCCGGATGGGTCAGTTTACCGAACGGAACGGTGGCCGGACACCCTGGAACAACACGATGGATCTGCGCTTCCTGCATGAAATCCGGATGGGCAATGGCCATTCGCTCCAGTTCTCGTACGACATCCTGAACTTCCTGAATCTGGTCGATAAGAAACTGGGCTACTACTATTTCTCGCCAAACACGTTCAACTCGACCGCATCGGTTGGTCTGGCCCGTGCCACGAACCCCGCGACCGGCGATCCGACGTTCACCTGGAATCGCCCCACAACGCCGTACTCGATCGATCCGCTCGGTTCGCGCTGGCAGATGCAGCTTGGTGCCCGGTACAGCTTCTAAGTACTCGGTATACAGATACGACAAAGCCCCGCTCCTGAGAGGAAGCGGGGCTTTGTCGTAGTCATAGTAGCCTGGACCGGCCCGCCGGCGCGGCTCCGGGTAGGCGCGGAGCGGCCAATAAAGCTGCCGCCTGCATACGTTGCCCGGACGGTCACCCGGACGTAGACGTCCAGGCTACATACTGCGCCGGGCTGTAGCTAGACCACTGTTGTCAGTAAAGCCGCCAGCTTCTGTCCATCGGCGACGCCCAGACCAGTGCCGGCGTCCCAGCCGGTCGTGGCGGAGTAGCCTTTGTTACCCGGTACGGTTATGTTGTCGCCCTGCGTAATATCACGGAAAACCGTCGGCGCTGCGTAAATTTTTGGGTGGATAAACCCGACCGGCTGACCACGCTGTTCGTTGATGAGTGCCAGCAGACCCGCCATCAGCGGGGCCACCGCGCTTGTGCCGCCGATGACCAGATTCTGCCCGTCGACCCGAACGACGTAGCCGGTAGCCGGGTCGGCGACGGCAGCCACGTCAGGTACGCCACGACCGACGCGCTTCCCGTCGTTGACGGACGGCGGCACGCTGGCTTTCGCCTGATAGTCGGGTTTGTCGAACACGTCGCTGATACCGCCACCCGTGGCGCTGGTATTGCTTTCGTGCCAGACCGATTCGGTGCTGATGGCCGTTCCGTCGGTCGTTGTCAGCAGCTTCGTACCGCCACAGGCCAGCACAAACGGGCTTGATGCGGGAAAATCGACATGCGCCAGTTTGTCGCCCACGCTGTCGTCGGAACCGGTGTCGCCCGCTGCCGCACAAATGGTAACGCCGAGCGCTGCCGCCGACTGAAACGCCTGATTGAACGAGTTCAGTGCCTGCGGAGTCCAGCTTTTTTCGGCAGACCCCCAGCTGATCGACACGACCGACGGTTTGTTGCGGGTATCGTGCAGGGCGGTTGTGATGGCGTCCAGAAAGCCCTGGTCGGTATTGGGCGCGAAGTACACGACAAGGCTGGCACCGGACGCGATACCGCCTGCTACTTCGATATCGAGCATAACTTCGCCATCGGCCCCGTCGGCAGTGCCGGGAGCGTTCTTGCCACCATCGACCAATACGGCTTTTACCGACGGGGCTTTCAGGCCAATGCGTTTGAAGTAAGCCGTAATATCAGCCTGCCGAAACCCCCCGCCCAGTTCGATAATGGCAATGGTTTGTCCTTTACCCGTGCGATTGGTGGGGTAGTTGTACAGCGTCGCCAGCTGGGGTGGGGTAAACGAAGCCGCCACGGCGCGTAGATTCGCCACACCTGTCACGGTGCCGGGCTGGTAAATCTGGAAATGAGCCCGCGCCTGCGGCCGGTTGTCGAGGCCGAAGACGCCCTCGACAATACTCAGCAGGTTATCGGGAACCAGAATGGCACCTTCACGACCCCGGATTGTACTGCCGTCGGCGAGCTGGTAATCGGTTAGTGTCACGCCAAAAGCCTTGCTGAGAGTCGCCACCGTACCCCGGATCTGCACTGTTCGCCGGGCCGTACTTTTCAGCACGACGGTCAGGCCATTGGCGGTTGCGTAGGCTACGACCAGTCGTATGTCGGCCGGAGCGGCACCGTATTGTTGGGCGTATTCCGTGCGGGTGAGTGGCGTCGCTACGCTTTCCGATGTACTGACGCGTTCGTTCAGCGATTGCCGTCGACGCAGCCGTATGGTTATGTCCACCTGTTCATCGGGTTTGGCCGGGCTGGCCGAGACAGCGTCGGGAGCGGATCGTTCGCTGCCCGGTAGTGGAACCAATGGTCCGAATGTGGGCGATGTAGAGGAGCGGGATGAGGTTGCCATGCGAAATCGGGTTAGACGAGTACAGACAACCAAGAAACGCCTATTTGGGCTGTTGGCTCATTATAAATCTATTAAGAAAGCAATGTGCCGATCAGGACTCCGTCGCATGGAATTGATCGCGTTTTGTCGGCTGACGCGATCAATTCCGGTGTGTCCGTTATATTTGACGGGAAACAGCGGACGTTCCGTTTTACGAATTACCTATGAAAAAGCTGGTATTGCTGATACTGCTGGTGCCGGGGCTGGTGCAGGCACAGACGCTACGCGTGGCGGTAGCGGCCAACGCGCAGTTTGTCATGGAAAAGCTACAGACGGCTTTTCAGAAACAGACAGGGCAGCAACTGGAAACCGTTGTCGGCTCGTCGGGCAAGCTGACTACGCAGATTCAGCAGGGTGCGCCGTACGACGTATTTTTGTCGGCCGATATGAGTTATCCCAACGCACTGCATGAGCAGAAGCTGACGCTGGCGGCTCCGGTGATTTATGGCTACGGGTCGCTGGTACTCTGGACAATGGGTCGACTGCCGCTATCGCCCAATCTGTCGGTACTGACCAGTCCTGAAGTGCGGCACATCGCCATCGCCAATCCGAAGGTGGCACCCTACGGCGAAGCGGCCATGACCCTGCTGAACAAACGAAAACTGACGGATCGTATACAACCCAAAATCGTATATGGCGAAAGTATTTCGCAGGTGAACCAATACCTGCTGACGGGGGCGGCCGACGTTTGCTTTACGGCTAAATCGGTGGTGCTCGATCCGGCGATGAAAGGCAAGGGACACTGGGTCGATCTGCCGACGGGCTACGAACCTATCGCGCAGGGCGTGGTGGTATTGCAGCGCACGACGCAACCCAAACTGGCGCAGCAGTTCATTTCCTTTCTGCGCAGTCCGGCCGCCCGGCGTATTTTTCAGCAGTTCGGCTATAAGCTACCCACGACCTGATTTGTCTATGCCCATCGATTGGGAGCCCATCTGGCTCACGCTCCGGCTGGCCGGTATCACGACCTTTCTCCTGCTGCTGATCGGTGTGCCACTAGCGGGTTGGCTGGCACTCAGCCGGTTTCGGCTCAAGCCCGTTGCCGAAGCCCTGATAAGTCTGCCGCTGGTGTTGCCGCCCTCGGTGGTCGGCTTCTACCTGCTGCTGGCCTTCAGCCCTACGGGCGGACTGGGCGGATGGCTGCTGCGCACGTTCGATCTGCAACTGGTTTTTTCCTTTCAGGGGCTGGTACTGGCCTCCATTCTCTACAGCCTGCCGTTTATGGTACACCCCGTTCAGGCCGGGCTGGAAAACCTGCCGGTATCGTGGCGCGAAGCGTCGTATACGCTCGGTCAGTCGCGGAC
>CAZOQC010000013.1:143706-160491 GCA_964581865.1 uncultured Spirosoma sp.
GTTCTGGCGGGTGCTGCTGCCCAACTGTAAACCGGCTCTGCTGACGGGTATCGTCCTGTCGTTTGCGCACACCATCGGTGAGTTTGGCCTGGTGCTGATGATCGGCGGAAACCTGCCGGGGCAGACACGGGTGGCGTCTATCGCCATCTACGACGAAGTCGAGCAGCTCCATTTCGACACAGCGCACATTTACGCATCGCTGCTGCTGGGCGCATCGTTTCTGATTCTGCTGGTAGTCTACACGGTGAACAAGCGCATGACGATATGATCGACATCGATCTGACCATGCCCCGGCTGTTTTCGGAAGGCGACGGCCTGCTCGATGTGCAGCTGACGCTCGAACGGCGAAGCCTGACCGCCCTGACGGGCCTGTCGGGGTCAGGCAAAACATCGATACTACGGCTGCTGGCCGGGCTCGATAAGCCGGTGCAGGGGCGCATCGTGGTCGATACCGTGCCCTGGCTCGATACCCGGCAGCGGATTGATCTATCGCCCCAGCAACGATCTGTCGGGTATGTTTTTCAGGATGCTGCCCTGTTTCCCAACCTGACCGTACGCGGTAATATCGCCTATGCAGCCCCGGCCGGTCAGACGGCGCTGATCGATGACCTGATCGACGCAACGGGTATCCGGCCCTTTGCCGATCAGAAACCGACGCGGCTATCGGGCGGACAGCGACAGCGGGTAGCCCTGGCCCGCGCCCTCGTTCGTCGGCCGCAACTGCTGCTGCTCGACGAACCTTTCGCGGCCCTCGACACGGCCTCGACCCAGACACTCCAGCGTGTGGTGCTCGATCTGCACCGCGCCTGGGGTACAACCACTCTGCTGGTCAGTCACTACGATACCGATGTCCGCACCCTCGCCGATCGGGTCGTTCATATCCAACAGGGCCGTATCGTACGCGATGGTCCGGTTGCCAACCTGCCCGCGCAGACGGCCGAACGCATCGAACGTATCACGTTTGATGAAGCGACGCAGCAATGGGTTATCGAAACGGCTACCTCGCAGTTTCGCTCATCAAACCCTGACTGGCACCGCTTTTCCGTCGGCGATCTGATTCGGATTTACTAATGGTTTCAACACAGAGGCACGGAGTACACAGAGAAAACATACTATCCTCTGTGTACTCCGTGCCTCTGTGTTGAAAAGTCAGTGGCTACGAATCAGGGCGATACCCGTACTGATGAGGCTGACGACCAACACCAGGACACCAGCGTACAGAATGGAAATGAGCGGGGTAGGCTGCGTAATATCCCGACCGATAGCCGACGCAAAAAAAACGCCACTCACCAGCACCGCAGCCAGCGGAAACCCAATGCGTAACGCCAGCAGTACGCCCGGATTCAGCGGCACATTGTCGAGCAATAGCTGTGCAATCAGGCTCAGCAGAACCAGCACACCGGCGTGGGCGTGGCCAGCGCGAAACATGGCTTTCTGGAAATCAGTGAGCGGAGTTTTGTCGTAACCCGACAGGATCGTAAGCAGGAAATAGCCGCCGTAGGCAATGGTCGGCACCGTCAGGAGCGTAAGGCCCGACATGAGTTTGGCAATGGATGTCATGGTCGTAAGCAGTTGTGAATTGTACGGACAAACAGACGGGCGTAGTCAGCTGATGATCTGTGGGGCGTGTGCTTCATCGATACCAGCCTGAAACTGTGCTTCCAGCCCATTGTAGACGGCCAGTGTGTCTTCGTACACGTCGATACTGACGACTTTGCCCCAGCGGAGCGTAATGAAATGAACGCCTTTGTTGAGGTAGGGCTCGCCAGTTTCCAGCGTGGCGGTAGCGGTCCAGCGGACGATAGCCAGTGTATGGTGTGGCAACCCTGTCACGTCTATGTCAGTAACGGTCAGGTGCAGGGTCGGCATGATCCGCGCCAGCCGTTCCAGCTAGACCCGAACAGCCGCCTGATCGTGACGTACCCCGCCCAGCGCATGATCGCCGGCGAAGCTGTGCCGGACGTTGAGCACCATGTCGTTGACCAGTTCGTCGAACCGCCGTTCGTTGACCAGGCCAAACGATTTTTTCACCTGTTGTTTTACGATGTAGTTGTACATGAGCGTTGTGTTTTTGTTCGATACAAAGCTCGTGTACACTGCGGACAGCTACCTGTAACCCAGGTTACAAAGCGTTATAGCCCGACAAGTTTCCGGCGGATGCGGCTTAGCGATGGCCGCTCGATACCCAGATACGACGACAGGTGGGTCAGGGAAATGCGGTTGAACAGGGTAGGGTTTTCACGGATGAACGCTAGGTACCGCTGCTCGGCCGAATCAAACTGGAAGCTTTCGATCCGGCGCTGCTGCTGCATCAGCACGGCTTCGGCAATCAGCCGGCCATTGCGCTCGAACCCCACGTATCGGTCGTAGCCCGCCCGGATGTGGTTGTATGAAACCGTAATCAGCGTCGTTGGCTCCAGACACTGGTAATTATAACGGCTGGGTTTCCCCATCAGCAGCGACGGGTAATCGGTAGCCCAGCCGTTCTCGCTGACAAAAAGCGTTGTGATGTCTTCGCCTTTATCGTTGATATAGTACCCCCGGATCAGCCCGCTCGTTACGAAACCCAGCTGATGATTGCTCATACCGGCTTCGATGAAAAACGCTTTCGGGGCAAACGTATGCCGGGTAAAACCGCTTTGGAAATAGGCCCATTCGTCGTCCGTAACGGCGGGGTTAAGCTGCCGGATGGCCCGGTGAAACATACTGACGTCCTGATCCATAGCGTAAGGTATCTATTAACACAGAGACACGGAGTACACAAAGCCTGGTTCGTTTTCTTCGTGTACTCCGTGCCTCTGTGTTAAAAAAAACAGAAATCAATACGCGCTGGCGTCGGTCAAAGTGTCGATTGCGTCATCATCCAGCGACAGGTCGGCCGCTTTGGCCAGGTCGTGCCACTGCGCCACGTCCGACGCGCTGACGATGGGTGCCGTGATCGACGGACGGGCAATGAGCCACGCCAGCGACACCTGCGCGGGCGTCGCGTTGTAGCGTTCAGAAACCGCATCGAGGGCTTCCAGAATCCGATAACCCCGGTCGTTAAGGTATTTTTTCGTGATACCTTCACCGCGCTGACTCTTCGACGCATCGGCCTCGGAACGATACTTTCCGGTCAGAAAACCGCTGGCCAGCGACGAGTACGGAATAACGCTTAGCCCGTATTCCTGACAGATCGGTTCGTACTTTGTTTCGTACTGCTCCCGGCTGAACAGGTTGTATTCGGGTTGCAGGGTCTGATAAGCCGGGTATTTCTGCTGCGCACTCACCGCCAGCGATTGCGTCAGACGTTCCGGTTCCATATTCGACGCGCCGATCACCCGGACTTTGCCGGCTTTTACCAGCTCGGCCAGCGCACCCAGCGTTTCCTCCACCGACGTATCCAGATCATCGAAGTGGGTCTGGTACAGGTCGATATAGTCAGTTTGCAGCCGTTTGAGCGAGGCTTCGACGGCCTGCCGGACGTAGGCGGCCGAAAGCCCTTTCTGATCGGGACCCATCTCCGCCCCCAGCTTCGTGGCGAGTACGACTTTCTCCCGGTTGTTGCGGGTGTTGAGCCACTGCCCGATAATCGTTTCCGATTCCCCGCCCTCGTTGCCCGGTACCCAGCGCGAATACACGTCGGCGGTGTCGATCAGGTTGAAGCCCGTGTCGATGAATGCGTCGAGGAGTTTGAAGGATGTGGCTTTATCGGCTGTCCAGCCAAACACGTTACCGCCAAAAGCCAGCGGTGCTACCGACAGTTCAGAACTGCCAATGGTCCGGTATTCCATAACGTTGATTCGATTAGTACCGGCCGTTTGCCCGACCGGCATCTCTACAACCCACCAGCCTACACGTCAGTTTTAAGAAAAAGGTGACAACGTAGAATTGGCTGGCGGCTATACGGCTATCAACTCGCGATGCCGGTCGACTACGCCGGGAAGTTCACTTAGAAACAGGGCCAGCACCATGTGCCCGAGGCTATTGAGGTGGACACCGTCGGCCAGAAAGAACGCCGGGTGCCGGGGAATGGCGTCGAACGAATCGGCCACGGTAAACGACCGTTGAATGGCACTGTCGATGATAAACGAATGACACTGACAGCGGAGCCAGTAATCGACTTTGTTCAGCGTTGGAAAGGGTGTCAGTACGACGATTTTTTCCTGAAAAGCGGTCAGTTGCGCGAAGGCACCGGTTAGTTGCTGCCGGAAGTTTGCCAGATACGGAATGTCTTTGTACAGCAGCTGATGGGCTTGCAGCAACGTTGTTTTGGCGCTGTCCCGCCAGCGGCTGCGTCGGGACGGATGAGCCACCTTATGGACCTTTTCCGGGCTTTGGTGCGGTTTGGGCATTGCCGACGATTTGTAGACCGGCACTTTATGGGTCGACGTCGTTGTGCCGGGGCGAAGCAGCCTTGAAAATGGTTGGCGCCACGATAGTTCGTAATGACCCAGCTGGAGTACGATCAGGTCAGCCGCCAGCAGATCCGCCCGGTACTGATCGATCAGGCTATTGATATGTTCCAGCTTGACCATGCTCAGACAGTGCAGGTGTATGGGCTCCTGCGCTGCGGTTTCGAGATGACTGGCCCATTGACGGGTAAAACTAAGATGTGCCTGAACGCCGTAGTTCCCCGTGTGGCACCCACCAATTACGAGAATAGTCATGAGCTTAGGTGTGTTGATCGTATTTACGTCTGATTACGCCCTGTGAGCGTTAGTCCGTTGCCTGTCCGCAACGCTAAAGACAACTAATAATCGCTCACTCCTCAATAAGGTGATGTCGCAAAACCATATTTCACCAAAGTTTAATTACATCATTAACGGGCATTAAAAAAGGAGCCACCCCAACCGGTATGGGATGACTCCTGCTGATTTAGTCGAAATTGGCCTGCAAGCGGCAAACAACAGCCGTTATAAACTGGCTACTGTATACCATAAACCGACAGACTACCGCGCTGAGTAGTTCGGGGCTTCTTTCTGAATCTGAATGTCGTGGGGGTGGCTTTCACGCGAACCGGCCGTCGTGATTTTTACGAATTTGGCCTCCTGCAACGCTGTGATGTCGCCTGCCCCGCAGTAGCCCATACCCGCTTTCAGCCCACCCACCATCTGGTAGATGATCTCCGACACACGGCCTTTGTACGGCACCCGACCGACGATACCTTCCGGTACCAGTTTCTTGATGTCGTCTTCAGCGTCCTGGAAATAACGATCTTTCGAGCCGTCTTCCATCGCTTCCACCGACCCCATACCCCGGTACGTCTTGAACCGACGTCCTTCGTACAGCACCACTTCACCGGGGGCCTCTTCCGTTCCGGCCAGCAGCGACCCGATCATAACCGTACTGGCCCCGCCCGCAATGGCTTTGGTGATGTCGCCCGAAAACCGGATACCGCCGTCGGCGATGACCGGTACGTCGGTGTCTTTCAGCGCCAGAGCCGCTTCGTAGACAGCCGTCAGCTGGGGCATCCCGATACCGGCAATGATCCGCGTGGTACAGATACTACCCGGACCCACACCCACTTTTACGGCGTCGGCACCAGCATCGGCGAGGGCTTTGGCACCGGCACCCGTCGCGACGTTACCGGCGATGACCTGTAGGTTGGGAAACTGCTGTTTGATATTGCGAACGGCGTCGAGCACCCCTTTCGAATGACCGTGTGCCGTATCGACGCTGATGACGTCGACACCCGCTTTCACGAGCGCTTCGATGCGCCGGGTCAGGTCGGGCGTTACGCCCACCGCAGCACCCACGCGCAGCCGACCCAGTTCGTCTTTGCAGGCGTTGGGGTGGCTTTTCTTCTTCAGAATATCTTTGTAGGTAATCAGGCCCACCAGTTTATACTGCGCATCGACGATGGGCAGCTTCTCGATGCGGTGTTCCTGCAAAATGCTTTCGGCTTCTTCGAGCGTCAGGCCCGCGTTGGCCGTAATCAGGTTTTTGCGGGTCATGATGTCGGTCACCGGGCGCGAGAGATCGCTCTGGAAACGCAGGTCGCGGTTGGTCAGGATACCGACCAGCTTGTTGTCGGCGTCGACCACGGGGATACCCCCGATTTTCGAGTCGCGCATGATCTTGAGCGCGTCGGCTAATGACGATTCCTGCTGCAGCGTGATGGGGTCGATAATCATCCCGCTTTCCGAGCGTTTCACCTTGCGGACCTGCTCGGCCTGCGCTTCAACGCTCATGTTTTTGTGGATGATACCGATACCGCCTTCCTGCGCCATCGCAATGGCGAGTGCCGACTCCGTCACGGTGTCCATGGCCGCCGAAATAAGCGGGACGTTCAGCCGGATGCTGCGGGTAAGCTGGGTAACGGTGCTGGTGTCGCGGGGGAGAACTTCTGAGTAAGCGGGCAGAAGCAGTACGTCGTCGTAGGTGAGAGCCTCGTACAGAAACTTGCTGGAATCTAAGCTCATGGCAAATAGCAGGTGTTGTTATTTGCCGGACAAAACTACGGCATTTCCCCCGATTTATCGCCCTGCTAAGGATAATTTAACACGACGAAACCGAAAGGCCGGTGATAAGCCTACCGCCCTAGCCAGTCTTTGAAATCGGCCAGCCGGTGAACACTGACGAAAATCTCCTGCCGGCTCGCTGGCTGTACACTCAGCCGCAACCGACTGGCCGAATATGTCTGAATGGTTTGAATGGCCGACCGGCTGATTAGTAGCTGCCGGTTGACCCGGAAAAACTGCGCCGGATTTACCTGACTGCTCAACTGATCGAGACTCTGTTCGAGCGGTAGTAACAACCCCCCACGGGTCATCAGGAAGGTCGCCTTTTCTTCGGAGTAGAAGTAGGCGATGTCGCTGGTTTCGATGCTATGAATCTTGGCACCCAAACTAATCATAAACCGCTCCTTGTATGACGGCGCTCGCAGTGACTGCATGGCTTCCAGCAACTGGGTCAGGTCGCGGCTGGCTGGTGCGCTGCGCAGGGAGCTGAACTTGGTCAGGGCGTTTGCCAGTTCGTCTTCGTCTATGGGCTTCAGCAGATAATCGACGCTGTTGACCTTGAACGCTTTGATCATATAGTCGTCGTAGGCCGTCGTGAAGATGATGGGTATCGTCATGGCGATCTGCTCGAAAATACCGAATGCCAGCCCATCTTCCAGGTGAATATCCATCAGGACCAGATCGGGCATCGACAACGAGCGAGTGCTGCGCTGCTGGAACCAGGCCACTGTTTCGGCGACCGATGGCAGTTGGGCCAGTACGCGAATCGTAGCATCGTAGTTGGTCAGCATCCGTTCGAGCAGGCGAGCCGACCGGGCTTCGTCTTCGATAATGAGCACATCCATGGTGTAGCGCGTAAACGAATTGATTAGCTGGTTAGCTGAGACACAATGGTGCCGGGCGAGTCCTGCCCAACGGGGCCGTTTGCCAAAAGGGGAAGGCTGACGACAAATTCGCTGCCCGCTTCGCCGTACGTAACCGGCCGTTTCGTCAGCATTGAATAGCGGTTGACGATGTTTTGAAGGCCAACCCCCGTCGATGAATCCGGGCGGTCACGCGGTTGCAGGACATTGGCAACCAGCAACCAATCGTCCTGCACGTAGATACGAATTTGCAGCCGTTCGTGGATCGACATACGGTTATGCTTTACGGCGTTTTCTACCAGCAACTGAAGCGTGAGGGGCGCTACCTGATAGTGCTTCTGAAGCTGTTCGTCGACATCGATACATACCTCAAATTTCTGCTCGAAGCGAATCTGGAGCAGGAATGTGTACGAGCGGATAAAGTCCAGTTCAGTTTTGAGCAGCACAAGATCCTGGTTGCGTTGGTCGAGGATGTACCGGTATGTTTTCGACAACTGTCGGACGAACTGTTCGGACAGGGCGGCATCTTCGTGAATCAGCGACGTCAGGATACTCAGACTGTTGAACAGAAAGTGGGGGCTCAGCTGATTTTTGAGGGCTTCAAACTGCCCTTTGAGCGCCTGATTTTCCAGTCGTTCGGCCCTGAGCTGCACGTCTTTGACCTGCTCAAGCATCCGCAGGTTCATCGTCAGGTAAAAGGCCGACAGCATGGTCACCACCGACACGACATTATTGGCCCGCTCGATATAGGTCTGTACTTCGGAGGGAACCGGTATATGTACCCGCTCCGGCGCAATTTGCTGCCCGGCCAGCACTATCAGGGCCAGTATACCGTGGAAAGCATTGATAAACAGGACTGCCAGAAACAGGGCAATCGAAAAGGTAATCAGAAACGACTGACCACCCCGCCCCGTAAGCACGTCTTCCCCCAGCCAGCGGGTCACCAGCCGCTGACACCAGTCAGTAGCCGTGATACCCAGGTAATACAAACCCGCATTGATGCCGAAGAACAGCACCAGGAAGGGCAGAATTCGCAGGATAGTTGCCAGGTTCCGGGCATCGTCGGGCAGGTTGGCGTAGGTAAGTAGGGGAAAAAAAAGACCCGTCAGGTACAGCGTAAGCTGCCATTTCTGGCCAGTGGTTAGTTTCGCATTCATAGGCTACCACGCATTATACCAACGGAAAGGGGCAGACCCGTCGGGTTATACTGGCACGACACAACGGGTCGGCAACCGGTTGTGTCGTGGGGAAATGGCGTAAGTGATGGGATTACTGGCCGGGTAGTCTGGCCGGCTCACTGGACGATGAAGTTTTCGTTGGGGTAAGCCTGCACCACGAATGTTTTGCTGACCTGCTGCTGACCCGTTGTGAGGGTCAGTTTGTAGGTGCCCGCACCAAGTTCTGAAACGTCGAACTGTTGCTTCCAGCCCTTTTTCAGCGACACGTTGTTATTGAGCAGTGGGTGGCCTTTGTCGTCCTGAATGGTCAGTTGGGCGGTGGTCGACTGGGGTTGTACGAAGAGTTTAATCTTGCGGTCGGTGGTCATTACCACACGGGTTTGCGTGGCAGCGGTAGTAGGCGTATTGACTGGAGAATTGGCGAAAGAAGCGGTACCAGCTACTAGTCCCAGCATCAGGGTGACGATCGTTTTCATGACTTGTTCGCGTTGTTGTTTGTTTGGTTCGACCGACCTCCCTGGCCGTCCGATGAAACAAAGTTGTAACGCTACTAACCGGCTGGAAAACGAAAGACGATGGCTGTACGAAAACCTCCGACGAGTGTATTGCTTTCTCCGACGAATGCATGAGTCAATCAGGGTAATGCCCTGACCCAGGTACATTTATTGACTTAGTAACTTCTTTTTCTGCGCGTCGAACTCGTCTTTGGTTAAGACGCCGGAGTCCATCAGGCTTTTTAGCTTTATCAGTTCGTCGGCGACACTGAATGTTGGCGATGCGGTTGATGGTCGCTGGAATCCGGGCGGGGGTACAATCTCGCCAGCTTCAATGGCGTTGTCGAGTTCGACGTAGTACCGGGTGGGCCGGCCCACACCCAGTATGGCGCACATGGTGAAGCCTTGCCGCTGGGTGCCGTTCTGCACCAGCGTTTTAACAATGCCACGCTTACCGGTATAGTCAGACTCCATGTATTGCATAATAAGATGCCCGTTGATACGGGGTGCTGCGAATGACGTCGGATTGAGGTAGATGAAGGCGAACTGCTTGGTAGGCATGGTCCCTTTGCCAAACGTCAGCGTGTCGCCTTCGTGGATAACCCAGCCCGGAACGGCCGTCTGATAGCCGTCCTTCATCCGGCCGAACTCCACGCGCTGATTCTTCGATTCACTGGCCGTAATCGGTTGCCCCAGTGATACGCCTGCCAGCAGAACGAACAGAATAAATAGTGCCTTTGCCATAGATGAGTAGCGACCTTGTATGAACAGATGTAACGTATCGGCAATATAAATCGAATTACTAGTTGAGCAATCAATTCGCATCGCTCTTTGCACGCGCTTGTAAATCAAGAAGTTGCGGTGCACGGTATGTTTCATGATGTTGATCCTCGATACCAGGTTCACTTATGAAATCAATTCTTTGAACAACACGCCGGTGCGGTGCGACAGTTACTGGTTTCGTACCACGCGTACCGTCTGTTGCCCGGCGTCGGTTTGCAGGCGTATCAGGTACAAGCCAGGGCTCGGTAACTGACCAGCTGGTAGCGCGTATTGATGCATACCGCTTTGTTGACGCTCTTTCGCCAGTATCGATATGATTCGGCCGCTACCATCGAGTATAGAAAGCTGTACCTGGGTTGGGTTGGTCAACTGGTAGCGAATTTGCGTCGACGGAGCTATCGGGTTGGGAAACACGGTCAACGTTTCTGGTTCAAGGGGTTCGCTGACGGCCGTAATGATAGCGGGGGTAACGAGCGACACATCCATGATTGAAACGGTGTAACTGCTATCGGCGTGGGCGGATAACTGTACGTAAAGCAGGGCCGTCGCCGGGTCGTAGTAATACCCTTCCGTTTGTTGGCGCAGATCGGTCAATGATCCGCGCTCGACCATAGAAACGCTGTTTCGGGTCAGGCTGGCGGGTTTCTTGGTCAGCAGATGTACAACCGACAGGTACGTCCGGCGGCTTAATTTGCCGGTGTACGAGCCCGTACTTGCCGACGTTGTCAACTCCAGCGTTTGCCGGCCGTTCTGAGTGCTCAGTTGCTGCGAAAGCGTTGTCGTCGCTACCTGCCCGCGCTGGTAAGCCAGCGTCTGCCCATCGTCATCGTACAGGGTGAAGCTTGTGCGAACGTTGGGTTTCAGGGAAGGATAGGTCTGAATGGTCAGGGTGTCGACTTTTCGTTCGTCGGCGTAATTCATCAGCGACTGCATCGGGATCAGACTACCCGCCCGTACCAGCAGCGGAAGCCGTTCCAGCGGTGCGTCGACCGTAATCGTGGTTCCGCCCGTCAGCAGTGCATCCGTCCAGTAGTTAACCCAGTCGTCGGCGGGTAGATAGATCGATTGCGTCGTTTGCCCGGCCGTTGTGACGGGGGCTACCAGCAGCGACGGACCAAACAGATACGCCGAACTTTGTCCATACAGTTTTTCATCGGTGGGGTAAGCGAAAAACAGGGGCCGGGCAATGGGCATACCGGTCCGGTTGTTTTCGTGTGCCAACGAATAACGGTAGGGCAGCAGCCGATAGCGAAGCTGAATGTACTGCCGGGCTATGGCTTTTACCGACGCATTGTTATCGGCCCAGGGTTCAGCGGGCGTGTTGAAACTATGCGCCCGCATGATCGGCGAGAAGGCCCCGAATTGCATCCAGCGGGCGTAGAGTTCGGGTTTGGCATTGGCCGGGTCGGGGTCGTAGAAGCCGCTGACGTCGGAGTGATGGTATCCCATGCCCGACATACCCATGTTAAGCAGCATGGGTAGCTGAATCTGCAAGCCGGTGAATGTTTTGTAGACGTCGCCCGACCAGGTTACCGGCCCGTACCGCTGCTGACCCGCCCAGCCCGACCGCGTCAGGTTGAACAGCCGTTGATCGGGTCGTAGCTGGGCGAAACCAGTGGCCACCGACTGCATCCAGAGCAGATTCTCAACGTTGCTTATTCGATTTTCGGGGCCTTTCTGATAGCCGACGGTGAACGTGCGGCTGCTGGGCGCAGTGCCTTCGGGTTCACCTAAATCCGTCCAGATACCCGTTAGCCCCTGGGCGAAAGCGTCCTGCTGTTTAGCCCACCACCACGGGCCGGTGCGCGGATTGGAAAAGTCGAGCAGCGACGCCGTACAGGCCGTCCCCCCGGTCGACTGTGCCTGATAACTACACGAAAACCAGTTTGGAATACCGTAAGCCCCGGCACCGTTTCGGGCAAAGTAGCCACCCTGAAACGCGTCGATATAATTGATCGACCGGGTTACGATGTGCGGTTCCGTAATGGCGATGGTACGGATACCCTGCGCCAGAAAATCGCGGCACATACCGGCTGGGTCGGGCCAGTTTGGTTTGTACCACGCGACATCGCCCATGGCGTTGTACCAATACAAATCGAGGGCAATGGCGTCGCAGGGAATATTTTCCTGGCGCATCCGGCTGACGACGCTGCGCGCTTCGGCCTCACTGCGGTAGCCAAACTTCGACTGAATGTACCCCAGACTCCAGCGGGGCGGCACCGGCTGACGACCCGTTAACCAGGTGTACGCTTCCAGTTGCCCGGCCACGGTGGGTGATGCCATCACGTAGTACGTCAGCTCGCCACCCGTTACCTGATACCGGAAATCCGTTGACCCGTCGACGCCGATCAGGGCATCGTTCCAGTACGTATTGTCGATGAAAAGCCCGTACCCCGCCGACGAGGCAAAAAACGGCACCGTCGTGTTCATGTTGGGCATCGGGGTACTGTAAAAACCGGCGGGCTGATTCTGAAACGACAGATGCTGGCCCCGCAAATCCAGCCCGATGCTGCGTTCGCCGGTGCCGTACAGGTGTTCGCCAGACTGGAGGTTGAATGTGACGAATCGTTGCTCGTGGGGTGCCCCGTCGATGCTGGCCGGGTAATACCCCAGTCCGCCCTGCTGCGCGTCGGCCAGAATCGTACGGCCGGTACTGTCGGCATACCGGATGCGAAACGGGCTCTTTGAACAGACAATCGACAAACTACGCGTTGTCATCGTCAGCGCCTGATCGGTGTTCGCTACTGCTACCGATACGCTGCTATCGGCCCGCTGCACGACCGCGTAGGACGAGTCGGGCCGGGACGATGCGGTTGGCAGAAAATCAACGCGAACGATAGAGGGGCGGTAGAATGAAAACACGATTCGACTCTCGCCAACCTGCACACTAACTGTGTTTTTCTGCACGCTATGCGACGAGTATGCACCGGGATAAACAATCTGTGCCGACGCGGTCAGCGTGATAAGTCCGAGGAGCAGGCAGCTGAAAAAGCGGGTACGAATCATGATGTCGACGGTATATGAACGCATCGACAATCTTGCTGCTTTACGACTGTATTACGCTAAAAAATATGTTATAAGTAAGTTAAAATTATCTTTTCGTAATAGGGGAGGACTAGATCCGCTCGTAGGTCACGAAGTCGAAGGCAGCTTCGTGGCGGTCGTCGGCGGGGTGGGGGGTGCGGGCGGTTTCGCGCCATTGGGTGCGGTCGAAGTCGGGGAAGCGGGTGTCGCCGTCGTAGTCGCGGTGGATTTCGGTCAGGTAGAGCGTCGTGGCAACGGGTAGCGCCAGCGCGTAGATTTCGGCCCCGCCGATCACGAAAATCTCGTCGGTGCCGGTTTTCCGGGCTTCGGTCAGCGCATCGTCCAGCGTTGAAACCACGGTAGCACCGGGTAGCTCATAGTCGGTGCGTCGGGTGATGACAATGTTGGTCCGGTTGGGTAGGGGCTTACCCAGCGCATCCATCGATTTGCGGCCCATGATAATGGGGTGGTGGCTGGTTTTGCGTTTGAAAAAGGCGAAATCGTCGGGCAGGTGCCACGGCAGGTCGGGTTTTCCGTCGGGCTTGTTGCGACCGATCATGCCGTTTTGCGCGACGGCAGCAATGAGACTTAGTTTCATGGTCAATGAGCGAATGTGTGAATGAGTGATTGAGTGAATGATTGCGTCGGATTATTGCTCATTCGTCCGTTCACCAGTCACAATTTTTTACGTCGTTCCATCAGTTCCCGCCAGGTGGTCAGGATGATGCCTTCCTGTTGAATGTACTGCCGCAGGGCGGGGTCGAGCATGGCCAGCCGGTCGCCGTCGCGGGTGGGGCCGGAGGGGCTGATCTGATCGAACGTTGGCGTCCGGAGGGTTGCGTGCAGGATGATATAGGTCAGGCCGGGCTGGGCGGCTTTCAGCAGGTCGATGAATTGCTGCGTTTTGAACGTCTGAAGATTCGCTTCCGTCGGGGGGATTCCGGCGGGGAGTTCCCAGCCGTAGCTGCTGCCGTCGAGGTCGTCGAATACGGGAAGCCCGGCGTTCCAGAGTTGCTGCCCCAATTGCCGGACCATCTGCTGCATAGCAGGCGGCACCTTGCTGACCTGACTAATCAGCGTGGCGTGACCACCGGGAAACAGAATCGGGATTTTTTCGTCCATCGCTACCTTCACATACCGACCAATGAACTTAGGCTCGAACAGGGTGCCCATGTGCGAATCCATGTGGGTCGGCTGGATGCCGAATGACCGGAACCGGGCCAGCTGCGCCCGGATTTCGGTTTCGACTTCATCGGCCGACGCGTGCTCGACCACCTGCGCGACGGAGGGCCAGCAGGCCCCCTGCCCGTCGTAGAGGCCCGGCACTTTGTCGCGTCCGGTGATCGGTGACCAGCGGTAGGTGTTCCATTCTGAGGTCAGCGTAAGGTGCACACCGGCGTCGGTAGCTGGTTTGGTTTTGAGGTAGGCAAAAAACTGCGGTACCCAGCCACAGGGCATCATCACGCTGGTCGAGTTGGCGATGCCTTTGTCGAGTACCTGTATCGTTCCGGCGTTCGATTCGTAGCTCATGCCCGCATCATCGACGTGCAGGATAATCACTTTTTTGCCCTTCGGAAAACCTAGCTTTTCGGCGTACGTCGGCCCGGTCTGCGCCGACAGTGTGTGGGTAATGAGCAGCAGCAGGAGTAGACAGATTCGATGCATAACGGGTATGGACAGGATTACAGGATTTGGGAGTTTAAGAGGTTGTTTAGAATTGTCTTTTATGGCCTGTTTTGTCATCCCGAGCCTGCGAGGGATCTTCGGTAGGTGCAAACAAAATCGCCTACTACCGAAGATCCCTCACAGGCTCGGGATGACAAAAATGCTTCCCCATTCAATCACTCAATCATTCTGTCATTCAAAATTATTACAACCGGTTGCCGCGCAGAAACTCCTCCGCAGTCATGCGCCGTTTGCCCTCCGCCTGTAGCGACTCGACCGACAGCCAGCCGTCGCTTGCCCGCACAAGAATCAGTTTTTTCTCGTCAGTCCAGGCTTGTCCCGGCTCGGCGTCGAATGGCGACTCATTGGCGACCGATACCGCGTAAATTTTGAAGAATCGGTCGTTGATCATCGTCCACGCGGCTGGGTAAGGCGAGAGGCCCCGCACGAAATTGCGGATGGTATGCGCCGGCTGATTCCAGTCAATTCGGGTGCTGTCGCGGCTGAGTTTGGGGGCCGGTTTCAGGTTGTCGGTATGGGGCTGGGGCGTGGGCGTGTAGTCGTTGGCTTCGATGGCCCGCACCGTTTTCAGCACCAGATCAGCCCCGCGTTCCATCAGTCGGTCGTGCAGCGTACCGGCCGTATCGTCGGGGTAGATCGGTTCGCGGTCGCTGAACAGCAATTGCCCCGTGTCGATCTCTTTTTCAATAAGGAAAGTCGTGACACCCGTCTCGGTTTCGCCGTTGATGATGGCCCAGTTGATCGGTGCAGCCCCCCGGTAGTGCGGCAACAGCGACCCGTGCAGGTTGAGCGTCCCGACGGTCGGCATAGCCCACACCACTTCAGGTAGCATCCGAAAGGCGACAACTACCTGTAGGTCAGCTTTGTAGCTGGCTAGTTCAGTCAGAAAGCCGGGGTCGCGCAGGCGGTCGGGCTGGAGTACGGGTATATCAGCGGCCAGGGCGGCTTTCTTGACTGGCGACGGCGTTAGTTGCAGCCCGCGACCCGATGGTCGGTCGGGGGCGGTGATGACCGCAACGACGGTACAGCCTGCGCCCAACAGCCGTTGCAGACTGGTTACGGCGAAGTCGGGCGTACCCATAAATACGATACGGAGCGGAGAAGTCATAGACGGGAAAAATTTGGGACGGTCGATAAATCGGCTGTTGACATCGCCCGGAAGTTTCTTATTTTTGTCTCACAGACGCGCTCGAAACGGCGCGTTTCATCCGTTAAGAACAGACCATTGGTAACGCGCATGCGACGATACTTTCATCCTGTTTCTGAACCGTTCGCTTCGGCACGCCGACAGCGACACTGACGTGCCTGCAAAGAAAACCAATTTGGTTGCAGAACGGTCGGTGGACCGTTCTTTTGTTTTCCCGGCGACCCCAATAGATTCCTGAATAGTTAGTTACGTTTTTTTATGGGAAAGATTTCATATTACACCGAAGAAGGATTAAACCGGCTGAAAGCTGAGCTTAATGAGTTGAAAACCAAAGGCCGGTCAGCTATCGCCTATCAGATTGCGGAAGCCCGCGACAAAGGTGACCTGAGTGAAAATGCTGAATACGACGCAGCCAAAGACGCACAGGGGCTCCACGAACTGAAAATTTCCAAGCTGGAAGAAGTACTCTCGAACGCCCGTATTCTGGACGAATCGATCATCGATACGTCGCAGGTTTCCGTGCTGTCGAACGTGAAAATTCGCAACAAGAAGAACGGTGCCGAGATGAATTACACGCTTGTTTCGGAGGAAGAAGCTGACCTGAAAGCGGGCCGTATTTCGGTCAATTCACCCATTGGTAAAGGGCTGCTCGGCAAGCGCGTTGGCGATGTTGCCGAAATCAAAGTTCCTGCCGGTATGCTGGAGTTCGACGTTGTCGAAATCAGCCGGTAAAGACGGTTTACGTTTTTCGGTAGCCTGGACCGGCCCGCCGGCGCGGCTCCAGGTCCGGGTGGGCGCGATAGCGACCTATAAAGCTGCCGCCTTGAGTAGTTGGCCTGCCGGGCACCCGGACGTGGACGTCCAGGCTACACAACCACACCGTAAACCAAAAACTGCAACCCTAAAAAATGCCCTCTATCTTTTCGCGTATCGTGGCTGGTGACATACCGGCGCATAAGCTTGCCGAAACCGACCAGTTTCTGGCGTTTCTGGACGTGATGCCTACCACGACGGGGCATACGCTTGTCATTCCCAAGCAGGAGGTCGATTATATTTTTGATCTGGACGATGCGACGTATACGGGGTTGATGCAGTTCGCCAAAACGGTCGCGGCTGCGGTCAAAAAAGCGATTCCGTGTCAGCGTATAGGCGTGGCCGTCGTAGGGC
>CAZOQC010000014.1:0-156911 GCA_964581865.1 uncultured Spirosoma sp.
GTAGAATAGCGGTCTCCAAAACCGTTGATGGGAGTTCGAATCTCTCCACCCGTGCTAATCTTGATTCTACAATGGACAAGTTTGTTTCGTTTCTGAAAGCCTCCTGGGAGGAAGTTCAGCACAACGTTACTTGGCCTAAATTCAGTGATCTCCAGTCTAGTTCAACGCTGGTACTGGTAGCGTCGCTGATTTTTGCGCTAATGGTCGGGCTGATTGATTTGGTGTTTGAGAACGCGCTCAACGCTTTCTACCAATCATTCTAAAGCCGGTTACTAGCTGGCTTATTGTCAGACGTGTAACCTCTAACGATAGTTTCTTATGAGCGGCATACAATGGTACGTGATCCGGGCCGTTTCGGGACAGGAGAAGAAGATAAAGTCTTATCTCGATAACGAAATAATCCGGCAGAAGTTGGACGAGGTCATTCCGCAGGTATTGATTCCAGCGGAAAAGGTATACGAAATGCGCAACGGTAAGAAGCGCGTTCGGGAAAAGTCATTCTTCCCTGGCTATATCCTGATATCGGCTGATCTGGGTAACAACCGTGCCCTTGACATGATTCTCAATATGCCTGGTGTGTTGGGTTTCCTGGGTAACTCACAGGTAGGTACAACGTCTAAGGTTCCAGTCCCGCTGCGGGAAGCCGAAGTTCGGCGCATCCTGGGAAAGGCAGAAGAAGAAGCTCAGGAAGTAGCCGCTCCAACGGTAGCATACCTGAAAGGCGAATCAGTAAAAGTAGTTGATGGTCCATTCGGTGGATTTATCGGCACAGTAGAAGAAGTATTTGACGACCGGAAGAAATTGAACGTCGTTGTGAAAATATTTGGCCGGAATACTCCGGTAGAACTCAGTTACGCACAAGTAGAGAAGGAAGCCTAGTTGATTCAACTGGTCTTCCGAGATGTGGCATCTTATGCTTCCCTCAGAAGATGACCCGTCAACAATGAGTTGATTTGATGCGAGAGACGTGCGGACTAGTTATGTGACTAACCGGTTGAATAGCTCAAGCAACAGAGGGACCGCCCGTGCGGTCGTAACTAAATTACCACAATGGCAAAAGAAGTAGGTGGCTACGTAAAGCTGCAAGTCAAAGGCGGGCAGGCTAATCCCTCACCTCCGATCGGTCCTGCGCTGGGTTCCAAAGGTTTGAATATCATGGAATTCTGCAAGCAATTCAATGGCCGTACGCAGGATAAGATGGGCATGGTATTGCCGGTTTTGATTACGTATTACAAGGACAAATCCTTTGAATTCGTCATTAAAACGCCCCCTGCGCCAATCCTGCTGATCGAAGCAGCTAAGCTGAAAGGCGGCTCTGCTCAGCCTAACCGGAAGAAGGTAGGCTCAGTATCATGGGATCAGGTTCGGACTATTGCCGAAACCAAGATGCCCGATCTGAACTGCTTTACGGTTGAGTCGGCAATGCGTCAGGTAGCGGGAACGGCCCGTAGCATGGGTATCACCGTAACAGGTGCCTCCCCCTTTGAGAACTAACAGACTTGCTGACCAAACACAGAAATGGGTAAGCTAACGAAAAAACAGAAAGAAGCACTCACGAAGTACGATGTTGCTAAAGAATACTCGCTCCAGCAGGCAGCCGAGATTCTGAAGGACATTTCGTACACGAAGTTTGATGCTTCTGTGGACATTGATGTCCGGTTGGGCGTTGATCCGCGTAAAGCCGACCAAATGGTACGGGGCGTTGCCACGTTACCACACGGTACAGGTAAGACGGTTCGCGTCCTGGTGCTCTGCACACCGGACAAGGAGAACGAAGCGAAGGAAGCCGGAGCCGATTACGTCGGTCTTGACGACTATATTCAGAAGATTGAGCAGGGCTGGACGGACATCGACGTGATTATCACGATGCCGAACGTCATGGCTAAAGTTGGTCGTCTGGGTAAAGTACTTGGTCCCCGTGGTTTGATGCCGAACCCTAAATCGGGTACGGTAACACCAGAGGTGGGCAAGGCCGTTCGTGAAGTGAAGGCTGGTAAAATCGATTTCAAAGTCGACAAAACCGGTATCATTCATACCAGCATTGGTAAGGTATCGTTTACGCCAGAAAAACTGGCTGAGAACGCGCAGGAAATCATCGCTACACTGATGCGTCTGAAGCCTTCGTCGGCCAAGGGTACATACGTAAAGACGATTAACCTGTCGAGCACGATGAGTCCGGGAGTAACGATTGACAAAGGCACAGTAGCCGGTATATAAGCCATGAAGCGCGAGGACAAAGGAGCAATTATTGAGGAATTGACTGGTAAGTTCCAGTCGACTCCCTTCTTCTACATCACGGAAGCCAATGGCATGACGGTAGCCGAAGTCAACGAACTTCGTCGAAAATGCTTTGAGCAGGGGATCGAGTACAAAGTGGTGAAAAACACCTTCATTAAGAAGGCTCTTGAAACCCTAGAAGCGGATTATACCCCCTTCAACGATACGGTGCTGCAAGGGCAGTCGGCGGTGATGTTTCATCCCGACAACGCTAAAGCACCAGCCAAACTCATCAAGGAGTTTCGCCGTACCAGCGATAAGCTTCAACTGAAGGGTGCGTCGATTGACAATAGCCTGTTCATCGGGGCTGATCAACTCGACACGCTCATTGCGCTGAAAAGCAAAGAAGAGCTTATTGGTGAAATCATTGGCCTGCTGCAATCCCCTGCCAAGAATGTCATTTCGGCACTTCAGGGCGGTGGCAACAAGCTGGCCGGCATCCTCAAGACGCTGTCGGAGCGCGAGGAAGTTGCCTAATTATCAATCCGATAGTTATTTTCAATCTTGTATCACAATCAAATTTAGAATACGACAATGGCAGATTTGAAAGCGTTCGCTGAGCAGCTTGTAAGCCTGACGGTTAAAGAAGTTAACGAACTGGCTACCATTCTGAAAGATGAGTACGGTATTGAGCCAGCAGCCGCAGCTCCGGTAATGGTTGCCGGTGGTGCAGGTGCAGGTGATGCTGCTCCAGCCGCTGCTGAAAAGACTTCGTTCGATGTTGTCCTGAAATCAGCTGGTGCTGCTAAGCTGGCCGTGGTGAAACTGGTTAAAGACCTGACGGGTCTGGGCCTGAAAGAAGCCAAAGAATTGGTCGACAGCGCGCCGAAGCCGGTTAAAGAAGGTGTAGCTAAAGACGAAGCTGAATCACTGCGTAAGCAACTTGAAGAAGCTGGTGCTGAAGTTGAAGTAAAATAAGCAGCTGCTTACTTACATATTACTCTAAGTAGGAGAGGCCAGACAAAATGTCTGGTCTTTTCCTGCTTAGAGATTTTTTGTCTATGCACTTGCAAAAGACAAACTTATTCTTATTGCCTTACGTTGTCTATTTATCCCCCCTTGGACTGGGTGACGTCCGGGGTTTGAATAGCCGCTCAGTTCGAATGCTGTAGCAAATCCTCGCAACACATTCACATAGAATCGGTTACGCAACTAAACGAAGTACAATCTTGGCTACAAACGCGAAAATCAGTACGCGCAAAAATTTTGCGACGATTCAGCCAGTGATTGAATATCCCGATTTTCTGGATATTCAGGTCAAATCCTTCAAAGATTTTTTTCAGCTTGACACACCTTCTAACCAACGGTCGGAGGAAGGTTTATTTAAGGTGTTTCAAGAGAATTTTCCTATCTCTGACTCCCGCGAGAACTTCAGACTGGAGTTCATCGACTATTTAGTCGATCCTCCGAAGTATTCGGTTGATGAGTCTATCGACCGTGGTTTAACGTATTCGGTGCCCCTAAAAGCGAAACTGCGCCTGTCGAATAATGATCCCGACAACGAAGATTTCGAGACGATCGAACAGGAAGTATTTTTGGGGAACATCCCATACATGACCGAAAAAGGCTCGTTTGTCATTAACGGTGCTGAACGGGTGATTGTTTCTCAGCTGCACCGGTCGCCGGGCGTGTTTTTCTCAATGAGTAAGCACACTAACGGTACAAAACTGTATTCGGCCCGGATTATTCCATTCAAAGGGTCTTGGATTGAATTCTCGACGGACGTTAACAATGTCATGTACGCGTACATTGACCGGAAGAAGAAATTTCCGGTAACGACGCTGTTACGGGCTATTGGCTTCGGGTCGGATAAAGATATTCTTGATCTGTTCGGTCTGTCGGAAGAAGTACCGGCTACGCAGGCTAACCTGAAAAAGGCTATTGGCCGTCGGTTAGCAGCGCGGGTATTACGCACATGGACGGAAGACTTTGTCGATGAAGATACCGGCGAAGTGGTATCGATCAGTCGGAACGAGGTGCTCATGGAGCGCGACTCAGCTGTATCGGTCGACGATATCGATATGATTCTGGAATCGGGCCAAAAGTCAGTCATCCTGCACAAGGAGGATATGAACATGGCCGATTACAACATCATTTATAATACGCTGCAAAAGGACAGCTCTAACTCGGAAAAAGAGGCCGTTGAGCAAATCTATCGGCAGTTGCGCAACGCCGATGCGCCTGATGAGCAGGCTGCGCGCGAAATCATTCAGAGCCTGTTCTTTTCAGACAAGCGGTATGATTTGGGTGATGTAGGCCGTTACCGGATCAATAAAAAGCTGAATCTGGAAATATCGCTGGACATGAAAGTATTGACCACGGAAGACATTGTGTCGATCGTGAAATACCTGATTGGTCTGATCAATTCAAAAGCTGTTGTCGATGATATTGACCACCTGAGCAATCGGCGTGTTCGTACCGTTGGTGAGCAGTTGTATGCTCAATTCGGTGTGGGTCTGGCGCGGATGGCACGGACGATTAAGGAGCGGATGAACGTTCGGGATAACGAGGATTTCAAACCCGTTGACCTTATAAACGCCCGTACGTTGTCGTCGGTGATCAACTCGTTCTTCGGAACAAACCAGTTGTCGCAGTTTATGGACCAAACCAACCCACTGGCTGAAGTGACGCACAAGCGTCGTATGTCGGCACTGGGGCCCGGTGGTCTGTCGCGGGAGCGGGCTGGCTTTGAAGTTCGTGACGTACACTATACGCACTATGGCCGTTTGTGTACGATCGAGACACCGGAAGGGCCGAACATTGGGTTGATTTCGTCCCTTTGCGTTTACGCAAAGATCAATAGCATGGGCTTTATCGAAACGCCGTACCGGATCATTGAAAACGGGAAGGTGTCGATGGAGAAGCCGGTGATGTACCTGACGGCCGAAGAAGAAGATACGCACTATATCGCGCAGGCTAATGCCGGTGTCGATAAGAAAGGTAACTTCCACGTCGATCGATTGAAGGCTCGTTTCGAAGGTGACTTCCCAATGGCTGAGCCGGGTAATGTGACGTTCATGGATATTGCTCCGAACCAGATTGTATCGGTTGCTGCGTCGATGATTCCGTTCCTAGAGCACGACGATGCTAACCGGGCACTGATGGGCTCGAACATGCAGCGTCAGGCGGTGCCTCTGTTGCGCCCTGAAGCGCCGATCGTTGGTACGGGTCTGGAAGGTCGGGTTGCGGTCGATTCGCGGACATTAGTTATCGCAGAATCGGACGGCATTATCGATTTCGTTGATTCAACCAAGATCGTGGTTCGCTACAACCTGAACGACGATCAGATGGCTGTCACGTTCGATGAGGATGTGAAGACGTACAACCTGATCAAGTTCCGCCGGACAAACCAGGATACATGCATCAACATCAAGCCGACTGTTTACAAAGGACAGAAGGTGAAGAAGGGCGATGTGCTTTGCGAAGGGTATGCGACTCAAGCAGGTGAACTGGCTCTGGGCCGGAACATGAAAGTGGCGTTCATGCCCTGGCAGGGTTACAACTTCGAGGATGCTATCGTGATCTCGGAGCGGGTTGTTCGTGAAGATATTTTCACGTCGATTCACATTGAAGAGTTTGAACTGGAAGTGCGCGATACGAAGCGTGGGGAAGAGGAACTTACCTCGGAAATCCCGAACGTATCGGAAGAAACAGTTCGTAACCTCGATGAGAACGGTATCGTTCGTATCGGTACTGAGGTGAAGGAAGGCGATATCCTGATTGGTAAGATTACACCGAAGGGAGAAAGCGATCCGACACCGGAAGAAAAACTGCTACGGGCTATCTTCGGCGATAAAGCCGGTGACGTGAAAGATGCCTCGAAGAAAGCACCACCGTCGCTGAAAGGGGTCGTCATCGACACCAAACTGTTTGCGCGTCCGGCCAAGGAAGATCGGGGTAAGCACAAAGAAGAGGTGAAGGTGCTGATGAAGAAGTACGGCCGTGAGCTGAATGACTTCCGCGCCCGGATGATCGATAAAACGGTGACGTTGCTGGAAGGCAAAACGAGTGCTGGTGTAAAGCACAAGTTCGGTGATGAGATTGTCAGTAAGGGTGTGAAGTTCAGCCGTAAGAACATTACGGAGAATCTGTTCCCTGACAAGAACAACTACCGCGATGAAAGCAGCTATGCCGTACCGGAAGAAGCCAACTTGTTGTCGGACCTCAATCTGAACGATTGGACTGATGATGAGCGGATCAACGAGATGGTGGTGTCGCTGGTGAAGAATTATAACAATCGCCGGAGTGAAATCACAGGCCGTTTCAAGCGGGAGCGATTTACCCTTGAGGTAGGTGACGAACTGCCAGCAGGCATCGTAAAACTGGCCAAAGTATACATCGCCAAGAAGCGTAAGCTGAAAGTGGGTGATAAAATGGCTGGTCGTCACGGTAACAAAGGTGTCGTTGCGCGAATCGTACGGGATGAAGATTTGCCGTTCCTTGAAGATGGAACGAAGGTCGACATCGTACTGAATCCGCTGGGCGTACCTAGCCGGATGAACCTAGGACAGATTTATGAAACCGTACTAGCCTGGGCGGGCCAAAAGCTCGACCGCAAGTACGCAACGCCGATCTTCGACGGGGCTACTGAGCAGCAGGTTGCCGATGAACTTGATTTGGCCGGTCTGCCGTCGTTTGGCCGTACGTATCTGTACAACGGCCTGACGGGCGAGCGTTTCGATCAGAAAGTAACGGTCGGTATCATCTACATGCTGAAACTGGGTCACCTGGTTGACGACAAGATGCACGCCCGTTCGATCGGACCATACTCGCTCATCACACAGCAGCCGCTGGGTGGTAAGGCGCAGTTCGGTGGTCAGCGCTTTGGTGAAATGGAGGTATGGGCGCTCGAAGCTTTCGGTGCGTCGAACATCCTGCAAGAGATCCTGACCGTAAAATCGGATGATGTCGTAGGCCGCGCTAAAGCATACGAAGCTATCGTAAAAGGTGAAAACCTACCGAAGCCGAATATTCCTGAGTCATTCAACGTACTCGTTCACGAGCTACGTGGCCTGGCCCTTGAAATTACGTTAGAGTAAAGTGGTTCGTAGTTAGTTGTTCGTGGTTTGTAGTTGCTCCGGTGTTGATAGTGTTCGCACCAGTTAACGACAAACCACAAACGACAAACCACAAACTGCTCGTTTAAAACCTATAATCTCCAACCAATGTCGTTCAAAAAGAACAAGAAACTCAATAGCGACTTCCAGAGCGTGACGATCAGCCTGGCGTCGCCGGAGTCTATTTTGGAGAGTTCCTACGGCGAGGTGACACAGCCGGAGACCATCAATTACCGGACCTACAAACCCGAAATGGGTGGCTTGTTCTGCGAGCGCATTTTCGGTCCGGTGAAAGACTGGGAGTGTCATTGCGGTAAATACAAGCGGATCCGCTACAAAGGCATCATCTGCGACCGTTGTGGTGTAGAAGTGACCGAAAAGAAAGTTCGCCGGGAGCGTATGGGGCACATCGAACTGGTGGTACCTGTAGCGCATATCTGGTATTTCCGTTCGCTGCCAAACAAAATAGGATACCTGCTGGGGCTTTCTACGAAGAAGCTCGACCAGGTTATCTATTACGAACGGTACGTTGTCGTTCAGCCGGGTGTGAAAGCCGAAGATGGTATCAACCAGCTCGACTTCCTGACTGAGGATGAATACCTGGATATTATCGACAAACTACCCGCTGCGAATCAGCACCTGGACGATAAGGACCCAAATAAGTTCATCGCCAAAATGGGTGCTGAATCGCTGGAAATGCTGCTGTCGCGCGTTGCTCTCGACGAACTGTCGTATTCGTTGCGTCACGCTGCGGCTACCGACACGTCGCAGCAGCGGAAAGCGGAAGCGCTGAAACGGCTGAAAGTCGTGGAAGCGTTCCGTGAAGCCAACGGCCGTATTGAAAACCGCCCTGAGTGGATGGTGATCAAGATGGTACCGGTTATTCCGCCCGAACTGCGTCCGCTTGTCCCCCTTGATGGTGGCCGGTTTGCTACGTCTGACCTGAACGACCTGTACCGTCGGGTTATCATCCGGAACAACCGTCTGAAGCGTCTGATCGAGATCAAAGCGCCGGAAGTAATTCTGCGGAACGAAAAGCGGATGCTGCAGGAAGCTGTCGATTCGCTGTTCGACAACTCGCGGAAAGTAAATGCCGTGCGTTCGGAAGGCAACCGCGCCCTGAAGTCGCTGTCTGACATGCTGAAAGGTAAGCAGGGCCGGTTCCGGCAAAACCTGCTCGGTAAGCGGGTCGACTATTCAGGTCGTTCGGTTATCGTCGTTGGGCCTGAGCTTAAACTGCACGAGTGCGGTCTGCCGAAGGATATGGCTGCCGAGTTGTTCAAGCCGTTCGTTATCCGTAAGCTCATCGAGCGGGGCATCGTCAAGACGGTGAAGTCGGCGAAGAAGATCGTTGACCGGAAAGACCCTGTTATCTGGGATATTCTGGAAAACGTGCTCAAAGGGCATCCTGTTCTGCTGAACCGGGCTCCAACGCTGCACCGTCTGGGTATTCAGGCGTTCCAGCCCAAACTGATTGAGGGAAAGGCTATCCAACTGCACCCACTCGTCTGTACAGCCTTCAACGCTGACTTTGACGGTGACCAGATGGCCGTTCACGTACCGCTGGGACAGGAAGCCGTGCTGGAAGCGTCGCTGCTGATGCTGGCGTCGCACAACATTTTGAACCCTGCCAATGGTGCACCGATCACAGTACCGTCGCAGGACATGGTACTTGGTCTGTACTACGTTACGAAAGGCCGGAAGAGCATTCCTGAATACCCGATCTTGGGCGAAGGCATGACCTTCTACGGTGCTGAAGAAGTTATTATTGGTATCAACGAAGGTCGCGTATCGAAGCACGCCAATATCAAATGCCGGGTGAGAGTCCGGGATGAGAACGGCGACATGGTATACAAAGTAATCGACACGGTAGCGGGTCGGTTGTTGTTCAACCAGGCGGTACCAGAAGAAGTTGGCTATATCAACGAGTTGCTGACGAAGAAAAAGCTGCAGCAAATCATTGCGCTGATCTTCAAAATATCGGGTGGTGCCCGTACCGCTCAGTTCCTCGACGAAATCAAAGAACTTGGATTCCAGATGGCTTTCAAAGGCGGTCTGTCAATCGGGCTGAGTGACGTGATGATTCCGGAAGCTAAGCAGGGGCTGGTTGATGAAGCCAAAGCTGAAGTGCAGGGTGTATGGGATAACTACCTGATGGGTCTGATTACGGAAAACGAACGCTACAACCAGGTTATCGATATCTGGACGCGGGTAAACTCGCGCCTGACCGAAACACTGATGAAGCAACTCGAAGCCGATCAGGGTGGTTTCAACTCGATCTATATGATGATGCATTCGGGAGCCCGTGGTTCGCGTGAGCAGATTCGTCAGCTGGGTGGTATGCGGGGTCTGATGGCCAAACCGCAGAAAAACCTGCAGGGGTCGGTTGGTGAGATCATCGAAAACCCGATTCTGTCGAACTTCAAAGAAGGTCTCGACGTACTCGAGTACTTTATCTCGACGCACGGTGCGCGGAAAGGTCTGGCGGATACGGCTCTGAAAACGGCCGATGCCGGTTACCTGACCCGCCGTCTGCACGACGTAGCGCAGGACGTCATTATCGTTGAGGACGATTGTGGTACACTGCGTGGTCTGCAGGTGTCGGCGCTGAAAGACAACGAAGATATCGTTGAACCGCTATCGGAACGGATCCTGGGTCGTACAACGGTACACGACGTGTTTGATCCTCTGGCGAAAGACGAAGAAGGCAAGCCGCTGAAGATCGTCGGATCGGGTGAGTTGATTACGGAAGAAATTGCCGCAGCTATCGACGAAACCAGTATCGAAACGGTTGAAATCCGGTCGGTGCTGACCTGCGAAGCTCGTCAGGGTGTGTGTGCGAAATGCTATGGTCGTAACCTGGCGTCGGGTCGTATGGTCGACATTGGTGAAGCCGTGGGTGTTATTGCCTCGCAGTCGATTGGCGAACCGGGCACACAGCTGACGCTCCGTACCTTCCACGTGGGCGGTACAGCGTCGAACATCGCGGTCGACGCGTCGATCAAGGCGAAGTTTGATGGACTGATCGAGTTCGAGGAAATGCGGACGGTTGAATCGGAAGACGCTGAAGGCAACGCACAAACGATCGTGATGGGTCGTTCGGGTGAAGTTCGGATCGTTAGTCCGGAAGATCGTAACGTGGTTCTCATCAGCAACAACGTTCCGTACGGTGCATTCCTGCGCGTGAAAGATGGTCAAACGATCAAGAAAGGCGATGACATCTGCGCATGGGACCCTTATAACGCGGTTATTCTGTCGGAATTGACAGGGTCGCTGGCTTTTGATGCCATCGAAGATGGTATCACCTATCGTGAGGAGTTCGATGAACAGACGGGCTTCCAGGAGATGGTGATTATCGAAACACGCGATAAAGCCAAAAACCCGGCCATTGTGGTACAGGGTATGACAACACTGTCGTTGCACCTTGGCGAAGCGGATGCGTCGGGTCTGCTCCAGAAGAGCTACAACCTGCCGGTTGGTTCGCGTCTGGTCGTTAAAGCCGGGCAGAAAATCAAAGCCGGTCAGCCACTGGCGAAAATTCCCCGGAACGTAGGTAAAACCCGCGACATCACGGGTGGTCTGCCACGGGTAACTGAACTGTTTGAAGCCCGTAACCCGTCGAACCCGGCGGTTGTGAGTGAGATCGACGGTGTCGTTACGTACGGTACGATCAAGCGTGGTAACCGCGAGATTTTCATCGAATCGAAAGACGGTACGAAGAAGAAATACCTTGTCCCACTGTCGAAGTTTATCCTCGTGCAGGACAACGACTTCGTCCGGGCGGGTGCTCCGCTGTCTGACGGTGCCATTACGCCGAGCGACATTCTGGCCATCAAAGGTCCGACGGCCGTTCAGGAGTATCTGGTCAATGAAATTCAGGAAGTATACCGCCTGCAAGGGGTAAAAATCAACGATAAGCACATCGAAGCCATTGTTCGACAGATGATGCAGAAGGTTGAGATTATCGACTCGGGCGATACCAATTTCCTCGAAGGTCAGGTGGTCGATAAGTGGTCGTTCCGCGAAGAAAACGACAAAGTACTTGACGCGAAAGTTGTCATCGAAGCTGGCGATTCACCGAACGTGAAGCCAGGGCAGATCGTAACAAGCCGTCAGCTGCGCGATGAGAACTCGAGTTTGAAACGGCGCGATATGGTACTGGTGCAGGTTCGCGACGCTATGGCTGCTGTATCGCAGCCAACGCTGATGGGTATTACGCAATCATCGCTGGGTACGGATAGCTTTATCTCGGCGGCTTCCTTCCAGGAAACGACCAAGGTGTTGAGCGAAGCGTCCATCCGTGGTAAGCGTGACATGCTCGACGGTCTGAAAGAGAACGTTATCGTGGGTCACCTGATTCCGGCTGGTACGGGTCTCCGTCACTACCAGAATGCTATTGTTGGCTCGAAAGAAGAACTCGAAACGATTACCGAATCGAAAGAGCAATTCACCAAGAGCAAGCGCAAAGCACTGGTCTAGTTGAACGTAAATAAAGAAAGCCACTTCGGGAGACCGGGGTGGCTTTCTTTATTGTACGCATCCTGGAGGGATCAAAGCCTGTAGCTATATCGTATGTGGTTAGCAACGATATGCTTCCTTTGTGTGTAAAACAAAAGGGAGCTGTTCGGGCTTAGACACCTGAAAACAACCTGAATCGACGTATGCGACTACATGCTGGCTGTGAATTACAATTCGATGCCAAAGAAACAACGCCACTGATCTTGATGCTCCGCCCCCGCTCGGGTGATGGGCAGTGGATCATAAAAGAGGAATACCACATAACTCCTGTTGTTAACGTAACGGAGTTTACGGATATGTATGGTAATCTCTGTCAGCGCGTGATTGCACCAGAGGGGCCATTCAGTATCAACTTTTCCGCTACGGTGCAGACCGCCGATAGTATCGATGTTGACCTGAACGCGCCGTATACACCCGTGGAAGAGTTACCCGATGAGGTACTGCATTATACACTGCCAAGTCGTTACTGCCAGTCGGATATGCAGGGAGAACTAGCGGCTGATATTACGAAAGATGCGTTACCCGGCTATGGTCAGGTTGAAATGATCCGTAACTGGATTCATTCAAACATCAAATACCAGTACGGGACCAGCAACGCCAGTACGTCGGCCGTGGATACGGCTACCAGCCGGGTAGGCGTCTGTCGCGACTATACGCACCTGGGTATTTCGCTGTGCCGGGCGTTGAATATTCCGGCCCGCATGGTCGTTGGGTATTTATACAAGCTGGACCCGATGGATATGCACGCCTGGTTTGAGGCCTACGTAGGCGGGCGGTGGTATACCTTCGATGCAACGCAGGATAAGCCGAGAGGCAATCGGATTACGGTAGCTTACGGACGCGATGCGGCCGATGTTGCCTTCACAACGCAGTTCGGCAATATGGAATTAAACACGATGAATGTATGGGTAAACGCCGTTGATGAATCGGAAGCTGAAAAAAAAGCAGTCGAGCCAGCAACCGTTCCGGATGGATCGGGGTCTACCAGTCAAACAACTACTACCGCTTAAGACCATGAAAACATTGCTACTCTCCACGGCTGCTTTGTGCTTGACTGGTTGGCTGACGGGTTGTCAGCAGACTACGGACGTTGAGCCGCAGAGCCTGTCGCGGACAGTAGCCGGCACGTACAAAACCAACGCATTTGTCAACCCGCTTTTCGTTGCCTTACATGCCGATCAGATGCCGAAACTGACTGTTAAAGTAGAAACGGATAGTACTGTTACGCTGATATACAGGCAGTTTTCGCCTACCAAAGTAACGCAGCAGCTGACACAGGTGCTGCTACAACGGCGGGGTGAGACGCTTACGTTAAAGCAGGCCGGGAAGTTGATCGGTAGCTGGCAATGGGACCGGGTGTTTACCAGCAACGGTATGGAAACGCAAACGAACGTGTTACAGCTGGCCAAACAAGTTAGTCAGGACAGCAGCGTATCGTTTACCGGATATAGAGACTGACACGTTTTCCAGGCATTCACAGAATGGCATCAAAAAAGCACCGGGCGTTGGCCCGGTGCTTTTTTGATGTTCAGGCAGTCGCAAGCCTACCGAATGGCAAATTCACCGGCACCGATGCGGAACCCTTCCGAATAAAGTTCGATGGTGTATTTACCCGGCTTGTATGGGATACCACGCGAGTACAGCAATTCAACGTTCTGGCTATTGTTGGTGTAGTTAACCGTCTGCTTGGTGGTGTAAATCGTTTCGTTGCCATCCACATTGAACGTACCCGAACCATTAGCCATGTCGGATACCACAGCACCGTTGGGATCCAGTACACGGACATAGACTTCTTTAGCCTCTTCTTTCGTCAGCGGATTGTCGAGCAACGTATAGGTCAGCTTTATTTTGTCAAGCCGTTTAGCCTTGTAGGAATCATCCTCTTTTACTTTGCCACGTGCGTTCACCGCAAACACTTTCACGTTCTGTGCCCGGAGGGCTGAAGCCCGCGTCACTTTCGTACTCAATTCCTGATTCTGTGTTACGTAGGTCGTCACCGAATCACGCAGTACCTGACGTTGTGTTTTCAGCCCGGTATTCTCGTCATCAAGCACCTTGACGTTTGACGCCAGTGTTACGTTTTCGCGCTGAAGATTGGAAATAAGGGTGTCTTTCTCGACCAGAAACGCTTCGTACTGCTTGATCTTCTGCTCGTACTTGGCAAGCGAAACGCGGTTACCACGACGTAACGACGCCTTATCCTGCTCCAGTTGCGCCTTTACTTTTTCCAGTTCCGTAACGTCACCGCCTAGTTTTTGTACTTCGGCAATCTTGGCGTCGAGCGCCGTCGAAATAGAATCCAGTTTTACGCGGGTAGTCGACAACTCTTCAACACGTTCCGAAATCGTGACTTCCTGATTCTCCGATACTTTCTTCTGATCGAAATACAGGTAGCTGGATACACCGGCCAGACCCGTCATGATGATAAGGGCAGCCAGCAAAGCACCATTGGTTTTGGAGCGTTGGGGATTGTTGTTTTCCATACTTGTTTTTCAGTTTAACGGTTTAACATGCACTTGAACTACGTGTAGAGGTTGCTACGTCAGACAGGTAGACATTGGGTTAGTTTAGGCCGGTGCGGCAGGCATAGTTGCCGGTTACAGGCAGTACCGTAACGACACGTGCTTCCGCAATATTGTCTACTGTAACTAGAGAAAATTTGGCAAAGTTCACCGTCAATTTGCTGACAGACAATCCGTTCAGCGGTTGACAAAATGTTGATTAAACGGTTGTGGGTGTTTTCAGGGCGTTTTTTCACTGTGTTCTCCGCCCGAAACAACGTTGATAAACGACCCGTTATGCTGAATAAAAAATACAATGCCTGAGTTACCCGAAGTCGAGATCAGACGCAATTACCTAGAATCGGCTGCGCTGTACCAGCCAATTCAGCATGTCGAAGTAGAGGACAAAAAATTACTGACGACCGACTATGCGCAGCTACAGCAAGCGCTGGCTGGCCGGAAGTTTACGGGTACGTACCGGGTGGGTAAAAACCTGTTTGTCTACACCGACGATCCGGCTGTCATCGTGCGAATGCACTTCGGGATGACCGGGGATCTGGAGTATTACCATGCCTCGCTCGACCGGCCCCGCTTCGCCCGGATCGTTTTCGAGTTTACTAGTGGTTTCAACCTGGGCTTTCTGTGCCCGCGTAAGTTTGAACGCGTTGGCTTAGTGAGTGACATCGATGCATTCCTCAAATCGAAGAAGATCGGTTCTGACGCACTGGCTATTTCACTGGATGAACTGACGCAGCGCGTTCGGGCGAAAAAATCACCGATCAAGCCGGTGCTGCTCGATCAGCAGGTGGTGGCGGGCGTGGGCAACTGGATTGTCGATGAAGTGTTGTTTCAGGCGTTCATCCACCCTGAGCAACGAGCGCACACGCTGACTGACACCCAGCTGGAACAACTGCACCGATCGATTCGGTATGTGCTTGAAACGGCTATTCAGCACGAAGCTACGTACCGAAATTTCCCGCCAAACTTCCTGATTCATGTTCGCGAGTGGGATGACTCGCCTTACGACGACGTTGAGGCACATAAGTTCTGCCCTCGTTGTCATACGCGTATCGAGCGGATAACGGTAGGCGGGCGGACAACGTTTTTCTGCCCCAACGAGCAGATACTGCCCTCATAAATCGTTGATGTTGCCGAAGCCGATTACGTCGCGGTATACTGGATCATCGCTGAGTTCGTTGGCCCTGATCAGCTTTTCGGTGCCAAACTTCGCTTTCAGGTCGTACAGCGTCTGCCGCAGCTTGTCTTTGCGGGTAGTGTCCTCGAAAAGATTGAGCGGTACCTGCTCAGTCAGTACAAACCGGGATACGATGACGTTCATGGAGCGGAGATGACTGTTTAAAACCATCTGCCGGGGATGCCGCTGCTGAAAGGCAGACAGCCGCTGTTGAATCAGGTCGTACAGGTCGGGGCCATCCTGCCTGGGCGGCTGTAGTTTTATCTCGCACTGATAGGTCTGACCAGACTCGTATCGGCAGGAAAGCGACAGACTCTGGCAGAATATACCGTGCTTCACCATCCGACGTTCGAGGGTCAGGCATAGTGCCATCAGCAACGCGTCTAATTTATCCAATGTGGCACGCTGTTCGGCTGAAATTGTGCGCATGGCCGACATGCTTTTATAGTGTTCGCTGGTATCCAGATCGACCTCCCCGCCGAAGTTAAGTCGAATGTGCCACCGCCAGCCAATTACGCTCTGGCAAACGGCCTTCAAATGGTCCGGTGTTGAGTAACGCAGTTCGATCGGTGTGTTGATGTTGTGCCGTTGCAGGCGGTCGGCCATACGCTGCCCAATGCCCGGTAGATCGGTCAGCCGAAGTGTGCGCAGTACTCCATCGAGTGTATCCGGCGTAATGAGTGTCAGCCCATCGGGTTTTTGCACATCAGACGCCAGCTTGGCCAGAAACACGTTCGGGGCAATGCCGATGGAGCAGCGCAGATAATCACCCACGTGCTCCCGGATAGCCCGCTTGATGGCGTAGGCCACCTGCTTTGGGTCGGGGTAGGGCAGCTGATAGTTGGTTAAATCCACTACCGCTTCATCGATACTTTTGGGCAGTACATCGTCGCAAAACGTACGCAGCACCGCAATCAGTTTAACGTGAAATTCCCGGTACCGGCCCGGATGCGTTTCAACCGGCACCAGATCGGGACAAATCACCATCGCGTCATCCAGCCGCATACCCGTTTTTACGCCCCGCAGTTTAGCTTCCACCGAGGGCGAGATAACACACCCGTGCCTACCCGTGTAGACGCATACTCCCACCGGCCGGCCACGGAGCCAGAAATTGACCTGCTGTTCGCAGGATGCAAAGAAACTGTTCATGTCGACAAACAGAATGGTCGGGGTAGTATTGGTGTGTAGACGGTTCCGGTTCATAAAACAGACAGACAAAAAGCACCAGTATGCGCGTGTTCTGCACGGATTTATTGTAGATTTGACCAACGTTTGGTGAGCAATATAATATAGTTGTATTATATTATACATGAACTATACTATATCGCATGAAAAAATGTTTGACTGATATGAGCAAGCCGATGGACATTCAGGATCGTCTGAAGCATATATTCGATGCTTTGGGTATTACTATCTATCAGATTGCGAAAGAATTAGGCGAGAATCCGTCCAAGTTTTATAATATTCTGAATGGCCGGGCCAAACCGTCGTACGACACGATGATGAGTCTGCTGGCCTGTTATCCGCAAATCAGCGCCGACTACCTGATTCGTGGCATCATGCCTGTGTTGAACCCGGCTGATTCAAATGCCCGGATCGCCAGCGCAGACGACGACACGGTTGAAGTACCCTTTGTACCGGTGCGATTCTACGCCAGTTTCGTAGAAAGCTACGCCGACGGCATCAATACCACCGACATTGAACCCTTCCGCGTCCGGAAGACAATCACGAAAGGGCATCGCAACTCGGTTGTGATTGAAATTTCGGGCAATAGTATGAGCCCACAGCTGGCGCACGGTGCCAAAGTGCTCGCAGTACCTGTTAGCGAAAGCGATTGGGAATACCAGTCGGGTGGGGTGTTTGCGGTTATGTACCGCGATTACTTCGTCGTCAAGCGTATCCGCGACAACGAGCTGATTACCCGCAAGTACCTGACGCTACACTCCGACAACCCCAACGGTGGTAATGTGACGGTTGCGTTGCAGGACATCCGTGGTCTCTGGAAAATCGTCACCATCGTCGAAGCGCCCGTCGAGTAGGTCAGGGCGAACCGCAAGAAGCCACTCAAACTTCCTAATCTGTTGGCCGCAGCGTATCGTGCTGATGGACGCACAAGTCACGGAAGACCGCGCTGTGCTGATGCAGATGCGAGAACGTCCCTTCGTCCACGATCCGTCTATCGTATATGATGTATACGTAGTCGGAAAGTGGGCTAGTTTATTCAATCCGAAGTACATGCTGCCGCTTTTCGTGCCTGGCGTATGCCCAGGCTATATGAAGTAGTGTGCTATACGGATTTTGCATGATTCCAAGTCGGTACCGTCTATAGAGGAGCGGCAGACGCTTACGCAGCATGGCAGAAAGTAGGCCGGGATGCAACGATATTCTTAGGCTTGACGTTGCTATTATGATTGACTTTCAGTAATTTTGCGTCCTGATTTGCGGGAGGGTGCTCATACTGCCCGACAGCATTTCTTCAAGAGTAAGAAATCATAACTTTCTGTATACAAGCTAATGGCTCGCGATTTAAAGTTCACGAGAAACATCGGTATCGCTGCCCACATCGACGCGGGTAAGACGACGACAACCGAACGTATTCTGTACTATGCTGGTGTAAGCCACAAAATTGGCGAAGTACACGATGGTGCTGCTACCATGGACTGGATGGAGCAGGAGCAGGAGCGGGGGATCACGATCACCTCGGCTGCTACCACTGTCGACTGGACCTACCGGGACCAGAAATACCACATCAACATCATCGACACACCGGGTCACGTTGACTTTACGGTAGAGGTGAACCGTTCGCTGCGCGTCCTCGACGGACTGGTGTTTCTGTTCAGCGCCGTTGATGGTGTTGAGCCACAGTCGGAAACCAACTGGCGTCTGGCCAATAACTACAACGTTGCTCGTCTGGGCTTCGTCAACAAAATGGACCGCTCGGGTGCCGACTTCCTCAACGTGTGTAAGCAGGTAAAGGAAATGCTTGGCTCATACGCTGTCCCGCTTCAGTTGCCAATTGGTGAAGAAGATGGCTTCAAAGGCGTTGTCGATCTGGTAAACTTCCGGGGTTTGATCTGGAATGAGTCGGATAAAGGCATGACCTTCGAAGTTGTCCCCATACCCGACGACATGCTGGAAGAGGCAACCGAATGGCGGGAGAAACTGCTTGAAGCTGTTGCCGAATTCGACGACACGCTGATGGAAAAGTATTTCGAAGATCCTGAGTCGATCTCGGAAGATGAAATCCTGGCGGCTCTGCGGCAGGCAACGATCAGCATGAAGATCGTTCCGATGCTTTGCGGTTCGTCGTTCAAAAACAAAGGTGTGCAAACCATGCTCGATTATGTGATGGCCCTGTTGCCGTCGCCGATGGACAAGGAGAGCATCAAAGGCACTAACCCCGACACGGGGGCTGAAATTTCGCGGCAACCTAGTGCCAGCGATCCGTTTTCGGCACTGGCGTTCAAAATCGCTACTGACCCCTACGTTGGTCGTTTGTGCTTCATCCGTTCGTACTCGGGTGTACTGGAGTCAGGTTCGTACGTCCTGAACAACCGGTCGGGTAACAAAGAGCGGATCTCGCGGATTTTCCAGATGCACGCCAACAAGCAGAACCAGATCGACCGTCTGGAAGCTGGTGACATCGGAGCTGTTGTTGGTTTCAAGGACATCAAGACCGGTGATACACTGTCTGATGAGAAGAATCCAATCATTCTGGAATCGATGGTATTCCCGGAGCCCGTTATCGGTTACGCTATCGAGCCGAAGAAAACGGCCGATCAGGACAACTTCTCGAAAGCTATCGGTAAACTGATCGAAGAAGATCCGACGCTGAAAGTTGAATCGAACGAAGAAACGGGTCAGACGATTATCCGTGGTATGGGTGAGCTGCACCTTGAGATCATCATCGACCGGATGCGTCGTGAGTTCAAGGTAGAAGTAAACCAGGGTGCGCCACAGGTAGCTTACAAAGAGAAGCTGACCAAGAATATCGAGCACCGCGAAGTGTACAAGAAGCAGACAGGTGGTCGCGGTAAGTTTGCCGACATCGTGTTTGAACTTGGACCCCGCGATCAGGACGAAGCTGGTGTCATTCAGCCCGGTCTGGACTTCGTGAACGGCATTGTTGGTGGTGTTATTCCCCGCGAATTCATCCCCGCTATTCAGAAGGGCTTCGACGAATCACTGAAAAACGGTCCGCTAGCTGGCTTCCCGCTGGAAAGCATGAAAGTGCGCCTGTTCCACGGTTCGTACCACGACGTTGACTCCGATTCGCTGTCGTTCGAGATGGCCGCTCGTCTGGGCTTCCGTGAAGCAGCCCGTCAGGCTGGTCCGAAACTGCTCGAGCCAATCATGGCTGTTGAAGTGCTGACGCCAGAAGAATACACCGGTCCGATCACGGGTGACCTGAACCGTCGCCGGGGTGTAATGAAGGGCATGGATTCGAAGGCTGGTTCGCAGGTTATCAAAGGCGATGTTCCCCTGTCGGAACTGTTCGGCTACGTAACGGACCTGCGTACAATGTCGTCGGGTCGTGCTACGGCTAACCTGACCTTCTCGCACTACGAAGTTGTTCCACAGAACATTTCGGATACGGTGGTTGCCAAAGAAAAAGGTACTGCAAAGGCGTAAGCCTTCCCAATATTGGGCAGTAAGTCCGGCTGGATTTACTGCCCATTTTTTGTGTCGCCGGAGTAAATGGTTCTTTCGGCGGTGCTCACTTTAACACATAACGAACCACAACACAATGAGCCAAAAGATCCGGATTAAACTGAAGTCGTTCGACCACATGCTGGTCGACAAGTCGGCTGAGAAAATCGTGAAAGCGGTTAAGTCGACGGGTGCTATCGTTAGCGGCCCCATCCCCCTGCCAACCGACAAGGAGATTTACACCGTACTGCGGTCGCCCCACGTCAACAAGAAGGCGCGTGAGCAGTTCCAGCTTTGCACCTACAAGCGGTTGGTCGACATTTACAGCAGCAGCGCGAAAACCGTTGATGCCCTGATGAAACTCGAGCTGCCCAGCGGTGTCGACGTAGAAATCAAAGTTTAAGTTCGTATTGCCTCAGGCAATAAAAGCCCTCAGTTTACTGACTGGGGGCTTTTTGTTTGTCCGTCAACGGGAGGCTTCGCTTCTGAAAACAACTTACTGGGCAGTCGACAAACGCCGAATGGCTGTCAGATGGGAGAAGAGTACGATTGGTACCACGACAGACGGAAGCCAGACAAATGGGAAGTATTGAATTGCGATGTTAGGCTGATCGAAGGACGTTTGCTGAAAAGCAGTGGGGGCTGCCAGAAGAGCCGTCAGAACGATGTTTATTAGCAGACCCAAGCATAGTCCATTCCACACAAGTAGTGCCCGCCGGGATAACCGTTTACGTACAAACGCCAGGTAGTAAACGAGTGGAGCCGTCAGACCAGCCAGTATATCAAAATTACGTCCCTCAAACGTCATCGCCTTCGGAACAGCCTTCTGGATAAACAGCAGGAGAAGAACGACTTCAACAACGATTCGTACCGAATGCAGTAAGGTTAGCTGATCCAATCGGGCTTCATCGATGAATGCCTGCCCCTTTTTACTGAGAAACAGGCTGATAATAACTAGCAGTGGCGGGCCGATAAGCAGTGCCAGTCGTGGCGGAACGGTATCTGTACGTTGGTAAAAACCGGCAAAGGACAGAATGGCCTGTAAAGCCAGCCAGCTTACTAAAACCACTAGTGCCGTACGGTTATAATTGGTAGCTGCATAGAAAAGCCAGACCGTAACGATGGTTATCAGAACGAATAGAATCGAGATGTACAGGGGAAGGTGCGGGAGCATCGCGTAGTGAATATCGAGTTAAATGTAAGTCAAAAAAATCGTTAATGGCTGACGAATTGCGTGTACATCGCCTGTATAATCAGTAAGTTGCGAGGCAAAACACTCGCATAGTATTGGCCGTATTCATGGTTGAATCATCTACTACCAAACGAAATGTATCGCTTTTTTACCGTCTTCGAACCGTACTGGCGGTAGTCAGTATATCCCTTTTCGCCAGCCATCAGGCCTCGGCGCAGCCAGCGAGTTTAGTTGTCAGTAACGCGTTGTCATGTGAGCAGCAGCAGACAACGTTGACGGCCAGCAGTTCCTGCGCAGGAAACGTATCGTACCGGTTTTCGGGGCCCAACGGGTTCAGCACGTCGAATACGACTGGTGTTGTGAGTGTGTCGGTAAACGGCAGCTACACGGTAACGGTCGCCGATGAGGTCGGCTGTTCTGCCAGTGCCAGTGCCGATGTGAACAGCAGTTTGCATCCCGATTATCTGCCGCTCGTTGATTTGTATAAGGCTACCAGCGGCCCAAACTGGACTGATAAAACGGGCTGGCTGACCAACTGCGACCCATGTAGCGGCTGGTTTGGTATCGGCTGTACCAATGGCCGCGTTACTAGTGTCGACCTCGGGACTTTTCTTTCCGGTAACAAACTAAAAGGAACAGTACCTGCTACCATCGGCAATCTGTCGGAATTGCAAACGTTGAATCTGGCCTATAATCAGGGATTGATCGACCTGATGCCAGCCACCATCAGTCAATTAGTCAAACTACAAAATCTGAATCTGGCGTACACCTACTTGCGGGGTACTATTCTCAACACGATTACCAGTCTGACGGCTCTTCGCACGTTCAACGTAAGTTACGCTCTGTTCTCCGGTACGATACCGGACGCTCTCGCAAACCTGACTCAGCTACGGGCCTTTAGTTGTGGGTCTAATTTTGGATTTACCGGTCCAATACCAGCCAGTCTGGGCAACCTGACTAACCTGGAAAGTTTGGAACTGGGGTCCAATTACCTGACTGGTCCGATCCCGGTCAGTCTGGGTAATCTAACCAATCTGAAAGCACTCTACTTGTCGGATAATCGATTGGCAGGGTCTATTCCGGCGGAACTGGGTAATTTGACAAAGGTGCAAACACTCTATCTGTCGAACAATCAGCTCAGTGGTGCCATTCCCCAGCAACTCGGTAATCTGACAGCAGTTCAACTGCTGGGTATCGATGGTAATCAACTGACCGGCTCCATACCAACAACGTTCAGCGCATTGACGCGATTGACTGGGCTTTACCTGCAACAAAATCAGCTGACAGGTGAGATACCAGCATTTATCGGTTCGTTCACGCTACTGAACGATCTCCGGTTAAACAACAACCTGCTAACAGGTAGTATACCGGCCTCGCTTGGCAGCGCATCGGCCCTGCAATACCTGCAACTTCAGAATAATAAACTCACTGGTTGTATACCCACGCAGCTATCGGCACTGTGCGGCCGCACCGTCAATATCAGCAACAACATTGGCCTGCCAACGTGGAGTGAATTCTGTAGCAGTGGCTACAACGGGCTGGTATCGGTTGCCAACGGGAATTGGCAGGATCCGGCGGTGTGGTCGTGTGGGCGGGTACCTGCACTAACGGATATTGCTACACTGCGGCACACGATAACAATTACAGCTGGTAGTACCAGTCAGGCCCGGCGGATCTGGTACGATGGCGCGGCCAAACTCGTCTATGAGGACGCAGGAACGGTCCGGCTTGGCCAATAAAAAAGCCGGACATCGCTGTCCGGCTTTCGTGTTAGGCGGTTGCCCCTTCTTTTAATCGTTCGGCGTTTTCGGTGATGCGCAGTTGCTCGATAAACTCGCTGATACCGCCATCCATAACGGCTGGCAGGTTATAGACTGTCAGGCCGATGCGGTGGTCGGTAACGCGGCTTTGCGGGTAGTTGTAGGTTCGGATCTTATCGGAACGGTCGCCACTACCGACCATCGTTTTGCGCTGTGAAGCAATAGCGTCGTTGTGCTTCTGCAACTCGATCTCATAAAGCCGCGACCGCAGTACGGTCAGAGCTTTGTCGAAGTTTTTGAGCTGCGAACGTTCATCCTGACATTGTACGACAAGCCCGGTCGGAATGTGGGTCAGGCGAACAGCCGAGTACGTCGTGTTGACCGACTGACCACCCGCGCCCGACGAACAGAACGTGTCTTTGCGAATGTCGTTCATGTTGATCTCTACGTCGACCTCCTCGGCTTCGGGCAGTACGGCTACGCTGGCGGCCGAGGTGTGAATACGTCCCTGCGTCTCAGTAGCCGGTACGCGCTGTACCCGGTGAACGCCCGATTCAAATTTCAGCTTGCCATAGACGTCGTCTCCTTCGACTTCGGTGATGATCTCTTTGTAGCCCCCCGATGTACCTTCAGTATAATCGACCAGCGACATGCGCCAGCCCATCTTTTCGCAAAAACGCTGATACATTCGGAACAGGTCGCCCGCGAAAATGGCGGCTTCATCGCCACCGGTACCGCCCCTGATTTCAAGAATTACGTTTTTACTATCGTTGGGATCTTTTGGAATCAGCATTTCCTTAAGTGCTTCCTCCAGTGGCTCCCGGCGGGGTTGTAATTCGTCAAGCTCGGCTTTCGCCAGTTCACGAAAATCTTCGTCTTTTTCGGTTGCGATAATCTGCTTAGCGTTGTCGATTTCTTCCAGTAGCTGCTTGTAGGCCTGATACTGGTTGACGATTTTTTCGAGGTCTTTATATTCTTTGCTCAGCTTCATAAACCGTTTCTGGTCGGAGACGGCCTCCGGCTGAACGATCTGCTGGGCAACTTCGTCGAAGCGTTCACGAATAGCTTCTAACTGGTCGAACATGATGTATGATGAAAAATCTGTCTTGTCAAACGACAGATGATGAATACCATTGATTAGACAAAAATACGAAAAATAGGGCAGTTGCTATGAATCAACCCGTTTGCAACCAAGACTATAAGACCGGTGTTCTTTCGATGGTCATAACTTTATTTTGCCGTGAAAACTTGCTTACGCTTACCGGCCATGCTGTCTGTGCTCATACTGACCGTGGCAGTTTCTGCCTGCACACCCGACCGGGTGAAATACACGCCCGAACTGAAGCAGCAGATGTCGGATATGAAGATCAAACGCGTAACCAATGCAGACCTGGTCGAAACGGTCGATGAACTTGGTGATAAAGTGACGGCGGTCATGCAGAAAGAACTGACCGACAGCCTGACCGTGGCAACGACGACAGGGCGTAAACAACAGCTTTGCCAGCTGCAGAACTTACCCCGGCTCAATGCCATCAGCAAAAAATACGGCATAACGGTTCGGCTGCTTGGTCCGGCCGATGTGCAGAATAAAACGCTCGATCCAAAGGAACGTGAAGTTCTGGATGCGTATCTGTACAACGCCGAACAGAAGCAACCCCAGATCGCCAATATCCAGAAGATCAGCGACACAACGTACATCTATAACGCGGCTGTACCGACCGACAACACGATTTGCCAGACTTGCTTCGGCACCGAAAAAACCCCACTAGCCGTGTGGCGACTATCGATCAATAAGCGCGACGTTGTGCTGCGAATGAACGCGTCGGTAAAGAAAAAGCCGGTCAACTAAAGGGCTCCGGCAAATGATTGGCTATCAGCCCATTCGATGAGTTGCGTAGCCGTTTGTGCTGGGGCGTCTACCGAAATTGGTATAGCATTGATTGCGGCTTGGTCACGTTGGGAGAGGCCGTGCAGATACGCTTTATCGTAATAATTGAGCGTCAGGTCGGCGACGGTCGCGTAATCGAAGTTGGCGAGGGCGTCAAGCGCATCCTGGGTTACCTTACCTCCCAGTCGACGCCGGATTCGCTCGGTTGCCTCGACAAGAAGCGCGTGATCGATACCCGTATACTCCTGCACCAGTCGTTGAATGCGTACTGACTTAGGCACATCGACAAACGCCACCGGAGCTGCCCGCATCTGCTGCCAGAGTGGCATCGGAATAAAACAGGACCCCACGTTACGACTTTCGTCTTCCAGCCAGATCCGGCGATGGGGGTCAAGCCGTTGCCAGTCCTGGAAGATCAGGTTTTCAAAGTGCTCCGTGGCGGGTTGGGCTTGCTGGCCGATTGCGCCGTACGACGATCCCTTGTGGTGCGCCAGCCCTTCCAAGTCAATCACCTGCTCACCCTGCCGTACCAGTTCGTGCAGCATATCGGTTTTGCCGCTGCCCGTCTTACCCCCCAGAATAATCAGTTGGCGGGGCTGCGCGAACGCGTCCAGTACGGCATTGCGGTACGCTTTGTAGCCACCCACGAGGGTTGATACCGTCAGGCCGGCGGTGTCGAGCAACCACGCAAACGAGCCGCTCCGCATACCACCCCGCCAGCAATGTACCAGCACTTCTTTTTGCTGCGGATTCAACCGGCGCGATTGCCTGACAAAGTCAGCCAGTTTAGGGCCGACCATGCCCAGCCCCAGCAGTACCGCTGAGTCTTTCCCCGCCTGCTTATACTTCGTACCGACCTGTGCCCGCTCGTCGTTGTCGAACAGGGGAATGCTGACGGCTCCCGGAATATGGGCATGCGCAAACTCACCCGGCGATCGTACGTCGATAACAGGCAACGCCTGAGCCTGATGGAGAAAATCACCGATGCTAAGTTTCTTTACCATCAGGCCAGTTCGCGGAGATAGAGTTGAATCGTGTTTTCGAGGCCAAAGTACAGCGCATCGCTTATAAGCGCGTGACCAATCGATACTTCATCAAGTCCCGGTACCTTCTCGTTGAAAAAACGCAGGTTTTCCAGGCTCAGGTCATGGCCCGCGTTCAGACCTAATCCCAGTTCGTGCGCCCGCTGTGCCGCCCTGACAAATGGGGCTACGGCTGCGTCGCGGTTGTTCGGGTAGGCCGTCGCGTAGGGTTCCGTGTACAGTTCGATTCGGTCCGTGCCCACGGCTTTCGCGCCCTCGACCATTCGCTCGTCGGCATCCACGAAGATCGACACGCGAATACCATCAGCCTTGAATGTATCAATCAGCCGGCGCAGGTGATCGGCATGGCGCACGGTGTCCCAACCAGCATTCGATGTGATGGCGTCGGGCGCATCGGGCACCAGTGTTACCTGCGCCGGTTTTACCCGTTTGACCAATTCGATAAACCGGTCGTCGGGGTTGCCCTCGATATTGAATTCGGTCGACAGCACCGGGCTAAGGTCCAGCACGTCCTGATAGCGGATATGACGCTCATCGGGGCGGGGGTGAACGGTGATACCCTGTGCGCCGAACCGTTCGCAGTCGAGCGCTACCCGTACCAGATCGGGGTTATTGCCACCACGGGCGTTTCGGATCGTAGCAATCTTGTTGATATTGACAGACAGACGGGTCATCGATAGATAAAGAGCGAAAGAGTGAATGAGCGAAAGAGCGATCTGCTACAACGAAAGGCCCTGCCTGTTTTGTAACTTTGCTGAAATATTGAAGGTTCAAAACGAAAGGACGCATTTGTTATTAATCCATGCAGTGTGGCTGCAAATCGCTCTTTCACTCATTCACTCTTTCGCTCTTTAACAATGTCTCTCAAACAACAAATCGACGCCGATATCAAGCAGGCCATGCTGGCTAAAGATCAGGACAAGCTGCGCGCCCTGCGGGCCGTGAAATCCATGATTCTGCTCGAAGAAACCAAAGAAGGCCAAACGGGTGAGCTGAAGCCCGAAGACGAAACCCGTATCTTGACCAAAGCCGTGAAGCAGCGGAAAGACTCGGCTGACATCTACCGGCAGCAGAACCGCCCTGACCTGCTTAGCGTGGAAGAAGCCGAAATCGCCATCATCGAACCGTATCTGCCCAAGCAGCTTTCCGACGACGAACTGAAGACGAAACTTCAGGCCATCATCACCCGCGTCGGTGCGTCGGCTCCGTCGGACATGGGTAAAGTGATGGGCGTTGCCACGAAAGAACTGGCTGGTCAGGCGGATGGCAAAGCAATCTCAGCGGCCGTGAAAGCCTTATTGCAATGATTGAATGAGTGAATGATCGAGTGATAGAATAACTGCGCCAGCTGTTCGATCACTCATCATTCACTCATTCAATCACTCTATCATTCAATACTTGACAACCCTCGACCTATTAATGCTGATTCCCCTCGCATGGGGGATATTCAACGGCTACCGCAAGGGACTGCTGGTTGAGGTCGTGGCTGTCATCGCGTTTATCGTAGCCATGATCGTCGGCTTTAAGTTTCTGGCGTTCGGTATTGAACTGCTCAGTCCGTACATCAGTCGTGAAATGGCCCGGCGACTGCTACCGTGGCTGGGCTTCTCCGTAATTTTCTTTCCAACCGTTTACATGGTGAATCAGATGGGCTTCGCCTTGCGTCGGTCGATCAAGTTTTCCGTGTTGGGCACGTTCGATAGTGTGGCCGGAGCCGCCGTGGGATTATTTACGTGGCTGTTTGGAATTAGTGTGATTCTGTGGCTGTTAAGCTATATGAATGTGAAATTACCCCCGCGTCAGGCTGAAGGAGCGTTACTATATCCGTACGTCCGGCCGATTGCCCCCCTCGTTATGGATCGGGCTGCCGTCTGGGTGCCGAAGGGCCTCGACGCCGGGAAGAAGTGGAAGGCAGAAAACATTAAGAGCGAAAGAGTGAAAGAGTGAATGAGCGACTATCCAGCGCAATCACTCTTTCGCTCATTCACTCTTTCACTCTTTAACACATGAAACAGGACATACGCAAACTGACTGTACCGCAACTGACCGACTGGCTTAAGCAACAGGGTGAGCAGGGCTTTCGGGCGAAACAGATTCATGAGTGGCTTTGGAAAAAATCAGCGCAGTCATTTGAGCAGATGAGCAATCTGTCGGTGCAGACGCGTGCCTCGCTGGCCGAGCATTTCGAGATTCGCTCCCTGTCGGTGCATCAGGAACAGCGCAGTAACGACGGCACGATCAAATCGTCGTTTCAACTGTACGACGGTAATCTGGTCGAAGGGGTGCTGATACCGGCGCTTCGTCACGATGACCAGGATAGAATGACCGCCTGCGTATCGAGTCAGGTGGGCTGTTCGCTGACGTGTAAATTCTGCGCTACGGGCTACATGGACCGCAAGCGTAACCTCGACGCTGCCGAGATCTACGATCAGGTGGTGGCGATCGATCGGCAGGCGAAGCAGCACTACGACGCCCCCCTGTCGAACATCGTGTACATGGGCATGGGTGAGCCGTTGCTGAACTACAAGAACGTACTCGAATCAGTCGACCGCATCACCTCGCCAGCCGGGCTGGGTATGTCGCCGAAGCGGATTACGGTGTCGACGGCGGGCATCGCCAAGATGATTCGGCAACTGGGCGACGATCAGGTGAAGTTCAACCTGGCGCTCTCGCTGCATGCAGCCAACGACACGAAGCGCGACACGATAATGCCCATCAACGAAAGCAATACGCTGGAAGCACTGGGCGATGCGCTGAGTTATTTCTATCAAAAGACAGGCACTCGCATTACATTCGAGTATATCCTGTTTTACAACTTCAACGATACGCTACAGGATGCGCAGGAGTTGTGGCGGTTCACCAAACGCGTACCGGCGAAGGTGAACATCATCGAATACAACCCGATTGCCGAAGCCAACTTCAAAAATACCGACCCGCAGACGCTCGATAAATTTGCCGGCTTCCTGGATAGTAAAGGCGTAATTGTGAACGTGCGCCGGAGCCGGGGTAAGGACATCGACGCGGCCTGTGGCCAATTAGCGGGTAAGGAGAAAGGTGCTGTAAAACAGGTCGCCTGAGTTTGCCTATCATTCTGGTGCGTCTATTGCAACGGTAAAGGATCAATAAAACGTTAAACCAGCCAGCCGTAAGTATAAGAGCCGTAACACATTGCGTCAGTACTTAATATTGGGGTAATATCGCTCTCCTTCGTTTGCCGTACTTTTGCGGCATATGGGCCGACGAATTCGTTGTTGGCCTGCTACACGAAGCTCACCCACCCAATGTTTGGATTAGAAACGGACGTTTTTATCCTCCTCTTCATCAGTCTGTTCGCTGCCTGCGCGTTTGAATTCGTCAATGGTTTTCACGATACCGCCAACGCTGTAGCCACCGTTATTTACACGAATTCGCTGAAGCCGACCGTAGCCGTCGTCTGGTCGGGTATTTGCAACTTCGCCGGGGTACTGCTGGGCGGTATCGGTGTCGCGATGGGTATTGTCAACCTGCTGCCCGTCGAACTGCTGGTCGATCAGAACGTGTATCACAGCGTGGCGATGGTCATGGCGTTGTTACTTAGCGCTATCATCTGGAACCTCGGTACGTGGTATTTCGGCTTACCCAGTTCCAGTTCGCACACGCTGATCGGCTCGATCCTGGGCGTTGGTCTGGCGTTCTCGACCATGCCTGAAAATACGGAAGGCGGGTCAGCCGTCAACTGGGATAAAGCGATTGAAACGGGCGAAGCGCTGCTGCTATCGCCCCTGCTTGGCTTCAGCCTGGTTATCGTGCTGATGTTCCTGATCCGCAAGGTCGTACCGGAGGAAACGAAAGATCAGCTCTTCAAAGAACCAAAGAAAAATACCCCGCCCCCCTCCTGGATTCGGGGTATTCTGGTGGCAACCTGCTCACTGGTCAGCTTCTTCCACGGCAGCAACGACGGCCAGAAGGGAGTGGGTCTGATTATGCTGATTCTGATCGGTATCGTGCCCTTTCAATTCGCCGTAAACCCCAGTATCGATCCTAAACTGCTGCAAAGCAATGTCGCAGGAATCGAACAAACCATTGCCGCGCTAAACCCTGCCCAGCTATCGTCGGTAAACCGGGAGAGGCTAACGGAAACGAAACAGGAACTGGCTAATCTGAAAACGCTGATTGCCGGCGCAAATACGACCAACAGCCAAATTCCAAAAGAAAAACGGCTGGATGTTCGGCGCGATCTGCTGCTGATCAACAGCCACATGGGTAAGATTTCGGTCGATGAAGGCGCTAACCTGAGTCCGAATCAACTGAAAATGCTGCGCGATAGCCTGGGCGAAGAAAAAGGTATACGACGCTTTACCGATTACGCGCCATTGTGGGTAATCTTCATGGTTGCGCTTTCGCTGGGACTCGGTACCATGATCGGCTGGCGCCGGATCGTGGTGACGGTGGGCGAAAAGATTGGTAAGCAGCACCTGACTTATGCACAGGGGGCATCGGCCGAATTGGTGGCTGCCCTGATGATCGCCCTGTCGTCGTGGCGGCATCTGCCCGTTAGTACCACGCACATTCTGTCGTCGGGTATTGCGGGTAGTATGGTCGCCAATAAGGGTGTTAAGAATCTACAGTTCGGCACCGTCCGCAATATTGCCCTCGCCTGGGTGCTGACACTGCCCGTCTCCATCCTCCTTTCGTTTACCCTGTACACGCTCTTCCGCTGGCTGATCTAGGTTTGTAGTTTGTTGTTCATGGTTTGTAGTTGCTACCGCATAGTACCACTGCCGGAGGAACTACAAACCACGAACAACAAACTACAAACTCACTTCACCCACTCCGGCGCATCCTGCTCAATGGCGTGGCGGACTTTGGCGACAATGTCATCGACAGTGTCGTCGGGACTGATTTGTAATGGCGCTTTGAAACGCACGGTCAGCAGTGTGTTTCGCTTTTTAAAGCGCAGCCCTTTCTTGTCGAACGCCCGGCGAAATCCGTTGATTACGACTGGAATGACAATCGGATCGAGATTCTTGACCAGGTGCCCTGTGCCCTTGCGAACGGGCGCATACGATTTGGTTGTCCCCTGCGGAAAACTCACAACCCAGCCATGCTGAAGGGCCAGGGCAATTTTGTCATTGGCCGACGTATCGACCTCTCGCTTTACATCACGCCCATCGGCCCGCCACGACCGTTCGATCGTCAATGCCCCTGCCTGCGACAGAATCCGCGACAAAATCCCCTGATTCATCGTTTCCGCAGCGGCTACGTAATACTGCCGGGCGCGGGGCCCCAGCAAATACATGGGCGGTAAAAGCGTGTTTTTGAATCCCCACTTCACGGCGCAGAAAATCTGGAAGAACGCGATCGCGTCGGCGAAGTACGTCTGGTGATTCGACAGAAACAGCACGTTGTTGATCGGGAGATCTTCCAAGTGCTCCGTTCCTTCGATTTGAATCCGGTTAACGACTGTGTAACGACCATACGTAATCCAGCCAACGATACCGATGATCATCCGGCGCAGCAGCAGCGAGTTGCCGAACGGGTCGCGCTCAAACAGGCCAAGCACGTCAAGTGGCATCAGGAAGCGGGGCAGAAAGCTGAATTTCGTCGGCTTGATATAGTGCATAGACCGGTCGGTGTCGGGATTACTAAGTAAAGATAAAAAAGCAGGCAATGTTTTCAGGAAAAAGTACAAAGCCCGAACTGGCAAATAAACAGCTTACGAGGCCACAATGCAACTGAGCTGACCCGGCAATCGGCAACGGGTGACCAGTGTGCCGCACCGAAAAAAAGTTTGTCGGCACCATTAATCTTTCCGCAACGGGGGCTGTCCAACCGACAGATTACACAAAAACACAGACTGCCTATTGCCGACGCTCTACACAATCAGTTTCCATTCACTACACTTTTTTTAGTATTACCATGAAACGAATTGTGCTTGCCGGTCTCGCTGCGTTGGGTGTGTTTATCGGGTCATCGGCTTCTGCACAGGTGCAGGTCGGTATCCGGGGCGGTGCCAACTGGGGCTTCACGTCCAGCCCCGGTTATATGGGTGCGCTGACCTCATCGTTTCACCCATCGCCCGGACCGACGGGGGCTATCTTTCTCGATATTCCGCTGAGCGATGTTGTATCCTTTCGGCCGGAGGTAGCTTATGTGCAGAAAGGCTTCCTGGTTAAACAGGGCATGGAACTGAATCTGGGCGGTTTTGCCCTGCCGATCGGTGCCCGCATCGCCTACCAGTCGCAATACCTTGAAGTGCCGCTGCTGCTGAAGGTAAACCTGACGCAGGGGGCTGTACAACCCTACTTCATCGCCGGGCCATCAGTGGGCTACGCGCTGGACGGTCGCGTCAGAACCCGCGCTACGGCCCTGATTACTACACGGCCAATCGATGTCGACGTTGACTACGGCGGAGCCCTGAACCGGTGGGATATTGGCGCGACGGGTGGGCTGGGACTGGCGATGGACGCCGGGGCCGGTAAACTCTTTATCGAAGGGCGCTACACCTACGGCTTTAACCGGCAGATTCAGGTGCCGGTCGTCAACGTAAACATCCGCAATCAGGGTGTGGCTCTTTCACTAGGCTACTCCTTTCCGATTGGCCATTGATTTGCTTGTCATTCAATTCATCCCATTCATACACTACACGTTTTTTTGTTGAATCAACCCTATCGGATAAGGCGGTACTGACTCAGTACCGCTTTTCTTTTTTGAGTGAGAAACACGTTAAAATTGGCCGAAAGTCAGGTAAATGTGAACGCAGGCCGGTGTGTTTTTGTATTTTTACCATTCGTTACTATTGAACTTGTCCTGCTTACCCGGACTACAACATGACACAGTTTACCAATTTCGTTCAGTCGACGGCTTCCGAACCGCACCGTATTCGTACCCGTCAAATTCTGAAATCCCACCCCGACATCAAGCGGATGATCGGGCAGAAGAATCCTCGTACGTTCTGGGTGATTCTGGGCTGCGTGACGCTGATGACGGGTCTGGCCTGGCTGGTGCGCGATCAGTCCTGGTGGGTGGTCATTGCTGCGGCCTGGTTTATCGGTGCCTTCCCGGCCCATACACTGTTTGTCTGCATCCACGAAGCGGCTCACAACCTGATTTTTCGTAAGCCTACGGCCAACGCCTGGGCGGCTATTTTCGCCAACCTGCCAACGGTGTTGCCAACCGCGCTGTCGTTCAAGAATTTCCATATCAAGCACCACGCCTTTCAGGGGGTTCACGAACTGGACGCTGACCTGCCGGACTGGTACGAAGCCAAACTGATCAACAATTACGCGATCGGTAAAGCCCTGTGGCTGCTGTTCTTCCCGATCTTCCAGGCAATCCGCACGATCCGCTGCCGCGAACTGGCCGTTATCGACAAGTGGGTGGCTACGAATATTGTGGTGCAACTGGCGTTCGACGCCCTGATTGTTGTGTTTTTTGGCTGGCAGGCACTGGCCTTCATGCTGCTGTGTCTGTTTTTCTCGGTGGGTCTGCACCCACTGGGTGCCCGCTGGATTCAGGAACACTACCTGACGCTCGACCCCGAGCAGGAAACCTATAGTTACTACGGAGTTCTGAACACGCCAAACCTGAACGTGGGTTTCCACAACGAGCACCACGATTTTCCGTCGATTCCCTGGAACCGACTGCCCGAAATTCGTAAGTCGGCTCCGGAGTATTACGACACGCTGAAGTACCATACATCGTACGTCAGGTTGTTTTTCCGCTTCCTGTTCGATCAGGAGATTTCGCTTTACTCACGCATTGTCCGTAAGGAGCGCGGTAAAGTGACCCTGGCCGATCAGTCGAAGCCGGATATCGAGATGGCGCACGTGCAGTAAGCTGCCAGCGTTTTGGTCCAAAAAGGAGAGCTGATAACGGCTCTCCTTTTTCTTGTTTACGGGCTGGAGAAAGGCGGTAAAAACGGTACATTGGCTGCGTTCTTGCTATCCCATACACCAATGAAACTATCCTTATACTGCCGTCAAATCAGTGTCTGTGCCGTACTAATCAGCCTGCTGGCGACCTGCACCCGTCGTCAGGCCGATGTGCTGCCCGCCGATGACGGGGTACGATTGCTGGGGGTAACCATCCCCGGCTTTCCCAGTGAAAATATCAGTATCGATCAGGTCAAGAAAGAGATCGTGCTGACAATGCCGGTCGATCTGTCGTCGCTAACGTTTGAAAAAATAGCCTTCCAGACGTCAGCGGGAAGTAGCGTGTGGCAGGCAGACCGTAAACGTGTGTGGTTATGCAATGTGGGACAGGAACTGGTGTACGTGCTGAGTGAGACGAAAAGCAATGCGTATAAATTCGTCGTTAAACAGCCCCGACCACTGGCTATTGGCTTTATCGACAACCAAACGAAAGCGACGATTGGCCAGTCACTAGCGGTGCGAATCGATAACATGATCGATGGTAAGGGCGGAGGAGTGGTTCTGCTAACGCGCACGGACACGGGTGAGCGGGATAGCTTATGGGTAGATTGTCAGGTCGGTAGTAATCAGTACATGCTGGCGACGCCCCAGCGAGTCCGGCCGGGGGAATACACGGTGGCCTTACAAAACAATAGTGGTCGCACCGCGACGGCTTCGCAGAAACTGACGTTTCAGAAGGGTGCGCCGTCCGTTAACGAATTATGGGGAGCGCTAACTGTGGGGCAATCGCTGACGATTACGGGTAGCAACCTGTTTGCCGATGACTCGCCCGAGGTTTTGCTGCGCCGAAGCAGCGGAGAAACGACACGTATAAAACCCACCAGTATTTCGCCCTACGGCTGGTCGCTGACCACTGCTTTGCCCGCTACTTTGCAGCCAGGGTACTACGACATAGCCGTGTTGATTCAGGGCAAAAACATGTCGACGAAGCAGCGAATAGTCGTGCTCCGGGATGAACTTCAGCCAGCTGTAGGCCGTATCAACGACGACCTGGCAACTGCGTCGGAAACCAAACCGATCGTACTGGTGCGCGGGCAATACAATTCGGCGACAATCTGGCCTCAGCTGTTTAGCTACTATGGTTTCCGGGTGAAACTGGACATCCGACTGACGTCGATTGATAATTCAGGCCAGTCGACCCAGTTTTTGTTCACCAACCAGTCGTACAGCGGTGACTATCCGCCTGCGCTCATCATTCCTGCAACCGTACAGCCGGGGCGGTACGTACTCAGCGTTGTCGCCACCTATACTGACGGTATCGTCAGCGAAAGCGAACCGCTGGAACGGATCGTTGAGGTGCAGTAGTGCCAGAAAATCTTCATCACACAACGGTTTTCTGGCGTACCTTTGCTATAAATAACTGGTTGCCTGTCAGCCGTGCCGACGAGCCGCCAGCCTGTTCACGAATTGAATCAACCAAGCGAATGACGACCGCAACGACAACCACCCGCGATACGCAGATTTTTGACCTGATAAGCCAGGAAAAACACCGGCAGGAGTCGGGTATCGAACTGATTGCTTCTGAGAACTTTGTATCGCCACAGGTGATGGAAGCCGCCGGTAGCGTGCTGACTAACAAATACGCCGAAGGGTTGCCGGGCAAACGCTACTACGGCGGTTGCGAAGTGGTCGATCAGGTCGAGCAGATTGCGATTGACCGGGCGAAAGAATTGTTTGGCGCGGGCTGGGTAAACGTACAGCCGCACTCAGGAGCGCAGGCCAACACGGCCGTATTCTTGGCCTGCCTGCACCCCGGCGATACGATCTTGGGCTTCGACCTCTCACACGGCGGTCACCTCACGCACGGTTCGCCGGTAAATATTTCGGGTAAGTACTTCCGGCCGACGTTTTACGGTGTGGAGCGCGAAACGGGGTTTATCAACTACGACGTGGTTGAAGAAACGGCGAAACGCGAGCGGCCCAAAATGCTGATCTGTGGTGCGTCGGCTTACAGTCGTGACTGGGATTACGCCCGGCTGCGTGCCATCGCCGATGAGATTGGTGCTATTCTGCTGGCCGACGTATCGCACCCGGCCGGTCTAATCGCCAAAGGGCTGCTAAACGACCCGCTGGCTCATGCCCATATCGTAACGACGACAACGCACAAGACGCTGCGCGGCACACGGGGTGGCATGATTATGATGCGCGACGATTTCGAAAACCCGTTCGGTATCAAAACGATGAAGGGCGAAACCCGCCTGATGTCGTCGCTGCTCGATTCGGGCGTTTTCCCCGGTACACAGGGTGGTCCGCTGGAGCATATCATTGCCGCTAAAGCCGTTGCTTTCGGCGAAGCTCTGACCGACGATTTTCATGATTATGCCGTTCGGGTGAAAGCCAACGCGCAGGCTATGGCTAACGCGTTTCTGAGCCGGGGCTATCAGATCATTTCGGGTGGCACGGACAACCACCTGATGCTGATCGACCTGCGCTCGAAAGGGCTGACGGGTAAGCTGGCCGAAAATACGCTTATCAAGGCAGACATCACCATCAACAAGAACATGGTGCCATTCGATGATAAGTCGCCAATGGTAACGTCGGGGATGCGCGTGGGTACGGCGGCTATGACCACCCGTGGGCTGAATGAATCGGACATGGAGCAGATCGTCGTATATATCGACCGGGTGCTGATGAACCACGACGACGCGGCTACGCTGGCCACCGTAAAAGAAGAAATCAACGAGTGGATGAAAGCATTTCCACTCTTTAAAAGTTAATTATGAATGATGGAATGATTGAGTGATTGAATGAAACGTTCAGCCAGTCACTCAATCATTCTATCACTCAATCATTCATCAATTCGATGCCACTTGACCAATTGACAGATCCAGAGATTGACTCGGAAGGCCGGGAAATGTCGTTCCTCGACCATCTGGAAGAGCTTCGCTGGCATATTATCCGGGCGGCAGGAGCCATTCTGGTGTTTACCATTATCGCGTTTATTTTCATCGAGGAAATATTCGATAACGTGCTGCTGGGTCCGGCAAAAACCGACTTCTGGACGTACCAGCAGATGTGCAAGCTGGCGGCTTACACAGGCTATTCTGATCTGTGCGTGAAAACGCTGGACTTCAAACTGCAGGCGCTGGGCTTTGCCGATCAGTTCACCATGTCGATGACATCGTCGTTCTTTATCGGGCTGTGTTTCGCCTTCCCCTATGCGTTCTGGGAGGTGTGGCGGTTTATCAAACCCGGTCTGCGCCAATCGGAGAGACGAGCGGCTCGCGGGGGTGTGTTCTACGTGTCGCTCCTGTTTGGTATAGGGCTCCTGTTTGGCTATTACATCGTTACGCCACTGGCTGTCAACTTCCTGATCAATTTCAAGCTGTCGCCCCAGATTCAGAACAACATCGACATTACGTCGTACATCTCTACGATTGTGACGCTGGCACTGGGCTGCGCACTGATTTTTCAGATGCCAATCATCGCCTTTGTGCTGTCGAAAGTGGGGGTAGTGACGCCGAAGTTTATGCGTGAATACCGTAAGCATGCCTGGATCGTCATTCTGATCGTGGCAGGTATCATTACGCCGTCACCCGATCTGTACAGTCAGATTTTGGTAGCCTTACCGCTGGCGTTATTATATGAGATCAGTATTGTGGTATCGGGGCGGGTTGAGAAAGCCCGGCTTCAGGAACTACGCGATCTGGCTCAGTAACCGAGTTAATGTATAAAAGTGCTGGCTACCAACTGCAACCGGTAGCCAGCACTTTCTTTTTTACAGCGTATGCCATTCGATTTCAAACGATATCATGTTCGCTCGATCAACGCGGCTACCGATGCCGAACGAGCAGCAATTAACCAGGAGTTGAAAGACTTGTACAATAGCTTGCCTGCCGATGAAAAGGAGCTATTCAACCAACAGCTACAAACCTTTCTGGCCAGAGAAATGGGTCGACTCAAGGATAACTACGATTCGGTGAAAGGTAACTTGGGCGATAATTGACTCGTCGACCCGGCGATTACAGCCGCTTCATCATGATGTAATCTTCCATGAGAAAGCCATTGCCAATGTCGATGTCTTCCTCACCGACAACCTCGAAGCCCATCTTTTCGTAAAACGAGACGGCTTTGTTCTGCCGGTTGACGTTTAACTGAAGGGCGACGTTTTCGGCACGTTCAGCTTGCCTGGCCACGTAGTCGATCATCATCCGGCCGATACCCTGCCCCTGCGAAGCTGGTAGCAGGTAAATCTTGTGGATCTTCGTAACGGGCTTTTCGTTGACAGTCAGCTCGTAGGAAACGTATCCAAGTGGTTCGCCCGCGTCGCTTTCGGCCAGTAGAAACACATGCCCTTTCTGGTCGATCTGCTCGGCAATAGCCTCGGGGCTGTACATCCAGTTGAGCATGTACTGAATCTGCCCGGTAGTCAGAATGTCACCGAACGTGATGGGCCATGTCTGATGAGCCAGTTGTTCGATGAGTGGGTAATGGCCGGGGGTGACGGGGACGAGGTGGGGCATGTATGTCGTGTTTCAGGTGGTAAACGTCAGATCAGTCCGCGCGCTTTCAGGTCAAGATAGCGGTTGATCGTGTTCGCTGTCAGATCCTGCGGGGCAGTCAGGATTGTTTGAATGCCGTACTGCTGCAACTCGCGGACAATCTGTTTCTTTTCAAAAGCGAATTTCTCGGCAATGGTTTTCTGATACACTTGTTCTGTATCCTGCGCCGGCTGGTCGATGAGGGTACGGAGGGCGGTGTTTTCAAAGAAGATAACCAGCAACAGATGGTCTTTCGCCAGCCGACGCATGTAGGGTAGTTGCCGCCGTAAGCCGTTAACCGTTTCGAAATTGGTGAACAACAGTAATAGACTCCGTTGCCGGATATGCGCCCTGACGCTGGTGTACAATAGTTCGTAGTCTGACTCCAGAAAGCGCGTCTTCTGCCGGTACAGCACATCGAGAATGCGCCCGATCTGACCGGCTTTACGATCGGCAGGTACAAGTTGACCGGGTTGATTGGAAAATGTCAGGATGCCCGCCCGGTCCTGCTTGTAGAGTGCCACGTTGCACAGTACCAGGCTGGCGTTGATGGCATAGTCGAGAAGGGTAAGCCCGTCGAAGGGTGACTGCATCGGGCGGCCCTTGTCGATCAGGCAGTACACCGGCTGCGCACGTTCGTCCTGAAACGCGTTGACGACCAGTGACGTCCCCTGTTGGTCTGCCCGACGGGCGGTGGCCCGCCAGTTGATCGTCCGTCTGTCGTCGCCTGTGGCATAGGGGCGGAGCTGCTCAAACTCCATACTGTGTCCTACCCGCCGAATCTGCTTGATACCCACTTCGGTAAGCCGGTTTGTTGCGGCCAGCAGTTCGTACTGCCGCATCTGCAAAAACGACGGATACACGGCTACCTGCTTACCCGTTTCAAACTGGTATCGCCGTTTGAGTAGCCCGATCGGGGTCAAAACAAATACGTTGACTGCGCCAAAACTGTATTCACCGCGTTTGGTAGGCCGTAGTTCGTACCGGATCGTTTTGGTTTCGTTCGGATTCAATCGGTCGCGGAACAGGACGTCGCGTCGCTGAAACTGGAACGGTATTTCGTCGATAACGTCAACATCGGTGCGGAACGGGTAGCGGTTTTCCAGATGAATCGTCAGCGGGTTTTCGTCGCCGTTGCTAAGTCGGTCAGGCACGTCGCGCCGGGCGAAAAAGGCCGGTTGTTTATTTCCGGCTGGACGAAACAGCAACCAGCCGTCAATGCCGATGAGCACCAGAAATACCCCCAATGCGATCTGCACCAGCGGTAGCAATACCGGAAACGCCCAGGCCGTGACAAATGCCATGACGAAGGCGATTAGTAACAGCCACAACCGCAGCGCAACGAACAGGGAACGAATCATCAGTCTTTAGATCGGGCAAGGTCCAGAAGGAAGTTTTCTCTCTCTAACTCCGCTTTTAATTCAGCTTCGGTTGGTAGAACGAATCTATATTGGGATGCAAACAGATGTTCACTGCCATTCAGAACAGAATATTTGACTACCGTTTCATCCTTCTGACTACATAAAATCAAACCGATAGTTGGGTTGTCGCCGGGAAGTTTACGAAGGTCTTCATACAACCGCACGTACATATCCATTTGCCCGATGTCCTGATGAGTCAGCTTGCCCACTTCTAAATCGATCAATACAAAGCATTTGAGTATGTAATTATAAAATACCAGGTCAATGTAGAAATGACTGGTTTCTGTATCAATCCGTTGCTGTCGGGCGACAAAAGCAAACCCTTTTCCGAGTTCGAGCATAAACGTTTGCAAGTTCTCTAGCAATGCCTGCTCAATGTCCTTTTCCTGGAAACGGTTTGCTGTATCTATGTTCAAAAAATCCAGGATGTATGGATCTTTCAGAATGTGTTTGGGCTGAACACGTAGCGAACTCGAAGGATCACTATCCGAAAGTGATGGATTTTGGGTCGATAGCGTTCGTTCATAATACTGTGTGCTGATTTGTCGGTCCAGGACCCGACTACTCCAGTTTTGCTGAATAGCCTCATGGCCATACCATTGTCGGGCCTCCGGAGTTGGTAGTCGCAATAAGAGCCGATAGTGAGTCCAGCTCAATTCGGGACGCAGTGCGTCCCGAATTGGAAATGCTAGATAAAATTGCCGGATTCGACGTAGTTCCCGCTCATCAAGTCCTTTCCCGAAATCATTGGTAAGGCGTCTGCTTAGGTCTTTCAGCAGGCCAATCCCGTAATCTGCCCGGTTGTTTCCCTGTTGCTCTTCTTCAACGATAATGCAGCCAATATGCCAATAAGCGTCCACCATTGAAAAGTTAATCGCTCTGTATACATCCTGCTTTGCTTTATCCAGGACTGCTTTAACAGATTCGTAGAAGGAGGGCGACATGGTAATGGGTGGATACGTGAAACGTGCGGATGAATCATCGGGGCACGTCGATTTTTTGAACGAGTTGCGCGATAACGTCATCGGCGGTACTGCCTTCCATTTCGCGTTCGGGGGTTAGCAGTACACGGTGGCGAAGAACGGGCGCGGCCAGTTCCTGCACGTCTTCCGGCGTAATAAAGTCGCGCCCCCGGATGGTGGCGAGGGCTTTGGCACTATTGAGCAGGGCCACCGACGCCCGTGGCGACGCACCCAGGTACAGGGCTTTACTGGCGCGGGTGGCCTGTACGATGCTGGCAATGTAACTGAACAAGTGCTCTTCGACATGTACCTGATGTACCTGCGCCCGCAACGTTGTCAGCTGATCGGCGGTCAGTACGGGCTGCACGGCGTCGAGGGCGTCGGTCAGGTTACGGCGTTGATGATGCCCCCGCAGAATAGCGATTTCGTCGGCCGCTTCGGGGTAGCCAACCACGATTTTGAACAAAAAGCGGTCGAGCTGGGCCTCGGGCAGGCGGTAGGTGCCTTCCTGCTCGATCGGATTCTGGGTCGCCAGTACCATAAACGGTTCGTCGAGCCGGTAGGTCGTGCCATCGCTGGTGATCTGCCGTTCTTCCATGACCTCAAACAAAGCGGCCTGTGTCTTGGCCGGGGCGCGGTTGATCTCATCGATCAGCACCAGGTTTGCGAAAATCGGGCCCTGCCGAAACGAGAAGTCACCGGTTTTGGGTACGAATATGTTGGTGCCCAGTACGTCGGCGGGCATCAGATCGGGTGTGAACTGAATCCGGCTGAACTGGACCGACAGGGTCTTCGCCAGTAGCTTCGCCATCAGCGTTTTGGCTACGCCCGGTACACCTTCGATCAGCACGTGGCCGTCGGCGAGCAGGGCTGTCAGTAGCAAATCGATAGTTGGCTGCTGGCCGACAATCACCCGGCCGACTTCCGTGCGAATCGACTCGATGGCGGTGTGGATGGGGGTAAGATCAGTGCGGGTGTCGAAGGATTCCATGTGGGGAGGCTTAATTAGAGTGATGCGTAGAACTGCTCCATCGCCCGGTTCAGACGCAACAGGTCGAATTCGGAAAGCGAGACGCTGCGCTGGGCGTCGCGCAGCAACCGGGTAAGATCGGCGGCTTCGTCGGCAGATAAGTCGCTTTTGTGGGCCAGCCGATCGGTAAACTCGTGGTCGAGGGCGGTTGTGCTGAGGCCATAGCGTTCGCGCAGATCGGCCAGGAAATACTGCACTTTCTGCCGGGCCATATTGTCGTGGTTGCCCTGCTGAAAGTAGAGTTTCCCGATTGTTTCGACAAACTCAAGCGATGTGTTTTTAGGCGGTTCGAGTACGGGAATAACGCGCTGTGTGCGCTTTCCGGCAAACAACACGTAAAAAAGCAGCCCAAACACGACGAGGTAGTAGGCCCAGTTGAGCGCGGGCTGCGACCAGACGTACCGAAAGATCGATTGTCGTTCCTTCCCGAACCGACCCTGTTTCTGGTATTCGTCCCAGTACGTGGGGGCGGTAGGCAGGTACGACAACGCGTTGAAGGCGTAGTCGGTCGATTTCGAGTCCAGCACGTAGTAATTGGTAAACGCCAGCGGCAGGTTATGGATCAGAAACTGGCCCCGACCGTAGCGAACCCGGATAAAGGTCGGCTCCCGGCGGGTGTTACGAGTCAGTACAGTGATGTTGGCGGGTCTGGTAATGCGTAAAAAATTTCGCCCGTCGTCGTGCCGGAAAACATACCCAACCGACGGCCGTAGCGTTGGGTTGACGAAGTATTGACGCAGGGTCGTATCGGCTTTCTGAGGTGCCTGTTCGTCGGCTTTGAATCCGAGTTGCCGACCCAGCGAATCGGGAAATTGATAGGCCGACACCAGAACCGTGTTGCCCCGGTCGACGTAGCGCAGTAGTTCACGCTGATCGTTCCGGTCGATTTTGAGGTCGTGGGCAATCAGGATGTAATTGCTGCGCCGGGGTAGTTTCGTCTCGGTCAGAAAATTATAGACCGGCGTGCGCACCGTTGGTACGGCTGATTGCTGCAACAGGCCCGGCAGCAGTTCGTACAGGGCCTGCGTACCAAACGGAATTCTGTCGTCATTCTGGTAGGTCGGGGTCCAGTCGAGCGGTTTGGGTCGGTAATAGTCAAACAGCACGTAGCCCACGACCGTCAACACCAGCAGCACTGTGTATTTGTTGGGTTTACGCACGAATCAGGACTGGGGTTGATGGGCGTTGAGTGACTGGAACGCGCGAAATTCAGTTTGCAATCGGCCAAACTGGTCGCTGTCGATGGGCGCATTCCCGTACCAGACGTAATCGAACTGCTGGGTGAGCCGCTCGAAGCCGCGCTGATGCGGTGTGCCCGCCAGTTCGTACACGTACTGGCGATTGGTTTTCTCGCGCTGGTAGCGAATCAGCTGCGCATCGGCCAGTCGTTTCAGCGTTTGCAGATACAACAGCCGCACCGCCAGCCGGTATTGCTGACTGTCGATAGCCTGACTGATGGCCGCGCCGAAGTCGATGCCCTGAATATCCTCCGGGCTGCTTTCGTAATCGAGCTGACCCGTTTGCGACCGACGTGGAAACAGAAAATCAAGGTAATCGGCTTTACGCAGCAGGTAGATGACCAGGCCAACCAACCCGACTATGACCACGTATTGCCCGTAGTCGTCGTAGGCTTTGCTGTTGAATAGCCGCATAAACTGCCGCCAGTAATAGTAGAGAAAACGGGCTAATGAGTCATCGGGTGGGGGCGGTTCATTGTCGTACTGGTACGCCTGACTACGTTGAAGATCTCGGATTTGCGCGGTTGCTGGTCGGCGTACCATGAGCGCCCCCCGGTCGTCGGGTGCTGGCCGGGACTGGGCGTATAGTGGGTCTGCACCGATAATCAGCAGTAGACCGAGCAGGTAAGTAGCCAGCCAGTTTGCGGTGCGCGCGCGCCGATCAGAAATCACCCTCATCCGTTGCGCGGGGTTTGGTCGGTGCGGTGCCGATGCTATTGATGGCCGAGTGCAGACTGATATTTTCGTGCTGCTCGACCAGGTTGCCGTACTGAAACGCGATGGCCAGGTATATAATCGAATACAGTATGGAGCGGCCAACCAGTCCGATCACGTTGGCAATAATGAACCAGATCGGCAGGCCGTCGGCCGGTAGCAGTTTTCCGGCCGACAGAAAGCCGAACAGGTCCTCGGGCAGGGCAAACACCAGACTCAGAATAACGACGATGAGCACTATAACGAGCAGATAACCGAACGTAGCCCACCAGTTGTCGCGAATCAGGTTGAGGCAGCGTGTCCAGGCATCACCGAAGCCAGCTTTTTCGAAGTACGTAATGGCAAAACCCATCGACAGCACGACGCCAATGTAAACGCCCGGCAGAAACAGACAGAAGAAACCAATCGTCGTGATAATCGACATCAGTATCGTATACGCAACCATCCGGCCGATCTGCGACTGCATATCACCCCATACATCAGCTACCGTTACGGGCTGACCGGTTTCCGTCCGGTGCAGGTGCGCGTACGTAGTCAGGATAACGGCTACGTTGGTCAGGATGCTGAACAGCAGCGCCAGCCAGTAGGCGGGCGAAAACAGGCGGCTCATAAACAGAAAACCGGCGTATGGATTGCCGGGATCAGCCTGTATGTCGGAAGCGGCCCGCAGCATATTACTTGCCGTGACCGACGACGCGATGGCGGTAATAACAGCAACGGGGCCAACAATGTAGAGCAACGACAGCAGCAGGGTCCGGTAGTGCTGACGGATGTACTGAAAAACGGCGTTGATCTTCTCGCCGAAATCACGTTGTACGTACAGGTTGTTCATAGTTGTAAACGACGGTTGAGGATAATGGGATACAGGATGAAATACCAGCCGATAAAAGCCGCCGACAGACCGATAATACCGATGCTGACGACGGGCGGCAGGGTCAGCCGGGTGACGAAGCTTTCCAGAAAACCAGCCATAACGAAGATCGGGACGAGGCCCACGGCGATTTTGAGCCCTTGTTTCATCCCCCGCTTAAAGGAAGTCAGCCGGTCGTACGTGCCGGGGAACAGCAGGCTGTTGCCAACCGTCAGGCCCGCGCTGCCTGCAATGACGATGGCCGATATTTCGAGGGTACCGTGAATCCAGATTTTCAGGATCGATTCGGGGAGTAGCCCCCGCTCGTGAAAAAATTCCTGAAACGCGCCGAGCATTACGCCGTTGTAAAACAGCATCGCCACCGTGCCGAACGAGGCCAGCAGGCCGAAGATAAACGTGCGAAAAGCGACCATGATGTTATTCAGCGTGATCTGAAAAAACATGGTGCCCTGATCGCCTTCGCCGTACACGCCCAGCGGATTACCTTTCTTGATGTTCTCCAGCGTCATGTTTACGTAGCCATCCCCCAGGATCAGCCGGATAAACGTGTCGTCGTGCGCGGCCGATACCCAGCCCAGCACGCCCGCCAGCAGGAAGATAGCAGTTGCGACGGCCAGCAGCGGATGGGTTTGCCGGAATAGTAGCGGTAATTCGTACTGCCAGAAGTGCACGAAGCGATTCAGGTCGCTGCGTTTGGTTTGCATCAGTCCCCGATGTTGCCGACCGGCCAGTTCGTTGAGGTACTGCGTGATGCGGGCGTTGGGGTAAAAGGTACGGGCGTAGGCGAGGTCGTCGGTCAGTTCGATAAACCGTTCGGTGAGCCGGTCGGGGTCGGTAGTTGGCTCCCGCTCCATGACCTGCCATTTCTCGGTGTTCTGTTTGATAAACCGGGCTTCGCGCATGAGCGGTAGGTGGTGTTGATCGAAGGAGAGGGTCGGAAAAATTGCGCGTTTTTGTGCAGTTAAGCAAGTTGAGCCCCCTATTTTTGTTTCTATCCCGGCAGGCCGTCTGCTTATGTCTCGGTCTGGCAGGGCCTTCTACCCGTATTCATGTCTGTTCTCGTCCACACATCCCAGCATGTCACGCTCGAATACCAGCCCGCCAGTGTTGGTGATCGTATGCTGGCCACCCTCGTTGACTACGGCGTATTTTTGGGGTGGGGCCTTATCATAGGTGTGCTAAGCAGTGGTGCCCGGCAGTCGTCGTTCATATCGCCAATGCTCATTGGCTTGTTTTTTCTGGGACCGATTGTGTTTTACGACCTGCTTTGCGAATACCTGCTCAATGGGCAAAGTGTCGGAAAAATCGCTCTGAATATTCGGGTCGTCATGCTCGATGGGTCGCAGCCGGGGCTGGGTGCGTACTTGCTGCGCTGGGTACTGCGAATCGTCGAATCCGGCGCGGTGCTGTTTGGTATCGTCCCCATCATCGTAGTAGCGATAAACGGGAAAGGACAGCGGCTGGGTGACATTGCTGCCGGTACCACCGTTGTCAAACTCAAACCCGCTGTCTCGCTCAATGATGTGCTGACGCAACCAACGCCCGAAAACTACCAGGTTTTGTTTCCCGATGTACGGCTGTTAACGGATCACGATATCAGTGTTGTGCGTGACGTGCTGCGCCGGGGCGATGTATGGGCCGTCAGCCAGGCCGCTGAGCGGATCAGGGAAGTGACGGGTATCACCACTACGCTCGGCAACCACGCCTTTCTCCATCAGATCGTCACTGATTACCAGTTCATAACTAGTCAATAGAAGACCCCACCCCGTTAGGGAGTATGGCTGTTGAGTTCTGGGTCGTTTACCCCCCAGCCCCCTGAAGGAGGAGCCGTTCATTCGGGGAATGCTCCCCCTTCAGGGGGCTGGGGGGTAAACGACCGGATAAACGTTTGTCGTTACTAGTCCCAACTCAAGAGCTTAGTAGTACTGACCTTCAGGGACTTTATAGGTAAAAAGACTTGTCCAATTGAGCTTGCATACATCCATATAAAACCCCGACAAGACTGGCTTTTGAGGGAAGGCTTTTGGTTTGACTACACTTTTCAGGGATGGGGAAGCGAAGCCATTGGTAAGAAGTCGTTCACATATTGACAGTGTATGGCTACGGATATGTTTTACGGTGCTTCGCCCGAACTGTTTGCCAGGGCGAAGTACCTGCGATTTAATCAAACACCCGCTGAAAAGCTGCTGTGGACCTACTTGAAAGGAAATCAACTGGCAGGATTTCGTTTCAAAGCGCAGCATCCAATTCAATGGTTCATAGCTGATTTCTACTGTCATGAAGCGAAACTGGTTGTCGAACTCGACGGCGCTGTTCATGATAATATCGACCAGCAGGCTTACGATGACAGCAGAAGCTATTGTCTCGGAGAATTGAACATCATGGTTATCCGGTTTCGCAATGAAGAAGTGTTTGCCAATTTGGAAGGCGTGTTGACAAGAATAAAGCAATATTTGCCATGACTACCCGGCCTTACCCTCCGTTCTCCAAAGGGGAAGAAGCTCATTGGCGGAACGCTCCCCTTCAGGGGGCGGGGGGTAAGGCCGGGAAAGACGCCGGGCAAAATGTCTCTCCCTTCAGGGGGCGATACCGAGTGGTAGCCCAGTAACCATAAAGGCAAATTCAACAGTATACAATACCATGCTTGACTCCATAAAATCACTGGCCCGGCAGTATGCGGGCGACATCGTTAACACGCGCCGACATTTACACGCGCATCCCGAACTATCGTTCAATGAGCATAACACAGCCCGCTACGTGGCCGATCAGCTGAAAGCCATTGGCATCACTCCACAGGAAGGCGTTGCCGACACCGGTTTAGTCGCTCTGATCGAAGGTACGAAAAGCGGGTCTGGCAGTACCTCGCGTGTTGTGGGACTGCGCGCCGACATGGACGCCCTGCCCATTCACGAAGCCAATGACGTACCGTATAAGTCGACTGTCGAGGGCGTGATGCATGCCTGTGGCCACGATGCCCATACCGCCAGTCTGCTCGGCGTCGCCCGGATTCTGCACGTCCTGCGCGATCAGTTCGACGGAACGGTCAAGCTGGTGTTCCAGCCCGGCGAAGAAAAAGCACCCGGTGGCGCGTCGCTGATGATTAGGGAGGGCGTGCTGGAGAATCCGGCTCCGGTGAGCATGATCGGGCAGCACGTCGCGCCGAATGTTCCAGTCGGAAAAATCGGCTTTCGTGAGGGGATGTACATGGCCAGCACCGATGAACTGTACCTGACTGTTCGTGGTAAAGGTGGTCACGCGGCTATGCCTGATAATCTCGTCGATCCGGTGCTGATCGCGTCGCACATCATCGTGGCATTGCAGCAGGTCATCAGTCGTAACCGGCCACCGGCGAGTCCATCCGTATTGTCGTTTGGGCGATTCATTGCCGACGGCGTGACGAATGTGATCCCCAACGAGGTAACGATTCAGGGAACGTTTCGCTGCATGAACGAAGAATGGCGGGCTGAGGGCCAGAAGCGTATGGTGAAGCTGGCCGAAGGCATTGCCGAAGCGATGGGCGGCAGCTGCGAATTCACGATCGTTCACGGGTATCCATTCCTGAAAAACCACCCTGAACTGACCCGACGCGTACGGGCGCAGGCCACCGAGTATATGGGTGCCGAAAACATAGTCGATCTGGATCTGTGGATGGCTGGTGAGGACTTCGCGTTCTATTCGCAGGTAGTCGACTCGTGTTTTTATCGGCTCGGTACGCGCAACGAGGCACGTGGTATCGTGTCGGGTGTGCATACACCGACCTTCGACATTGATGAGTCGGCGCTGGAAATCGGAGCCGGCCTGATGAGCTGGGTGGCCGTGCAGGAACTGGCCGGGCGGTAGCCGGATTGCAAGTTTAACAATGTATTCACAGACGGCGGGGGCGGGGCAATACCGGGGTAATGTTAATTGTCGAGTTTTGAGGATTTATTGGTTCCCAAACGTGATATGAAACAAAACTCCGTATTCTATTCAGCCGGTGCAGTTGTGGCGGTAGCCCTGTTGGCGGTTGCCTGTCAGGATCACGGCCTTTCTTCGATGGTGGGCTATCCCGCCGTTGTCGATGCTGTCAACACCGGCAGTACGGGCTTCCCGGCCGTATTGACGACTGTCAATGGTGTACCGATCAACAATGGTGGATTTGGCTCGGCCATCGTCGGCGACCCAACCGATGCCAGCGTGTTTTACATGCTCACTGACCGGGGCCCAAACATCGACGGCACGACGAGCAACTCGAAAGTGTTTGCAACGCCGTCATTTACGCCACAGATTGGGAAGTTTCGGCTTCGCGCCGGACAGCTGACACTCGAGCGAATGATCGAGCTGAAAAACAGCGCTGGTGTCAAGATCAATGGGCTACCCAACCCCGTCAATCAGGGTGGAACCGGCGAAACGGCTTATGATGCGTCGGGCAACATCCTGCCGACCAGCGTCGACGGACTGGATTCGGAAGGGCTGGCCCTGGCCCCTGATGGCACGTTCTGGATAAGCGACGAATATGGTCCGCACATTGTTCATGTCGACGCCAATGGGCAGACCATCGAACGCATCAATCCGTTTGGCAGCGGCACGGGCGGGCGTAAGATTCCGCTGGTACTGGCCACCCGCCGACCAAACCGGGGGATGGAAGGGCTGACTATCACACCCGATGGCAAGACGCTGGTCGGTATCATGCAGTTTCCGTTGTACAACCCCTCGTCGGCGGCTATTTCGGGTTCGCTCGTTACGCGCATCCTGACGTTCGATATTGCGACGGGTGCCACCAAACAGTTTGTCTACCTGATTGAGCGGGCCAATTTGCAGGCCAACAGCGAGATTACGGCGGTTACCAACACGACGTTTCTGGTGATCGAGCGCGACGGCGAATACGGGACAGAAGCTAACAAGAACACGCTGTTCAAACGGGTATACAAGATTGACCTGGCGGGTGCAACCGACATCTCCGACCCCGCTAACGGAGCCAATGGTAAGCTGTACGGGGGTAAAACGGTTGAGGAACTCAAAACGGCGGCCGCGTTGCAGACCAACGGCATTACGCCCGTTACCAAAACACTCGTACTCGATCTGATGACCGATATATCGCCTGTTTATCCGCACGACAAAGCCGAGGGTATCTATCTGGTTAGCCCGACGTTGCTGGCCGTGTCAAACGACGACGACTTCGGTGTAACCGGCACCGGCACGTATATGAGCAAAAAACTGGCCGACGGAACGGTCGATAGAAACAGAGTCTATTTCGTTACGTTGAAGACGCCTGTTCGGTAAATAGGGCAGGCAGTAGCATAAAAAAGCGTCCGTTCGTTTCCACTCAGGAAAACGAACGGACGCTTTTTTACGGCCGTATCCAACAGGCGATTTACCAGCAAACGCTTTGCGAAAACCTGCGTAGTTACCTGGCAATAAATAGTGCTGCCCACTGATTACATCCGTATAAATCCTTCTGCGAATCAGTCAATTCACTCATGGATTGTTATACATTTGTAGTTACGTACGACGTTATAAAATTGGTTTATTTCCTATTAATCCTATGAACAGAAGAGACGCCCTTATGCGGGTGGCCGTGCTGGCCGGAGCCACACTGACTATACCCGCGCTGGCCGACACCCTCGAAGCGTCAGCCGCCCGGCGTGCGCTGACTGGCAAGCCGGTTTTTCTGACGGCTGACCAGGATGCTACGGTTGCCGAACTGGCTGAAACGATCCTGCCTGCTACGAAAACTCCCGGTGCTAAAGCCGCCAAAGTCAACGAAATTATCGACGTCATCCTGAAAGACTGTTACGTACCAGCCGATCAGCAGCGGTTTGTCGAAGGGCTGGCCCAGACCAACAAACTAAGTCAGGACGCGTACGGCAAAGCTTTCGTGCAACTGGAACCGGAGCAGCGTATCGACGTCGTGAAAAAGCTGGAAGCCGATGCCAAGCGGCAGCTGGACGATATGAAAGCGGGCCGGACGGCTACCACGGCGGGAGCGCAGGCGGATTCGCAGGCACCCAAAGACGCCAACAAACGGTACTCGCCTTTCTTCACCATTCTGAAAGACCTGACCCTGACGGGCTATTTCACCTCGGAGATCGGCGCAACGCAGGCTCTTGAATACGTAGCTGTACCCGGTCGTTACGATGGCTGCGTACCCCTGAAACCCGGTCAGAAAGCCTGGGCTATTTAAGCGTTGTAAAGTCGTAGCGTTGTATAGTTATAAAATTGCGGTTCCCCGCTGGGACTGGCGCGTTCAGTACCGGCGGCAGCAACTTTACAACTATCCAACTTTATAACGCTACGACTTTACAACTGTCGAATCCAATAACTTTTCAACAGTCAAGAACGATGAACCTCAATATAGACGCCCAAAAAGATATGACCTACGACGCGATTGTCGTGGGGTCGGGCATTTCGGGGGGCTGGGCCGCCAAAGAACTTACCCAGAAAGGATTACGCGTACTGATGCTGGAGCGGGGCCGCGACGTAAAACACATTGAAGGCTACCCCACCGCAACCAATAACCCCTGGGATTTTCCCCACCGGGGCCGTATCACGACGCAGGCCGCCGAAGAATACTGGGCCAGCATGCGGACCGGGTATACCGCCAACGAAGAGTGGCGTCACTTCTTTGAAAACGACGCCCAGAACCCGTATATCGAGAAGCGCAAAGTCGACTGGATTCGGGGGTACCACGTGGGCGGTCGTTCGCTGATGTGGGGGCGTCAGAGCTACCGCTGGAACCCGGAAGATTTCATGGCCAATGCCAAAGAGGGCATCGCCGTCGACTGGCCGATCCGGTACGAAACGCTGTCGCCGTGGTACAACTACGTCGAGGGTTTCGCCGGTATTTCAGGGGCTAAAGACGGGCTGGACGTACTGCCCGATGGTAACTACCTGCCGCCCATGCAGATGAACTGTGTGGAGAAGGAAGTGAAAGCTCGTCTGGAGAAAAAATTTGCGAAGCGACACGTCATCATGGGCCGGACGGCTCACCTGACCGCGCCTAAGCAGATCCACTATGATCTGGGCCGGGCGGCCTGTCAGTTCCGGAATCAGTGTATGCGTGGCTGTCCCTACGGTGCGTATTTTAGCACACAGTCGTCTACGCTGCCCGCAGCGATGAAAACGGGTAAGCTGACGCTACGCCCGGATTCGATCGTATCGGAAGTGATTTACGATGAGAAAAAAGGCAAGGCAACCGGCGTGCGGGTGATCGATCAGAACACCAAGCAGGTGCGCGAGTACTTCGCCCGGATCATCTTCCTCAACGCGTCGGCTTTTGCCAGCACGTCAATCCTGATGAACTCGAAGTCGAGCCGCTTCCCCAATGGGATGGGTAACGACTCGGATCAGCTGGGCCGCAACATTATGGACCACCACCTCGCCGTTGGGGCGTCGGGATCGTGGGACGGTATGGAAGACCAGTATTACTACGGCCGTCGGGCCAATGGTATCTACATTCCCCGCTACCGTAACTGGGCCGGCGACAAGCGCGACTACGTGCGTGGCTTCGGCTATCAGGGCGGTGCCGGTCGGGAAGGCTGGAACCGGGGCAATGGTATGGATGGGTTCGGCGCAGCCTTCAAAGACAGCCTGAGCCAGCCCGGCGAATGGGGTATCAGCATCGGGGGCTTCGGCGAGATGCTACCCGACCCCAGCAACCGTATGACACTGTCGACCGACCAGAAAGATAAGTGGGGCTTGCCGCTGATCGTGTTCGACGCTGCCTACGGGGAGAACGAGAAGAAAATGCGGAAAGACATGATGAACGACGCCGTTGAAATGCTTGAATCGGCTGGCGTTAAGAACGTTCATGGCTACAACGACGAGTCGAAACATCCGGGCATCGGTATCCACGAAATGGGTACGGCACGGATGGGTAAAGACCCCAAAACCTCCGTATTGAACGCCAACAACCAGGTCCACACGGTGAAGAACGTGTTCAACACCGATGGAGCCTGTATGACATCGGCTTCATGTGTGAATCCGTCGCTCACGTATATGGCATTGACCGCTCGTGCGGCCGACTTCGCCGTGAAAGAGATGAAGAAGGGTAGTCTGTAAAGTCTGTACCGGCCAGCAGTTCGTTGGCCCGGATTATTAAAAAAGCAGCTGGTCGTATGGCCAGCTGCTTTTTTAATGTGGGGAAAAGTGCGTCCATGGCTGAAAATCCCCTATATGAAGAAGTCTGGTTAATAATCGATTAAAATTTCTAAACATCCATCTGTACAGGCTGTTATAAACCTGATTGTCAATTCAGATAGACGATAAAAAACTCAACGATGAAAAAAGTAATGATGATGGGATTCATGCTGGTAGCCGGTATGACCCTAAGCGCAAAAGCCCAGATGACCAACTCGACTGGTACAACGGGTACGACAACAACGACTAGCCCAGCAATGGGTTCGCAGTCAACGCCGTCAACACAGACTGGCACGTACACGAACGGTCAGAACTCGACCACGAATACCGGTACGTACCAGACACAGCCACCAACCACGACTGGCACCGGTACGATGAATACGGGTACCATGAACACGGGCACAACCGGAACAACAATGCCAACGACTGGTACGACGGGTACTGTGAATGGTGGCACGATGAGTAACGGTACGTACTCGACCGGTACCGGTACGATGCAGAACGGTTCTACCACGGGTCAGAACGATTCGATGAACAACACCGACCGTACTGGTAGCGGAACAACAGGAAATAAGAGCCGCCGGACCCGCTCGCGCGACAACTCATCGATGGGTACGATGAACTCGGGTACAACGACGATGCCACGTTCGACCACGAACCGGTAACCAATAGTCGATAGTTTTTAGGGAGGGGGGAGTAACTTTGTTACTTCCCTCTTTTGTGTATGCACGCACCTGAACCGTTATTTTCGTCAAGCAGTCTAACTGTTAAACGCGGCCTTGTTCCTGTACTAACCGATGTATCACTGACGATCGACCGTAGTGAGTGCTGGGCGGTTGTAGGACCGGTGGGTAGTGGCAAAACCACGCTGCTGCAAGTAGTAGCCGGGCAGTTGGCAACGACACGTGAGCAGGTACCGGTTCGTACGCCGTCGGTGCTGGTTTCTTTCCGGGAGGAATCGCACCAGTTTTCCTACACGCGCCACTTCTACCAGCAGCGCTACCAGGCGACGTTGAGCGATAGTCAGGACGGGCAGGCTGCGCTGACGTTGCGCCAGTATCTGAAGCCAACTGGCACTGATCAGCCGGATGCTACGAAATCGCTCATTCTGCGCATGGGCATCGAATCGCTGCTCGATATTGAGTTTTTGAAACTTTCTAACGGACAGACCCGTAAAGCCCGCATTGCCAAAGCATTGCTACAGCATCCAGCCATGTTGCTGCTCGACAATCCGTTTGTGGGGCTCGACGCTCATTTTCGCAGTGAACTGACGGTCTGGCTAAACGAGCTTGTTCAGGCTGGACAGCCGCTGATGCTGGTCGCCGATGCGAATCATATACCCGAGTTTGTGACGCATGTACTGGCACTCGACAGCGGTCAGGTCATGTACGCCGGTCCGGTCGCTGAATTTGTAACACCGCCGATTCCGCTGCCAAATCGATCAGTGCCTACGCTGCATACCCCATCACAACCGGCCGATTTCATCGACGCTTTCCGACTGACGGACGTAACGGTGAAATACGGCGAAAAACGGCTGCTCGACTCGGTTAGCTGGACGGTGAGGGCTGGCGAACGGTGGGCGTTGCTTGGCCATAACGGGGCTGGTAAGTCAATTTTGCTGAGTATGCTGTACGGGGATCATCCGCAGGCATACGCCAATCAGGTCGATGTATTCGATCACCGACGCGGGAAACCCGGTACGAGTATCTGGGACGTTAAACGCCGGATTGGCTTTGTTTCGCCCGAACTGCACTTGTACTTCCCCCGCCACCTGACCGCCCGACAGGTGGGGCTAACTGGTCTGACCGACACATTGGTTGTGCCAGCCCGCCCGTCGACCGAAGCGTTGCATGATCTCGATGCGTTGCTTACTTACTTCGATATCGGTCATCTCGCCGACCGTCCGTTTGGCACGTTGTCGTCGGGTGAACAACGCTTGACGCTGTTGATTCGGGCACTGTTGAAAAATGCGCCGATGCTTATTCTGGACGAGCCATTTCAGGCGTTGGATGCGCAACGGGCTGAACAGGCCCGGCAATTGCTCGATGCCAGGCCTGATAAAACGGTAGTGTTTGTCACCCACGAATCGGCCGAGTTGCCCCGATCCGTCAACCGCCGGGTCGACATGCAGGCAGGGCGGCTATCAGAGTCTCGTCCTGGTCCTGCGCTAAGTCAACCGGAAGCTGTACGTTGGCACAATTAATGAACCGCCGGGTCTGTAAAAAGTAAGCGGAGAATCAACATTTTGTAGCGGTAAATCGACCAGATGATGAGGAAACATACCCGCCACACAGCAGGATAAATACGCTAATCAGGCGGGACAGGTATATGGCATGAATTTCGACAGGTCAACGGGCAACACACCCGACTGCATGCGAAAAACCGTAGCCAGACTATGTATACTAATCCCCTTGCCAAGTCTGTTTATTAGCTGGAGTAAGGTGCCCCAAACGATTGATAATGATATACGTGACTACGCCCTGAGTGATGTTGTTTATGAATGGGCCAACGAATTTGCCAGGCTTGAAAAAAGGGCGAATCCATTCAGCAACTCCCTGTTACAGCTTGCTAATGCTGGTCCTGTACGGACTGGTCGAGATTGGATACCATTGCTATGACCGGGCCCTGTCAGGGGGCGATGGCTGCGGCACATTCTGAGCGAATGGCTGTGACTAGGTTATAGAGTCAATGTCAAAAGAGCTGTGCCTTCCGGTTGATAAACAGCCGTCTGGTGCCCTGCGTAGGCACTATTTTGTCAAGATCCCACCTACTGTATTTGGTTGCCTGACGCGCAACTTGACTGACGTAAGTCGATGATATCAAAGACATCAACACAACTATATCGATGGAGCGTGGGCCTGCTGTTGCTGCTAAGCAGTGGACCGGTGCTCGCGCAAACAGATTCGCTGCTGCTCCAGGCTGACCGGATGCTGGCCTGGAAAGCATACGGGCGGGCTATCGATACCTATACACAACTGCTTACCGGCACACCTAACCGGCTGACACCTGGGCAGCAGTTACGGGCGCAAACTCAACTGGCGCAGGCATACCGGCAGGTAGGGGATGGGGCCAAGGCCGAGCGGATATACCGTCAATTGATCGATAGTGGTAAGAATACCGACATTCGTCAGATGCTGTATTACGCGCAGACGTTGGCCGGGAACGGAAAGTTTCAGGATGCCCAACGGCAATATGAAGCGTACCTGCGGATGCAGGACAGTCTGGCCACAACGCAAAAAGCCGCCCGCCCATCGGGTATCAACGGCGGGGTCGATGGACGTCGGGGTAGCGTTGCTTACCGAATCGAGTACCTGGCGCTCGATACGCCCGGCGAAGAATTTAGTCCGGCCTTTTTTCAGAATGGACTGGTCTATGTAGCTGGTACGCAGGGTGGCACAACGGTTAAAGGCAAAGGGGGCGGAGCCGGATTTCTGGACTTGCTCTACGCACCTGACCGCAATAACCTGCCCGCTACGACGATAATTGGCAGCAACGGACAGGAAGTAACCCAGCCCAGTCAACGGGTGAAGTCGGAACGGATGCTGGGAACGGATGCCTATACCCGACCAACGGCTAATGATTCGCGTACGGTACCGGGTTTTGAAGGCGGCATCACTATTGCCAATGGACTTGGCTACGAAGGGCACCCCGTCAACGAAGCCCGGCGGTTCGACAAGTCGATCAACAGCCGCTATCAGGAGGGGCCAGCCACATTCAGTGCCGATGGATCACGCATTATTTTTACCCGCAACGACGAGTCTATCCGGCGCGGACCGAAAGACAGCACAGTCGTAACCCGGCTAAAACTGTACACCGCCCGACAGCAGAACGGCACCTGGGTCGACGTGGAAGAGATGCCGTTCAACAGTGATCGGTATTCGGTGGGGCATCCCACGCTCAGCCGTGACGGACAGCGGCTGTATTTTGTGTCGGATATGCCGGGTGGCTTCGGCGGTACAGACTTATACGTAGCCCGTTCGGTCAATGGGCGCTGGGGACAACCGGAGAATTTGGGCGAAACGGTTAATAGTACCGGAAACGAGTTGTTTCCGTTCGTCGATGAAGCCGGGAATCTGTACTTCGCGTCGGATGGGCGGCAGGGACTGGGCGGACTGGATATCTTCTTCGCTACACTGATAAACGGGGTTGCGGCACGGACGATTGACCACCTCGACGCGCCGATCAATTCGCCACAGGATGATTTTGGACTCATTACCGACGCAACTCGTACGGGTGGGTACTTCAGTTCAAACCGGCGCGACGGTAATGACGATATCCTTCGGTTTGTCCGGCAAAGTTCGCTGTACGACTGCCGCGACCTGACCGTGCGTATCTACGACACCGAAACGGATACGTCGCTCGACAGCGTAACGGTACTGGTCCGGTCACGGGCGGAGGGCCGCAGCGATCAGACGCTCCGTGCCGATAGTAGCGGTATTGTCCGGTTTTGTCTGGAACGCAGCGCCGATTTTATGTTTGAGGTTAGCCGCGATGGGTATGTCAGCAATACCATAGGATTCAACACCCGCTACCTGACCGACGATCAGCCGTCGCGGCTGGAAATCGGACTAAGCAAGCCGACCCCTATGATCGACACGGTCAGTACACGTTCGGTCAACGTGACCAACTCGGTTGTCGTGACTGTGAATCGGGTGCGGGGGGTAGTGCTCAGCGAGAAAGATCGCCGACCCATCAGTGGTGTTCGCGTGCAGCTGCGGAACGAGTGCGACAAGCACGTACGAGAGATAGTCACTACAATCAATGGCCAGTACTCGTTCGATCTTGTGCCGGGCTGCGATTATACGCTGACGGCGTCTAAACGCACGTTTGGCACCAATACCAGCAAGATCAAACGCCTGCCGAAGAAAGAAAAACCGCGCGAAGTATCGGCCGATCTGAACATGCTTAGTGTGGGCGACGTCATCACGATGGATAATATTTACTACGAGCCTGACCGCTTCTCACTGAGTCCTGACGCAAGCCGTGAACTCGACCGGCTGGTGGCTACCATGCAGCAATACCCGTCGCTGATTATCGAAATCCGGTCGCACACCGACAGTAGGGGCGATGCCGGACGTAACAAGATTCTGTCGACGCAACGGGCCAACTCGGTCGCCAATTACCTTAGCTCACGTGGTATCAGCCGTCGTCGGATTCTGGCACGGGGTATGGGCGAATCGGCTCCGGTCAATAACTGCGTCGATGGGGTAATCTGTACGGAAGCCGAGCACCAGCGCAACCGGCGAACCGAATTTCGGGTCGTGGAAATCAAGTAAGTGACGACGCAGCCTGCGCCGGGTTTTAAGTCGGTGCCCCGTGCCGTATAAAGGCTAATGATACCTTTGTACCATGGTTACGTTTCCAAACGCAAAGATCAATCTGGGGCTGTTGATTACCGATAAACGGCCCGACGGCTTTCACAATCTCCAGTCCTGCTTTTACCCGGTCGGCTGGGCCGACGCGCTCGAACTGATACCCGCCCCCACGCTGGCGTTCAGTAGTACGGGATTGGCTATCCCCGGCGATCCGGCGCAGAACCTGTGCGTAAAGGCCTACGAGTTAGTCCGGGCTGATTTCGTGTTGCCACCGGTGCATATCCATCTGCAAAAAAACGTACCGATCGGGGCCGGGCTGGGCGGAGGATCGGCGGATGCTGCCTTTACCCTGCGCCTGCTCAACGACCGTTTCGCGCTCGGTATACCCACGAATCAGCTTGAAGACTACGCTCGTCGGTTGGGTAGCGACTGTGCTTTTTTTATTCAGAACCGGCCCGTGTACTGCGTCGAAAAAGGCGACGTATTTGCGGAGATAGAAGTCTCGCTGGCAGGCTATTACATCGTGCTGGTTTACCCGAATCTGGCCATTTCGACCGTCGAAGCGTATGCCCGTATACGTCCTCGACAGCCGGAGACGCCCCTGATCGATCTGCTGACACAGCCCGTCGACACCTGGCGCGATACGGTTCGGAACGACTTCGAAACCAGCCTTTTTCCCTCTTATCCACTATTATCGGCGTTGAAAGCGCAGCTGTACGCGTCCGGGGCGGTGTATGCCAGTATGAGTGGGTCCGGATCGACGATCTATGGGATTTTTAATGCCCCGCCCGCCGACCTAAACCAATTTGCCCAATACCGCGTTTGGCAGGGTAAGCTTTAAGCCTGTCATTGAGCCGATTCGGTTCAACTTGCAAACCTGCGCAGGCCACTCAATCTGTTCTGATGAGTAACATTGTCACGAAACGGCGGGAGCCGTTCCGCTTTATGGTCTGGCTGGGTATCGCCAGCAGTGTCATGCTGTTTACGATTCTGCTGGGCGCTTACATTGTCCGTCAGGAAGGCCCCGGCTGGGCGGATGTGAAGCTACCGACCGTCTTTCTGATCAGTACCGTTGTCATTATGCTCAGTAGCCTGACGATGCACAATGCTGGTCAAGCCTTTCGCCACGAACGGTTTGGCAGTTACCGTACGAATCTGGGCACGACACTGATCCTCGGATTGCTGTTTATGATTTTGCAGGCGTGGGGCTGGCGGCAGATGATTCGGGCGGGTGTGAAACTGGAAGGTAACCCGGCGGGTGGCTTTGTGTATATCCTGTCGGGTGTTCATCTACTGCATATTCTGGTCGGCCTGATTCTGCTCGGCATCGCCTTAACGGAAGCCCTCCGCCGACGCCCTTACGTCGACTCGTTCGTGTACAGTGTCAACCCGCCTAATCAGCTGAAAATTCGGTTGCTGACGCTCTACTGGCATTTTATCGACATCCTCTGGATCGGTCTGTTCGCCTTCCTGCTCATTCACCACGGGGTAGAGTTGCCCCTGTCGTTGTGACGGTCGTGCCCGTTCTTTTTCCCGATCAGCCGGAAAGAAATGTACCCCGGCGGTAGTGTTGGCCTAGCGGCTTCTTCCGTTATTTGTTTGCATACTTTAGTTTCAATCAATTCATGAACAAGAACAAACTCTGGTTGGGTTTATGCCTGCTGAGCCTGACGGCTTCGGCGCAAACGCCCCCAGCTTCGACTCCATCAACCAGGTATGATCCGCTGACCCTCTTCAACCCGCTGTTCAATATGCAGCCGGGCACTGAATTTCGGGCGGGTAGTGGTGCTCCCGGCCCCCGCTACTGGCAAAACCGGGCCGATTATCAGATCGGTGTTACACTGGACGACCAGCAGAAAACCATTTCGGGAGAAGTAACGATCACGTATAAGAACAACTCCCCGGAGTCGCTCAATTACCTGTGGCTGCAACTCGATCAGAACGCTTTTGCTGATTCGTCGCGGGCCACGAAAACGACGCCGGTTACGGGTGGTCGGTTCGGCAATCAAAGCTTTGCCGGGGGCGTGACGCTTAAAAGTGTGCAGGTCGAACAGGGTAAGAGCAAGTTTGCTGCGGTGTCCTACACCGTTACCGATACCCGGATGCAGGTTCGGCTGGCCGAGCCGGTGAAACCCGGTGGCGACGTAGTAAAAGTGAAAATCGCGTACTCGTTTGCCATTCCTGAATACGGCTCCGACCGGATGGGGCAGTTACAGCGCCGGGATGGTATCGTCTACGAAATCGCGCAGTGGTACCCCCGCATGTGCGTGTACGATGACGTACAGGGCTGGAATGTGCTGCCGTACCTGGGTGCTGGCGAGTTTTACCTCGATTACGGCGACTACGAATACGCCGTTACCGTGCCCTGGGACCATATCGTAACAGGGTCGGGCGAACTGCTGAATCCCAACGACGTACTAACAAGCGATGAAGTAAAACGGCTGGCGCAGGCATCCCGCAGCGACAAAACGGTTATCATCCGGGGCAAGAACGACGTGACGAACCCCAACACGCGGCCGAAGCAGTCGGGTACGCTGACATGGCGGTTCCGGTGCCAGAACACGCGTGATGTAGCCTGGGCCTCGTCGAAAGCGTTTGTTTGGGACGCAGCCCGTATCAACCTGCCCAGCAGCAAAACGGCACTGGCGCAATCGGTATATCCGGCTGAAAGTGCAACCGACGATTCGTGGAATCGCTCGACAGAATATGTGAAAGGTTGTATCGAATTTTACTCGAAGTACCTGTACGAGTATTCATACCCTGTAGCAACCAATGTCGCCGGTATCGTTGGCGGGATGGAGTATCCGGGCATCGTATTCTGTGACCACAAAGACAAGAAAGGCTCGCTCTGGAACGTGACCGACCACGAATTCGGCCATAACTGGTTCCCAATGATTGTGGGTAGCAATGAGCGTAAGTTTCCGTGGATGGACGAAGGGTTCAATACCTTTATCAACACCCTGTCGACGGCTAATTTCAACAACGGCGAATACAACAATGAGCGCGGCACGATGCATGACCTTGCACCGGCACTATACTACCCGGCTGAGCCAATCATGACCATCCCCGACGTGCAGCAGCCCCGCGCGCTGGGTATTCTGGCGTACTACAAGCCCGGTATAGGGCTCAAACTGTTGCGCGAATCGATTCTGGGGCCGGAACGTTTCGACTACGCCTTCAGGAAGTATGTAGATCAGTGGGCGTTCAAGCATCCGACCCCGCAGGATTTTTTCCGCAGCATAGAAAATGCGGCTGGCGAAGACCTCGGCTGGTTCTGGAAAGGGTGGTTCTACGAAACCTGGAAGCTCGATCAATCCGTAAAAGACGTCCGCTACGTCGACGGATCGGCTTCGAAAGGATCACTGATCTCGATCGAAAACCTCGACCGGCTGGCCATGCCGGCTACGCTTGAGGTGACGGAGGAAAACGGTAAGAAAGGCCGGGTAAATCTGCCGGTGGAAATCTGGCAGCGCGGTGCTACGTGGACGTTCCGCTACAACTCGACGTCGTCCGTTAAATCGGTCGTGCTCGACCCCGACGAAAAGTTGCCGGACGTCAACGAGAAAAACAACACCTGGACCGGTACGGCGCAGTAAGCTGACGCGCGAATTACACAAAAAGGGAGCCCCTGACGTCAGGGGCTCCCTTTTTTATGTCAATTATAGGTTACGCTTCGATCACCATAGCCCCGTAGGAATACCCTCCGCCGAAGACCGTGATGACGATGTGCTCCCCCTTCTTAAACGTGTCCCACTGCTCGGACAGGGCAATGCCGCAACCCGCGCAGCCCGTATTGCCGTACCGCTGAATGTTGGAGATCAGCTTTTCCTCCGGCAAATTAAGCGTATTCATCACGTTGCGGGAAATACGCAGGTTTGCCTGGTGTGGCAATACATAATCGACGTCGTCCAGTGTTAGTCCGCAACGGTCGAGCACCTGCAGGCTGGCCTTTGGCATATACTGGCAGGCATTGATGAACACATCACGACCAGCGGGCATGACTACACCCCCATCAATTGGCTTCAGTACCACAGCCGTCGTCGCCTTGGCGGTATGGGCAGCACCACCCGTCAGCAGGGCTTTGATTTCGAAATCGTTGTCGCTTTGTCGCTCCTTCGTGATCAGCATAGCCGCTGCACCGTCGCCCCAGAGGTGACCCGAGATGGTATCTTTATCGTTGTTGTAGGCCGTGTTGTGCTCGCTGACGATAACCAGTGCCCGCGTTGCTTTGTTGAGCGCGAAGTAGCCTTCTACAACCTCAATGGCGTTGATAAGCGATGAGCAGGCCGTTGAGATCGAGACAACTGGAATATCGGCGATGCCGAGTTCGTGCTGCGCTTCGTGGGCCAGTGAAACAATCGTGTCGTAAGGTGTATATGTCGCGCCTACGATCAGGTCAACGGTAGCGAGATCAGTTTTAGCCTGCAACGCCCGAACAACCTCAAGCGTCATGGTATTCGTGTTCTCGCCGGGAGCGGCTTTCCGGCGTTCTTCAATGCCGGTTCGCTCAATAATCCACTCGCTGGAGAGTCCATTGAGTTCGGTAAAGTGTTCGTTACTGATTACCTGCGTGGGCAGATAATGACTGACTGCGTGAATATACATTCTAGCCAAAATAGGTAAAGCAAAAGTAACCCGTCGGGGTTTAAGTCCGAAAGTTAAATCCTTCCGGGAAAGTATGGTATTGCTCATTAGAACAATACCATACTATGTTTCATTTACTATAATTTAACGTCAAAAAATTATACTTTGTTAGCCAGGTGCGCGGCCAGAACTGTTTTGTAAAGTGTACGTAGTTTCCGCGCTTCGCTTTCCCAGTTGTACTCAGTTTCTATCGCCAGTCGGCCGCGTGCGCCCATAGCCCGGGCCTCATCGGGGTGCTTAATCATATACTGCAATGCCTGAGCGATCTGGTCAGCATCGGTTGTATCGACGCAGAAACCACACCGGTATTTGTCAACGATGGCCTGGTACAACGGAAAATTGGCGGTGATGACCGGTAACCCCAGTGCCATGTATTCAAACAGCTTCGTCGGATAGGATTCCGGGTAATCGCCGACGGGTTTGAGCAGGGCCAGTCCCGCCGTTGCGTGGGCAGCTTTGGGCAATGCGTCCGCCTGTCGGGTGTAGCCGTAAAACCGCAGGTTACTGCGTACCGTGTCGAAACCGGGGAGTTGAGTCATGACCGCATCACTGAACGTTCGTCGGCCAAACAGGTGTACTGTAAACGTTGAAACCTGACTTTTTAATTGAGCCAGCGCGGCTACCAGCGTGTCGAATGCCCGCTCGAAACTAATCAGACCGATATAGAAAAACTCAGGCGCTACCGCATTCGGGGCGTAGGGACGTCGAAACGTATCCAGGAAAGCCAGTTCAGGGTAATTGTAAACGATAACCGGGGAATAGCGTAGGTTTTTGTAGGTGTCGAGGTAGCCGTGTTCGGTAAAGATGAGGTGAAAATGCCGTTGCGCCATCGCGTCGAAACGCAGGAACTGCCGTACCAGCCAGGGACCCTGTAAGCGTGTTTTCTGATCCAGTTTCCGGTACAGATTCTCGTGTACCTCGTACATAACCGGAATGGCTAGCAGCCACTGAATCAATCGGGCTACCGGCAGTAGTTCAGGGTCGTAAATATGAAGCAGCGATGGACGCAGCCAGAGCGCGTAGAACAACACCAGCGGATGAGCCAGCAGCAAGCGAATCGGTAAGCGCTGGGCGTAGGGGAGCCAGATCGTCCGGGCATTGGCCGGACCAGCCGTTTTCGGCAGGGCGGGTAGCAAGGCGATCAGTTCGTAGTCGGCGGTCAGACTCGGTATCACCCGGTTTGCCAGCCGGGGGTCGGTTGCGGGGTGGGCGGTGCTAACGTGCAGAATACGCGTTTTCTTCATCGACTGGAAATAGATGTCGCTTAGCGTGGAATGCCGTAGCTGCGCAGTTCGGTGTCAATTTTTACGTTCCACTGCGCCTGACTGAGCTGATCGATACCGTGCCGGGTGTCATTGTCGTACTGTGTCTGTAGCTGGTTCATTTCCCGGAACGACTCGATAAACTGGTACTGAATTTCGCTGTTGTAATCGGCCAGCGTCAATTTTTCTGGCGTCAGCTTCCGTTTAAACCGCTCGAGGATCAGTCGGGCAATGTCGAAATGGCGCTGCTCGTGGTTGAGTGCGTACGCGTTCATGGCATCGCTCCGCACCCACGACGAATTTTTCAGCATATATGCCTTCGCCAGTATCTGGGCAGTAATAATGCCATTTTCGACGGTGCTACGGCCTTCGTAGGCGAAACTGGTGAACACTTCGGCGGCATAGTGACTACCCGACCGGGGACGTGCCTGGAAATCAGCCCAGGTAAGCGGTCGGGTGGCGTTGTAATGAACGGTGTCGTCGCTGGTGATGCGGCTGTCATCGGTAAACACGACCCGCAGACTGGTGGCCAGTTTTTCGTTGCGGTCGATCTCCCGCTTCATGTACTCGTTCAGGCTCCGTAGCGAAGCCGTCAGCGATTGCCGGATTGTCTGTTCAACGACTGCCGTCTGCCCCACCGGTCGCGTATAGCTGGCTCCGCCCCGGTACGTTGTCAGCCGGGTGCTGGTTTCAGAATCGTCGTCGTTTTTGCCGAGCAGATCAAACGCAATCGTTGCGGTAAACTGCCCCGATACCCGATTGCCCGATGCTGTCTCCGTGAGTTTGACCTGCACCAGTCGCATGGCTATCGGGCGCAGTTTCTGGTCATGGCGGAGCGACCGAAGGACAAATTCGCGGATACCCCCCGTTAGTCCCCCCGCCAGATCAACCACCTGCGCCGACTGATCGGGAGCTAACACGAGCCGGATGGCCGGGCCTCGTTCGGACCGCTGATCGGTAACGGTACTGATGTAAAAGCCGGTTGGCGCAAAGGGTAACGGAGTCGGCTGAAGGCGGATTGGATCGGTGACTGTAGAAGAAAACCAGTTGATGAACAGCCAGTAAAGCGAGAGAAAAGGAAGCATCATAGCTGGGCTGTTAACCAAAAAATGCCCATCGAATGTACCATCCGATGGGCATTTTTACAAGGGCTTTACCGGCTACTCGATCAGCATGGCCTTACCACTGACGACGTCGTTTTCAACCGTTTTGAATTTCACATCGCGCTTCACCGAACCGTCGGCGTACTGCACGCTGACGCGGGCGTTCCGGTCAACTTTCACCACGCGGGTCGGTGCCTGAGGGGGCATCGGCGGGGCACCAGCGCCCATTGCGTTGTTCTCAGCCATCCGCCGGGCATACTCTTCGGGACCCGTAGCCAGGTGATCGTCGTCGAAATCCTCCATGTTCGTGTGCAACTCAGGTTGCGGAGCCGGACGCGGATTGGTCGGTGCCTGACGAATTTCCTCGTGTATCTCCGCTTCCTGCTGCGCCGGAATGTCGGCTTTGGTCAGGAAGCTGATCGTGTCGAAATTCACTTTATTCAGGAAGCGTTTGAACAGTTCGACCGACTCGAATTTGTAGACCAGCAACGGGTCTTTCTGCTCGAACACCGCGTTTTGCACCGACTGTTTCAGGTCGTCCATTTCGCGCAGGTGCTCCTTCCATTCCTGGTCGATTACCGATAGCGTCACGGCTTTTTCCATTTCCATGACCAGATCACGCCCACCGCCATCGACGGCTTTGCGCAGATCCGCCACAATCTGCAACTCGTGCATACCATCTGTAAACGGCACAACGATGTTACGGATCATGTGGCCCTGCTCGTCCAGTACCTGCGTCAGTACAGGTAGTGCTTTGTCGGCGATGGCCTGATTCTTCTCGGCGTACTGTGCTTCGGCCTGATCGTATAGATGCCGAACGACGTCCGGTTTTTTCATCCGGTTGAAATCGCTCTCGGTCAGGGTCGACTCCAGACCCAGCGTTGTCAGCAGTTGCAGGTTGATCTCATCGATGTTTCCCTCGGCGTTGTTGACGGTTTCTTCCACCACGTCATACATCGTGTTGGCGATGTCGAGCGGCAGGCGGTCGCCAAACAGCGCGTTGCGACGACGCTTGTAGATCGCTTCGCGCTGGTAGTTCATCACGTCGTCGTATTCCAGCAGCCGCTTCCGAATACCGAAGTTGTTTTCTTCGACTTTCTTCTGCGCCCGCTCGATCGACTTGGTAATCATCGAGTGCTGAATGACTTCGCCTTCTTCCAGCCCCATGCGGTCCATCACTTTCGCGATCCGGTCGGAACCGAACAAACGCATCAGGCTATCTTCCAGCGACACAAAGAACTGCGACGTACCGGGGTCGCCCTGACGACCGGCCCGACCACGTAACTGCCGGTCGACCCGACGCGATTCGTGCCGTTCGGTACCAATAATAGCCAGTCCACCCGCTGTTTTCGATTCGGGCGTCAGCTTAATATCCGTACCCCGACCAGCCATGTTGGTCGCAATCGTCACCGTCCCCGGCTGACCCGCTGAGGCAACAATCTCAGCTTCGCGCTGGTGGTATTTGGCGTTCAGTACCTGGTGCTGAATCTTGCGCAGTGTTAGCAACCGACTCAGCAGTTCGGAGTTCTCAACCGACGTCGTACCGACCAGTACCGGCCGCCCTTTTTCGACCAGCGCGGTAATTTCGTCGACAACGGCGTTGTATTTCTCACGCACCGAACGGTACACCTTATCCTCCTCATCCTGCCGACTAATGACACGGTTGGTTGGTATGACCACCACGTCCATTTTATAAATCTGCCAGAATTCCGATGCTTCCGTTTCGGCCGTACCGGTCATACCGGCCCGTTTGTGGTACATCCGGAAATAGTTCTGGAGCGTTACCGTTGCGTAAGTCTGCGTGGCGTCTTCGACCTTGACGTTTTCCTTCGCTTCGACGGCCTGGTGCAGCCCATCCGACCACCGGCGACCTTCCATAATCCGGCCCGTCTGCTCATCCACGATTTTCACCTTACCGTCCATAATGACGTACTCGGTGTCGCGTTCAAACAGACAGTACGCTTTCAGCAACTGGTTGACGGTGTTGATGCGCTGCGTCTTGACAGCATAATCGCGTACCACGCCTTCCTTGTGCAGAATTTTCTCTGGCTCCGTCAGGTCGCCACTCTTGTCGATGACGTTCAGATCAATCGACAGGTCGGGCAGGATAAAGAAGTTGGGATCTTCACCCGAACCCGTGATGTAGTCGATGCCTTTCTCCGTCAGGTCGATGCTGTTGTTACGCTCGTCGATGGTGAAGTAAAGGGGCGAATCAGCCTCGGGCATCAGCTTCTGGTTTTCGGCCAGATAGATCGACTCCGTTTTCTGGAGCAGTGCTTTGTTACCCGTTTCACTGAGGTACTTGATCAGCGGCTTGTGTTTGGGCAACCCGCGAAAAGCCCGGAACAGCGATACCCCGCCGTCTTTCTCGTCGCCGGCCGCAATTTTCTTTTTAGCGTCGTTGAGAAAGTCGTACACCAGTTTACGCTGCGCTTCGACCACCCGGGCTACCCGTGGTTTCAATTCGATATAATCCTGTTCATCACCACGCGGCACCGGGCCACTGATGATAAGGGGCGTCCGGGCGTCATCGATCAGAACGGAGTCAACTTCATCGACCATAGCGTAATGATGCTTGCGCTGCACCAGTTCACCCGTTTCGCGGGCCATGTTATCGCGCAGATAGTCGAAGCCAAATTCGTTGTTGGTGCCGTAGGTGATGTCGGCCAGATACGCCTGCTTCCGCTGGGGCGAGTTAGGCTGATGCTTATCGATACAATCGACGCGCATGCCGTGGAACTCGAACAGCGGAGCCATCCACTCGGAGTCACGCTTGGCGAGATAGTCATTGACCGTCACGATATGTACCCCCCGCCCGGCTAAACCGTTCAGGAACGACGGGAACGTAGCGACCAGCGTTTTACCCTCACCCGTTGCCATCTCGGCAATCTTGCCCTGGTGCAATACGACGCCACCGATGATCTGGACATCGTAGTGAATCATATCCCACTTGATGAGTGTACCGGCCGCATCCCATTGATTGGCCCAGTGAGCCAGCTCACCGTCGATCACAACGTTTTTCTTGCGCGTAGCTATCTCGCGGTCGAAATCGGTAGCCGTCACCGTCAGTTGGTCGTTAGTCGAATACCGTCGTGCCGTTTCTTTCACCACAGCAAACGCCCGGGGAAGAATGGCCAGCAGCACCTGCTCCAGCTCCGTATTCCGGTCGGCTTCGAGTTTATCGATCTGGTTGAACAGCCGCTCCTTCTCGTTGACGTCAACGTCGGGATGGGATGCCTGCTCGTTCAGGTCGGCCAGCTGGCTGTCGATGCCCGCTAACTCATCGGCGATCTGTGCTTTCAGTTCAGCCGATGCCTGGCGCAGTTCGTCGTTTGAAATGTCTTTCAGCCGAACAAATTCGGCATTGACCTTCTCGACGTAAGGAAGTAGTTCTTTGATGTCCCGCTGCGACTTGGTACCAAAGAATTTAGCGATCAGGTTGATCATTTAAGTTAGAGTCGTTAGTCAAAAAGTCAGTTGTCGGTACGCTGGTATCGTACACTATATAACGGTCAGAACGGCAAAAAAGAGTTTATGACCGTGTCTGATAAGCAATTAATTTTGGCACAAAAGTAGTGGATAAAGCCCGTACTACCGCAAAACCACCAGTAGACGCGCTATACCTTATCCACGGGCTAGCACGTTTTGGGTGTAATCCATTACTTTTGCAAATCAATTTTAGGCCCAAGGGCCAGCATTCATGTTCACTACCGACAAATTGTCATTCGTTACACTTTTTGTCCAGTATCTGCGCGTTGCGATTACCTGTTTCATGCTTGTTGCGGTTACGGACGTATACGCACAGCAGAAAACGCCATCACGTGTCGACCAGTTGAGCGACGAACAGGTTGAAGCATTTTACCGCCGGGCGGAGTCCAGCGGAATGAATGAATTTCAGATTGAGCAGGCCGCTATGTCGCAGGGCTATACACTCGATGATATTGCCAAAATGCGGAAGCGCATCACCACCATACGCTCACAGGGAAGCCGCCCGAATAGTCAGACGGGTATTACTGGTAATGGGCAGGTGGGAACAAACGCTGGGCGCAGGTTACCCGGCGACCTGTCGCAACGGTTCGATTCACTGGACCTGACCCGGCAGCGTGACACGACGAAGCGATTGAAAGTATTTGGTGCGTCGCTTTTCGAGAATGCCAGTCTGTCGTTTGAGCCAAATCTCCGTATTGCAACGCCACGTAATTATGTCGTTGGGCCCGACGACGAAATTAGCATTGATATTGCCGGGGCCTCGTCCGATAACTTTCAACTGAAAGTATCACCGGAGGGAACCGTCAAAGTACCCAACGTCACCCCGATCTATGTTGCGGGGCTAAGCATTGAGCAGGCCGAACAGCGAATTATTGCCCGACTACGGAAAGCGGGTTATCAGGGCCTGGGGGTGGCGGGTAGCGGAACCACGGCTGACGTGGCCCTTACCAATATCCGGAGCATACGGGTTACGCTGGTTGGGGAAGTTGTTCGTCCGGGAACGTATACGATATCCTCGCTGGGATCGGCATTTAACGCGCTGTATCTGGCGGGTGGACCAAATCCCGAAACGGGATCATTCCGCAAGATCAACATCATTCGGGGCAACCGGGTCGTTCGTACCATTGACCTCTACGATTTCATCCTGCGCGCCGATCAGCGTGACAATGTCCGTCTGCAGGATCAGGATGTGATTCGGGTAGCCGACTACGATACGCGTGTGACCATGACGGGGGAGGTTCGGCGGCCCGCGATTTTTGAGGTACTGCCTGGTGAAACCCTGAAAACAGTGTTAGGTTTCGCAGGCGGTTTCTCCGACGAAGCGTACCGGGCATCGATCACATTGCGCCGTAATACAACACGGGAACGGCAGATCATGAATGTTGCCGAAGATCAGCTGGCTCAGTTCGTTCCGAAGCAGGGTGACCGGTATATTGTTGGTAAGATTCTGGAGCGATACGAAAACCGCATACAAATCGCCGGGGCGGTTATGCGGCCGGGTGATTACGCGCTTGAACCCGGTCTGGAAACGGTTAAGCAGCTTATCCGCCGTGCCGATGGTCTTCAGAAAGATGCGTTTATGAATCGTGCCATCATCATTCGCGAACGGCCGGACATGGACGTCGAAAGCATCTCGTTTGATCTGGGCAAGCTGATGCGGGGTGAAGAAAACGATATACCCTTGCTGCGGCAGGATAGTGTTACGGTGCTGTCGATCCGTGATCTGCGTGAGCGATATTACGTTACTGTAGAGGGAGCAATCAACAGACCCGATACGGTTAATTTTATTAACAACATGGGCATCGGTGACTTAATTGCTCAGGCTGGCGGTTTCCAGGAGGGGGCCAAACCCAATCTGATCGAAGTGGCTCGTCGTATACGTAGTGACTCAGCCGGTATTCGCACAACGACGTTGGAGAAATACCAGTTTGCTATTGACCCGAATCTGCGGATTGTGCCGGGGAGCCCTGCTTACAGCTTCAAACTGGAACCGTTCGATATTGTGTATGTCAGAACGTCGGCCAACTACGAAGCACAGCGGCAGGTCAATGTATACGGCGAAATCATGCAACCCGGCAACTACGCCATCGTTACCCGACGCGAACGTATCTCCGATCTGATTCAGCGGGCGGGTGGTCTCAGACCAGAGGCTTATTTGGCGGGGGCGCAGTATATTCGCAACGGCGAGATCATCGGCAACGACCTGCAAACGATTCTGAACGACAGTACAGCCGAGAGTAACCTGCTGCTCAAAAGCGGAGATACACTGTACATTCCCCGCCGTTCGGAAACTGTCGATATACAGGGAGCTGTATTGAACCCATCTGTTACCAGTTACAAAAGCAGTTACGACTTTAACGACTATATCAGCGAAGCGGGTGGCATCACCGACAATGCCCGTGGCGGCAAAGCCTACGTGATCTACCCCAACGGCCGCAAAGATCGCACACACCACTTTTTGTTCCTCCGCCTACGACCGAAAGTTGAGCCGGGTTCCACCGTTATTGTGCCATTCAAGCCAATTGATGAAAACAGAATCACCCCTGCCGAACGAATTGGTATACTGTCGTTATTGACAACAGTATCGCTTGCTTTAGCTAATCTGTTACTTCGATAATCGAGAGTTTGTATGCCCGTAACGGAACGTTATCAACAAAGACAGGAGAGTGAAGGCGCGTTAGAAATTCGTGTATCGGATATAATCAGGTTCTTACGGGATAATCGCCGACGAATCCTTCTCAGTGGACTTGTTGGCTTGATGATTGGCTCCTTATACGCTTTTTCAAAACCAAATGTTTACACGGCACAGGTTTCTGTTATGCCGGAAATACAGGCAAAAGGAGCGGGTGGTCTGGGAGGATTTGGCTCCTTGGCAGGTTTGGCAGGTATTAATATTGATAATCTGAGTAGTCAGGACGCTATCCGTCCTGATCTGTATCCAAATATCCTGCAAAGTATTCCATTCGCTCTTTATCTACTAAGACAGCCTGTTTACTCGCCTAAGCTGAGCAAACGACTATTATTAGATGTTTACATGGGCGAGATTGGCCAAAACTGGTACAGTGGTATATTAAGCACGAGTAAAAAGTCAGCGAACAAGACAACGAATAATATCAAGAGCCAGCCCCAATTTATTGAAGTAACGGAGGAGCAAAACGAGTTGATCAAAGGAGTGCAGTCGAATATCAACGCCGTATACGATAAAAAGACAGGAATTCTGGTTATATCGGCCACCGAACAGGAAGCATTTGTCGCTGCAACAGTGGTAAAAAAATCGCTTGATTACCTGACAAACTACATTACAACTTACCGAACCGAAAAGGCGCGTCAGCAAGTAAGCTTTTTACGTCAGCAAGTTGCAGAGGCCAATAAGCGCTACCAAACAACCGAATACGCGCTGTCGAATTACCGCGACAACAACAGGGCGGTATATCTAAACACGGCCAGAATAGAAGAGCAGCGTTTACAGGCCGATTACCTGCTGGCTCAATCGGTGTACAACGAATTGTCGAAGCAACTGGAACAAGCCAGAATTAAGGTGCAGGAAGAGACTCCAGTCTTCAAAACGCTGGAGCCTGCCGCTGTACCTCTCCAAAAAAGTGGCCCGAAGCGAACGATAATCATACTTGGTTTCGTAATTACCGCTGTATCACTGATGATGTTAGTACAGCTTATCCGTGCTTATCCGTTTAAAACTGTAGTCTCTTAGCATGAAGAAGGTGTTGATATGTGGTGTATCTGGACAGGATGGCGCTTATCTAGCCAAACTACTGCTCGATAAAGGGTACGAAGTGTACGGCGGATCGAGGGATGCACAAATGTCATCTTTCACCAATCTAAAGCGGTTGAACATCGACAAACGCGTCAAACTGGTATCAATCAGCATAAATGATTTTCGTTCCGTTCTACAGACAATTTTGAGAGTCAGGCCCGATGAGCTGTATAATCTCGCTGGACAAAGTTCGGTAAGTCTTTCGTTTGAGCAGCCGGTCGAAACGCTGGACAGTATCAGTGTGGGAACGCTAAATCTGCTAGAAGCCATTCGATTCAGTGAGCTGCCCATTCGTTTTTACAATGCAGGTTCGAGCGAGTGTTTTGGCGATACCGGTAAATTGATGGCTGACGAATACACGCCATTTCGTCCACGAAGTCCATATGGTGTAGCCAAGGCAGCAGCGTTCTGGCAGGTCGCCAACTACAGGGAAGCCTATCAGCTACATGCTAGTACAGGCATTTTGTTTAACCACGAATCGCCATTGCGGCCGGAACGGTTTGTAACGCAAAAAATAGTTTCTACGGCCTGTAGAATTGCCAATGGGAGTGTCGAAAAGCTTATTTTGGGTAATATCGACATTGCCCGTGACTGGGGTTGGGCGCCTGACTATGTGGAAGCTATGTGGTTAATGCTACAGCAGGATATTGCAGACGATTATGTCATTGCGACAGGGCAAACTCATACTCTAAGAGACTTTATTCGTTCGGTTTTTGAAGCCGTACAGCTAAACTGGGAAGGTCATGTACAGATTGACAATTCACTTTTTCGACCAACTGATATTGCTGAAGGCCATGCCGATCCGCGAAAAGCATTTCAAAAACTAAATTGGAAATCTGTTTATACTATGAAAGATATTGCTGATTCGATGGTAAGAGAATGCAACATGTCCTAAAATAGGTTTCTCAAAGATATGTGGAAAATCATCTCTAATATTGGATGGATTTTTTTCGATAAAATCTTTCGTTTGCTTGTAGGAATGCTTGTAAGCGTTTGGATTGCGCGCTACTTGGGTCCAGACGAATTTGGAATATTGAACTATGCAGTGCTTTTCCCAACTATTTTCGTATCAGTTGCGGGATTTGGTCTCACTAATACACTAATTGTTGACTTTGTGTCTGCCAACAATGATCCGGAAAAGCAACACCAATTAGTACAAACAGGCTTGTTAATAAAATTAGTGATGGGAACACTTGCGTATATAGCGAGCTGTAGTCTCAACTACGTTCTAAACAGCGAAAAGACAGTATTGTTTCAACTAATAAACTTTACCAGCTTAGTTCTTATTTTACAAAGTTCGGATGTGATAGAAACATATTTTCAGTCACAAACGAAAGCTAAAACATCGGTAATAATCAAATTGATTGCTTTTGCAATCGCATCCATTCTTCGTACGTACGCATTAATCGCTCGAGAAAGTATATTTTTTTTGATTATTATTAATATAGTAGAGTTATCTATTGCATACATCCTTATAATTGTAATCTATCAAAAAAAAATAGCATCAATATTTTTCAACATACGAAAAAACATTAAACTTGGGTTCATCCAACAATTAGTTATTGTGGCATGGCCAATCATGTTTACCGAATTTTTTGTATTTGTTTACATGCGGGTGGATCAGTTTATGCTCGAAGCGATGTCTACAAGTAAGGAATTAGGACTTTATGGAGCTGCACTACGTTTATCAGAAACCTGGTATTTTATTGCCGGTGCAATCACAACGTCGTTTTATCCAAAAATAGCGTCTTCGTGGCATACCAACAAAGAGAAATTTTATAATCAGTATCAGGATTTATTAAATGTACTAACGTATATAAGTATTGCATTAGCAGCCTTCGTCAGCATATTTGCGAAGCAACTTATAAAGCTGCTGTATGGGCAACAATTTGTGGAAGCCGGAATTATATTAAGTATACATATATGGGCCGGCATCTTTGTCTTTACAGGGATAGGGACCAACAGTTTAATGATTATAAAAAATTTACAAAAATTTGTTTTATTTAAAACAATTGTGGGGGCAACACTAAATATCGGGTTGAACTTATGGCTAATTCCGAAATATGGTGCTTTGGGTGCGTCTGTAGCTACTCTAATAGCATATAGTATCCAAGCATACGTATTGAACCTACTTCAAAAAGATGCACATATAGTATTTAAACTACAATCGAAATCGTTTGTTAATTTTATTACGTTTCAGAATCCGGTAAGCACAAAGTTCAACTAACTTTTCGTAGAGAATGAAAACTATAAAGTCTCTGTTTAAACAATTATCATTTGTCGATGCAATAAAAATTTATTTATTTGAAATTTCCCGTCGTTTACTAAATAAGCATGTACACTTGTCTTACTCTCAGATTGGTGAGGATATAATTATCCAAAATATACTTCAGAAAGTTAAGAAAGGTTTTTACGTGGAAATCGGAAGCAACGAACCTGTACAACATTCGAATACGTTTGGATTGTATATGAAAGGTTGGCACGGCATTACAGTAGATGCTAATAATGAAATGATTAAACTGCATAAAGAAATTAGACCAAAGGACACTGCACTGTGTGCAGCTATATCTAATGTAGAAGAAGAGGTAACATTTTATGAATTTGATATGGATGAAATAAGTACCATAAGCAAAGACTTTTATGATAAAAATAAAGATACGCAGCGGATTGTTAAAGAAACGATTATAAAAACACGTACGCTTGATTCCGTATTGGACGAGTATATGGGGGGGGATAAAACTATAGATTTGCTCTCTATTGATGTAGAGGGACATGACTTTAATGTGTTAAAATCAATAAATTTGAGAAAGTATAGACCAAAATTAATCATTATAGAAATACATGATTTTGTCTTAACTAAACCTGATGACAATGAAGTGTATAATTGGATGATCACAAATGATTACAAATTGATTGGGTACGCAATTTGGAATGGTTACTTTGTTGATAAGATGAATGAAGTAAATGAATGAACCGACACATTATACCAAAGAAAAGATATTTGATGTCCCTGTTTTATTTTTGCTCTTTAACAGGCCATCGCACGCAAGCGAGGTATTGAACCGAATACGATTGTTGAAGCCTGCTGAACTATTTATAGCTGTTGATGGTCCGAGACCAGATAGAAGAGACGATCAGGAAAATGTTCAACAATGTCTAGAACTCTTAAATGATGTAGATTGGCCATGTACCGTAAGAAAGTTAGTTAGGGAACATAATTTGGGTTGTAAGAAAGCAGTGAGTTCTGCTATTGACTGGTTTTTTGACCAAGTCGACTATGGAATAATATTGGAAGATGATTGCTTACCAGATCCTTCGTTTTTTGAATTTTGTAAGATAACACTTATAAAATACAGGGACAACTATGAGGTAATGCACATTGGTGGTTCCAATGTGTACAAGAAAAAAGTATGGTCAGAAGATACATACTTTTTTTCTATAATACCGCACATATGGGGATGGGCTACTTGGCGTCGAGCCTGGAAGTTATATGATGTAACCATGGATGGTTATCCTCAGTTCAAGGATTCGTTTGGTATCGAGAAGATAGTAACTTACACACCATCTATTAGCTATTGGAGAGTAGCTTTTGACAATACGTACACGTCAGTTATAGACACTTGGGATTATCAGTGGGTATATACTATATGGAAAAATAAAGGATTGTGTGTAATACCTAATCAGAACTTGGTTACTAATATCGGGTTTGATGGGACGGGTACTCACACTTTAGTGAAAACGGACGTAGCAAATATGCCAACTACGTCAATTATATCTAATCAAATTAAACATCCCCCGCTTGTGAAAGTAAACGAAGCGGCCGTAGTTTATGCATTCAGAAAATTATACCGGTTACCTTCTTGGTTTCAGAATAAAATCCATGGATTAAAGAAGAGGCTTAATATAAAATAAACAACAAAAAATAAACTCATCTGACACGAGTGAGCATATGAATATTTTTTTTGATCATCAAACATTTTCACAACAGAAATACGGAGGAGTATCAAGGTATATTTGTGAATTAATAAATGGAGTCAATGAAACAGGAAATAAAGCGCATTTGTCTTTACTTTGTTCCAATAACGTTCATCTTAAAGAATATGGGTTGGATACATTTTCGTATCCATTTGATAAACGATTGAGATTGTTATACAAAAGCAATCAGTTATTTAACATAGTTGATATGAGTCTCAGAAATTTTGACTTGTATCATGCAACCTATTTTGATCCATTTTTTTTGAGACATATTCGTAATAAACCATATGCTGTTACTTTTCACGATATGACCTATGAGAGACTCAGTGTAGAATACCCTGAACTAGCTACTGATAAGACTGTTGTTCTGCACAAGAAGGAGATAATTAAGAGAGCAGCAGCTATAATAGCTGTATCGGAAAGTACTAAACGAGATGTGGTAGATATACTGGGAATTTCCGCTGATAAAATAACTGTAATACCATTAGCAAATTCAATCAGCATGAATTCCAGTACTATAAAAGTAGATAAATATGCCAATGAACAATTCTTGCTATATGTAGGCAATAGACAGCTATACAAAAACTTTCTGCCTTTTATATCTTCCATAACAGAATTGATAAAAGAGTACGAAATATGTGTTTATTGCGCTGGAGGAGGTCAATTTACCAACACCGAAAGAGCATTTTTTAAAAAAAGCAATATTGAGGATTCTGTTAAACATATTCCTATTGACAACGCCAGCTTAGCATCTTTGTATTCTTCAGCAATTGCCTTTGTCTTTCCTTCTTTATACGAAGGGTTTGGTATTCCTATATTAGAAGCAATGACAAATGGATGCCCCTGCATTTTAAGTGACTCCAGTTCCTTGCCAGAAGTGGGTGGAGATGCTGCCATCTATATGGACGCCCGAAGTCGCGAATCCATGAGCAGCACAGTCAAGAAGGTTTTGGATGATAAAATTATGAGAGACCTAATGGCTGGAAAAGGACTTACTCAAGCCGCGAAATTTTCTTGGGATACCACTGTCAGGAGTACAGTTAAGCTATACACTAGTGTGATTTAGATATGTAGTTTAGTCCTTAACTTATCTACTCTTTTCAAAATATAAGCCTTGAATGGGGATACTATCCCGTTTTTCACCTTAGCGTTGTAGGTTTCATCAATGGCTTTGGACAAAAAACGATTGCTAACCCCACCGCTCCTCATCTTCACAGTTACTTTATCCAAGAATGAGGATTTAAGATTGTTTTTTGCTCTAAGTAAAAACTCGTAGTCTCCTGATATTTTATAAGTCTTATCAAAATATCCATATTTCGTAAAGAGTTCCTTTGAATGAAACGTCGCAACATGGCCCGTTACCATATTCTTCTTAAAACGACTCCAGCTCCAGCTCTCTCCAAAATAATTGATATGATTTAACTCATCGTCGACCAGTTCGATCTTTGACGATACAAATTCCAACTCTTCTTCAATACCAGTTATGTGATCCACATATGATTGAATAGCATCAACCAAGAGGATATCATCGCCCCCCAGGAAACTGATCCATTTACCTGTGGCCAATTTCACCCCTTTATTCCATGCATCGTATATACCATCATCACTTTCGCTGATTACAAGCAGATTAGGTGCCTTGTAATTTTCAATTATATGTATTGTGTTATCCGTCGAATTACCATCCACAACAATGTACTGAATATTGCTGTAGGATTGCGAAAGAACGCTTTCTATTGTCTGACCGATATGAAGTTCGCCATTATAAACCGCCGTTACTACGGTCACTAGTGGGTATAAAGACGGGGAACAGGTAGAATCCATTATGTGAGCAGACCGGATCGAAATGACGAAATACAAAGTAACGAAATTCAGTATGATTGATCTGCTTCACACAAGTTTTCTCGGAATAGAGCGTGTATTAATGAAAGGACATGGTTGCTGTCAGTAAGGCTTATGGCGAAATGGATAATTATTTGATAGATTTGTCATTGCATTGAGCTTAGATGCACACAGTACGATGTACAGAATTCAGCATGCAACAAGATATTGTTAAGTTATCTATTGTTACAGTTGTATACAATGCAGTAGCTACCCTTGAGGAGACAATGCTTAGTGTGTTGAATCAGGATATGAGAAAAGTTGAATACATAGTTATAGACGGAGCAAGTAGCGATGGTTCAGTCGATGTGATAAAAAAATATGGCCCCCAATTGAGCTATTGGGTCAGTGAGCCTGATCGGGGGGTGTTTGATGCCATGAACAAGGGAGTAGCTAGGAGCAGGGGGGAGTGGGTGTACTTTCTTGGTGCTGATGATGTATTGATGCCAAATATTATCGATACAATACTCGCCAAACTAGCGAATCCACTTAAAATAGTGTTCGGGGATGTGCTCTTCGACGACGGTCATGTGATGAAGTCATCGCTGAGTATTAGAACGCTGATGCAAAATACCGTACATCACCAGGGGGCTTTCTACAACAAGACACTGTTTGATGATTTCATTTATGATCAGCGGTTTGAGTCGCAGGCTGATTATGAATTAAATTTGCTCATCTACCTTAGGAATGATAACTACTTATACGTTCCTATTCTCATCGCTAAATACGGAACCAATGGTATAAGTGCAGGGCATAGTGAACAAGCGCTGGGTCAGATCAACACAATACGAGCTAGGCATATTCATGGTAAAATCAAAGGACGGTTCTTCTTCTATGCACTCCGCTTATATTATTGGCAAAAGCAGTTGAGGTTTTGGTTCAGCCAACGTTAATTCCGAATAATGTCAGGGTTAGACTGTAAAATTGCTGGTACTGTAATATTGTATAACAGTGACGACACTGTACTGAACTGTGTAAATTCGTACATCGAACAAGTGCAGCGGTTGTATGTGATAGATAATTCCGAGGTGATAAACGACAGTCTTAAAAGGCAACTGATCGAAATGCCATCTGTACAGTATTTACATAACGAGGAAAATCATGGTATAGCCTATGCCCTGAATGTAGCCGCTGCCCTCGCTTTAGCTGATGGATTTGACTACCTGCTAACTATGGATGACGATACCGTTGCCCCTCCCTCGATGGTAACACAACTCGTCAACTATTTATTTGCGTTACCTGATTTCAATCGGGTGGCTATCATATCCGCTAATCAGACCACCAATAACCACGTTGAATTAATCTCGGAAGTTTTCTTTACAATGACATCGGGTAACTTAGTTAATCTAGCTGCGTACCGGTTGATTGGTCCGTATGCTAACGAGCTGTTTATCGACCACGTCGATCATGAATACTGCATTAGAGCAGTCAGTTTGGATTACAGGATAATCGTAGCCAATGCCGTATACGTGTCACACAGACTGGGTGAGAAAAAAACGGTGAGATTACTCAACAGGAGGTTAAACTTTATTTCGCACAGCCCGCTACGGCTCTACTATACCGTTCGGAATAGCGTTTACATATTGAGAAAGTATGCTTTTAGTCAGTCAGCCGCATGTTTACTGGTGATGAATTCCACCATAAAAGAAATAATCAAATCGGTCTTTTTTGAAGATAAAAAAAATGTTCGTATTGCGTATATGTACAGAGGATGTAAAGATGGATTATCAGGCAGGATGGGTAAATATGTTGAATGAGTATGGAATTAGATGTATCGAATTTTCTTTGGATCATTTTATTAGCAACGGGCTTGTTTTTAATGTATTTTCTGTTGTACAAATCGTACATCTATTCGTTTGTAGATCCTATTTTTTTATTCACTATTGCAACTGCTTTCTCAAGCGTATTGGTTATTGAGGTTGTTCGGGAAGTTGCTGATGTAGTTCACTTTTTTCTTTGTCAGTTTGCTGTATTGATAGGCTTTAGACTCTATTACAGAAATAAATCTAAAGAAAATTCGCCACAGTTGTTTTCTAATCTAGGCGAGCATTTTTCAGATAAGAAGTTACTCGAATGGGCAACTTTATTTTTATTTATACTGTACGTTTCCGCTAATCTTTTTATCGCCTATAGTAAAGGCTTTACTCTATTGTCAAGTGCTCCTACTGAAGCAAAGGTGGCAAATTTTCAAAATGGATTTGGTATAATTAGAAAAATAAACTGGGGAGTAGGCACTTTTTTATGTTCATCGCTGATTTTTCTTTACCTGCTTCGAAAAAACAAAGTTTATTTAGTACTACTGTCTATCATATCTTTTTTCATCATTCTGGACGGTTCTAAAAGTTCGCTGCTGAGAGTAGCAATCGCGGCAGGTTTAATCTTTTATCATCCTCTTTTTGAAACGGAGAGAGCCACGCTGGTTAATCTAAAAAAGTATAGCGTTTTATTCACCGGTGCGCTGTTTGCCGTGATTTTTACTGTTTTACTAAAAGAAAACGATGGTATAGACGAGGCCGCAATAGCTTTTCTGCGTAGACTGCTATACGGCGGAGATGTTGTTTTGTTCTATTATAACCCCGTAAATTTAGATTTTTTCGAGGATTTTAACCTAGTAGATTATCTGGTCCGGTTTGTGAATCCGATTAGTGGCTTTTTTAGAATACAGCCGTATCAGGAAGCACTGGGTAATGTGATGATTGAAAATATTCGTCCGCCTGGGGTAACGTTAGACGTCATCGTCGGTCCAAATACACCTTTTTACGTCGAGGGGAGAATATTTTTTGGCTACTTCGGTGGAATAATTTACAGTGCATTGATAGGCTATTCGTATGCAGCAGTCAGGAACTTTTATTTTAGTATCAGTAAGTCTAACGCTTTCTTTTTCGTACTCATGGCGAGTATAGCCCAATTGCTAGCAGGACTTTTGGTCGACGTGAATTTAACGATAACACAAACGTTTGATCTGCTCTTTTTCTCTCTTCCCGTCTACACGATTGTTGCTTTCGTATTCGATAGAAGGTTGAAAGTAAGCTGGACCGTTCAGAGAAACCATATCAACTGAAAATGATTAGTGTCTGTTTAGCTACTTACAATGGAGCGGGGTTTGTTCACAAGCAGATTTCCTCCATATTAGATCAGCTGGGTCCAGCCGATGAATTAATCGTTTCTGACGATAACTCTACTGATGCTACGTTAGATATTGTGATGGGTGTACAAGACGATCGAATTAAATTAATCCACAATAATCTTAAAAAGGGTCTTGTGAGTAATTTTGAAAATGCTCTAAATCACGCAAAAGGTAATTACGTATTTCTATCTGATCAGGATGATGTATGGTTACCCGATAAAGTGAATCACTGCGTTGGATTACTTGCTGAATATGATCTGGTCTTAAGTGATTGCATCGTGGTAAATCAACATGATTCTGTTGTCTGGCAATCGTTTTTTCGGCATCGTGGCAGCAAGCCGGGTTTTCTGAACAACCTGTATAAAAATTCATACATGGGGTGTTGCATGGCTTTCAGGCGAGAGGTCCTTACCTATGTTTTGCCGTTTCCGAAAGCTATTCACGTACACGACTGGTGGATTGGCTTAATGGTGGAAGTTCGTGGAAAACCATATTTTACGAATAAGCCGTTGATAAACTATGTAAAACACGGCGGAAATGCTACTCCCACGGGCGAAAAAGGATATGGATTAATGCGACAGCTGCGAGAGAGAGCATCCCTTTTTTGGGCCATTACAAATCGTTTTGTTTTTAATCGTAAGTAGATGGTATCGGTAATTATTCCTACATATAATGCGGAGATGTATCTGCCGACTCTTTTAGAAAGTTTGAGGTTACAAACGATTGAACATGAGTTGATTGTTATTGATTCCGGGTCGACAGATGCTACACGTGCCATACTGAATGCTGAAAATGTCAGGTTTGTATCGATTCCAAAGCGCGAGTTCAATCATGGTGGCACCCGCAACCTTGGTGTGGAACTAGCTTCACACGAAAATATCGTCATGCTTACGCAGGACGCTTTGCCAGCGAACAGCTACACTTTACGAAACTTGCTGGACTCATTGATGCAAAGTTCTTCTGTAGGCATGGCATATGGAAGACAACTTCCATATCCTGATGCGACTCTACTGAGTGTGTACGCACGATTGACCAATTATCCCGCTAGGAGTGATTTAAAAGGCATTGCTGATATTCCGCGTCTTGGCATCAAGACGTGCCACTGCTCAAATTCGTTTGCAGTATACCGTAAATCATTGCTTACAGCAGTTGGCGGGTTTCCTGTCGATACTGTTCTGGGGGAGGACGTAGTAGTAGGTGCCCGGTTGATTAAAGCGGGCTTTTCAATAGCTTATAGTGCTGAAGCTGAAGTATTACACTCGCATAACTATTCAATCGATGAAGAGTTCAGGCGGTACTTCGATATAGGAGCATTTCACCAGCAGCAGCGCGATTTGCTTCGGGAATTCACTAGTGCTGAGTCAGAGGGGTTACGGTACGTCATTGCGGAATGGACTTATCTGCTAAAAAAACGCGCGCTGAAACTGGTGCCTGCTCAGTTACTCCGTACAGTCGTAAAGTACGTCGGATACAAACTGGGACGTTTCCAAAATTATATCCCAACTTATCTAAAACGACGTATTAGTATGCATGCAGGTTTCTGGAAGTAGCAGGTCAAAGTAGTATCGGATCGTTGACCAGAAAATCACTCTGAATTTCTCCCACTCCGCTGTAGCTGACTGGCTCACCTGTACCCGTACCCATTACACGTGGCGTCACAGTGACAGTACCGACGCGGCCAGAAAATGACACGTCCACCAATACGCCGGTGATATCTATGTAAGACGGGTTAGTGACGCTTTTGTCGAGTACTATTGTCGTTGCAGACGGAGCATCCATCGTACCTACATTATTCTGATTAATTACCACCTGTGCCTGAAAAGTCAGAACGGCACTGCCCCCCGACCCATATCCTCCAGCGCGTATCACACCATCCAGCCAAATGCGGTAATAGCCCCCCCGGCCGTTAGAAGATGCCGTGTTGTCAGCCTGCGTAAATTGAATGGCAGTGGCCGCGCTTACGGACCCGTTGCTACCTGCTCCTACGTTCTGGTTAGTTAATTGGCGAACCCTACCTCCTTTTTTCTCGAAAGCCCTGAGGGTGTTTAATAACAGATTAGCAGACATCCGCAACAAATTTGGGGAAATAATAAATTGGTTGTCTGGAATATCGTAGCAAGAAATGTCACTATTAATAATTGAGCCGGCAGCCTGCTGGTTTGGATTAGTCGAAGGGGCATGATAAACGATATAACGGTTAGTACGCTCACTAGTGACTGGTAGTGTGATTCTCAACTTCATTCCTTTGACAATGCATCCAGTCAAGTTTACAAGTTCCGTAGCAGGTGCTGTTACGTTAGCCGAGACAATGTTGAGTTCGTTACCTTCGAAACCTGCAGCTACTACCTGTAACGCTCTCGAATAAGACTCGATTGTCGCGCTGATGCGCAGATTGGTTGTATAATTGACACATAGAATAGCCGTTTCGTTATTACCATTAGTTGCTGATAAGCGCCCTAGATAACCATGAAAGTTCAAACTGTTTACGCCAAGTAGTACCATTGCGGGCTGCCTTTTCTCATACCCTTGGAGAGACGTACCGGTTATATCCGTCACCCCCATTGACCCACTGCCCGATGCCAATGCTTGAAATGGACTTGTAACAGTGTAGTTCGTGCCAGAAGAACTAAGGTCGGCCGTATAACTCATGATTAGGGGCGAGTTTGCCCGTATCGTGCACTCATGAATATAGAATTCCTCGCTTCGTATGTTTACCAAACCAACAGAGCCAAAACCTCCATTTGCGTTTGCCTGATCAAGCATTTCAAAATAGCACTTGCGAATTCCACAGTTTAATCCACCATTGTTTGTAAGGGCAAACAAAACCCCAATGGTAGACCGATTTCCTCTGTCTGACGTGATAAAAGTGAAGTTCTCGCAACCAGCCAGTGAAGAACCACTAAAGTCAAAAATTACACCGCCAGTGTTACCGATGATAATTGTGTTTAGATAGGGTCCTCCGTCGCCCACCAGCCATATACCATTCGTATTGGTCAGGTCTATGGCTCCTGTGATGTAATAATAGCCGGCAGGAAAGAAAATAGTAGATCTGTAACGAGCACTAGTTCCTCCCGCCACACTTTGGGTACGAACAAAATCTACTGCCCGTTGTATAGCTGCCCGATCATCGGTTGACCCATCACCCTTTGCACCAAACTGGGAATCCTTGACGTTTACCATTTTGTAATATACTTGTTAGCCGGAAATTAGTTGCTGGAATATCGGTACTGAAAACGTCTATCGGGAGCGCTGTCCCCATTGAGGAAGAACTCTGTTACGTTAGTTAACTGCTGAATATTATCCGCCCAATGAAAATCGATGCGCAACGTTTTCTCTCCTTGCTTTGCCATTGATTTGGGTATACTAACTTCAAGTTCATTGCCAGTATATCGGATCGCTGCAGTGCCAAGCTTACTCCAGCCCGACCCATTCCAGCGGCTTACCTGCGAGGCTTTGCCCTGAACCCGCTGATTGACCAACAGATCGTATCCCTGCCAGCCAGTTTTGTCGGACTGATCCGTGTCTATGAAAAGCAGCATCCAGTTTTTGTTTGTCGATGGGGTCAGATTTCGACTCGTTTTGGCATAAAAGTAGATTGCCCTCGCGTCATGCGTAACTCTGGAACCCGTTATGTCATTGCGGCCGGTGTTGTTAACATACCTTATTTTGTTATCAGCTCTTGGCCAGTTCCTGTGTATTACGTCGCCTGTGGGGTCTGCAAAGTAGGGGGTTATAGATTGCCATTCCTCAAATTTCCCGTCGATAGCCACAGTACGAGGTGTACTGACGGGATCGGCTGGTGGTAAACCTTTGAACCGTCGTATATTGGCAACCAACTGGTAATAGTAGTTGTCAGAGTATCCTCCTTTCATGGGATCGATGTCGCGGTTGTATTCCTCATTATAGAGGTCGACGAAGAACGTTTGGCCTGGTTTGAGGGGTTTATCAAGAAAGTTCGCGGCTTTTGTTCGGGCGGATGGCTCAGGTCTATTGATAAATCGCTGAGCGACCCATTCATTCCAGCCTGACACAAAAATTACACCAGGGTTTACCTGTAAACCTCGTTTCCATTGTTCATCAAAATATAATCCCTGCTTAGTTTGCTGGCTAACTCCCTGTCGGCTACTGGGACCAGGCTTTCCCTGGTGAAAGCTTTTGCCAATATTGTTATCAAATGGATGACTTGCCACCGCTACCGGAATTTCTTCAGGAACAGACCGGTCGGTATCCCACCCATAATTTTGTGGTGTCCGGTCCAGCCATTGCCAGTGATGAGGTTCGTTGCGGGTGTTGGTCCATGCCCAGCTATAGCGCCAGGTAAAGAAGTTACGCAGGGTAGGATTCATTTCGCCAATTTTTCCTAGCATAAGCGGTTTTCCCTGCCAGCGAAACCAAAGTTCTGAGTATAAATTCTTCGCGTAAAACTCATCATAGAGTACTGCCGCCGTATTGTAACTTCGGGTGTATGTTACGAAGCAGATGTATGGGGTAGGTATGCCCTGCTGTCTCATAGCAACAGATATTGTACACAGCTTGTGTACGACGGAGGTGTATGTGTCTCCGTTGGTGACATCTAGGAAAAGGATGTCGACGCCTGCAAGTGTCAGTAGTTGCAGGTTCCGGCGAATAACCCACGGATCGTCGGCCTTGAAATAACCGACTTCAGGTTCTCCCCACCAATGCCAGCTATTCTCCGGTCCATATTTCGGTGCAGTGGGATTCGCCCGTGTCAGGGAGGATATATCATAAACAGACTTGTCGTTGTACTGACCGTGTAGTAAAAAGTAGAAAATTCCAACATACTTATTTGCCTTAAACTGCCCAGTCGACGAGCGGTCGGGAAGCGTACGGCCAGCTCCGTCTGTAGCTACCCAGTTGGCACTTATAGGGGGAAGTATTGGGGAGCCGTTTTGATGCCCTAACGACTCATTGTTGTCAGACAAAATTGAGTCTGGAACGGGTGAAGCACTCCAAGTAAAACCGGTGAGTATTGTCAGATATATAAAAAGCCTCTGTATTGCCATAGTGATGGAAAGAGTAAAAAAGGTGGTGTTGCTGGTTGTCAATAGGTTAATCAAAATTCTGTTGGTTAGATAGGCCGTTGACATCTGGGGAAATAATGCACAAGATTTTAAAAAGAACAATCAGTCGTCAAATGCTTCACCAGAAGTGTATCTTGGCATGAACTATGTCGTATCTAATGAAGGAGTATTGATTGTTGAACAGCTTTTATGTTATTTTTGAAAGATCAATAATTTATTATGAACCGACTACTACTACTTACAGTCACGGCAAGTCTGATTGGCAGTTACGTCACTGCTCAAACCAACTATGTGTCCACATCACCAGCCTCAGCCTCACCCGGAGCAGACAATACGCTGGTAGGAGTTGGTGCCGGAAACCTCAATATGAGTGGCGCAAGCAATTTGTTTATCGGGCGTGGAACGGGTATTCAGAACATGGCTGGAACCCAAAATTCATTTGTAGGAGCATCTGCCGGTAATCAAAACACGTCTGGGCAGAACAATGTGTTTTTGGGCTACAGTTCAGGTTTCAAAAACACGACTGGTAACAACAACCTGTTCCTCGGAGCGGGGTCTGGAAATAATAACCAAATCGGCTACAATAACGCATTTGGTGGCTACAATTCCGGGTATTTCAATACGAATGGTAATTACAATGCGTTTTTCGGCAGCGGTTCCGGCTATGCGAACACTGAAGGGAGTAACAATACGTTCTTAGGAGCTGATGCTGGGAGCGCAAACACGAGCGGTTCGAACAACACCTATGTAGGATCACTTGCCGGATCGTCGGGAAACAACGTCACACAGAATACTTTCATCGGAGCAGGTACAGGGACAACTAATACTGGTGGTGCCAATACGTTCATTGGTTATCAGGCTGGGCAGAAGAACCAGAGTGGAGGCTTTAATGTGTTCATTGGTTCATCAGCAGGTAACAGCAATACCAGTGGATTGGGGAACCTATTCATCGGGCAACAGTCTGGATTTGCCAACACTACCGGTAAGTACAACCTCTTTATGGGTAATAGTACAGGGAGCGGGAATACAACCGGTAGTGGCAACACAGCAATAGGAGATGGAGCTGGTTATAAGAATACAACTGGTATTCAAAACACGAGTATAGGCCAATATGCCGGCCTTAACAATGCGACTGGCTACAATAATGTGTTTATTGGCTTTGATGCTGGTGTTGCTTCGGGAGTAGATAATTTGAATAACGCCGTAGCAATTGGAGCTTCCACAAGAGTATCACAAAGCAACAGTATTGTTCTTGGTAACAATGCTAATGTTGGTATCGGTACGTCAGCTCCCGCTAACAAACTCGAAATTACTCAGGGTACAGCTGGTAATAGTGGCCTGCGGTTTACGAATCTGACTTCTTCATCGACTGCCTCTACAGTAAACCAGACCAAATTCTTAACCGTTAATGCGCAGGGCGATGTAATCCTGGGTAGTTTGAACGGGTCGGCTCGCATAGGTGCCGATGAAACGGCTGGAAGCTGGATGACTACCGGTGATAATATCGCCAATACAAATGCCGGTGGTGTGGTCATTGGGCCGGGGGTAAGCAAAACGCCAGTAGGATATCGCTTATTCGTCGCCGACGGTATTCTAACTGAAAAAGTGAAAGTTGCTGTGAAAAGCACTAACGATTGGTCTGACCGGGTATTCGAATCAGGGTATCACCTGCGTAATCTCAACGAAGTCGAGATGTTCATTAATCGGGAGAAGCACCTGCCTGGCGTTCCTTCAGCAGTAGAGGTTGTGAAAGACGGGGTTGATGTAGGGCAGATGCAGGCTAAGTTGTTGGAGAAGGTTGAAGAACTGACGCTCTACGTAATTGACCTCAAAAAAGAAAACGATGTGCTGAAAAAGAAAAGCAAGGAGTTAGAGCGTCGGATTGGTAAAGTACAGGCTGCTAAACGGAAATAACATGCGTGTACTTCTAACTATTATTGGGTGTTGCTTTGTCTTGGCTACGTATGGCCAAGCTATCAAACAGTCTGTACGTATTCAGCTTGAATACAAAGGTGGTGGGAGTTTTTTAGAGGAAGCCATTGAGAGCGTTGAAACTACGAGCTTGATCAGTAAATCAGCTAACGTGGAATACCGGGCTGGTAAGACGGTTCAACTGCTTCCTGGTTTTGAAGCCAAATCAGGAAGTGTGTTTCTGGCTACGGTTCGACCCGTTTTCTCCGAAGGTGAAAAAACGTTGCATTTGTCGGCTTTCCCTAACCCGTTCGAGCACGTGACGACAATAGAATATTATCTGCCAGCAGACGGGAAAGTTGATCTGTGGATCTTAGATGCTCAAGGAGTACGAGTTCGCCAGTTAATTAAAGACCAGAGTCAGGCTGCGGGGATGCACAGGATAGAATGGAATGCAGACGACGCTGTGCCAGGTGTTTATCTGCCTGTTGTTGAAAGTAACCAGCAGCGAATGACTACCAGGCTGGTGAAGAAGTGAGGAGTTACTATAGTATGTTGAAAAAGCCTGTATTTACAATGCAGGCTTTTTCATTTACGTGCATACGTATCTCTGTCTATACTAAGCCGTTGGATAGAATAAAGACCATGCTTTTCTATTATCATTGTACTTTGTGGTGCTATACGTCTCCGTATGCAGGATAATTTTAAGATTACGCAGAACTCTTGGTATAACTAATGTACGCAGGGTTTAGTAGTTATTACTCGACGTTAGGTTGATTAAGCAAATAGATCATGCGACATCGATATTCTGTACTGTTTTTTCCACTCCATGTCATCATAGACTTTATTAGTCTGAACGTCGGCTTTGTCGGTGGGTATTGGGTCAAGTTTGGGAGTATTGAACCGGTTAGTCGGTTTCCATACGAGTCGCTTTGGATTGCCTTTAATTTAGTTTGGCTGGTCGAGATCGTTGTTTTTAAACCATACATTTTCCCGCGTCAGCTATTCAAACTGGATCATTTGCTGAAGAAGCTGATATCGTTGGTGTGTGTTCACATGGCTGTTATTGCCATTTTCTGGGTAGCCGTCAAAGGCTTTTATTACTCACGGGAACACCTTCTCATTGCCTATATTCTGTTTGTCTGTTTAGCGTCACTATTTCGATTGGGCGGTCTGCTTTTTCTTCGGGAATATCGAACTCGTGGGTACAATAATCGACGCTATGCCATAGCAGGCTATGGCAAGCTGGCCACTACAATCCGTGGCTTTTACGACGCTCACCCCGAAATGGGGTTTCACTTCTGTGGTTATTTCGATGAACCAACGGGCGAAAACCAGGCCTACCTGACGGCCTCGTATGCCGAGCTACAGCAGCATATTCAGCGTGATGAGATTGATTGCGTATACTGTTGCATGCCCTATGTGGACAATGAACAACTACGGGTTATCGTGGATTCAGCAGAGCCAGCCAATTATCAGGTCAAACTACTGATCGATTTTCGGGGCTTTTTGGCCAAAGGAACGTCGATGGAATATCACGACTTTTTGCCTGTACTTAATGTCTCGTCTCAGATGTTGCTCGACTTTCGGGTCAACGTGCTGAAGCGGGCATTCGACATGGCTTTCTCTACACTGGCTTTAGGCTTGGGCTCTCCACTGCTGTTACTGGTAGCAGCCGTGACGAAAACGACGTCCAAGGGTCCCGTGCTGTACGCGCAGGAGCGAATCGGTCGGGGGGGGAAACCATTCACGATCTATAAGTTTCGGAGCATGTACATTAACTCCGAAAGTGCCGGTCCTCTGTTATCAGCGGGTATGGGTGATAATCGGATTACGCCCTGGGGACGGTTTATGCGGCAGACACGACTCGATGAGTTACCGCAGTTTTATAACGTACTGAAAGGCGATATGTCGGTTGTCGGACCCCGTCCGGAGCGGCAATTTTTCATCGATCAGATCGTTGAGGTAGCACCGGAATATAAGGATCTGTTCAATGTAAAACCGGGTATCACCTCGATCGGGCAAGTTGAATTCGGGTATGCCGCCAGCATTGAGGAGATGGTCGAGCGGCTCCGATACGACCTGCTTTATCCAAAGCGTCGGTCTTTTCTTTACGACATGTGGATTATCGTGCTTACTGTACGGGTAATGGTGCAGGGGCGTGGTAAATGACAGGTACTGAAAACGCAGGCTGACTCTCTCTTCGTTATGCGCGTATTACGCTCCGTTTCCCTACTTATACTAGTCAGTTGCTTTTGTTTGGTGAGCGCAAGGGGGCAGTCAGTCGTGCGCGACAATCGCTATCTCGTAGAAGTTGGTGCGCTTGGGGCTTCTGCCCAAACGCCATTCTGGCTACGGGCGAATCGATATGGCGTCGTACCGCTGGAATCGCCGTATGGGTGGGTGAATGCAGGAATGTGGTCTGACTACCGCACCGCCGATAGCCTGCAAAATCGCCCGAAAGTAGATTGGGGCTATGGAGTCAACGCCGTTGTCAACGCTGGTAAAGCAAGCCAGATTTTGTTGCCCGAAGCCTACGTAAAGGGCAGGTTAGGGGCATTTGAATTATACGTTGGCAGACGGCGCGAAGTTGTTGGTCTGGTTGATACGCTATTGACAACGGGCGCGTATGCCTGGTCGGGTAATGCGTTACCGATCCCTAAAATTCAGCTGGCTTTGCCAACGTATACGGCTATTCCCTTTACGAAAGGCGTCCTATCAGTTCTTGCCGGGTATTCCCACGGTTGGTTTGAAAACAGCGACCGACTGGTAAAAGGCTCCTATCTACATCAAACACAGGTGTATGCACGGTTGGGTAAACCAACGTGGCGTTTTCGGCTGTACACAGGATTCAATCATCAGGTTATCTGGGCAGGTGAAGCAGCTCCGGGCGTATTGTCTCCTCTGGTTTCTGTCGACGGCAAACTCCCCTCGTCGCTTAAGTACTACCCCGCCGTTGTGATCGGCGAACGGGGATTGTTTGATAGTAATGATCCGAACGTTACTTCGTTTGAAGACAATCGAGTGGGGAATCACCTGGGTTCGGTCGATTTTGCCGCTGACGTGAGCATTGCGGACTGGAACATCTTCATCTATCGTCAATTTCCGTATGATGATGGCTCGTTGTTTTACCTGACCAATATTCAAGATGGCCTGAATGGACTTCGTCTTAAGAACACGAAGCAGGCGTCCGGGCAATCTTTTTTTCTGCGACAGCTGACGTTCGAGTATTTATTCACGGGTAGTCAGGGTGGTCCCGAGTTTGTTATCGATGATCCCAAACGGCGAGGACGGGACGACTATTTCAATCACGCCCAGTTCATTGATGGCTGGACTTACTTTGGACGCACGCTCGGGACTCCTTTTCTGACGCCTGCCACTGAGTTGCAGAGCAGCCTGTCCGGTCAATTTGGTATCGGCAACAACCGTGTTAGCGCCGGACACTTCGGGCTTAGCGCCCTGCTTTTCGGAGCTGTCGACGTGATTGTCAAAGCCTCGTACAGTATCAACGCCGGCACCTACCCCCGTCCTTTTTTAAACAAACCCCGCCAGTTTTCAGGCTTCTTGTCGGCGAATATTCCGGTGAACGTATTTGGTGGAACCACGCTAAGTGCTGCTGTGGCGGTGGATGCAGGTGGGCTACTGCCCAACAGCGTTGGTGGTTCGCTTAGTCTGCGAAAAGCAGGCTTTCTCGGCAAAAAATCGGCTGAGTATAAGCGATCAACACCGTTTCGGATGCCGTAAATGAGCCGATCCCGGAACACGATAAAAAATGTTTGTCGATAGAACTGGGTTAGAATAGGCTGTCCGTTCTATTTTTACGGCAGTAGTCCAATTGAATTAGTGTGAAGTAGTATGGTGCAGGCGCGTGGTTTGTGGAGTTGGGTACTAGGTTTATTCATTGCAGGGCTGATTGGGGCCTGTGGATCAAGTACAGAAAAACAGATTGCCAAGTCGGCCCGCGACTTACGCAGTTGTGCCGATGAGCAGAAATTAAGTGTGGCTCAGCAACAGGCGGTACGCAAACAGATCAACGCCGACCAGAAATCGGAAGCGATAGAAGCCATTGTTCGGCAGAAGGTGCGCGAAGGGTTCAACGGCAATGTACTGGTTGCCCAGAAAGGTATTGTCCTCTATAAAAATTGCTTTGGTCTGGGGCATTTCGAGCGGGGGGAGCGCGACACGCTGGTCGAAGACTCAAAGTTCCAGCTGGCATCGCTTTCCAAAACATTTACGGCCGTTGGAACGCTCAAGCTCATTGAAATGGGTAAGCTCAGTCTCGACGATTCTATTCAAAAATTCTATCCTGATTTCCCGTACCACGGTATATCCGTTCGCGAACTGCTGAGTCATCGGAGCGGGTTGCCAAACTACGCTTACTCGTTTGACGACAGCATGAAAGTCAACTTCTATAAGCGGGAGAAGCCGTACCCGACCAATGCAACGATTATGCATTGGTTTGCGACGGTAAAGCCAACGCCACAACGCTACAATATTCCGGGGCGGGGGTTTAGCTATAGTAATACTAACTATATGGTGCTGGCGTCGATCATTGAAAAAGTGACGAAGCAGAGTTACGAATCATACATTAACAAAACGATTCTGGAACCGCTGGGCATGCGCGAGACATTCGTAGCAACCAGTCGTAACGAAGCCTTTAATAGACACAAAACGGCGGGTTATCAGTGGAATCGGCGCATCCCGAAAGACTATTATGACGACGTTGTCGGCGACAAAGGCATTTACTCAACTATTGGCGATCTGTTTCGCTGGTACCGGGCGCTGAATGGTAACTGTATCCTGCAAAAGAAGACGATGGCCGAAGCGTTCATCCCCCGGAGCTTCGAGCGGAAGAGTACGAAAAACTACGGCTACGGCTTCCGAATGATGCTCGATGCCAACAGTCAGCCCGAGTTCATTTACCACTCGGGTTGGTGGAAAGGCTACAATACGATGTTTTGGTTTAGCCCGAAGGATGAGTACGTTATCATCATGCTGGGCAACAAATACAACAAGACCGTGTATCGCGTCAAGGAGCTGATCGAGGTGTTGCATGGTAAGGAAGCTGCCCCGTCGACAAATCAGGACACCGAGGTAGAAATATGAGTAGAGCCGATGGGACGCGTCGCTTTCTGAGGCACTCGTCCATCTACTAATTGGCTTATGCGTACGTTGTTGCTTACCTGTCTGCTCACCACCGTGCTGACTACCTTACACGCTCAGGAAGTTATTAATCTCTGGCCCAACGGGCAGATCCCCAACGCAATTGCGGGGGGGCCGAATGAGGAAAAAGCCGAACCTAGTACGGATGGCATTGCCCGAATCAGTAACGTATCAATTCCAACACTTACGGTTTATAAACCGGCCGGCAAAGCGACCGGCAGCGCCGTTATGGTGTGCCCGGGTGGGGGATATAGCATTCTGGCGTCGGGCCACGAAGGCGAAGACATTGCCCATTGGCTAAATGGTCTGGGTATTACTGCATTTGTATTGAAATACCGCCTGCCAAGTGAAAAGCGGATGACCAATCAGCAGGAAGTACCGCTGATGGATGCGATGCAGGGTATGACGTTGATTCGGCAACGGGCCACACAGTATGGTATAGATCCGACTAAGATTGGTGTAATGGGGTTTTCGGCAGGCGGGCACCTGGCCTCAACGCTGGCAACTCATTACAACAAAGGCCCCAAAGCGAGCGAACAGGCAAAGCCCAACTTTACTATCTTACTGTACCCGGTCATTACGTTTGGCGAAAATACCCACAGCGGGTCTAAGAATAATCTGCTGGGTAAACTGAATACATCGCCGGAGATGGTGGCCTACTACTCCAATGAGTTGCAGGTAACAAACCAAACACCGCCGACATTCCTCGTTCATTCTGAAGATGATAAAGCCGTTCCAGTTCAAAACAGCATCGATTTTTACCTGGCATGTCTGAAAAATGACGTGCCAGCCGAGATGCACCTCTACCCAAAAGGCGGTCATGGCTACGGGCTGAGGACGGCCAAGTACGGTTCGTTGGCCACATGGCCCGATGCGTGTAAAGCGTGGTTAAACGCATTGGGAATGCTGTAAACGGAGCGGCATATAGCCGATGTTAACACAAGCGGGGGTGTCGATGAACTGGTCGATACCCCCGCTTTTTCTCGTCCGTTCATTAAAATTATAGTGGACGACTGCGGTTTCACCATAGAGCATGCCATTATTTATAAGCAGTCTATATAAATTTGTGGAAATAGGGCTGGCTCAGCTAAACAGCTGACACGACAATCGATCATCGGGCCGCCACCACTGTTTGTAGACTATGACAGCAAAGAAAGTTATTGGTACACTGCATCTGTGGCTGGGACTCGCATCGGGTCTGATTGTATTTATCGTTGCGTTGACGGGTTGCCTGTACGCGTTTCAAGCCGAGATTCAGGATGCCACACAGCCTTACCGATTTGCCGAAGCGCAGAAGCGCCCTGTGCTTCCTCCTTCTGAACTAAGAGCTATTGCTGATGCACAGTTGCCGGGCAAACAAGCCCACAGCGTCAATTATGCCGAAGCAGGCCGGTCGGTCGCCGTTATGTATTACTCGCTGATCGATACGTATTACTACGGCGTCTACCTTAATCCATACACTGGACAGGTGCTTAACGTGACGGATTATAACGCGACGTTTTTCCGGTGGTTAATCAATGGCCATTACTATCTCTGGTTACCGCCTACGATTGGTCAGCCGATTGTTGCGACGGGAACGCTGGTATTTGTTGTCATGCTACTCTCGGGCCTGGTCTTGTGGTGGCCTAAAAATCGCAGTGCGGCTAAGCAGCGGTTCTCGGTCAAGTGGTCAGCGAAGTGGCGCCGGGTCAATTACGATCTGCACAACGTGTTTGGCTTTTACGTAGTCATGGTCGGGCTGGTGCTGGGTCTGACCGGGCTGGTGTGGGGCTTTCAATGGTTTGCCAAATCGGTTTATTGGTCAACATCGGGCGGTAAATCGCTGGCTATGTATGCCGAACCACTATCCGACACGACGAAACGGGGCGTGCAACGTGCGCAACCCGCTACCGATTTGCTATGGCGTCAGGTGATGCAGCAGGAACCCGACCTGAAAAGCGTCGAAGTTCACTTCCCGGAAGCAAAAACAGGCTCGATCCTGATTAGTACCAACACCCTGCACGACAACACCTCACGTACCGACTTCCGTTTCTACGATCAGTATACATTGACTGAGCAAACCGTTACCCACCCGTACGGTCGGTATCACCGGGCATCGACAGCCGATAAGATTGCCCGCCTGAACTATGACATTCATACGGGAGCTGTCTGGGGGCTACCTGGCAAACTGCTTATGTTCTTCGCCAGCCTGATCTGTGCTAGTCTACCCGTTACGGGTACCATAATCTGGTGGGGTCGGCGGACGAAGAAGAAGCCGACTCGGACTAAAACCCAGAATCGCCAGCCGGTTGCCAAGGCATTGGCGCAGGGTGAAGGCAACGGTACTTACGTCTGAATAGTATGGTGGTTACCAGGCCATGAGTGCCGTTGCCTTCATCCCCCGCCCCCGAAGGGTAAGTCCCGCTAATGGACTTCTTCCCCTTCGGAAGGTAGTAGACCTTAACGCAGCTGCCCTTTGCAGGGCAGCGAGGAAATCAGGCCAGCGAATACTGCTATTTCTCATTCAGGATAAGCGGCAGGTTGCCCCGACCGCCCATAATCACGATTTTGGCGTTGGGCGAAGCGGCCAGTTCACGCTGCGCTTTGATCTGCTCATACTGAAGCTGCCTGTCGCTCAGGCCCGTTGACAGGATGCGCTGGTAATCGGCGATACCCTGCGCTTCAACTCGCTTGCGCTCAGCCTCCTGCCGTTCTTTTGTCAATACGAACTGCATTTTCTGTGAATCCTGCTCAGCGTTGATCTTCGATTCAATCGTCTTCTTCACCGACGCAGGCAGATCGATATTGCGAATCAGCAACTGTTCCAGCAATAAACCCCGCTTACGAAAGTCCGACTCGATTGATTTGTAGATCCGGCCCTGAAACTCGTCGCGCCGGGTCGAATAAAGCGCCACGGCGTCGTAGTATACGGCGTTATCACGGATACGGGTACGGGTGATTGGCCGAACAATCTTGTCCATATAGTCCGTACCAATATCCTGATAAATGCGGGGTACGTCAGCCGGAACAACCCGATACAGTACAGTCAGGTCAATGACGACTTCAAGACCATCGGCGGTTAGAACCCGAATGGCATCGTCCCCCGTTTTCTGCCCCTCGTCATTAGTCGCCGACATGGTATAATTCTGCGTTTTAGTGTCGAACTCAGTTACGTTGGCCAACGGGTTGACAAAATTCAGCCCCGAGGTCAGGGCACGGTCGCTGACATTACCAAACAGGGAAACGACACCTACATGACCAGCATCGATTTGTCGTACAGCCGCCGTTAGAATGCCTAATACAACCAGCACTAAACCGGTCAATTTCACCGGCCGGGAATAGCGTGAGAACGTCAGTGCGGGCGTGTTGATAGCGAAACCGGCCACTAGCAGGAGCAGGCCGAGAATAAGGAAAAACATGTCGTTTATGGGAGCGCCGATAGTGCCAACATCGGCTTATCGTGTATTGAATATACGCTGATAACAGAGTCATTGCTACGTCCGTTACAGGAACGGACGCTTTGAACCCGAAGCGGTTACAGGGGTTGACAGGCGACAGCAAGGCACGAAAAAAAGGCATCCGGTACACTACCAGATGCCTTTCGTAATCACACTATTAACCCTTCAGCGTGTTACCGTGAAGTCTTGGTGCCTTTTTTCTTCGACTTGTCCATCGGAGTTGCCGTTGGAACGGCCGCAGCCGTTTCCTTTTGCGTCACTACTTCACCTTTCAGGTAAAGCGTCGTTTGCCCCGATTCAGCGTTGCTCGTTACCGTTACTGATTTGGTGAACTGGCCGGGAGTAGCCGCGTTGTATGTTGCTGATACTGATCCCGTTTTGCCAGGCATTACTGGCTCTTTCGTCCAGTTTGGCTTGGTGCAGCCGCAGGAAGCAGCAGCATCGTTGATGACGACCGGATCAGTACCCGTGTTCTTGAACTCGAATACGTAGGTAACAGGCTTACCCTGCTCAACTTTGCCAAAATCATGTGTCTCTTTGGCAAACTTCATGGTACCTTTCTGACCGTAGCTAACTGCGACAAAGGCAAATAAAGCTACGAAAAGTGAAAAAATGGTTTTCATTATGCTGAACAGAATTATAGTTTGGTTAATCGAATTAGTTACCTGATAAACGAAATATGCCGCAAAAGATTTGCCAAATTTTTACTGAATTTAGTTGTACAGACAAAGGAACGTAAAAAAACCGTTTTTTTGAAAGCTGGGTTGTTTTAGCTTACATTTACTTTCACCGGGCAGTTACAATGTGACTGTTCCGTGTGCTTCATCAGACAAACTATTGTTGTATCCTTCAACCCGTGGTCCTGCTGTGATAGCCAACGAAAAACTCCGCTCGACTGATATCCTCACTCGCGAAAAAATCCTATCTGATTACCGGCTGGCCAGCGAAAGCCGACAGGTAAGTTTGTTAGGTCGGCGTGACGTCATGGGGGGGAGGGCTAAGTTCGGCATTTTTGGCGATGGCAAAGAACTGGCTCAACTGGCAGCGGCCCGGGCGTTTCGCCGGGGTGATTTCCGGTCGGGTTACTACCGGGACCAAACGTTTGTTGCTGCATTAGGCGAATTGCGCTGGAGCGAGTTTTTTTCCCAGCTCTATGCCCATGCTGATCTGACGGCCGAACCGAATACGGCTGGCCGATCGATGAATGGCCACTTTGCTACACGCTGGGTCGATGAGCAGGGGCTGTGGCGCAGTCAGACAGATCTTTATAACTCAGTTTGTGATATCGCCCCCACGGCCGGGCAGATTCCGCGCGCAGTGGGATTGGCGTATGCCTCGAAGCTGTACCGGCAAAATTCGGCATTACACGCCATGACCGGCTTCTCGCACGAGGGCAACGAAATCGTGTTCGGAACCATTGGCGATGCGTCGACCTCGCAGGGCATGTTCTGGGAGACGATGAACGCGGCTGGCGTGTTACAGGTGCCCCTGTTGATGTCGGTCTGGGACGACGGCTATGGTATTTCGGTACCGGTCGAATACCAGACGACGAAAGGCAGTATATCCAAGGCATTGGCTGGTTTGCAGCGCGATGCCGATGATAAAGGTATCGAGATCATGGCTGTAAAGGGCTGGGACTATGTAGCCCTGCTCGAAATCTATGATCAGGCGGCTCGTATCTGTCGTGAACAGCACGTGCCGGTCCTGGTACACGTGCAGGAACTGACTCAGCCACAGGGACACTCAAGCTCAGGGTCGCATGAGCGGTATAAGGGTAAAAAACGACTGGCATGGGAAGCCGAGCACGACTGTAACCAAACGTTCCGGGCGTGGATTCTGAACAACGGGTACGCAACGGGTGATGAACTCGATGCCATCGATGCTGAAGCCAGACAGGTGGCTAAAGATGCGCGTACCGTCGCCTGGAATGCCTTTCAGGAATCGATGAAGGCCGATCTGACCGAGGCTCTCGACCTGCTACAGCGCGTGGCCCGGCACAATCCGAAATCGACGGAGCTGATGGCGATTCGGGAACAGCTGCGAAAAGAACACTTACCCCTCCGGCGCGATGCCGTCAGTGCCATACGTAAAGCACTGCGCACAGTCCGGATGGATAAAGCGACTGTGAAAGCACCATTGCAGGCGTATCTGAACGCGATTGACGAAAAGGCGGAGGATATGTACCATTCGTTTCTGTTCAGTCAATCGCCCGATTCCCCGTTGCTTGTCGGCGGAACACCGGCGCACTACACGGATGAATCACCTACGATCGACGGGTATGTGCTGATGCAGCGATACTTCGATAATCTGTTTGGTCGTGACGAACGGGTGGTGGCCATGGGGGAGGACGTCGGTATGATCGGTGACGTGAATCAGGGATTTGCGGGCTTGCAGGAAAAATATGGCGACATCCGGATCACTGATACCGGTATTCGCGAAACGACGATTGTTGGGCAGGGTATCGGTATGGCGATGCGGGGGCTGCGTCCGATCGTTGAAATTCAGTATTTCGATTACATCTATTACGCGCTGGCAACGCTGACCGACGATCTGGCGACCTTGCATTACCGCACGAAAGGCGGCCAAAAGGCACCGCTCATTATTCGTACGCGTGGTCACCGGCTTGAAGGTATCTGGCATTCGGGTTCGCCGATGGGAGCGATGTTGGGTAGCCTGCGGGGTATTCATGTGCTGGTACCGCGCAACATGACGCAGGCAGCAGGCTTCTACAATACACTAATCAAAGGCGATGATCCGGCTCTGGTCATCGAATGCCTGAATGGCTATCGCCTGAAAGAACGTTTGCCTGACAACCTGAGTGAGTTCTGTCTGCCGCTGGGCGTACCCGAAACGCTGCGTACGGGCAACGATCTGACAATTGTTACTTACGGAGCGATGTGTCGGATTGTGCTGGAAGCTGCCATGCAACTCGCCGACATGGGAATACAGGTGGAAGTGATCGACGCGCAGACGCTGTTGCCCTTCGATCGGCACAAGCTGATCGTGGAATCGATCAAAAAAACGAACCGGGTTATTTTTGCCGACGAGGATGTGCCGGGTGGTGCCTCGGCTTATATGCTGCAACAGGTCATCGATAAGCAGGATGCCTACCGATATCTCGATTCGCCACCACGTACTTTGTCGGCAAAAGCGCACCGCCCGCCCTATGGTTCCGACGGGGATTATTTTTCCAAACCAAACGTTGACGACGTAATCGAAGCCGCCTACGCGCTCATGAGCGAGAGCGATCCGGCCCGATTTCCAGCAATTTAAAGAGCGAAAGAGTAAAAGAATGAAAGAGCGATTGCCATCCGGTAGGTAGTACCGCTCTTTCACTCTTTCACTCTTTCGCTCATTCACTTGAATGGCGTATTTTCAGGATATAAAGAAGGGGATTCAGACATCGCTGAAAGGGCTGAGTCTGACGTTGCGGCACCTGCGCAACGCGACCCAACGCCGGACGGCCATGGGTATTGCCAGCGATAATTACTTTGACTTGCAAACCGGACTTGTCACGCTGGAGTACCCCCACGAGCAGTTACCCATTCCCGATACCGGTCGGTACCGGTTGCACAACGAAATTGATGATTGCATTGTCTGCGACAAATGCGCCAAGGTCTGTCCTGTCGACTGCATCACGATCGACGCCATCAAAGCAACGGAGGAAGTAGGCCGGGCGTCGGATGGGTCGCCGATTCGGTTGTACGCAGCCACGTTCGATATCGACATGGCGAAGTGCTGCTACTGCGGTCTGTGTACGGTTGTCTGCCCGACGGAGTGCCTGACGATGGACAAGAAATTCGACTATAGCGAATTCGATCTGGATAAACTAACGTATCATTACGCTGAACTGACACCGGCCGAAGCCGACGAAAAACGGACGCTGTACGAGCAGTTCGTTCAGGAAAAAGAAGCACAGAAAGCGGTAGCCGCAGCCGCGAAAAAAGCCGCAGCCCCCGCAGAAGCAGCCCCCGCATCCCCCAAACGCCCTGCCTTCCGACCGACGGCAAAACCAGCCGCGCCGGTCTCGCCCGATGAGAACTCAGCCGGTAGCGCTATGGAGCATCCACTTACCGACGCGACACCGGAGGAGATGGAGCAAATTGCCCAAGGTGGACTGGAGACAACGAAAAAGCCAACGTTTCAGCCAACCCGTACACCGTCAGTTCCTCCCGCACCGATTCAGACCGACGCTGTCGTTGACGACGCCCTGACCGACGAACCGACAACCGTGAAGCCCGCGCCAAAACCTGCGTTCCGACCGTCGATGAAACCTGCATCAGATACACCGTCGACGGATAAAGCCGGGGTTGACGAGAAACCAGCACCGAAACCGGCTGGCTTCCGGCCAACCATGAAGCCGCCTGTACCAGTGCCACCCGCTGACAGTTCGCCACCAGTCGGCGACACGTCTAATGTTCCGGCAGAACCAGCTAAGCCTAAACCGGCATTCCGGCCAACCATGAAGCCGCCTGCCCCAGCTACTTCGGTCAATGAACAAGCTGATGAGCCGACGATGAATGCCGCTCCAGCAACTCCCAAACCGGCTTTTCGGCCAACGATGAAACCCGCTGCGTTGGCGGAACCATTGGGTAAGACAGCTATCGACGCGGCTGAGCCGGATGCATCTGTCGAAAAGAAACCCGCGTTTCGCCCGACGATGAAACCGAAACCATCGGTTGCTGAATCGACCGATGGGCCAGTTTCCGAGCGTGAAATGCCATTGCCCGATGTGGCTAAACTGGATACGCCAGCTGTAGCAAAGCCAAGTGGTTTCCGACCGACGATGAAACCAGCCGTACCACCTACGGACGAGTCAGATACAAAGGCTGCAGCGGAAACGGAAAAATTGGGGGATGCGATACCGTCAAAACCGGCGGGTTTTCGCCCAACAATGAAACCAGCGACGGCCTCTGTACCGACCTCGACTGATGACAATGAGCCAGTCAGTAAGGAGCCAGCCGAGGAACCGGCTAAACCGAAACCAGCCTTTCGGCCAACCATGAAGCCGAAGCCTGACGAGGGCCAGTCCGCTTAGTTTCCGGCCTATGGGTCTTTCTCTCTATACTTTTTAGACTACTCCCCGTGGTTCAACTCGCTTTTTACGGATTTTCGGCCCTGACGCTAGTGGGTGCCATCGCGGTGCTGCTGACTCGGAATGTGTTGTATGCCGCTTTCTTTTTGCTGCTGACGCTACTGGGCGTTGCCGCGTTATTTGTGTTGGCGAGTGCTGATTTTCTGGCGATTGCACAGATTATGATCTATGTCGGCGGAGTGCTGGTATTGGTCATCTTCGGCGTGATGCTCACCCATAAGACAGAACCCATAGCGACGGTGAATAGCCAGACCGAAAATCGCATACCGTCGCTGAATCGGGTAGGGGCCGGGCTGGCGGGCCTGGCCGTAGCCGCCTGTCTGTTTGTCGCCCTGTATACGCTATTGGCGCGGGCGAGTTTCCCACTGCTAAACGAGCCGGTTGGCTGGCAGTCGACAATCAGTACGATTGGGCGGCAGTTGATGACGGAATACGTCGTGCCGTTTGAGATTGCGGGTATACTGTTGCTGGCCGCGCTGGTAGGGGCAACGTACCTGGCTGCGCGCGGACAGGCGGCTAATCAATAGTCGCCCCCGGCACCACCACCCCCGAAGCTACCGCCCCCGAAGCCGCCGAATCCACCACCACTACCTCCACCAAAGCCGCCCCCACCGCTGGAGCCACCCCAGCCCGAACCCGATGTGGGGAAAAAGATGGGGGGAAAGAAACCCCCGCCCCGACTGCGATTGCTGCCACCGCCCCCCCGGCGGTTGGCGAAAATGATGAAGATGATTACGCCGATGACGACTAGCACGAAAATCCCACCCAGTCCGCCGTCGTCATCCGAAGAGCGCGGATCGGCTTTGTACTCGCCCTGTGCCCGCTGAATAATCTCGGTCGTGGCCGCATCGAGCCCGTCGAAATAGCGTTGCTCTTTAAACGCCGGAACAATATCACTGGAGATAATACGCTTGGCAATGGCGTCGGGAATGGCTCCTTCCAGCCCGTAGCCCGTTGCAATATATACCTTTCGGGTTTGCGTGGCCCAGGCCAATACCAGGCCATTGTTTTTCTGACTTTGCCCCACGCCCCATTTCCGACCCACCTGAAAGGCAAAATCACCAATGGGGTACGGCTCTGTGCTTTTGACGATTACGATCGTGATCTGCGTGGAGGTCGAGTCGTTATAGGCGTCGAGTTTTTGCTCCAGTCGGGCGCGTTCCTGTGCGCTGAGTGCCCCCGCGAAGTCGTTGACCAGCCGGGGTGGATTCGGCCGGGCCGGAATGACGGAATCGGCGGTCGATCCGGTTTGGGCATAACCGGGCAACGACAGCCGCATCAGCAACAGGCTGACACAGACAAACCGGGAAAAAAGGGATACTGATTGGCTATTCACAGTAGGGCTAACTAAACGAAATGTCGTCGGGGAGTTCGTTGGTGTCGGTGGCCCCATCATACGGAAAATACTGCTTCAGCTGCTGGCCAGCCCGGTCGATGCCCAGCCGCAATCCGTCGACGTACTGCGTCTTGGCAAAATAGCCGCGCATCAGGTCTTTTGTACTTTCCCAAAAGTCGGCGGGTACCTGTCGGTCGATGCCCTGATCGCCCACAACGGCAAACTTATGGTCTTCGTGGGCCAGATAGAACAGCACGCCATTGCGCAGTTTGGTTTCGTGCATACCCAACCGATGAAATACGTCGATGGCCCGCTGCACCGGATCGGGTGACGGGCAGTGCGCTTCGACATGAACACGGATTTCACCCGACGTTGCCAATTCGGCCTGACGGATAGCATCGATGATTCGTTCCTGTTCGGCGGAAGTGAAAGGCGTGGTCATGGTAGCCTGTATAAACCCGCCCAGACCAGCACTGATCGCTGATCTGGACGGTTTCTTAGCTTAAAACTGAACCGTTGGGGCGTTTTGCGCAGCCTGCGACGCTTCGAAGAAGCCTTTCACCGGGAAGCCAAACACACCCGCGAAGATGTTGTTGGGAAACGACCGCACCGACTGATTGTAGGTCCGGACAGCCCCGTTGAAGTCGTTTCGAGACACAGAAATCCGGTTTTCCGTGCCTTCCAGCTGTGCCTGCAACTCCGAGAAGTTCTGCGTAGCTTTCAGGTTGGGGTAGTTCTCCGCTACTGCCAGCAACCGCGACAGCGAACCGCTGAGCTGATCCTGAGCCGCCTGAAATTTCTGCACGTTTTCGGGCGTCAGCTGATCGGCCGTCAGGTTGATCGACGTGGCTTTCGAGCGGGCTTCCTGTACGGCAACGAGCGTACCTTTCTCAAAATTAGCGGCCCCCTTCACGGTATTGACCAGATTGGGAATCAGGTCGGATCGGCGCTGATACTGCGTTTGGACCTGCGACCACTTTTCCTGTACGTTGGTATCATTGGTGACCAGGCCGTTGTACGAACTACAGCCATACATGCCCAGAATAAGGGCGATGACAACCACAATAATGAGCGACTTTGACATGACGTGTGTAGATGAAATCTAGTTGTATTGGTGATAAAATTGGGTAAAACTGTGGACAAGTTCAGCAGAATATACGTCAGCGGTTGAATTTGGCGTCCGTCCATCGCTCGGGCCTGATGATCGGCATGGGGTAATTGTCGCCGGGATACACGTTGTACCGTTCCAGCTCGGCGTTCGGCAGGTCGTATACCTTATGAACGCGGTCAGCAGGAACGTCGGCCAGTTCGGGGAGCCAGTGTTTTACGTATGCCCCTTGTTCGTCATAGCGCGTGGCCTGCGACAGGATGTTAAAATACCGGTCTTCGCGCGGGTCGTTACCGACACCGGCGACGTAGTTCCAGTTGCCCCAGTTGCTGCACGGATCGTAATCGACAAGCTGGCTTTCAAAATAAGCCGCGCCCCATGTCCAGTCGATGCCCAGGTCTTTCACCAGAAAACTACCGACGTTCTGCCGCCCCCGGTTCGACATAAAGCCGGTAGCGTTCAGCTCGCGCATATTGGCGTCAATAAACGGAATGCCTGTTTCGCCCATCGCCCAACGCAAAAACAGATCGTGGTCGCGTCGCCAGCGTTTAGTAATGTCGTTTCGAATACCGCTGATTTTAAAAATTCGATTGCCGAATCGTAGCGCCACAAACCGGAAGAAATCCCGCCAGAGCAGCTCGAACACAAGCCAGTAGGTCGAGTCGTTCTCGACGCGTTCGGCTTCGTAGCGCTTGATTTCGTGGTAGATAAAGCGGGGCGATAAACAACCCAGTGCCAGCCAGGCCGAGAATTTCGACGAATACCCTTCGCCCAGCATGCCGTTGCGCGTCTCTTTGTATGTTTTCAGTTGATCGCTCCCCCACAGATAGTGCATCAACCGGCTACGACCCGCTGTTTCACCGCCGTGAAAAGGCAGCACTGCCCGCGCATCAGGCTGCTCGACACGACTGATTACTTCTTCGGAATAGCCCAGTTCAGCCAACGTCGGTAGTACGCCCGCTTCCTGACCTGCCAGTAGTGCGATCTGGTCTGGTACGGGTATCAGTCCACGGACTGACGCGTATTTTTCAACTTCTTTTCGGAACTGGGTGAATACGTTGGGCAACTTGGAAACCGCAAAGGGCAGGTCACGCACGTGGTACAGCGTCGATTGCCAGATCAGTTCGATATCGACATTCAGCGGCTTGAGTCGCTTGCTCAGGTCCGACTCCAGATCGGTTTCTTCCTGCGTGACTTCCTTACTGGCGTAAATAGCATCAGCATCAATCGCCTGCGCCAGCTGAGCCAGCGTCAACGCCGGGTTGCCGACGCGAATCAGCAAGTCGCCCCCCCGGTCGCGGAGTGAGTTCCGAAGATCAGCAAGCGATTCCAGCAGAAAATTAGCCTGAAAAACGCCCATTTTTCGAAAGCCGATGGAAGCCAGTTCCGTAAACCAGTCCGTATCGATCACGAAAACAGGCAGCACTGTTTCAGCGTCGGTCAGGGCGCGGGAAAAGCCTTCGTTGTCGTGTAGGCGAAGGTCATTTCGAAACCAGTAAATAATTTTTTTAGGCATACGTGACAGCGTCCAGCCCACCTGGACCGTGCTCTATGAACAGCTGTCGGATGGTATTGTTTGCCCGTCTGACGCCCGAATGGGATTGTCGTACCGGTTGCGGTTGGTTCACTGCTCGTTAAGCCGCCAATCGTAGTCCAGATAGGAAACAGGCGTATCAGCGTTGATTTTCGTTTGGGAATACCGATTCACCCAATAGACGACCGACCGGCTGTTTTTCTCAAAATCACCGCTGTACCAGTCAAACAGCTTCGACAGACTGGCGCGACCGGGTGTTACGGCATTCTTCGCCGGATCGTTCAGGAAGTAGAGCCCCTGTTCGTTGAGTTGCCCGGCAAGCCGGGCCGGTGTGTAGGCTTCGTTGCGCAGACGCGGGCAGGAGAGGGCGGCACATACCAGGGTAAAATGGATGCGCGGGTCTGTAAACTGCTTACGAAGCGTGCCGTGCTCAATGTTGTCGAGACTCATCTTTTTTCCGCCAATCGTAAAAAACTTCTCGGTCCAGGGCGTGTTGACGAATGGAATCTGAACCGCCGGACCGATGTCCTTGATACTCTTCAGCGGATAGTGATTCAGGATAAGTTTTACGGTAAACGCGTTGTACGCATTGATCCAGTACGCCATTGTTTCGTTGACCGACCAGGTCGGGGCTGGTGGTGTACGGCTTAGCAGGTCAAGGTATTGATTGAGAAGCCCCTCATCGCGCTTTACGCCGGTATAGTTTACCAACCCCTGCGTATTGACGTATTTCTTCAGCAAACCGTCCCAGATGGCGTGGCTGGGTGGCGAACCGGCCCGAACAAACAAAGGCAGCATCAGAAAGAGGAGAAGAAGCGGGCGAAAAATCATAGGTAATCCGGTCTGTTCACTATTGGCTTAAAACGACACAGTACATGAATCTTGATCTAACAAACAGGACGGCACTGGTCTGCGGTAGTACGCAGGGCATTGGCCGGGCGTCGGCGATAGAACTGGCGAAACTAGGGGCTAATGTAGTATTGCTGGCCCGCAATGTCGAAACGCTGGAACAGACGGTACAATCGCTCGACACCAGCCACGGTCAGACTCACCGGTATCTTGTCGCTGATTTTAGCCAGCCGGGTACCGTTGCCGACGCTATACAACGCCATCTGGCTGACCACCCTGACGTGCATATACTCGTCAACAACACGGGTGGACCGGCAGGTGGCCCGCTGATCGACGCAACGGCCGACGCCTTTGTGCAGACGTTTCAAGCTCATTTGCTGAACAATCAGGCGCTGGTGCAGGCGGTAGTACCGGGCATGAAACAGGCAGGCTACGGACGCATCGTGAACATCATCAGTACGTCGGTCAAGCAGCCGATTGTGGGGCTGGGCGTGTCGAACACCATTCGCGGAGCGGTGGTGCAGTGGAGCAAAACGCTGTCGCTGGAGATTGCCCGGTTTGGTATCACCGTCAATAATGTGCTGCCCGGCTACACGCAGACGGCCCGGCTGACGTCGGTGATACGGATGCAAATGGACAGCAGCGGGCAGTCGGAGCAGGCAATAGCGGAGAAGATGCAGCGCGACATACCAACCGGGCGGTTTGTAACGGCGGAAGAAGTTGCTGCGGCTGTCGCGTTTCTCTGCACGCCAGCCGCAGCGTCGATCAATGGTATCAACGTGCCCGTCGATGGCGGCCGAACGGGCAGTTTGTAGGCTAGACGAGGTTGTTGCGGAACGCGTAGGCCACCATGCCCGCCGTGTTTTTGGTACCGGTTTTCTCCAGAATACGCAGGCGGTGGCCTTCGACCGTGCGGGGGCTGAGAAACACCTTTTCGCTGATTTCGTTGGTCGATAAGCCATCGCAGAGCAGCGACAGCACTTCCTTCTCCCGATCCGACAGCAGAATTTTACTGTTGTAGAACGGGCTGGTCGGCTTTGTCAGACCGTTGGGTTTGCTGGTCATCCGGCGAAGCATGGCGCGCGATACGAACTCGTTGAGGTACACGCCCTCGTCCATCACCTTGCGAATGGCTTTCTCTACCTCATCGGCGTTGGCATCTTTCAGCAGGTAGCCGCTGACACCTTTTTCGAGCAGGTGAAGCACCATACGATCTTCATCGTGCATGGTCAGCACGACGATTTTTACCAGCGGGTATTTTTCCCGGAAATAATCGGCGGTAGCGGTGCCATCCATTACGGGCATCTGCAAATCGAGCAGCACGACATCCGGCATTTTGCGGGCCACCCGGTCGATGAGTTCCTGCCCGTTGGCGGCTTCCAGTACCAGTTCAAAGTCCGGAATCTGCCCGAGTAAAGTCGCCATACCGGCCCGGAATAAGGTATGATCGTCGCAGAGACCAAGTCGAATTTTGCGCATGAGTATAACGGTTAGACGGAAAGGGGTAGTACGCCAACGCGTTAGTCGCAGTACGGGTGGCAAACGCAAACAAAAATAGTGACTTTCCCCTCAGTTCATCAGCGTTACCGGCAGCGGATCGTTTAGATTTACCTGCGCGTGAATGCGCGAACCCCGCCCCGGTGCCACGTCGAACGTCGCGTGTCCGGCTACGACGTTTAGTCGGCTCTCGATGTTACGCAGCCCCAGCCCGGCCCGTTTGTCTTCCATGATCGCGTCGAAATCGAACCCGATTCCATCGTCCAGCACCGACATCCGGACTTCATGGTCGACGCAGTACAGCTGAATGGTGATGATGTTAGCGCGGGCGTGGCGGATGGCATTGTTGAGCAACTCCTGCGCAATTCGGTAGAATGTCAACTGGAGGGCGGGCGGCAGGTGATCGACCGAAACGGGACAATCGAGCACAACGCGTAACTCATCAGTCGAAGCCCGGTCAGCCAGTTCGTCGAGGGCTGCCAGCAGGCCGAATCGTTGCAACACCGTCGGGACGAGGTCGCGGCTGATGCGCCGGACGTTGCTCATCGTTTCATCGAGCATATCGCGGGTTTTCCGAAGCTGTTCCTGCCGACTTGCCGCGTCATCGAGCTGCCGGTTCAGCTGATTGAGGCTCATCTTTGTCACCGACAGCATGGTGCCGATGCTGTCGTGCAGGTCTTCGGCGAGTCGTTGCCGCTCGGCTTCCTGCCCGCGAAACGTAGCGGCCATCAGCTCAAGCCGGTGCTGTTCCTGAATTTCCTTGAGTGCCAGTTGTTGCTTCGCCTGCTTCTGCTGGTAGTAGGCAACGAAAATAATAATGAACACCGCCATGCCTAGCAAAACGGCCGAGCCGACAGCAATCGTCAGACCTGTGCTCATCAATACCATCGTAGTAGGCGTGGCAGGAAACATAAAAATGATGCACTGGCTACCGAACGTTAATCACTTAGCCCCAAAGTGAGTCGGTGCTCACTGGATAGCAAACTTACGTCAAACGTTGATCGTACTTGCTGAGCCAGAGCCCAATAGCTGACAGTACAGAGAAAGCAATAAACAGAATTTGGTTAGAATTCCAGTACTGGTCAAAGACAGCAGCAGGAACTTTATTGATACCCTGGTACCAGTATTCACTAAATAGCACGATGAAAAACGTACCGGCTGAGTATAGCAATAAACCGGATGAAAACCAGAAAAGCGTATGTCGGGTGATGCTAACCACACGCATATCTGTCAATAACCGGTTGAAGTAAGCTAGTACTAATACGATAGCGAAAATTCGGAACGTAGAAAGACTGATGGCCGAAACAGCATCGCTTTTGTACGAAAAAACCAAGAAAATCGTACAAAGAACAGTGCCAATACTAACAGTTTTTCGTTCGAGTGGAGTGGGTAAACAATAGTAGTAAATGAATCCGCAAAAGATCGTTTCGAAGATAGGCTCGATGTTTTGTACGTATAGATTATTGGTTGCCGATAGTGCTAATACAAGTGTGTACGTCTCTTTTAGAAAGAACCAGATAAAGAATAGCCAGATAAAGCGGGCACTGACCGTTAGGAATCTATAACGAATCAAACCGGTGATAATGGGTAAAAGACTACTTAAATGCGCAATAAAATCAAGCGGGTATTTTGCGAAATAGGGTAGAAGTTTATCCATTACCACCGGGAAAAATAGTCTAGTCTTATTGTCCGCAATGTTGAGGGCATGGATAGCCTTCGCCCAGTGTCGATGTTTCGTCCTCCGGTGCATCTTTCAGGCCACCCTGCGCTGCGTGAAGATGCAGGTCGCGGCCACGGGCGTCGACTGCCGTCAGTAGCACACGCGGTTTTAGCGAACCCGATGCGTCAGGCTTCCCGTCGAGGTCTTCCCGGCGTTTGGCCTGGTGGATGCGTAGCCCGACGCAGCCCGGTTGGTTGAGCAGATGCATAACCTGATCGAGGCCGAAGAACTCGGAGCGCACACAGATATCGTCGGTGATGCCCATATCGCGTTTACGTTCGCGATAAGCGCCAGTCATAGCGTCACTTTCTTTCTTGTTGAGAAAACGGCCCGCGTCTTTTGTGAAGGTGGACATAGTGGATGATCGATGAGTTAGTCAGGGGAGAAAACTAGTAAGAAACTCATCTCTTCTCAACCGGGTCGAAGCCGGACTACCTTTTGATAAATCAAACCGCCCGGAATCAGGTAGAACTACGCGATAAAGTGCGGACTTACCCCGATCTGATTTTGTAGCCTGGAAGACGGGTTTATGCGGGTACGAACCAGGTTGGCAACGCTTATTTTTGCCTGTAGTCGTACAGCTACTACCCTGTTTTCAGCCTAGGTCAGGCAACGGAAAGCGCCGGGGTGATGGCCCCGGCGCTTTTTATAAACAGACGTATCGGTAGCGATACCTACTTCAGTATGTTGAGCAGATATTGCCCGTAGCCACTTTTGACCAGCGGTTTGGCAATTTCCGTTAACTGACTGGCGTCGATAAACTTCATCCGATAGGCAATCTCTTCGGGGCAACCGATCTTCAGGCCCTGCCGCTCTTCGATGACGTGGACGAACTGCCCAGCCTGCATCAGCGATTCAAACGTACCCGTATCGAGCCAGGCCGTGCCCCGGTCAAGTACCCCCACTTTCAGTTTACCGCGCTCCAGATATACTCGGTTGATGTCCGTGATTTCCAGTTCGCCCCGTGGTGACGGTTTGATGTTCCTGGCAATCTCGACCACCTCATTATCGTAGAAGTACAGGCCCGGTACCGCATAGTTTGACTTGGGCTGCTCGGGCTTCTCTTCGATCGAGAGTACGTTGAACTGCTCATCGAACTCGACAACGCCATACCGTTCGGGGTCGTGTACCTGGTAGGCGTAGACCACGCCACCGTCCGGGTCGTTGTTGGCCTGCAACAGTTTCGACAGACCCGAGCCGTAGAAGATATTGTCGCCCAGCACCAGCGCAACCTTGTCGGTGCCGATGAACTCTTCGCCGATGATAAACGCCTGCGCCAGTCCGTCGGGGCTGGGTTGTACGGCGTAGCTGAACTGGCACCCCAGCCGTGAGCCATCGCCCAGCAGCTTTTCAAAATGGGGCAGGTCGTGGGGTGTCGAGATAATCAGTATCTCCCGAATACCCGCCAGCATCAGAATCGAGAGCGGGTAATAAATCATCGGCTTGTCGTAAACCGGCATCAGCTGCTTACTGACGGCCAGCGTAAGCGGATGCAGTCGTGTGCCGGAGCCCCCGGCCAGAATAATTCCTTTCATGTGTTCAATGAGTGAATGAGTGAATGGGTGAATGAGTGAATATTATCTGGCACATGGTCTTGCGTCAGCTTATTCGCTCATTCACCCATTCGGAATTCGCAATTATCGGTTTGTGTACATGCCTTTGTAATACGTCTGGTAGGCACCCGATGTGACGTTGTCGAGCCACTCCTGATTGGCAAGAAACCAGTCGACGGTTTTTTCGAGACCTTCCTCAAACTGGAGTGACGGTTCCCAGCCCAGTTCGTGCATGATCTTGTTGGCGTCGATGGCGTAGCGGAGATCGTGCCCGGCCCGGTCGGTGACGTACGTAATCAGCTGCGCCGATGTGCCTTCGGGACGGCCCAGTTTGCGGTCCATCGTGGCGCAAAGGAGGTGAACGAGGTCAATATTGGTCCACTCGTTGAAGCCACCGATGTTGTAGGTTTCGCCTAGTACTCCTTTGTGAAACACCGTATCGATTGCCCGCGCGTGATCGACCACGTAAAGCCAGTCGCGCACGTTTTCGCCTTTGCCGTAAACGGGCAGGGGCTTGTTGGTCTGGATGTTGTGAATCATCAGCGGAATCAGCTTCTCGGGGAAGTGATTCGGGCCGTAGTTATTCGAGCAGTTCGACAGTACAACCGGCATTTTATAGGTGTTGCCGTAGGCCCGTACAAAATGGTCGGAAGCCGCTTTCGACGCCGAATACGGCGACTGCGGATCGTACGACGTCGTTTCCAGGAAAAACTCGTCGGGGTTGTGTAGTGAGCCGTATACTTCGTCGGTCGACACGTGGTAAAACCGCTTCCCCTCGAAGGCGTGCGCGCCCCCGGGCGTCTCGCTGTTTTGCCAGCTGGTTTTGGCCGCGTTGAGCAGGTTGACCGTACCGACTACGTTCGTCAGCACAAACGACATCGGGTCGGTAATCGACCGGTCAACGTGCGATTCGGCGGCCAGGTGGATGACGCCGTCGAACGGAATTTCGGCAAACATAGCCTCCAGAAACGTCGCGTCGGTGATGTCGCCTTTGATAAACGTATAGTTCGGCGCATCTTCGATGTCTGACAGATTGGCCAGATTACCGGCGTAGGTCAGCTTGTCGAGGTTATAAATCTGATACTCCGGGTACTTGGTAACGAAAAGCCGGACGACGTGCGACCCGATAAACCCGGCTCCACCGGTAATCAATAGTTTCATGATTTTCTGCTTGTACGGTTGTAGCGTGTTCTCATTGCCAGTCCGTTGCGCTAGGATGCTGCAACTTTAGCACCAATCTTCTGCTGCCAGCGCCAGGCATCGCGCAGGGCATCGGCCAGTGAGTGCGTAGTGTGCCAGTTCAGTACCCGGTTCGACTTCGACACGTCGGCGTATACCTGCTCGACGTCGCCCGGTCGGCGCGGACCGATGCTGTAGTTGACCGATACGCCGGTGGCTTCTTCAAACGTTTTGATGACGTTCAGGACCGTTTCGCCCCGGCCGGTGCCGATGTTGATGACATCGTAAGAAGCGTCGGCATTGGTTTCGCTGAGCTTACGCAGTGCCTGCACGTGTGCGTCGGCCAGGTCGACGACGTGAATATAATCGCGGACACAGGTGCCATCGGGCGTATTGTAGTCGTCGCCGTAAACGGTCAGGCTGGCGCGCATACCGGCGGCTGTCTGCGTAATAAACGGCACCAGATTGGCCGGTACGCCCAGCGGCAGTTCACCAATTTCGGCCGACGGGTGCGCGCCGATTGGGTTAAAGTACCGCAGGGCCAATGCCTTGATCGGCAGGTTGGCCCGGACGGCATCCCGGATAATATCTTCCCCGATCGCTTTCGTGTTGCCGTAGGGCGACTGCGCGGGTAGCCGGGGGGTTTCCTCGGTAACCGGTAGCTGCTCCGGTTGCCCGTAGACCGTGCATGACGACGAAAACACCAGATTATGCACCTTGTATTCGTTCATCAGGTCGAGCAGCAACAGCAGCGAACCCAGGTTGTTCTGGTAGTAATTCAACGGCTTGGCAACCGACTCGCCAACGGCTTTGTAAGCCGCAAAATGAATGACGCCGGTAATGGCTTCCTGCTCGAAAATGGCCTGCATGGCCGCCCGATCGTTGCAGTCGGCCTGATAGAAGGGTACATCGCGGCCCAGAATAGTACGGAGCCCGTTGAGTACCGAAGCCAGTGAATTGGAAAGGTCGTCGACAATAACTGGTTCAAAACCAGCTTCGACTAGTGAAACGACGGTATGCGAGCCAATAAAGCCTGCGCCCCCCGTTACCAGAATCTTCGGAGAATGTGCTGCGGAAGTCAAGCGTTGAGGTTGATTTTTAGTGTTATTTCGGGAAAACAGGACCGTTTAACCCGACAAAAGTAGTATATTCAACAGGTTTACGAAAAGAGTTTTTACCGGCCATTGGTAAGACGTGACAACGAAAGGTGATGAACGACAACGAATTGAAAGCCCTTATTTCCCTGCTGGACGATGAAGATCTGGAAGTCGTTGAGCATGTGGAAAAGCAGATTCGGCAGATTGGTGGCTCCATGATTCCGCTATTGGAGACTGAGTGGGAGGGTAGTTTTAATCCGGCCCTGCAAAAGCGAATCGAAGAACTGATTCATAACCTGCAGTACGAGTCGGTGCTCGACCGGATGCGCGACTGGAAAAACGGGGGCGGCATGGATTTGCTCGAAGGGCTCTGGATCGTGGCGACCTATCAGTACCCTGACCTGTCGCTCGATAAGTTGCGGCAGGATATCGAGCAGCTTTTTTACGATGTCTGGGTCGATTTTAAAGACGATATGCACCCCGACGAGCGGGTACGGGCGCTGAACCACGCGTTTTTTACGAAACTCAAATTTGCCCCCAATACCAAGCATTTTCATTCGCCGGCCAACTCCATGATCAATCAGGTGATGGAATCGCGCCGGGGCAACCCGATCACGCTATGCATTCTGTACATGCTGATTGCCAACCGGTTGAAGCTACCCATTTACGGGGTTAACCTGCCCAACCTGTTTGTGCTGACCTACAAGGACAACAGCGTTGTTCAGTTTTACATCAACGTCTTTAATCGGGGACTAATTTTCTCCCGCAAGGACATCGATCAGTACATCGACCAGCTGAACCTGAAACAGCTTAGCACGTTTTATCAACCCTGCACCAACGCTGATATTGTTCGGCGGGTATTGCGAAATCTGGTGCTGGCCTTTGAAAAAACCGGCGACGTCGAGCGGGTAAGTGAGGTTGAGCGCATTCTGGAAATGGTGCAGGACGAAGGCGATGGCCTGCCGCTGTCGGACTATACGCAGCGGTAACGGGGAGCAGGAATCAATCGAATAAACCACGCGCTCTTTGTCATTCCGAGCCTGCGAGGGATCTTCGCTAACAGGCGATTATTCTTGCTTTTAGCGAAGATCCCTCGCAGGCTCGGGATGACAAAAAAGCCTTCCCCTAAATCCCCTGAAGGGGACTTTGTCAATCAACGCGCAAAGTCCCCTTCAGGGGATTTAGGGGTTGATCAGCGAGCGACCGGCGTATCGCTACATTCGTTTAATACGCTACCGCCAGCAGGCCCGGACCGATGGGGTAGCAGCGGATGGTAAGCGTTTCGGTATGATCGGGTAAGCGCACGTGACCAGTTAGCTGCGTAGCGCCGTCGGAAAACGGGTCGATCAGCAGGTGTTCGCGAAACGTGAGATGACGTTTGCCGTAGAGCTTGTACAAACTTTCTTTGGCGCACCAGTATACGGCCAATCGGGCGGGGAGCCCGGCCGCGTGGGCGATCTCGTCCACCGACAGCGTACGCGGCACGACGCGCTGGAACTGATCCCGGATCGGCTCGATATCGATGCCGACCGGCCGCGATTGATGCACGACTGCCGCAGCCCAGCCGGTTGTGTGCGATAGCGAAATAGACCACGGCAGATCGCGCAGGTGCGGTTTGCCATATTCATCCTTGTACAAGCCCGTATAGACGCCCCCCAACTGCCCGACCAACTGCCGAACGGCCACGCGGCAGGCCAGCCATTCGGTGCGCTGCGCCGGATGCCGGATCTGCGCCAGATCGTCCAGCTCGGGTTGCGTTAGCGGGAGCCCGGTTCGCAGCGTCGGTTCGTCGGCGACGATGGGTAATAACAGGGCCTGACAATCGGACGAAATGACAAGCAGCTGAGGGGTGAGCAGGGAGGCAGCGGACATAGGATGCATTGGGTCGGCTGGCTTTTGTTTGCGACCTTTGACGGGTGATAGTAACCAAAATCGATACGTTCGGCGGGCACCGTGACGGCGTCTACGCGCTCACGCCCGGCACCGATCCCGGCACGTTTTTCTCGGCTGGGGGCGACGGGCTGGTTGTGCGCTGGCAACTGGGTAAACCCGATCAGGGCGAACTGCTGGCAAAGTTACCCGCTTCGGTTTATTCCGTCACGCTGCAATCCGATACGGGTCTGCTCTGGATCGGTCAGAACTATGACGGCATTCACCTGATCGACCCGGCGCGAAAGGAAGCGGTTGGTTCATTAAATATAACGACGTCGGCCATTTTCGCCCTCGACTTCTACAAAAACGACGCGTTTGTGGCCCTGGGCGATGGCGTCGTGGCGGTGATTGATACCGAAAGCCGGGCTGTTCGCCGTCATCTGAAAGCATCCGATCAGGCGGCCCGCTGTCTGGCGATCAATCCGGTCGAACGCGAACTGGCCGTCGGCTACAGCGATAACAGCGTACGGATTTTCGATTTGCAGACGCTGGACCTGCGTCATGTCGTGCCGGCGCATACCAACTCCGTTTTTGCCCTGACTTATTCGCCCGATTACCGCTACCTGCTTACGGGTAGCCGCGATGCACACCTGAAAGTGTGGGACGTTGAAAAAGGCTATGCATTGCACCAGGATATTGTCGCGCATTTGTTCACCATCAACCGAATCGCGTACTCACCCGACGGCCGGCTGATCGCGACGGGGAGCATGGATAAGTCGGTCAAGCTGTGGGACGCCGACACGTTCCGGCTCCTGAAAGTAGTCGACCGGGCGCGTCATGCCGGGCACGGAACGTCGGTCAACAGCGTGTGCTGGCTCGATAATCAGACGTTGCTGTCGGCCAGCGACGACCGGACGATTTCGGTGTGGAACGTGCAGTGATCTGCGCTGTTGCGACCGTATAGGTATATTTAAGTCGTTGTGGTTTGCTAAATCAGTAGATTGGCTGTTATTTCACCCATTCCGTACAAAAAAGCTTTACCCAAACGTCCGGTCCCGGTATGAAAATTACGCCAATCGAAATTCGCCAGCATACTTTCGAGAAAGTAATGCGCGGTTATAAACCCGACGATGTCGACTCCTTTCTAGTCTCGCTATCGCAGGAATGGGAGCGGGTTAGTATGGACGTCAAGATGCTAAAAATGCAGCTTGAACTGGCCGAAAAAGAGTTGGGTAAGCTGAAAGAGGTTGAAATGACGCTGTTTCGTACGTTGAAAACGGCCGAAGATACCAGCCATCAGATCACCGATCAGGCGAACAAAGCGGCTGAGCAGTACATGGGCGAATCAAAACAGAAAGCCGATGAACTGCTGGCCGATGCCCGCAAACGGTCGGCCCTGATGATTCAGGATGCCGAAAACCAGTCGCGTTTTTTGAAAGATAATATTCTGAACGACCTGAAATCGCTGGAACACGATTTCAAGGCGCTGGAGAAATACAAGGAAAACCTGGGCGTTCAGATTCGCGACCTGGCCGGTAAAGCCATCGATAGTGTCGACCGGTTTGAAAAGAAATTTGCCAAACAAAACCTGCTGGGAAAAATCGACGAGGTTTCGACGCAGATTACCGACGATCTGAAGCAGGCCGACGGTGTCGGTAAACCCGACTACGAAGCCCCGGCTCCCGTAGTGGCTGCACCTGCACCTGAATCCGCTTCGCAGCCGTCGACTCCGGCAACGGACCTGCCCCCATTGATGGAGCGTGAAACGTTCGTGCCGGAACCCATTCCTGTTGCCGATATACCAACGACGCCCGTTGCGCCGACACCCGAACCCGCTCCGCTGGCGCAGGCCGACGACCATACAACCCGGCAGATCCCGACTGATGTCGAAGTGGGTCAGGTGTCTCAGTCGACCGTCGCCGAAGTAACGACGCCCGAACCCCAACCGACCGAACAAAGGCCTGCGGCTGTGCCCGAACCGGAGCAACCACGCCGGGGTGGGTCATTCTTCGATCAGATTTAAGCTGTTTGCAGCAGCGTGCTATCGCGTATGGGAACGATCACCCTCGAAGGCCTGGAGTTTTTTTCGTACCACGGCTACTACGATGAGGAGCAGAAGATCGGTAATAAGTACTCCGTCGATATTGTGGTAACGGCTGATTTTGCCGAAGCCGCCGAGCGCGACCGACTCAGCGCGACCGTCAATTACGAGCATCTGTACCAGATTACGAAGGCGGTGATGCAACAACCCGCCCGCCTGCTGGAACATATTGCTCACAGCATTATTCAGGGTATCCGGCAGCAATACCCGACGCTCGACGCGGTTGAAGTCAGCGTGTCGAAGTTCAACCCGCCAATTGGGGGCGTCTGTCACCGGGCCCGCATTACCCTGCAAGGCTGAAAAACAAAAAAGGCGAACCGGGTGGCTCGCCTTTTTTATTGGCTTCGTTGGCTATACCGCCTGCTGCAAGCCCGCAAACGAGATGGCCATGTGCGACGCGTCGTACACGCATTCGCCGTTTCGGATCAGCAATACCTGTGGCGACTCATGCTCGATGCCAAATTCCTGCTCAATCTGTTTAGAGATAGGGCGGTTGGCCAGCAGGTCCAGGTAGTAGGGCTTGACACCCAACTGATCGCTCCAGTTGCGTTCCATACGGCTCAGGGCCATCGCGCTGATCGAACAGGTCGTGCTGTGCTTGAAAATCAGCACAGGCTGTTTGGCCGATTCTTCCTTTATCTCGGTGAGTTGCGCGTCACTCGTTAGCTTGTTCCAGTTCATTGTAGCAACATAGGTACTTAAGTACTGTTGACGTAAAATCAATTCTGTAGCTGAAAAGTTCGTTCGCTTCTGGCCCCTGTCTTCGCTGAAAAGATCGCGGCACCGGCTAAATGGTTTCGTAGTTTTGTCATTTGTTAACGATCACTGCATGAGTCTGGCTGGGCAACTGTATTCAACGGGAATTGGGCTATATCCGGCGGTGCTGCGGCTGGCCGCTCCGTTTCACCCTAAAGCCCGGCAGTGGCTGGCGGGGCAGCAGGGGCTGCTCGACTCTATAGCGTATGAACTGGGCCGCGCTACAGACTCCCGCCCGATTGTCTGGTTTCACGCGGCTTCACTAGGCGAATTTGAGCAGGGGCGTCCCGTTATGGAAGCGTTCCGGGCGGCTTATCCGCAGTGTCGTATCCTGCTGACGTTTTTTTCGCCGTCGGGCTATGAGGTGCGTAAGCAGTACGACGGCGCTGATTACGTCTTTTACCTGCCCATCGACACCCCCGCCAACGCCCGTCGCTTTATCGACCTGGTGAAACCGGAGCTTGTATTTTTTATCAAATATGAGTTCTGGGCCAATTACCTCGATGAACTGCACCGGGCCAGGATTCCGGTGCTGTCCTTCTCCGCGATCTTTCGCCCGAATCAACTGTTTTTCAAGTCATACGGCGGATTTTACCGGCAAATGCTCCACCAGTTCAATCATCTGCTGGTACAGAATCAGGAGTCGGTCGATCTGCTGCGGACTATTGGCATTACGAACGTAACACTAGCGGGCGATACCCGTTTCGACCGGGTTGCACAGACCGTCGCGACGATCCGCGCCATTCCGGTTGCTGAAACGTTTAAAAACGAACAGCCGCTGCTCGTGGTCGGCAGTGCGTGGCCGCTGGATATGGACGTGCTGATTCCGTTTCTGAACCAGTTCGATCAGCCGTTGAAAGTCATTGTTGCCCCGCACGAAATCGACGCTGACAAACTTACTGACTGGCAGGCCCGGCTAACCCGCCCGTCCGTCCGCTACTCTGCTGTCGACCCCGGTGATATGGGTAGTCTGGCCGACAAAGCGGTGCTATTCATTGATAATGTTGGGATGCTGTCGTCGTTGTATCAGTACGGTGAGTTTGCGTTTATCGGTGGGGCGTTTCGCGAGGGGCTGCACAACATTCTGGAAGCGGCCACCTTTGGCATGCCCATCTTTTTCGGCCCGGTCTACGACAAGTTTCAGGAAGCCGTCGATCTGGTTTCGGCAGGCGGTGCATTTCCGGTTCGTACAGTCGATGAACTGCAAACGACCTTCGCCCGGCAATACCACGATCGGTCAAAAGCCGCCCAAGTTACCCGCGATTACGTCCTGCGGAACGTCGGTGCAACGGCAAAGGTTATGGAAGCAGCAGCGAAGTTGCTGGAAACGAATGCGGGCAACTAGCGCGTTCAATCATTCTATCACTCAGGCATTCAATCATTGTCAAACACCGGCTTAATACTTCGCTCAACAGGGTCCTGGTACGACGTTCGCAACGTCGACGGACACGTGTACAAGGGGCGACTGAAAGGTAAATTCAAGATCAAAGGGTTTAAGGTGACCAACCCGATTGCGGTAGGCGACCGGGTGACGTTTGATGTTGAAGACGAGATCGAGAATACGGCCGTAATCACCGATATTCTGCCCCGCGACAATTACATCGTCCGGCAGTCGGTGCATAAAACGGCGCACGGCCATATGCTAGCCGCTAATCTCGATCAGGCGGTGTTGCTGGCGACGCTGACGTTACCCCGCACGTCGCTTGGCTTTATCGACCGGTTTCTGGTGGCGGCTGAGTCGTTCCGAATTCCCACGGCTGTCGTGTTCAATAAGGCCGACGTGCTGAACGACGAAGGACTGGCGTATCAGCAGGAAATTATGGCTATGTACGAGCGGATTGGCTACCAATGCCTGGCAACGTCGGCCACGGAGGGCGAAGGTGTCGACGCGTTCCGGCAATTGCTCGACCACAAAGTAACCTTACTGTCGGGTCATTCGGGCGTAGGTAAGTCCACGCTGGTCAATGCTATTGCCCCCGATTTAAATTTACGGACGAACGAAATTTCGACGTTCGCCAACAAAGGCGTTCACACGACGACTTTCGCCGAAATGTTCGAACTGGCACCCGAAACGTACATTATCGATACGCCCGGCATCAAGGAACTGGGGTTAATCAACACGTCGAAGGAGGAGATCGGGCATTACTTCCCCGAAATGCGCGATCGGCTCAATCAGTGTCGGTTCCATAACTGCCTGCACATCAACGAGCCCGGCTGCGCCATCAAAGATGCGGTAGGGGAGGGCGACATCGCTGAAAGCCGCTACATGAGCTACCTCAGCATGATGGAAGGGGGCGACAACCGCCGGTAACGGATTATAGGACAGGATTACAGGATGAACAGGATTTGACGAGCATAATAAAACGTACGAAATCCTGTTCATCCTGTAATCCTGTCTATATGGACTAATTCGTCATGGCGGCCAGTAAATCAGCCTGGGTAATGATGTGAACCTGATCCTGCTCATCGCGGACGAGTAACGCCTTGTTGTCGCGGTCGATGAGCGACGACAGCGCATCGATCGTGTTGTCAAGGCCGACGAACTTGAACGGCTTATCCATCACGTCGCTGACCGGATGGTCTTTCACCGACGGATCATCGATGAGCCGGTTCAGCACCGTCGTATCGGTCAGGCTACCGACGATCTGATTGGCGTCATCGGTCACCGGAATCTGCGAAATACCGTTACGGTTCAGCACCTGAATCGCCTGATTGATGGATACATCGGCACCTATTGTCGTCAGCGTATCGCCCGCGCTTCCGTTTTTGTGCCGGATGATGTCGCGGGCGGTTTTGAACGAACGGTCTTCCAGAAAGCCGTGGTCCTTCATCCAGTTGTCGTTGTAAATTTTGGCGAGATAGCGCGTGCCGTGGTCGGGCAGCAGAATCACCAGCACGTCGTCGTCGGTGAGGTGGTCTTTGGCCCATTCGAGCGCCCCGTGCACCGCCGTGCCACACGACCAACCAGCAAACAGCCCTTCCTCCCGCGACAGCCGCCGGGCCATGATAGCCGCGTCTTTGTCCGTGACTTTGATAAACTGGTCGATAACGCCGAAATCGACGTTCTGCGGCAAAATATCTTCGCCGATGCCTTCGGTCAGATACGGATAGATTTCACCGGGGTCGAAAATGCCGGTTTCTTTATATTTCTTAAATACCGAGCCGTAGGTGTCCAGTCCCAGCGTAAACAGGTTCGGGTTCTGCTCTTTCAGAAACTTTGACGTACCGCTGATTGTCCCACCCGTCCCGACGCTGGCGGCAAAATGTGTAATCTGGCCGTCGGTATCGCGCCAGATTTCTGGTCCGGTTGTGTCGTAATGGGCTGCCCTGTTCGACGGGTTATCGTACTGATTAGGGTAAAGCGAATTCGGAATGTCGCGGTTGAGCTTCCGGGCGACCGAGTAGTACGAGCGCGGATCATCGGGCGACACGTTTGTCGGGCAAACGACAACTTCGGCACCCACCGCCCGCAGAATGTCGATCTTCTCCTTCGACTGCTTGTCGGCCATCGTGAAAATGCACTTGTACCCTTTGGCGATGGCCGTCAGTGCCAGACCAAAGCCGGTATTACCGCTGGTGCCTTCGATGATGGTGCCGCCGGGTTTGAGTTCACCCCGCTTTTCGGCGTCCTCGATCATCCGAATCGCAATCCGGTCTTTCACCGAGTTACCCGGATTGAAGTATTCGACCTTTGCCAGAATTATGCCCCGGATGCCTTTCGTGACGTGATTCAACTTCACTAGCGGTGTATTTCCGATCGTGTCGACAATGGAATTATAGTAGTTCATCTTCGTCAGGGTTTGCTGTACTTTCCTAGAAAGTCAACGACCTGACTGTGGAAGTGTTTGAAACTGCGTGATTGCCGGGCGAGTTTCTCAAAATCGGCTTTGTTCGCTGCCTCGCGAGCTATTTTCTCGATCTGTTGACGATCTTGCCGTTGCCCGTAGACTTTATGTTTTGTCTCGTTTTTGGATGTTGATTCAAGACTGTTGGGTGTTGCGTCCTGCTGAATATAGTGAATCCAGCAGTCGACTGCCTGAATGGGAACGTAGAGAATTATTCTGCCTTCATACCGTTGATATACCTTGCCCATTGCCTCTCGTAGCTTTTTAAGACGCTCGGTGTGGTATTCCAGATCATCGGTAAAATCGGTCGTGTCTAAATCGATACCCACTATAAATAGGTCGCACGGATTCTTCCTGTCGGCAAACGATTGAACACAATACGTGGCTGCTTCCTGTAAAACTTTCGAGAAGCTCGGATTTCTGGAAATGGCAAGTTGAATCTTGGTTCTTATTGCCTGTATATCGCCAACTTGGCCGGCTGCCCACTCGATATAGGCCGGGATGAATTCATATTCAGCAAATCCTTCAGCTATCAGGGTATAACGTAGTGTCTTGCTCATGGAATTGCCGGAACCCCTCCCAGCAGTCCATAAAGCCAGTTTTCGCTTAGGTTCGATGTTAAATCAACAGGGTCAAGGTCTAACTCTTGATTACGTTCGTTTGTAGGCTCAATAATATCCTTTTGCAAGTTTCGGACGTAAGTAGCCCCTTCATCATCTTTATCAAAGACAAAGACAGATTCCGGCCGCGTTGCGAACTCATCTAGCACGTGCTCATTGTGCGTAGTCAAAATAATCTGTACGTCTTTATCTTCTGCCAGACGGAAAATAAAGTCCATCACTTCCCGAATCCGACGCGGGTGAATGCCTTTTTCCGGCTCTTCTAATAGCAATAATTTGGGTGGATTGGGCTGGTTGATGATGCAAAGGAGAATTAGAAAATATAACACGCCTTCGGATACTTCGCTTGCCCAGAAAGCTTTCCCCTGTTTAGTGAAAAATTTTAAACCCAATGTATTTTCTCCCTGTAGAGGGGGAGTTCTGAAATTAGTTATTTCTGGAATGCACAACGACAAAGCAGCTTGAATGGAGTTCGCATTTGTCTCGTAATTATTATATACGTAAAAGTAGAATGCTATAATGTTTGAGCCGCTAGCGTCGAGATTGACTTCGTTACCTGTAAGCTTTGATGAGTGTTCTAATTTAGACGGATCTGGACGATGAACTTTTGCCTTTATGTATTCATACAACTCACGTCTATGTCCTCCCAAGACCTCTATTAATTCGTTTTTTCTACCGTCGCTGTTGACGAAATAGTCATCAATTTTAGTGCTTACTGTGGACATCAAGAAAGAGTTTTCTTCCGCTTTTAAGAAAGCTTTCTTCTCGAAGAAAAAATTATTTCCAGCTATCTCTGGCCCATTCTGAGCCATATAACCATTAGAACTGGGGGAGAAGAGAAATTGAAAGACTATGTCTTCGCCTAAACCATTGAAGCTTACTGACTCGAAATCGTTAACTCGACCATTGTCGCCAACTGACGCAAAATTCTCCAGCGCCTTCAAAAAATTTGTCTTTCCCGAATTGTTTGGGCCAATCAGCAGATTGACTTTTTGGAGGTCGAGGGTAACGTCTTTCAGGCTTTTGAAATTCTGGATGGAAACGCGCTTGAGCATGGTCGTAGCGGGTGATGCGTGGGGGTAAGTTACGCAATTTACTTGCCCATTTCGATGGCCCGCATCAGCACCGTATTGTCGGGGTCGATGACGACGGTGGCAGGGCGGGTACCGGCGGGAACGGTGAAGGTTTGCGTTTGCTTGTTCATCGTCAGGCGGGGGGAGTGGGCGATTTCCCGGCCCGACGCGTCGCGGAAGCTGAACACCAGCGGGATGGTAAAGAAACCCGTGCGCTGCGCCTGCCGCACGTCGATCACGACCGATTGCTTGCCCGCGTCGTAGCTGGAACCCCAGACTACTTCGGGGTAGCCCGGCTGATTGAGCCACTGCTGGAAAAACGGCCCCAGCTTGCGGCCGGACGTTTGCTCCATAATCGCGACGAGGTCGCTGGTGCGGGCGTTGCGGTTGCGGTAGGCGGCATAGTAGGCGCGGATGCCTTTCCAGAACAGATCGTCGCCGAGTTCGCAGCGGAGCATATGCAGCACCCAGCCGCCTTTCTGGTACGAATTGGGGTTGAGCAGATCGTTCAGGTTGGTTGCCGTCGAGTCGATGATCGTGCCCTTGGGTTTGGCGGCTGTGAAGCGGAAAATCTGCCCTTTGTTCTGGTTCAGCACCGCGTTGAGCGTGTCTTTGCCGTAGGCGTGTTCGAGGTACAGGGCCGAAAAATACGTGGCAAAGCCTTCGCTGAGCCACAGTTGCGACCAGTCGGCTTCGGTAGCCGAGTTGCCGAACCACTGATGCGCGATTTCGTGCGCCAGTAGCGCTTCCACGTCGGAATCTGGTCGGCCGACGATGACTTTCTCGTTGTAGAAAATGCAGCTCGCGTTCTCCATCCCGCCAAACACTGTTGTCGATTCGACGTTCGCCAGCTTCTCGTATGAGTACGGGCCGATCTGATTTGAGAAATATTCCAGAATCGCTTTCGCTGGTCGGTAATCGACAAAGCCCTTCTGACTGTCGCGGGGGTATAGCCAGCTTTGCACGGGCACACCCGCTACCGAACCGACTTCATCGACGTCGAAGCGGGCGGCACCGATCACCATGACTTTCGTCGGGATGGGCGTGTTTTCCTGCCAGCGCGTCAGCTTACGCGGAGTTTTGCCCGGCACCGGTGTTTCGCTGATGAACTTCCCGTTGGCAATGACGCGGTACTCGGCCGGGGCGTTGACTGTAAACGAACAGGTCGCTTTGTCGGCCAGGTAGTCGACGACGGGGAGGTAATGCCGCGCGTTATTGGGCCAGTTGTCGCCGAAAAAGGTGCGGTCGCCGAATTTGTTGTGGCTGATGATAAGCCCCCGCTCGGGGATGCCCGCGTACTGAATCGTGAGGTCGGTGGGCTGGTTGGGGGCGGCTGGCAGGTTGATAAAGACCCGGTCGTTGCGCTGGCTGAACGGCGCGGCTTTGCCATTGGCCAGCGTCACGCGCCGGACGCGCATACCCGTCGCGTCGGGGCGGGTCGAGTCGGCTTTCTGGCTGATGAGGTCGAACCAGACCGTTTGCCGGTCGTCGGCGCGGGTGAAACGGATTTTTGTTTCGCCGATGATCCGGTTGGTCGAATCGCTAAGCGTCAGTGAGAAATCGTAATTCAGCACATCGATGCCCGGCTGGGCATAGCGGGCGGCATACCCGGCGGCTAGCTGGGCGCGGCTTTGCAGGGAAATGAGAACGAGGAAAAGCGCGAACGTTGAGCGGAGAATGGTCATTAATCTTCAGCCAGGGTACGGGAAATGTTCATGCGGTAGACGCCGATGGCGGGGAGGGCCGCGGCCAGCAGACCAATCAGGACGGCAACGCCCAGCAGGCCCCACTCTTCGGGCAGGATGCCAAACGCGGCCAGGTTGTAGTGGTATTCGGAGGAGACGCTGCTCGAAAACAGCCATAGTCCCACGCGGCTCAGCATGATGCCGAGCACAAAGCCCAGCAGGGCCAGCACTAGCCCTTCCAGCAGCAGCATCCCGAACAGCTGCGCCCGCGTCGCGCCCATCGACAGCATCAGCGCCATTTCGTAGCGTCGTTCTTTCAACGAATTATAGAGCGACACAAACACGCTGATGCCCGAAATGAGCATGATTACGATAGCCAGTCCGCGCAGCGTTTCGACGCCTACGCCGAGCAGCGAAAACAGGCGATTGATTTCGATATTGGGCAGGGCCGCCTGTAGTTTTGAGTTGTTGTTGATGCCCCGCGCCAGCATCATCCCCAGCGGGTTACGAAACTTGATAAGCATACTCGTAATCTCGCGCGGTGCCTCCTCATGTTCCTCACCCTCCTCGTGCGCTTCGCCTTCGTGGTGCCCTTCCTCATGGTGCTCATGAATGGACCAGATGCTTGAAACGGGCGTTAAAATGAGTTGATCGGTAACGGTATTGGTGGCATTGAGTACCCCAACGACCTTGTACTTAGTGTCGGCATGAACTTCACCTTCGGCATCCAGCCCGTGCGAGCCGGAAAAGGTATCGCCCAGTTTCATCCCGGCTACCTGCGCCACGCGAGGGCCGATTACCACATCGAGGTCCTGCTGAAACAGCCGCCCCTGCGCAACGGTAGCACCGAAATGATCGAGGTATTTTTTGTTGGTCCCGACGATGCGGAACGAGCGGTAATTGTCGCCCATCGACAGCGGAATCGCCGTCTTGATCATCGGGTTACGGGTCAGCTTTTCGGCTTCCTCGAGCGGGATGTTGCCCGTGGGTGAGTCGATCTGGTAAATGCTGGAGAGAATCAGTTGCAGCGGACTTCCCTTCGCGCCCAGCACCATGTCGATGCCTTTGATATTCTTGCGAAACTGATCGTCGAGTTGCTTGTTGAGCAGCAGCAGCAGCGAAATAATCGTGATACCGAAGGTCATCAGCAGGCCGCTTAGAAAACTGCTCAACGGTTTGTCTTTCAGGTTACTCCAGCTAATTCGGAAGAGGTTCATGACCGGTATCGGCGCGGGGCCGGTTCAGGATTGCGGTTGTATCGAAGAAATGCCCTGCAACCTACCACATTGCAACGCTATTGTAAAGACAGGTGGAAATGGTGGCTCGTAATGTTGAAGCCTTTGTTGAGGTATAGCCGGTGAGCCGCGTACCGGGCGGGGTTCTGCCCCGAATCCAGCGAAACGCTCTGACAACCGGCCTGCCGGGCCTGCCCGACCACGAAATCGAGCAGCGCACTGGCGTAGCCCTTGCCCCGACCTTCAGGCAGTGTCGACAGGTCGTCGATATACAGCGTTTTGCCGCTGTGCAGCAGGTGCATGATGCGGTAGCCGATGGCGGCCGGTGCGTCGGCGTTGTCGCCCAGGTCGATGAACGCCAGTATGTAGCGGTCTTCGGTCTGCTGGAAGCGAATCTGTTCCAGTGCCTGTTCAGCCGAGAACTGCGGACGCAGAGCCAGCACAGCCGGTAAGCAACGACGAATCTGCTCGTCGGTTTGCGCGATGGTAACGGTCATAGCTGGGCGCGGATGTGGGTTAGAATGGCATCGCCCCCGCGTGTCAGGATGCTTTCGGCCAGCGCATGACCCAGCGCCGGGGCGTCCGACTGTGGTCCGTCGAAGCTGTCGCGCAGCATCTCCAAACCGTCGAGACTGACCAGGCCACCCGTCAGGGTGATCTGTCCGGCCGACCACTGCGCCAGCGCAAACGACGGAATGCTGCAACCGCCTTCCAGCCGGGCCAGAAACGACCGTTCGGCCAGCAGGCAGGCTTCCGTCCGTTCGTGATTGACCAGTCGGCGGATAACGTCGTGCTTTTCTTTGTCGAGCGAGTCGGTGGCTTCGATGGCGATGCTGCCCTGCCCCACGGCGGGCGTGAACTCCGACAGCGGCAACCGCTCCACAATCAACTCGTCGTACCCCATGCGGTGAACACCCGCGTAGGCCAGTAGCAGCGCGTCGCACTGCCCCTCGTCCAGCTTGCGGATGCGGGTTTGCAGGTTTCCGCGCATGTCGACGGTAGTCAGGTGCGGGCAGTAGTGCTTGAGCAGCGCAATCCGCCGGGTCGATGAGGTGCCTATGACAAACGGATGTCCGCTGGTGAGCGACAGGTCTTTATTTCGGCTGACGAGTACGTCGTTGGCGACTTCACGTTCGGTAAAGGCAATGATGCTCAGGCCGGGCGGCAGGCTCGACGGCAGATCTTTGGCACTGTGAACGGCAATGTCGACGCGGCCGTCGTAAAGCTGATCTTCCAGTTCCTGCGTAAACACGCCTTTTGAGCCAATTTTCGACAGCGACCGGTCGAGCACCAGATCCCCTTTCGTCTCGATCAGAACCAGTTCGGAGGTAACGTCGTCGGCCTGTAGCCGGGCCTGTATATGTTCAGCCTGCCAGAGGGCCAGGCGGCTGGATCGGGTGGCGATTTTGATATGCATAAGAGGACAAAGGTACGGTCTAATTCGCACCGAAACAGGCTTTTGCGACTGGTCATACCCTTGTGCCACGAGGTGGGGAATCAGCGCAACAGATTTCCCGATCTGTACGGGCCGTAATTCCCCACTCGATTTGTCGAGCATATACTGACAAAGTAGCAAAAGCGGTCTGATTCGGTCAAAAAGGCATATTGAGCTGGTTTAGCAGGGCTTGTTGTGCCAGAATGGCGCGTAAAATCAGTTGAATTCGGGGTAGGCACGGGGTTTGTACATAGTGTATTACTTGAACAGTAAACAACAAATCCTATGAAAGCAATTGACAATGTGTTTCAGGGGACCGGCGGCCAACTGGACCTGCTCAACACACTACACGGTGGATCGAGCCAGGCTATTTTTAATGTCGAAAAAGAAGAAGATAAACTGGTTGTGTGTCTGAAATCACCCGGTGTCGGGCCAGAAGCATTCAACGTGCTTGTCGAAGGCAACAAACTGGTGCTGTATACACTGTTAACAGGTCAGACAGTACCAGCTAAAGGCGAACAGGAAAGTCAAAAGCTGGCAGTCCCCATGTTTATGCGCGTTCTTGACATTCCGGTCTTTGTAGACAGCGATCAGATCGACGCGGTTTATGAGCATGGCCGGGTAACGGTAACACTTCCTTTTAAAGATGAAGAGCACCTGCATCGGCGGATCGACATCAAAAACCTTTTTTAATTCACCGGCTTCCCCATCCGGGACTGGCGACGGTCCTGTAGCCCATAGATAGATTGAGGTCGTTTCCACGGAAACGACCTTTTTTTATGTCCAGACAAAACACCCCACCTCAACCTAACCCCTCCGGTAGCAGCCGACCACCGTCAGGGGGCTCTGGATAGCCCTTTTTCCAGCTCCTCTCTGACGGACAGGGATTGGGGTGGGGTGTTAGCAGGTATAAAAGTTGCGTAAACGACTGATAGTCAGTAAAAATAAACTTTTTTAGAATTTTTCTAAGAAGTTGATCGATGCCATTTTGGCCAATGTGCTGATAACGATTAGGTTATAGCGAGGAAAGCAAAATGGGCATTGTTACCTCACCTTGCGTAAGCAGTCGGAACGGCTAAATTTGTCTAAACGCTTTTTCTGGCTGACGGCACCGACCGGGCAGCTTTGTATATCATAGATCATAATCATATCATGCAACAACAGGAGGTTATCGAACCGATTTTGCAGGAGGACAAAAGCCGTTTCGTGCTTTTTCCAATCGAACACTGGGATATCTGGGAATTCTATAAAACGCACGAAGCGTCGTTCTGGACGGCGGAAGAAATCGACCTTGGTCAGGATCTCAAAGACTGGAATGGCCTGAACGACGGCGAACGGCACTTCATCTCGCATATACTGGCCTTCTTTGCCGCATCGGACGGGATCGTCAACGAAAATCTGGCGGTTAATTTCCTGTCGGAAGTGCAGTACGCCGAAGCGAAATGCTTCTACGGCTTTCAGGTGATGATGGAAAATATTCACTCGGAAACGTACTCGCTGCTGATCGATACGTACATCAAAGACAGCAATGAGAAAGACCGGCTGCTGAACGCCATCGACACCATTCCCTGCGTACAGAAGAAAGCCGAATGGGCCCTGCGCTGGATCGACAATGGTACGTTTGCCGAACGCCTGATCGCTTTCGCTGCCGTGGAAGGTATCTTCTTCTCCGGCTCGTTCTGCTCGATTTTCTGGCTGAAAAAACGGGGTCTGATGCCGGGCCTGACGTTCTCAAACGAACTGATCTCGCGCGACGAAGGGCTGCACCGTGATTTCGCCTGTATGCTCTACACCGACCACATCAAAAACAAGATGCCGGAGTCGCAGGTGTACGATATCATCCGCAACGCCGTCGAGATCGAGCAGGAATTTGTGTCGGATGCCTTGCCGGTGTCGCTGATCGGGATGAACGCTGAGTTGATGAAGCAATACATCGCGTTCGTCGCCGACCATTTGCTGGTAACGCTGGGGCTGAAGAAAATTTACAACGTATCGAACCCCTTCGATTTCATGGACATGATCTCGCTACAGGGCAAGACCAACTTCTTCGAGAAGCGCGTGGGTGAGTACCAGCGGGGCGAAGTAATGGCCAAGTTCCGGGCGATGAAAGCAGCTGCCGAGGCTCCGCAGGATGCCGCTAACCCGGCACCCGTCGTGACTGAAGAGCCAAAAGGCTTCGTCATGGACGCTGATTTTTAGGCATTGAAACTGTCTGTTGGTTCTATTTTGTCATCCCGACGTTAGGAGGGATCTTCGGTAAGTAACGATTTTCTGCCTATTACCGAAGATCCCTCCTGACGTCGGGATGACAAAAAGGAATTCAAAAACAGAAAATCAGCGAATGCCTAAGTAAATACTTTCAGAAAGCCGATGAAAGTGAACTACGACCGTGAAGTCGATATTTTTTACATTCGACTGACTGACAAGGCGATAGGTGAAAGTAACGAGGACTACCCCGGTACGATCATTGACTATGATGCTGAAGGAATGGTTGTCGGTATAGAGGTATTGAATGCCTCAAAGCGCATGGCCAAACCCGGATCCGTGGAATTGAAAATTGCCTGAAACGTAAGTTATTGCCGACAGAATGGGCCTGCTATCGTAAGACAGCAGGCCCGCTTTGTTTCCAGGCTGGTTAAACTACTACGCTTCCAATTTAGTGGTTAACTGAGTTCCCGTATCTGTATCTGTCTCCGTGGCGCGGTGAAGACACAGACACGGAGGGTTCGTCCAAATACTATTGTGGAGGAGCATCCAGTGATTATGTTGTCCCCGGCGGCTTCCAGCTGTCGGAGCCGTAGGCTAAAGGCGATTAGCCGCTAACTAACGGGTGATTACCTTCACCAAGGTACCCCGGCTTACTTTATCACCGGCTCTTAAGCTGTTGAGCGTACCGAGTTCTTCAATGCGGCTGGCAGGCATCCCCAGGGCGGCCATGTTTTCCTGGAACGTCGCGTCGCGGGGGGCGGACTGAATCTTTACCCGTTCGGGTTTGCGGTTCAGTTTGTCGGTGTCGGTTAGGCTACGGAAGCCGCCCGCTACCTGCTGGAACGTACCGAACGACGACTGGAAATTAGCGGCTGTTGAGAGGCCGTGCAGTGCGTAGATCGAGTTGCCGTACTGAATGAGCCACGTACCGATTTGCAGCGTGTTAGCTGCGGTCTGTTGCTGCTGCGGCTGTCCTTGTTGTTGCTGGGGCTGTTGCTGCAAAATCAGTACGTAAGCCGGGTTCCCGTTGATTGTCGTTCGGTTGTTTTCCAGCACTTTCAGGTTCAATTCTTTAATTAAATTCTGGCTGGCTTCATCCAGCGAATTACCTTTTGCACCCATCAGGATCATCGACAGTTTGCCATCTTTCGGTCCCATCTGAAATTGAGCCGGGGCGTTCTGATGTTGCCAACCGCTGGGTACCGGAAACTGAAAACGTAGTTCGGGGTGGTAGAACATATTGTTCTCCACAAAGCCCTGCTTCGGGTCTTCGCCGTAGATAATTCCGTCGATCAGACGTAGGTACTCGTTGCGGTCGATCTGGTAGGTAGCCGGATTGGCTTTCTGGTAGGCAGTAGCCATCTCGTGGACATTCGTGTAGCGGTTGCCGGGATCGGGGTGGGTCGACAGCATGTTGGGAACCGCCTGGCCGCTCTTGTCAGAGGTGCGCTTGATAGTGGCGAAAAAGTTGGCCATCTCGTGGGCGTCATACCCGATTTTGCTGGAGTACTCGACGCCAATCTTGTCGGACTCTGACTCGTGCGCCCGGCTGTAACCTAGTAACGCCAGTTGTAGCCCCTGTGACGCCAGATCGGTGAGTTGCCCCGTTTTGTCGAGCAGCACTGACCCCGCCAGAACACCAACTGTACCAAATAACTGCGACGTTTGCTGTCGGGCCGAGTGGCGGGCCGTGACGTGTCCGATCTCATGACCCAGCACCCCGGCAAACTCCGCTTCGTTGTTGAAATGTGCCATAATACCCCGCGTGAAATACACGTAGCCACCCGGTACGGCAAAGGCATTGACAACGGGCGAATCGACGATATAAAACTGGTAGGGCAAGTCGGGACGGTGCGAGATGCGGGCCATCGCCTTGCCTTTCTCATTGATAAATGCGTTCAGCTTCTGGTCTTCGTACAGACCCATGCTGGCAACGACGCTGGGGTGCGACTGCTGACCAAGCGCGATTTCCTGCTCCTTCGACATCAGAATTACCTCGCGTTTGCCCGTGACGGGATTGCGGGAGCAGGCACTTGACAGCAGTAGTATCGAGATAAATAAGTAGCCAGACCGTATCAGTGTGTTCATGCAAAAAGGTGTGTTGAATGAATGATCAGGTGACGAAAGTAGCAGATTAAAAAATTATTAATGATAAATCACTTTGTCTGTACTTTGTTCGAGCGGGTACTCGGATTGCTTCGTCATACCAGGGCGTGATCGGTGCGCTGCGGCCGTCGGTTATGCAGACAACTCGCACGGATCGACGTATTTTCGCGTCAAATGAAATTCGTGATGCCCGGTCGTTTCGCTACCGACCGATTGCCTTACTGGTTGATCGGTTTGTTTCTACTGCTGTTTGCCGCTACTGCTTACCACCGGGCTACCGATTTCGACGATGCCTGGTTTGCCGAACAGGCTTACTTTCTGCTGCGCGACGGGGTGGTTCGGTCGGAGTTCTTCCGGGGGGTCAACCATTGGGAAGAGCGTATCTACGTCTTTCACAAACTGTACATCTACCTGCTGGCGGGCTGGACAAGCCTGTGGGGCTTTTCGGCCCCGGCGGTCGAAACGCTGGGTACGGCGGGAGCTGCGCTGAACATGGCCGGTCTGTACGTGCTGACCCGACGGGGTGTCGTATCGGGAGATAGCCTGAAGCGACTGGCGCTGACAGGCTGGACACTGCTGTTGTACGTATCCTGCGGCCTGGTGCTGCGGTACGGCTTCGTGGCCCGGCCCGAAACCATGAACGCGGCTTTCGGCCTGTGGGGCTATTATTTTCTCAGCACCAGTGCATCAGCCCGGCTGGGTGGGCGGCTGGTGCTGGCGGCTATTTTCGCGGGGCTGGCGGCCCTGACACACCTGAACGGGCTAATGTATGGCCTGGCGGGACTGACGTGGCTGGCCTGGAGCCGACGCTGGCGCGAGGGTGTAGTGTACGGGCTAATCTGGGCAGTCGTGTGCGCGTTCTACTTTACCGACGTGCTGCTCGACAACCAGTGGGCACGACTGGCGGAGCAGTTTCGCTACGACCCGGCCACGCGGCACCTCTTCGGCTGGCTGGCCAAGCTCAATACGCTGATCTCATTTCATCAGATGCTGTTCCACAATCAGGTTGAAGCTGCCACTACGTTGCTGGCGTTGCTGGTCAGCTGGTTTAGCTGGCGATATGACCGGGTTAGTCGGCCGCTGATCGTATACCTGCTGGCAACCACGGTCTGGATGTGGCTGCTGACCCGGGGAAGCAGTAAGTATTATATGCTGCTGATACTACCGTTTGTGTGTCTGCTGTCGGGCCGGGCGGTGGCTGGTTCGGCCGGTCGATGGCCACGTTGGGCGCAGGGGCTGGGCATTACAATCATCGTGCTCTGGCTGGGGTCAGGCTTGTGGGAGGGCGGTTTGTTGCTGCTCGAAAATCGGGCTCCCGTTGTTTACGAACGAACCGCTGCGCTAGCCCGGCGCATGGGTAAAGAAGGCAGCACCGTGATTGCCCCGCTCGATTTTTTCTTCGATCAGATCGGCCATTACCGGATTCACAGTCTGAGTTATTATTACCTGCTCAATCAGCACGAATACGGTGGAAACCTGTCGTTGACGCAGTTTTTTGACCTAGCCGCCCGCGAACACGCGGCTTACGTGATTACCGATCCGATGCTGAATATGGCGTACGACATTCCAAACAGTGTCCCCGCCCGCATAGGTCGTTACCGTCGTGTTTTCCAGGACGACTGGAATAGCATTTACCGACTGGAGAAGTAAGGTTTTCGGTATACAGTATTCGGTTTACGGTGTGCTGGACTACCTCCCGCCCGGTTGACACTGTCTGCGAGCGTCGGTACTAACCCTGAACCGTACACCTACATCTCCTCTATTACCTGCCAGACGAGATCGGGTTCGTAGCCTTTGCTGAGCGCATAGCGAACCAGTTTCTGCTTTATCACCAGCGGATTGTCGTCGCGAATAGACTGGCGTTTTTTGTCGAGCAGTTCGGTGAGGGTACTGCGATAATCGGTAGGTTCGATCTCCTTCATCGCCTGCTCCAGGTTATAGCCCGTAATGCCCCGCTGCTGAAGGTGCTGCTTGATTTTGCGTTTGCCCCAGCCTTTTACCCGAAACTTACCACCCGCAAACGATTTGGCGAAGCGCTCCTCATTGAGGTAATTCTGCTGAATCAGTTCGGCAATGACTTCTTCGGCATCATCGCCAAAGACGCCCCACTCCTTCAGTCGGTCGCGTACTTCCTGCTGCGTTCGTTCCTGATAGGCGCAGAACATGGCGGCTTTCGCGAGGGCATCTTTCAGAGAATCGGTCATGGGTTAAGCAAGCAGATTTTTCAGAGCCAGGTGCAGATCGGCGTAGTCGTACCGGAATGATGTTTCGTCGGCGATGCGCTTGTTGATAACGTAGTTGCCGCCCAGAACCGTAATGGCCATCTCGCCAAATAGCAGCTTCAGGGCGAAGGCCGGAATATTGGGCATAATCAGCGGGCGGTGCAGTACATCCGCGATGGCTTTGGTCAGATCCTGATTGGTAGCAGGCATCGGAGCCGTCGCGTTATACGCACCCGACCACGAGTTGTCAGTCAGCGCCTGTATGTACATCCGGCAGATGTCGTCGATGTGAATCCAAGAAATGTACTGCTGACCCGACCCCAATGGTGCGCCCGCGCCAAGCCGGATTGGCTGCGCTATCTTGGGCAGTGCACCGCCATTGGGTGAGAGCACGACGCCGGTCCTCAGCTTGACCGTGCGAATGCCCAGGGCCGCTATCTGATCCTCTGATTTCTCCCAGGCGCGGGTCACAGTGGCTAAGAAGTCGGTGCCGCCGGGTGTTGTTTCCGTGATCGGTCGGTCGCCGGTGTCGCCCCCGTAATAGCCAATCGCCGATGAGCCGGCAAACGCATCAACGTGGTGCTCATGAGTAGCCAGTGCCCGTGCCAGCAACTCGGTCGACTGCGTACGGCTGTTCAGAATTTCGTCTTTACGCTCATCTGTCCAGCGACCATCGGCAATGCCCGCCCCGGCCAGGTGGATGATGTAATCGGCGGTTTGAATTGCTTTAGAGTCGATCTGTCCCTTTTTGATGTCCCACTGATAGACGGTGACGCCTGAAACGGGTTTGGCCTCCCGACTTAAGTAAGAAACCTGATAGCCTTGTTGATGCAGCAGCTGGGTCAAACGGGTACCGATACTTCCTGTTCCCCCGGTCAGTAATACAGTCTTGGCCATGATACGCGGTGTGTTTGTACGCCCTTGTATAACGCACCGGACCGAACGGGGGTTTTGCTAAAGCGGCTAACTACGACCACCTACGGAGAATAATTTGATTACCAGACCCAGTCAATGTCGTATTTATGAATATTTATATCAGCCGTAACCAACTGTAGCTTTTCAACCGCACTCTGAGCAATCAACATACGGTCGAATGGATCACGATGGTGCATCGGTAACGATAGCAGGTGACGGGTATGCTGGAACGTAACAGGCAAAAACTCGAATCCATTCTGTTCCAGAAGGGACAGCAAATTATCGTAACCAGGTGCGAAGAAAAGATTGCCTAATCGAATTTTTATGGCCATTTCCCAAAGCGAAGCCACACTGACGTAAGATACATTGTCTGGATTGGCTATGTATTGCCGGGCTTTGTCTGACAAGTCCGTTTCATTACCGTTTAAGAACCAGATCAGCGTGTGGGTATCCAGCAGTAACTTCATTATTGGTAATCAGCAAAATCATCAAGTGGGGCATCAAAATCACCAGTTATGTGAAAAAGCCCTCTGGCACTGCCAAATGTTGGCTTCTTGCGATCTGTGGTATCTTGACCTAGCTGCTTCGCTGCCAAAAAATCAATGAAGTCGTCTACCTCAACCTGCTTGTCAGGCGGCAACGTCTGGTACTTCTGATAGAGCTGGCTGTATGTCATTATCCGTGAAGTGTGTGTCTATCAAACTTACGTCTAAAAACTTAAACCTGCCACTCCTTAGGCAACCCCAGTTGCCGGGCGTAGTGGGCGGGGGCTGCGTAGTGTACCCAGCTTAGCAGCTTGTTGACGTCGTCGGCAAATTCGAGGTGGTAATCGGGGTCGAGTTTGACGACTTTCTTCATTACCATCTCGGTCCGTTTGGTGATGTATTGGGCTGCTTTTTCCGTGCGATGGTTGAATTTATGCAGCAGATGCGCGTGTACATCGTAGAACGTGTTGAGCATGTACAGCATCAGCTCGACCTCACCGTACCGGTCTTTCGTCACTTTCACATGCCGCGCAATGTAGCCGCTGACGGTGCGCAGATCCATCATCACCCAGGCGGCTGTGTCCTGGTGCAGATTGGCCGTCCGGCGGATGAAGTCCCGAATCAGCTCCCGCCGTTCATCGATCGTCTGTCCGTGCTCGACCAGCTCGAACTGGAGCTTTTCGGTCAGCGTCGCATCTTTAGCGATCAGCCGGAGCAGGAGTTTATCCTTTTCCGTAGTGGGCATCCGAACGATAGCTTTCTTTAAATCCGGGTCAAGAGCGGGCATACTGGATGATTGAATGACAGAATGATTGAGTGATTGAATCAGTCTGGCAAAATTATTCAATCACTCAATCATTCTGTCATTCAATTATACCCCCACGGTATCGCCTTCGTCACCGAGGATTTTTTCTTCGATGTAGGCGATGATATGCCCCGCGACATTGATGCCAGTAGCGGTTTCGATACCCTCCAGGCCGGGCGATGAGTTGACTTCGAGCACCAGCGGACCCCGGTCGGAGGGAAGCATATCGACACCCGCGACTTTCAGACCCAGTGCCCGGCTCGCGTCGATAGCCGTCTGCTCTTCCTGGGGCGTCAGCGTAACCGGGATGGCGTTACCGCCCCGGTGCAGATTTGACCTGAATTCCCCTTCAACACCCTGCCGACGCATGGCCCCGACAACTTTACCCCCCACCACAAACACCCGGATGTCAGAGCCCCGCGCTTCGGCGATAAACTCCTGCACCAGTACGTGTTTTTTCAGGCCGTAAAACGCTTCGATGGTCGAGCGGGCGGCTTTGGCGGTTTCGGCCAGTACCACGCCGATCCCCTGCGTACCTTCCAGTAATTTGATGACCACCGGTGGCCCGCCGACCAGCTCGATCAGGCGGTTGACGTTGCCGTTTTTGGGGTGATTGGCGATAACCGTTTTCGGCAGACCGACGCCCGCTTTCGACAGTACCTGCAAGCTGCGCAATTTGTTGCGCGCCCGCATGATGGCCTGCGATTTGGCCGTAGTAAAGACTTTCATCATCTCAAACTGCCGAACCACGGCGCAACCGTAATCGGTCACCGATGCGCCGATACGGGGAATAATGGCGTCGAACTGGTCAAGCTCCTGCCCGTCAAGCAACACCGTTGGGCGACCCCCTTCAATCATGACGTGGCAGTTGAGGTGGTTCACAACGACGCCTTCATGATTGCGTTCCGCAGCCGCCTTCAGCAATCGCTGCGTTGAATACAGGTCGGGATTTGTTGATAAAATGGCAATACGCATACAGCGATCAGTTGTCGGAAGTGAGCAGGTGGTGAGCCATGTGTTTCGAGCGGACAGCGTATTGGCTATGAGTCGGATTGTGGTTGTAACAGATCAAGTTTTGCCTGGTACGACAGGTCTTTCAGCGACACGTCGACAATGAACCGATTGCGCAGAATTTTGCGGCCCAGCAGAATCGGGTAGCGCATCTGCTCGCGATCGGCCAGCGTAAACTCAGCCCGGATCGTACGGTTGAACAGTTTCATGCGAGTCTGGATGACGTAGCGCAGTTCGGCCACGCCAAACGAGTTGCGAATCATCCGCTGACTGTACTGACTGCTGTAAAACGGCCGGGGCTCCTGCCCGGTTTCGCCAATAAGCCAGAACCGTAATTTCTGCCCGGTTTTCGTGCGTACCAGTCGCACATCTTTGCAATGCAGTGCCGATGTATACGCCCCCGTGTCAACTTTGGCCTGCACATCAAACAGCCCCAGATCCGGTAAATCGATCCGATCCGTCATACCGATGATCTGTTTGGACATCCTTTTTAAGGTTGTAAAGTTGGATAGGTATAGAGTCGTAAAGTTATAGAGTTGGATAGGTATAGAGTTGCTACCGCCGGTATCGGGTGCGGTAGCCAACTTTACAACTTTATAACCCTGCAACTTTACAACTCACTTTATAATCCGGGTGAAGGTAAGGGAGAGATCGAGCAGAACCATCTTGGCGCGGGCGTTGCGTTCGAGGTGATAGGCGGCTTCATTGAGATCAGCAACGATACGTTCTATATGGTTGGTTGTCAGAACTTTGGCGAAATTTCTGACGAACGACATCTCATCGTCGGGCAGTCGCAGCAGTGCGCCCGCTCCCTGTTGCCACAGAAACAGATCGCGGCACAGGCGGATGCTGTAGTCAAACAAACCCTTCTGCTTCTCCTTGCTGAACCCGTCGAACTGATCGGCCTGTTTGACCAGCTTGGCCAGGTCCTGCCGGTAGCAGTCGCGCATCCATTCGGCAAACCAGGCGTGTTCACTGTCGGTACCTTCCTGCGTAGTCAGGTGCAGGGCTTCGGCCATATTGCCGTCGGCCAGATACGCGATACGCCGGGCGGTCGTTTCATCGAGGTTGAGGTGCTGCCGCAGGTGCGTGGCTACATCGTCGTCGGAAAAGGCGGGTACACCGATGCGCTGCGTGCGCGACAGAATCGTGATGAGCAGCTTGTCGGGCTGATTGGTCACCAGCAGAAAAAGCGTCTGCGCGGGCGGTTCTTCCAGTACTTTCAGCAGCGCGTTGGCCGAGGTGACGTTCATCAGTTCCGGCAGCCAGATCAGCATGATTTTGTACGGCCCCTCGTACGCTTTCAGTGACAGCTTCTGCAAAATCGACCGCGCTTCTTCGGCCGAAATATTGCCCTGCTTGTTGTCGGCACCGATGGTTTCGAGCCAGTCGGGCAGGGTGCGGTACGGTTGAGCAAGCAGAAATTTGCGGAAGTCGGTCAGGTACGCTTCCGACGTTTTGCCTTTGCTCAGGTTCGCTACCGGAAACACCAGGTGCAGGTCGGGATGGACAAGTTTCTGGATTTTTACGCAGGATGCGCACCGCCCACACGAATCGTCCGGTTGCCTGTCTTCGCAGTTGACGTACTGGGCCAGCGCCAGCGCCAGCGCCAGATTGGCACTACCCGTTGGGCCGTCGAACAGCAGCGCGTGGGCCAGATGGTTCGTCTGCACGGCCCGCACCAGCAGCTGCCGAACGGCGTCCTGCCCTACAATGTCGGAGAATTGCATGCTTTGCGGTTTACGGTTTTCAGTATTTGGTTTACGGTTGTTGGCGCGCTGGTGTAGCCTGGACCTCCAGGTCCGGGTGGGCGCACCAGCGACCAAAAAGTTGCCGCTGTAAGCAGTTGGCCTGACGGCCACCCGGACCTGGAGGTCCAGGCTACATAACTAGCAGGCTACACCGGCAGGCCAACAACCGTAAACCGTGCTTAAAATGAAAACAACGGTTCGGGGGGCGGTAGATGGCGTTGCTCGAAGATAGTCCGCAGAATGGCCTGTTCGACCTCGTCGAACGCGCGCCCACGCCGACCGAAGGCTTCGGCGGCAACCTGCATGGCTTTGTCGAGCCGGTAGGTCGCGAAGCCGTCGGCGGCACCGCCCCACGAGAACGACGGAATGTGTTTGTACTGAAATCCTCCGCCGAACACGTTGACGCTGACGCCCACCACCGTACCCGTATTGAACATGGTACTGATACCCGCTTTGGTATAGTCGGCCATGGTCAGCCCGCAAAATGGCCGACCCGTATCTTCGAGCTGCCGCGTACCGTAGTGGTAAATTTTAACGTTGCTGTAGTCGTTCTTCAGGTTCGAGTTATTGACGTTGGCCCCCAGATTACACCATTCGCCAATAACCGAGTTGCCCAGAAAACCATCGTGCCCTTTGTTGCTGTAGCCGAAAAAGACCGAGTTGCCAACCTCCCCGCCTACCTTGCAGAACGGGCCGATCGTGGTGTTGGCCCGCATTTTACCACCCCAGTTGACGGTCGAGCCCTCGCCCAGCGAGAACGGCCCAATCACGATGCTACCCTCGCTGATCGTTGCGTCTTTGCCAATGTAGATAGGGCCGCCTTCCGCGTTGAGAATAGCCGCCCGGATCGTGGCACCGGGTTCGACAAAGACATTCTCGGGCGCGTAGACACGGGTGAACGGATCGGTAACCGGCTCCGATGTGCGGCCTTCGGTGATACGACTAAAATCAGCCCGGATCTGATCGCCATTCTCCACGAAGATGTCCCACAGATGGCGCAGTACGGTCAGCGGCTCGGCAAATGGTTGCCACTGGTACGAGTCGGTTAGTTCCGGCGACTGAATCAGCTTGTGTGGCGTCCGGACGGCCAGCACCAGTCCGTCGCTGTCGCGCAGGCCATGGCCCGGTGCCAGCGTGTTCAGTGCCTCAACGAGGGCTGTATCTGGACAAACGGCTCCGTTAACGTACAGATTATCATCCGACAGGTGAGCCGGAAATTTGGTGCTCAGGTAGTCTTCCGTTAGAAACGACGGTTCCTGACGCAGACAGTCTGCCCATTTTTCAGCGAGTGTCTGTATACCCAGTCGGATACCCGCTACCGGCCGCGTAAAGGTCAGCGGAAGCAGCGATGTACGTAGGGTGGGGTCGTCGAATAAAATCAGATTAGCCATTGATGTAGCGGAAAATCAGGTTGTAAATATCCGACCTTTATCCAGAAAAAGTAATCTCCCTGGTACCAAATGCACACACTTACCCCCGGCGACATTATTCACAAAATTGCCCGGCTTCAACAGCCTGACGGATTATTTCCGTCGATCCGGCGTAATGGTAAGCTGGGGTACACGCGGGTCGATACCAACGTTTTTTTTACGGCGGTGACGGTATTTACGCTCCAGCGGCTGAAACCGATGCTACCGCCGGATACACAATGCATTATCGACAAAATTGCCCAACAGGCAGTCGGGGCCTATCCGCAGTTCAGAAACAAAGACGGGCTGGACACGTACAACTTCTGGCCTACCGCACCATCCCGCCATTTCCCCAACGGGCACCTGTTTGGCCGTTTCGATCATTTCCGTATCCCCGATGATATTGACGATACGGCTATGGTGTATTTAACGACGCACCCGACGCGGGAAGCGATGCTATGGCTCAAGAACAAGTTAAGCCAGCACGCTAACGGAACCGCCCACTGGATTCGTAACATCTACCCGGATTACCAGCGGCTGCGGGCGTATTCGACCTGGTTTGGCAAGACGATGCCCATCGATTTCGACGCCTGTGCGCTCAGTAATTTGCTGTACTGCGTGTACCAGTATGACCTGCCCCGCAACCAGCACGATACCGATTCACTGACGTATCTGCGCGACATCGTGCTATCGGTCCGGTACTTGCGCAACCCCTTTGGCTGCGCCCCCCACTACGCGCGCCCGTCACTGATCGCGTATCATTTGAGTCGGCTGATGGCGGCATTCGCTATCCCCGAACTGGAGCCAATGCGTACGCAACTCATCACCGACGCCCGACAACTGCTGGAACGGGCCACCAATCGGCTCGAACAAATTCTTTTGTCGACAACGCTGCTCCGGCTGGGCGAACAATCTCCGCCGGTCGATCTGAACGCTATTGAAACAGATTTCGCCGGGTTCCATTTTTTCATCGCTGGCTTGCTGACGGCCTACGAAACGCCGTGGCTCCGCCGGTGGGCGCAGTACGCACTTACACAGATGCGCTGGCACTGCGACGCGCACTGCTGGGCGCTGGTGGCGGAGTATAATGTGCTGTACGTGTATCCTAGCGCGTCTGTGTAGCCTGGACCGGTGCGCCGGCCACCGTGGCGCGGTGCGATCCACGTCCGGGTGGGCGCGCCAGCGACCAAGAAGTTGCCGCTGTAAGCAGTTGGCCTGACGACCACCCGGACCTGGAGGTCCAGGCTACACAGACGCGCCAGGATACTCCTCAAGCTGAACCTCTTTAGGTGGACAATTTCCTCCTTACAAACTCATACCCCCATCCACGAAAATCGTCTGACCAGTGATGTAGCGACCGGCCTCTGAACAGAGCAGTAGGGCCATTGGCGCGCAGTCGACCGGGTCGCCTTCGTCATCGAGGGGGATAGTCATGCGTTGACTGATCGCGTCGGGAACGGGGGGCGTTGGCTCGTCGGTGCGGGCCGTATCGATGACACCCGGCGACAGGTTATTGACCGTCACCCCTTTGCCAGCCAGTTGCAGCGCCAGGTTTTTGACGGTATTTGCCATGGCTGCTTTTGTACCGGCGTACACAACCATGGTTGGGTGGGGTTTCTCTTCCTGTACGCTGCCGATCGTCAGCAGCCGACCCCAGCCCCGCTCGATCATGGCGGGCGTGAAGTGCTGCATCAATTGCAGGTTTGCTTTCCAGTTGGCCGTGACCTGCTCATCAAACTCGTCGGGCGTGGCTTCCTCCCACAGTTTGGGCCGCTGCACCGACGCGTTCAGCACCACAATGTCGATCGTGCCAAACGCGTCGATAGCCGCCTGAAACAGCTTGTCGGCCGCGTCGGACTCTGACAGGTCAGCCTGTATGATGTCGGATTTTACGCCCAGTGCCCGTACCTGATCGGCAATGGCTTCCGCTTTGTCGGCTTTGGCGTGGTAGTGAATCAGGACGTTGGCCCCGAACTCGGCCAGCCCCAGCGCGATAGCCGCGCCAATGCCCTGACTCGACCCCGTCACCAGCGCGTTTTTTCCTGACAGATTGAGCGAATCCTTAATCATAGCGGTTGTATTAATCGGTTTTTAATCGACTACACAACCGGCTACAATCCGTAAATGTTAGTGGCTTTCGATCAATAGGTCTTGGTCATATCAGCCGGGATCGCGATAACAAAATCAGCCAGTTGAGTCAGCTTCGTGTCGTCGTCAAGTTTGGGCTTGTCAGGGTCGGCAACGTCGATTGACGAAATTGTCAGAATCTTCAGTGAGGGACCGGCCATATCGCGCAGGTAGCCAACGATACCGTCGAAGTTCTTCGAGTGATAGTCGCCGTTGATGTGCAGGAGTGTCTGGCCCGGTTTGCGGTTTTGCAGGATAAAGTACGCCATCGTGGCGTCTTTGATGGCCTGCGCACGGGCGAAGTTGGCGGCCATATCGGTACTGCCACCGTGCGGATTCGGCGCACCGCTGCTGCCGTGATTCGAGTCGCCCATCATGGCCATCATCGCTGCATAGCCGGGCCGCGTCAGGTCAACGGTCAGTGGCAGCGGAGCCAGTAACTTTTTAGCATCAGCCGGAATAGTGTCGAGGGCCGACAAGCCCCGCCGGGCTACCAGACTGGCGTATCTGCGGGGAACGTTGGTGGCAACAAATGGCAGTTTCTGCTCGCGGGCCAGTGTCGTCAGCGGTTTATAGTCGGTATCGTAGTTGGGCCACAGCCGGGCCTGCGCGGCAAACTCCTTGTCGGTGGTGCGACCCTGCACGTAATCGGACAGAGCAGTCTGGGTATCGGTTTCAAACATCTCTGCCCCCAGCACTAGCTTTCCCTTTTTCTGGTCGGCCAGGTCTTTTGCCAGTTGCAGTTCGAGCCAGTGGCAGATCGGGTTGTTGTGTAGTTCGCCAAACAGCACCACGTCGGCATCGGCAGCCCGGCGCAGCAGCTGATCGTACGAAACAGCCTTTGTTTTCGCGTCGTAAAGGCGGTAGGCGGGCTTGTCGGGCCGAAAGGAAAGGGCCAGTAAGCCAAATATAAACAACAGAATAGGGCGCATAGTCAATAAACGAAAACCGTTGCCTACGGGACGCTGATAAACCGCCAATAGTTCGCTAACCAATTAGGTAAATTGTAGTTTCGTAGAGACCGCACCGGCGGACCGGCAAGATCTTGCCGGTCCGCCGGTGCGGTCTCTACAAAAAAACGATTATGCTCGAACAACTCCACCAGTTTCCGGCCTTTGCCGGTGTTCCCGCCGAGCAGCTTCAATGGCTGGTCGATAACGGAGAGGAACGACGCATCGATGCCGGCACAGTGCTGGCGAAGCCCGGTGATACGATCAATTACCTGATGCTGCTGCTTGATGGGCAAATCGTGATCGACACGGGGCACAATGGCCCCGACGACGATATTGTCACCTACGACCCACAGAGCATCATGGGTGTGTTGCCCTACTCGCGCATGGGTAACACACCCAACCGGATGATCGCTGAAAAAACGTCACACATCCTGCAGGTGCACCGCGATAAGCTGCGTGATATGGCCTGCCTGCATTACGAACTGACCGAGGTGCTGGTGCAGCAGATGACCAACCGGGTGCGGAGTTTTACGCGCTACACGCAGCAGGAAGACAAAATGGCATCGCTGGGGCGTTTGTCGGCGGGACTGGCGCACGAACTGAATAACCCGGTTGCCGCTATCGTGCGGTCGGCCGAGACGATGAAAGCGCATTTGCGGGCTACGCCCGACGCGTTCAAACAAATCATGCACCTGCAACTGCCCGATGAGAAAGTCGATACGGTGAACGAACTGCTGTTCAAAAAACTCGATCAGAAAATACCCCCGCTGAGCTTGCTAGAACGAAGCAGTCGCGAAGATGAACTGGCCGACTGGCTCGACGATTACGGGGCCGATACGGGTAGTCTGGACCTCGTCGGGCCGCTCATTGACTTTAATTTTACGACCGATGATCTGGACTGGCTGCTCGATCAGGTCGGGCCGGACAACATCGGCGGGGTAACCAGCTGGATCGTCAATAACCTGGTAACACAGTCATTGGTGCGTGACATCGGCGACGCGTCGGAACGCATCGGAACGCTGGTCGGGTCGATCAAAAACTACACCCACATGGACCGGGGCGCAGGAAAAACAACGGTCAATCTGGGCGAAGGCATCCGCAGTACACTGACCTTGCTGGACCATAAGTTGAAGCGCAACAACATCCGCGTTTCGCTTCAGCTGCCTGACGATCTGCCCGCGATCTGCGGCTGGCCAGGCGAACTGAATCAGGTGTGGACTAATCTGATCGACAACGCCATCGACGCCATGCCGACCAATGGTGAACTAACCGTTTCCAGCGAAGTTGATCGACACAGCGATGGCCTTACCTTCGTTCTGACAAAAATCATCGACACCGGCACGGGCATTCCCGACGATATTCGCGACTCGATCTTCGACCCGTTTTTCACGACCAAGGAGATCGGTAAGGGTACCGGGCTGGGTCTGGATATTGTGCAGGGCATCGTCAACCACCACAATGGCTCCGTAAAAGTTGCTTCCCAACCCGGCCACACCGAGTTTAGTATCTGCTTACCGGTATAAAGAGTGAAAGAGCGAAAGAATGAAAGAGCGTTTGCTCTGGCGTTTCGCTCTTTCGCTCATTCACTCTTTCGCTCTTTAACGATGCGCCTTCCCATCATTGTTTCTATCGACGACGACCCGCAGGTGTTGCAGGCTATCCAGCACGACTTGCGGCAGAAGTACCGCAAGCAATACCGGGTGTTGGCAACGACCTCGGCCACGGAAGCACTTGATTCGTTGCGTGAGTTGAAGAAGAAGGGGGAGGAGGTTGCCCTGTTTCTGTCGGATCAGCGGATGCCGCAGATGACGGGTGTGGCGTTTCTGGCCGAAGCCCGCAAACTATTCCCGAACGCGAAGCGCGCCCTGCTGACCGCTTACTCTGACATCGACGCGGCCGTTCGGGCGATCAACGAGGTGCAGCTCGATTACTACATTGCCAAGCCGTGGGACCCGCCCGAAGAAAAGCTGTACCCTGTCCTAGATGACCTGCTCAGCGACTGGCAATCGAACTACCGGCCCGCGTTTGACGGGTTGAAACTGATTGGCTACCAGTTTTCACCGCAGTCGCACGCGCTGAAAGATTTTCTGGCGGGTAATCTCTTTCCGTATCAGTGGCTCGATATCGAAAACGACCCACAGGCGCAGGAGATTCTCGATCTACATGACCTGAACCGGTCCGATTTGCCCGTTGTCGTGCTGGGTACAGGTACGGTACTGGCCAAACCTGCGCTGACTGAAGTGGGCGAACAGCTAGGGCTAAAACCGACGGCCACCGAAAGTCTGTACGACCTGGCGATCATCGGCGCTGGCCCTGCCGGGCTGGCGGCAGCGGTCTACGGTGGGTCGGAAGGGCTGAAAACGATTCTGATCGACAAGCGCGCACCGGGCGGGCAGGCTGGAACGAGTTCGCGCATCGAAAATTACCTCGGCTTTCCCAACGGCCTGAGCGGTGCTGACCTGACACGCCGGGCCATCACGCAGGCGCAACGGTTCGGGGTCGAGTTTCTGGCTCCGCAGGAAGTGGTGTCGATTCACTCGGAAGGCCAGTATAAGCACATCCGTATGGCCGACGATACCGAGGTGGTCGCGCGGGCGATTGTGCTGAGTACGGGCGTGTCGTACCGCAAACTGGAAAACGAAAGCCTCGACAAGTTCACGGGGGCGGGCGTTTATTACGGTGCGGCAACGACCGAAGCCATCGCGTTCAAGGGGAAGCCGGTGTACATCGTTGGCGGAGGAAATTCGGCGGGTCAGGGGGCTATGTACCTTTCCCGAACGGCCTCGGACGTGTACATCTGCGTACGTCGCCCTGATCTCTCCGAAACCATGTCGCAGTACCTGATCGATCAGATTGGCGGTACGGCCAACATACACCTGCTGGGATGCACGGAGGTCGTTTCGGCCACGGGCGACGAACGGCTGGAGTGCGTGGTACTGGAGAATATGGATACCCACGAACGGCGAACGGAGCCAGCGAGTGGCGTCTTTATCTTTATCGGGGCAAAACCGCTAACCGACTGGATCGAGATGGACATCATCAAAGATCCCAAAGGCTTTATTGCCACCGGCCGCGATATGGGCAAGTATGCCGAGTACAAGCGCGTCTGGAAACAGAATCGGGAGCCGTTCGTCCTGGAAACGTGCAGCCCCGGCATCTTTGCCGCTGGCGACGTACGGGCTGGTGCGATGAATCGTGTGGCTTCCGCCGTCGGCGAGGGCGCGATGGCTGTCAGCTTTGTGCACAAGTACCTGGCGGAGAATTGAGATTTGTTTAGGCTTGTGTTTTATAGTCTCTTTTGTCATCCCGACGACAGGAGGGATCTTCGCTAGCAGGCGGTTTTGATTGCTTTTAGCGAAGATTCCTCCTGTCGTCGGGATGACAAAAAGGGCGATTCGAGGACGGGCTATAAAATCCTAAACAACCTCTTAAGGTACGGGTCATGGTTCGTCGTGTCTGAAAGTGAGCTGACTGCAAGCCACCGAAGACCGTAAACCGAAGTCCTGTAAACCGAATACTGTAAACTGAAAACCGATATGTCTGTCTGCTCTCATTTATCCGCCCTGACCGGGATCATGCCGGCCCGCGAACACGTCTGCGAGGAATGCGTCAAAACCGGCGACCGGTGGGTGCATCTGCGTACGTGCCAGACGTGTGGTGTTACGCTCTGCTGCGATTCATCGCCCAACAAACACGCGACGAAACACTTTCACGCCAGTCAGCACCCAGTTATCGCATCGGCTGAACCGGGGGAACGCTGGCTGTGGTGCTACGTCGATGAGCAGATGGCAAACTACTGATCGGTACTGGTCGACGTATAGGGGTAAGCGATATTCGTGTAAATAATTGTACCGACAGTAAACACCTTTGTCCGTCAATCGGTTAACGAAATATGATTGCTGAACATACGCTTACGCAGCAGTATCTGCGCGTCAGGCATCACTCCGTAGCTATTTGCCGGGGGCTGGAAACCGAGGATTATGTGGTGCAGCCGATGGCTGACGTTAGCCCGCCCAAGTGGCATCTGGGGCACATCACCTGGTTTTGGGAAACATTCGTACTGGTGCCACACGCGCCCGGCTACCGCGTCTTCAACGACGATTTTAGCTTTGTATTCAACAGCTATTACGAAACCGTCGGTAAGCGCGTCTTGCGGACAGATCGTGGTAATCTGAGTCGGCCAACCGTGGCGCAGGTGTACGCGTATCGTACCTACGTCGATGAGCAGATGAGCCGGTTCCTCGACGAGGCCGAGACGACGACCGAACTGATTGCCCTGCTCGAACTGGGACTCAACCACGAGCAGCAGCATCAGGAACTGCTTATTACCGACATCAAATACATTCTGGGCCATAACCCGCTGCTACCGGCCGTCGATATGCCGATCCGGGAGAATCCACTGCTGGCAAACGGACCGGACACGCACATCAGCGAGGGCATTTATACCATCGGTTATCAGGGTGATGGCTTCTGCTTCGACAATGAACTGGGGCGGCATAAAGTCTACCTGAACGACACGACGATAGCGGGATCGCTGGTCACAAACGGCGAGTACCTTAATTTCATGCAGGCGGGTGGCTACCAGCAGTTTCAGCACTGGCTTTCTGATGGCTGGGCGTGGGTGAAACGCACCGGCGCGAAAGCCCCGCTCTACTGGCACAACGTCGACGGCGTCTGGCACACTTACACATTCGATGGACTGCAGCCGGTCGATCCTGATGCGGCCGTTACACACGTAAGTCAGTACGAAGCGGATGCCTACGCCCGCTGGAAAGGGCAGCGGTTGCCGACCGAGTTTGAGTGGGAAGCAGCCGCCGACCGGTTCGGTTGGGGCAGCCGCTGGGAATGGACCAACTCGGCCTACCTGCCGTACCCCGGCTTTACGACCGCCGAAGGGGCCGTCGGCGAATACAATGGCAAGTTTATGAGTGGGCAGATTGTTCTGCGGGGTGCTTCCGTCGCTACACCCGACGGGCACGCCCGACCCACGTATCGTAATTTTTTTCATCCTGGCACACAATGGCAATACACGGGAATTCGGCTGGTGAAGTAGAAGGAGCACCAGTGCTTGATCGGTTAGACAATCACGCGGACACGGATACCATGTCCGTCGATCCGGCGCTGGTTGAGGAAGTAAGGACGGGTTTGCGGCTGACGCCCAAGCGGCTATCGTCGCGGTTTTTTTACGACGCGGAAGGGAGTCGTATTTTTCAGGCCATCATGCACGCGCCGGAATATTACCTGACCCGGTCGGAGTACGAGATTCTGGATACATATAAAGCGGATCTGCTGCAGCTGTTTGCCGTCGGCGACCGCTCATTTGATCTGGTCGAACTGGGCGCGGGGGATGGGCTGAAAACAAAGATTCTGCTCAACCACTTTGTCGATGAGCAGGCCGATTTCGCTTATGCGCCGGTCGACATTTCGGCCGACGCGCTCGACGGGCTGGCGGACGATGTACGCCGGTCGTGGCCGAATCTGCGGCTGAACCCCCGGCACGACGACTATTTCAACGCGTTGTCGCAACTGTCGGAGGAGTCTGACTCCCGGCGGATCGTTATGTTTCTCGGCTCCAACATCGGTAACTTTTCGCCCGATGAGGCCGTCGATTTCTACCGGCAACTGCACGACCGACTCCGCCCCGGCGATCTGGTACTGACCGGTATCGATCTACAAAAGCACCCGGCGGTGATTCATGCAGCTTATAACGACCGTCAGGGACTGACGCGGGCATTCAATCTGAACCTGCTCCGTCGGCTGAACCGCGACCTCGACGCCAATTTCGATCTGGCCGCGTTCGATCATTACGAAACCTATAGCCCCGAAACGGGTGAAGCGCGTAGCTATCTGGTCAGTCAGAAAGCGCAAACGGTGCGTATCGATGCGCTGGCTATGGATGTGGCGTTTGCGTGGGGCGAAATCATTCACACCGAAATCTCCCGCAAATTTACGCCCGCCCAGATTGAGCAATTGGCGCAGCAGACCGGCTTCCGCGTCGTCAAATCGTTTACCGACTGCAAAGGCTATTTTACGGATGTGATTTTCGAAAAAGAGTAGCCGAGTAGCCCAGACCTCCCGGTCTGGCAGCCGAGGTAGCATCGTGCTGTGTAGCCTGGACGTCCACGTCCGGGTGGCCGTCAGGCCAATTGACTTTAGCGGTAGCTTTTTGGTCGCTATCGCGCCCACCCGGACGTGGACCCGCGCCGGCGGACCGGTCCAGGCTACACAGTACGTATAAAATACACAAAGCCGCACTGGCACGACATTGAGTTGTGGCAGCGCGGCTTTACTTTTACCGAGAAACCGATACGCTCACCGATATAACCCTGTCTATCAATATGAAGAAGTTATTTTACCCACTTTGCCTGAGCATGTTGCTGCCCATCGGAAACCTGATGGCACAAACGCCCCAGAAATGGACGTCGCAAACGGTTGGCTCCGTTGTGCGTGTATCGAACCCCGGTGGGCAGACGCTTGGCTACTCGACAACGTCCGGCGTCAAACTCCTGACCGTCGACGGGCTCGCGTTTAAAGACCTGAATAAAAACGGGCGGCTCGATGCCTACGAAGACTGGCGACTACCCGCCCTGGATCGGGCGAAAGATTTAGCTACCCGCATGACGATCGATCAGATCGCGGGGCTGATGCTGTACAGCAAACACCAGCCGATTCCGGCGGCTCCGGGCGGGCCGTTTGCCGGTACGTACGGTGGGAAAGTATTTGCGCAGAGCGGAGCCAACGTCAGCGATTTGTCGGATCAGCAAAAAGAATTCCTGACGAATGACAACCTACGGCACGTGCTGATTACGTCGGTGCAAAGTCCGGAAGCGGCTGCTAACTGGAACAACAATGCGCAGGCACTGGTCGAAGGGATCGGACTCGGTATTCCAATTAATAGCAGTTCCGACCCCCGCCACGGCACCCGCGCCGATGCGGAGTTTAACGCCGGGGCCGGTGGTACAATTTCGATGTGGCCCGGCTCGCTGGGTATGGCCGCGACGTTCAACCCTGAACTCGTCCGGCAATTTGGGCAGGTGGCAGCCGCTGAATACCGCGCGCTGGGTATCGCCACGACACTTTCCCCGCAGGTCGATCTGGCAACGGACCCCCGCTGGAACCGCGTCAGTGGTACGTTCGGCGAAGATCCGAAACTGACGACTGATCTGGCCCGTGCATACATCGACGGGTTTCAGACGTCGACGGGTAAACAGGAAATCAGCAGCGGCTGGGGCTACACAAGCGTCAATACGATGGTGAAGCACTGGCCGGGTGGGGGTTCGGGCGAAGGTGGCCGCGATGCGCACTACGGCTACGGCAAATACGCCGTTTATCCCGGCAATAACTTCAGTACGCACCTGATGCCGTTTATCGACGGGGCATTCAAGCTAAATGGCAAAACCAGTACGTCGGCGGCTGTCATGCCTTACTACACGATCTCGTTTGGGCAGGACAAGAAGTACGGCGAAAACGTCGGCAACAGCTACAACAAATACATCGTCGGCGACCTGCTGCGTAAGAAGTACAGCTATGACGGCGTGGTCTGTACCGACTGGCTTATCACGGCCGACGAAACGGCCATCGACGTCTTTCTGACGGGAAAATCGTGGGGCGTCGAGAAGCTGTCGCTGGCCGAACGGCACTACAAGGCACTGATGGCGGGCGTCGATCAGTACGGCGGCAACAACGATGCCGGACCGGTAATCGGCGCGTACCAGCTGGGTGTAAAAGAACACGGTGAACAGGCCATGCGCGCGCGGTTCGAGTTATCGGCCGTGCGGCTGCTGCAAAACGGTTTACGCGTCGGGTTATTTGAGAATCCGTATCTCGATGTAGAACAGACCCGGAAAACAGTTGGCAGAGCCGACTACATGAATGCCGGGTATCAGGCGCAGTTGCAGTCGGTCGTGCTGCTGAAAAACAAGGCGAACGCCTTACCGATGAGCAAAGGAAAGAAAGTCTACGTGCCGAAGCGGTTTATCGCGGCCGGTCGAAACTTTCTGGGTATGCCAACGCCTGAAAGTAACAATTACCCGATCAACGTGGATGTGCTGAAAAAGTATTATACGCTTACGGATAACCCCGGTGAGGCTGATTTTGCCCTCGTCGTGATCGAAAGCCCAACTTCGGTGGGTGGGTATGATAAAGAAGCGGCTAAAGACGGCAAAACGGGTTATGTACCGATCAGCCTGCAATACCGGCCGTATACCGCACAGGGTACCCGCGACCCCAGCATCGGTGGGGGCGACCCGCTGGAGACCTTCACGAACCGTAGCTATACTGGCAAATCGAGTACGACGATTAACGCAACGGATCTGACGATGGTGACGGATGCGCAGTCGAAAATGAACGGCAAGCCGGTAATCGTGTCGGTGCGGATCAACAACCCCATGGTGTTTGCCGAGCTGGAGCCATCGACCAACGCGATACTGGCGAACTTCGGTATTCAGGATCAGGCCCTGCTCGACATCGTATCGGGTGCGCACGAACCCTCGGCCCTGTTGCCGATGCAGATGCCCGCCAACATGCGGACGGTCGAACAACAGGCCGAAGACGTTCCCCGCGATATGCAGTCCTACGTTGACGCCGATGGCCACACCTACGATTTCGGCTACGGCCTGAACTGGAAAGGTGTCATCAACGACGCCCGCACCGCGACGTACAAGCGGAGTGTGCTGACGTTGAAGTGATGCAGTTGCCCTCACCCCCGGCCCCTCTCCCAAAACGGGAGAGGGGTGACTTTAGAGGTTGTTTGGGGGGATAATTTTGAAGTGCTAAAATCGCTTTTTTGTCATCCCGAGCCCGCGAGGGATCTTCGTCATCAGGCAGTTTGTGTGCTTTTAACGAAGATCCCTCGCGGGCTCGGGATGCAAACGATTTCCCAATAACTTCCTACAGGTGAAGCACTATGTTTCTTCGGCAAGAAGTCAAGAATTGAGGAGCGGGGATGCTAGTTGTTAACGCGCAAAACTGGCGTTCGCAATCGGAAGAATACGAGTAGCGAAAACGCGATGGTGAGATTTAGCAGGCCGAACCAGTTACCAGCGTACGTAAATAGCGTTGCCTGTCGAACCAGCGGAACACTACCGATCAACTGGGCTTCGTTGCCAATGTTGCTTTTCGCTTCGTGTAAAACCCGTCCGAACGGATCGCTGATGGTAAGCCGCCCCTGTCGGGCAGTGCGTACGACTGAAAAACCATTTTCGACACCTCTCAAAATTGCCATGCGGGCATGGAGCCAGTCGTCGACTACGAAATCATTGGCTGGCACGAAGAGAACCACCACGTTGGCCTGACCATAGTCACGAATGCTACCCGGAAAGTCAAGATCTTTACAGATAGCAACGCCCGCCCGAGCCGAGTTAACCGGAAAAAAACCGGCTTGCCGACCGGGCGTAAACTGCCGCTCGAAGCCACCCACCAGATGCTGTTTGGCGTAAGTAGTGAGTACGTGTCCGTTGGCATCGACCACCAGTACTGTATTACGGGCGTCAGGCCGGGTATAGTCGGCTAATCCGACGATAAGACATGTGCTATTCTGCGTTGCGATGCGTTTGAGTGTGTTGATAATCAGACTGTCATTGCGGGGTACGAGATGAAACGCTGTTTCTGGAAGCAGCACAACACTAGCCCCTGTCTTCGTCAGCCGGGTGATTGCCTGCGAATAATCAGCCAGTACCGCGCTGATCTGTCGTTGGCTGCGTTGCTGGCTGGGATGATGCTTTGTCTCGTCCATTACAATCAGTCCGGCCTTTAATTCGTGTCGGGACGGTAGCGTATCAAGACGATGGTAGCCATAGTACAGCGCAAATCCATACACCAGCAACGATGTACCGAGGGCGGGATACGCTATTCGTATGTTCCGCTGGGCGTAAGCGAGCCAGCCGAGAGCACAACACGAAGGAAACAGACTGACCAGAAACGTTATACCCGGTGTTCCGGCAGCCGATGCAAACTGGACAATTGGTAGGACGTTGGCCTGCGTGTAAGCCAGACTACTGGCTGTACCGTCGGGCGAAAACGTCAGTACCAGATACTCAAAGGTGGTCATCAGGACCGGATAGATCAGTACGCTGTACCAGACGTTATATGCCCGCATTTTTGCGCCGGAGTACGTAGCGATACGCGCAAATACGTAGGCCAGTCCAAACACCAATAGCATGGTGGGCAGCAACGAAGTAACCGTGTCTAGGTAGACAAACCAGCTGAGCCTGCCCAGCAGACAGGCAGTAAATGCCATCGTAAAGCTGATTCGCTCACTATAATAAAATGAACCGATCAGAACAGGAATAGGAGCCAGCCATACCAGATACCAGTAATCGCCGGTTAGTCCGTTTCCCAAGTACCAGCCCAATGCTGTTGTGAGAATGATGACTGCCGAGTAAAAACGGCGGAGCTTTGGAGTCGTACCAATAAATGTGGTCATTCCTGATTCGATCGAAGAATGCGGGGCGTATGAATAAGCAAACGTACTTGCAAATACATTCAGAATGCAGAGTAGGGTAGCCGTCTGTACTGGTAAGGACAGGAAAATGCGAAACGCCCGGCGGTTTTACCACTGGGCGTTTCGCATTTTCTAATTGTTGTGCAAAGGCTACTTACGGCTTTGGTGCGTCCGGATTGCTGCTGCTACCGCTGCTACTGGCGGGGGCCAGCGAGTTGATCCAGGCGGCAATTTTCAGCGCGTCGGCTTTGGGAACCTGCGGCATGGGCGGCATTTCGGTCGCGTAGTCGGGCCAGTTGGTGGGCTTGGGATGATAGATCAGCTCAACAATCTGGTCGTTGGTGTACCGGCGTTTAGCAACATCCGCGTAGGCCGGACCGACCTGCCGTTTGTTGGCCTGATGGCAGGCCAGGCAAGTGTGCCGGGTCAATAAGCCTTTCACTTCGTCGTAGGTTGGTGCTTTGGCCATTGAGATAGCCTGCCCTTCCTGAATCTTGGGCTTGGCTCCAGTGGTCACCTTCCCTTTCGTCGCGGAGGCTTTTTTACCTGTTGCAGGGGCTGTGGCTGCCGGCGCCGTTGTGGCGGGTGCAGCGGCTGAGTTGCGGGTACTTACCTCAGTCATCGCCAGTTTCTGCCCGTCGGGGATGTTGTTGAGTGTATAGTACGCAATCGGGTGAACAAGTGAATACGACCCTTCCGCACCGCGCACCCCGTCGAGGGTAAGCTGGTGGATGTAGTACCGGCGCAGGTCGCCCACGATAACGCGGGCTTTCATATTGTCGGCCGATACCTTTACGCCTTTCAGCGGCAGCGCTTCCTTATTGACCGTCGGGCTGCCGTAGACCGAATGGTATTTGTACAGGAAGCTCTCGACGCGGTACGACGCCAGATCTTCGGCCGATTTCCGGTCGACGGGTTTGGTGAATTCCACTTCAAAGCCGTCGGGCATCGCTTTCACCGTACGGATTTCAAACGGTACGGCTCCGTTCCAGACCAGCCGCTGCAGGCCTTCGTTGGCATCGCCGGCCGAACCCCAGCCCCGGTTGGTTTCGCCCACGAACAGTGAGCCGTCCTTAGCCCACGCCATCCGCAACACGCCCGACCGGAAGCCGTTACGTAGTTCGATGGCCCCGCCCTGGTATTCACCGTTTACTTTCTCCATGAACACCCGCGAGATTTTGCTCATACCCTGATCGCCGACCAGCAACTGTCCGGCAAACGGGCCGAATACGCCCTGCGGAATCTCCAGAATCTCGGAATTTGAAATGCCGAGCACACCGTGGGGGAGCCACACCGCCGGTACCTGCACGTCGGTGCCTAGAAACTGGTCTTTCATCGTGTAGAGCAGCGTCGGTTTTTCGCTGGCAACGTTTTCGGGTTTGATCGCATGACCATCGTCGTCGCGCCGACGCCGTTCGTCAATTTTGGCGAAGAACGCTTCCTGCGACAGCTTCACCGGTGAATTACTCATGCCCGTCCAGCGCAGACCGGCCGGGTGCCCAACGAACGAGCCTTTCCTGACGTGAACGATACCGCCCGACCCCATCCAGTCGCCCTGATTGTCGGCGTAGAACAGTTCGTTGTCGTACAGGCCCAGTCCGCAGGGGGAACGCATTCCCGTTGCCCAGGGCTGCATTTTGCCTTCCGGCGTGATGTTCATCGTCCAGCCGCGCCAGGGGACCCGGCTTTCACCCCGCCACCATTCTTCGTCGCCGAAGGCCACATTGCCCGTCACGAAAAAGGTGCCGTCGGGTGCGATTTTTGGGCCGAAGCTATACTCGTGGTAGTGACCCGATAGTGGCCAGGCATACACCGTTTCAAATACATCGGCCTTGCCGTCGTTGTTGGTGTCCTGCATTTTGGTCAGTTCCCCACGTTGCGCGCAGTACAGGGCACCGTCTTTGTAAGCCAGCCCCAGAATCTCGTGCAGCCCCGCCGCAA
>CAZOQC010000015.1:0-154704 GCA_964581865.1 uncultured Spirosoma sp.
ATATGATGGATATGTTCGGGAAGATGAAGGAAGTTCAGTCCCGAATGAAAGATGCGCAGCAGAACCTGAGTGCTGTTACCGAAACGGGCGACGCCGGGGCCGGTATGGTGAAGGTGACGGTGAACGGCCTGAAAAACGTACTCAGCATCGACATTGACCCGGATCTGATTAAGCCCGATGATCGTGAAATGCTGCAGGATCTGATCGTTGCCGCGACTAACAAGGCAATAGGTGCCGTTGAAGTGAAAGCCCGTGAGCATCTGCGTCAGGCCACGGAAGGGTTGTTGCCCAACATCCCGGGCTTAAATCTGGATGGGTTGCTGTAAACCCCTGTCCGGGGCCGCTGTGGTTTCTCGGGCATACCGCCCCGGCTCCGTATCTTCACGGCGGAATTACTACCCGCCAACTGCCATTTAGTGGATACCCTCGCAATTGTTGTTCTGAATTACAACGGCCTGCCGTTTTTGCGCCGTTTTTTACCCGCACTCCTCGCGCAGGCCGACGGCCACCCTGTCTATGTAGCTGATAATGCCTCAACCGATGGTTCTCTGGCCTGGCTGCGGCTACAGTTCCCGGCTGTGCGAATCGTTGCTATGAAAAGTAACGATGGGTATGCAGGCGGCTATAATAAGGCATTGGAGCACATACGGCAGGAGTACGGTGGGGCTACCTACTACGCACTGGTCAATTCCGATATCGAAGTAACTCCCAACTGGATTGCGCCAATACTGCACTTGCTGGAAAGTGATTTGACTATTGCGGCCTGCCAGCCAAAAATTCGGGCGGAGCAACAGCGGGAGTCATTCGAGTACGCTGGTGCCGCCGGGGGATACCTCGATTACTTAGGCTACGCGTTCTGCCGGGGCCGCGTGTTCGACGTGCTGGAACCCGACACCGGACAATACGACGACAATCGTCCTGTGTTCTGGGCGACGGGGGCCTGCCTGTTTGTGCGGGCGACTGTCTTTCACGAAACCGGGGGCTTCGATCCGGCTTTCTTCGCCCACATGGAGGAAATCGACTGGTGCTGGCGCGTACAGCGACTCGGCTACTCCGTCTGGACCTGTGGGCAATCGACGGTATACCACGTTGGCGGTGGAACACTGCATAAATCCAACCCACATAAGACGCTGCTCAATCATCGCAACAGCCTGTACATGCTCTACAAAAACTGGCCTGCCGACGGCTGGTTTCTGAGCAAAGTAATCATGCGGCTGGTCTTCGACGGCTTATCGTCGGTGCTGTACCTGGTTGCCGGGCAGTGGGGTGATATCGGGGCTGTGCTCAAAGCACATGGCTCGTTTTATGCGCATTTACCTACCCTGAACAGGCAGCGACGTATGCTGCAACAGCAGGAGAAACAGCGGGCAACCTTGTATGAGCGGAGTCTGGTCTGGCAATATTTCGGCAAAGGACACCGCCGATTTAGTCAGCTGGATCAATAAATTATAATTCCCAGATGGTCGGGTGTGCGTGCCGACGTAAGTGCTTATTCATCTCCAGCCAGAAGGCCATAATCAGATACAGCACAACGGGCGACCCCAGTGTTAGAAACGACGTATAGATAAAATACAGCCGGATGCTGCTGGCTGAAATGTTCATGCGTTCGCCCAGAATGCTGCAAACGCCGAACGCTTGTTTTTCAACGAAATACCGAAGTTTGTTCATAGCTGTTGATAAAACGTATAGACGCTGACGGTATATCGCAAAGCTAACAAGGCTGCGCCGTACAATGTTTGCCGTTCAGAAAGATTTCATACAGATTCACGTAAAAAGGGACAAATAATTGTTGCTAATCTATTGACATTAGAACAATTTCGTTTATTTCGTACTTCAGGCTCACCAGTGCTTCTTGATTAGATTACTGGATGGCTGAAACCACAAAGTCCGTACCGTGCCATTTAGGTGTTTCGCTGATGTATGCTTAGGTGCCTGTTCCGTGTCTTTTGTTACTTGCTAACCCTTTGTCCTTTTATTTATTAACTAGTCAATTGTTTATGCAGACAGGTGTAGTAAAATTCTTCAACGAAAGTAAAGGCTACGGATTTATCGTTGAAGATGATTCAAACCGGGATATTTTTGTTCACGTTACGGGCCTGAACGGGGTCACCATCCGGGAAAAAGACCGCGTTCAGTTTGAAGTTGTCGACGGTAAGAAAGGATTGAATGCTGTAAAAGTGAAAAAAATCGAGGGCGAATACTAACACTAGTTTTGCCTATGCACATAAAAACCCCGTCCGGAAACCAGACGGGGTTTTTCTTTTATGGTAAAACAAAACTTGATAAAACTAGGCGAGGTAGTTGCCGACACCGACAATTACCGAGGAAAGAATAACGATCAGGATGCCGAGCCGTATAGTTCGCATGGTGGCCGCGTTTGATCCTCTCCACTCGTGCAAATATAATCCCCAAAAACTGCTAAATGCAATAATAAAAGCCATATGTAGCGTCCAGCCCGAGAAGCGGTACTCGCCCATCTGGCTGTCGCCCATGCCGTAGAAAAAGAATTGAAAGTACCACGTAACGCCCGCTATAGCGCAGAACAGGATATTTCGGGCGATGGGAGCCGACATGTTTCGATAGTCGGTATAGGTGCGATTTTTAATGTTCAGGTAGATCGACCAGATCGCGTTGGTGGTCAAACCACCGAGCAAAATAATGACAAGAGCCGCATTGTTCATGAATAATGGGTCGGCACCGGCCTTTACGGCCCGCTCTGAAATTGACTGTCCGGCTGTCAGTCCGAAGGAGAAACAGGCACTCATAATACCCGAAAACACGGCGACCATAAACCCTTTGCGAAGATCAAACTCAGCAATAGCCGCCTTCTTTTCGGCTTCGGGCTGCGTTTTCTCCTTCATCATCCCGGCTACTCCGCAAATGGTGATGCCCAGCACACAAACGGCTAGTCCCGCCATGATAAACTGCCCCGACGTGGTGCTGACAAGTGTACCAAACTGCCCCAGCCAGATCGGCGGTACGAGCGTACCAAATACGGCGCAAAGCCCCAGCACGACGGCCATGCCCAGCGACAGGCCGAGGTAACGCATCGACAAACCAAACGTCAGCCCACCGAACCCCCAGAGTACCCCCCAGAAATAGGTCCAGAGCAGTGTATCCATCGGTGTTTCGCGCAGGATCAGCGTCAGGTGCGGTACGGTGAGCAGGCCCAGCACCCAGGGGGCGATGACCCACGAGAAGATACCGCCAACGAGCCAGTAACTTTCCCAGGACCAGCTTTTTACCTGTTTATAGGGTAAGTAGAAACTGCCGGAAGCAAAGCCTCCCAGCGCATGTAACATAACGCCCCAGAATACGGCCATTTTGCAGAGTACGGTTTAGGAACAGTGGTATAGGAGAAGAAAGAAAATGGAAGAAAAAAAAAGACAGCCGGGGTGACACGCTACGCCGGTTTCCCCACCGGCACGTCGACGGGGCGGAGCTGAACCAGGTTATCGGGCAGTGGTAACGGATTCCAGCTATCGTGAATCGCCAGGGCCGCACCGAGGGCGGTCGCCTGCGCTACCGTAGCGGCCGACACGTTGAGCTGCGGAAAGGCCGACGCCAGCAAGGCCATGTAGATCGGGTTTTTGCTGAAACCGCCATCCACGAATATGCGGTCGACGGGGGAGCGGTGCAGCACCAGTTCGGTCGAAACGAGTTGCTGCGCCACGATGTCGTGGATGAGCTGATGGTACGCCCGTTCGTACGTATCGAAATCAGCCAGATCGCGCCGGACAAAGGCCGACTGCACCAGGACGGCCGGTTGCTTCGTCGTAATCGGGTCCGGGACGGGCTGTACGGGACGGGCGGGTAGTTCGTCGATCAGCGACGGGTCGTAGGCAACGCGTTTGTAGGTGTCGACGGGAACACCGAAGTGCGCAGCCAGCCGTTGTACCTGCTGCTCGTGTTCGTAGCCGGCAAACAGCCGCGACGCTTTCACCGGTTGGCCCTGATAATTCAGGAAGCACAGACAGTCGTATTGCAGTTCTTCGGCCGTCAGTGGCTGCGTATTGAACGGGTTCAGGCTGATGCACCACGTACCCGTTGAAATCAGTACGAACGGTTGGCTGAAACTCGCCAGATACGGAATCAAAGCCGCCGACGAGTCGTGCAGCCCGACGCCTACCTGCATTGGCTTTCCGTACACCGTTGTGTTCATCACCGCATTGCCGGGAAATAGCGGGGCCAGTTTCTGATCCAACTGCTCCGCCATAACCCAGTCGTGATACCGTTGCCGGTCGAAATCCCAGAGCATCGTATGGCAACCAATACTGGTCAGGTCGGCGTGGAACTGCTTTGTAATCAGTGCGCTGACGTATTGCGGCAGATGAAGCGCGTACCGCATCCGGGAAAACAGATCCGGCTTCTGATAACGAGTACGGTACAGGGCTAAGCCCGAGTTCAGACTACCCAGCGCCGGGGAAGCCGTTTCCACCGATACCTGTTCTTCCGGACCGTACGTTTCGTAAAACTGCCGTGTCAGGTCGTCGGGGTACGCTTTCAAATAGTTATACAGCGGTCCCACCGCTTCGCCCCGCTCATCCACGCAAACCAGACTCGCGCCATAGGTCGAAAAATTCAGTGCCTGCACGTCGAACTCCGGCTTGGCCAGCACCTCCTGCAACGCCTGCTGTACCCAGTTGGTCAGGTGCTCAACGTCTTCGCAGGTATCGCCATCCTCGTCAACCGTTTCGGCAAACTGCGTGCTCGTCTCCCACACAATGTCGTATTGCTGGTTGAAGAGAAACAGCTTCTTGTTGGTCTTGCCGATGTCGAATACCGCGATGTGCATATTGAATGACAGAATGATAGAGTGATTGAATGATGGAGTGACTGAGGTACTTATTCGATCATTCAATCACTCTATCATTCAATCAAAGTCCCGTGGCGACGGATTTGGCTCCGCGTTCCTGAATGAGCTGCTCGCGGATGTTGAGGCTGCGGTAGAGGCTCAGCGGGTGTAGGGCACCGCCCGCCCGCCGACGCGCTTCGGCAACCAGCGGCCGAACGTCGGTGCGGAAGGCGTCCTGCAAAATCTCCTGTGCCTGTACGACGTCGTTGGCGTCGCGGGCGGCTTCGAGGGCGTCCCGGTCGACCAGCAGGGCCTGCGCGTAGGCGAGTTGAATCGCTTCGACGCTTTGCAACAGATCTTCGAGCGGGTCTTTCACGTTATGGCTCGCATCGATCATCCAGCCGAGGTCGGTCGCGTGATTCATACCCCGCGCGTCCATCCCGCCCACCAGTTCGTTGAAGATCAGAAACAGCTGGTAGGGTTTGATGCTGCCCGCCGTCAGATCGTCGTCGCCGTATTTCGAGTCGTTGAAGTGGAATCCGCCCAGTTTACCTTCCATCAGCAGAATCGCGACGATCTGCTCGATGTTGGCGTTGGGCAGGTGGTGGCCCAGATCGACCAGCGTGTACGCTTTCGGACCGAGTTTGCTGGCGTACAGATAACTGCTGCCCCAGTCGCCAACGGTGGTCGAATAGAAATTCGGTTCGAAGGCTTTGTACTCAACAAACATCCGCCAGTCGGCGGGCAGGGCCGCGTAGATTTCCTGCAAACCGCCCAGCGTCCGCTCGAACGCCTTGCGGAAATTCAGCTGGCCGGGGAAGCTCGACCCGTCCGATAGCCAGACCGTCAGCGATTTGGACCCCAGTTCAACGCCGTGCCGGATGACCTCGATGTTATGGTCAATTGCCTGCTGCCGCACCGCCCGGTCGACGTGCTGTAACGAGCCGAACTTATAGCTTTCCGGCTGATCGGGCTGATCCTGAAACGTGTTGGAGTTGACCGCATCGAAAGCCAGCTCGTAGCTGTCGGCCAGCTGACGCGTCGCCTGCGGGTCTTTCGGGATGTCCCACGGAATGTGCAGTGAGATGGCTCCGCTGGCCCGGTTCAGCGCGTGCAGCAGACCGACATCGCTGATCTTTTCGTCGAGACTACGCGGTTCGCCACCGCCCGGAAACCGGCCGAAGCGGGTACCGCCCGTGCCGAGCGCCCAGCTGGGAATGGCGATCTGAAACGCCACCAGTTTCTCAATGATCGTTTCCGTTTGTTCAACGGAATCGGTCCAGGGGGCCAGTAGTTGCCGGTGCCGGGCTGCCCGGTCGGCGTTGTGGCTGGCGATTGTATTGGGGTTCAGGTTCATAGGTTTGTAACCCAGACGTCCACGTCTGGAGGCCGTCAGGCCAATTTTGCGCAGTTCTTTAGCCGCTGGCGCGGCTACCAGACGTGGACGTCTGGGCTACATATCAGCGAACAAAGGCCATGGCAACACCGCCGTCGACGTTGAGGACGTTACCGGTCGATTTGGCCAGCAGGCCACCGACGAAGGCGAAACAGGCATTGGCAATGTCGTCGGGCAGGATGATCTCGTTGAGCAGTGTCCGTTTGGCGTAGTAGGCGGGGAGTTCCTCGACCGTAACGCCGTAGGCTTTGGCGCGCCCTTCGGCCCAGCCGCCCGCCCAGATGTTCGAGTCGGAGATAACGGCGTCGGGGTTGACCGTGTTGACCCGGATGCTATCGCCACCCAGTTCGGCGGCATTCAGGCGGCTCAGGTGCAGCTGGGCCGCTTTGGCCGAGCCGTAGCCCGCATTGTTTGGGCCGGCGACGAGCGCATTTTTGGAAACAATGTTGATAATGTCGCCACCCAGGTCCTGCTTCCGCATAACCTCGACGGCCGCTTTCGTCACCATAAACTGGCCCTTCACCAGAATATCGTACAGCCGATCCCACTCCTCGATGGTATGTTCCGCGATGGGCTTCGAAATGCTGATCCCCGCGTTGTTGACGATGATGTCGACCCCGCCAAACGCCAGACCAGCCGCCGACAGTGCAGCCTGAATACTGGCGTAGTCCGTTACGTTCAGCAACGTCGTGGCGACGGTGTCTTTGCCGAAGGCTTTGGTAAATTCGGCCTGCGCCCCGTCGAGCCGCTCCTGATTGATGTCGTTCAGCACGACGCAGGCTCCTTCCTGGGCGAATTTTTTAGCGATGGCTTTACCGATGCCTCCCGCACTGCCCGTTATGAGCGCGATTTTACCCGACAGCGGTTTGGGCTTCGGCATCCGCTGCAATTTGGCTTCCTCCAGCAGCCAGTATTCAATGTCGAAGGCTTCCTGCCGGGGCAACGAGGTATATTCCGAGATGGCTTCCGCGCCCTTCATCACGTTGATGGCGTTGATGTAGAATTCGGCGGCTACGCGGGCGGTCTGTTTGTCTTTGGCGAACGTAAACATACCCACGCCCGGATACAGCAGCACCACCGGATTCGCGTCGCGGATGGCGGGGCTGTTGGGGTGTTTGCAGGTATCGTAATAGTTCTGATACATAGCCCGGTACTGCTCGAATGCGGGCGTCAGTTCGGTGCGCCGGGCCGGGCCGTTGCTCAGGTCGGCGTCGGCGGCAAGGGGCAGCACCAACGGGCTGATCTTGGTACGCAGAAAGTGATCGGGGCAGGAGGTACCCATCGGTGCAAGCCGGTCTAGATCGTTCGAATTGATGAATTCCAGCACCCGCTCGTCGTCGGTGAAATGGCCGATCATGTGCCGTTCGCTGGAGCATAGTCCGCGCAGCACCGGGGCTAGTTGAGCCGCCTGCGTTCTGCGCTTGTCGGCGGGCAGGCTCTCGCGCTTCGCACCACCAAAAACGGGTCGGTCTTTGCCGTAATTATCGGCCAGATATTCCGCACAGCGTTCGACCACCTCCAGCGTGTTGACGTAGCTTTCGTAGGCGGTGTCGCCCCAGGTAAATAGGCCGTGCGACCCAAGCATGATGCCCCGAATGCCGGGGTTCTGCTCGACGCACTGCGCCAGTTTCAGACCCAGATCGAAGCCCGGTCGCTGCCAGTCGACCCAGCCGATGGTGCCGTTGAAGAGTTCCTGCGTGATGCGTTTGCCGTCTTTGGCCGCAGCAATGGCAATAGCCGCGTCGGGGTGCAGGTGATCGATATGTTTGTAGGGCAGAAAGCCGTGCAGGGGCGTATCGATCGACGGGGCTTTCGACGCCAGATCGAAGATGCAGTGGTTGAACAATTCCACCATCTCGTCTTCGTGCTCGATGCCCCGGTAGATGTTTTTCAGACTCCGCAGCCGGTCGACGTAGAGGGCTGCCAGCCCACTGCGGGTCAGCGTACCGATGTCGCCCCCGGAGCCCTTTACCCACATCACTTCGGTGGGCTGACCCGTCAGCGGGTCGGTTGCCATCGCTTTGCAGGACGTGTTACCGCCCCCGTAGTTGGTCAGGCGGAGGTCGGCGCCCAGCAGGTTTGAGCGGTAAATGAGCAGGGCTACTTCGTCGCCTTCGAGTTCGGCGGCTTTGGCATTGTCCCAGAGGTAACTGACGTGGCGGAATGTATTTGGCGAAGCGATCATAAGAAGAACCGTCGGAAAGGGTACGGTAACGAAGCGATCAGGTTGTATCGTGTGGTGTAAAGTAGGGCGGTTTGCGAGAAAGCCCCTTCCCCTACTTGCCTACTGTTGGTGTTAAGTTTTCGGTTGTTACAGTGATTTGCGCACCACCAGCCGAAACGGATTTTCGATGTGTTCGCAGGTATTGTTCAGCACCAACTGCGCGGCCGTTTTGCCCATCTGCGCAAAATCCGTCGACATGACCGTGATGCCGTCGAGCAGGATTTCCTTCAGGGGCGTCTCGTTGTACGACAGAATGCCGACCTGCTGACCGACTGTGTAACCGGTATCTTTTATTTTCTTGATAAGCGTAACGAGGTCGTCTTCCATCAGGTTGATGTAGGCGTTGCCCGGCGTGATGGGTTCGGCGGCAATGTCGCGAATGACGCGGGCCACAAAGCCGTGTTCATAACAGAAGCTGTAGAAGCCGTTCAGAATGGCTTTCGGGTGGTATGTCTCGGCCGGAAACAGGATGTTTAGCTGACTGTATTTACGCAGCAGCGGCAGGGCTTCGGTCAGGGCCTGAATCAGATCGTTCTCGAAGTTCTGCACCACCGACGCGTACTTGCCCGTGATGCCCTCGATCAGTTTGTCGAGCACGATCAGCTTGTGTTTGGGTAGCTGGTTTATCAATTCGCGGGCCTGCTCGGTGTCGTCGAAAAAGTGGGAGATGATGACGTAGTGCGAATGGCGCGTGCCTTCCTTTCGGATGATGTCGCGGAAGAGCCGGAAATCGTTGTTATAGATGAAAAAATCGATGGGCGTGTCGGTGCCCAGTTCGCTGACGAAGGAGTCGTAAATGATTTTTTTGTGGGCGCTCAGCTTGTTGAACAGCAGGAAGATTTTCAGGTTACGGCCCAGCACCGTGTGGTTGATATAGTACCCTTTACCCTTCACCGCCACCACAATGTCCTGCTCTTTGAGCAGGTCATAGGCTTTTTCCACGGTCCGCTTGGCTACGTCGAATTCGGCACTGACTTCGTGGATAGAGGGTAGCTTATCGCCCGGCCGGATGTCCTTCGTCTGAATCCCGCTCACAATCGAATTGACTAGCTGTTGATACTTCGGAACGCTCAGTGAATCAACAATATCGATACAGTCAAGCATGGCTGGTTTGCGTTAAAATAGACTGTACTAAGGAGTCAATCAGCGACAGAATTTACTGATTCAGCCAGGAATTTGCCCGTTTAGCAAACGAGCAGGTACGTAATTACAAGAGAATTGGTCAAATTTATGGACGATTGTAGCAGCCTGACCCGGTAGATTATCCGGCGCGTCGACTCTACTATCAGGACGGTCATGCTGTCCGTACGTTTACATCATAGGTTATAGAAGATCGGAAAGCCCCATCCGCCTGGATGCGGGTTTTCTTGTTTACAGCCAGCGTTGAATAAACTGGCTGAACGTTTCTTTATACTGATCGCTGACGGGGATTGTGACAGAGCCGATTTGAATGGTGTTGCGCGAAACGGCGTCGATCCGGTCGAGGGCGACGATAAACGAACGATGGACGCGCATAAATTTCTGCGCCGGCAGCTTTTCTTCCAGTGATTTCAGACTTGTCAGTGACAACAGCGGTTTGGCAGGGTCGCTCTGCCGATACACTTTTACGTAGTCTTTGAGACCCTCGATGTACAGAATATCGGTGTAGGCAACCCGGACCAATTGGTATTCGACCTTTAAAAACAAGTACTCCTCGGCCGCGTCGGCAACCGGCGTAGGAGGGAGGCTAACCGGCTGGGGCTGACTGCGCTGTACCAGCTCGACGTACTGCCGGGCTTTGTTGGCGGCCCGCAGAAATTCTTCGTAGTTGAATGGTTTCAGCAGGTAATCGAGCGCATCGACCCGAAATCCATCGAGCGCAAACTGGTTGAAAGCCGTGGTAAAAATGATGCGGGGTGTGTTAGTCCCGCGCTGAGTGCGTTCCAGTACCCGCGCCAGTTCCAGCCCGGTCAGGTCAGGCATCTGAATATCGAGAAAAATAATGTCGACGGGGGTCGTAATCAATACCTGCAACGCTTCTACGGCGCTGCTGTACCGGCCCTGTAGCTTGAGAAACGGTGTTTTTTCAACAAATGCGCAGACCAGCCCCAGTGCCAGCGGCTCATCGTCGACGGCGATACAGTTTAGTGTCATCACAGGTTCAGGGTTAAGTGTACGCAGTACTCACCGGTTGAGTTACGCGGGTCAATATGCAGCGTATACTGATTCGGATACAGCAGATCGAGCCGCCGGCGGGTGTTCGTCAGACCGATACCGTTACCCGCTTCCAGTGATGGTTTCGGATTGGCAAACACGGTGTTTCGCACATCGAGCCGCAACTGATTCGGCTGTTGTTGAATCGAAATTCGGATCTGACTGGGCTCTACCGCACTGACGCCGTGCTTAAACGCGTTTTCGACAAACGGCAGCAGGATCATGGGCGCAATGGGCTGATCGTGCAGCGGTGTGGGTGTCTCTACCATTATCTGCACTTTATCTGTCAGCCGAAGCTGCATCAGCTGGATATAATCACTGACGAAGGCGATTTCCTTGCTCAACAGGGTCGTACCCGAGTGTGTTTCGTACAGCACGTACCGCATCATCCGCGACAATCGGTGAATAGCCTCCTGCGCCAGTTCAACGTCGAAAGAGGTTAGCGCGTAGATGTTGTTTAGCGTGTTGAAAAAGAAATGCGGATTGATCTGCGCTTTCAGAAACGATAGTTCCGAACTGGTTTTGGCTTGTTCGAGCGCCAGTCGGCTCGTTGCATCGGCCTGCCATTTCTGCACCAGCGACAGGCTGGTACTGATGCCCAACACCAGCACTATCGTAAACAGCGACGGTTGTACCCAGCCGTAATACCTGGGTTCGCCTTTGCCGTCGGGATGAAAAATCTGGTGAAACAGTACGGGCAGGTCAAGGGCAAATTCCAGGCCCCATAATATCAGCATTGTCGTGGTAACGACGCCCAGCAAAGCCAGTCCATACTGCCTTGTTTTCTGTTCGAGCAACAGGCGGGGAACCAGTACGTTTGCGTTCAGATAGAACGTACCGATCATCATTGTCTGAAAGGCGATTTGCCGAATCCAGAACTCCTCCGGCATTTTGATGTCGTTGTTGAACGACTGCGAAAAAAACAGCAGGTAACTCAGCAGCCCCCACCCCAGCCAGTGGCTCAGCAGCGTAACGTAGCGTCGGGAAAAGAGGGGAGTCGCCATAGTCTGTCGGAAAGCTACAAGTTTACGGCAATTTCATAGCCTCATTAAAATCAATCGGCTAGTGCGCCGATTCAATCGATGGTTACCCCGTTTGTGTCGATGAACCGGTCGAGATAAGCGGATTAACTGGAAAAAAGCGGTTCGTCGGCTGAAATGGGCGGTCTGCCGACGTTCCCGCCTGCATGGTCTATTGCGTTTTCAGGACTGATAGCGAGCCTGTTGCTTTGGTTCATCAAACGCGAAATCGACCAGACCATGTATACACGACTTCTCTTTCTCCTGCTGGTACTCGGCCTGGGCGCCAGCCTGACGCAGACAGCATATGCGCAGTTCGGTGGCCCGCCGGGTGGTGGACCGGGTGGACCCGGCTTTGGCGGAAACAACGAACGGCAAAAGAAAGAATTTACCGGCGTTGCGGATGATGCTCCCAAAGGCAACGGCAAAATTACGGGCGTCCTGACCGACTCGACATCGGGAAAGCCCGTTGAATTCGCCACGATTGCCCTCATCAATACCAAAACCAATAAGCCTGTCGACGGAACAACGTCAGACGGCAAAGGATCCTTTTCGATGACAAAACTGGCACCGGGCGATTACCGGTTGCAATACTCGTTTATCGGCTACAAAAACTCCGATTCGAAAGCGTTCACGATTGCCAAAGGTACCGAGATCAATATGGGGTCGGTGAAGATGGCGGCCGACGTCAGGACGCTGGGTGAAGTGAACGTGGTTGGGCAGGCAGCTATGATCGAAGAAAAAGTCGACCGGCTGGTGTTCAACGCGGATAAAGACCTGACCTCGAAAGGGGGCGACGCCAGCGACGTGCTGAAGCGGGTGCCGATGCTGTCGGTCGATCTGGACGGCAACGTCAGCCTGCGCGGCAGCAGCAACATTCGCGTGCTCATCAACAACAAACCCAGCACCATCGTAGCCGCCAACGTCGCCGACGCACTAAAGCAACTGCCGTCGGACATGATCAAGTCGGTCGAGGTGATTACCAGCCCGTCGGCCAAGTACGATGCTGAGGGTGCCGCCGGAATTATCAACATTATCACCAAGAAAAACACCCTGCACGGCCTGACGCTGAACGTCGACGCAGGCGTTGGTCTGCGGGCGTCGAACCTGGGCCTGAACGGGTCGTACCGACAGGGTAAACTGGGTATCACGCTGGGCGGATTCGGCCGGGCGATGTACAACCACGCGTCGTCGACGCTCGATCAGACGACGCTGGTTGGTACGCAGTATCAGCGGACGAACCAGCAGGCTACATCCTTCGATAAGCCGATATTCGGGCAGTACACACTGGGTTTCGACTATGACCTGGCCAAGAATCAGTCGCTGTCGGCCAACGTACGGCTGGGTACGCGCAATTTCGTGCAGCAACAAACGCAGCTGACCAATGCGTACCTCGGCGACGCGCTGCTGTACATGACCAACCGTGATGTGAACCGGAAAGATCTGTCGAACTCGGTCGATATGAACATCGACTACATCCGCACGTTCAAACCGCAGCAGGAGTGGAGCATCTCGACGCAGTACAGCCGTACGGGCCTGACTAATAATTTCTACGCCGACCTGCTCAATCAGACAGGTTCGCTAACGGGTCGTCAGCAGAATATCAACAACAACACCAACCAGGAGATCACGTTTCAGACGGACTACCAGACGCCGATTCGTAAAAATCAGTTGCTGGAATTTGGCGGTAAAGCGATCATGCGCCAGGTCAATAGTGCGTACGAATACCTGGTTGGCACGGGCGAAAGCGCCTTGATAAAAGACCCGAATAACCCAACCGGGACGCTTAATTATAGCCAGAATATCGGCGCGGGCTATGTATCGTACACCTACGTGACGCCGAGCAAGTACACGTTTAAAGTGGGTACACGTTACGAATACACGGGTATTCAGGCTACGCAATCGACCGAGCAGCAAGCCGCCCGGCCACTCGCCATTCCCGACTACGCGAACCTGGTGCCGAGTGTCAATGTCTCGAAAACGCTGAAGGGCGGTACGACGCTGAAAGCCGCCTATAACCGCCGGATTCAGCGGCCGGGGCTACAGCAGCTCAACCCCAACCCCAACTACGCTAACCCCCAGATGGTGATGGTGGGTAACCCAACGCTGCGCCCCGAACTGACCGACAACGTTGAATTCAGCTACAGCTCAACGATCAAGAAAACGTACATCAACGCGGCTGTTTTCGGGCGGTTGACAAACAACGCCATCACACAAATCCGCATTCCGTCGGATACGCTGACAGGCGGTATTATCACTACCTTCCAGAACATCGGTGTACAGCGGACGACGGGTGCCAACATCTTCTTCAACACCACGCTGACGCCGAAATGGACAATCAATGGGGGGATCGACGGCTACTACGTGTATATGCAGGGACAAACGCCCGACGCGACCGGTCGCTCGATCACCATTAGTAACTCAGGCATCAGCCTGGGCGGGCGATTGATGAGTCAGCTAACGCTGAACAAGGGCTGGAGCGCACAGGTGTTCAGCTTCTTCCGGGGGCCAAACCCGCAGCTACAGGGTACGATGGGTGGTTTCTACATGTACTCGCTGGGTGTCCGGAAAGACCTGGCCAACAAGCGCGGTAGTATTGGGCTGGCGGCTGAGAACTTTGTCGGCAACGGTGTAACGATGCGCACCACGCTCGACTCGCCCCTGATTTCGCAGGTCAATGTCAACCACCTGTATAATTCAAACGTCAAAGTGACATTTGCCTACCGCATCGGTAAGATGACGTTCGAAGAAAACCGCCGGAAAAGTAAGTCGGTCAACAACGACGACGTAAAAGGCGACGGCGGTGGCGATGCCGGTGGGGCACAGCCGAGCGCACCGACAGGCGGTGGCCGGCCCCGGTAACGTAAATTGTCTCAGACAGCATCCTGCTGTCATTGACCCGCACTGGAGCCACGACAGCAGGATGCTGTCTGAGACAATACTTCCAATCAACTCATTGACAGTAGTATACGCTACTCCCGCTCTTTTTCAGTTTCAACCAACCAACAGTACACTTGTATGAAAGCACTTGCCCTCTCCATTGCCACGTTGCTGGCTGTTTCAACCGTTAACGCGCAGACCTGGACGGTCGACAAAGCGCACTCGAAAGTCGGCTTTACCGTGACGCACCTGATGCTGAGTGAAGTCGATGGTAATTTTAAAACGTTCGACGCCAAGCTAACGGCCAGCAAGGCTGATCTGTCGGATGCAGTTGTCGAACTGACCGCCGATGTGAACAGCATCAACACCGACAACGAACGGCGCGACGGGCACCTGAAAACTCCGGATTGGTTCGACGCGGCCAAGTACCCAACGATCACGTTCAAGAGCACGTCGTTTCAGAAAGTAGATGGCAAGAAGTACAAGATGATGGGTAACCTGACGATGCACGGTGTTACGAAGCCTGTCATGCTCGACGCCGTCCTGACCGGCCCCGTTACGATGGATAGCCCACGCGGTAAGATGGAAAAAGCGGGTTTGAAGGTAAACGGTACGATCAAGCGCACTGACTTCGGCGTTGGCTCGTCGGGTGGGGCTATGGTTAGCGAAGAAATCGAAATCAAAGCGGCCGGTGAGTTCGCTAAGCAGGACGCGGCTATGGCCGAGAAGAAGTAAGTTTATTTGTCTGATTTCTGTCATGCCGACGGCATGACAGAAAAAGCCCGATTCGGTAGTCGAATCGGGCTTTTCGTTTGGCAAATCAGTGCCCCGTCCAGCCGTGAACGTCGGCGATGGTGGGCATCGGAATGTCGAGTTTCAGGCGTTTGCGGGCACCGCCCAGGTCGTTGAATAGTTTATTCGGACTGGTCGCGCGGAGTTGCTCAACGGTCAGGATATTCATCTTTTGCAGGGCCGGAATCCATCCAGCCGGTACACCAGCCGCGAGAAAATCAGCTTCGCCCGACTGCTCCTGCTTCTTCTCCGGGCGCATCTGCGGGAAAAACAAGACGTCCTGAATCGACGGCTGATTGGTCATAATCATCGCCAGCCGGTCGATACCCAGGCCGACGCCCGCCGTGGGGGGCATACCGTATTCGAGGGCCCGCAGGAAATCCTCGTCCAGCATCATCGCTTCCTCGTCGCCCCGCTCGGCCAGCCGAAGCTGTTCTTCAAAGCGTTCGCGCTGATCGATGGGATCGTTTAACTCCGAATACGCATTGGCGATTTCTTTCCCGTTGCAGATCGCTTCGAACCGCTCGACCAATCCGGCTTTGCTCCGGTGCTTCTTGGTCAGGGGCGACATCTCGACGGGGTAATCCGTGATGAATGTCGGCTGAATCAGGTTGGGTTCGCAGGCCTCGCCAAACAGTTCATCGATCAGCTTCGACTTACCCATCGACGTGTCGGTCTTGATGCCCCGATCTTCGGCCACCTGCCGCAATTGATCCTCATCCATCGCCGACACGTCGACGCCGGTGTACTCCTGAATGGCTTCAAACATCGTCAGCCGTTTCCAGGGCCGTTTGAAGTCGATGATGTTGTCGCCCACCGTTACTTTCGTCGTACCAGCCACGTCGATGGCTACTTTCTCGACCATCTCCTCGATGGTGTCCATCATCCAGAGGTAGTCTTTGTAAGCTACATAGAATTCCACCTGCGTAAACTCGGGGTTGTGGGTCCGGTCCATGCCTTCGTTGCGGAAATCCTTGGCGAACTCGAACACCCCGTCATATCCACCCACGATCAACCGTTTCAGGTACAGCTCGTTGGCAATCCGCATGTACAGCGTCATGTCGAGCGTGTTGTGGTGCGTCTGGAACGGGCGGGCCGTAGCACCCCCGTGGATGGGCTGGAGAATCGGCGTTTCAACTTCCAGATAGCCTTTCTGACTCAGAAACTGCCGGATCGAATTGACCAGCTTTGTGCGCTTCACAAATACGTCGCGTACCTGCGGGTTCACAATCAGGTCGACGTACCGCTGCCGGTACCGCTGTTCGGGGTCGGTAAAGGCGTCGTAAGTTTCTTTCTCGCCCTGCTCGTTTATCACTTCCTTCACCACCGGCAGGGGTCGCAGGGCTTTGTTCAGCACCGTAAACGACTGCACATACACCGATAGCTCACCCGTCTGCGTCGTAAATACGTAGCCTTCAATACCGATGATGTCGCCGATGTCGAGCAGCTTTTTGAAGACCGTATTGTACAGCGTCTTGTCGTCACCGGGGCACAGGTCGTCGCGCCGGAAATACAGCTGCATCCGGCCGGTCGAGTCCTGCATTTCGGCAAACGACGCGCTACCCATGATGCGGAAATTCATCAGTCGGCCCGCCAGCCGGATGGTGTTCCAGGGCGCTTCGGCTTTAAAATCGAGGTGGGGCTGGTAGCCGCCCTGCGTATCGGCACCGGTCTTGTCGGCGAAGGCGTCGCGAAGCTGGTCGATGGTATGGGTAACGTCGAAGAGGGGAGCGGGGTAAGGATCGATTCCCATCCGCATCAGTTCTTCCCGCTTTTGTCGGCGGTTTATCTCCTGTTCACTCAGTAGCATAGCAGTCAGTCGGTTGGTCGCGTGGCGACCCGAATTTGAGGGGCAAAAATAGCGAAAAGGATTGGCCTTTCCCCGGCTTTGCCCGAATAAGCCGCTGGTCGATACCCGATACCGTTCATCCCATTTACGCTGTCGGATAATCTGTTTGTCAATACCATTGTGCTATCAATCTGATAGCAACCTTCCCCAGATTGGTACAACCATGCAGGAAAAACCATTAACGTCGATTTCGGGCTACATACTGTTGCTGGTAGCCGTATTGTGTTTGCTGGGCAGCGTTGGCGTCGGTGTCGCTGGCCTTGGTATCTGGCTCGCTTTCATCCTGTTTCTGGTGTCGATGGTGCTGTTTACGGGTATCACCGTCGTCAACCCCAATGAAGCCTACGTGTCTACGTTGTTCGGTAATTACGTCGGCACGATGAAGCAGAACGGGCTGCGCTGGGTGAATCCGCTGTATAACCGCCGGAAGATCAGTTTGCGGGCGCGTAACCTGAACGGGCAGACGCTGAAGGTAAACGATAAGATGGGGAACCCCGTCGAGATTGCGGCCGTCGTCGTCTGGCAGGTACAGGATACGGCCAAAGCGCTGTTTTCTGTCGATGACTATGTGCTGTTCGTGCAGATTCAGTCGGAAGCGGCCGTGCGAAAATTGGCTAACTCATACGCCTACGACCACATGGAGGATGATACGGCATCGGTGACGCTGCGCGACAGTACCGGACAGATCAACGTCTTTCTGGAGCAGGAACTCAACGAACGGCTCGAACGGGCGGGTGTCGACATTATCGAAGCGCGGGTAAGTCACCTGGCGTACTCATCGGAAATTGCCGGGGCCATGTTGCAGCGGCAGCAAGCAGCGGCCATGATTGCCGCCCGCCGACTGATTGTGGAAGGAGCCGTGGGTATGGTCGAGATGGCGCTCGAACGACTGGAATCCAAGGGCGTCGTGCACCTTGATGAAGAGCGGAAGGCCGCGATGGTAAGCAACCTGCTGGTGGTGCTGTGCGGAGAAAAAGGCGTCAGCCCGGTCGTCAATGCCGGGACGTTGTACAACTAACTTTATTGCATATGCCAGCCGAAAAAAAAGCGTTTGTGCTACGGATCCAGGCCGAGACGCTGAAAGAGCTGGAGCGGTGGGCGCAGGAAGAGTTTCGCAGCGTCAATGGGCAGATCGAGTTTCTGCTTAGCGACGCCCTGCGCCGGCGCAAACGCCGTTCCCGCGACGAGCAGCCGATGGGTTCGGAAGACGCCCCGGAATCGACTGCTGATTAATGAATGGGGTGCGTTCGGACGGATGCCATTGGCTGCTCCGCCAGCCGATTGTACTGCTCAATGATGCGCAACTGCCCAAATTGACTTTTCTCGTTGAGCCGGTGCACCTGAATATACTGCTGCAATTCCCGGCGATGCGCCGACATGCGGGCCAGGTAAATAGCGGTGTAGAACCGGCGAAAGGGGAGGAACTGCCCGTCGATGTGGGCGAAATAATCGAAGAAGCTGTCGTGTGGGTCGGGCGTTTCGGGGTCGAAACCACGAACCGGATTGGCATAAGGACGTCCGAACAGGCCGTGCGTTCGCTTCATGCGCCGGACAACGGTCATCGTGCCTTCCGCGCATACCTCAAAAAAGGCGGGCCTGTCGGGCAGTTGGTTATTCGAGCCGGGAAGTGCTATAAAGTAGCGGGCTTTCTGACCGGCCGACGCCGACCAGCCGAACTGCCGAACCTGACCGGCTGAAAAGGTCCGGATGCGGCCGTCGGTTTCGCGCAGCAGTACCATTTCGGCCTGCCAGTTATACGCCAGATCGCCGGCCAGTACGGTACCGTCCCACCACGTCAGGTGGCCAGCCTGCCAGCCCGGTCCGGGGCTTGCTGCCTGCCCCACCGATACACTTAGTAGCAGCAGAACGAACGAAGAAAACAGATAGACAAAGCGCATGGCAAGCGTGGTTTGTTGAGTGCGATCCGTCTGGAAAACGGCCGTAGTCAGGTTGACAAATCGAAATCCTCTGATCCGACTTATCAATATAACCGGCTCACAATTAGCTTGTTAAGTGCCTGTTTTTGAGTGCAATTTTCGAAATTTAACCCAGGCGTGAAGGAATTGCACGTATTCCGGCTACAGCGACCGTTTGTAGGATTATGAGCAATACGGCACTGAAAAATACGCAGTCTGCACGCTTGTGCTGACGGCCGAAAAAAGCTGGCCCAAAATTGCTCGTATTGAAATTATCCAACGAAATGAGCGGTTTACGACTGCTTTTGGGCCAGCACCGTTTCGCCGATCAGCCGAACACCGTCCAGGGTCAGTGAGGGAACGATGTCGACAAAGACGTCCCGGAGCGACGGAATTTGTCCCGACAGGCCGCCGGTCGCTACGGCTATGCAGTCGCCGTGCAGTTCGGCGCGAATACGGTCGACAAGGGAGCGAACCAAGCCTTCGTAACCCAGTACGATGCCCGCCTGAATAGCGTGTGTTGTGCTCAGCCCTAGTGCCGATTCGGGCACCTGAATCGGTACTTCGGGCAGCTGAGCCGTATTGGCAAACAACGACCGGATCGCCGTTTTCAAACCGGGAGCAATAGCAACGCCCAGAATTTTACCGTCGCCGGAAACGGTTGTAAACGTCAGAGCCGTGCCAAAATCGACAACGATGCAGTTGCGCTGATACCGGGTGTAAGCGGCCAATGCGTTGGCGACCAGATCGGCCCCAATTTCGTGGGGACGCAGAATTTCGAGTGGCAACAGCGGATAAACGCCCGGCCCTACCACGACGGGTGTATGGCCGAACAGACCGCCCAGCATCGTACGTAGCGTAGGTGTCAGATTGGGCACAACACTACTGAGTACGGTGTGCCGTATGTCGCTCAGGGATATATCCGCTTCCAGTAGCCACAGCCGTAGCCGGGCTTCGTACGATTCGGCAGCCTCGTCGGGGCGGGCGGGGGTGCGCCAGATGAAGCGCCACGTATCGGCGTCGTACAGACCAAAAACGGCGTCAGTATTACCGGCGTCAACAATTAGATGCACAAGCGAAAGCGAAAAGTGAGGAGCGAAATACGGATAAATTCATCAAACTTCCGCCGGACTGCCAACGGCCCGGTCAACAACAGCCTCCGTATATGATCGTTATTGAAGCGGATACACCTGCGTAGAAATATGGAATTCGTCTGCTTGCTGCATCTTCAGGGTACGTAGACCGGCCACCTATGTTTCTAAGACGCTTTCGCAAACCAAAATCCACTGCTGACACCACCGACCGGACGGCCGAGCTTATTGCGCGGTACCGGACAACGGGTGACGTTGCGTTGCTGGGCGAACTATACGAGCCATACATGGAACTGGTGTATGCTGTCTGCTACAAATACCTGCGTGACGAGGAAGAAGCCAAAGACGCCGTGATGCAGTTGTTTGAACAGCTGGTAGTTGATTTGCGCCGGCATGAGGTGCAGCAGTTTCTCCCGTGGTTGCACAGTGTATCCCGAAATTACTGCCTGATGCTGCTTCGTAAGCGACAAAATCGGCCGCAGATGGCGCTGCTCGATTCGATTCTGGCGGACGATGAATATACGCTGCCAGCCAGTACCGACGATCCTGACCGGGAAGAAGACCTAACCCGCATGGAAGCCTGTCTGCAACTGCTGCCCCCCGAACAACGTACCTGTCTGACGCTATTCTACCTGGAGAAGAAAAGCTACGTGGAGGTAAGCGACCAGACGGGCTATGAGCTGAAGCAGGTGAAGAGTTATTTGCAAAATGGCCGGCGAAAACTGAAGCTTTGCCTGAGCGATCCACAGTATGCTGCGGGTACTGTACGTAATACAACCTCCCGACAATGAGTGAGCGACTAACTTTTGATGAATTACGGGCCTACCAGGCTGGCCAGCTAAACGGCCCGGCCCGGTATCGGGTCGAGCGGGTGCTGCTGGAAGATCCGTTCTACGCCGATGCGCTGGCGGGTCTGGAAGCCATGCAGCAGGCCACCCGCCCGACTCCCGCCCAGCTGGCCAGTCTGCGCGATGCCCTACAGGATCGTATTCACGCGTCGGCGACGAAAAAACGGCTGTGGCATCTTTGGATTGCGACGATCACGGCTGCACTTCTCTTCGTGTTTGCCGTGGCCATTTACATGATTTACTTCATGCCCAAGAAAACGGTCAAACCCGCTCCGGCAGTCTCACCGACAAGACTGAAAACCGGGATAGAAACAACATCTTCTCTCGCTGCGATAGACGGGATTATCTACTGGAAGACATTGATCTAGTGTCTTCCGGTGGTTGGGTGGATACGTCCCGTTCAACACCAGAACAGGCGTATGGCGCGGTTTATCAGCAAGCCGTCCGGGAGAAAGTAGTGGTGAAAGATAAAACATTTGCAAAAGGTCGAACGTTAACCCGAAGAATCAATTCGACCAATTGTCTATGTTTCGCACAATTTCTTTACGTTCCTTTTACGTTTCAGTTGCTTTAGTTACCCTTTGCTTTACAAGTAGTTACGCACAGCAGCGGTTCAGTGCAGGTCCACGGATCGGCTTGAATTTATCTAATTATTGGGGCAACGCCGATGATTTGCGCTTCAAGCCGGGTGTCAACGCCGGGGTCTTCCTGTCTTACAGTTCACTGAACCATTTTGGCATTTCTGCCGACGTACTCTACTCCCAGCGCGGTGCCAAATACGACACGCAGGTACTCAAATTCACCCAGCGTGTCAACTACCTGGAGATACCGGTCGTCGCTCGTTATTACCTGACGCTGAATGGCGATTTTCGGCCAAATATTTTTATTGGACCATCGCTGGGATTCAAACTCAATGCCCGCCGTGTCAATGGCGATCCCAATGTCGGCAACATCAATGCTGATAACACCAGCGACTTCCGCGACATCGATCTGGGTGCAACGGGTGGTTTTCAGCTGAACTGGCGCACCGGCAAGCGGCAGCACTTCCTCATCGATGCCCGCTACACGCTGGGTCTGAGCGAAGTACAAACCAGCCTGCCCAACCGGTGGGGTGCTCGGAATAACCTGCAAAACTCGACCATCAGCCTGTCGCTGGGCTATGCCTTCGGTGTAGGACCCGAATTCCGCAGCCGCTACAGCCGTTAATCAAGCCACCTTTTACACTACACGTATATATCATGATTTGTACGAAAACCGTGCGGAGCGCCCTTGTGCTCGCCCTGCTTTTTACTGGGCTGTCAGTTGCTACGGCACAACAGCGGTTCAGTGTTGGCCCACGCGTCGGTGCTAACCTGTCGACCTTTAACGGCGATGCAGAAGGGTACAAGTACCGACCCGGTTTTACAGCTGGTGCGTTTCTGATGTACAGCTCGCTGAATCATTTCGGTATTTCGGTCGATGCGCTTTATTCGCAGATGGGGGCCAAGTACTCGAACTTGGAGACTATTTTCGCCAGTCAGCAGCAGGTCGACTTCCGGCAGCAGATGACGTACATTGAAGTACCCGTCGCGCTGCGGTACTTTCTGACTACTGGCGGTAACTTCCGGCCGAATGTGTTCGTGGGGCCGTCAGTGGCTTTCCTGCTTAAAGGCGAACGCTCACCGCTCGAACGGCTGGGTATTCAAATTCCGGCGCTCGACAATACGAGTTCCTTCCGGAAAGTGGACCTTGGGTTGATCGCTGGTTTTCAGCTGAACTTTCCGGGCTTTGGTGAACGCCAGCGGTTCCTGATCGATGGTCGGTATCGCTACGGGGTGAGCGACATTACAATCGATAATAACGCCCGAATCAATCGTTCTACTTTCACGCTGACGCTGGGCTACGGCTTCGGGGTTGGGCCGGAGTACCGCAGTCGGTACAGGAAATAGCCTGTTTTTCTGTGAAAACGGCCGCTGGGTAGTTACCAGCGGCCGTTTTTTGTTTCAGTCCAGTGTGTCGGGGTCGTCGGCGATGCGGGTATTGTCGTAAACCGCGTTTAACACGGCCATGTCGTCGGCAGACAGGTCAAAATCGAATACGTCGACGTTGGTCCGAATCCGATCGCGGTGAACAGACTTGGGAATAGTAACGACGCCCTGCTGCAACGACCACCGGATCAGCACCTGAAACGTACTTTTCTGGTGACGTTCTGCGATAGCGATCAGCCGCAGATCGTCCTGTTTCCTGCCCCGCGCCAGGGGTGCATAGCCTTCCACCTGAATACCCTTGTCGCGGCAATATGTCAATACATCGGGGCGGTAACAGTAAGGGCTGAATTCAATCTGATTGACCGCTGGTGTTACCGCTGCCTGACTGAGCAGCTCGTCGAGGTGCTGCGGGTAATGGTTCGACACGCCAATGGCCCGGATGCGGCCGTCGGCATAGAGCTGTTCCAGTGCCCGCCAGGTTTCGTGCCTATGTTGCTTTACGGGCCAGTGAATCAGGTATAGATCAACGATGCCTCGTTTGAGTTTAGTCGCGCTCCGGTCAAACGCCCGTAGCGTGTTGTCGTATCCCTGATCGGCGTTCCATACTTTGGTTGTAATAAAAACGTCAGTTGACGGTAGTCCACTCGCCTGAATAGCAGCGGCTACTTCGGCTTCATTACCGTAAATCGACGCCGTGTCGATCAGCCGACAACCGGCTTCCAGTGCCCATTCGACAGCCTGCTGCACTTCACTGTTGTGATTCGGTGCGTAGACGCCCAGCCCCAGCAGGGGCATCTGTACACCGTTGTTGAGGATTACAAATTCGTTTTTCATACGATGTTGGCGAGTTGTTATGTTCAGAAGCGGGCAGACGACTTACGCAAAACTAAAGGAACCCGGCAGAGTGCGCCAACTATGTGTACGCTCAGCTACGCCCGCCGATCTACTTACCCGGTTTGGGTCGCTCCCGCCAGACAGCCGAATACGAGCAAGCTATCAATCACGCGTTACCGGGGCAAATCAAGCGTAGTGACGGGGCCAAATCTGGTCCGTTGCATCGACTTCCCCGGCAGATGAAGAGGTTTTAATGTCATCTTAAGTCCGCCGTCAGGCTGGCTTGTCACCTTTGCCCGGTTTCTATCGTACACCTGCTGCATCGGGCAAATGAGTCATTCCCAAACTAAATCATCGATTTCCCAGCCTATCCGGCCGCTTCAGTCGCTCAATTTTTTCATGGCCGATATGCAGGCCGGTATTGGTCCGTTCCTTGGTGTTTTTCTGCTGGCGCACGGCTGGCAAAGCGGGCTGATCGGTTCGGTGATGACCATCGGTGGGGTGGCCGGTATGCTGATGACTGCCCCGGCGGGTGCCCTCATCGACGCTACTACGCGCAAACGAATGTACGTAGTCATTGCCGCCGTTGCTACTACGCTGGCGTCGGCTATTATTTTGCTTTCGCAGAATTTCTGGCTGGTCTGCCTGTCGCAGGTCGCCACGGCCATTGCCGGTTCAGCCATTGGCCCGGCGGTGGTTGGTATCACGCTCGGTATCGTCAAACAGGCTGGTTTCACCCGCCAGAACGGGTACAATCAGGCTTATAATCACGCGGGAAACGTTGTTGGTGCGGCCTTGTCGGGGTATCTGGGTATGCGCTTCGGTATGCCTGCGGTGTTTTATCTGGCCGCTTTGTTTGGGGTGTTGGCTATCGTGTCGGTACTGCTGATTCCGGCCACCGCCATCGATGACAAAGCGGCCCGTGGATTAAGCGATAAGCAGGAAAACAACGCACCGACTAACGCCTTTCAGGTGCTTTTCAAAAATAAATCGATGCTGATTCTGGCGGCTGCGCTGGCCTGTTTCCACCTGGGTAATGGGGCCATGCTGCCGCTTTTTGGCCTGGCGGCAGCGACAAAATTGCCCGGTAACCCCACCATTTTCGTCGCCGTAACCATCATTATCGCCCAGCTGGCTATGATCGTTATGTCGCTGGTGGCCGTTCGGATGACCGAGAAAAGCGGGTACTGAATTGTGTTGCTTATCTCGTTCATAGCCCTTCCGGTGCGGGGATTGGTCGCGTCGCAGCTGATTTCGTACACGGGCCTGTTCCCGGTGCAGATACTCGACGGAATCGGGGCGGGGTTGCAGAGCGTAGCGGTTCCGGGGCTGGTTGCGCACCTGCTCAATGGCACGGGCCGGGTCAACATCGGTCAGGGTGCTGTCATGACAGTGCAGGGCATCGGGGCATCGCTCAGTCCGGCCATTGGCGGCTGGCTGGCGCAGTCGATCGGGTATTCATCCACCTTTTTGTTGTTGGGTAGTTTTGCGTCCGTATCGATTCTGTTGTGGATCGTTTTCGGCGCTACGCTCAAATCGGAGTGTGCCGTCGCCCCGGCCGTTGCTACTGCTCACTAACCAATTCCGTATCCACCGTTTACCAGTCCGTATGTCAGTTACCGATCCGCTTGTTTTCGCTCACCTGGGCGATTTACACATCACTAAAGCCAGCGAACCCAACTACCTCGATTACCTGTCTATTGTTGCTCAACTGGCAACGGAGTGTGGGGCCGCGCTGGATTTTGTCGTGCTGCCCGGCGACAACACCGATAATGGCCAGCCGCGCCAATACGAACTGGTGTCTACTGCGCTGAAGATGCTGGACGTACCCGTACACATCATTCCGGGCGATCACGACATGGAATCGGGCAGTCTGGATGCGTTTTATACGATGCCTCTGACTGAACCGCTGCCCAGGTCGCGGGTAGTGAAAGGGGTTCGTTGCCTGTTTCTCGACATCAGTGGCGGGGGGAGTGGTGGTCCCGATTTTCGCCTGCGTATGGGGCAATACGACTGGTTACGCCGGGAATTGGCCGAAGCAACCGCCAGCAATGAGCCGGTGGTGGTTTTCATGCACACGTACCCGGCCGATTTTACGGATAGCGAGGAAACAAAGGCGGTAAACCAACTTTTCGCGGCTCATACCGTTGTGCTGGTCGACATTGGGCATACGCATTACAACGAACTGGCGAACGATGGGCACACGATTTTTGCCGCTACCCGCTCGACCGGGCAAAATGAGGAAGGCCCGGCAGGATATTCATTCGCAACGGTTCACGGGGAAACGGTAAGCTGGCGATTTAAGGCGCTACACGATGCCTTCCCGTTCGTGCTTATCACTACGCCAACGGACTACCGACTGCTGCGCACCGACGACCAGTCTGCCCCGGCGGGGCCAACTCGGGTACATGCCGTTGTGCTGGGTAGCCGCCCCGTGGAGCGGGTCGCCTGCCGAATCAATCAGCATAACTGGCTGGCCATGACCCCGACCGAGAATGGGCGGGGCTGGTGGGCCGATGTAGACGTATCCGCTGGCGAAGGGATAACGCTGACTGTGGAAGCCGTCGACAGCAGCGGCCGACCCGGTCAGCACACGATTCAGCTAACTCCGGTCGGCCTGTTCCCCCCTGTTCGGCACAAAAATGGCAGCGATGCCGATTCGATTGGTGCCTGGCCGCAGAACGGTATAATGGGTACACAACTGGGACCCAATCGCAACGGTAAACCATCCTGATTTTCTCAACATAATTGGATATGCCTCACACTTATATTTGGCTCATCACGTTTCTGGCTATCGCGGGCGTCATCATACGACCGTTCAACATTCCCGAATTCATCTGGGCCGTAGCGGGGGCTGTCCTGTTGCTGATGCTGGGTCTGATTACACCCGCCGAAACCTGGTCGGGTGTTGCCAAGGGGGCGGATGTGTACCTCTTCCTGACCGGGATGATGCTGCTGGCTGAAACGGCCCGGGAAGAAAAACTCTTCGACTGGCTGGCCGCTCAGGCTACGCAACGGGCGTCGGGCTCCGCAAGTCGGCTTTTCGGGCTCATTTACCTGGTCGGGGTTGTTGTTACGACGTTTCTATCCAACGATGCCACCGCAGTTGTGCTTACCCCGGCGGTGGCAGCAGCCGTGAAAGCCGCTAAGGTCGACAAGCCGTTGCCATATCTGTTCATCTGCGCCTTCATCGCCAATGCCGCTTCCTTCGTGTTGCCTATTTCCAATCCGGCTAATCTGGTTATTTACGGCACGCACATGCCGCCCCTTGGGCAGTGGCTAATTCAGTACAGTCTGCCCTCGATTGTATCCATTGCCGTCACATACCTGGTGCTGCGCTTCACCCAGCGCGACGCCCTGTGCGAATCCATCGAAACCAGCATTGACATCCCCGCGCTGTCGCCGGGTGGCAAACTGGCTATGCTGGGTATTGGCGCAACGGCCGTCACACTGTTGACAGCGTCGGCGCTGGATGCCGAGCTGGGACTGCCGACAGCCATCACAGGCATCCTGACGTCTATAGTGGTGCTGATTCGGGCTAGGAAAAGTCCCTGGGAGGTCGTGAAAGGGGTTTCATGGGCGGTGCTGCCGCTGGTGGCGGGCCTGTTTGTGCTGGTCGAAGCACTCGACAAGACCGGACTTATTCAATCGCTGACGGGCCTGTTACGGGATAGCACGGCCCGGTCAGTAACGCAGACTATGTGGTTGAGCGGTGTCGGTACGGCGTTGGTTTGTAATCTGGTCAATAATCTACCAGCGGGACTGATTGCCGGTACTGTTGTACAGGCGGGTCAGGTTCCGGAAGTCGTTAAAAGTGCTATTCTGGTAGGTATCGATCTCGGTCCCAATTTATCCGTGACGGGGTCACTGGCTACGATTCTGTGGCTGGTCGCGCTACGTCGGGAAGGGCAGACAGTCAGTGCTTGGGCGTTTCTCAAACTCGGCTTTCAGGTTATGACAACCGCCCTGCTCTGCACGCTGGGCGTCATCTGGCTATACCACGCGCTAACTGCGTAAGTACTGCAACACCACGCTGCCGCTAGCAGACCAGAGCTGCCTGGCCACCAGTTGAAACAGAGGTTATTCGACCTACAGGCTTAAAATTTGGAGATAAGGTATACGCCGACAACCATCAGTACCGCTCCGATTGTTCTACCGATGCTAAGCGGATGAATTTCTACGTTGAACCAGCCGTATTTGTCGATAACCAGCGACATCAGAATATTGGCCGTAATCGTCAGTCCGGCCAGTGTACCTGCACCAACCCGATCGACGAACATCAACCCCGCCACTACTGCACCGGCACCAATCAGGCCACCCAGGGGAGCCCACCAGGGCATAGTAGCCAGACTGTCAGTGGTTGGCATCGGCTTGGGTAAGCACAAAAATAAACACAGCAGAAAGGCAACGACCGGCAGAAAAGAGACAACGCTGGCCAGCCAGGGATTCTGCACGGATTTAAGCAAAGCTCCATTCATGGGCGGTCCCCACGCCTGAAATGCACCGGCCAGAAGAATAAGAGGGTATAACCAGATTGGGCTAATATTTTGCATGAGTACAGGTGTTGTAGCTAATGACCAGTTGATGATGAACAGCCGCCTGAGTCTGAAACTGCCTGATAGTTCCGTAGAACAGCCTGTAGCTGTGCCAGTTACTCATTGAGCATTTAGTGATGTATACCTGTAATTACTCCGATGGTTTAGACAGATGAATGACGCTGTATAGTCGTAATATAAAAAGTTATGTCAGCTTATTTGGTTGATTTTTAGCGTGTTATAAAAATTTAAAAAGCGTTGAAACCGCAAATAGTATATGTAAACGGCAGTTTTGTTCAGATTTTTTAATTCGAAATTAACAGACGACTGTCTGCTGTGCCGGATGATATTGCTGTCAGGTTTGAAGAGAGGACTGGTCAGGGGGCTATCTCGCAAAGACCAGTCTTGATTTCATAGGATAGCGATTGATGTGCCGAGTGTCAGTGTCGAGTCAAACTGATACCGGTTAATCGGGTTTTAACTAATATTTAATCTTCGTGAATCTATTCGTGGTTTTGCTCCGTATACGATAGCGGATAACCATGCTGGAAAAACCAGCAGCCGCTACTTAACGCTCGATAACATGATTACGAAAAAACAACTACGCTTCTCGGCAGGGATGCTGGCTATCGGCTCTTTGCTTACCCTAAATGCCTGTCAGGACCGGCAGATGCTCGATCCTCAAACGGCATCATCAACGGCTAATGCCCGGCTTGCCGCCAACTTTGACTTCTATGCCCTTACCGACAACAACCAACTTGTTAGGCTAAATACAGCTAGCCCGTCGGTTAGTCAGGAAATGACAACCATCACGGGCGTTATGAACAACGAACGACTGATTGGTATCGATTTCCGTCCGGCTACGGGCCAGCTTTATGCGATCAGTAACGGGAGCCGTCTGTATACCATCAACCTGCGTACAGGTGCTGCCGTGCCGGTTGGTACCGGTCCGCTGTCTCCTGCTGTTACGGGTGATGCCGCCGGCTTCGATTTTAACCCAACTGTCGACCGGATTCGTCTGGTATCGAATCGGGGTCAGAACTTGCGTTTAAACCCGGAGACGGGCGCGGTTATGATTGTCGATGGACCTATCAATGGCGTTGCTGGTGCATCGATTTCCGGTGTCGCCTACACCAACAACCGGTCGGGCGTCACAACGACGACATTGTATGATATTGATCCGGTGACGGATAAACTGTATCGGCAAAACCCGCCCAACGACGGCGTATTGGCCGAAGTTGGTTCGCTGGGCGTCGACATAGCCGGGCAGAGCAATTTTGATATTGCGCCGAACGGCAGTGCTATCGCCACCATGATTAGTAACGGTGTGCAGGGGCTATACGAAATCAACCTGACAACCGGTCGCGCCGAATTATTGGGTAATCTGCCTGGTGCGATGAGCCTCGTCGGACTGGCCATTCCCACCGAACCAATCGCTTACGTAGCCGACGGGATGAACATGCTGCACTATATAAATCCTGAGTCGGGTGCTACGCACGCTACGAAAGCCATCACAGGACTGCAAACCGGCGAAACGCTGCGTGGTATCGATATGCGGCCGGTAAATGGTCAGTTGTATGCCTTAGGTACAACGAGCCGGATTTATACCATTAATATGTCGAGCGGAGCCGCTACGGCTGTGGGTGCGCCTATCTCGCCAAGCGTTTCGGGTGATGTTGGCTTCGATTTCAACCCGACCGTCGACCGGATTCGTATTGTCAGCAACGATGGTCAGAATCTGCGCTATAACCCGAATGATAACTCGGTAACTGTGGATGGTCGCCTGAATCCGGGTAGCCCGAACGTAACGGCCGCTGCTTACACCAACAATTTCCCCGGCGCCACGACGACCACGTTGTACGACATCGACAGCCGCACCGGCAATGCCATGCTGTACCGGCAGAACCCACCGAACGGTGGTGGTCTGGAACTGATTGGTAACCTGGGTCGGCAGATCGAGGGTGGTAATGGTTTCGACATCGGTGGTACCTCGAATGTGGGCCATGCCGTACTGCGCGTCGACGGCATCACCCGATTATATACGATTAACCTGATGACCGGTGCTTCAAATGAGCGGATGGCATTGGCTGGTAACCCATCAGTCCGTGGTTTTGCTATCGGCCTGGGTTTCTAGGAACTGAATTACTCTTCATCAAAACGCCCGCTCTTCGCCTTGGAGAGCGGGCGTTTCGTCATTTGGGATCATTGTAGCCGTCCAAAAGCCGATTGAAAGCCGCGAAAACATCCAGCCGATATGGATTTGTGGCACTAATAATCACGGCGCAGTAATAGGTAACACCATCCTTTGTGTCGACAACCGTCCGGTCAAAACGCTGGTAGTTACTGGCGTTAAAATAGTTGTACCAGCGATTAAATGTTGCCCATCGTGCTTTTTGCCGCTGATCCAATGAATCACATATATAGATAGTGATTGTCTGGCTACTATGCTGATAAAAATGACTGATTATAGCCGCTATTGTCGGCGCGGTAACCGAATCGCGCGGGGGACGAACACCGGCCGGCGCATCGACAACTTTTAGAACCAGTTCGACTATGTCGTCAGCAAAGGGCGAGGTATCGCCGAACAGGTAAGGCGTTGGTTTAAACTGTATTTCGTAAACGATACCGTTGATCGTCCTGAATAGATAAGTCGACGGCTGTCCGTCAACAAGCACGTAATTATAAATGGATAATGGGTGTTCCTCGCTCTTCATTCTGGCGATCCAGTTCGGTCATGGCGGTTTGAACAGCGTTGTCGACCTGAAAATCCGCGACCATTTGACGTTCTATTTTATGCTTTTCGGCAAGCCGCTGTTTTAAAAAGGAAACAACGCGGTCATTCCGTTCGTCAGTCGCTGGCACGTTTACGTTGAATTCCATGGTGCAATTGGTTTAGTCAAAACTAGTGATTCTCAACAAGAAAGCAGCCGATCTATACTATAGGTCGGCTGCTTTCTTGTTGAGAATCACCGACTCTACCGGCTCAAGTACAGATTCCGCTTGGCGTAGACTTTTTGGAAGAAATCGTCGGTCAGGTCGTCGATGAAATAAATGCCTTCACCAGTCGATTTCATTTCGGGGCCGAGTTCTTTATTTACGTTCGGGAATTTGCTGAACGAGAACACCGGAATCTTGATCGCGTACCCTTTTTTGACGGGCTTAAAATCGAAATCCTTCACCTTCTTGTCGCCCAGCATCACCTTCGTGGCGTAGTTGACGTACGGCTCCTGGTAGGCTTTACAGATGAACGGCACGGTCCGGCTGGCGCGGGGATTCGCTTCGATGATGTATACAACCTCGTTTTTGATCGCGAACTGAATGTTGATCAGACCGACCGTTTTCAGCGCCACGGCAATCTTCTTTGTATGTGCCTCGATCTGCTGGATTACGTTCTCACTTAGGTCGAACGTTGGCAGCACAGCGTAGGAGTCGCCCGAGTGGATACCCGCCGGTTCGATATGCTCCATGATGCCGATGATGTATACGTCTTCACCGTCGCAGATGGCATCGGCTTCGGCTTCGATGGCGTTTTCGAGGAAGTGATCGAGCAGGATGTTGTTGTCGGGAATGTCCTGCAAAATCTTCATCACGTGCTGCTCCAGCTCGTTTTCGTTGATGACGATCTTCATATTCTGCCCACCCAGCACGTAGCTTGGCCGCACCAGTAGGGGGAAACCCAGTTCGCGCGACAGTTCAATAGCCGCTTCCGACTCGCGCACCGTGCCGAACTTCGGATACGGAATATCGAGCTTCTGTAGCATCTCGGAGAAGTGGCCCCGGTCTTCGGCCAGGTCGAGGGCTTCCCAGCTGGTACCGATGATCTTGATACCGTAGCGGGTCAGCTTCTCGGCCATTTTCAGCGCGGTCTGTCCGCCCAACTGCACGATAACGCCCTCCGGCTGCTCGTGCATGATGATGGCGTGAACGTGCTCCCAGAATACCGGCTCGAAATAAAGCTTATCGGCAATGTCGGGGTCGGTCGAGACGGTTTCCGGGTTGCAGTTAATCATGATCGTCTCGTAACCCGCTTCTTTAGCCGCGAGTACGCCGTGTACGCAGGAATAGTCGAATTCGATACCCTGACCGATCCGGTTTGGTCCCGAACCCAGCACGACAATCTTCTTCCGGTTCGACCGGATCGACTCGTTACCGGGCAGGTCCGAAACAGGTTCGGGGCGGTCCTGCGTGATGGGCAGCTGGTTGTTGAAGGTCGAGTAGTAATACGGCGTACGGGCCTCGAACTCAGCCGCGCAGGTATCGACGCACTTGAACACCCGGCGAATGTTGTGCTGCTGCCGATACTGGTAGATCTTGCTCTCGCGCACTTGCAGCAGGTGGGCCAGCTGCCGGTCGGCATAGCCTTTTTGCTTGGCCGTGCGTAGCAGTTCGGGCGGCAGATCGTCGAGGTCGTACTTTTCGATTTCGCGCTCCAGCAGAATCAGTTCTTCGATCTGATGCAGGAACCATGGGTCGATCTTGGTCAGATTTTGAATCGTACGGAACGACATGCCCGCTTTGAACGCATCGTAGATGTGGAACAACCGGTTCCAGCTGGGGTGTGCCAGACTTTGTTTCAGCGCGGCTACGTCGGTCAGTTCGCGACCGTCGGCACCAAGGCCGTTGCGCCGGATTTCGAGCGACTGACAGGCTTTTTGCAGGGCTTCCTGGAAGTTGCGGCCAATGCCCATCGCTTCGCCCACCGACTTCATCTGGAGGCCCAGCGACCGGTCGGCACCCGGAAATTTATCGAAGTTCCAGCGCGGTACTTTTACAATCACATAGTCGATAGCCGGTTCAAAGAAGGCCGACGTCGTGCCCGTGATCGGGTTAATCAGTTCGTCGAGGTTGTAGCCGACGGCCATTTTCGCGGCAATCTTGGCAATGGGGTAGCCCGTTGCTTTCGACGCCAGCGCCGACGACCGGCTTACCCGTGGGTTTACTTCGATGACGATAATATCGTCGGTCTGGGGGTTGACGGAGAACTGAATGTTACAGCCGCCCGCAAACTGCCCGATGCCGGCCATAACCCGGATAGCCAGGTCCCGCATTTTCTGGTACAGCGTGTCGGGCAGGGTCATGGCCGGGGCTACCGTAATCGAGTCGCCGGTATGAATGCCCATCGGGTCGAAATTCTCGATGGAGCAGATAATGACGAAGTTGCCGTTGTTGTCGCGCAGCAGCTCCAGTTCGTATTCTTTCCAGCCCATCACGCTTTGCTCGACCAGTACCTCGTGTACCGGCGACGCGTGCAGGCCAGCCGTCAGGGCTTTATCGAAATCGGCGGGATCGTTGACGAAGCCGCCCCCCGTACCGCCCAGTGTGTAGGAGGGCCTGAGAACAAGGGGGAAACCAATTTCCTGCGCAATCTCTTTACCTTCCAGAAACGAGCGGGCCGTACGGCCTTTACACACCCCGGCACCCAGTTCGAGCATCAGCAGCCGGAACTTCTCGCGGTCTTCAGTTGTCTCGATGGCCTTGATGTCGACGCCGATGATGTTTACGCCGTACTTCGTCCAGATACCGGCCTTGTCGCAGTCGATAGCCAGGTTGAGCGCCGTTTGCCCGCCCATTGTCGGCAGTACCGCGTCGATGGGTTTACCCATGGCCCGGTGCTTTTCCAGAATCTCGACAATCGACTTTTTCTCCAGTGGCTTCAGGTAGACGTAATCCGCGTTGATCGGATCGGTCATAATCGTCGCCGGGTTGGAATTGATGAGCGACACCTCAATACCTTCGTCGCGGATAGACCGGGCGGCCTGCGTACCGGCGTAATCGAACTCACAGGCCTGACCGATTACGATTGGACCCGAACCAATAATCAGAACCGAGCGGATGTTGGTGTTTTTTGGCATTAGTCAGCAGGACAACAAAGGAGTACAGCCGAGTGCTGCACCGGAAATGATTGTATTCAACAGAATGGTGATTCCCTGCCCGTTGAGGGGTGGCTAAAAATCCTGCAAAAGTAGATTGTTCGGGGGGGAAAGGCAAGGACAGATACCGAAAAGCCCGTCGACCAGGGTCATTGTTAACATTGATTTGTCTCCGACAGCATCCCTGCTGTCGATGCCGCAGGCTAAATTGGCACGGCTCGTTGTTAGCCGCTATCGCGGCCCGACAGCAGGGATGCTGTCGGAAACTATCACGCCATCACGATCTGATTCCATTCAGTCCGCTGATACTGCCGCATCAGAAGCCAGACCGCCAGCCCGGCGAGGCCTATACCCCCCCAGACACCATACGGAAGTAATGTCAGGGCAAAGTGCAGCCCACCAACCAGGCCTAGTACAAATAGCGTGATGAGTCCCCGACCCGTGTTGCTTCGGTTGACCGAATCAATGGGTACCGAAAACGGCATTCGCCGGTCCGACAGCAGTGCCGACACCAGCAGCATGACGATGGTGTTAACGTAACCCAGCAGAATGTCGCTGATTTTGTCGAATCCGTTGCGCCAGAGCAGATAAGCCGCCACCAGCAGGTAGAACGGTGTAACCAGTTTGACGATGATTGCTTTCAGGGCACCCGTCAGAATCTCGCCCGGTTGCCGGATAGGGGCAGAACCATAAAGCCACGACGCTTTGAAACTATCCGACGCCGATAGCTGGTACTGCGCGACCATGCCGTACAGGCCAGCGAAGTACAGCGCAAACAGGTTGAAGTATGAACTGTTGCTGAGTTCAGTACTGCGCACCGACATAATGACGACGTACACCAGCCCGAAGCCAAGCTGCGGATACGTTTTCAGCTTGAATTTCCGGTCGCGGCCCATAATCCGCCAGGCAAAGGAAAACGCGGCCCGCTCCAGCGATGAGCTGGTGAACCACCCAGCCAGCTGATCGGGTAACCGGGTTGGCTGCGTGGTCGACGCATCGGCGGCTTTTGCGGGTTTACTTTCCTGATCGAGGCCGCTCAGTTTTTCGGTAAACGAACCAGTCATATACCGGCTCATCACCCAGATACCGCCCAGCGGCATCAGAATCGCCAGCGCGAAAAACAGCAGGTGGTCGGTGTCGAACGTACGTTCCAGTACGCTCTCGACCGAACCAGCCATCCACATCGGCGGCACCAGATAATGCCACCATTGTCGCTCCATCGCTTCGTTTAGATCATCCCGGCCTATCAGGCGTGGGATCAGTTGGTAGCCGCCGTAGAACACGACCGCCATCACGATCTGTACATAGTTGATGATCTCCCGCAGTTTTTCTTCGCTGATGATCCGCATCAGCCCCAGATACAGCACGTTCGTCAGGAATACCATCAGCATGGCCGACAGTAGCGCCAGTACCAGAAACAACAGCCCCACAACCGGCCCGAACCGATACCCCAGAATCAGGACAGCGCCGATGCTGGTAGCCAGCGCAATGGCAAACAGATAGACCGAAATGTGCGTAATCCGCGCCAGCCAGAGCGTATGGCTGCTGACCGGGCGGGGCAGGATGATCTGATTGTCGGACGAGTCGAGAATGATGGATGAAAAGTCGGTAATCAACGTCATGGCGCACAGAATCATGACGTAAGCAAATTGAAGAATGAGCGGGAAGAACAGGCTTTCCCTGTCTTTAAACGCCAGTTGCAGCGATAGCAGCGTGCCGAACAGGGCGTAAAAGCCGAGTACTTTCAGGAATGTATTGTCGGGTGCGTCGCCGTCTTTTTTTTGTTGTCCGTAGCGGCCCAGCGTCGTGTAGTTGCGCCGGTTGTCCATCATCAGCTTGACCTGCACGATGGCCCGTAGCTGCGAATAATCGGCCCCCAGCGACCGAAACAGTCCTCGCAGTCGGTCGAGGATAGCCAGAATCAGCGGTGTCATAGCCGGTTAGTTGGTCAGCGTGTTGATAAACTCCCCGGCTACGTTGGTCTGACTGTCGCTGCCGGTCATTTCGGCAAACAGTTGTTCCAGCGATTCCGGGCGTTGGTGCTGCAATTCGGCAAACGTCCCGTCGGCAATGATCTGCCCTTTGTTGATGATAATGATGCGGTCGGAAATCTTCTCGACCACGTCCATGATGTGCGAACTATAGAAGATCGTTTTGCCGCCGTTGGCCAGTTGCCGGATAATCTCTTTTACCAGCACCACCGCGTTGGCATCGAGCCCCGACAGCGGTTCATCCAGAAAAATAACGTCGGGGTTGTGCAGCAGACCCGAAATCAGCAGCACTTTCTGCCGCATCCCTTTCGAAAAAGTAGTCATGCGGGCATGGGCGTTGTCGGCCAGTTGAAACAGCCGCAGCAGGTCGAGGGCCTTGCGTTCAATATGGTTCTGATCGAGATCGTACAGCTGTCCGATAAATTGCAGGTACTCCATCGGCGTCAGCGAATCGTACAGGGCTGCATTCTCGGGTACGTAGCCAATGCGCCGTTTGATGTCGATGGCATTTGCCCGGACATCCATGCCCAGCACCATCGCGTCGCCGGCAAAGTCGGGTAGCATTCCGATCAGAATTTTCAGCGTGGTTGATTTGCCGGCTCCGTTCGGGCCAATGTACCCAACCACCTGCCCGGCATCGACACTAAGGTTAATACCGTTCAGGACGGGGGCATCACCGTAGGACTTGGTCAGGTTGCGGAGTTCGATAATGGGGGAGGTAGTCACAGTGAAAGGGGTTTGTAGAGACGCAATACCTTGCGTCTCACCGCCGGATGGTTTTCGCGCCAGCCTGATGCATCAGCATCAGGCTGGCGCATAGGAGACGCAGGATCCTGCGTCTTTACAGCATAGGAAAGGTACGAAAAAAGTCCCGCCGGGCAGCAGGCCGGACGGGACTTTCGGTATTCGGATCGGATGAACGGCTACGCTACTACTTCGGCCGTTTCGACCAGATTATGCTTCATCAGGTATTCCGCAATCTGAACGGCATTGGTAGCGGCACCCTTGCGCAGATTGTCGGCTACAATCCACATATTCAGCGTGTTGGGCTGCGTTTCGTCGCGCCGGAGCCGACCCACGAATACTTCATCGCGACCGTGGGCCGTCAGCGGCATCGGGTAGATGAAATTCTTCGGGTCGTCCTGTACAACAACACCCTCGGCATTGCTAAGCAGCTCAACGACGTCGCTCAGATCAAAGTCGTTTTCAAATTCCACGTTGACCGATTCCGAGTGACCACCGATGGTCGGGATACGCACTGTCGTGGCCGTTACCTGAATCGAATCGTCGCCCATGATCTTCTTGGTTTCGTTAACCATCTTCATTTCCTCTTTCGTATAGCCGTTGTCGAGAAACGAGTCGATGTGGGGTAGTACGTTGAGATCGATGGGGTGGGGGTATACCTTCGGTGCGCTCTGATCGCCATTACGCTCGGCATACAGTTGGTCGACAGCCGCTTTCCCCGTACCCGTCACCGACTGGTAAGTCGATACCACCACACGTTTCACTTTGTAACGGTCGTGCAGGGGTTTCAACGCTACTACCATCTGAATGGTCGAGCAGTTGGGGTTGGCGATAATTTTATCGTCGGCGGTCAGCGTGTCGGCGTTGATTTCCGGCACGACCAGCTTTTTAGTCGGGTCCATCCGCCAGGCCGATGAGTTGTCGACGACGAAAATACCGGCTTCGGCAAATTTGGGGGCCAGTTCGAGCGAGGTGCTGCCACCGGCCGAAAAAATCGCAATGGCGGGTTTGGCGGCAATGGCGTCGTCGTAGCTGACAACCGTGTAGGGTTTACCCTTGAACTCAACCTGTTTACCCACCGACCGCTCAGACGCGACGGGAATAAGTTCGGACACGGGGAAGTTGCGTTCGGCCAGCACCTTCAGGATTTCGCCACCGACCAGGCCGGTAGCCCCCACGACTGCGATTTTCATAATTTACTCAGCATTTAATTGAAAATGAGTCGCAAAAGTACGGGAAGAGTTTGACAAAAATTGGGATAAATGCGGTAGAAAATACGAACCATAACGTAACCGCACATCGGTTCCCAGATGAACGCTAGCTAAAACCGCCCGACCAGACCAATTCCGGAATGACTTACGGTTGAGTAGGGCGTCATCTTCCACGAGACACCCTGCTGTTTCAACGACTTGTTGTAGTATTGAACGGCTCGTCGGACATGCTTGCCGGGCAGTTGCATCAGCCAGCCTGCGCCAAGAACCATAGCGCCCAATATTATAATTGAACTACCCGCATAGTATGCATTCTTACGCGGGGTATCTTCCACCGTCTGGTAACCGACGCCCCCGCCGTATACCGTTTTGCTGCCGAAAGCAGTACCGGCACAGGCGTAGCCGGTAGGGCAGGTAATCGTCTGTTGTGTCGTGAACTTGCCGTCGGAACCGGGCCCATTCGACGCCATCATAATCAACCCCGTCAGCGTCGAGCCAACACCAGCCGCAATCAACCAGCCACCCGCATGTCGACCGCTCATGTAAGCGCTGAACTCGTGAATAGCGTCAGCGTCTCCGGATGCTATAATGTATTTGCCTAAGTCTTTGGCGTGTCGTACATCCAGGCCATCGTACATATACTGCGTTTTCGCCGTGGCCCCGTACCGTCCGTACCCCGTAGTTACTTCGCTTTGGATCGGTCTGAGCGTGTCTCGTTGGGTAGTCGTGAAAAAATCAGATTGCCCCTGTGCCTGGTAGGAGAGCGCAAGTAAAAAGATGAATAGCGTTTTCATGGTCGTTGTCATGTTGATTTACACAAGGTAAAAAGACAGGGCGACTACCTGATTAAAAGCTAACTAAACCTAAATTAAATTATGTGAAAAAGGCTAAGAGACAGGGGTGTCAGCCCACAATCGAGCGGCACATCGGTTTCAGTTAGATCCGCAATCTGCTCGACCGGCTCGAACAGCGACAGGCCGACTTTCAGGCAGTCGGGGCGGCAGTCGGCCAGAAAGCGATCATAATAGCCTTTGCCGTAGCCGACGCGGTGCCCCTGCCGGTCGAACGCCAGCAGCGGTACAAGCACCAGATCAATAGTCGATGGTTCGATGGGTGCCAAGCCAGTAGTTATTGGCTCCGGGATGCCCCACTTGTTTTCGATCAGCGCCGTATCGGCAGTTAGCGGGTAGTGGGTCAACTGGTTCGTTGCTGTGTCTGTGACGGAAACAGCGACAGCTATACCGTGCTGCCAGAGCCAGTGAACAATCGGCCACGTGTCGACTTCGTTTTGCCGGCGGATGGGCAGAAACGTGTGTACCAACCGGAGTGATCGGGTCTGCGATTGCTGCTGAAAAAAATCGATAAATCGGGTGTTAAGCCGGGCGTTGCGCCGGGTAAGTTCGTCTGGCAATAGAGCGTTTCGCCTGGCCAGAAACTCCGTACGCAGCTCGGCTTTTGTCCGGCTCATGCCTCCAGACAGATGTGCATCCGGTAGTCGAACGGGTCGAAGGTGTCGAGCAGTTTTTTCAGAAACGACGCGTCGCGCAGGGCAAACGTCAGGTAGTTTTCGGAACGCTCCTGTAACCCGCCGTTCGGAAACAGTTCGCCCTTCACCGCCTGCAACTGCCGCAGGCCAACCTCCTGATTTCGCTCTTCGGCCCGGCGCATCTTCTTCTCCAGCCGCACGACGGCATTGGCAAACCGCTTCGTTTCAGCCAGAACCGCCTTTTCCAGCGTTGGGTCGACCATCATCGCCTTGTGTAACAGTGCATCCAGCCCTTTGTTGACCGCCTTATTCTCGTTGTCGAACGACAGGCTGTGGCGGGTATGATGATCGACAAATTCGCGCTTTAAGGCCAGATCGTCCCTAAATAGCTGTTCTATCGTCAGGCCTAGTTTGGCCACCCGCCGGGCACTGACTTTCGGCACGTACAGCGCAAAACTGCGCGGCATCAGCATTGGAAATGGTGTCTGGTAGTTATCGAAAACGGGCTTCAATTGCAGCCAGTACGGTACCTCCGATGGGCCGCCGATGTAAGCTAAGTTTGGCAGAATGGTTTCCTGATACAGCGGACGTAATACGACGTTCGGGCTGAACCGTTCGGGCTGCTCGTTCAGCAACGATAGCAATTCAGCTTCTGAAAAACGCAGCTTCGTATGCAGCACGCGGTATGTACCATCGTCGGCGCGTTCGATACGCTCCCGTAGCTGATCGTCCAGATAAAACAGGTTGATATCGCGGGCGGTAATAACCGTTTTGTAGCCGAGCGCTTCGAGTTTCTCCGTCTGCTGCTCGACCAGCCCACCGGCGGTTTGGTTGAGCAGGTCGTCTCGCATGACGGGCAGAAACTCGCGTTTTAGTGCCGCATCGTCGGCGTCCAGACAGACCAGCCCCTCGGCACCGAACAGTTCGTTAACATAATAGCGAACGGCATTAGCCAAGGTGTCATGACTGAGATACGCTTTCTCAAACAGATGCAGCTTTTCCGGAATCTGGGCGAACAACGTTTTCAGCTCCTGCGGGTTCATGCGCCCGACGGATCCGCGTTGCTCCGTCTGCCAGGTGTACTGATTACCGGATAACGAGAAATGATTGATTTCGGGGAAATCATGGTCTTCTGTGGCCATCCAATAGACTGGCACAAACTGATAATCGGGGTACTCCTTCGCCAGTCGCCGGGCCAGGTTGATTGTCGTAACCAGCTTGTACACGATGTACAGCGGACCCGTGAAAATATTCAGTTGATGCCCCGTCGTAACGGTAAATGTATTGGGTTGCCGAAGTACCGAAAAGTCGGGTTTGTTGGCTATGCCTGCGTATTGCCGCTCCAGCGCATCGACTAGTGTCTGTCGTTTATGTTCGTCAAACGACCGTTCGGCGATCTGCTGTCGAAAGGCTTCAGGAGCTGGAAACTGATTGTAAAAGGGAGCTAGACTGTCTTTCTGAGCGATGTAATCAAGAAAAAGCGTTGAAAACTGGCCCGTTGCGGTGAGGGGCAGGTACTGACAGTCCATGCAGGAATAGTGGTTTACTCAAGCCAACAAACGAAAAACCCGCAAGGTTCGTAGCCCTGCGTGTTGGGAGTCAATGTGATTCCAGTATTTCCTGTAACTGCCTTTTTAAGTATGGCAGGTTAGTTTGAATGATATCCCAGACCAGCATTGCATCAACGCCAAAATATTCGTGAATCAATAAGTTTCGCAGGCCAACAATTTTTCGTCATTCCACCTGAGGAAAGGCGTTTGTTGTCTCTTCATCAACGTGATTACACGCTTCTCCAACGATTTCAAGCTGTTTGATGCAGGCAAACTGCATCATAGAATTGACTAGAAATTCAGTAAACACCTGGTCTGACGTGTAACTTTCAATCTCGTTGATAGCATCGATATCATGACTTATTCGCTGTCGGCTGCTAAGCTTTCCTTTCATAGATCAACTGCATATCTTTCTCTACAAAAGGACGAATACGAGCCGATAAACCATTCGATGACACAAGGTCGACCGGCTTGTGTAGCGATTCTTCCAGATCGAGTTTCATCCCAATAAACTGAAGCCCAATTGGCTTACTGTAATCCAATTCGACCAATAAATCGAGGTCGCTTTGGATATCCGCTTCGTTACGGGCATACGATCCAAACACATAGGCCCGCACGACAGGCTTATCCTGTAAGTAGTGACGAATGAAATTCAGTTCGTTTGCCGAAAGTGTCATAGCAGAGGAGAAACTACAGTTCCGTACAGGTCAAACTCCTCGGCGCGGTCGATTTTCACATGAGCGAAATCGCCCAGGCGGACGTACTGCTGGGCCGGAACGAGTACTTCGTTATCAACCTCGGGCGAGTCGGCTTCGGTGCGGCCGATAAAATAACCGCCTTCCTTACGGTCAAACAGCACCTTATACGTTTTGCCAACCTTTTCCTGATTCAGTTCGCTCGAAATACCCTGCTGTAACTCCATCAGTTCATCGGCGCGCTCCTGCTTTATTTCGTCAGGGACGTCGTCGGGCATGGAGTACGAGTGCGTCTGATCTTCGTGCGAATACGTGAACACGCCCAGCCGGTCGAATCGCATCTGCTCGACGAAATTGTAGGTTTCGTCAAACAGCGCGTCGGTTTCGCCGGGGTGCCCCACGATCAGCGTTGTGCGCAGCGTAATGCCCGGCACCCGCTCCCGAATCGACCGGACCAGCTCTTCCGTGCGCTCGCGGGAGATGCCCCGTCGCATCGACTTCAGCATCTCGGTCGAGCCGGTTTGCAGCGGCATATCGAGGTACTTGCAAACGTTGTCGCGTTGCTGCATGACGTCGAGCACGTCCATCGGAAAGCCCGATGGGTAGGCGTATTGCAGCCGAATCCAGTCGATTCCTTCTACGTCGGCCAGCCGGTTGATGAGGTCGGCTAGGTTGCGCTTTTTGTAAATATCCAGACCATAGTAGGTTAGGTCCTGCGCAATCAGAATGAGTTCTTTAGTGCCGCGCCGGGCCAGCGACTTCGCTTCCGTCACCAGTTCATCCATCGACCGCGACACATGTCCCCCGCGCATCAGCGGAATAGCGCAGAACGAACAGGGGCGGTCGCAACCCTCGGCGATTTTCAGGTAGGCGAAATGTGCAGGTGTCGTCAGGAGTCGTTCGCCAACCAACTCGTGCTTGTAGTCGGCACGGAGCGTTTTCAGCATCCGGGGCAGTTCGTTGGTGCCAAACCACGCATCGACGGTCGGCATCTCGATCTCCAGCTCATCTTTGTAGCGGTGCGACAGGCAGCCCGTCACATATACTTTGTCGACAATGCCGGCTTCTTTCGCGTCGGTATAGCGCAGAATCGTATTGATCGATTCTTCCTTCGCATTGTCGATAAAGCCGCAGGTATTGATAACAACAATATTGGCGTCGTCTTTTTTCGACTCATGCGTCACGTCCATGCCGTTGCCCTTGAGTTGCGTAAACAGCACCTCTGAATCGACCAGATTCTTCGAGCAGCCGAGCGTGACGATATTGATTTTATTGGTACGTACTCCTTTGGTTTTCAAGACAGAGAATGTTCAGGCGTCAGGGGAAAGTAACGCTGATTATGAGCCGCAAAGTTCGGAAGTAAGCCGGTGTATGCGACTGATGAGCGAATTAAAATACGGCGCTGTGACTAATTGTAACGGTGATCGGCACGGTTTGCCCGGTTCTGACCGTGACCGGAAAAATATTGTTCTGCGTGTCGGACAGGTTCGCGTAAAGTCCCTTTGGCTCCTGCACGACCACGGAGTAACGCCCGGCTGGCAGGTCCACGCAGAATTTGCCGGTACTATCTGACTTCACTGTCTTGACGGGTTTCACCTGCCGAACGGAGTTGATAAACCCGTTCTCGCCCATATCGACCTGACTAGCATTGAGCAACGGGAAAATCAGCACGTCCCGCACTACGGGTTGTCCCTCTCCGGCCGGGCGGGGGTCGTCGGGGCTCGGCATATGGTTGCCGCGCTTTTCAAGTACCGTTCCGCAAATTCCCTGTTGACTCGTCACCGATTTATGTGTTTTGGCCTTTCGATGCACCGGTTTCTGTGCCGATGCCAGACAGGCAACGCCGAGCAACATACCCACTAAAACAAGCCAGGCGGATGCGTTACAGGCCCAGCGGCTGCGGCAGACGGAAGCAGAATTACGACGCATAGTTGGTTTTGACGTAGGTTAGAAAGCGTTCGGCAACAGCAATACATAATTCTACTTCCTCTACTGGAAAATCACCATCCGGATCATAATCAGCGATTTGCCTATGATCGAACAGAAAGACGAAGTCATCTTTGAATGACTTAGGAATGTCACCCGTTTTGATAAAGTGCAACGAAAACATCTCGCGGGATGCGGAGTGACGTTTCGTAAACACGTCTTTGTCTGCTAGTAGCCCTCGCACCAGCCAGAAGAAACAATAGTAACTTGGCGTAATAGCTCCAGTAGGGTGAGGAGTTCTTACTAGCACGTTCGCAGTCGACAGATAAGCTTCCGCTTTCCTAATTGCCAGACTCAGGTCTTCGCTCATAAATGCAGATCCCGTCTTTTCTGACTTGCCGGTAAAAGAACAGTGTAGACGTCGTCAGCTTCTCGTTTGATACGACAAACACGGAGACGTCAATTCCACTGTCATCAAAAACTTTGTTCAGGGCCGGCCGGGTAATGGCTACCTCCGTAAAAGTAGATACGTGTTCGTCGTTCAGCACGACCAGATAATCGACGTCAGATTCGTCGTGGAAGTCGCCACGGGCGTAGGAGCCATACAGAATAATGCGGGCCAACCGATCGCCGTACAGCCGCTTCATCACGTCGATCACGTCGGCGTGGACCGCGTTCAGATCTGCTACGATAGCCATAGCCTGCTCATTTTTTGAAGAATGAATCGACAAACTCCATTTTGTTGAACGTCTGCAAATCGTCGATCTTCTCACCCACGCCGATGTATTTGACGGGTATCTTGAACTGATCCGAAATGCCGATTACGACGCCACCTTTGGCCGTACCGTCGAGTTTGGTAATCGCCAGTGCCGTTACTTCAGTAGCTTTGGTAAATTCAGTTGCCTGAATAAATGCGTTTTGCCCCGTCGACCCGTCGAGTACCAGCAACACTTCGTGCGGAGCGTCGGGCGTAAATTTCTGCATGACCCGCTTGATCTTGGTCAGCTCATTCATCAGGTTGACCTTCGTGTGCAACCGTCCGGCAGTGTCGATGATAACCACGTCGGCGTTCATGTCGGTCGCTTTCTTGACGGCGTCGAAGGCGACGGCCGAGGGGTCGGTGTTCATCCCATGCGAGATGACCGGCACGCCGACACGGTCGCCCCAGAGTTTGAGCTGATCGACGGCGGCCGCCCGGAACGTATCGCCCGCGCCCAGCACGACCTGTTTGCCGCGCTTGTGAAACTGAGCCGCCAGCTTACCAATCGTCGTGGTTTTGCCTACGCCATTGACGCCTACAACCATAATAACGTATGGTTTTTTACCGGCAGGCAAGGCAAAGTCGTCAGTAACGTCGTCTGTATTATTGTCCGACAGCAGCCCCGCGATTTCCTCGCGCAGCATCCGGTCGAGTTCATCCGTGCCTACGTATTTATCGCGGGCTACACGCTCCTCGATGCGCTTGATAATCTTGACTGTTGTGTCGACGCCCACGTCGGACGAGATCAGGACGTTCTCAACTTCGTCCAGCACTTCTTCATCAATTGTCGATTTCCCGACTACGGCCCGACTCAGTTTGGAAAAGAAACTGTCCTTTGTTTTTTCCAGTCCTTTGTCGAGCGTTTCTTTCTTTTCCTTCGAGAAAAAACCAAATAAAGCCATCGTGAATGGGCGTAGTTAACTGGGTGAGTAACGACGGGTGACCGTGAACTGCGGAGGCAACCCGATTAGCAGCCGTCGCTGGTAAACAAAGCTATAACAAAAAACGTCCCACCGGGCCGTTGAGGCAGGTGGGACGTTTCGGCGTCCAATCTGACAGAATCAGATTACGCTTTCAGAGCCGACTGAACTTCGTCAACCGGTACCATTTCTTCTTTGAAGGTGTAAGCACCAGTCTTGGGCGACTTAACAGCCTTGATAATTTTCGCGAACGACTTACCGTTGTCTTTCGTCTTCAGGGTTGCAACTACCTTTTTTGCCATGACAGTATCTGGTTTACGCGGTTCCCCGCCGGGACTTGCGGTATCGGGTATACGGTACTACAACCGCCCCAGTTACCTAACAAACCGGCAGTTTATTTAATTTCTTTGTGAAGCGTAACTTTCTTCAGGAACGGATTGTACTTCTTCCGTTCGATACGAGCCGGCGTGTTCTTCCGGTTCTTCGTGGTGATGTACCGGGACATGCCGGGAACACCGCTGTCTTTCTGCTCGGTGCATTCCAGAATGACCTGGATTCTATTGGCGCCTTTTTTTGCCATTGTCGTGTCTGTTTTCTCGTAAGGAGCGCAAAGGTACAAAAAATATTAAGTACGCCAATTACAGATTTGAATAAAATGCATGATTTGTAAGCGGTTAGCGTTACCAGATGCCTGATTTATTGATTTACCCCGTCTCCTGCCGACCTTTACCCCGTGACAACGACCCGCACAATCCAGTATGAATACGCGCCCGGCCACTTCCGGGCGTCGGAACCCAATCTGCATCAGCCCGATTCGCTCCGTGAAGGGGAAATGATCCTGAGTATGGGGCCGCAGCACCCGTCGACGCACGGCGTGCTGAAGCTGGAAGTGATTACCGACGGGGAAATCGTGATCGACGTAGTGCCACACGTAGGGTATCTGCACCGCTGCTTCGAGAAACATGCCGAGTCGCTGCCCTTTAACCAGACCATCCCGTTTGTCGACCGGCTCGATTATCTGGCGGCCATGAACAGCGAACACTCGTTTGTGATGGGGGTCGAGCGGATGCTGGGTATTCAGCACGACATTCCCAAACGGACCGAATACATCCGGGTGCTGGTTGCCGAGCTGAATCGAATTGCCGCGCACTTCGTCGCCATCGGTACCTACGCGCTGGATATCGGTGCCTACACGCCGTTTCTGTGGCTGATGCGCGACCGGGAGCATATTCTGCGGCTGATGGAATGGCTTAACGGGGCCCGGATGCTATACAACTACATCTGGATCGGCGGATTGTTCTATGATCTGCCGGTAGGTTTTGAAGAGCGGTGCCGGGAGTTCGTCAACTATCTCCGGCCTAAACTGACTGAGTTGCGGCAACTGGTGATCGAAAACGAAATCTTTATCAAGCGCACGGCTAACGTGGGGGTGCTGCCCCTGCCGGTGGCGATCAGTTACGGCTGTACCGGCCCCGTGTTGCGCGGGTCGGGTCTGCGCTACGACCTACGCCGGGTCGATGGCTATTCGGTCTACCCCGAACTGGACTTCGATATTCCAATCGGGGAGGGGAAAATGGGCACTGTCGGCGACTGCTGGGACCGGAATCAGGTGCGGGTACAGGAGTGTTACGAGTCGTTACGAATCATCGAGCAATGTCTCGATCAGCTACTTGGCGATCATCGCCGTACCCGCGATTACGACCCACAAGCAGTGGTACCGAAGAAAATCCGGCCGAAGGCAATGGACTTCTACGCCCGCGCCGAGAGTGCCAAAGGTGAACTGGGCTTTTTCTTTCGCACGGATGGCAAGTCGGATGTGCCGACGCGCTGCAAGGCCCGCGCCTGCTCGTTTCATAACCTATCTGTGATTGGTGAAATCACGAAAGGCGCAATGCTGGCCGATCTGGTGGCTGTAATCGGTTCGCTCGATCTGGTAATGGGGGAAGTTGACCGGTAGCAACTAACTTCCACTGAGCGATTATTTTGTCCCCGGCAGCATCCTGCTGTCGTAGCCGATAGGCTAAATAGCGCGGATCCCCCTAGCCGCTATCGCGGCTCCGACAGCAGGATGCTGCCGGGGACACATAGTCACCTCAGGATGCCAGTACCAGAATTTCGTCGGTGTTGCGGCCCAGCCCATCATAGTCGAGGCCGTAACCCAGCACGAACTGGTTCTCAATTTCAAAGCCCACGTACTGCAACTCAATCGGGTTTTTCAGGGCTTTGGGCTTAAACAGCAACGTAGCAATCGCCAGTGATGCCGGATTTTTGGCTTTCAACTGCTCGCAGACGTCGCAGATCGTCAGCCCCGTATCGACAATATCTTCAACGACGATCAGGTCGCGCCCTTCGATTACGTCGTTCAGCCCCAGAATTTCTTTCAATTGCCCGGTCGACCCTATGCCTGTGTACGACGCGACGCGGATAAACGTGACTTCGCAGGGAATCGTCAGGCGCTTCATCAGGTCGGCGGCAAATAGAAAGGCTCCGTTCAGCACGACGACGATCAGGGGTGTTTTACCCACGTACTGTTGATTGATCTGTCCGGCCAGTTCGGCGATGCGCTGCTGAATACTGTCGGCAGCAATAAAAGGTACGAACGTTTTGTCGTTGATGGTCATAGTTCAGGTGTCGGCGAAGGTCAAAGATACGGCGGGGGGCGGGTAGCCGACAAAAAATTGCAAAAAATCGGGTCAGGCAAACGGACTTTCAGCTGATTACGTTCATACAAGTATGACACCCCAACTGACGAAGAAATGGCTACTGACGGTGTGGCTGCTGGGACTGGCATTTGTGGCACAGGCACAGCTCTATGATCCGTCGGCGTTCGATAAAAAATATGATGGTCTGCTGAAGCACCCCGGCGTTCAGATCGAATCGGCGGAGGCAATCAACCAGATGTACAACTACAAGTTTTACGATGCCGATAAGGAGTTCCGGTGGTTACGGTTGCGCTACCCAAAGCACCCGATGCCGTATTTCCTGCTGGGCCTGGCTGAGTGGTGGAAGATCGTACCAAACACCGATGTCACCGACTACGACGACAAGTGCATCATGTACATGGACTCGACCATTACGCTGGCCGAAAGACTATACGACGATAGCGAAAACAAACTGGAACCGGCGTTTTTTCTGGCGGCAGCCTACGCCTTCAAGGGCCGACTCTACTCCGAACGGAAGAAATGGACGAAAGCGACCTTTGCGGGAAAGAATGCGCTTAAATATTTCGAGAAGTGCAAAGGCAACGCCGAGTTCAGCCCGGAACTGCTTTTCGGCGATGGCATGTATAACTATTATGCCCAGTGGATTCCAGAAAATTATCCGTTGCTGAAGCCGATTTTGCTGTTTTTTCCGAAAGGCAACAAACAGCAGGGCATCAAGGAACTCGAAAAAACGGCCAATTCTGCCTTTTATACGCGGGTCGAAGCCCGGTATTTCCTGCTTCAGATCTACAGCATGGAAAACCAGTACGATAAAGCGTACGAGATGGCCAAGTATATGGCTGAGCAATACCCTGACAACCCGTTTTTCGAGCGGTACTACGCCCGGTCGGCGTTCGTTATCGGGAAAATTGCGGATGCAGAACGGTTGTCGAAAGATATTCTGGACAAGATCAGCCGGTCGCAGTCGGGCTACGAAGCGGTGAGTGGGCGAACGGCGGCTTACATCGTTGCCTACATCAACCAGCATTTTTACAAAAACAACGCGCTGGCGAAGGAGTATTATCAGAAGTCAATCGACTTCGCCAAACAATCGAATTCAACCAACGCGGGTTACTATTGGTCGTCGGTGCTGGCGTTGGGTAAGATTGCCACTCAGGAGAAGGCCTACGATCAGGCGCAGGTGTATTTCAGTGAAGTATTAGACAAAGCTGAACGCAAATCGAGCCAGTACAAGGAAGCGAAAAAGTCGCTCGATGAGGGCAAAAAATTACGGCGGGAAGAACGTCGGAAACGGCGGGATTAAATCAGCAATCATGCAAAAAGGCCGCAGGAGTCAGTTAGAGTCCTGCGGCCTTTTTGGGCTCATCCCCAGCTTGTCAGGGAATGGGCAGTACTTTACTTTCTTTAAACGTCGACATAATCACCATTGTCTGGGTGCTGGCGACTTCGCTGATTTCATTGATGACATCAAGCATCAATGCCTGATAGGTGGAAATGTCTTTCGACACGACTTTCAGTAGAAAATCGCCGGAACCAGTGATGTGATGGCACTCGATGATCTCAGGAATTTTGTTGACCTGATCCACAAACGACATGGTCGTGTCTTTTTTGTGGCCGACAAGCGTCACCATAACGAAGGTGGTAACACCCAGATTAACCTTATCCCGATTCAGCTGGGCGTGGTAGCTTTGAATGATACCCGACGTTTCAAGTTTTTTGACACGTTCCAGCGTAGGGGCAGGCGAAAGGCCTATTTCTTTGGAGAGCTGGGCGTTGGTAATTTTTGCGTTGGATTGCAAGATCTCAAGAACATTACGATCTATGTGATCTAACTTTTGGCTCGACATAAACGAAGCGTTAGCTATGAAAGGTATTGTCTAAAAAAGATGCGCAAGGTAACCAGTTTTTTAGAAGAAAAAAGTCTAAAAATTATTGGTTTACTGCAATAGACAAAATATATATTGCCTATTTATACAATAGACGCGGCAAAACTAACGGAAAATTGGGTGCCACCAAATGAAGTATTTATCGTTTGGTTATCTTATTGAGCGTCACGGCCCGTTGCTGATTTGATTTGAAACGGGCGTCATCAACGGCCGACAGAGCTGTATGCTTGGTCGACCGCCCCTGTACACGGGCTCGCCACCGTCGCCATGACGTGGGCTTCAATTCACGGCGCATCAGCTCGATTACGGCCTTCTCCGCCAGACCAAACTGACGTTCAATGGCGTCGAACGGGGTGCGGTCTTCCCAGGCCATTTCAATAATCCGATCAACGTCGCTAGCTGGCAGGTCGGCTGGTGTTTCTGTTTGTTTCATGGGTGGGTAACATAAAAATGACCGGGGCTGCACCGGTTAGTTAGGCAATGGAATCAGTACACGGGTTACGTTGCCCGTTGCTTCTTCCAACATAAACCATTCCACAAAACGAACTGTTTTTCAGCTATGAAGATGCGGAAGAAGTCGGAGTTGCCGACGAAGATTTGCCCGGTTTGTAATCGACCGTTTGCCTGGCGAAAAAAATGGGAACGTGACTGGGACAGTGTCATTTATTGTAGCGACGCCTGCCGCTCAGCCGGTAAACGGCAAAAAATGACCGATTAAAACAAGCCTGTTCGGTCGGTGGTCGTTATTTTTGGCAGATAACCTGTCTTGCCAATGCGCGTTACTGCTCTCGTTAGCTTTCTCTTCCTGCTCTCAGTTGGTATCAGTTGCCGCCGACCGCAGCCAGTGGTAACGCGTAAACCCGCCCCCCGCCCAACGACAAAGCCACTAGCGGTCAGGCCGTTGCAGCCGAAAGCGCCCGCTCCTAAGCCGACGCCCGCCAAGCCCGCGATGATAACGCCGGCCCCGGTTGATACGGTGGAGTATGCCTTCGAAGAAGCAGACCCGTCGGCCCCGCCAAAGCGGGAGTTTCGGGCCGTCTGGATTGCAACAATCGACAACATCGACTGGCCCAGCCGGAAGGGCTTGCCCGTTGCCGATCAGCAGCGCGAGATTGTGACGATGTTCAATGCCCATCAGCAGATGGGGCTAAATGCGGTTATCGTACAGATTCGGTCGGCGGCCGATGCGTTTTACGCGCGTGGTTCAGAACCGTGGTCCGAATGGCTGACCGGGCAGCAGGGGCTAGCGCCGGAGCCGTTCTACGATCCAATGGAATTCATGATTGAGGAAGCGCATCAGCGCGGGCTGGAGTTTCATGCGTGGTTTAACCTCGACCGGGTCACGTACAGCAAAAACTCCAGCGTCGCGGCCAGCAACATTATGTATCGGCACCCCGAATGGCTACTGACCTACGGAAGTCGAAAGCTGTTCAATCTCGGCTTGCCCGCCGTTCGCTCCTACATCGCTGGCATCGTCGCTAACGTCGTGCGGGAATACGACGTCGATGGTATTCACTTCGACGATTACTTTTATCCATACGCCGAGCCGGGGCAGGTGCTGCGCGACGATAGTACGTACCTGGCGAATTACAACGGCATGAAAAAAGAGGATTGGCGACGCGATAACGTAACCCGGCTCATTCGTGAACTGCGCGACTCGATCCGGACCAACAAACCGTGGGTCAAGTTCGGGATCAGCCCGTTTGGTATCTGGAAAAACAAGCGTAATGATCCTGAGGGCTCCGAAACGAACGGCGGACAGTCGTACTATGACAACTACGCCGATACCCGGCAGTGGATTCGGGAAGGGCTGATGGACTACATCGTGCCGCAGGTCTATTTCAGCACCGAGTTTGGTCGCGCTCCTTACAAAGCATTGGTCAACTGGTGGACCCGCAATTTGCGCCCAACCTGCCACCTGTACGTTGGGCAGGCGATCTACCGCGTCGGGCGAGGGTCTGAGCGTGACCCCGGCTGGGGTAAGCTGACGGAGTTTCCGAATCAGATACGACACAACAGACTAGCGCCGGGCGTGCAGGGCAGCGTGCTGTTCAGCGCCAAAAACATTATGCTCAACCCCATGGCATTCCGCGATTCGTTGCAGCAGAACTTTTACCGATACACAGCGCTGGCCCCTACCATGCCGTGGCTCGACAGTATTCCGCCCCTGCCCCCCCGCGATCTGCGGGCAGCCGACATGCCCGATGGTGTCGAATTACACTGGCTGCAACCCACCCCCGCACTCGATGGCGACGAAGCAAACGGGTATCTGGTGTACCGGTTTGACGGTCACCGGCCGCGTATTCGCCTGAACGACCCGCGCTGCATTGTCGGCCGTTGCAATGGTGAGTCCAGTACGCAGTTTGTGGACCGAACTGCGGATAGTCACAAAAAGTATGTTTACGTCGTCACGTCAATCGACCGGCTCAACAATGAAAGCCGGGAGGTGATGGTGAGAATCAGGCACTAAAGCCCTGCATAATCGTGTCGATGGGCTGCGCGTCGGGGAAGAAACTGACGAATCGTAGTAAAATTCCCTCGACCACGGCATCGGGGCAAGAGGCTCCGCAGGTCAGCAGAATAGTGACGGGCCGATGGTCAGGGATAAATCCTTCCGTTACGATCTCGGTCTTGGTTGGCAGATCGAAGTGGCGAATCAAGTGCTCCGATAAGATTTTCTGGTCCGACTCGATAAAGTAAGTCGGTAATTTCTCGGCACACAGTTCGACCAGGTGGGCGGTGTTCGACGAGTTGTACCCACCCGCGACGACGGCAAAATCCGCCGGGTGGGTCAGTAGGGCGTACGTCGCGTCCTGATTGTCGTTGGTAGCGTAGCAGAGCGTATCGCGGGTATTGGCAAAATGTGCATCGACCTGATCGGGCTGGAGTTTATAGTGGCTGACCATAACCTGCTTCAGATAGTCGGCAATGCCCTGGGTGTCAGAAGCCAGCATGGTGGTCTGGTTTACAACGCCAATACGCTGTAAGTCACGGTCGGGATCAAAACCGGCGGAGTACTGATCGGCAAACTCGCTGTAGAACTGGTCCGATGGTAGTTCGTGGGTGATGTACTGCGCGAGCCGTTGGGCCTGCTTCATATCTTTTACCACCACCGTGGGAGCCGCTTCCTTGCTGTGTGAAAACGTCGCCCGAGTTTCCTCGTGTGTCGGCTTGCCGTGTACTACAACCGTATACGCCTTCTGCCCGATCTGCCCGGCTTTGTTCCACACCTTTTCCACGAATGGGCAGGTGGTATCGTAGCGGGCCACGTCAAGACCGGTGGCAGCAAGTTGCTGCTGAGTTTCCAGTGTTGTACCAAAAGCCGGGATAATCACAACGTCGTCCGCTGTTAAGTCCGACCACGGAATCAGCTGACGACCAGCTGTATCCATCAGAAACTGCACCCCTCGTGCCTGTAAATCAGCGTTCACGTCGGGGTTATGAATCATCTCGCTGAGCAGGTAGATCCGCTTGCCCACATTCTCCGCAATCGCTTTGTAAGCAATCTCGATGGCATTTTCCACGCCGTAACAGAAACCAAAATGCCGGGCCACCAGAAACCGGACCGGGCCAAAATCGAGTACAGTAGGCGTAAAATCACGCTTGAGTTTGTCGCGCTTCCGCCGAAACTCTTTGATTGGCGAAATGACGTGGCTACGGTAGTACTCAGGAATGTCGAACGATTTCATGATTCGGCGGATAAACGGCCCGGTGGTAATGCGTCCTGCAAAACTACATCGGGTTACTGTGTTAACAATTGGCTGAAGGGCTTCGTTCTCAGGTCACACGCCCCGTTGCTATGCCCCGCAAACTGCTCAAATACAAAAATTACGATATTCAGTCGGTCACTACTGTTGCCGGACTGGACTCAGGCACCCCCCGCCGGAATGCGAACATCGTGGCCTGGGTAATGGCAACTGACATGGGTGGGCGTGTACTGGCCGTAGCCTTGTACAAAGTAGACCACACCATCGAACTGGTACGGGAAAGTGGTATGCTGAACGTCAATCTGCTGGCCACCGATCAGATCAATCTGGTGCGAAAGTTCGGTCAGCAATCGGGGCGGGAACGTGACAAGTTCAACCGGGTGCCGTATCAACTGGACGAACGCGGTTGTCCGTACCTGACGGAAGCCATCGGCTATGCGCAGTGTCGTGTGTTGCACTCGACTGACGCCGGTGACCACGAACTGTTTGTATGTCAGGTAGAGAAACAGGTCGTGTTGAATCCGGACAAACTGGTGCTGACCTACGCGCTGTTGCGCGAGAAAAAAGTAGTGCGGGGCTAATCAGCGTTCGAGTACCCGGCCGAGGATATCGTCCAGGTATTCGCGGTTATTCGCCAGCCGGGGTACTTTGTGCTGCCCTCCCAACTTGCCGCGCTGCTTCATCCAGGTGTAAAAAGTACCACGGGGTACAACGTGAATACGCGGTGGACGCAGCACAAAATCGTTGTACCGTTTGGCGTCGTAATCGGAGTTTATATCCCGCAGTGTCTGATCGAGTACCTGCTCAAATCGGCTCATGCTGACGGGTTCCTGCGTAAATTCGACAATCCATTCGTGGCAGCCGCTCGTGCCATTGCCCATGTACACCGGTCCGGCGGTGTAGTCGGCAATCACGGCTCCGGTTGCTTCGCAGGCGCGCGTAACGGCCACTTCCGCATTCTCAACGATGACCTCTTCCCCGAAAGCATTGATAAAGTGTTTGGTGCGGCCGCTTACCTTCAGTCGGTGCGGATACAGCGACGTAAACCGGACGGTATCGCCGACACGGTAGCGCCACAGCCCGCCGTTGGTCGAGACGATAAGGGCATAGTTTTGATCGAGTTCGACTTCCTCAATCGTCAGCGCCTTCGGGTGAGCCTGATTAGCCTCGGCGATGGGCACAAACTCGTAGAATATGCCGTAATCGAGCATAAGCAGCATCTCGCCGGGCCGTCCCATATCATCCTGAATGGCGAAAAAGCCTTCCGATGCGTTGTATACTTCCTGATATTGCACCGATGCTGACGGAAATACCTGATGCCGGAACAGGTCGCGGTAGGGTTGGAAATTGACGGCTCCGTGCACGAGCAGCTCAAAATTGGGCCATACCTCGAGAATGTTCTGTTTGCCGGTTCGGGCCAGAATCTTGTCGATCAGTACCAGGCCCCAGGTCGGCGCGCCGAGCATGCTGGTTACGTTTTGATCTTTCGTGATATCGGCCATGCGGTCCAGCTTGCTTTCCCACTCGTCCATCAGTGCCACTTCGACCGAGGGGGTGCGGATAAACTGCGCCCAGCTTGGCAGGTTTTTCATAACCACCGCCGACACATCACCGGCAGCACTATTGACAGCGTAGGGATTGGCCTGTAAGCTACCACCAATCGACAGACCCTTGCCGTCAAACGTCCGGCTATCGGGTCGGTTGGCCACGTAGAGGGCCATCATGTCTTTACCCCCCTTAAAATGGCCTTCATCCAGTGATTCGGGCGTGACGGGAATAAACTTGCTACGGCCGTTGGTCGTACCCGACGATTTAGCAAACCACCGTACCGGCGATGGCCACAGTATCTTTGTTTCGCCCATCATAACCCGCTCGATATACGGAAACAGATCTTCGTAGCTGGAAACAGGCACCTGCCGCTGAAAATCAGCGACGTTGCGTATGGATTTGTAGTGATGTTGTTTGCCCCACTCTGTACGCACTCCCGACCGGATAAGCTGCGAAAATACACGCTGCTGCACCGCGCCGGGGGCTTTCATCATGGCTTCGATGCGTGGCAGACGCCGTTGCAACAACCATTTAAGCGTAGTGTTTAAGAGGGTCATGGTGCTAAAGTAAGCAGAAATTGGCCCGGCCAGTTTGATCTGATTTTAAAACTCGTCTGAGGTAGCTTAGTTTTTACAAACCCACCGTCCGGTCCGGATAATCGGTAATTAACCCGTCGACCCCCCAGCGTTTAAGCCGTTCCATATCCTTTCGCTGATTAACCGTCCAGGGAATGACTTGAATACCCTTTTCGTGCAACTGCTCGATTGTCTTGTGTCGCAACAGCCGATAACTGGGGCTATACACGTCGGGTTTGAAACCCAGCTCTGCCAGATTTTTCTTAGCCCCACGCAGGTTTTCGACCAGTGCCGCCAGCCTGACGGATGGGTAATTGCCTGCGTCGGCCTGCTGTCTCCAGTGTTTCAATACGGCAAAATCAAAGCTTTGAATAATGATTCGATTCGCCGGGAGCCGGTCTTTCAGAACCGCCTGCACCAAATCACAGAATGGGCCGGGTTCGGGCTGACTTACATTGTATTCACTGGCTTCGCTCTTTACCTCAATGTTGTACGCAACGAGCGGTAGTTTGTGCTGCTGTCGGTACGCTTCGACCTGCTGAATCACGTCGGATAGCAACGGTTTGATTGTCTTCTGCTTCTGTTGTTCCGGGTATTTGGGGTTTCCGTTCGAGCCGGTATCGTACTGACGAATCTCGTCGTACGTCAATTGGTATAGTTTACGTTCTTTCTGCTGTGCTTTCGCAACCGGCTTACCGTCTGGCGCGATACAAAAATCAGCGTTGAAGTACGGTTCATGCGACACCACTACCTGCCGGTCTTTACTGACAACAACGTCCATTTCCAGCGTCGTTACCCCCAGATCAAGTGCTTTAAGAAAGGCTGGAATGGTATTTTCCGGCATTAGTCCCCGGCAGCCCCGATGGCCTTCTATATCAAACGAAGCCGGAAGTGTGGTAGCCGGTGGAGTCATTGAGGTCAGCAACAGGAGGAAAGCAGCGGACAGGCGCATAGGATAAGCAACTGAATCTGACGGTAAAAGTACACGTCTGTCGACAAATACCGGTCGTTCGTTGACAGAGCTTCTGGCCCAGGTGCTATGTGCGTTTTTAGTTGAGCAACGGAATAACAATCTTGCAGGACCAACAAGTATTCACTGTTTCGGTCTATGCGCTATTTCGTTGCTTTGCTTACGGGTTTGCTCACCCTCGCGCTCGTGTGGGCGCTGAACCGGCCGTGGGGGAGCATTCCCGCCTTTGGACCATTGATGAGCCCGTTTAGCGGTTTCTGGCAAAATGCGGAAACCGTTCATGCTGGCGACGAAGATATAACCGTATCGGGTACGCAGGAACCCGTTACGGTGCTGATCGATGATATGGCCGTGCCGCACGTGTTCGCCCGCAACGATCATGACCTTTATTTCGCTCAGGGGTATCTGACCGCCCGTGACCGGCTCTGGCAGATGGAGTTTCAAACACATGCGGCTGCCGGTCGTTTGTCGGAGGTGGTAGGTAGCCGGGCCCTTGAACTGGACCGCTTTAACCGGCGGATGGGTATGGGCTACGGGGCTGAACAGACGTTGGCGGAGATGAACAAAGACCCGCAGACACGCGCCATGCTGGACGCCTACACGGCGGGTGTTAATGCCTGGATCAACCAACTTCCCGCAGCGCAGTATCCGATTGAATATAAGTTGCTGGGGTACGCTCCCGAAGCCTGGACACCGCTCAAATGTGCGCTGTTGCTCAAAGCAATGACGAGTACGTTGGCGAGCGGAGCCGATGATCTGCTGATGACGAACGTGCTGCGTAAATACGGCCCTACGGTTACGGCTGATTTGTTTCCAAACTATCCGGCGCACGAAGACCCCATCATTCCCGTCGGGACGAAGTGGGATTTTAGCCCGTTACCGATACCGAAAGCACCGGCCGATAGTGGGCAAAACGTCGCAGATCTGCCTGACTTCGCCCTGGCGCAGGCCATGCGGCACCCACGGGCAAATCCGGCCATTGGCTCAAACAACTGGGCTGTGGGGGCTGAAAAGTCGGCAACGGGCTACCCAATCCTGGCGAACGATCCACACTTAACACTGAGTCTACCGTCGATCTGGTATCAGATTCAGCTGGTGTCGCCAACGGTAAACGTCTACGGTGCGTCGCTACCCGGATCACCCAACGTAATTATCGGATTCAACAAAGACGTAGCCTGGGGCGTCACCAACGTCGGGTCTGATGTGCTGGACTTTTACGCCGTCAAATTCCGGGACGCATCGCGCAGGGAGTATTGGCACGATAACCGCTGGAAACCGGTCCGCCGACGTATCGAGCAGATTGCCGTAAAAGGGCAGCCGACGGTCAACGATACCGTGTTGTACACGCATCATGGGCCGGTGGTGTACGAAGCCGGGGAGAAAGCCTTCAAGCGAAACATACCCGTTGGCTACGCGGCTCAATGGATTGCGCACAAGCCATCGAACGAGTTGATCTGCTTCTACCAACTCAACCGTGCCCGAAACTTTACTGACTATCAGAAGGCACTGACGTACTATGTGGCTCCGGCGCAAAACTTCGTCTTCGCCGACAATGAGAAGGACATCGCTATCTCGCCCAACGGCCGGTTTCCGCTTAAATGGCGGGAGCAGGGGAAGTTCATGCTCGACGGTACCAATCCCGCCGACGACTGGCATGGCTATATCCCCGCCGAACAGAATCCGATTGTAAAAAATCCGCCCCGCCATTTCGTTAGTTCGGCGAACCAATCGTCTACCGATCCGACGTACCCGTATTACCTCAACTGGATGTTTGCGCCCTACGAACGGGGCCAGCGGATAAACAACCGGCTGGCGCAGATGCAGGGAGCTACCGTCGACAGTCTGCGGCAGTTACAAAGTGACGTATACAACCTCCGTGCAGCCGATGCTCTGCCCATTCTGCTGCCGTTACTGACTGAGAAGGGGCTGAAACCAGCCGAGCAGCAGGCCTTGCGTACGCTCAACCAGTGGAAAATGAACAATGACGCCAGCGAGATTGGGCCAACAATCTTCACGGAGTGGACAAGTCAATTGATGCGCGCGATCTGGGCCGACGATTTCAACGAGGGCGATACCCTGCCCATGCGACCACCAACCTTCGACCGCACACTGACACTCATCAAGCGTGATACGGGTTCTCGCTGGTTCGACAACACCAAAACCCCCATTCGGGAACACTTGCCCCAGATCGTACAGCAGAGCTTCCGGGCTGCCTGCGACACCCTGACCCGCAAATACGGGGCGGTTGGTAAATCCTGGGCATGGGGACCTTACAAAAGCACCGGCATTCGCCACCTGATTCCTGGCCTTGATGCGTTCAGTGTCCTGAATCTCGACGTTGGTGGTGGTGCCGGTATCGTCAACGCAACGACCGAACGAACGGGGCCGTCCTGGCGGATGGTCGTCGCGTTGGGGCCACAACCGAGAGCGTATGGCGTTTACCCGGGTGGGCAATCAGGTAATCCCGGCAGTCCGTATTACATAAACATGGTTGAAACGTGGCGGCAGGGTAAGCTAAACGAACTGCTCTATTTTACGTCATCACAGGTGAAACACCCGCGCATTCAACGGCACCTTACACTCAAGTAAACTACTGACGATCAATAGTTATGATTCAGATTGTGCTTATTCTGTTACTCAGTGCGCTGGCGCAGCTGGTGCTACCGTGGTGGAGTCTGGCGATTGTTGCATTTGCCGTGTGCGTATGGCGCAGCACGAGTGGTGGTCAGGCATTTATCGCCGGTTTTTTGGGCGTTGCACTTGTTTGGCTGCTCTATGCCCTTGCCATTCATCTGCGCACTGACGGCATTTTTACGGGACGTATGGGATCACTGCTTTTTAAATCCAGTTCGGTAGCGCTACCGCTGGTGGTGACAGGTATGCTGAGTGGTCTGGTTGGCGGACTGGCAGGTCTGACCGGCTTTTTCGTCCGGCGGTCTATAAACCCGGTGGCTCATACCCCGAAAAACGCGTAAACTATTACCTTTGTCGGACAAACTATCACCAACCAAGTCGATTACCTGTGAAGAATGCCTCACTGATTATCAATGTTGTGCTGGCTGTCGCCGTCGCCGTTTTGTACTATCTCCACTTCAAAGACCGTCAGCCAGAGGCTGAGTCGGTAGTCGCTAAACCTGCGGCTGTGAAAGGTCGCGACATCGTGTATGTCAACGTCGATTCACTGCTGACCAAATACGATTTCTTCAAAGACACCCAGAAGGTACTGGAAAGCAAACGTTTTCAACTGGAAAACGATCTGGCTACCAAAGGCCGTAATCTTCAGAATAAAGCAGCGTTTTTCCAGCAGCGGGCAGCAACCATGACGCAGGAGCAAGGCCGGGCAACTGAGGCCTCACTGCAAAAGGAACAGCAGGATCTGTTAGCTTACCGCGAACGGGCTGCGCAGAATCTGGCTGTTGAGGAACAGAACAAAAACAAGCAGCTATACGATCAGATCTACGACTATCTGAAAAAAGTGAATGCGACCAACAAGTACGAGTTCGTACTGGGTTACACGAAAGGTGGCGGTATTCTGTTTGCAGACCCTTCCGGCGACCGCACGCAGGTTGTGCTTGATGGGTTAAACAAAGAATATAAAGATAAACCAGCTCCTGCCACCAAAAAGTAAGCTACCTTCTCTCAGTAAATAAGGGACGATGTTCATGTGAATATCGTCCCTTATTTATTGATAAGAGTGTAACAGCGTATTCAGGTCATGGCACTATTATTGTTGCTGTTTGCGCCCGTTTTGTTAAAGTAACATCAACGATTTGCTTCTTTTCAATCCGAAAAGTTAGTCTGGCTAGTTTCGTATAAAAGCTAGTCTATATCAGTTCAGGCATTGTTTTTGCCCAATTCACAAGCAGTAGCTCACGGGTATATTTCGTGTGGACTGCTCATATCGCCGTGGCTTGGGCCGGTGCTGTACCGGGTCTTGAGGCTGTGACTTCGCTACCGTTTTTACAACGAAAACACCGGCCCGCCAGGCGACCTGTCAATGCTCTTGGGAAAGGTAAACTCTGCTTCGGTCACAAACCTGTGACAGTCTCCCCGCGTTTCTGTCTAATACGGCTACCTTTGCCGACCTTATTGGACTGTTATGGCCTCTTCGTCTATCGTTAAACGTGTCGACATTCGTAATCGTCGGGCGTCGTTTGAATACAGCTTTCTCGAAACATACACTGCTGGTATTGCACTGACAGGCACCGAAATCAAATCGGTGCGGCAGGGAAAAGTAAATCTACAGGATGCTTATTGCCTACTGCTGAACGACGAGTTGTACGTCCGTCAGATGAATATAGCCCTCTATTCTGAAGGGACTCATTACAATCACGAACCCCTTCGTGATCGCAAACTATTGCTGACCAAACGCGAGCTGCGACGGCTGGCTGAAACCCTCAAAGATCAGGGCCTTACCATCGTACCCATACGTATGTTCACAACCGACCGGGGGTTTGCCAAGCTGGACATCGCCCTGGCGAAAGGCAAAAAGCTGTACGACAAGCGTGATAGTATCAAAGAGCGTGATGCCCAGCGGGATATGCAACGCGAACGATAATGAGAAAACGCCCTATCGGTGTAAATTGTAATTTTTCCACGGCTCTTGCTGTTATGTGGATAACTCTGTAACTTGCTACCGTACAGAGGCATTCAAACGCGATATGGGCAGGAAAGTATTAGTCTTAAATCAAGATTACAGTGCACTCAGCATCTGCTCCGTCCCGAAGGCATTTTTGCTGGTTTATTTAGATAAAGCCGAACTCGTTGCTGAATCTGAGTTGCTCAAACTCCGAACTATTTCTGCTGAGTTTCCAATGCCGACCGTTATACGGTTACACCGCTACGTCAATCTGCCGTATAAGGGCGTGATGCTTACCCGGCAGAACATTTTCAAACGCGACGACCACCGCTGTCAATATTGCGGCACTAGTGATGAGTTGACGTTGGATCACGTGCTCCCGAAATCGCGGGGCGGAAAAACCAGTTGGGATAATCTGGCAACGGCCTGCAAGCGGTGTAATTCGCGCAAAGGAGACTATACCCCCGAAGAAGCGAATCTAAAACTGCGTCAGAAGCCATACAAACCGACGTTCCTGGTTTTCCTACGCGACTTCTCAGGGTCTATCGAAGAAAGCTGGCTCCCCTTTCTAGCTCGCAAAGAGAAAGCATTTCAGTAACGAATAAACTCACAAAAGCGCATTGCCTCCGGGTCAGTCACGTCATCGTGACGATTGACCCGGAGGCAATGCGCTTTTACACGAGCTTTCCTACTTGTTATCAACATTTTGAAACTTTTTATAGTAGCCTTTTGCTATCTTTGCAATCCTTTTTCGGAAGGAAAATTTCAAACCTAAAAGTCAGTTCGCCCTTGACCCACGGACTGATGTACTGAGCGGGTCAGGAAACCATTTTTTATGAGCAAAACGCAACAGCGCGAAATGCCTGCTTTCGATTGGGATCGGGCAGACAACAAAGGATTCGGTAGCGGCTATTCGGACACAGAGCGCGACCAGATGCTGGAAATGTACGGCAATACGTTGTCGGAAGTAAAAGAGAAAGAAGTTGTAATGGGAACCGTCGTTGGGATTACGGATCGTGAGATTCTGCTCAACATCGGCTTCAAATCGGATGGTCTTGTACCTGCTTCCGAGTTCCGGGACATGCCCGAACTCAAAATGGGCGATGAAGTAGAAGTATACGTAGAAAATCAGGAAGACCCGAACGGTCAGCTGGTGCTGTCGCGCAAGAAAGCGAAAGTTATTACCGCCTGGCAGAAGATTCAGCGTGCGCTTGATGAAGACCTCGTTATCGATGGTTTTGTGAAGCGTCGGACCAAAGGTGGTCTTATTGTCGATATTTTCAGCATTGAAGCCTTCCTGCCCGGTTCGCAGATCGACGTTAAGCCGATCCGTGATTTCGACGTATTTGTTGGCAAGAAGATGGAAGTTAAGGTCGTCAAGATCAACTATGCAAATGACAACGTCGTTGTTTCGCACAAAGTCCTGATCGAGAAAGACCTTGAAGCACAACGCGCTCAGATCCTGAACAACCTCGAGAAAGGTCAGGTACTGGAAGGCGTGATCAAAAACATGACCAACTTCGGTGTCTTCATCGATCTGGGTGGTGTTGATGGTCTGCTGCACATCACTGATATTTCATGGGGCCGTATCAGCCACCCATCGGAAGTACTTCACCTCGACCAGAAGGTCAATGTCGTTGTACTTGACTTCGATGAAGATAAGAAGCGAATTTCGCTGGGTATGAAGCAACTGCAGGCTCACCCATGGGATGCGCTGTCAGAAGATATTCAGGTTGGCTCGAAAGTCAAAGGCCGGATCGTGAATGTCGCCGATTACGGTGCGTTCCTCGAAATTATGCCGGGCGTAGAAGGGCTGATCCACGTGTCAGAGATGTCGTGGTCGCAGCACTTGCGTAACCCGCAGGAATTCCTGAAAGTTGGTGACGAAGTAGAAGCACAGGTGCTGACGCTGGATCGTAACGACCGGAAAATGTCGCTGGGTATCAAGCAACTGACGGAAGATCCTTGGACTCGTCCTGAACTGCGTACGAAATACGCTGTCAGTACGAAGCATACAGGTGTTGTCCGTAACCTGACCAACTTCGGTCTGTTCCTGGAACTCGAAGAAGGCATCGACGGACTGGTACACGTATCAGACCTGTCGTGGACGAAGAAAATCAAGCATCCATCGGATTTCATCAAGGTTGGTGAAAATCTGGACGTAGTTGTGCTTGAACTGGACATCGACAACCGCCGTCTTGCATTAGGTCACAAGCAACTCGAAGAAAACCCATGGGATACATTCGAGTCTGTGTTTGCTGTTGGTACCGTACACCGTTGCACGATCATCAGCAAAAACGACAAAATGGCCACGCTTGAGTTGCCTTATGGTATCGAAGGTTTCTCGTCACTGAAGAATCTGACCAAAGAAGATGGAACGTTCGCTGAAGTAGGCGAGTCGCTCGACTTCCGGGTGACGGAGTTCTCGAAAGATGAGAAGCGTATCATGTTGTCGCACACACGTACCTGGCAAGAGAAAAACGAGCCGGTTCGCGAGTCGAAACCCAAAGCTGTTTCAGCAAAACCTGCGCAAACATCGAGTCAGCCAGAGCGTGGTGCAACGCTAGGTGATCTCGACGCGCTTGCAGCCCTGAAAGAGCAGATGGAAGGCCGCAACTAGGTCGACACTGTTGAGAATTGTCAAAAAGCCCTGCCAAGTGCAGGGCTTTTTTTTATGTCCGAATCAATCGTAATCGATTAAGACCTATATTTGCACTCCCAAAGCCGTCCGCAAGGGCACGCTGAGGGTACAACGGTTCCGTGGCCGAGTGGCTAGGCAGAGCTCTGCAAAAGCTCGTACAGCGGTTCGAATCCGCTCGGAACCTCTTCATTATGATTGAAAAGAACCATTCGTTTACCTCCATGTAGTGTGGAGACAAGCGAATGGTTCTTTTCGTTGTAGGTCAGTACACTGGTCTGGTTGACGCGGGGTAAAAACAGGTCAATTATTTGAATTGATTAGAACGTTTATAAATAAAAATGTGGCAAAAAATAACTAAAGGTCAATTTTTGCCTATGCAGTGATCGTGTCGTACTTTTGTGAGCCAAGAAAAAGGTAGTAGTGTTTATGTTGATTCAATCAATTAAAATGCGTCTCGAAATGAGCCATTTATACAAAGTTTTAGGGACCGCGTCTCTGGCTTTGGCGCTGATGGTAGGCAGTGGACGGTCATACGCCCAGGACTCATCTGCAGCGGCAGCTCCAGCTGGGGCTGCGCCAGCTGCTGCCGCTGCTCCCGCAGGTGGGGGTGGCGATGCTGAGAAAGGAAAAACACTGTTTACGAACAACTGTGCACAGTGCCACTCAACAGGTGATGATGTATTGGTTGGTCCTGGTCTAAAAGGCGTTCAGCAACGTACACCCGGTAAGGAATGGCTGTACAAGTGGATCAAAAATTCATCGGCTGTGGTTGCCAGCGGTGATGCTTATGCCAACCAGGTTTTTAACAAGTTTGGTAAGGTTCAGATGTCAAGCTTTCCTAGCCTGACAAATGCTGATATCGACGGTATCCTCGCTTACATCGATCAGCAGGGCGCACCTGCGCAAGCCACTGGTGGCGGTGGCACCACCGACCAGAAAGGGGCAACAACAGCTTCAGCTGGTGGGGCCGCTTCCGGTCCTTCGGAGTTGTTTACTATCGTACTGGTTGCGTTGTTGATCGTGATGGTGCTGGTGCTTGGGGTGTTGCTGGCTATTGCCACGATCCTGTCGAAAGCGGTTTCGCCGGTCACTACCGAAGGAATGGCACCTCAGTCGTCACTCGCACAGCGGTTGAAGCAGGGGGCGTCGGATGCGTTCAATAACTCGACACTTCGTTCAATTGTCATCTGGCTGTTTTTGCTGGTTGTAGCCAAGGAAACGATAGACGGCGCTTACAGCATTGGCGTTCAGCAGGGCTACGCACCGAAACAGCCTATTGCTTACTCGCACAAGTTACACGCTGGCCAGTACAAGATCGACTGTAACTATTGCCATACGGGTGTGAACAAAGGCAAAAGTGCTACGATTCCGGCTGCCAACATCTGTATGAACTGCCACGGGGTAATCAAAAAAGAGTCTCCGGAGATTCAGAAGATTTACGCGGCCATCGAGAACAATCAGCCCATCGAGTGGATTCGGGTTCACAATCTGCCTGATCTGGCTTATTTCAACCACGCCCAGCACGTCAACGTCGGTAACGTTCAATGCCAGACGTGCCATGGAGAGATCGAGAAAATGGAAGTTGTAGAACAGCGGTCGTCGTTAACAATGGGCTGGTGTATTGATTGTCACCGTCGCACGGAAGTTAATACGAAGGGCAACGGGTACTACGATAAGCTGGTTGCGTTGCATAGCAAAGACAGTAAAGAACCACTGAAAGTCGCAAATATCGGTGGCTTGGAGTGTTCGAAGTGCCATTATTAAGATCCATGACTAGCGAACTGACAGCCCACACACTGGTTTTCTGTTCGTTATAACGTACCCATTATTCATTCCAGCGATTGCTGGATTATAACAAGCATGGAAAATACATCTAAACGGTATTGGAAAGGGGTAGAAGAGCTGCGCAACGATGCGACGTTTGTTAAGCATGCAAACAGCGAGTTCAGCAACCCTGATTTGACCGACTCATCTGAAGACCTACAGGGTCTACTGGGCGGTTCAAACACCCAACGTCGTGATTTTCTGAAAGCAATGGGTTTCGGGATGGCTGCTGTATCATTAGCTGCCTGCGAAACGCCTGTACATAAGGCTATCCCGTATATTAATAAGCCGGTTGGCACATTCCCGTCGATTTCCGACTACTACGCGTCGACATACACAGATGGTGGCGATTATGCTGCTATTCTGGTTGAAACACGCGAAGGTCGGCCAATCAAAATTGAGGGAAATCCACAGTCGAGTATTACAAAGGGAGCAACCACAGCACGCGTTCAGGCCTCGGTACTGTCGCTGTATGACATTGATAAGCTGAAAAGCCCGCAGCGAGGTGAGGCCAAGATCGACTGGGCTACGGCCGACCGGGAAATCGGAACACAACTAGCTTCGGTTGCCACGCGTGGCGGAGCCATTCGTATTGTGACAGGTACGATACTTAGCCCGGCCACGAAGGCGGTTATCGCTGATTTCATTACCCGATACCCGACAGCCCAGCACATCATGTATGATGCTACGTCGGCCTATGGTATGGTGCTGGCAAACCAGCAGTCGTTTGGGCAGGCGGTAATTCCTTCCTACGACTTCAGTAAAGCGAAAACAATTGTTAGCGTCGGGGCTGATTTCCTCGGCACCTGGATTGCTCCTCTGGAAAACGCAAAGACGTACATCCAGACACGTAAGATCGGTGCTGTTGGTAATGGTAAAAAAACCATGTCACGGCTATATCAGTTTGAAACGGGTCTGTCAATGACCGGGTCAAATGCCGATTATCGTGGAGCCATAAAGCCATCGCAGGAAGGGCTTGTCGTAGCTGCTCTTTACAACAAAGTAGCTGCCAAATTAGGCGGAACTGCCATCAGTGCTCCGTCTGTAGAGGTACAGTATCTGGACAAAGCAGCTGCTGATCTAGCTGCCGCACGCGGGCAAGCGTTGGTTGTTTCAGGATCAAACGACCCTAGTGTTCAGATAATAGTCAATGCGCTCAACAGCCTGTTGGGCAGTTACGGGAGTACGATTGATTTGGGGACACCGGTCAATTACCGTCAGGGTAACGACCAGCAGATGAACACCTTTATTAACGACGCGAAAGCTGGTCGGATAGGTGCTGTGCTGTTTTATGGCGCAAACCCAGTGTATGACCACGCACGCGGTGCTGAACTGGCCGAAGCGTTACCAAAAATTGCGTTATCGGTATCATTTGCCGACCGCGCTGATGAAACTGCGTCGTTAGCAAAATACATAACCCCGGCTCCTCATTTTCTGGAAAGTTGGGGTGATGCTGAGCCGCACCAAGGTTTTTACAGTCTGACGCAGCCAGCGATTACGCTAATTTATAACACGCGCCAGTTCCAGTCGAGCTTGCTTAAATGGGCGGGACGTCCGGCCGATTTTCAGGTATATCTGAAAAACTTCTGGCGCACTAATTATTTCCCGCAGGCAACCGGATTTGGTTCGTTTGATGAGTTCTGGGTTAAGTGTCTGCACGATGGTTTGTTTGAGCCGAATAAAGCAAAAGTAGCTTCAACAGCTTCGTTTGCTGGCAACACAGCCGCAGCAGCAGCGTCTATTGCGCAACGTTACAAGCCAGGGACGGGTATGGAACTGGCGTTGTACGAGAAAGTAGGGCTGGGAGCTGGTTCAGTTGCCAACAACCCCTGGCTTCAGGAGTTACCAGATCCTGTCACGAAGGCTTGTTGGGATAACTACGCGGCTATCTCGCAAAAGACAGCTGCTGATATGAATCTGGCGCAAAATGATCTGGTTACGATTACCGTAAATGGTAAATCGGTTGACCTGCCCGTTTTGGTTCAGCCGGGTCAGGCTGATAACACAGTGTCAGTCGCTATCGGATACGGTCGTGAAAAAGCTGGCCGATCAGCCAATGGTGTTGGTAAGAACGTATTTCCGTTTACCAGTATCAGTAATGGTGTTGTCATGATGACAGCTTTCACGGCTACCGTAGCGAAAGCGAGTGGTCGTCGGGAAATCGCGCAGACGCAAACGCACGAAACGGTAATGGGCCGTCAGGCGGTCTTGCAGGAGTCAATTCTTGCCAGCTACGTCAAAGACCCACAGGCTGGTCGATACATTCCGCATGTTGAAACGTCGGAAGGTCCTAAGGCACCGACGGATATCTCTCTGTGGAATGGTTACGGCAAGCCGAACCATTCATGGGGTATGGTGATCGACCTGAACTCATGCATTGGTTGTGGTACCTGCATAGTTGCCTGTAATGCCGAGAACAACATCCAGGTAGTTGGTCGTGAAGAAGTGATCAATCGGCGGGAAATGCACTGGATGCGTATTGACCGTTATTACAGTAGCGACGCTGAAGCAGAAGATTACTCGGCACTGGAGATTGCTTCGGCTAATCCGGAAGTTACCTTCCAGCCAATGCTTTGTCAGCACTGTAGTAACGCACCTTGTGAGACAGTATGTCCTGTACTTGCAACGACTCACAGCACGGAAGGTCTGAACCAGATGACGTACAACCGTTGCGTGGGAACTCGCTATTGTGCTAACAACTGTCCTTATAAAGTACGCCGTTTCAACTGGTTCAAGTATTTCGATAACGATAACTTTGATTACCATTTCAATAATGATCTGGGTAAGATGGTTATCAACCCCGACGTCACTGTTCGTTCGCGGGGTGTAATTGAAAAATGCTCGTTCTGCGTACAACGTATTCAGGAAACGAAGCTGACTGCTAAGAAAGAGCGCCGTCGGTTGATGCCTGATGAAGTGCAGGTCGCCTGTGCTCAATCATGCCCAACGGAAGCAATCATCTTCGGTGATATGAATAACCCGGAAAGCACGATTACGCAGACACTCGAAGTTGAGCGTGAAGGGCGTGCATTCCACGTGCTGGAAGAAATTAACGTTCGTCCGCAAATTTCCTATCTGACCAAAATTCGTAACAAAGACGAAGGGCCAAAACAGGAACGTGTTCAGAAAACGGCCGAAGCTTAAGCAAAGTGAGTGAACAAGGAGTTCTGGCGTAGCCAGACTTCGGGTTAATCAACCAATCGTTTACAACAGAAAATAGTAACAATATGTCGCATGTTACATCAGCCGTAAGAACTCCTCTCGTCACCGGTGGTAAAACCTATGCCGACGTAACGGAGGACATCAGCAGGCAGGTTGAAGGCAAACCAACCCGAGAGTGGACAATCGCATTCACGATTGCTGTTGTTGTGCTTATTTACGGAGCTGCCTGCGTATTCTGGACCTGGTGGGAGGGTCTGGGTGTGTGGGGCCTGAATAAAACCGTAGGCTGGGCCTGGGACATCACCAACTTTGTGTGGTGGGTAGGTATTGGTCACGCCGGTACGCTTATTTCGGCTATCCTGTTATTGTTTCGCCAGAAGTGGCGGACTGCCGTCAACCGTGCAGCCGAAGCTATGACGATCTTCGCCGTTCTCTGTGCTGCCAGTTTCATTCTGATGCACATGGGCCGTCCATGGCTGGCTTACTGGGCGCTACCCTTGCCAAACACATTGGGGTCACTGTGGGTAAACTTCAAATCACCTCTTGTTTGGGACGTATTTGCCATTAGTACCTACTTTACTGTATCGCTGGTGTTCTGGTACATGGGCCTGTTGCCCGATTTGGCAACGATTCGTGACCGCGCCCGTAGTAAAGTATCACGTTATATATACGGTGCTTTCTCATTGGGTTGGAACGGGTCCGCCAAGACGTGGGCTCGTTATGAATACATCAGTTTGATTCTGGCTGGTCTGTCGACTCCCCTGGTACTTTCGGTACACACAATCGTAAGTATGGACTTTGCTACTTCGGTTATTCCGGGTTGGCATACTACAATCTTCCCGCCTTACTTCGTTGCTGGTGCTATCTTCTCTGGCTTTGCGATGGTGCAAAACCTAGTGTTGATTATACGGGTCGTATTCAAACTGGAAGATTACATCACCATCGAGCATATCGAGTCGATGAACAAGGTAATTACGTTGACAGGTTCTATTGTTGGTGTGGCTTACCTGACAGAGTTTTTTATTGCCTGGTACTCTGGAGTTGAATTTGAAAGTTATGCGTTCATTAACCGCGCTACGGGACCATACTGGTGGGCGTATGCTGCTATGATGACGTGTAACGTGATTTCACCACAGCTATTCTGGTCACGTGCTATTCGTCGTAGCATTGTCTGGACATTCACCCTGTCGGTAGTCGTGAACATCGGAATGTGGTTTGAGCGGTTCGTTATTATTGTAACATCGCTACACCGTGATTATCTGCCATCTAGCTGGGCAATGTTTCACCCAACACTGTTCGACATCAGCGATTACATCTTCTCGTTTGGTCTCTTCTTCACCCTGTTTCTTCTGTTTTCAAAGTTCTTGCCAGTTGTCAATATGGCGGAAGTGAAAACAGTAATCAAGTCATCATCAGAAAGGCTACCAGCTTCAGTATCTGGAGTCGCTAAGGGTGAGCGGGTGACGAATCCAACGTTCAACAAGAATATTGATTAACCAATTGGCTGTATTCGCTGGAACGGAGCAGTAATTAATTAACAAGTCCTGATTATGTCAGACGCGCATAGCAACAGTAAGTTTCTGGTAGGCATATATGACGACGATGATGTCGTATTGCAGGCAGTGAAAGACGTACGGGAAGCGGGAGTGAAAATTCATGAAGTGTATTCCCCGTTCCCGATCCACGGTCTCGATGTAGCACTAGGACACCCACGCACCAAGTTGGGGATTGCCGCTTTTCTATTCGGTCTTACCGGTACGCTTACGGCAATTTTGCTGACCTTCTACACTGAAGGGTACGACTGGCCTATGGTAGTTGGCGGTAAAGACTCTTACTCGCCAATTATTTACGTGCCGATCTTCTTCGAGCTTACAGTGCTGTTCAGTGCATTGGGTATGGTTGGTACTTTCCTGTTGTCAAATGGATTAGGGCCTACTGTCAAACCGCTCATGTATGATCTTAGAACGACAGACAACAAGTTCGCTATGACTATCGACATGAGTAAGAATAGCATTGGAGAGGGCGATATTGAGGGCATCCTTAAACGGTCAGGAGCCGCAGAGGTAAACGTCAAGCAGTTTTAATTTCAGCCATGATCAGAACAGCATATAATATGGGCATCGCAACACTGACTCTAATGAGTCTGGTCGTTGTTAGCTCTAGCTGCAAGCGGGGACACGATAACACAGGACTCGAGTATGCTCCACAGATGTACGACGCGGTTGGGTATGAACCCTATCGTCAGGTGAGGCAGAACAATGTAAACCCGATGGGGCTAAACATGCGTTTACCAGCCGCCGGAACAGTTGCCCGTCCAAATTATCAAACAAAGTTTGGTACTGGTGACAGTACAAGCGCTGACCTTATGTTGTACAACATTCCGAGTGACAGCATAGGTGTATCAGAACGGGTATTGACGAATCCGATTCCGCAGACAGAGCAGTCACTGGCCGATGGTAAAGTACTGTATGGCCGGTACTGCCAGCATTGCCACGGTGAAGGTGGAAAAGGAGATGGACCCGTTGCTGCTCAGTACAAAGGGGTACCCAATTACTCATCCGATGCGCTGAAAACGCTTAATGATGGACACATCTTCCATGTCATCACGAATGGGAAGGGGCGTATGTGGCCACATGGTTCGCAGGTTACTCCTGACGATCGTTGGAAGATTGTTCAGTACGTTCACAAACTGCAACAAGGTTAATTTAGGCTGGCAATCAGATCAGTACACTATCGGGGTCTGAATAAAGCAAAACAGCAAATTTATTTAGAATGGCATCGGCTCACGCAATACCGTCTATTGACGAACAGTTTGAATTTACGGCTGACTCAAAACGCCGGGTACTCATGGGACTGGGCGCAGGCATTGTGCTGGTCGCTCTAGGTTGCTTCCTGGCAGCTTCTGGCAGTGGTCATGAAGCACATGGTGCCGCTCACGCAGCTGCTGGTGCAGAACATGCAGAAGGTGCGGCTCATCACGCTTACAAATGGACAAACCGACTGTGGGCTAACGTATGGTTGAACGCCATTTATTTCACGGGTGCTTCGGTGATAGGCATGTTCTTCATGTCATATAACTATTTGGCTCAGGCTGGTTGGTCAGTGGCCTTTAAGCGGGTACCGGAAGCACTTCCTGCTTATCTGCCGATTATGGGTATTGTTGTGCTAGCCGTGTTTTTCATCGCGGGGCATGATCTATTCCACTGGACAAATCCCGGGCTGTACGACAAGGCAAGCCCTGAATACGATCCCATTATCGCTGGCAAGCATGGCTTTCTGAACACGCCGTTCTATGTCATTCGTATTGCACTGTACTTCGTATTGTGGTACATGCTATGGCGTGTAATTCGCGGGTACTCGTTGCAGGAAGATCTCTCGGCTGGTACCGAATACTACTACAAAAGTTTACGTGTTGGTGTCATCTTTCTGGTTGTGTTCGCTGTAACATCATCGACGTCTGCCTGGGATTTTGTGATGTCTATTGATACACACTGGTTCAGCACGATGTTTGGCTGGTACACACTGGCTAGCTGGCATGTAACAGGACTTGCTATCATTACCTTAACTGTAATCATGCTGAAGGAGCAGGGACTCTTAAAAGTTGTCACTGCCAGCCACTTACATGATTTGGGTAAGTTTATGTTTGCGTTCAGTATATTCTGGACGTATGTGTGGTTCGCTCAGTTTATGCTGATTTACTACGCTAACTTACCTGAAGAAACGATTCACTATCGGGAGATCTTTAGCGGTTTTGGTGGTATCTACAAAGCTCCGTTCTTTATTAACATTATCCTGAATTTTGTCTTTCCCTTCCTTGTTCTAATGACAACGGCATCGAAGCGGACAAACGTAATTTTGAAAGTTGCGGCTTGGGGTATTGTAATCGGGCACTATTTTGATTTCTACGTAAACATTATGCCTGGAACAGTCGGTTCACATGCTGGCTTCGGTCCGATGGAGTTTGGTATGATTCTGATTTTTGCATCGGGATTTGTGTGGAGTGTTTACAGTCAGCTGGAAAAAGCTAACCTGATTCCTAAGCACCATCCAATGCTGGAAGAGTCGCTGCACCACGATATTAACTAATAACTCATTACTTCTATGATCTACATAATCGCCATTTTATCGGTGATCTTCCTGGGCTTGGCTGCAATGGTCGTGTCTCGGATGGCAGCTGTTGTAAGGAATGCGAATGGAGCGGCTGAAGGCGAGTTTTCAGTGACAAGCAACCGCATCAACGGGGTTCTTTTCCTGATCTTCTTTGTGCTGGGTATAATTGGCTTCGTTTGGTCGTTCCTGTACGCCCGGCAGTTTTTCCTGCCTGAAGCATCATCACCACACGGTCGTCGTACAGATACTCTATTCTGGTTATCGATGGGCGTTATCACGTTCGCCTTTGTTGCGACCAATGCGCTTCTATTCATTTTTGCCTGGAAATATCAACACAAGGAAGGTCGCAGAGCGGCTTATTATCCAGAAAATCACAAGCTCGAATTAATCTGGACGGTGATCCCCGCTGTTGTTATGGCTGTTCTGGTTTTCACAGGATGGCGTGCTTGGCGGGATATAATGGCAGAAGCTCCTGAAAACGCGCAGACGTTTGAGATCGTTGGAAAGCAGTTTAACTGGATTGTACGTTATCCTGGTGTGGACAATAACAAGCTGGGTGCATATAACTACAAGTTGATTGATAACGCCAACGATACTGGTATCGACTATACAGACGAGGCCTCGTTTGATGATTTTACCAGCACAACGGAACTTCATATTCCAGTAAACAAACCGATTCTGCTTAAAATCAGAGCGCGGGATGTACTACACAGTGTGTTCATTCCACACATGCGCGTGAAAATGGATGCGGTTCCGGGTATGCCTACCCGATTTGCATTCACTGCGGATAAGACGACTGACGAGATGCGCAACATCACTGGAAATCCTAATTTCGGGTACGAGATTGCTTGTACTGAAGTTTGTGGTCGGGGTCACTTTTCTATGCGCATTCGTTTGATTGTTGAAGACGAAGCTACCTGGCAGGCATGGTGTAAGGAGCAGAAACCATTGCTTACTACAACACCTGAGTTGGCTAGCCGTATTCCGTCGAGTCTGAAAGCAAAAGCTGCTAAGTATTTAGACGGAGCCGCTCCCGCTGACAGTACAACTGCATCGGTGCAGCAAGGTGGTGTAAACGTAGCAGCTACTGCTACTGTACGATAAGATTGAACCTATTTTAAATCAAATACTATGGCGACTGTAGAATCTAGCTCACAGGTTGCTGTGGCTCATGTTGATGTACATGATCACCACGAGCCACAGAGTTTTTGGCGCACATATGTTTTCTCTGAAGATCACAAAACAATTGCGAAGCAGTATCTGATTACCGGAATTATCTGGTCAATTATCGGTATCAGCCTGTCGGTCATGTTCCGTTTACAGTTAGGTTTTCCTAACATGAAAATGGGGTTCCTGAAACCTATCTTGGGTACCTGGATTGATGAGACGGGCAAACTCGACCCTGATTTTTACCTTGCTATGGTTACTATGCACGGTACAATCATGGTGTTCTTTGTGCTGACGGCCGGCCTGAGCGGAACGTTCTCTAACTTCCTTATTCCGCTTCAGGTTGGTGCGCGGGATATGGCGTCAGGATTTTTGAATATGCTGTCATACTGGTTTTTCTTTATAGCCAGTGCAGTGATGCTCATATCGTTGTTTATTGAAACTGGTCCTGCTGCCGGTGGTTGGGTAGTTTATCCACCGTTGAGTGCGTTGCCGCAGGCACACAAGGGCTCGGAATTGGGTATGACGCTTTGGTTGAGCAGTATGTCGCTGTTCATCGTGTCACAGCTGTTAGGTGGTATTAACTACATCACAACAGTTATTAACCTACGCACACGGGGCATGTCGTTCAGCAAGTTACCACTGACGATTTGGGCCTTTTTCCTGACGGCGGTACTAGGCTTGATCTCGTTCCCAGTTCTTCTCTCAGCTTCCCTGCTGCTAATTTTCGACCGTAGCTTCGGTACTAGTTTCTACTTGTCGGAAATCTACGTGAACGGTGAAGCATTGCCGAACGTAGGTGGTAGCCCGATTTTGTTCCAGCACTTATTCTGGTTCTTGGGCCATCCTGAGGTATACATTGTGTTGCTGCCAGCGCTGGGTATGACGTCAGAAATCATTGCAACGAATTCACGTAAGCCAATTTTCGGTTATCGGGCCATGATTGCCTCGATGATGGGTATTGCTTTCCTTGCGTTTATCGTATGGGCGCACCATATGTTTGTGTCGGGTATGAATCCATTCCTTGGGTCTATCTTCATGTTTTTGACGCTCATCATTGCCGTTCCATCAGCTGTGAAAGCATTCAATTACATTACGACACTATGGCGGGGTAATATCCGGTTTACTCCGGCTATGCTATTCTCGATTGGCCTTGTGTCGTTCTTCATCTCGGGTGGTTTGACCGGTATTATCCTTGGTAATTCAGCACTTGACATTCAGTTGCATGACACGTACTTCGTTGTCGCTCACTTTCACCTTGTAATGGGTGCGGCTTCAGCGTTTGGTTTGTTAGCAGGTGTTTATCACTGGTTCCCTAAGATGTTCGGTCGTATGATGAACGAGAATTTGGGATACATACACTTCTGGCTGACATTCGTGGGTATCTATTTGGTGTTTTTCCCAATGCACTATGTTGGTATCGCAGGTTTCCCCCGCCGGTATTACGCGTTCACCAGTTACGACTTTACGAAGAACATCTTTGCTGACATGAATGCGTTCATCAGCCTTGCGGCAATCTTTACTTTTGCTGCGCAGTGGGTGTTCATTTACAATTTCGTGAACAGTCTTATTCGTGGTCGCCGTGCTACGCAAAACCCATGGAAGTCGAACACGCTGGAGTGGACCACTCCGATTGTTCCGGGGCATGGTAACTGGCCCGGTGAGATTCCTGCGGTGTATCGTTGGCCGTACGATTACAGCAAACCAGGTGCTAAGGACGACTTCATTCCTCAAAACGTGCCTTATTCTCAAACGCTCGAGTCAAACTTGCCTCACGAGAATGAGTTGATCTCGTTGGAGAAAGAGATTGAAGCGCAAAATCTGAATGATCAGTTCAAGCAACCGCACTGACACCACTCGTTTCCGGATACTAGCTCTCCTGACAGTACTCATCATTTACCTGCTAATCTTAGCAGGGGGTATTGTCAGGGGAACTGGGTCGGGGATGGGTTGTCCTGACTGGCCTAAATGCTTTGGCCAATGGGTGCCTCCTACACATGCAAGCCAATTACCACCAAATTATCAGGAAGTTTACGGAGCAAAGCTCAAAGGTGAAGTTGTATTCAATGCGACAAAGACTTGGATAGAGTATGTAAATCGGTTGCTTGGCGTTTTGTCAGGCTTCTTTGTTTTTGCGACCCTGATAACATCTATCTCTTTCTTTAATCGTGACCGACCTTTATTCTGGGGTAGCTTGGCTGCGTTTATACTGATTGGGGCAAACGGCTGGCTCGGTTCCAAAGTTGTGTCGACTGAACTGGCACCCTACTTAATAACTGCACACTTAGTACTCGCTATTTTAGTAGTATTTGCTTTACTATTTGTCTGGGTGCATTCAAATAGACGATCCTGGGCATCTGGGCTATCGGTCGGCAGTGCAACAGGGTACCAAATACGGACAATCGCAATAGGGGTGTTAATTCTCACCTTTATTCAACTTGTTCTAGGGACTGAAGTACGCGACAATCTAGATGCGGTTGTTAAGCATTTAGGCTACGAACAGAGGCAGGATTGGGTTGATCAATTGAATTGGCCCTTTTACGTACATCGATCTTACTCGCTGCTGGTTTTAGCTGCTCACTTTTATCTTATTATCAAAATAAGAGCCATCAGGCAAGCAGGTATCCTTCGTAAACTGGGTGCAGGATTAGTAGCAATGGTCTGTGTCGAAATTGCGACTGGTGCTATAATGGGTTATTTCGCAGTCCCTGCTCTTGCTCAGCCGATTCATATACTACTGGCTGTCATGTTGATCGGCATCCAATTTATGGTTGTACTACTAACATTGCAGCGAAACACATCCACCGCCGACAGAGAATTGTCACTAGAATCCAGCTAAATGGAAAAAGTCATTTCAATAAAGGAGTTCGTTGCAGAGCGGTTAGGAGTGTACATTGAGCTGATAAAACTGAAGCTAACACTGGCCGTTGTATTTTCTGGTGTATTCGGTTATTGCCTGGCTACCAATACTGTAATATGGTGGAAAATTGTGGTATTGGTAATTGCCTCGATTGCAATCACAGGCTCGGCCAATATAATCAACCAAATTATTGAGAAAGATTCGGACCGATTTATGAAACGTACAGCTGTACGCCCGTTACCTACCGGTCGGGCAACAGTTGCGGAAGCGACTTGGGTGTCGTTCTTGTTATTTTCGTTGAGTCTGTTTCTATTCATTTACGTATTCAACGTGCGAGCAGCTGCGTTGGCTGTGCTTTCACTGCTGCTATACGGGTTCGTCTACACTCCCTTGAAACGGAGAGGACAAATCGCTGTATTTATCGGTGCATTACCGGGCGCCTTTCCACCAATGATTGGTTGGGTAGCGGCAACAAATCAGTTCGGATGGGCACCGGGAATCCTGTTTGCTATTCAATTCTTCTGGCAATTCCCGCACTTCTGGGCGATAGGCTGGTTGGCTTTTGACGAGTACAAAAAAGCAGGTATTCAAATGATGCCGGGTAAGGCTAAGGATGCCGACACTGCCTTTCGTATCATGTTGTATACGCTCTTCTTGGTGCCAATCGGCTGGTTACCTTATATGCTGGGAATGACTGGTATTCATTCTGCATCTGTTGCTATGATTGGGGGAATCTTGTTTTTGGCGCAGACGTTTCACTTAATGAGAACCTGTACGGACAAAGCGGCCCTACAAATGATGTTCGGGTCGCTGATCTATCTGCCGGTTGTTCAGATCGTGTACTTACTCGATAAAGTGTAGCACCAATGAACGAATATGTGAATGAAGTCGCGCTCGCTGAAGAGCCCGAGGAAACATTATCAATGAATCCCCGCAAGTTTATCTTGTGGCTGTTCATCGTCAGTATCATCATGATTTTTGCCGCTATGACCAGTGCCTATCTGGTTCGGCGGGCGGAGGGAAACTGGCTGGAATACGAAATTCCGTCTGTCTTCATGTACAGTTCAGGCGTGTTGTTGTTGAGCAGCCTAACAATGCATTGGGCGTATGTGTCGGCAAAAAAAGACAAGTTCACCGCCCTCAAAACAGCAATAAGCATTACTTTTGCGCTAGGGCTGATTTTCCTGTATATGCAGTTTCAGGGATGGGTTGAGTTAGTTAACGAGAACGTGTTCTTCGTTGGTAACCCGGCTGGTTCATTCATGTACATATTTACCGGATTACACGCTTTTCACCTGATTTCAGGATTGATCGTACTAGTATTTGCCTTGTGGGCTTCGTTTCGATTGAACGTACACGCCAAAAGCCTGAACCAAATCGAAATAGCGGCCACTTACTGGCATTTTCTAGACATTCTCTGGCTTTATTTGTTTTTCTTTCTAGTCTATTTTCATTGATAATCGTTTAAAGGCATGGCGGCTACCGCAACCCACGAACCTCTGACTACCGAATCGGACGCCGTGTTCGACAAGAAATCCTGGATGGGTGGGGTCGAACCAATGAGAGTGAGCTATGGTAAGCTCATGATGTGGTTCTTCCTGATTTCAGATACCTTCACGTTCTCAGCCCTGTTGGTTACGTATGGTCTGATCCGGTACAGTTATCCAGCCTGGAACCCCACTATCGATGGCGAGATTTTCCAGTTCTCGAATCAGTACTGGCCGACGCCGGAGAAAGTATACAACGCGTTGCCATTTTTGCATGGTGTTGATCTGCCGCTGATTTTCGTCGGTATCATGACGTTTATTCTGATCTTCAGCAGTGTAACGATGGTACTTGCCGTAGAAGCAGGTCATCGGATGGATCGGAAAGATGTCGAAAAATACATGCTGTGGACGATTCTGGGTGGTTTCACCTTCCTTGGTAGCCAGGCATGGGAGTGGTCACACTTTATTCACGGTACAGAAACGGGTACGGTCATAAGTGAGCTGGTAAACGGTCAAACGGTTCAACGGACTATCTTCGGAGCTAATCTGGTTGAAAACCAGTACGGCCCACCGGCGTTCGCTGATTTGTTTTTCTTTATCACCGGCTTTCACGGAACGCACGTATTTAGTGGCGTTATATTGAACATCCTGATTTTCTACCGGGCTGCTACCGGTTTATACGAACGTCGTGGTCATTATGAAATGGTTGAAAAAGTAGGTCTATACTGGCACTTCGTTGATCTGGTCTGGGTCTTTGTATTTACTTTCTTCTATCTCGTATAACGTCTTTATTCTCTACCAACATGGCATCGCACGAACACGCTACCGAACAGTTACACGAGATTCCAGCCGCAAACACGGGTGTAATCTGGCGGACGTTCTGGATTCTGGCTGCAATAACAGCTGTTGAATTTACCCTGGCTTATTTTATGAAGCCCGGGGGCTTCCGGACGTCAATTTTCGTAATCATGACGCTCATAAAAGCCTTCTACATAGTTGGTGAATTCATGCACCTGCGCCATGAGGTGAAAAGCCTCATTTGGGCGATAGTGGTGCCCGTAATCTTTGTGGTTTGGTTACTGGTCGCGCTACTTAATGAGGGAGCCGCCATTTTTGTGGATCGCTGGTAAGCTAATTTTGGTTATAGTAGTGTAAGTCGTCAAGAGACGGTTGCATTACTGAACTAGGATTGTTACGATCATGTCGAAACGTTTGAAAGCCGGAATACTAGTTGCAACGCTGGTGGTTCCGGCTTTGCTGTATTTATTCCTGCGGTTTGCCACGCAAAACCACTATACATTACCACGCTACTTACCCCAGCTTGATTCTACTAGAAGTGAGCCAAGGATGGGTCCGGTCACACAGGCGGATGGGAGCGTCATAACTGATACGCTTTACCGGCATATACCACCGTTTCGGCTTATCGACCAGGATGGAAAAACGGTCGATCAGTCGATTGTCAAGGGGAAAATTTACGTGGCCGATTTCTTCTTCACCCGCTGCGGTACGATCTGCCCTAAAATAGCGTCGCAGCTCACCCGGGTGCAGGATATATTTGTCAATAACGCCGATATAAAATTCATCTCTTACTCCGTCGATCCAGAGCATGACCGGCCCGCAGAGTTGAAGGCGTACGCAGAGAAGCACAATGCCATCCCGGGTAAGTGGTATTTTCTGACCGGATCAAAAACGGAAATATATAATCTGGCGATGACGGGTTATTACTTACCGGCCGTTGATGCAGGGGTAAAAGCGGGTAAGCCCGACGAAACTTTTATCCATAGCGAAAAGTTGGTTTTAGTAGATAAGGACGGTATCGTTCGCGGCTTTTACGATGGTACGGACAAAGAAGACGTAGATCGCCTGGTGCTGGAAATCAGAGTTTTGCTTGACATATACCGTAAACTATAACACAGACATGGAAGCAATACCGCCTGTACAGGAGCAAAAAGCCAATCGGCTCATCAATGTTCTGTCGATAGCGATTCCGGTAGCCGTAGCTGTACTGTTGGGTGTTCGGCAAAAGGTAGATTTAGGCAGTTGGACGACCTATCTGACACACCTGAACGCGATCATCAATTCGGCAACAGCTGTGTTGCTGCTGCTGGGGCTGTATTTTATCAGACAAAACAATGTAGCTGCCCACCGGCGGACGATGTTGGCTGCATTTACACTGGGATCGATCTTTCTGGTGAGTTACGTTTTGTATCACTTGACCAATGAGTCGACGTCGTTTGGGGGGCAGGGCTGGGTCAGACCGATTTATTATTTTCTATTGGTGTCGCATATCGTGCTTTCTGTAGTGGTCGTATGGTTTGTGCTGCGCGCTGTTTATTACGCATTGAGTGGCCAATTTGGACGACATGTGAAAGCGGTAAAATGGGCGTTCCCGATTTGGTTATACGTCAGTATTACGGGTGTCGTCGTTTATTTCATGATCAAGCCTTATTACCTGCATTAACAACAAACTTATGAAACGCTGGACTGTTGCATTAATACTATTGTTGCTCGTGGTGGCAAACACGGACCTGCTGGCACAGTGCGCTATGTGTCGGGGTACGGTTGAAAGCACTGTCAGTAACGGCCGGAGTGTAGTGGCTTCGCAATTAAATATTGGTATCATGTACCTGCTGGCTGCTCCTTATCTGCTGGTAACGGTAGTAAGCTACATGTGGTACCGGAATAGCAAACGCGAACATGGAAAACGTCTCGAAATCGCAGGCCGTATTAAACGGGCTATGTCCTCGCTGTAGGCAGGGTAAAATATTCTGCAAGCCATTTTATTCCCCGCGCGGTTTTGATGACATGCATGAGCATTGCCCACACTGCGGGTTGCGGTACGAGATTGAGCCGGGTTATTTTGTAGGCGCTATGTACGTCAGTTACGCTATCTCCGGGGGCGTTGCACTTCTGATCGGTTTCATGCTGTTTTACTTTGCCGGTGACCCGGAAGGCTGGGTATATGCCACCGTTGTAGCACCGGTAATGATACTTATTGCGCCGATCAACTTTCGAATATCACGAGTAGTCTGGCTACATTACGTAGCCGGAATCAAGTATCAACCGGGACTCTAAAACTAGAGTCCCTTTTTTTATAGAAAAATTTTGGGGGCTGATGCAACCTGTTCCTACCGATGCTGCATCTTGTCGGTAAATAGGGTAGCCTCATGCTTCGACTTATACCGTTTTTTACAACCGAAACTCAACTCATTGCCGCGCTCCGACGCGGTGAGAGCCGGGCGCATAAGGTTGCTTACGAACGGTTTTCCGGTCGAATGCTGGGCGTGTGTATGCGCTACTGCGCTAACCGGGACGATGCGGAAGAAGTGATGCTCGACGGCTTCATGCGCGTCTTTGAAAAAATCGATCAGTTTCGGGAGAATGGCAGTTTTGAAGGCTGGATTCGACGAGTGATGGTGACTGAGTCGCTGATGTTTTTGCGAAGAAATAAACAGTGGCGGCAGGAGATACCCATCGAAGACGCGTCCGTCGAGCCGGATTACGTGTGGGCAGACTCGGCCATCCACGAAAATGATTTGCTGCGCATGGTCAATCAGCTACCGGATGGATACCGGACCGTCTTCAACCTATATGCCATTGAAGGCTACAGCCACGCCGAGATCGCTGATCTGCTGGGTATCTCGGAGGGGACGTCGAAATCGCAGCTAAGCCGGGCCAGAGCCATCCTACAGGCCACCATTGTGAAGGCAGAGCAGGAACAACAAACGAACGAACATGGAACCCAACTCCGAAAAAAATCATCTTGACGACTTGTTTGCCCGCAGACTGGGCAACCTTGAGCGCCCGCCTTCACCAGACAGCTTTGCCCGGCTACAACAGCGTATGCAGGGCCAGCAGGCGCGACCGCGTATGGTATTCTGGCGTAATACAAGCGTGCAGATGGCTGCTGCCGCCTGCCTGGCTGTGACGCTGCTCTTTGGCTGGCTATATACAAACGATCAATCGGCTGTTACCGTCAGTGATGGTTCGACTGTGGCGGTGAACAGCAAAAAGCAGCCAACAACTGAACCCGTACCAGAGAACCAGCCGGTGGCGCAACGGGCTGGAAACGAAAAGACAGCATCACAACTGGCCGATAACAACCCCGTCTCCGAACAGGCAGTGATGGATAGAAAATCGTCGGGTCCTAGCATTGGTAAACAGGATCGGACGCTGTTCAGACAAAAGCCGCAAGTAGCCAATGCACCGCTGAAAGCGACCGTGCAAACGGAAGTAAAGGTTGAGCCGATGACAGACAAGCCAGTCACGACACCAAAAATGATAGCAGCTGTCCCAAACGCGTCCGTGGCGCCGAAGGCACCAACCGAACGCGTGCTGATCGTGACGATTGAAGAATCGGAAGCACTGGTCGCGGCCCGGCAGACAGCCCGGTCGGTCGTCAACAATATGCCGGTGCTGGCGGCTAGTCCGACAAAGGAGGGTAAGGCTTCGTTCTGGGGTCAGGTGAAGCGGTTGAAGCAGGACGATGATGTCGCCCGCCAAGAGGGATCGACGGATGAAAGCGGGCTGTTGAGCCGGGCATACAAAGGCATCCGGCAAAAGCTGGAAAAAGATAAACCCGCCAAACAATGAGCAATCGGTTGTGCATACTATTGATCCTGCTTGGTCTGTGTGGATTCAATAGCCAGGTCAGGGCGATCCAGCCGACGGACTCGCTGGTGATTCGCTTCGCTAACCGGACCCGTATGGTTATTTACGCGCCCGACAAAGCCGGTATTCAGGCGTTGGCAAACTACGACCTGAACAAGATTGTGCGGGAAATGGGGATGAAGCTGGATTCGGTGCCGAACGGGCAGACAGCGATCAGCCGCGACGGTGACCGTTTCTTGAAAGACACATTGCTCGTTGTAACCCGGCGTAAGGATGGCGTGATGATCGTTATCAACAATACCGATACGACGCGCTCCGATTCAGCCCGGAATCGCCGGGATTATAAAAAAGATATGGCCCGGAAGAGTCGTAACAACTGGGCCAGAGGTATCGATTTTCAGCTTGGACTGAATGCACTGATTACGCGCACGGCCGTGCCGGGCTATAGCCCCAGTCAGTACGAATTACGGCCCGTCGGGTCGCGTTATTTTGCCGTTGTCATTCGGCAGCGGCCTACAATCATCAATGGAGAACGGGCAAAGCTGAGCCTGCAATACGGAGTAGAAGCGGCCTGGAGCAATTATATGTTCGATAACAATGTCGTTGCCAGTCGAGGGAGCGAAGGCGTCGTGCTGGCTCCTTACAGCGAACGACTGGACAAAACGAAACTGACGACGTTCGCGCTTCAGGTGCCCGTGGTGCCCCGGCTGAGTTTGTACAGTGCATCGGGCCGGAAATCGTTCCACATTGGACTGGGCGGCTTTGTCGGGTACCGGCTGGATAGCTACACCAAGATCAAGCGGGAAAACGGCGACAAAAGCCGGGAGCATAACAGTTTTTACCTGAACAGTCTGCGGTACGGGCTGGTTGGTCATATTGGCCTGCAACGGACGAGCCTATTTGTCAAGTACGATCTGAACCCGCTCTTTCAAGTGGGGCAGGGACCTGACGTTCGCTCGATCAGTTTTGGCTTTATGCTATGACAGACGACAGATCGATTGCCATTGTCGGCTTAGGCTGGTTGGGTGCACCACTGGCTAAGACGTTACAAACGCTTGGCTACGCGGTAAAGGGAAGTACAACGACAGCCGAAAAAGCGGCACAGTTGAAAAGTCAGGGTATCGGTGCCGAGGTGCTGCGGCTCAATCCAACCCCCACCAGCGATCTTACAGACTTACTGACTGTCGATACGGTTGTTATCAATATTCCGCCCAAAGCGGGTCAGCAGGGTGATGCTTTTCACCCCCAGCAAATCGGCTATCTGGTCGATGCGATCCGTAAAGGCCCCGCCCGGCACATAATTTACGTCAGTACAACGTCGGTGTATCCCGAACGGGCGGAGCCGGTGGGAATGAGCGTCGAGAACGATGTAACGATGCCCGACGAGTCGGCGGCACCGGCTCTGGTTGAGGCCGAGCAGAAGGTGCTTACGCTGGCACCGGAGCGGCTGGTAACCATTTTACGGTGCGGAGGGCTGATGGGCTACGAGCGGATTCCGGGAAAATACGTTGCCGGTAAAACGGTTGATACAGGAGCCGTGCCCGTAAACTACATCTACCGCGACGATGTGATTGGACTGCTGATTACCATACTGGACAAGAAGCTGCACGGCACATTCAACGCCGTTGCACCGGAGCATCCAACCCGCGAAGCCATCTATCGCCGGAGTTGCCATGACTTCGGTTATGCGCTCCCTACCTTCGTCGCGCCCGAAAAACCGGTGTCATACAAAGTAATCAGTCCCGAAAAACTGATTCAGGCGACAGGCTATACATTTCAGTACCCAAATCCGCTTGACTTTCCGTATTCACGATAACTGTATGCACCGGCGCTCAGGAGCGGAGTAGTTGCCGCATACGGGTCATAAAGAAACCGCTGGTGGGTCGGGAACGGGGCGTAGTCGCCCGGTTAAGCGCAGCCAGAAACAGGAAGTAACCACGACCATGCCAGGCCCGGAACCGGTCGCTCAGCGACGCGTCGTAGTCGGGAAGATAGTCGAGCAATTGATCGAGATCGAACTTGTCCGATGCCAGGCCCACGCCCGCCCGCTGTCCGTCGATGGCATTGCACGCTTGCTCGTAGTGATTGGGTTGCGGAATCATCAGCACTGGCTTACCCAGATAAGCCGCTTCACACACCGACTCGAAACCGGCCGTTGTGACTACCGCCCGGCTGCGGGCCATAAACTCCAGAAACCGTTTGCCGTCGATAGCGTGGTACGTCAGCGTCGCGTCGACTGGTTGGTCGGGACCGGTAGCCTGCGCGTGAAAACCGTCGATCGGGATAGCCGGATGTTGCTGATGGGCTTTTTCTACTTCACAACGCAGACCCGGTTGCGTCACGTAGGCCAGCAATGAGTCGCCCGGTACGGGTTTCAACTGCGTAACTTCCTGCCGGAGCAGGGGCGGCACGATACGGACGCGCTGCTTCGGTGCGTCCGGCTGCTTGTCGAACGATAGCGCCAGCATCTCCTCGGCCCCGAAGCAGGTCATGTGCGTGCTGAGTTTAAACGCGAGTCGATACAGCCACTGCCCCTTGGGCCGCTGAAAATTTGGGTGAAAAGCCATGTACTGATGCGCAACACAAACCATCGGTACCGACGGGCGCAGCAAGCCGTACGTTAGCCCGCCCAGCATTTCGAAGAAATTCATGACCACGTCGGGCCGTTGCTGCTCGATAATATCGTATACCTGTTGCAGACTCCGCCACAGCCCGCCCAGATGCCGAATCGCGTAGAGCGTCGTTTTGGTGGGCTGTAGAGCGTTTGTGGCCGGGTTATAAAACAAACCGGGACTAAAAACCGGCGTGATTGGAGCCGTAAATGCATCCCGGAAAAAGGCCGGCACATCGCGCTGACCGGTTACGCTGACTAACGCCCCCGTTACGTCATGACCAGCCGATTTCAAAATCTGGGCGAGCGATAGAGCCTGCGTCAGATGCCCCCGCCCTTCGCCTTGAACAATGAATAGAACGCGCATAATACTGCCGGTTGGTAGGTAAAGATAAACAGGTTAGGAGACAAGTGAGCTGATATCGTCAGTTGGGCGGGCTATTTCGTCGGCATCCTTGACGATGGGTGTATCATCCTCAGGCGACAGATCCGACGTGTAATAAAGCAAGCTCCAGTTGCCCTGATGATCTTCAACCAGCGCGCTCAGCGATTCAACCCAGTCGCCGGAGTTCATGTACAGGATACCGTCGAACTCGCGAATAGCGGGCTGGTGAATGTGCCCGCAGATGATGCCGTCGCAACCACGGGCGCGGGCCAGTTCGGTCAGCTTCTGCTCGTAATCGGAAATGTAACTGACCGCCTTTTTGATCCGCGATTTTATCTGCTGCGACAGCGAGTAGTACGGTTTGCCCTGCCAGCTTCGGTACTGGTTGTAAAATTTATTGACCCACAACAGGAAGGTGTAGCCGATATCGCCCAGGTAAGCCAGCCATTTCATGTGCGATGTGACCGAGTCGAACACGTCGCCGTGGGTAACGTAAAACCGGCGGTGGCCGGAGTTCAGCATGTAGTCTTTCCGAATCGAAAAATTCTTCCCGACCCGCAGGGGCATTACCTGATCCAGAAAATCGTCGTGGTTGCCCCGCAGGTAGATAACTTTGGTGTCGTAACGAACGATTTGCTTTAAAACCGTCTTAAAAAAAGCGGTATGCTTTTTCTTCCACGTACCATACTGTTTCAGTTGCCAGCCGTCGATAATGTCGCCGTTGAGGATAAGGCGCTGGCAGGAGTAGTTACGCAGAAATTCGGTGGCTTCTTTAGCCTTCGAACCGGCAGTGCCCAAATGGACATCGGATAGGACAATGGTGCGGAATTGCGTACCTGATTTCATGGACGAAACTACCGATTGAATATGATGTGGAGTTTATGGATATGTTACCAAATTGCCAACTTTTCGTCCTTGTGGTCAGTTGGTTATAACCAGTATTAGCAGTAAACGAATGGAAAATCCCGTATTGATATTTGGAGCCGGTAGCCTGGGGCTGACCGCACTTGACCTGTTTCAGCGTAACAACGTTGTCGTCTATGGATTACTTGACGATAAGACCGAATTACACGGAAAAGAGTACGGCGATGTTACCGTACTGGGCGACACCGACGATGATGGCTTTCTGAAGCTGATCGGTCAGAAATGCGAAGGATTTGTAGCGATCGGCGATGGGCGGGTGCGCAAGCGGCTGGTGAAGATGCTCAACGAACGCCGGAAGGTGCAGCCCGTCAATGCCATCCATGACACAGCGATTGTATCGGCACTGGCAACGATTGGTCACGGTAATCTGATTGCCGCCCGTGCCGTCGTAAACCCGTATGCCGAAGTGGGGCAGCACTGCCTGATTCTAGCGGGAGCCGTAGTCGATGCGCAGGCCAAACTCGGCGATTTTGTGCAGGTTGGTCCCGGCTGTGTTGTCAATAGTGGCGTCACGATTGACGAGGGCGCGTTTATCGGCAGCGGGGCCGTGATCGTGTCGGGGGTGACGATTGGGAAGAACGCCCGCATTGGTGCTGGATCAGTCGTTGTCGAGAACGTCGAAGCCAACGCTACCGTGTTTGGTAATCCAGCGAAGAAGATAGGTTGAGGGTATACGGTTTACAGTTTTCGGTCAGCGTTGACTCGTGAAAACTGTAAACCGTATACCGAATACTTATTCGACGTACAGCACTTCGTTGGCGAGGAAGTCCTGATAGGTGCGTTCGATACCGTCGCTTAGCTCGGTGGTGTGCTTCCAGCCAAGATTGTGCAGGCGCGATACATCCATCAGCTTGCGGGGTGTTCCGTCGGGCTTGCTGGTGTCCCAACGCAGCTCACCTTCGTAGCCAACGGTTTTTTGCACCAGTTCGGCCAGTTCGCGGATGGTTACGTCTTCGCCCGTACCAATGTTGACGAACAGTTCGCCGTCGTACGAATTCATCAGGAAAACACAGGCCTCGGCCAGGTCGTCGGCGTGGAGAAACTCACGCCGGGGTGAGCCCGTGCCCCATACTTCGACGGTTGGTTCGTTATTGATTTTTGCTTCGTGGAACTTACGAATCAAGGCAGGCAGTACGTGCGAACCCTGCAGGTTGTAATTATCGTTAGGTCCGTAGAGGTTTGTCGGCATGGCCGAAATAAAGTTGGCACCGTACTGACTACGATACGCTTCACATAGCTTGATACCAGCAATTTTAGCGATGGCGTAGGGTTCGTTGGTCGGTTCCAGAAAGCCGCTCAGCAGGTACTCTTCTTTGAGTGGCTGCTCGGCCATTTTTGGGTAAATGCACGACGAACCAAGGAACAGCAGTTTGGTGACGCCAGCCTTGTGGGCATTGTGAATAATGTTGGTTTCAATCATCAGATTATCGTACAGAAACTCGGCACGATAGATGTTATTGGCCAGAATGCCGCCTACCTTGGCAGCTGCCAGAAAGACGTAATCCGGGCGTTCGGTATCGAAAAATGACGCAACCGCTTCCTGATTCCGAAGGTCCAGTTCTGATGATGTACGGGTAATGATATGGTCATGGCCGTCGGCTTCCAGTTTGCGAACGATGGCCGAACCGACCATCCCCCGATGACCGGCAACGTAGATGCGAGCTTGTTTTTCCACAACAGTTGTATTCTTAGTCTGTACCGAATCCGTCGGCAAGGCGGGTAAACAAAATAATCACGCTCCGCAGAGCGTTGCAAAACTACTAAACTTCGGGCACCAATTGCCGCTGTAACCATGACCTCCCTGGTACATAACTACTTACTGGCCGGCGTTTTACTGGGAATCACCTTAACGGGTAGGGCGCAGACTACCGAACCTGCCTCGCTGACCACGACTGCCAAGCCTGTGCTCGAGGCATCGGGCAAGAGTTCGATGCCTGCCTCGCTGACTACGCTGGGGTTGCCCAGCATGTCGTCGCTGAACCAGCAGAAAGATGCTTACGTCGCCAGTGTCGCTGATCTGGGCTTAAAACTGAAGCAACTCAAAAAAGCGAAGGAGAGCCGAAAGTCGAAAGCTAAACTCTCAAAGACAGAGTACGAAGGGCTGTCGATGATTAAAGCGTATACAAAAATCGGGAGTGGTGATCGGACCATCGTCGAAGAGTTTTACGTCCTCAAAGACAACAATGCAGCCAAACCACTGTCGTATGTCCGCGATGTGTACCGCTATTATCAGCGGTCGGGGCGGGTGTCGAGTGCCATCGTGAAAGACGAAGGCAGTGGCCTGCTGCTGCACGGCCCCTACAAGCGGTTTCAGAACGGCGATCTGGTCGAAGAAGGCAACTACTACGCCGGTATGAAAGATGGTCGCTGGGAGCGGTATGATTCCCGATTTATGCTGACCGATAAAGCGCACTGGCGCCGGGGTGTTCCGGCGGAATCGCTGCTGTCGTACTACGATTCAACGCACCATAGTATCCGGGAGATCGTGCCTATGGAGTATGGTAAGGTGAAGGGTACGTACATGGCTTTTTACGAAAATGGACTGCTGGCCGAGGAAGGCAAATATGACAACGGTATTAAAGTTGGCCGGTGGACCGAGTTTCACCCAATTAGTCCCAGCGGTCGCCGGATGCGCAAAAAAGTAATGCAGTACGGGGCCGACCAGTGGGATACGGGCTTCGAGCCGTACGTTATCTCCGAATGGGACGAGAAGGGGAAGGTTACCTACGAGCGGGGTAAGGAAAAGATCATTGAGGAAGAGGAATCCGACAACTAGCTGATTTCTGCTGATAAGTTTAGTCCAAGAGGTTGTTTAGGATTGTGTTTTATGGCCTATTTTGTCATCCCGAGCCTGCGAGGGATCTTCGGTGGCAGGCGGTTTTGTTTGCTTTTAGCGAAGATCCCTCGCAGGCTCGGGATGACAAAAGACCGTTTTGACACGAATAGTGAAATCCTAAACAACCTCTAACACAACAGCACCGGTACTGACGAGATTTTACTGATCTCAATAGTACCGGTGCTGTTGCATTAAGTCAAAACCTTACTTGAATATTCCTTTTGGGTCGGCCCATTTAGTCATCAGTTCGTTCAGGAAGCTCAGATCCAGTACTGACATATCGAGCTGACGGGCCTGGTGAAAATAAGCCCACGCCTTATCGTAATCCGTTTTCAAAAAGCTAACGAGCGCCAGTTTCTGGTACGAGGCTGCGTGGGTAGGTTCCTGAGCGACGATATGCAGTAGCTGCTGCTCGGCATCGTCGAGGGTTGCCTTGCTCTGATCTTTCTCGAATTGCTTGATTTCGACCGTTGCCAAATCGCCCATCAGTTCGATGTTCGGACTGGAAACGTCGATCCCTTTTTTCAGCAGACGGGCCGCTTCGGTGAGGTTCTCTTTCTGGTAGGTAACAACCCCCAGCCCCCAGTACGCATCGGCGTTACGGTCATTGAGCAGCCAGGCCAGATTGAATCGGTGAGCAGCGGTATCGAGCTGGCCATCGGCGATATAATCCCAGCCACGGGCGGCAAAAAAGTCGCTGGCTTCGGCACGGCTGGCAAAGTTCTGATCGCAGTCGTTCAGGAAGTGGATTTCACGGTCGATCTGCTCGGCGGATTTGGGCCGCTCACCAAACAAAGGCGTGATATTGAGCGTATTGATATCGATCGACTCAGAACGGGTATTGTCCGAGTCGGCTGTCGTAACGGTATGGCTGGCGGCATGGGCGGCAACCGGGCGCGCTGACGACATCAGTTGTCGCGGCTGGGCCGCAGCAACTAGTGGTAGCAGTACCAGGATCAGACTCCAATGTCTCCGATTCCTACGAACATTCATACGGACAGTCAAGCAACGGATTGTCTGGTTAGAACGATACTCGCGCACCGGTTAGTACATCCGGTTGTCGATAAGCCCCTGGCGTTACGGTACCATCACCTGGGCAGATTAGCCGACAGGCGGTAAGCCTGGTCGTTTCTTCAGCCGTTGGGGGTATAAGTATAGCTGATTTTCGGAAATCATCCTACCGTTTGCCCCCCCGTGAACTACTCCGTTTGGGGCCGGCTGGGCGCGGTCCGCCAGCCCGTGCGTTTCTGGATCGGCTGGCCGCATTTTTAGCGGCTTTCGTCTTCGCCAGCTGACTCGCCCGGCCGTCGGCTGTATTCTTGAATTTCTTGTCGTGAAAAGCTCCTTTGAATGTCGGGTCTTCTTTTCGGCGCTGTTCGTCGACGGCGCGAAGCATCTCCTGCTCTTCGTCAAACGGCGTTTCCGTAACCTCTACGTCGTCGGGCATGGGTTGGCGCGGCACCGTCATGCGAATGATCCGTTCGATTTTCTCGACGTGGTAATTTTCCATCAGCGTGACAAACGTAATGGCCTGCCCGGCCCGGTTAGCCCGCCCGGTCCGGCCAATCCGGTGTACGTAATCTTCGTAGATCAGCGGAACGTCGAAATTGATAACGTGGCTGACCTCGGCTACGTCGATCCCCCGTGAGGCTACGTCGGTCGCAACCAGCACCCGCACGTTGCCTTCCTTGAACGCTTCCATCGAGTTGATGCGCGTGTTCTGCCCTTTGTTGGCGTGGATTACCCGCACCTGATCCGGTGCAAACACTTTACGCGTCAGGAATTTGTAAATATTATCGGCCGACGTCTTTGTCCGGGCAAATACGATAACGCGATGAGATTCTTCCTGCGTCAGCAGGTGTTCGAGCAGGTTGATTTTCGTGCGGAAGTTTGGCACTTCGTAAATGACCTGATCGACCATATCGGCCGTCGACGCCTGTGGTGTCACCTCGATCTTGATGGGTGCTTCCAGAAACTCACCCGACAACCGCTCGACCCGACCACCGAATGTAGCCGAGAACAGTAGATTCTGACGCTTTGTCGGGATGATTTCCAGAATCGACCGGATCTGGGGCATGAAGCCCATATCCATCATCTTATCGGCTTCGTCGAGTACCAGCGTACGGATGTCCTTCGTCACCAGTTCGCCCGCCCGGTACAGATCCATAAACCGGCCGGGGGTCGCTACAACCAGGTCGACACCCTGTTGCAGCGTTTCAATCTGCGTTTTCGGTCCCAGACCACCATAAGCCACTACGTGCCGCAGGTCAGTGTATTTCGCCAGTTCAGTAACGGCTTTGCTGATCTGAATGGCCAGTTCTCGCGTGGGGGCCAGGATCAGCGCACGCGGATTTTTACCCTGTGCGTACTTGATCTTCATCAGCAGCGGCAACAGATAAGCCGCCGTCTTGCCCGTACCAGTCTGGGCAATGCCGAGCACGTCGTGGTTACCCAGACTGATCGGGATGGTTTTCTGCTGAATCGGGGTCGGTTCCGTATAGCCGAGGTCAGCTATAGCGTTGAGCAACTGCCGGTTCAAGTCAAACTGGTCAAACGAAGTAATGTCCATAGTAGCAAGCAGGGTCGTAACCGACTGTTCATCAGCCAGTCAGTTCATGATACATAACCCCAATAGGCATTACTAACCCCATTTACCCCTAAAACGGTTTCAATATGCGCTCAACACCACTCACATAACCCGAACCAAACAGGTTGACATGAACGAGCAACGGGTACAGATTATAGATTGGGACACGCTCATCGAAACCGGCGTCGAGCGGAAAGGCTTCGTTATATGCGTCGTAAAAGCGCGAGTCGAAACCGCCAAACAAGCGAGTGTGGGCCAGATCGGCCTCGCGAAAACCGTAGTATACCGCCGGATCGATCAGCGCGGGCGTCCCCGTTTCGGTAACCATTACGTTGCCCGACCATAAATCGCCGTGTAGCAGCGCCGGGCGTTCGGCTGGTAGCAGATCGGGCAAACGATCGCGCAGGCGGAGTAGGGATTCGTAGACCGGTTTCGACAGCAGTTCGTTGTAAAACGCCATACCAGCCTGCGGGAGCAGCCGTTGCTCGAAAAAAAACGTGAGTCCGTTGTTGGTAAGCTGATTATTCTGCGGTAGCGAGCCGATGTAATTGTTGAACGGCAAACCAAACTGGGGCTGGGTATGCGAGTGTATTTCGGCCAGCGACTGACCCAGCGTTTCCCAGTAGTCGTCGCCGATTTTCCCAGAGTCGATATAGCTCAGCACGAGATACGACTTATCCTGGTGTTGTCCACAACCGATAACTTCGGGGATGGTCATGGTCTCGGTTTGGCGGAGCAGGTCGAGCCCTTTGGCTTCCGTTTCAAACATGTCGGCCAGCTGATCCGCGTAATTCCACTTGATGAAATAGATCCCTTCCGACGAAAAGACCTGTGCCGCCGTGTTGATATCCCCGCCCGCCAAAAACTGCGTTTCGATTACGTCGACCGGATGGCCGAGCACCGAAAACAAAACACTTTCAAAAAACGAGAACTGCTCGTCACCCCAGAAATCCATAGATGTTGTATTCACCAGGTCGACCCCGGTCCGTGACCTTAACTACTTACTTTTGCAAAATACCTCGCTTATGAACCCGCACCTGCAACACCTGTACAAACTGGCACAACGACCGGACCGGCGCATTGTCGGGCTGATGTCCGGTACATCGCTCGATGGGCTCGACGTAGCCCTTTGCCGGATCTCGGGCAATGGTTCCGGTACGCAGGTGACACTCGAACAGTTTGCGACTATCCCGTATGGTGAGGAGCTGAAAACCCAGATCCGAACGATCTTCGCTAAAGACCAAATCGAATTCGAGACGCTTTGTTTGCTCAACGCCCTGATCGGGCGACTCCACGGGCAGCTTGTGCTCGATTGTCTGCACCGGTGGAACGTGCCTCCCGACGCGGTTGACCTCGTGGCCAGTCATGGGCAAACAGTGTACCACGCGCCGAAACGACAGCACGGCCGGCCGGAATTTCCAAATGCGACACTACAGATTGGTGATGGCGACCACGTGGCTGTAACGACTGGCATCATTACGCTCAGCGACTTTCGGCAGAAGCACATCGCTGCGGGTGGGGAAGGCGCACCGTTGGCCGTGTACGGCGACTATTTTATGTTCTCGAAGGCGGGTGAAAACCGAATTCTGCTCAACATGGGCGGTATTGCCAACTTCACCTACCTCCCCGCCGACCAGGACGCCAGCGCGGTATTTACGACCGATACGGGGCCGGGCAACACGCTACTCGATGCCTGCGCCCGTCAGTTCCTGAACCAGCCCTACGACGCCGACGGGCAGCTGGCTGCCAGCGGTCAGGTCAACGAAGCGTTTCTGGCCGCGCTGACCGCCAATCCATTCTTCGACGCACCCTTTCCCAAAACGACCGGCCCTGAAGTCTTCGGCGAGAGCTACGTACAGAATGCGCTAACCAGCAGTCAGACAGAAACCATCTCGCCCGCCGACCGCATGGCGACGCTTGTTCAGTTCAGCGCCGATACGATCGCTCAGGCCATCCGGCGCGTTCTGCGACCGGGCGAACGTTATACGGTATATATGAGTGGGGGCGGTATGCACAACCCCGCCCTGACCCGCGCCATTCGTGAGCAGTTGCCCCAATGCACGTTTGGCCGCACCGACGAACTGGGCATTAGTGGCGACGCGAAGGAGGCCGTACTGTTCGCTGTGCTCGCCAACGAATGTATTATGGGCAGCAGTACCTCTTTTGGCAGTCGTGAAGGCGTCCCGACCGTCAGTATGGGGAAGATCAGCCTACCCGGTTGACGAACTGGCGAAGCAGGCGCCTTTATCCGTGATTCAGCTTCAATCGTGACAAGAACTGCAATGTGTGGTAATTTTACGCATGGGTAAACAAGCCAGTTAATACGATAAAATTTTCAAAGAGAACATTGATGCCGTTATCCCGAGTTTAATGCAGACTATTCTCGGTATTACGGCTGTGGAGTCAGAAGAATTACCGGATGACATTCAGCATACAAAAGAGCGAAAACCGGATGTACTAAAGAAAATCAGGGATACGCAGGGTAAGATCTTTGTTTTGCATCTCGAATTTCAATTGGTAGACGAGCCGGAGATGATCTTTCGGATGGCTGACTATCACGTTATGCTGGCTCGCAAGTACAAGATGCCTGTTCGCCAGTACGTATTGTTTCTGGGTACTGGTGTACCAAAAATGGCAACTCGCTACGCAAATGATCTGATGCAATATGAGTTTCCCCTAATTGCGTTTAATAACCTTGACTACCACACGTTTCTGAAGTCAGAACAGCCTGAAGAAGTAATTTTAGGCGTTCTGGCTGATTTTAAGGGCGAAAATCCCGAAACGGCCCTGCATCAAATCATTCGGCGGATTGAAGAAACGACTCAGGGTGATCTGGCGTTGAAAAGGTACTTCAGTCAGTTGCGTGTGTTAGCGCAGTTACGTAATTTAGAACAAACACTCAGAGACCTTGCGATGGATAGTATTTCCAAATTTGTAAGCATCGAGAAAGATGCAGCTTACATGGTAGCTCAAGAGCAGGAGCAAACCAAGTTTGTAACGAATCTGCTGTCTAAGACCGACTTCAGTTTGGAGAAAATTGCTGACGTAGCCGGGCTGTCGGTTGAATTTGTACAAAGCGTTCAACGAAAACTTTACCCTGCAAAGTAGCCTGGTGGGGATCCCGCGCTCGACAGCCCCATCATTCACGCATTATATACTGTTTCGGTCGGGATCGTACCGACTGTACCACACTGAGCAGTAGACAGCCTTAGCTTTTAGGGCGAAACACCTTCATCTTGCTTTCATCCGTTTTGATGAAGGGGCCGTTGATAAGGTCAATGCAGTAGGGGATAGCAGGAAACACAGCCGACAGGCATTGGCCAATAGCCGTTGGTTTGCCGGGCAGATTCAGGAGTAGCGTCTGATTGCGGATACCAGCCGTTTGTCGGGACAAGATCGCCGTCGGGACGTACTTCAGGCTTTCCTGCCGCATCAGTTCACCGAAGCCGGGAAGCATCTTCTGGCAGACGGCTTCGGTTGCTTCGGGCGTTACATCGCGAAGGGCCGGTCCGGTACCGCCCGTCGTCACGACAAGGCAGCAGCCTTCCGTGTCAGCCAGTTCGATCATCGTCGCTTCCAACTGGTCCTGCTCGTCGGGGATGACGCGGTACACCGGCTCCCAGTCGCAGGTTAGCCAGTCGGTCAGGTACGAGACAACGGCTTTGCCGGGTATATCTTCATACACCCCCGCGCTGGCCCGGTCAGATACGTTGATTATGCCAATACGAATCACGGTTTAGTTTAAGGTTTAATGGTTAAGGTTTAAGACTAGTCTCGGCAGAACGTTGAACCTTAACCATTAAACCTTAAACTACAATCTACTTCCTCCGCTTCAACGCCAGATCGTGGGCGGTGTCGTAGTAGGAGCGGAGGCTGTGCCAGTCGAAGATTTCGGCGATATTTTCGACCCGGTTACGTTGCTGAATCCGGTCGCGCTGACTGAGCCGTACGAAACGGTAAAGCATATCCGCCAGTTGATCGGCGGCTTCATTGAATGAGTTGGTCCGGCGGTTCACGACGTAAATACCCCGGTTTTCGTAGTCACGCATGATCTGCATGATGAAATCACCGAAGCCCGACTGATCGCTCGTGACGGTCGGAATGCCCCGTACCACGCACTCCAGTGGCGTATAGCCCCACGGCTCATAGTAGCTGGGGAACACACCCAGGTGACAACCCCGCACAAACTGACTATAGTCGAGACCAAACAGCGGATTGGTCGACGCAATGAAATCGGGGTGGTAAACAATCTTCACCCGGTCCGACTCATTGTTAACCAGATTCGACTGCTCAATAAACCGTGTCATGTCGTCTTCCTGCACCAGATTGTGCGTCACAAACGGCGGTAGTGTCTTTGTTTTCCAGCTCTGAATCGTCCGGCGGAGTCGCAGCCGCCAGTACTCGTCGATAAACGAGTTGAGGTCGGGAATTTTCGTGTCGTTCTGCGAGGCTGCTGCCAGAAAGAGCCGTTCGCCCACCTGCTTCTCGATGTTCTCGCAGGTTTCGTGAATCTCGTCGAGCAGGGCCCGCGAGTGCAGTACGTCGGGGTTGATGGACGTGTACGGCTGGCGCGTCACCAGAAACATAACCACCGTCATATCCATCTCCTCCTGCTTCATACGGTAATTGAGCCGGGCGAGGGCTTCCAGCGTCAGGTCGTACCCCTTGTTGGAAAACTCGAAGCGGCCCGACGTGAAGAAGTACAGCGTTTTATCGAGGTCGAACGAATAGCTCTGAAAGAAGTGACCCATAATAAATTCATGAATCTTGTCTTTGTAGCGAACGTGCAGGTTCTGAAACTCGTGGGTAGCCGCAAACCGCGTAACGTTCAGGCCGTTGGGAAGTACCAGATCCGGATTACGGCCGAGAAAAACCTCACATTCCCGCGCTGTAACGTCGCTGACTGTCGTGAAGACGTGTGCCTGCAGGGCGGCCAGCCGCTCGATGGTCGCCTGTGTTTCGATACCGTAATGCTGAGCTTCCCGCAGCCAGTCGAAGAACGGCAGCTTGCCGTAAAATCCCGCTTCGTTCTGCGCCAGGTACCGCCCCAGCATAGTGGCGTGGGTGGTGAAAACCGTCGCGATCCTGACGTTGTCTTTGCGCAGGTCGGGTAGGCCGGTGCTCGCCATCCATTCGTGGAAATGCGCGACGAAGTCGACCCGGCGCGCGTGGTTTTCGGCCAGAATGGTCAGGAACTGCCGCACCATATCGCCGAAAATAATGGTCTGATTGACCAGATCTTCAACGTTGAGCGTCGGTAGCTTATGATCGCGCCAGAGTCGCCCCTTGATCTCGTTCAGCTGCTGGATCGGCATGCTGTAAATGTCGAACAGCACCACGCGTGGTCGACCCGTAATGAGCCAGTACCCATACTCAACCCGGTAACCCATCTGCCGCATCTTGCTAACCGTCTGCCCGATTTCGGTTTCGTCGGAATCAATAATTGGCTCGAATTCGGCGGCTGCTTTCTGAGGAAAATACGGCCCCAGCGCAACATAGTTGTCGTCCCACTTCTCGACCATCGCCGGTACCTTCGACCGGATGACCGTGTAAATACCACCGACCTGGTTACACACTTCCCAGGCTACTTCCAGCAGTAGTTTGCGTTTTGAGGTTGAAAAGACGGATTCCAAAGCTAGTTTACTTGTTTAAGGAGCCGGATGATAGGTTGACACCGGCCGGGTTTACTTATTTTATATACGAACGAGCATCCGTCACTTCTGTTTGCCCATTTCTGGTCAAGGTATAATTAAAACCGGAATGAATGCTATACGCACCCGTCTCTCCCTGCTTGTTTACAGCGATAAAGCCAACCTGCACGTCTTTATAATCCTGCTTCCTGACAATCCGTAGCGCGGCTTCTTCGCAGGCCTGCTGGGGTGTACGTCCCTGCCGCATTAATTCGACCACCAGAAACGATCCACAGGTACGCATAACCAGCTCGCCCAGCCCTGTTGCACAGGCGCCACCAATCTCATTGTCAACGAATAACCCGGCTCCGATAATCGGCGAATCACCCACGCGACCGTTCATTTTAAAGGCCAGCCCGCTCGTGGTACAGGCCCCGGAAATATTGCCTGCCTTATCGATCGCCAGCATACCGATCGTGTCGTGTCGTTCGATATTGATGACGGGTTTATACCTGGCCGTTTTCAGCCATTTTTCCCAGGCAGCTTTCGATCCGGGCGTCAGCAGATTTTCTTTTTTAAATCCGTTTGCCAGCGCAAATTTCTGCGCGCCTTCGCCACTCAGCATGACGTGGGGCGTCTTTTCCATCACGGCCCGCGCCACGGAAATCGCGTGCATGATGTTTTCCAGATAGGTCACTGAGCCCGCATTGCCATTCTCGTCCATGATGCAGGCGTCGAGCGTTACACGACCGTCGCGGTCAGGCAACCCGCCGTAGCCGACACTGGTATCGTTGGGGTCGGCTTCGGGTATACGGACACCCGCTTCAACTACGTCGAGGGCGCGTTTGCCCTGATCGAGTACGACCTGCGCGGCTGCGTGGGCTTTAGGCTGTTTCCAGGTGGAGAGAATCAGGGGGCCAGACTGAGGTAATCCCGACTGGATTGGCCCGGACGTGATCGTCTTTGCCGACTGAAGTTGAGTAGATCGGAAAGCCAGTGATGGGAAGAGACTCACCAGCGGCCCCAAACGTAAAAAGCGTCGTCTGTTTACCATGAAGCAAGGGTTGCGGGCCCAAATAAAGGAATTAACTAGTGGCTTTCACTACTTTTGACCGACTTTCTTCCCAGTCACTTATGGCGGATTCTGATAAACATATTCTACTAATGGACGGCCCTGATGCGAAGGGGTTGATTTACCACGTAACGGGTGTTCTGTTCCGGCACAGCCTCAATATTATCCATAACGACGAGTACGTCAGCCCAACCGGTCGGTTCTTCATGCGGACCGAATTCGACGGCATATTTGATGAAAAGGCGCTGTTGCAGGAGCTGACGTCGACCCTGTCGACCGAGGCCGACGCGCAGAAAATCACGTTTCGGCTCAACCCCAAGCGTCGGAAGAGTATCGTGGTCATGGTTACCAAAGAGCACCATTGTCTGGCCGAATTGCTGATTCGGTATGCATTCGACGAGCTGGATGCCGACATACTGGCTGTGGTTGGTAACTACAACTCGTTGCAACCGCTGGTCAGTAAGTTTGGTATCCCGTTTCACCACGTGTCGCACGAAGGAAAGAGCCGCGAAGAGCACGAAGACGCTATTCTGCGAACGCTGGCGATTTACGAACCGGAGTACCTGGTGCTGGCCAAATACATGCGTGTGCTGACACCGGCCTTCGTGCGGCATTATCCGAACCGCATCATCAATATTCATCATTCGTTTCTACCCGCGTTCGTCGGGGCCAACCCGTACCGGCAGGCGTACGAACGGGGTGTCAAAATCATCGGGGCAACGGCCCATTTTGTCAACAATGATTTAGATGAGGGGCCAATTATCGCCCAGGATGTGAAGGAAGTCAACCACCGGCAGCTCGCTGGCGATATGGCGATGGAGGGGCGCGATGTGGAGAAAATCGTGCTGTCGCAGGCACTCAAACTGGTCTTCAACGACCGGGTATTTATTGCTGGCAATCGGGCCATCGTACTTTAAATTCAACCGATTGCAGCGGGTAAAGAGCAAATAATCCGCTGAGATTTCACCAAATCCTTATCTTTCGCCCCGGAATACGTCAACTCGTATAAAATCCTTTCCCCTTACCTGCCTTTCAGACCCGCCATGCAAAAGCTTCAGGCACTGGATTACATCGTTTTCTTTTTTTACTTCATTATTGTTGCCTCCTACGGCGTCTGGATTTACCGGCGAAAGCAAACCGAAAAAATGTCGACGACCGACTTCTTCTTAGCCGAAGGGTCGCTGACGTGGTGGGCAATCGGCTCGTCGCTGATCGCGTCGAACATCTCGGCTGAGCAGTTTATCGGGGCGTCGGGTGATGGCTTTGCGATGGGATTAGCCATTGCGACCTACGAATGGATGGCAGCGGCTACGCTGATTGTGGTGGCGGTCTTCTTTATGCCGATCTACCTCAAAAACCGCATCTTCACGATGCCACAGTTTCTGACGCAGCGGTATAACAACACGGTGTCGATGATTATGGCCATTTTCTGGCTGTTCCTCTACGTACTCGTCAACCTGACCTCGATCCTGTTTCTGGGTGCGCTGGCCGTATCGACTATCTCGGGGCTGAACTTCACGATGTGCATGATTGCGCTGGCGGTGTTTGCGGTCATCATCACTATCGGCGGTATGAAAGTAATCGGCTTCACCGACGTCATCCAGGTGTTTTTCCTGATTCTGGGCGGTCTGGCCACGACTTACTTAGCCATTGACCTGGTGTCGGCGCAGAGCGGCACGGCGGGTGTGATGAATGGCTTCGACATTATGCTGACCCAGTCATCGGACCACTTCCAGATGATTTTTCCCAAGGGCCACCCGTTCTACGCGTCGCTGCCCGGCCTGACGGTACTGATCGGGGGTATGTGGATTGTGAACCTGAACTACTGGGGCTGCAACCAGTACATTACCCAGCGGGCGCTCGGCGCTGATCTGAAGACGGCCCGGCAGGGTATCCTGTTTGCCGCCCTGCTGAAGCTGCTCATGCCGATTATCGTCGTGCTGCCGGGTATCGCAGCCTACACGCTGTACCAGAAAGGGCTGTTCCACAAGGAAATGCTCGACTCGGCGGGTGAGATCAACAAAGACCATGCGTATCCGGTATTGCTGAACCTGCTGCCAACAGGGTTGAAAGGCTTGTCGTTTGCTGCGCTGACGGCGGCCGTCGTGGCGTCGCTGGCGGGTAAGGCCAACTCTATTTCGACCATCTTTACGCTCGATATTTACAAAAAGTACATCGCTCCCGAAGCGGATGATTATAAGCTGGTCAACATCGGCCGGATCACGATTGTGGTGGCGATGATTCTGGCGATTCTGATTTCGCCGTTTATGGGCATCGACAAAAAAGGGGGGTTCCAGTTCATTCAGGAAATGACCGGGCTGGTGTCGCCGGGTGTATTTGCGGCCTTTATCATGGGTTTCTTCTGGAAACGGACGAATTCGTCGGGCGCGCTTTTTGCTATCGTGGGCGGTTTCCTGCTGTCGCTGTTTTTCAAATACGTGCTGCCTGGTGCGGTCGATCTGTCATTTCTGGCTCCGCTGGGCTTTGCCGTGCAGGGTGCCGATGGTATTTACACGATTCCGTTCCTCGATACGATGGGCTTCGTGTTCCTGATCTGCGTGGCGGTCATGTTTGTGCTGGGTATGCAGAAGCCGAGCCTGAAAGGGCTGGAAATCGATTCCAGTATGTTTAAAGTGGCTCCCCAGTTTACGATCGGCGCCACACTGGTACTGCTGACTGTCGTGGGGCTGTACGTTTATTTCTGGTAGTGAACTAGCTTCACCACAGGCGCAATGGCGTCGGCACTGGCTTCGATACGTTCGTATTCGCCCAGCACAGCCGACGCCATTGACAGTTCAGGGCGACGGTATTGCATCGAGCTGGCCTGCGACGATTTACCGCTCAGGTGCAGCGCCCCCACGCCCGCGTCGATCAGGGCCTGCGCATTCTGGATCGATACGCCAACGCCCGCCATGATCTCGATGCGGCCGGTTGCCTGTTCGACTAAATGGCGCAGTACGGGAACCCCAAGCGTAGCAGAAGGGTGCTGTCCGGAGGTCAGGATACGGACGCAACCCGTCCGGATAATGGCTTCGAGGGCTTCCAGCGGATCGCGGCTCATGTCGAAAGCGCGGTGAAATGTAACCGGGAGCGGGCGGGCCACTTCAACCAGCGTACGCGTTTTTTCTTCATCGATAGTGCCGTCGGGGTGGAGCAGACCCAGTACAATTCCGTCGGCACCGGCGGCTTTTGCCGCTTCGATGTCAGCCTGCATTACGGCGAATTCCGTTTCGGAATACAGAAAGTCGCCCCCACGCGGCCGAATCATGACGTACAGCGCTATGGACACGTGACGTCGAGCCTGCGAAACGAGACCGATGCTGGGCGTAGTGCCACCCTCGCTCAGGCTTCCACATAGCTCAATTCGGTCGGCACCGGCGTCCTGCGCGGTCAGGCATGATTGCAGCGAAAAAGCGCATACTTCAACAGTCATAACGAAACGTCGATCCGTTTACAGGCGTATTATGGGAAGTCGACCGGGCAAAACTACGGTTGTTTGCTGGCACGAAAGGTGCGTAAACCAGGAAAGAAATGGAGCAGAATTGTAAATTGTGCCTATTCCGCGCAAACAAACCCGAACACGGTTGGTTAATCGCCTAAACCCGGTCAGGAGTTTTTAGTGAATATTCTACTAAACAGATAATGATTAGGATAATCACTTTTTTATACTTTTGCACCCTCATTGAAAAAATAGTCACGCTTTACTGAAATACACACTATGTACTGGACACTCGAACTCGCTTCTTATCTTGAAGATGCCCCCTGGCCAGCCACAAAAGACGAACTGATTGATTACTCGATCCGCTCCGGTGCGCCACTGGAAGTCGTAGAGAATCTGCAGGAACTCGAAGATGATGGCCAACCGTATGAAAGCATTGAAGAAATCTGGCCGGATTACCCGACCAAAGATGACTTCTTCTTTAACGAAGACGAATACTAGCAATACGGTAATCGACTTCTGAAAACGGGTCGGTGCTGCCAGGCAGCGCTGACCCGTTTTTTATGCCTCGCTGTAATCCAGGTCCCGCCCGAACGTCTCGGGGAGTTTAAGCAGTGACAGAAAGGCGAGTCCAAAGCAGATCAGCCCGATAACGCCACCAGCTGCCAATGTACCGATGGCTGGTTTCATGGCCTGAAACGCGGGAATACTGAGCAGCGTGGTCGCCCGGACGTTGTTGGCCACCGAGGTTGTGGCCGTTGCCCGGAGGTTGGTACCAAAACTCTCCGCCGTAACCGTCAGGAACAGGGCGATATAGCCAATGCCGAAACCCATGCCGACGCAGAGCGTGTAAAACAGGTTGGTTGTCGACACGATACCGGACAGGTAGATCAGCACAAAGAACACCGTCACCCCCATCATCAGGCCGATAGCCCGGCGTCGCGACTGAAGCAGTTGACTAAGTGGGCCGCTCAGCAAGTCGCCCGCCACCATGCCCACGTAGGTAAACATCACGCTCCGGCCCGGCTGAATGGCGTCGGGTAGGTGCAGCGCCTTACCAAATTCATTGCCAAACGTCGCCAGAATACCGATGACGAAGTAAGTGGGTAGCGAGATGCCCATACACCAGATGTAGCGCATGCGCCGGTCGCGGTTTTGCAACAACGCCCAGAAATTGCCGCGCTGGATACCTGTCCGCTGCACCTGCTGGAATAAGGTCGATTCCAGGATAGTCACGCGCAAGACCAGCAGGCCAAGCCCCAGGCCGCCCCCGATAAAGTAGGTTGTGCGCCATTGAAACAGCGACACGGTGAAGTACGCCACGACGGCCCCAAACAAGCCAACGCCCGCCACCAGCGATGAACCGTAGCCGCGCAACTGCCGGGGTAGTATCTCACTCACCAGCGTGATACCCGCCCCCAACTCACCCGCGAGCCCCAGTCCGGCGATAAAGCGCAACAGGGCATATACCCCCGGACTGCTGACAAATCCGCAGGCGATATTTGCCAGGGAATACGTAATGATCGATCCGAACAGTACCGACAGTCGGCCCCGTTTGTCGCCCAGCACCCCCCACAGAATGCCACCGAGCAGCAAACCGGCCTGCTGTATGTTCAGAATACGTCCGCCTTCCAGTGAAATAGCCGCTTCCGACAGGCCCATGTCGCTCAGGCTCGGTACCCGCACGATGTTGAACAGCAGCAAATCGTATACGTCGACAAAGTAGCCAAGAGCCGCCACGATGACGGGTAACGAAAACAGAGGGCGAAGTGAGGTAGAGCCTGACGACATAAAGTAGGGGGATAATTCAGCGTCACGAAGAACGTTCCCGCAGTCGTAAAAGGCAACTGCTGTGGTGTAGGAGCTGGGTGCCAGCTCCTACACCACAGCAGTTGGGGAGAGCGATAAAAGAACAACAGTGGTGTCGGGTACCCGACCTGACACAATCCAGGGCGAAGCGATTTCCTGACGTAAGCGTGTCGGGTCGGGGACTCAACACCACATTACCCATAAACACTAAAGCTCCTGTCGGGCAGCTATCGGGCGTAGCGGCTCGGCGCAGGGTTTGCCAGCCGAGGCCAATTAACCCGATCAATAGCAATGGGCCCAGCAGATTCAGCGCCCGCCAGCCAGTACGATTGGTATCGAGCCGGATCTTGTCGAGGGGGCGTAGTGTCACCGTTCGGGCACGGGCTGCGATCACACCGTTGGGGTCGACAAGATAGTCGATGGCGTTCATGACAAAATCCTTGTTCGCATACGTGGTACGCGTAAAGCGGTCGAAGCCCAGCGGATAGGGCTGATTCTGGCGGTAATTAACGTCGTTGATAACCAGATCACCGTCGGCACAGATCAGTACGCGCGACGGCACCCCCTCGGCTCGGAAGCCAGCCGCACGCGGATCGCCGGGTAGAATCTGATTGGCATACAGCGAGGTAAACTTACCTTCCAGCAGACAGGCAATCAGTTTAGGGCCACCGTTATACGTTTGCGGATCGGGTTGTTTGCGGGCTTCGGTATAGGCGATCAGCGCGGGCGCTTTCAAATCCTGCGTATACGGCGAGGTCAGTAACAGCGGAATTTTCTGAATACCCCGCGATTGCACGGTGTCGAGCGAACTGGTAAAGCGGGCCAGTACCATATCCAGATTGCGCACGATGGGATTGCCCGATTTGCCGAAGTTGTTGAGCAACGGATAAAATCGCCACGGGAGCAGTTGAATATTGGGCTTGTCGCCCATGTTGCCCACGTTGAGGGGGATGGGCGCGCAGTACATATCCTTCACCACGTCGCGGTTGATACGGACGCCCCACCGGAAAAACAGGTTGTCGAGGTTCAGATTGAGCGGCTGGGCGTAGGTGCCTTCGTTACTGACAGAGTCGACCCGCTGTCCATCCACAAAAAACAGCGCCCGCCCGCCGTTCACGACGAACTGGTCGAGTTTGAAAATTTCATCGTTGGAGAAGGCATGGTCCGGTTTGGGAACGAGTAGCGCGTCGATACCGCTGATCGGGCCCGGCTTGCTCATATCCACAAAAAACAGGTCGTATTTTTCCTGCACCGACGCCAGCAGGTCAGCGAAGCGTGAGGGCGGCACCTGTGTATTGCTGTAAAGCAGCCCCACGCGTCGGCGATTCTCATTTGTCTGTGTCAGTTTCTGAATAGCCGACGCGAGCTGGAATTCCACGCCTTCGTAGGACTGGTTCAGCTGATCTTCCTTCGAAGCCGTTTTATTCCCTTTGAGCAACAGCACCGGTACTTCTTTGCCGGCGTAGGAGACGATTGCCCCCGGAAACAGCAATTTTTCAGTGCGCTTGCCCCCCTCACTCGCTACCAGGTTTGTCGGCAGCAAGCCCCGCTGCTGAAGCCGGTCGATCAGCTTCGTTTTCTCGTCGGTGCTGGTAATGGCGTCCGGGTCGATGAAGCGGTAGGTAATAGTCTTTCCGGCCCGCACCTGAAATTCGTCCAGCGTTTCGCGTACAGCATTTTCGAGCCGTTTGAACGCCGGTGGTAAATCACCCGTCAGGTATACGTCGACGTGGATGTCGCCGGGCAGGTTCTCCAGCATCGTGCGGGTGGCGTCGGAGAGGGTATACCGTTTTTCCTGCGTCAGATCGACCCGAAAGAAAACAAAGGCCGACAGCACGTTGACGGCAATCAGTACCAGCAAAAAAGTAAGCGTACGCAGCGAAGCAGATTTCATACTATACGATAAACGGACAGGTCGGGCCAATCGGTAAAGTGTACGTCGGAAAGGACTCGGTATCTTTCCGGATTAGCCTGACATGAACACCGACAAGTTTACGGCAAAAGGGTTAAAAACAGGGTTTCAGGTTTATTTTTTGCTGCCGACGCAACCGTAGCCGCATTCTGCTCGTACTTGGGTTAAAAATGCATTAACACCGTATAGTCCCGCTGCCTGATCGATGGCTAACCGTCCTCAAAGTGTTGCCCTTCCCGATCTATTGGCTGGTTGTATGCGCAACCATCGCCAGAGTCAGGAGTTGCTATACCGGCAATTTTACGGGTTCGCCATGAGTGTCTGTATGCGGTATGCCCCTTCGCGTGATAGTGCGCTGGATGTGCTGAACGATGGGTTTCTGAAGGTTTTTACCCGACTGGATCAGTACGAACCATCGCAGTCGTTCAAAAGCTGGCTCCGGCGAATCATGATTAATACAGCTATTGACAACTATCGGCAGGAGGCCCGCTACAACCAGCAGAGCGACATCGAGCGGGTAGAACAGCTTAGCTCACCAAATGAACCGGATGTTTATACACAACTGGCACATGATGAGCTGATGGCACTCGTCCAGCGGCTGTCACCAGCGTATCGACTGGTTTTTAACCTATACGCAATTGATGGTTTTGCGCACGATGAGATCGCTGATAAACTTGGTATTTCGGTCGGATCGTCGAAATCGAACCTGGCCCGTGCTCGCGAAAACCTGCGTAATCTACTGAAACAACACCACCCCGATGAGTATGCAAGAGTTACCCGATGACCAATTGGACGGACTCTTCAGAAAATCACTTGAAGAGTCTGAGCCGCCCTACGATCCGGTTGCCTGGCGGGCCATGCAGGATAAATTGGCCGCCTACGACCGGCAGCAATTCTGGCAACGCTGGTTTCGTCGTAGCCTGCCCGTTGTGTTGCTACTCCTGCTGTCGACTGGAGTCTGGCTACTAACAAATCGTAACCGGGTAGTGCCGGCGGTGGCACCGACTACTACGTCGGATAGCCGAATAGCAACGGCTGTACAAGCTAAAAAAAAGGCTGGTTTGGGTAATGAAAAGCACCCGGATCCGCTAAATCGGTTGGCTGCGCCACCAACCACCGGATCAGCACTGACGAAATCCGAAAAGCCATCGCCAGATCAACCGGAGTTGGCAGAAACTGCCGTGGCCATGCCTGCCACCGGATCATCGAAAACCCAAAATCGATCGGTTGCGGATGACGCCATATCGTCTGTTCCATCTTCCGCGCAGAGAGTGCCGGTAATACGCGTTCGTAAGTCGACGGCTGGCCAGCGGTTCAGTCCAGGCCGTCAACCTGAAGTCGCTTACCGGGTGGTGCGCCGTGTTGCCGGTACGCCAAAGCAAACGGCCTATTTTTATGCGGAGCCACACGCGAGAACGGCAAAATCGACGTTTACTGACCAATCGCCTGATCGGGTAGAGCGTAAGGGCTATGGTCAGGTCGCAAGCCAACTACCAGACGTAACCCCGCCCGACCGTTTCGCCGATGCAGTAGCCTTGCTGAGTACACCTGCCATAATGAGAATCAGTAAGCCCGCGTTGATTGACCGGACGATAGCCGCTCCGGCGTTACCGGATACGGAGGCTCAACGGGTCGCCAGTGTGGTCGATAAGACGACAGGCCTGAGCGTTCGGGCCCTGATAGCCCCGGACCTGAGTACAATCGGCTTGACGAACTTTTCCCGGCCCGGTACCAACGGGGGGTTGATGCTGGAGTATCAATACCATCGGTGGCGAATTCAGGCGGGGATATTGCGGAGTATCAAAGTGTACCAGGCCAATGAGTCGATGTACGAAAGCAAGGCAACGAGTCAGTGGGATGTGGCACCGAGCAGCATTGACGGACGTTGCAATATGCTCGATATACCCATTAACCTGCGCTACGATCTGGCCTTGATACCGCGTCGTAACCCGTTGCCCCCCAGCCGTTGGTTTGTCAGCGGAGGTACAACCACGTACTACATGCTTCGGGAAGACTACACCTATAATTACGATAACCCGGCCGACCCGAAAATCAAGTATCGGGACTGGACCACCGAAACGGGGCGCTACGGATTCAGCCAGCTGAATGTGTCGGCTGGTTACGAACGGGCACTTACCCCGCGCCTGTTCTGGCAGGTCGAGCCGTTTTTGAAAGTACCGCTCCGGGGCGTTGGCTTCTACAAAGTCAATCTGTTGAGTACCGGGGCTTTCTTTTCGCTACGCTACAAATTGTAACCTGATTAACCTGCTTATTACTAGTTCATTACATGTCGATACACAAAACAAACAACCAGATGGAAACGCAAAAATCGGAACAATTGAATCGTGGTGAATTTCTTCGTTCGCTGGGTATGAGCAGTGCCGCCCTGATGGCCGTTTACTGCATGGGTACGCTGACCTCCTGCTCCAGCGGCAGTTCCGATCCGACGCCCTCAACAGGTACAGGTACCGGCACGGGTACCACAAGCGGGGGCACACTCGATCTGACGGCCTCAACAAACAGTCCACTCAAAACCGAAGGTGGTTATGTGTACAACGGCAGCATGATCGTTGCCCGTGTGAAGGGGGGAAGCTACGTAGCGCTGGCGCGCGCCTGCACGCACCAGGGTACCAACGTGCAGTACCGGCTTTCTCAGAATGATTTTTACTGCCCAAATCACGGGTCAGAGTTTAGCACGGTGGGTGCCGTTGAGGTTGGTCCAGCCACGACAGGTCTGACGTTGTACAAAACGGCCCTGAGTTCAGACGGTAACACGCTCACCATCACGACCTAATTCTGATACAATCGGATGCGAACCTTCCTGTTTTTATTTATTTTCTGTCTGTCGATACACTCCGTGTGGTCGCAGGACTCCACCGCCGTTAAATCCCGTCCGGATACGATCCCGGCGGTCGATACGTCGGCGAATGATCTGCTGGCGGGTTTGTCTGATTCGACGGCTGCTGAGCCGCTCCTGCCCCGTAAAATGATTTTCACGCAACGGGCATTCTGGGGACCTAAAGGCCTATTGCGGACACTGAACATTGCCCCCTTAACGCCGGAAAGCCGGGCGAAGGAGTTGAAAGTTCGGCGGACCATGCTGGTCGCGCATCAGGTTGGTGGCTTCGTGACACTGGCTGGCTTTGTGGCGCAGGGCATTCTGGGTGGGAAGCTGTACAGCGCGAAAGGGCAGGAATACGTCGACCTGAAACGGTGGCACGAACGCACGGCGGGTATCATCAACGCAACCTACGGCACCACACTTGTGCTATCACTGACGGCGCCACCGCCTATCGTGGGTGCCCGGCGCGGTTTTACCACCATCAAACTGCACAAATACCTGGCGATCGTGCACCTGACCGGTATGATTGCCACCAATGTGCTGGCTCATATGATCGACCAGAATCCTGAATTGAAACCCGTTCACCGGGCGGTTGCCTACACAACCTTTGGCGCGTATGCCATCTCTATTGCCGCTTTGACATTTTAGCTTTTTAAACACAGAGGCACGGAGAACACAAAGAACATATACCTAATAATTCTTTGTGTTCTCCGTGCCTCCGTGTTGACACCCAAACCGGATACTCCTATGAAATTTCTTCTGATTCTACTTTGCCTCGCAGCACCGATGGCAAAGCGCAAGATCATGGCCGACAAAGCCGCGTCGACGGTAACCTACTCGGCCAAACATCCGCTGCACAAGTGGGACGGCGTCAGTCACGATGTCAACTGCGCCATGATTTATAACGACGAAACCAAGCTGCCGGAGAGCGTGGCTGTATCGATCAAAGTGGCCTCGTTCGACAGCGACAACAACAACCGCGACTCCCACGCGATAGAAGTACTCGATGGCATCAAGTACCCCAACGTCACCTTCGTCAGCTCCGACATAAAGCCGGGCAACGAGGGACAACTGGTCGCCAAAGGCACACTGACCTTTCACGGTATTGCCAAAGCCGTCACGGTTCCCGTTATGCGGAAAGAAACGGGCAACTCGATAACGTTGACTGGCGAATTTCCCATTAGTCTGACCGAGTACAAAATTGAGCGGCCATCGCTGATGGGCATGAAAACCGACGATGATATGCTGCTGAAAGTCAACGCCGTGTTTAAACTATGATTGCGGAACAGCCTGTTCGGGCGTACGGCCCTGACGGGCAAAGTTCCGGCGGGCCAGTCCGGCACTAATCAAAATTAATACGGCACCCAGTACAAACGGCGCACCCGGAAAATAAACCGGCGCTGTTGAGCGGGTAAAGTAAGAAAAGAGGTTAGCCATTATCAGCGGACCAATGATTGAGGTGGTGCTGGTAAGACTAGTGAGGGCACCCTGAATCTCGCCCTGCTCACTCGATGGTACCTGATTGGAAATGATGCCCTGCACCGATGGCCCGGCTATACCACCCAGTGCATAGACACCCAGAAAGGCAAACATCATCCAGCTCTGCGACGCGAAGGCAAACAAAATAAAGCCCATGGCACTGAACAGTAAACCGACGTAAACCGATCGCTCAGTGCCCAGTTTAGGAATAATCACGCGGCTTAGCCCGCCCTGCACAACGGCAAACGACAGGCCGAGGGCGGCTAATGACAACCCCACGGTTTTCTCGTCCCATTTGAACTTCTCCATCGTGTAGAACGTCCAGGTGCCCTGTACCGCAAAGCCTGCGATATAGATCAGCACCAGCGACGCAACCAATCCCAGAATGACCGGGTATCGGCCCAGGTTCATCAACGAGCCAATTGGGTTCGCCCGCTTCCAGTCGAACGGACGGCGGTTTTCGGGAGCCAGCGATTCCGGCAGAATAAACAGACCATACACAAAGTTGAGCAGCGTCAGCCCGGCCGACACGAAAAACGGTACGCGCGGTCCGTATTGGCCCAGAAAACCACCGATAACCGGCCCCAGAATGAATCCGACGCCGAACGCAGCACCGACGAGTCCGAAGTTCTGTGCCCGCTTTTCAGGGGTGCTTATGTCGGCGATGTAGGCATTGGCCGTCGTAAAGCTGGCCCCGGTAACGCCCGCCAGCAACCGCCCAACAAACAGCCATTCGATCGTTGGGGCAAACCCCTGAAAGAGATAATCGATACCAAAGCCAAATAGTGAAAACAGCAGCACCGGCCGACGCCCGTATCGGTCGCTCAGCCCACCCAGGATCGGTGAAAATACGAACTGCATCAGCGCATAGGAAAAACTCAGCCATCCCCCATAACTGGCTGCCTGACTGATGTCGCCGTCGATCAACTGCTCGATCAGTTTGGGGAATACCGGGATGATAATGCCCAGCCCGGTTACGTCGAGCAGCAGGGTAATGAAGATAAAGATCAGCGCCGGGGCGGTACGTTGTTTCATAACGGGGAGGGAGACTGGGGAAAGCGGCCGGAAAGGTGGCTGCAAAGGTATTTGAATGCCGACTTTCTCTTTGTACGTACTGTTGAAAAGTACAATGCCCTGATGAGGTTGCTTCACTCAATCAGGGCATCGTCGGTGTAGGTCACTATTGCTTCGACTTAACTAAGGAAGCTTCTCTTTTAAATACTGCAGGATAGCATTTTGGCCATCCTGTAACAGTTGCTGTTCAGTTCGCAAAGTATTTAGACTGGCTTGCATTGTCTGCTGACTATCCTGTAGTGCTTGTTGATCAACTTGCAACGTGTTTAGACCAGTCTGTAGCACCTGTTGGTCAACTTGCAGGGTGTTTAAGCTAGCTTGCAACGTCTGCTGGCCAGTCTGCAGTACTTGCTGGTCAATTTGCAGGGTATTCAGACTGGCTTGCAGCGTCTGCTGCCCATCCTGTAATAATTGCTGGTCAACTTGCAACATGTTTAGACCGGTTTGCATTGTCTGCTGGCCATCGTGTAACAGTTGCTGTCCGCTCCTGAGATCATCATACTGGCGCTGTGTGATGAGTGTCAAATCGGCAACCCCTTTGGCTACCAGATCGGCTCTCTGTTCGACGCGAAGGATATCGTCAATAAGTCTGCCCTGCCCCTCAATGAGCTGGTCGACTTTTTGTAGTACGTCAGCTACCAGCGGTTCTAGCTGATTGAGTCTACGGTCGGGTGTCATAAATGTTCGGTGGGTTATGGTGTGTTTACGTAGACAAAAATAGCCCGATTGCTGTGTAAAAGGCAACCGGGCTAGCAAAAGATGACAAAAGGCTTTTTACGCGTAGGTATTCAGCATTACCGGCATCACCAGCATCAGAATATCTTCGTTTTCTTCCTTATCGGCCGGAATCAGCAGGCCGGCGCGGTTCGGTGCCGACAGTTCCAGCGAGATCATACGAGCACTGATATTGCTCAGCATTTCGGCCATCAGCTTGGCGTTGAAACCAATCTCCATCGCGTCGCCGTCGTAATCGCAGAGTAGCTTTTCGTTGGCTTCGTTAGAATAGTCGAGGTCTTCGGCCGAAATGGTCAGCGCGTTGGTTTTCAGCGACAGCCGAATCTGGTGCGTCGTCCGGTTGGCGTAGATCATGATCCGCTTCAGCGAGTTCAGTAGATCCGTCCGGCCGATGGTCATTACGTTTGGGTTGTTGGTCGGGATGGCGTTTTCGTAATCGGGGAACCGTTCGTCGATCAAGCGGCAGATCAGTTGCGTGGTCGGCCGGCCGTTGCCGCCAAACGTAAACGACGCATTGGCCTGACTAAACTCCGCCGTGACGGGTACCCCCTCCGGCAGCGATGCCTTCAGCAGTTGCAGCGCCTTACGCGGAATAATGATCGAACTGGCCGAAGGTGTACCAAGATCGGTCCGGCGGTACCGGATCAGGCGGTGCCCGTCGGTAGCCACAAACGTTGTGCTATCGCTGCCGAGTTGCAGATAAACCCCCGTCATGGCCGGGCGCAGGTCGTCCGTACTGGTAGCGAACACCGTGTTGTTGATGGCGCTCAGGAGTACGTCCGACGTCATATCAACCGACTGATTCTTGGTTACTGTCGGCAGTTTGGGGAAATCGATCGGGTTTTCACCCGACAGCTTGTAACGTCCGTTGTCAGTCAGAATTTCAGTGCCGAACGTGTCCATGTCGATATTGATCGTAACGGGCTGTTCGGGCAAACTGCGTAGTGTATCGAGCAGAAGTTTAGCCGGAATCGCAATCGAGCCATTTTCGCTTGCTTCGACCTCAATCTGCGTAGTCATGGTCGTTTGCAGATCCGACGCTGTTATCGTCAGCGTACCGGCGTCGATACGAAACAGGAAATTTTCGAGGATCGGCACAATCGGGTTGGTTGCCACGACGCCGTTAATATTCTGGAGGTTCTTGAGCAGAACCGACGAGGAGACGATGAATTTCATAGGCCGACGGGTTGGCTTTTTTCTATTGTATATGAGAACAAAAGTAGCAAAAAAATCTGAGCCTTTGGTGACTGATTTGCAGGAAAGAAACCATTCGGCAGATCAGGGTTGTTGCGTAAAAAACAGCCTGTTCTGGTTGGGGAAAGCGGTCGTGCCAACCGCCCCCCGTCAGTGGCTTGCCAGCATCTATATGGAAACCGAAATCATAAACCGCGTGGCCAGTAGTGGCCTCGTTTCGCTCGATCTGGAGGAACTGTACCACCCCGGTGAACGGGTTGTGTACGATCTGAAAGATAACCTGTACATGGGAATGATCCTGCGCGAAAAAGACTTCCGGGCTTTTTTGAAAGAATACGACTGGAGTCAGTACGCGGGTAAGAATGTAGCGATCACCTGCACCGAAGATGCTATTGTGCCAACCTGGGCGTATATGCTGCTAACGATTCAGCTTCAGCCATACGCCAATTCGGTTGTGTTCGGCTCCCTGACCGACCTGGAAGAGAAACTCTATTTCGACGCCATTGCTCACATCGATCCGGCGCAGTACCGCGATGCCCGTGTGGTGGTGAAAGGATGCAGTAAAGTTCCCGTACCAGTCGCGGCCTACGTCGAGCTGACTCGCGTGTTAAAGCCCATTGTGCAAAGCCTGCTATTTGGTGAGCCATGCAGCACCGTACCGCTGTACAAACGACCCAAATAAAGTTGTAGAGTTTTGACGTTGTAAAGTTGCTGGCGCGTCAGCCCATCCGGCGTCAGCCACCGGTTCGCTGGAGCGACGCGGTAGCAACTCTATAACTCCATAACTTTACAACCTTACAACTTTAATACTCCGAATGAAGCATCTTCTCCCCGTCGCACTGGTCGCGCTGACGATGGCTGGCGCAGTAGCCCAGCCCGCTCCCAAACCGACGAAGCCTCGTCCCAAAATCGGCACGACGGTACTGCCGTTGCCCGGACGACCCGAACCGGCTATTTCCAGCGCCGAAATCGATGCCCAGATTCGGTTTCTGGCGTCTGATGAGTTGATGGGTCGGCGGACGGGTGAGCCCGGTAACGCGGTGGCCGCCCGCTACATCGCCGAGCAGTATCGGATGCTGGGCCTGAAACCGGCGGGCGATCAGGGTACGTACATGCAGCGGTTTTCGCTGGACAAAATCAGTGCGGCCCAGTCGGCAACGCTGCTGATCGGATCGGATACGCTGCGTCTTGGCAAAGAACTCGTCGTGATGGCGGGCAAACCAGCCAACGTATCAGGGGAGGTCGTTTACGCAGGCTACGGCCTGACCGATGGCGATGAGGGATATAAAGGGCAGGATGTGAAGGGCCGTATTGTCGTCGTGCAGGGCGGCTCGCCGGATGCCAAAAGCCCCCGTGAAATTTTTCAGGCAGCTAGTCAGAAGCGCAAAATGGCGGCCCAAAAAGGAGCGGCTGCGCTGCTCGAACTCTATAGCGAGTCGATTCCGTGGGGCTTCGTCAACCAGTATTTTAGTCGCGAACAGGTCAACCTGCCCGTCACCGACGAGACTGCCGCTCCGGCACCCGTAACGCACCTGTGGGTCAATAACGCCAATAATAAGTACAAGCAGTTGAAGCAGAGCGGGCAGGCCGTGACGCTGAAAACGTCGGGTCGGCCGAGTGTAGTCGTATCATCGGCAAACGTAGCGGGCATTATCGAAGGCACCGATCCGGCGCTGAAAAGTGAATACGTGATCCTGTCGGCGCACTTCGACCATGTGGGCGTTGGTAAGCAGGGTGGGAGTCCGTACCAGCCTAGCGACAGTATTTTCAATGGCGCACGCGACAACGCGTTTGGTACCGTGTCTATTCTGGCGGCTGCCAAAGCGCTGAGTCAACAGCGGCCCAAACGCTCGATCCTGGTGCTGGCCCTGACGGGTGAAGAAGTTGGTCTGCTCGGTAGCTCGTATTACGCCGGTCATCCGCTGGTACCGCTGAAGCAAACCATTTTTGACCTCAATACCGATGGCGCTGGCTACAACGACACTACGCTGGTATCGGTGATCGGGCTGGAACGGACCGGGGCAAAGGCCGACATAGAAGCCGCTGCGAAAGCCGCCGGACTTGGCGTTTTCGCCGAACCGGCTCCCGAACAGGGCTTGTTCGATCGCTCGGATAATGTCGCGTTTGCCGCCAAAGGGATTCCGGCGCCGACCTTCTCCCCCGGCTTCAAAACCTTTGACGAAGCGATTGGTAAGTACTACCATCAGGCCATCGACAATCCGGAATCGCTGGATATGAACTATGTCTACCGGTTCTGCGAAGCCTACGCGCACGCGGCCCGGTTGATTGCGAATCGAGCTACCCGTCCACAGTGGTCGACCGGCGACAAGTATGAAGCGGCCGGAAAGGCCTTGTACGGTCAGTAAGATTTATCCGAGCATCCGGGGTTTGCCCAGACACAGACCCCGGATGCTCGGATAGCCCGACAAACTAATCCGCCGGTCCCTACGTTTATACGCTATCAACGACACCCTGTTATGCTGCTCAAATATCTGTTCATCATCACACTCATCATTTTATTTGTTCCACCCGTTCGCCGGTTTGTCTTTTACCTGCTGGTGGGTCGTCAACTGGTAAAGCAACAAAAGCAGGCCGGTGGTTTCGAGCGTCGGCGTGAAGGGGAAGTTCGGGTAGACAACAAATCACCCAAAGGCGATGCGCCGTTCAAAGGCGGTGACTATGTCGACTACGAGGAGATCAAATAAGCGGTTACGCGATTGTGTAGCAACTAAAAAGGCGGGGCAGCTTCTACTAGCTTCCCCGCCTTTTTAGTTACGAACTGGTTGTTCATCGCGGTAGCGAACGGCCAGCCCACGCATGCTGTAGCCGTTGTCGGTGGCACTGGTGTAGTAGGTGTACTTAACGCCGACCAGTGCGTTGGCACCCAGCTTTTTGGCCTGTAAGGTCAGCCGGGCCAGCAGCAACTCTTTCTCCTGCATATCGTTGCCGCGCTTCAGCAGCCGTTTATTCATCAGTTGCCCATCCCGAACCGGTGTTTCGTCGCTGACTTCCAGATCACGGATCGGCTCGAACGGCCGCTCGGGGCGCTGGCGTTCGTAGAATACGTCGACGGGGAAAACCGGCGTATTTTTAATGTACAACCGGGCCGGGAAGCAACCCGCTAAACACGCGACAAGTAGCAGCAAACAGCCGATTTTCATAGGGTTCGGGTGGGTAGTGTAGCCAATACGTCGGCTACGACGCGTGGATAATGCTCGTGTTCGAGTACCTGTACGTGCCGGGCCACGTCGTCGGGGGTGTCGGTGGGCGCAACCGGGCAATGCGCCTGAAAGATGGGCGCTCCTTCATCGTAGTGTTCGTTGACGAAGTGAATCGTGATGCCCGATTCAGTTTCGCGAGCCGCCACCACGGCTTCGTGCACAAAATGCCCGTACATGCCTTTTCCGCCGAACCTGGGCAGCAGGGCCGGGTGAATATTGACAATGCGGTTGGGAAACGCCCGCACCAGCCCGCCGGGCATCAGCCACATGAACCCCGCCAGTACAATCAGATCGATGTTTTGTTGTTGCAACAGGTGGGTAACGCGGTCGGTCTGGTAGAACGTAGTGCGGTCGAAGAGCAGCACCGGAATATGATGCCGACGCGCCCGGTCGATCACCCCTGCCTTTGGATTATTTGATAGAATCAAGTCGATGGATACGTCGGCCGAACCGGCAAAATAGTCCGCAATTTTCTCGGCGTTTGACCCCGATCCTGACGCAAAAATGGCAATACGTTTCACTGATAAAGTTGGTTATTGACAGGATTACAGGATTGACAGGATTTGCCTGTTTACGTTATCATGTTATGCTGGGATGCCAGCATGGTAGTGATAAGGTCAAACAAAACCTGTTAATCCTGTAATCCTGTCGAAAAAACTCTGACGGAGCCAAATTACAACTTTTACCTATTTTTGTCGGTAGTCAACCGAAGCAGCCGATGCTGGCAACCAATCAACTCACGTTTGCGTACAATCCCGATAAGCAGTTCGCATTTCCCGATGTGCGCTGCGCCAACCGTGAAGCTCTGCTTATTCTGGGGCGGTCCGGCACGGGAAAGACAACCCTGCTGCATCTGTTAGCCTTGCTGCTGACACCGAAAAGCGGGTCTGTCACCATCGACAACACCGACCTGACCACCCTCAGCCCCGCCCAGACGGCGGCTTTCCGCGCCCGGCATTTGGGTATCGTGTACCAGAAGCCGCACTTCGTCAGTTCACTGTCCGTGCTCGATAATCTGCTGATGGCGAACTACCTGGCCGGAAAACCGCAGGCCAAAAGCCGGGCGAACGAACTGGCTGGTCAGCTCGGATTCGATGGGCAGTTACACAAGAAAACCAATCAGATGAGTCAGGGTGAGCAGCAACGCGTCAGTATCGCCCGCGCCATGATGAATCAACCCGACGTAATTCTAGCCGACGAACCGACGTCCAGTCTCGACGACGAAAATACCGACCGGGTTGTTCGACTACTGCGCGACCAGTCGGAGCAGATTGGGGCCAGCCTGATTGTCGTTACCCACGATCAGCGGCTGAAAGATGTATTCTCGAACCGGGTCGAATTGTGATACCACTGATGAGCCATTCCATACGTAGCTACTGCCTGCTGGTTTTTTGCCTGTTATCGCTGGGGTCTACGGCGCAGAACCGGAAGAGAAAGGACTACGTCGTTTCGGTCACGACCGATTACGGACCGATGACGCTGGTGCTGTACGATCAGACGCCGAAGCACAAAGCCAACTTCATCAGGCTGGTCGATCAGCGGTTTTACGACGGCCTGCTGTTTCACCGGATCATCGAGTCGTTCATGGTGCAGGGGGGCGACCCGGAGTCGCGCACACCGGTGGCGGGCACTGCGCTGGGCAACGGCGATGTCGGCTATACCGTTCCGGCCGAGTTCGTACCATCTCTGTTTCACAAGAAAGGCGTACTGGCTGCTGCCCGGGACAACAACCCGGCGAAAGCGTCGAGCGGCTGTCAGTTCTACATCGTGCAGGGGCGCGTCTGGGACGATGCCGGGTTGCAGAAACAAATCGAGCGCATAAAAGGCGCGAATGGGCACGTGCCGACGCCGGAGCAGCAGCAGGTGTACAAAACGGTGGGCGGCACCCCGCATCTCGATGGTAACTACACCGTTTTTGGCCAAGTTATTGACGGACTGTCTGTTGTCGACAGCATCGCCAAACAACCCCGCGATGAGCGCAATCGACCCACTATAGATATCTACATGCGAATGACTGGAAAATGGGTCAGAAAGAAAAAAATTAGTAAACAGTACGGGTATTCGTACGATCAATAGGCTGAAATTGGCCTGAAATTCAGCGTCATAGCACGTTGCTACACTATGAAGAAACGCATTTTACTAACCGGTTCCAATGGTCTGCTTGGTCAGAAACTCGTTGGGTTACTGACGCAAAAGCCTGATGTTGATCTAGTTGCTACGGCACGTGGTGAAAATCGATTGCCTTACGCGGAAGGCTACACCTATCAGCCGATGGACATCACCGACCGGCAACAGGTGATGGACGTTGTTTGTTCGACGCGGCCGGATATAGTTATCCACACTGCGGCCATGACCGATGTGGATAAGTGCGAATTGCAGAAAGACGACTGCTGGGCGCAGAACGTAACGGCGACCGAATCGCTGGTCGATGCCTGCCGCGACACCGGTGCGTTTCTGGTACACGTATCCACTGATTTTATCTTCGACGGTACGGCTGGCCCGTACGACGAAACGGCTGAAGGTAACCCCATTAGCTTCTATGGCTGGAGTAAGCTGGCTGCTGAAAGCGTGGTGCGCCACTCCGCCATCAAGTGGGCCATTGCCCGCACCGTACTGGTCTACGGCATTGCCCACGACATGAGCCGCAGCAACATCATTTTATGGGTGAAATCGTCGCTTGAAGGTGGCAAAAATATCAAGGTCGTAACGGATCAATGGCGCAGCCCGACGCTGGCCGAAGACCTGGCGATGGGGTGTTACCTGATTGCCGACCAGAAAGCCGAAGGGATCTTTAATATTTCGGGAAAAGAAGTACTGACGCCCTACGAGATGGCCATCAAAACGGCTGACTACTTCGGGCTCGATAAGTCGCTGATCGCGCAGGCCGATGGGTCGACGTTCAAACAAACGGCCCGTCGCCCCCCTCGTACCGGCTTTACCCTCGACAAGTCGAGAGCCGTGCTGGGCTATAACCCGCACAGTTTTGAGGAAGGTATCGCCGTACTGGCCGGACAGCTGAGTCAGCCTGCGTGACCGTATCACTGAAAGTAAAGCCCGGCAGTAAGGTCGATCAGTTGGCAATCGACGCTGCCGGGCAGCTTACCATCAAACTCAAAGCACCAGCGCAGGATGGCCGGGCCAATACGTACCTCATTGAGCTGCTGGCCCGTGAGCTGCGTATATCCAAGTCGGCCATTGCGATCATCGCCGGGTTCAGCAATCCCCACAAGCGGCTGGCAATCGACGTTTCGACGGAGCAGTATAGTCAATTTCTGGCCCGTATTACAGCATAGTTAGTTCGTGCCGTTGGTCACTTCAGGGAAGCTAAGTCGCTCCTGAACAGTAGCGAAGGTGTGGGCGAACCGGGCGCGTTCGCGGGTTTCGCGCGCTCTGGCAAAAAATTGCTCTGACGCCTGTTGATTACCACCCTCTGCAAATTGCTTACCCGACTGCTCCAGCAGAATAACCGTTTCTTCCAGACTACGGATCGCTTTCCAGAACGACTTTTCGACCGACTTCGTCGTTTCGGCCAGCAGCGAATTCGCCGTGTACGCGTGGCCGGTATGGCACCGGTACCGAATCAGCTTGCCTTCCTTGATGCTGATGAGGGCTCCGCTGCACTCCGGGCAGGTGAGCGGAGTCAGCTCGCCCATGTTCAGAATGCCTATATCAAACGCGTTTTCCTGAGCCGCAATGTTTATCTCGGCCTCCATCAGGTTCTGTTCCTGGAAGGTATGCTGTTGCGTATCAGGGATGGATTCGGTAACCAGCCGGGTGAGCAGGGCAGGCATATCGCTCAGGGGTACGTTGTAGTCGACATCGACAAAATCGAGCACGCTGTTGGGCATACTGCCGTAAGCTGCGTCTTCGGGTTTCTGCACGATCGTAACGCCGTTAAGCCGCTTGATTGACCACATCCCCGATGTACCATCATCGAGCATACCCGTCAGAACAACCCCGACGACCCGTTCTTCGTACGTGTAGGCTGCCGAGCGAAACAGGGCATCAATCGACGGCCGAAAGCGATTTTCCTTCGGCCCTCGTTTCACAATAATCTGATCGTGCTCGACCAGGAGATGGTGATCGGGGGGCGCTACGTATATATAGCCCGGCTGAATAAGTTCGCCGTCGGTCGGGTGTATAGCTGGCAGTGGACCGGCCGACGACAGAATCGTGGGTAGCATGCTGGGCGAATTGGGCGACACGTGTAAAACAACGAATATGGAAGCCGGGAAATCAGCGGGCAGGGCTTCTACCAGGTGCTTTAATGCAAAGACACCTCCTGCTGAAGCGCCAATCACAACGATGTTTCGTTTTGCCATGCGAATGGTAAGTTATACTTTTATGTGAAGAGGACGATTCCCTGCTCCAATCAAAACAATTATTCGGCTCCTTAGTTTGCCGAAGGCATATCCGACATGGCGAAAAAGAAGAACGGCGAACCCTCCGGGCAGTCCAGTCAATCGACAACAGTACCTATTGTTGCGATTGGCGCATCGGCCGGGGGGATCGATGCCATGCGTGATCTTCTGGCCAGGCTGCCGTCGGTGACGGGGATGGCTTACGTGTACATTCAGCACCCTGACCCCAAAAATCCTGTTGACCCGATCGCGCTGTTGGCGTCGAGTACGCAGATGCCCGTCGAAGGCGCACATCACCTGCTGGCAGTGGAGCCCAATCATCTGTACGTGCTTCCCCCCAATGAAGATCTGGAGATAATCGATGGCGTGTTTACGCAGACCGCCAATCAGGATAAGCCGGTCACGCATATGCCGATCGATCAGTTTTTTTTGTCGCTGACCGAGTGGCAGAAAGAAGGGACCATTGCCGTACTGCTATCGGGTACGGCGTCGGACGGGACACTGGGGCTGCGGGCAATCAACGCAGCCGGGGGCATCACCTTCGCGCAGGACGATACGGCCCAGTATCAGAGTATGCCCCGGACGGCCATTCTGGAAGGCGTAGTCGATAAGGTGCTGCCGCCCGCTGAAATTGCTGCTGAGCTGGAGCGGCTAAGCCATCAGACTGGTCTTTTCCGGGAAACCCTCATGCGCGAAGAGCGGGAACCCGAGCCGACCGATCAGTCGATGGATACCCAACTGGCGGGTACTGAAGACGATCTGCGCAACATTATCCAGCTACTGCGCCGGGCTATGGGTGTCGACTTCAGCCACTACAAAACGACAACTATTCGTCGGCGTATCATCCGTCGGACGCTGCTCTTCAAACTTGATTCGCTACACGACTACGTTGGCTACCTGCGTCAGCACCCGGAAGAACTGGCTCAGCTGTACAACGATCTGCTCATCAACGTAACGAGCTTTTTTCGCGACGCCGACACGATGGATTACGTGCAGAAAGTGCTGCTCCCGCAGATCCTCCGGGAAAAGCCAGCAAACGATCCGATTCGTATCTGGGTGCCGGCCTGCTCGACGGGTCAGGAAGCGTATTCGCTGGCAATACTACTGCTGGAAGTGATGGGCGACCGCGCTTCCAGCCACCCCATCCAGTTGTTTGCCACCGACCTGAGCGAACCGGCGGTGGCCAAAGCCCGGTTGGGCAGCTATACGCGCGGTGAGGTGATGAACGTATCGACCCGGCGGCTTCAGCGGTTTTTTACGAAGGTCGACGATCAGTACCGCATCAATAAAGCCGTGCGGGATTTGTGCGTGTTTGCGCCCCATAACCTGCTGAAAGATCCGCCCTTCTCGCGCCTTGATCTGATTAGTTGCCGCAACCTGCTGATTTACCTCGACAATACGCTTCAGCGGAAAGCAATCGTTACGTTTCACTACGCCCTGAACCCCTCAGGCTATCTGATGATGGGGAAGTCAGAAACGGTTGGGACGTCGGCTCCACTGTTTTCTCAGCTTGAGAAAAACTACAAAGTCTTTGCCCGGAGAAATGATGTCGATAGCCGGGCAACGTTTACAATGACACCCCGGTCAGTCGATGGCGATCATAAGATGGTACGGCTGGCGTTGCTACCCCGGCAGGTTACGAAAGTCGGCGAATACATTTTCGAGCGTCATACGGCGTCTTCCAACAGTCCGGATCTGGATCAGGTTGTCGACAACATACTGCTGAGTCAGTTTGTGCCAGCGAGCGTGGTCGTTAACCATGATCTGGAAATTCTTCAGTTTCGTGGGTCAACAGGTCCATTTCTCGAACCGTCACCGGGCAAAGCAAGTCTGAATCTGCTCAAGATGGCGCGCCCGTCGCTGGTGTTCGAACTGCGCAACATCGTCAACAAAGCCAATAAGTCCGGCGAACGCGTTCGGAAAGGCGGTCTGGAAGTTAAGCTGCGCAATAAGGTGTACCACGTGGATATCGAAGCCGTACCGCTCGATACGGCCACTGAGGAACGTCTTTTCCTGATTATTTTCGAAGAGGTCGACCCGCCCGTAGTGCCCAGCACCCACAATGCCGATGCCCGCAATCGCCGGATTCAGGAGCTGGAAGCTGAACTGACAGCCCTGCGGGAAGACATGCGTTCGATCATCGAAGAGCAGGAAGCCAGCAATGAAGAACTGCAATCGGCTAATGAAGAAATCATCAGTAGCAACGAAGAGCTGCAAAGCATCAACGAAGAACTGGAAACCAGCAAGGAAGAGATTGAGTCGACGAACGAAGAGCTACTGACGATCAATCAGGAGTTGCAGGTACGAAACGATCAGCTGTCGGAAGCGTATCAGTTTGCCGAAGATATTTTTGGCACTATCCGGGAAGCTACGCTGGTGCTGGACACCGACCTGCGGGTTAAAAGTGCGAATCCGGCCTTCTACCGAATGTTTGACCTGACGGAGGATAATACGGAGCGGAGACTGATTTATGAACTCGACAGCCGACAGTGGGATATTCCCGAACTGCGGCTGATGCTGACCGATATTGTTACGTCGGATACGCAGTTTCAGGGGTTTGAACTGACCTATAAGACCATCGACATGGGCGAGAAGCGGCTATCGCTCAACGCCCGGCGGGTCGTTCGTCAGCAGGATTCGATTTTGCTGGCTATCGATGATATTACGCAGCAGCAACGGGTACAGGGGTTACTGGCCGAGCGCGAAGCCTGGTTCCGGCAGATCGCTGATAATGCGCCGTCGCTGATCTGGGTGACCGATGCTCAGGGTAATTATACATTCCTCAACAAGGTATGGTCGCAGTTTACGGGCCGCTCGCTGCAGGACGTAACCACCTCGGGCTGGGAGGCCGGTCTGTTTGCCGATGATCGATCGATGTATCAGACTATTTATCAGAACAGCATTGCCCAGCAGCAGTCGTTTCAGATCGAGTACCGGTTGCGTCGGCACGATGGCCAGTACCGCTGGATGTTCGAGCATGCGCAGCCCATGTACGCTGCCAATGGGCAGTTCGATGGCTACATCGGTAGTCTGGCCGACATTCACGTGCAGAAAGAAGCCAACGAGGAACTGGATCGGCGGGTACAGGAGCGAACAGCTGAGCTGAGTACGCTGAACGTCAACCTGGAGCGAATCAACCGGCACCTCAAGCAGATACAGGATATTGCTCAGATCGGCACCTACGAATACGACATCGTTACGGGGCAGTTATACCCGTCCGACGAGATGCTGGCGTTCTTCGGGTATAGTCAGAGCGAGTTTCAGCCAACGCTGGCGTTTCTGGAGTCGATTACGCACCCTGACGACGTTGAATCCATCCGGACCACCATCAGGCAGGCTATGATGGACGGAGAGCCCTACAGTTACGTACACCGGATCATCCGGCCCGATGGGCAGATACGCCACCTGCTGTACCGGGCCGAACGGTTGCCGGGTATGAAGAGCCGGGTGCTAACCTCGGTTCTCGACATTACCGCTACCAAACAGGTTGAAGAACAGCTGCGGGAGCGCACCCACCAGCTGATGCAGACCAATCAGTTGATGCAGATGACGCTGGCCGCCAGTAAGGCCGGGCTTGGCCACTGGGACTGGCACAACAATCTGACCGTGTGGGATGAACGCGGCAAACAGATCGTCGGCTTTACGAATGATGAAGGGACGCTAAGTATTGATGACTGGATGAACCGGATTCACCCCGACGACCGGTTGCGGGTCATGGACCACACGCAGGCATCGATCAGAAGTGGTGAGCCGTTTTTGCTGGAGTACCGTGTCGTTCATGCGGACGGCAGCACCCATTACCTGCTGGGAACGGGGCAAATGCAGAAAGGCAACGACGGTAAACCGCTAAGCTCGGTTGGGCTGGTTATCGACGTTTCCGAACTGAAACAGACCGAACAGATGCTGAAGCAGACGGCCCTCAACCTACAGGCCGTACTCAACAGTTCGGACATGGCCGTTGCGTTTGTTAAGCCCGTTCGGAATAATGAGCAGGTCGTCGTCAATTTTCAGGTGGCGACGGCCAATCGGGAGTTTGCCCGCCTGGTCAATGAATCGACCGATACGCTAACCGGCCGGTTAGCGACGGGCCTGAGCAATCTGCTCTGGCAGGAGGGGACAGTTGAGAAGCTGCGAGCGGTGCTGGCCGGCAAACCGTTTCACGAAGAGCGCTATACCCCCGATACAAAGCAGTGGATGCTGATTACGCTGAAATGTTACGACGACGGAATCGTGCTGACCGGGCAGGACATAACAGCGTTGAAAGAAGCCGAACGGCAGCAGCATAACCTGCTCAATCAGCTGGAAGACTCCAACGAAAACGTACAGGTGTTGAGTCAGCTCCGCCAGCAGTTGCGCGAACGGGGCGAACTGCTCCGCAGCACCTCACACGACCTGCGGGGTAATTTCGGCATTATTCAGGGCGCGGCCAGTTTGCTGACAATGGCTGATACCGATGAAGAACGAAGTCAGATGCTGGCAATGTTGCAGCGCAATATGCAGCAGGCTACCCGGATGCTGACCGAACTGCTCGACGTGGCCCGGCTAGAAGCAGGCCAGGAAGAACGGCAGATTGCTGCATTCGACGCAGCCGAACTTCTCAGCGCACTGATCGACAGCGTTCGGCCGATGGCCACCGAAAAAGGACTGGTGCTGAAACAAGCTGGACCCGCCAGTCTGCCCGTGTCGGGCGATGGGACGAAGATTCAACGGATCGCGCAGAATTTGCTGCTCAATGCCATCAGATACACCCAACAGGGTCAGGTAACCGTTGAATGGCAGGCTAGCCCCGACGATCAGTGGCAATTGATCGTTGCCGATACCGGCCCGGGCCTGTCGACGACGTCTACTGCCGGTGGAGAAGGAATTGGCCTGACCATAACCCGGCAGCTTTGCCAACTCCTCGACGGGAGCATGGTTGTTGATAGTCAGGCTGATACGGGTACACGGTTTACGCTGACTTTTCCCCGGACGTACGTATTCGGTGGCAAACGGTCCGGTCACTAGTATTGACCGGACCAATCAGTTGATGTTTCTATCGCCGTAACTATCTACGAATTCGGGCCTGTAAAAACCGATGTCGTTTGCGCCATAAGTGCTGAGCCTTAAGCGAATCGGTTAAGCCACTTTGGGTAGCGTAACGGCATCCCACCAGTAATGGCGAAAAGCCGACATGCATTCCGTCCATTTAGTGAGACTATCTGGTTTGATGATGTACGAATTGCTGCGAAGCATGTACGACTCGGTAATGTCTTCCTGATTCACCGACGCACTCAGCGTGATGACCGGAATTTCGCGGTAGAGGTAGTGGGTCTTTATAAGTTGCAGTAAGTGCCAGCCAGCTTCACGCGTGGGCAGATAAAGATCGAGCAATACGAGCCGGGGCAGCTTGTGCATATTATCGCCACAGCTTTCCAGATATAAGAGGGCGTCGGTTGTATTGGCGACCCAGATGGGGTTGACCTCGGAAAATTGTCGTTCGAGTGCCCATCTGATTACGAACCACTGATCCGCATTGTCTTCAACAACTAATATGGTCGCCTGTCGTCTTTTCTTCGACAAAAGTGGCGTTCTAACTATGTTCATAAAGGGAGATAGTTCCTGTCTGTACAACTTTGTACGTAGAAGTAATATTAGCTATAATTTTTGATAAAGAAATAATAGAAAAGCAGCGTTAACTAAACCAGGATCAGCTTATGACAACTGCCTGGATAATAAATAGTAAGTAACAGTACTTCGGTTAAAAATAGCTGACCTACAGCCGTTAACAAAAAAAGCATCCTTTTCAGAATGCTTTTTTTGTTAATAAACTATGTACTAAAGTGCGTTGACAGGTTCCTGACTTGTGACGCTGGATTTTCGGGGAACGTAGTGACGAAAAAAACTACTTATCTTCATTTGAATAACGCCAAAGACGGCTTCCTTGAAAATGCGGGACGACATTTTAGAAACGCCCTTCGTACGATCGGTAAATATGATCGGCACTTCAACCAGCCGGAACCCGTATTTCCAGCAGGTAAATTTCATCTCGATCTGAAAGGCGTACCCGACAAATTTGATGGGATTGTGCAGAATGATTTCAAGCACTTCGCGCCGGTAGCAGATAAAGCCCGCCGTGGGGTCCATGACGCTCATACTGGTGACAAACCGCACGTAGACACCGGCAAAGTACGACATCAATACGCGGCCCATTGGCCAGTTCACAACGTTGACCCCCCGAATATAACGCGACCCGACAGCTACGTCGGCCCCTCCTTCCGAGCAGGCCCGGTACAGGTTAATCAGGTCGTCGGGATTGTGCGAAAAGTCGGCATCCATTTCAAACAGGTACTGGTAGCCCCGTGAGAGCGCCCACTTGAATCCGTCGATATAGGCCGTGCCCAGGCCCAGCTTGCCCCGCCGTTCGAGCATATACAGCCGCCCGGCAAATTCGTCCTGCAAGTCACGCACCCGTTGGGCAGTGCCGTCGGGCGAACCATCGTCGACGATAAGCAGATCAAACGAAACCGGCAGGCTGAACACCTTGCGGATAATGGCTTCGATGTTCTCGATTTCGTTGTACGTGGGGATTACGACCAGACGATCTTTCACGGGAGGAGAGCAGTATATAGGTTTAAATATGGGTTGTACGGAGTTAACAGCAGTAAGTTGATTTTCCGTGCGCAATACCCGTTAAAATTTCTTAACCAGCGATTTAGCGGCCAGTTCGGTCGCCAGTGAGCGGGCTTTGCCGATACAATCGGACAGCGATACCCCGCCGTACCAGTTGGCGCAGACGTGCAGATTCGGTAAAGCAAGCTTGTCGACCTGTTGCCGAACCGTTGCCAGCCGGGTATCGTACTGCGGAATGGCGTTCGCCCACCGAAACACCGACTGCCATACTGGGGCCTGCGCCCGAATACCGAACCCGTCGACCAGCTCCTGATGCACACGCTGCCGGATAACCTCGTCGTCCAGTTGCGCGTTGTCGACTGACTGTTGACCGCCCACAAAAGTCGTGAAAAGGACTTCATCATCGGGGCAGCGGCCGGTAAAAATCGAGCTGCTCCAGATATGCCCCGCCGAAAACCGGCCTTCTACCTTGGGGTTCAGGCCACCAAAACCGTTGAGCGAATGGCTTACGTCGGCCCGTTTGTAAGCCGTATGTACAGCGGTCATGGGTGGGTAATTGATCTGCCGCAGCGCGTCGGCCAGGGCAGGGGCTCCATCGGCCAGCAGGTGCGCTACGACACCGGTGCCTGTCGCCATGACCAGCTGATCGACCTGTACCGAACCCGCCGGAGTCGTAACGAGCCAGCCATCGGCCAGTTGGTCAACCCGGCTAACCGGATCGTTGAGCGATAGATTCGTGAGCGATGCCGCCAGTGCGTCGGTTAGCGTCTGCATCCCGTTGCGAAAGCTGAACGATTGTTTCCGTTCGGTCTTACCCTGATTCTTAATCAGCCCACGCAGCACGGAACCGTAGTCCCGCTCATAGGCCAGTAGCGACGGAAACGTTTCGGCAACCAGCAACTGCTCCGGGTCGCCCGCGTAGATGCCGGCCACGAAAGGGCCAAGCGCATAGTCGACGATTTCGGGGGTAAACCGACGCCGGAAAAACTGACCAAGCGTTTCGCCGGGGGGCGAAGTGGTTTTGTTCCACAGTTCGCGCAGGGCTGCCAGCTTGGTACGCAGGCTGAAAAACTGGCCGAGTAGCAGCGCGGGTGGTGTGCCGGGCAATTGCCGGTATTGCCCGTTGCGGTAGATGAAGCGATGTTTGCTGACATCATTGCTGAACACCAGTTCGGGGGTCAGCTTTAGGCTGTCTATCCAGGCCAGCAGCTGACTGTCTCCGAGCAGCGAGTTGGGGCCCAGTTCGCGCAGGTACGACTGCCCGGCGGGGCCGGTTTCGCGGGTCGAGCCGATGTAGCCCCCCGCCCGGTCGGCCGCTTCCCAAAGGTGATAATCGACGCCTTGCTGTTGCAGCGCGTGGGCCAGCGTCAGCCCTGAAATACCAGCGCCAATAATGCCAATGCTCATGATTTTCGCAACGAATCGCCCTGACCGGTTTTTTTCTTCAATTGATCGACTACCTGCTGGTAAATGCGTTCCAGGTGTTTGGGGTGCGAGGAATAAAAGATAAAGCTTCGCGAGTAAACCGCCGTATCGACCTTCATCTGCCGAAAGAGTCTGGCTTCCTGATGCTTGTACGCTATCCGCGCCGAATCGGTCGATGCGAGGCTGAACCGGCTCGTCTGTGCTTCGAGCAGGTGTACCTGCGTCAGAATAGCGGCCATCCGGTCTTCCGGGATCAGATCGTCGGGCTGTTTGTCTTCCGGGGCTTCACAGCCCAGCACCAGCAGCAGGCTGAGTAGATACCAGCCGCGCCGGAGGGTTTGCGTATGGAGGAGTCTGTACATGGATTTTACCCTTACTTTTGTAAGCTAATCCCAGCGGGCAAAGTTCGGACGCGCCCGTTAATTACTGTTAACGCTGAATGGAGATTGATGAGTTTCTGGCCCGGATTCGCTACTTCGATATTCAGATTCGGAAGGCGGTCAATTCGCAGATGCGCGGCACGTTTCGCTCGGTCTTCAAAGGCACCGGGCTTGAGTTCAGCGACCTGCGCACCTACCAGTACGGCGACGATGTGCGGGCTATCGACTGGAACGTATCCTCGAAAGGGCACGGCACCTTTGTGAAGGTGTTTCGGGAAGAAAAAGACCAGACCGTTTTCTTCGTGGTCGACGTGAGCGCGTCGCAGCAGGTGGGCTCCCGGCACCGCATCAAACTCGATACCACCCGCGACGTAACGGGCGTACTGGCGATGTCGGCTATTCGAGAAGCTAGTCACGTGGGGATGTACTGTTTCTCCGACCAGAAGGAGTGCTACATCAAACCGGCCAGTACGATGAAAACGGGCTATCAGCTCATTACAAGTCTGTTTAAGCTGGTGCCCCAGTCGACGCGTACCAACCTGGCCGACGCGCTGCTGTTTACGCTCAATATCCTGAAACGGCGTAGCGTGGTGATTCTGCTCTCGGACTTTATCGATACCGGTTACGAGCACAACCTGAAGGCGCTGGCCCGCAAACACGACCTGGTGGTTATTCACCTCTACGACAAGCGGGAGGTAAACCTGCCCCGGCTGGGTATCATCCCCGTTCATGATGCCGAAACAGGCCGAGTAAGCTGGGTCAATACCTCGGCGATGTCATTTCGTACGCAATTGCGCGAGTCGTTTCAAACCAATCAGCGACGCCTGGAACGGCTGTGCCGACAATACAACGCCAATTACCTGGCCCTTGAATCGCAGGACGATTTCGTGCCGAAACTAATCGATTTGTTCCGGGTGCGTAAATATCAGTAAATGAATCGACTCACTACGTTGTGGATAGGATTGACCCTGCTGGGTGGGTCGCTGCGGGGGCAACCCCAGCCAGCAGGCTTGCCCGTGGGCCGTTTCCTGACCGATAGTATTGAGATTGGCCGGCCGGTTCAGTACGCGTTTTCGTATTACCACGCGCCGGGCGTCGATGTGCTGTTTCCCGATACGGCTACCCAGTTTCAACCGTTCCGGGTGACGCAGGTTACAATCACGCCCACGCTTACGACGGGTTCACTCAGCCGCGACAGTGCCGTTTATACGCTTGTGTCGTTTAGTGTCGATTCGGCACAAATCCTGCACCCACCCGTCCGGCTTGTCAATGCGGCCGACTGTACGCTGATCGACGCGCTGCCCGACACCGTGTTTCTGCGCTCACGACTGCGGCAACCGGGCGTCGCTACGCCCGGCGCGACGACGCCCGGCGCGATGGCGCTGGCTACCAGTACGCAGTTGGCTCCGCTGCAGCAGCAGTTCAACTACCCCCGCCTGTTACAGGTCGTTGGGCTACTGGTGCTGGGGTTGGTGCTGCTGGTGCTGGCTTTCGGCAAACGGCTCCGGCAACAGGGGCGGCTATACCAGTTGAGCCGACGACATAACCGCTTTCTGGCCGACCATGACCGACTGACAACCAATCTGACCAGCGAAACCATCGCCGATACCGCCAACCAGGTTACGGTGGCCTGGAAAGGGTATATGGAACGCTTATCCGGCGATGCTTACGCGGCTCTGACAACGTCGGAAATCGCCGACCTGACCGCCGATGATCGCGTTGCTGATGCGCTGCGTACCACCGATCGGATGATCTACGGTGGCGCGTTTTCGGAGCAGGCGACGGGCGCGCTTCGGGTGCTGCGCGACGTGGCCGAACAGACGTACATCCGGCGTCGGCAGCAGATTCTCGCTGCCGATACCACCGTGGCTGAACTCCAACCCGACGACTTACCCTGATATGGACGCCTGGTATTCGCTTCACTGGTTTAGCCCTGTTGTCTGGCAGTCGTTTCGCTTCGCTCATCCGCTGGCGCTGTACCTGATTCCGGCTATACTGCTGCTGTTTCTGCTGCGGCAGTACCTATATCGCAACACCCGACAGCGGCTGATGCTATCGGGCCGCGCCACGCAGGACATCGACCCGATGCCGGTATCGCTGGTGCAGTGGCTGATCAGTGGCCTGCGTTACCTGTTGCCGCTGAGTATGTTTCTGGCGATGAGTATGTTGCTGGTTGCGTTGGCCCGACCACAGCTGGTACGCGAAAAACGGGAAGAAGAGTCACTGGGAATCGACATTATGCTGGCCATGGACGTGTCGGCATCGATGACCGATACGGACCTGCCGCCGAACCGGCTGGCCGTGGCCCGCAAACTGGCGCAGCAGTTTATCAATGGACGAAAAAATGACCGTATTGGGCTGGTAGCGTTTGCCGGCGAAGCGTTTACGCTTTGCCCGCTCACAACGGACTATGTGGTACTGAAACAGTACGTCGGCGAATTGAACGACCGGATGATCCGTACGTCGGGAACGGCGATTGGCGATGCACTGGCCCGTTGTATCAACCGGTTGCGCGATCCGGTCACGACCTCTGCTGATTCCCTGCAACCCGTCAGTACGCGCAGTAAGGTCATTATCCTGTTGAGCGATGGCGACAACACGGCCGGGAATCTGGACCCGCTGACGGCCGCCCGACTGGCGCGGGCCTTCGGTATCCGCATTTACACCATTGCCGTCGGGCGCACATCGGCGCGGGCGGTGAGCAGCAGTGCATCCATCGATGAGGGTATCCTGAAAACCGTCGCGACGACTGGAGCAGGCAGTTTTTTTCGGGCTACCGACGCCCGGCGGCTACAGGCCGTTTTTGCGCAGATCGACCGGCTGGAGAGGGCACCGGTTCAGATCCGGGTCTACGAGGACGTGCGCGATTATTACCGGATTTACCTGTATTGGGGCATCGCGTTCCTCATGCTCGTGATGCTGCTGAAATTGACCATCTTCGGCAATGTGCTGGAGGATTAAGGTTTGTCGTTCGTGGTTGGTGCCGGGCGGCCGGTGCCGTTTGTGGTTGCAGCCGCCAGACGAACTACGAACGGCACCGGCCGCCCGGCACCAACGACAAACTACGAACCCGAATGCTCAAATCCTTTTATAACGCCAATGTAATCGAAGCGGGGCTGGACGAGGTCGGGCGGGGGTGCCTGGCTGGCCCGGTGGTGGCGGCTGCGGTTATTCTGCCGCCTGATTATCAGCACCCGGCCCTGACCGACTCCAAGCAACTGACCCGGCGGCAGCGCGAACGCATCCGGCTCGACATCGAACGCGACGCGCTGAGTTGGGCCATTGCCGAGGTATCACCCGCCGACATCGACCGGATCAATATTCTGAAGGCGTCATTTCTGGCGATGCACCGGGCCGTCGATCAGCTCATTGACCGACCCGGCTTACCTCAGCCCCAGCATCTGCTGGTCGACGGAAATCGGTTTGTACCGTATCCGCTCATACCCCACACCTGTATCATCAAAGGCGACAGTCTGTACCTGTCGATTGCGGCTGCGTCGGTACTGGCCAAAACCTGCCGGGATGAGCTGATGGCGCAGCTGGGCAGCGACTACCCCGCCTACGGCTGGGCGCAGAATGCGGGTTATCCAACGCCTGTACACCGTGCCGCCATCCGGCAGTTCGGGCCGACCCCGCATCATCGGATGACCTTTCGATTTTAAACCGGTTTGTGGTTTGTTGTTCGTAGTTTGTCGGCTGAATTACCTACGAACAACAAACCACAAACTACGAACCCGTCTGTTATGGATGAATTTATGGAGGAGGCTATCCGGCAGGCCCGGAAAAGCCTTGCTGAAGGCGGTATACCGATTGGGTCGGCACTGGTGAAGAACGGTAAACTGGTGGCGTCGGGCCACAATAAGCGGGTGCAGGAAGACAATCCTATTCTGCACGGTGAAATGGACTGTCTGAACAATGCCGGGCGCGTGGGGTCGTTTCGCGATACGGTGATCTATTCGACTCTGATGCCCTGCTACATGTGCGCCGGCACCATCGTGCAGTTCAAAATCCCGACAGTAATCGTGGGTGAGTCGCGGACGTTTGCGGGTGCGCGGGCCTTCATGGAGCAGCACGGCGTCGAGGTAATCGATCTCGATCTGCCGGAATGCGTTACGATGATGGCGCAGTTTATTGCCGATAAACCGACGCTCTGGAACGAAGATATCGGTGAGTTGTAACCCTTGGTTAAGTCATCGTTACTCTACCCGGGGTGGCCGATGAATTTAAGATCAATTAATTAGTTTGTTGGCGGCTTTCCGGTCGGTTAGTACGTTATTTGATATACGTGTAGCAAGCCATTTGTTTGGCGCGTAACACATACATTAACGGCCTCGTGGCTGATCTATCGACTGATGCAGAAGGCCCCCATTCCCGCTGATGAATTACAACGTCTTGAGTCGCTTTACCAATACGAACTGCTCGATACCCCTCGGGAAATTGCGTATGATCGTGTGTCGCAGATTGCTTCACAGCTGTGCGTGACCCCCTTTGCCATGGTCAGCCTGATCGATCAGGATCGACAGTGGGTAAAGTCAAGCCACGGGGTCGACCTCGATTACATACCCCGCGAACTGTCGTTCTGTGCACACACGATCAATGAGCAGGAGCCGCTGATTATCGAAAATATGAAGCAGGATGACCGGTTTTCAGATCATCCCTCGGTAATAGGTCCGCCCAATGTCACTTTCTACGCGGGCGTACCTCTCCGATCGTCGGAGGGATACGCCATCGGATCGCTGTGTGTAATCGATCAGAAACCACGTCAATTAACGGCAGAACAGCGTACGGCGCTCAAAGCACTGGCCGATCAGGTTGCGTTGCTGATGGAGCTTCACCGGACAAGCAACAGCCTGCGGGTGGCCCGAACGGAAGCCGAAGAGCTGGCGCAGCAGAAAGCGGGATTGCTGGCTACGCTGAGTCATGAGATCAGAACGCCGTTGCATGCGCTGGAGGGGTATACGCAGCTGCTGCTCGATCAGCCTACGCAGCCCGACCAGCAAAGTAGCCTGCAACGGCTGCAAACGACGGGCCGGACGCTGGTTAGCCTGGTCAACAACATTCTCGATTACAGTAAGCTACAGGCCGGAAAACTGCTGCTGGAAGCCATTCCGTTCTCCGTCGTTAGCTTGATTCATCAGGCCGTCGACATGCAGGCCTGGCAGGCGCGGCAGAAAAATCTGCAGCTCACCACCAAATTCGATGCCACCATTCCGCATCAGCTGCGGGGCGACGCCACCCGGCTTCTACAGGTGCTGATCAACCTGATTTCCAACGCGCTGAAATTCACGAAGGAAGGGGGCGTCAGCGTCGAGGCCAGCGTGATTGAGCAGACCGACGAGCAGGTCAGTCTGTTTATCGAAGTTGTCGATACCGGTATCGGTATTCCCCCCGAATCGCTGGCGACGCTGTTCAACGAGTACACGCAGGTATCGGCCGCCACGACCCGGCAGTACGGCGGTACGGGGCTGGGGCTCGCCATTACGAGTCAGCTGATCGCGTTGATGAATAGCCGGATTGACGTGCAGAGTGAAGTTGGTAAAGGGTCACGCTTTGGATTTCGGCTGACGCTGCCGACTGTCGATGAGAGACCCCCCACGGTGAACTGGCGCACGGAAGGCAAGCTGCTGGCCGTCGATGATAGTTTGTTCAATACCAAAATGCTGGGGCATATCGTCAGGCAGCAGGGCGGGCAGCTCGACACGTTCAACAATCCGCTGGAGGCCCTGGAGGCTGCCCGGCATACGGCTTACCTGAGTATGTTGCTCGATTTGCACATGCCCGAACTGGACGGGTACGATCTGGCCCGGCAACTGCGCGACATTCAGCCCGGTGTGCCCATCATCGCGCTCTCGGCCGACGACAGCGCTGAAACGCTCGAAAAAGTGTATGCTGCCGGTTTTCGGGGATTTTTGCGCAAACCATTTCTACCACAGCAACTCGTTCACCTGCTCGATGAGCTAACAAAACCGGTTTGAGCCGATCCGTAGTATGCGTCTGGTATGATTGTGGGTAGCGTTGGGGTATCGCCGGTTTGGCGGGCTCAATCACTATCATTCATTGCCATTCATTCAACGGAAAATCGCCCTGCTCATACTGGGTTGCCTGCTGGGATCAGGTGTGCTGGCTCAACGTACGGTTATCTGGAAGGAGTGCCCCGGTACGTGGTCGCTGAACGTCGGGGTGGGTACGACCTATTACGCCGGTGATCTGTCGGTAATCGGTAATTACAACCATCTGGCACTAGGCGCGGCTCTCAACATCGGCCTGACATACCGCTACTCCAATCGGCTCAGTCTGCGGGCCGATGTGCAGGGGTATTACATCCGGGGTAGTCAGGTACGGACACGAAACTTCGTCAAGAACCTGTCGTTCTTTAGCATCAATCCCGATCTATGGGCGGGCGTTCAGTGGGACATTCGTAACCCCGGCGACCCCAATCGCTCCTTCTTTCCCTATGTGATGGCCGGGGCCGGACTGACCTACATGACACCAAAAACAATGTACAACGGGCGGGCCGTCAGTCTGGCTCCGTTACATACCGAAGGTGTTGCTTATGACCGGGTGGCGGGGATTATTCGGTACGGCGTAGGTATGCCGGTGCTATCGGGTTACCGGTTCAGACTCGCCCTGGAAGCCTCATACACCCACGTGCTGAGTGACTATCTGGACGATGTCAGTACGGTGTACCCCAGTGTTGAAGGGATGAGTCCGCTGGCGGCTGCGCTCAGCGACCGCAAGAGCGAACTGCTGCTGCTGCCCAACAAACCGGGCGACAATCGGGGGAATCCGGGCAAGAACGACGGCTACTTCATTCTGTCGGGGCGGCTTGTCTACACGATCGATACGCCGGTGCAGCGCTGGCATCGGCTTCGTAGCCGGGGTTAGTGTTTTCGGCGGTATTTGCCTTATTTTTGGGCCGAAACCCATGTGGCGCTCCGCCCCCCCTATGCGTATAGACTCCTTTGTCGACGTCCTTCAAACTGAACTGACCAATACCCAATACGGGCAGCAACCGCCCGAGTTGTACGATCCTATTCGGTATATTATGAGTCTGGGTGGCAAGCGGTTGCGCCCACTCCTGACGCTGATGGGCGCGTATCTGTTTACCGACAACTGGCAGCAGGCGGTGCGCCCGGCGCTGGCCGTGGAGGTATTCCATAACTTCACCCTGATGCACGACGACATCATGGATCAGGCCCCACTGCGCCGGGGTAATCCGACCGTGCACGAGAAATGGAACCCGAATACGGCGATCCTGTCGGGCGACGTCATGCTGGTCAATGCGTTCGAGCTGATGCTCAATGTGTCGCCTGACCGGTTGCAGACCGCCCTGACGCGCTTTAGCCGCACAGCAGCTGAAGTCTGCGAAGGGCAGCAGCTGGATATGAATTTTGAAATTCGCTGGGACGTTACCGAAGCCGAATACATCGAGATGATCCGGTTGAAAACGTCGGTTCTGCTGGGCTTCGCCCTCGAACTGGGCGGGCTGGTGGCCGGAGCCGATGCCCAGACGGTGAAACTACTGTACGAAGCGGGCGTCAACGTGGGTATCGGGTTTCAACTAAAAGATGATCTGCTCGACGTGTATGGCGATCCGGCTAAATTCGGCAAGCAGGTAGGGGGGGATATTATTGCGAACAAAAAAACCTTCCTGCTGATCGAAGCCCTCGAAAAAGGGGCGGGTCCACTGCGCGATGATCTCGACGGCTGGCTCCGGCGCACTGATTTCGACAAGGCTGAGAAAGTGCAGGCCGTTACGGCTATCTACGATCAGCTGTGTATCCGCACCATTACCGAGCAACGCATCGACGCGTATTTTTCGAAGGGCTTCGCCTGCTTCGAGCAGATAAACGCCGACCCGGCGCGCAAAGCGGTGTTGCTCGACTTTGTACAGCAGCTAATTGGCCGTGAGAGCTAACCAATACCAGCGGGGTCGGTTATGTATCTGTGGTTGTTGATAACCACGCCAACGCAGTAAACGACACATATTTCGCATGACCACCATTTTAATTATCATAACGGTTACGGCCATCATCAGCTTTCTGGCCTGGCGTAATCCGTCGCTGCTCGACCGCTGGATCATGAACCCGTATCAGATTCATAATCGGGGCGAATATCACCGGTTGCTGACGTCGGGGTTCATTCATGCCGACGCCGGGCACCTGATTTTCAACATGCTCAGCCTGTATTTCTTCGGTGGCATAATTGAGCAGATTTTCGGTGCCTTATTTGGCGGACTCGGACCGGTCTATCTGATCGGCTTCTACCTGGCGGGTATTCTGGTGTCGGACATTCCCAGTTACCTGAAGCACCGCTACGATCCCGGCTATAACTCGCTGGGTGCGTCGGGGGGCGTATCGTCTGTGATATTTGCGTCCATCCTGTTCAGCCCGCTGTCAAAGATTTACATGTATTTCATTCCCATCGGTATCCCCGGCTTCATTTTCGGGGGACTCTATCTGGCTTATTCGTATTACGAATCGAAGCAGAACCGGGGGAATGTCAACCACGACGCGCACTTGTACGGGGCTCTTTTCGGCATCGTGGTTATGATTGCCGTGTACCCGCAGGTGCTGCCCCAGTTTATTCAGCAGATCGGTAACTGGCGACCTTTCTAACGACGTGTAATGCTCAGCCTGCTTCGCCAACCGTATCCGATTGAAGAGTCTGCCCGGGCGGCCTGGATACGGGCGCTGCTGATCGGTGTGTTTGTCGGCTTATTTCTGCTGGTATTTCAGCCGTTTGGTATTGCCGGTTGGCAAACCGATCATAAAGCTCTGAAAATACTCGGCTTTGGCGTGGTCAGCTTCGTTGTGACGGCTGTGCATTTTCTGATGTGGCCCCGGCTGTTTCCGGCTGTTTTCTCCGACCGGGTCTGGACGGTGGGGAAAGCGATCCTGCTCATCATTGCCAACATTCTGCTTATTGCCATCGCCAACCGACTTTACCTGGTCTGGCTAACCGGTGATGAACCGGGCGTAGCGAGCTGGCTGAATATGCTGATCGTAACGTTTCTGATCGGTGTTTTTCCATCGGCGGGGGCCGTCGGCGTGGGGTATGTTGTGCGGCTGCGCCGGTACGTCCGGCAGGCCGCCGAACTCCCCGTTCATGCACCTGCGCTGCCTGCTTCGGAACCCGTCAGCGTAGCACCGCATCCGACAGAGGAACTGACGCTGCTTGCCGACAACGAAAAAGATAACCTGACGCTGCCCCCCCATGACCTGCTCTATATCGAATCGAGCGACAACTACTGTACGGTCGTGTACCTGAAAAACGGGCAACCCGCGAAGCCGTTACTGCGTAGTAGCCTAAGCCGACTCGAAGGGCAGATCGACCGGCCGGACATCGTGCGGTGTCACCGGTCATTCGTCGTCAACCTCGACCGGGTAGAGAAAGTAACGGGCAATGCACAGGGGTACAAGCTGCATTTGCTCGGTGGACAGTTCCAGATTCCGGTTGCCCGGAAGTACAATGATGGGCTGGTGGCACGGTTGAAAGTACTGTAGAATACCCCTCCATTCGTCCCAAAACGGGTTTTGGGTTGCCAAACGTCCCAAAGGTTGTCGTTCGGCCCTTTGCGGGGTACCCGTCTGATTGGTCCAGTTATGTTTGTCTCAACGAATCGCAAACATCAACGGGTCATGCACACGCTCATCATTGCCATTACCATTCTTCACGTTCTTGCCGGTACGGTTGCCCTGCTGGTCGGCCTGGTTTCCATGTTCTCGAAAAAGGGTGGTAAAGCCCACAACCGGTCGGGAATTGTTTACGTCTGGTGCATGATTATCGTGGCCGCAACGGCGCTGCTGATGTGTGGGCTGCAACCGTTCAAGATGCTGCGGCTATTCCTGACCGGGATTGCAGTTTTCAGTTTCTACCTGTGCATAACCGGTTGGCGGGCTACGAAACAGAAAAAAACGGGTCCCACCTCTATTGACCGTCTACTAACCTACGTAACACTCGTGACGAGCGTCCTGATGATTGGGTTTGGCGTTTACCTGATGGTACTGAATGGGCTATCCTTTTATCCGATTGTCTTCAGTTTCTTCGGTTACCTGACGCTGAGATTTGCCCGGCAGGATTACGTACAATTCGATAAACCAAAGGAGAAAATGGCCTGGTTCTTCCAGCACATTGCCCGGATGGGTGGGTCGTATATTGCTACGTTCACGGCTTTTCTGGTCAATAATATGTACCGAATGCTACCAGAGGGTGCGCCCGAATGGGTTGGTACGATGGGGTGGATTGCGCCAACGCTGGTTGGCGGTCTGCTCATCGCCCGGACGATCCGACACTATAAACAAAAGTTTAACCCGTCGAAACCGACGCTGGCCTAAGTGCCGATCCGAAACAGTTTCCGGGACTGCTGAGGGGTATTCTACTTTCGGTAGTCATAGTAGTGGTGTCAGGTCGAGCCGGGCGGGCGTTCCCGACCTGACATCATTGTACGCGAGAAACGGCTACCGCTTCAGCAGAGTCTCCACAACCGGTAGCGTGGTATTGGCCCACTGCTTCATCTGTTTGCCAGCGTAGTGCAGCCCATCGTCGGCAAACTGACTGGTATCGCCGGTGGCCTGCCGGGTCAGCGGGGTAATGTCAACGAAAGCGACACCCTTTCGCCGGCACTCGTCGTTTGCAATGGCGTTGAACGTGTCGATTTCCGAACCGATTTTCTGCGCGTCGCGGCCGTTTGCGTAGGGTGACTTGCCCCAGTCGGGGATGGACAGCACAACGACGCGATCGGCGCGGTTACCCGCAAACTGAATGGCCGTCTGCAACAAGTCACGAAACTCGGTTCGGTAGCGGTCCGTCGATTGCCCCCGGTACTGGTTGTTCACCCCGATCAGCAGTGACACCAGATCGTAGGTTTTGGTGTTATTGGCGGCTTTGACTGCGTCCTGCAACTCGGCCGTTGTCCAGCCCGTGCGCGCAATAATGTCGGGGTCCGCTACGTCGAGGCCGTTTTTGCGCAACATACCGGCCAGTTGAACGGGCCAGCGATCGGACGCGCCGACGCTTTCGCCGATGGTATACGAATCGCCCAGCGACAAAAACTGGTATTTTGACTTAATCGCGTCGGGGTTACTAATCATTGGCGACGAGTACGTGCAGGCTATAAGCAGTGTAAGGGAAAACAGCTGGGTGATGAACCGAACAGACATTGCGACAGACAAATAAGGTGCATTCAGATGTACGAACTAAAGCTGGTTTTAGACTGATGCCAAACTATCATTAAATCTGGTTTAACAGGTAAACAAACCCGAATAGGGGTGGTTCTTCTGTTGATAGCACGTAAACAGTAAAACTAACCATAGATCATGGCTGACATTAATCAGGTTCAGGAACTCGATACCCCCAACGACCTCAAAGAGAAAGGTCGCGAAAAAGTGGCTGACTCACTCAACAAACTTGTGGCTGACGCCTTCGCGCTTTATATCAAAACAAAGAATTACCACTGGCACATGTCGGGTCGGCACTTCCGCGATTATCACCTGTTGCTCGATGAGCAGGCCGACCAGATTTTCGCGACCATTGACCCACTAGCCGAGCGCGTCCGGAAAATTGGTGGTAACACGATCCGGTCAGTCGCGCACATCGCGCAGTTGCAGCGGGTGAAAGATAATGACGAAGATTTCGTTGCTCCGAAAGACATGCTTCTCGATCTGCTGAACGAGAATAAGAAGATGGCCAAGAATATGCGCGATACGCACAAGATCGCCGACGACGCAGAGGACGTTGCCACCGCCAGTCTGCTGGAGAATTACATCGACGAAACCGAGCGCCGTAGCTGGTTCCTCTTCGAGACAACGCGGGAAATTAACTAGTTGGTTTGTCGTTTGTGGTTCGTAGTTTGGAGTTGTGGTCCTTTCTGAGCAACCACAAACCTCGAACGACGAACCACAAACTATTTCTATGAAAGTACGGCCTTCTGCGCTGATCTGGCGCGTTCGGGACAATCAGACCGAACTACTACTGATGCGGTATTGCTACGGCGGTCAGGATGTGTTTGCGCTGCCCGGTGGCAACCCTGATCGGGGCGAGACTCTGACCGAAACGGTCATCCGGGAAATCCGGGAAGAGTTAGGCGTCAGCGTAGCTGTGGGCGAAATGATTCTGGCTGGCGAGATGTTGCTGACCGAACGTAATGACGACGTGCTACACGTTGTTTTTGCCGCCCGCGATCTGGAGGGTACGCCCGCGCTGAACCCGGCCGAAACCTCGGCCCTCGACCTGGTCTGGCAACCCATCGCCGACCTACCTTCGCTTAACCTGTATCCGAACATTGGTACCCGGCTTCAGTCGTGGTTCAGCAGTGCAACGCATCCGGGCTACGTCGGTCGTATCGAACAGCAGTATTTCGGCTAAAATTATCAACACAGAGGCACAGAGAACACAGCGTTTTACTCGATGATTAGTTCTGTGTTCTCTGTGTCTCTGTGTTGAAAAATTCAGCCCGGCTACTAATCAACCGACAACCGAATCCTTATCGCAGGTTCGGGACGGGCAATACTGGCAGGCTTTCGTTGCCATCGTCGCTGACGGCCTGCACGGCGAAATAGTAGTTGTCTTTCGAATAGGGGAGGGTCATGCCGAGTTTGGTGGTGAAGATTTTCTTCTGCCAGAACGGCCAGTAGGTTTCGCGCATCAGCACGTAATAGCCCTTCACCTTGCCTGCCTGCGGAGCCTGCCAGTATAGGGCCGTCGAATTGGTCAAGTTTCGCACGTCGACGGTTACTTTCTGCGGAACGGTCGGCGCTTTGGCCAGGTTGGCCAGCGTCGCCAGGTTCACGGCCGTGTTTTTGCGCAGGTAATCGAAGTCCATAAACTTTGCGTAGTCGCCGTATTCGGTTCCGCTCTCGGTTCGCAGATCCTGATGCTGGTGATTATAGTTTTCGTTCATCTCCGTCAGGCGCACCGCTGCAAAGCCCTGCTGCACGTACGGCGTGTGGTCGCCACCGCGCAGATAGCGGTCGTTGCGGTATACCATCACGACTTCCAGATTATCGACGTATCGCTCACCAACTTCTTTCAGATAACGGGCCAAGGAGCGGGCTTTGCCGTCGTTTTCGTTGCCGAACTGCCGGATCTGACTGATGCGGTTAGTCGTGTCTTTGAGCAGATTGCCGGGCAAACCTTCGCTGAATACGCGTAGGCGGGTGTTGTCGATGATGTTGGTTTCGTTGCTGTGGTTACTGCCCATGATGTCGTTGTTCAGCACGGCTTCGAGGTTCCATTTTTCGGCTACGGCCCGTTCGCTCAGGTGTTCGGCACCGAGCAGCCCTTGTTCTTCGCCTGTCAGCGTTACAAACACAATGGTCGCCGGAAACTGACTTTTGCTCATTACCCGGCACAGTTCGATCACAGCCGCTGTACCCGATCCGTCGTCGTTGGCACCGGGCGCGTCGGACTCGCGGTTCATCACGTTGGTCACGCGGCTGTCCATATGCCCCTGCACGATGAACACACGGGTATCGTTCGGGTCGGTGCCTTTCAGCGTCGCCATTACGTTGCCCATATCGGCCGGTTTGTCGACACGCTTACCGTCGGCGGGGAGTGTCCACTTGTCGATGGTTGCCGTCAGGCGACCGCCCGACTGTTTGGCATACTGGTTGAACTTGCCCAGAATCCACTGCCGGGCAGCACCGATGCCCTTTTTCGGGTCGCTGGTGGTGCTGAGTGTGTGGCGGGTTCCGTAGCTGACCAGCCCGTTGATGTGCGCCCGCAGGCTGTCGGCGGAAATCTGGCTGACAAGATCAGCGATTTGAGGGTCGCGGTTGACGATGGCGGTTTGCGCGAGTGACGGAAGCGAAGCCGTCAGCAACGAGAAAAGAAAGACGTAGCGTTTGTTCATGAGTCGATAATTGGGTCCCGAATCTACCCAAAAACGCGCAGGAATGAACGTTTTTGTCTCAGACAGCATCCTGCTGTCATAGCCGAAGGCTAACGTACTGTTGCCATATGGATACGACAGCAGGATGCTGTTTGAGACAGATTCAGAATCAAAACGACCACGCCAGTCCGGCTCCGATGGCCGGTTGTCCGGTCAGCGGAACGGTTGGAACGGCCAGGCCGACGCGGGGTTGCAGCAGTAATTCATTGTACCGCGTGACGGCTTTGTTCACGTGCCTGTTGCCAATGAATGACAGCGTCAGCGAAGCCGCGATCGACGAACCGTACACAATCCAGTATGTGCCGTTGCGGCCACGATCGGGCGAAAAAACGAGGTAAGCCAGTGTTGTCAACGACGTCAGTTGACTCAGCGTCCGCATGGTGCGAAACGTGCGAAAGTGGTGCGTTACGGTCGGGTCGTCCAATTCGTAGAAAGGTATTTCGAGCGAGAAGGGCGAGGACAGCCGTTTGCCGCCGTAGAAGTAAATCGTGCCCCCCGCCCGCTCGATGGGCAACAGATGCCTCGGAATCGGAGCTGAACGGTAGTAAACCGTATCTTCGCTGGGGCGCTGCTGACCCAGCGCAAGCTGACCAGTGAGCAGTACTGCGAACAGAAAAACGTATCGCATAAACAAGTGTAGGGAAGGGGACAGGTATCTGTCTTCGTAAACGTACAAGACGGACCGATCTTATCCAATCCGCAGGCCATTTGGCGTTGCCCGTTCGGGTTGCAGCAGCGTAACGGTACCGTCTTCGGCCACGGACCCCAGTACCAGACACTCGCTTCGGAACGTGGCAATCTGTTTGGGTGGGAAATTAACGACCGCAATCACCTGCTGCCCGACCAGCGTATCCGGTTCATACAGCGTTGTGATCTGGGCCGAACTGCGTCTCTGTCCCAGTTCGCCGAAGTCGATGGTCAGTTTGTAGGCGGGTTTGCGAGCCTGTGGGAAGGGCTCAACAGCGACAATGGTACCCGTACGCATGTCGATTTTGGCAAAGTCGGCCCAGGTAGCTGGTTCGGATTGTATCACGTTCTGAGAAATTGATGGATGAACAGGTGAGTAACTTCGACCAAAAAAGTCACTTTGTCAATTCGTATGGCAATCGTAGTGGCGGAGTGGCCCCGGCACGAACCGTTGCCAGCCCCCGATAGTTTACTACGCGTTTGCAGGCAACCGCTCATGAAATCACCTGTACCCTTCATCTGTATGAAAACGACTACCTGGCTGCTGACAGCCGCCACGACCCTTACGCTGACGGCTCAGGCCGGAACGCCCCCTGTCAAGGGACCCAAACGGCCGAATACGGTTGTCCCGGCGACCACCATTGCCCCCGATCCCGACAATGGAGGAATCAAACTGACGAAAGGGTTTCAGGCGCTGGTATTTGCGGACAACCTCGGCAAAGCCCGCCACGCCGTAGCCGATCCGGTAACCGGTACGCTTTATGTCAAACTCGACCGGCTGAAAGATGGGAAAGGCATCGCCGAACTGCGCGACACCGACGGCGATGGCCGGGCCGATCAGACGGTGATGTTCGGTAACTACCCCGGTACGGGCATGGGCATCTACAACGGCTACCTTTACGCGTCGTCGGACACGTCGGTGTACCGTTACAAAATGACCAATGGTAAGGTGATGGAAACAACGGTGGCCGAGCCGATCGTCGTGGGGCTGACACTGCAACGGCAGCACGCCAGCAAATCACTGGCCCTCTCGCCCGATGGCAAGCTGTTTGTCAACTTCGGGGCCCCGTCCAACGCCTGTCAGGAGAAAGACCGGCAGAAGGGCTCGAAAGGCATGGACCCCTGCCCGATTCTGGAAAACTACGGTGGTATCTGGCAGTTTGATGCGAATAAGACCAATCAGAAACAGTCGGATGGAAAACGCTATGCGACGGGTATTCGCAACGCCGTAGCCCTCGACTGGAATACAGCCGACAATACCCTCTATGCCCTGCAACACGGCCGCGACAACCTCAACAACTGGGGTGGTGTTTTTACCGATACCGTCAGTGCCGAACTACCCTCGGAAGAGTTTCTGATGGTGAAAGACGGAGCTGACTTTGGCTGGCCATACTGCTACAACGATCATTATCAGAACAAAAAAATGCTGGCTCCCGAATACGGTGGCGACGGCAAAACGCAGGATCGCTGCGCCAGCAAAGACAAGCCGATTATGGCCTTTCCGGCGCACTGGGCCCCCAACGATCTGTTGTTCTACAAGGGCGGTTCGGGCACCAGCGCGTTCCCGGCCCGGTACAAAAATGGCGCGTTTGTGTGCTTCCACGGCTCCTGGAACCGTGCCCCACTGAATCAGGGCGGTTATTTCGTGGCCTTCATTCCGTTTGGTAAAAACGGGATGCCATCGGGTAAGTACGAAGTGTTTGCCGAAAATTTTGCTGGTGTCGAGGAGCAGGGTAAGCCGGGTGAAAATGCCAACGCGGGCAAACTGGCTCTGGCCAGTCCCGGCGATGCTAAAGCCCGCCCGGTAGGTCTCGCCGAAGGCCCCGACGGATCGCTTTATGTAACGGATTCCGTAAAAGGCAAAGTCTGGCGCATCATGTACACCGCGAAGAAGTAATATGTAGCCCAGACGTCCACGTCTGGTGCCCGCTAGGGCAACTGATCCGGGCGGCAGCTTTCTGGTCGCGATCGCGACCACCAGACGTGGACGTCTGGGCTACATGGTGCGTCCAGGCTACACATCACCGCACGCCCGCCCTTCGGAACGCTGATTTCAGCTGCCGGAGGGCGGGATTTTTTAAGCTGATCGAGTCGTGGGCCTGCTCACTGATTCGATTCGCAACGCGCTCCGATAAATACCAGCCGAGCGGATAACGGTCGTTGTAGGCCAGTCGCAGGGTCAGGTAGTTGGTGCGCGGGTTGGCGAAGCGGTCGACGAAGGAATTGAACATGTTGTCGCGGGTGATCGAGCCGTTGTTCCAGGCATTGAAAAAGCCCAGCAGCGGAATCCGCACAATCTGCATCACCGACTGTACCCGCGTCATCCGGCCCAGCGTGTTGCTGTTCTGGATAAACAGAATGTACGGAACCACCGTCACATGCTGCGTGGAATCGAGCCGACGGATGGCCGGGATCAGGTTATTCAGCAACTGGAAGCAGGTTTCAACGCCCGAATTGTCGAAGTACCCCCCGTCGACAACGTGCCCGCCGTAGGCGTTTGCCTGCCCTCTATCCACAAGGTCGCGGTGAATCAATGCCCCGTTAGTCACGACCGGAAAGCGGCTGCACAGCGAAGCCGCCGTTTTCAGCGGTACATCGTGCCCCAGCAGATCGACCGTCGAAACGACATCCCGGAAATAGCGGCTGTCGAGTTTCAGGTTCGACGTAATCACTTTCTGCCCCGTCTCCGCCAGTGTGCCGTTCAGCAGCAGCGACGGCAGGTTGTAATCATACCCATCGGGGCGTTGGTACAGACTCGTTACGGCACTGTCGAGCGTGTGCAGGCCCAGGTTGCGCTGGTATGAATCGGCCCACGAGTCTTCCAGCCACTTACCCCGTTCCAGCGATGGAACGGCTACCGGCAGCAACCGCTGAATCGATTCGGGAAAGAGCAACGCTGCCGATACGGCCGACAGATAATCGTCGCGGATGACCCGGCGAAACTGCGGAAAGCGGTCACTGCGCTGCGCTTCGGGAACGTCGCGCAGGAACGCCGTGTAAAACGCGGTTCCGACGCCCCCGCCCGATACCCCGCTCAGCGCGTACACGTGCCGACTAAAACCGGGGATGATCGAATCGAGCCGGATCAGCGTTTCAGCCGTCCAGTTAAGCGCCCGGATACCGCCCCCTTCGGCCGCTACCAGAATCAGCGGAATGGTGTCGCCCGGCGTGGACTCGCCCCGCGTGGATTCGCCCTGGCTGGACGTGCTATCCATACGCTGCCGGGCGTTGATCCAACGGACGAAATGAGCCTCTACGGTCGGGCGTTTGTCGACTGGCAGTACGTTCGGGCCGGTGGCTTCCCGAACCGCCGTGTTGTCGTTGAACGCGCTGACCGCAACGAAGTAGATTCCCACCGCGAGCAAAAGCGGTCGATAGCGGTAGTCGTTGAAATAAACCAGCAAACTGCCCCAGAACGTGAAAAACGAAATGCCGAACAGGATAACGGCCGTCGGACGGAAATACCGGGCGATACCCCACTGAACGGGCAGGCTGAACAACACCAGAAAAACGGCGGTCAGAACAAGGCCAGCCGTAACCACGAGTCGCCCCAACGGGTGCCGCCACAAAACCCGAACGTCCTGCACGATACTGGTATACCGATTCCGGAATGTCCAGCGGGCAGGCAATGCGAAAACCGGGATATGTTGCTCGACCAGTCGGAACTGCCACAGCAGCAGCCCGCTCGCCAGCATCAGGAGGTAAGGCTGCGGTTCGGCTGGTTCCCAGAAAGCGAAGGCCAGGATCAGGTTGGGAACCATGCCACCCAGCCGGGGAAGCCAGCGCAGCAGGGTATCCATCGCCGGGCTGAGTCGCAACCCCACCGGCGACACGTGCAGAATCAGCCGCGTACTGGCATAGACAACCCAGCTCCAGATAAATGCCCCTACCAGAATAAACAGAAACAGCGGACTGCCTATGCCTGAACTGATAACGGCCTCGATCATATCGTCGGCCTGATCGGTGCCCGTCAGAATATACAGTGCAACCAGCAGGGTGATGATAACGATCAACGCATTGCGCTGCGTCTGGTAAAACGCAACTATGTAGTCACGAACGGTACTGACAAGCGGGTTCGGCGGCATGAAGAGAGAACGTAGCGTTGAACACAGATGTGTGTTGATCAACTGTGCGTTGCGCCGATTTTTCCCAGCAGCACGGCCAGCCCGACGAACGCGAGCGCACCAAATGCCATGTAACCCCCTTCGCCCAGCGATGCCGCCAGTGCCGGTTCCAGTGTCAGTGACGTCAGCGCGTTGTACACCGATTCATTGACCGATAGCAGCGCGACGGCTACCCCGGCCAGTGCTCCGCCCGCTACAAGCCCCGTCGCGAACAGGCTACCCCGGCCCAAATCAGTATCTTCTTCGACCCGGCCGGTGCGTTTCTGGTTCCAGTCGACAAACGCTTTGACCAGGCCACCCGCGAAAATAGGGAGTGTAGTCGACAAGGGCAGGTAGAGGCCAACGGCGAACGCTAAGGCACTGACGCCACAAAGTTCAAAGACGAAGGCGATAAACGCGCCCACCAGCACAAACTGCCAGTCGAGGTTAAACGAGAGCAGTCCTTTTATGAGCGTCGCCATCAGGGTGCCCTGTGGAGCCGGAAATTTGTCGGAGCCAATGGCGTGAGTAATACCCTGCGCCAGCAGATCAGGCGTGGGCGTGTCGAGAATTTTGACGGTAGCCCCTACGACCAGCGACGATACGATGACGCCGATAAACAGGGCCATTTGCTGGTACTTTGGTGTGGCCCCGACGAGATAACCCGTTTTCAAGTCCTGCGAGGTCGCCCCCGCGTTGGCCGCTGCCACGCAGATCATACTGCCCACCACCAGCACCGCCGGTTCGTAGACTCGTCCCGTCAGGCCAAAGCCGATAAAAACCAGCGACGTCCCCATGATTGTCGCAATGGTCATCCCCGACACCGGCGACGAACTCGACCCGATCAGCCCGACGATGCGGCTGGCAACAGTAACGAAGAAAAAGCCGAACACAATGACAAGCACCGCAATCAGGGCTTTGGTTACAAATGAATCGCCGGGAATCTGCGGTAGAACCACCATCAGCGCAATCAGGATGATGCTGCCGATCAGCACGATTCGCACACTCAGGTCCTGCTCCGTGCGGACCGTCCGCTGACTTTCGCTAAGCTGTTCCTCCGTTTCCATCGCAATGACCGATGACCGGCTGAAGCTTTGCCGGAAAGAAGAGACAATGGTCGGAATCGTTTTGAGCAGCGTCATAAAACCGCCTGCCGTGACGGCTCCCGCCCCGATCTGTCGGATGTAAGCCCGGTAGATGGCCGCTGCGCTGTCAGCGAACGTGTGCGTCTGTGGGTTCCATCCGCCCGGCCCGCCCGCTGTTTGCAGATTCGCCAGATAGCCCAGCTTTTGCAGCTGCAGCGCAATGGTATCGCCCGGCACGACCGACGCCAGCAACGGAATCAGTGCCAGCCAGGCCAGAATGCCCCCGCCGACCAGCACCGCCGAAATACGAAAGCCAATGATGTAGCCCACGCCCAGGTACTCCGGTGTAATTTCCCCGGACACCTGCGCCGATGGAAAATAACGGTTCGTTTGCTTCGTCGCCCAGACCGGCGCTTCGGCGATTAAATGCAGTACTTTTTGCAGGAACGCATACACCAGAGCCGCGCCCAGCCCCTGGTAGGCCGTTTTGGCAAAGTCGCCCCCGCGTTCGCCCGCGATCAGCACCGACGCACAGGCCGTGCCTTCGGGGTAGGGGAGCGTACCATGCTCCTGCACAATCAGTGACCGGCGCAGCGGGATCATCATCAGCGTACCGACCAGACCGCCCAGAATAGACAGGGTAAGAATCGTCCAGTAATTAAAAAAATCGGCACCAATACCGTCCGTCAGAAACAAGAACCCCGGCATGGTAAACACCACCCCCGACGCGATACTCTCACCCGCCGAGCCGGTCGTCTGAATAATGTTGTTTTCCAGAATGGTCGTGTTCAGAAACCGTCGACCCAGCGAAATAGCCAGCACGGCAATGGGTATCGACGCCGATACGGAAAGGCCCGCTTTGAGTGATAAATACACCGTGGCGGCCCCGAATAGCACGCCAAAAACGGCCCCGGTGATGATGGCTTTGAGGGTAAACTCGGCGGGGGATTCGGTAGCGGGAATAAACGGTTTATGGTCGGACGTTGTCATGAGCGGGCTGAAAGCGGTCAGGGCGGGGAAACTACGAAGCCCGGCGCACAATGCATAAAGTTTGTTCCGATCGGCTTGACATTTGACGGCTTTTGCGCCACATTTGTCGTACTCAAAGCGGGAGTAGCTCAGTTGGTAGAGCGGCAGCTTCCCAAGCTGCAGGCCGTGGGTTCGAAACCCATTTCCCGCTCGATATAACGGTCTTATTATCAGGCACTTATGGAATTTTCTGTAAGTGCCTTTTTCTTTGTCACGAATACAGTTTACACTCTGGTTTACACAACTGCTGTTTAAGCTGTGGAAGGTCGTGTCTATGCCGATTAATAAAAATAGTCTAATTGGTCTATGAATTAAGAGTATATAGCAGCTTTATCAATGATCTAAATACTGATAGATTATCAATGTACATTGACTGGGAAAGGTTTATAGTAATTGATCGATCTAAGATAGGCGATCAACTAACTCATCACTATACAGAAAGAAATAACAAGCTAGTTGTGAGGGGATATACACTAAAAGCTAGTGGTACTTCTATTAGTCCGCAAGCTTTGTCACGTACTCTAAGTAGAACACTACCATATTACGTTTACGGAAGACTCAACGAAAAAGATGATATAATCGATAAAACGTTAGACGCAATTAAATTTTTTGGGCAAAAAGATCCCGAAACAGATGGGAAATACGGTGAGTTATTTTTATACCTGCTTGTAGAAAGCATATTAGGGTGTAAAATGATTGCTCATAAAATAAGGACACTTACCAATGCCGTTGACCAAGTAAAAGGTGGAGATGGAATATTTATGGGAAATTATCAGATAGATACTGATAAAACAATTAACGCGTACTTAATAGGTGAGTCAAAAGTAACGCAAACTTTTGCAACCGCACTTGAAGAAGCATATAAATCGATTGATAGATTTCATAACTCATTGTCTTCACCTAGATTTATGGATACTGAGCTAATGATAGCTTCAGATAACCTCTTTGCAGATGAAGATTTAAGCCCTGAAGAGTTAGATGAAATTTACAAAAGATTAACCCCTACTACAGACGAATACAAGAATCAGGTAATTGTACATCCTATATTAATAATGTACGATTCTGCTAGAGTGACATCTTGCGAAAATAGCGCAATAGATAATAAACACCTTGAGGAGCTTTTATTTTTAAAACTATTTGATAAGCCAAGCTACCATAAAAAAATTTCCGATAAGCTTGAGGAGTTTTCAGAGTTAAAAAAGTTTTATTTAGATTTTTTTATCGTACCACATAATTCAATAAAAGTATTTAGAAATTACATGTATTATGCAATACATGGTGTTGAATATTCTAATAGTAAATGACTATGGAAAATAGAAGTGGTTTATATAATTCACTATATAATAATCCAGCAATAGATAATTTGTTGGATGCTCTAACGTATAATGAATTTGTAAAAAATAAAAACATTACTGCGAATGAATTATATATATCTAGAGATGATATAAGAAAAGCTATTTGGTTTGCTTCCATTTTAGCAAATAGTAAGGTAGAAGAGCATATAAAAAAAATTCAAGAATTAGCAGCACTTCTTTTTTTAAATTATGAACAATACACTGATATTGTTAAAAGTAGTTATGTGCTGTTATCAAGAACTGGAAATTTATTAGCTACCAAATTCTTCAGTACAATATTTAATGACGAAATAGATCTAAAAAATAAAAAATTCATAATTGATTATGACTATATACTAGAGTTAGAACTAAGTAAGGTAAGAGAAGATAGTATAATAGATTTAGATCAGAAGAGTTATTTAACAACAAAGTTTCAGCAAAAATTATGGGAAAAACTAAACGAAAGAAGTAATATATCAATATCAGCTCCTACATCATCAGGTAAATCATTTATAATAAAGAAGTATATTAAAAAATATATACAAAGTAAAAATAGTATTAGAATTTTATATATAGTGCCTTCCCGAGCCCTTATTAATCAAGTGAGCGATGAGTTAAAGGCAGATTTTGGTAAAATAAACATAGGTATTAAAACAGCCTTTGTAGATTCTATTTCAGATCAAAAGTATGATAAATTTATCTATATTTTTACACCAGAAAGATGTCTTAAGTTATTAGAGAAAAGCTGGATAAATGGTTTTAAATTAGATCTTATATTTATTGATGAAGTGCAAAATTCTGCAGATGAAAGTGGACGTGGCACTCTGTTAGAATATGTATTAAGAGAGTTAGCGTTAATCAATCCAAATGCTCAAATTATAACTGCTGGACCCAACATAACAGGATCAAACGAACTTTATTATAGATTATTTGGATTAGAAAATACTGAGATAGAAACATCTGTTTCACCTGTATTTCAAATAAAATCAACTGTAATAGTTGAGCAAGATAAAGTACACATAGAAATTAAGAATCGTAACAACCGTAGCACTGTAATTAATTTAGAAAACTCTGATGAAATAGCTAAGAATTTCAAGAAAAGTTATGGAGATGGTTTGCCTGATTTAATAAAGATACTAGGCAATAATGGTCAGAATGTTATATACAGTCCTAGAACTGACCTTGCTGAACAATGGGCTCTAAAGCTAATTAAAACAATTGACATAATAGAGAATTTAGATAACGATATTGTAGAATTAATAGATTTCTTAACAGAAGAAATTCATCCTAGATACTATTTGATAGAATGTTTACAAAGAGGAGTAGCTTTTCATCACGGAAAACTTCCTGACATAATCAGAAAAGAAATAGAAGACTTATTCCTAAATGGAAAAATAAGTAATTTATTTTGTACCTCTACTTTGATAGAAGGAGTTAATCTTCCTGCAAATAATTTATTCATTGTTTCACCTAGAAAAAGAGAAAAATATTTAACTGCTTTCGAATTTGGTAATCTTATAGGACGAGCAGGTAGGATTAGGAATTCGTTATATGGAACTATATTTTCTATCCATAATGACTCGGATAATTGGTCAGATGAGTTTTACTCAAATTTATACAGTCAAGATATTATAACAGTATCTGAAAAAGTTTTGTTGAATTATGAAAATTTTATAAGAAAATTAGATAGACCAGTATCGGAAATTACTGAAAGTAAAGAGCAAAATACAATTATATTCTTAAGACACAAATTGATCAGAAGCGAAGTTGAGTTCAGAAATTACCTATTGCTGAAGAAGGCTACACCTTTTCAAATTGAATCGATGTTTGTTGTTTTACGCAGTATAACTAATGATATTAGCTTGTCTAGCGAAATATTGAGATTGAATCCAACAATAGATCCAGTGTTGCAGGATGTTCTTTACAACGAAATAAAAAAATCTGGAATAAAAAACTGGGTGATTAACGTAAATTCTAATTTTTATGAAAGAATATCTAGTGAAAAAAATGAAACTTATCCTCACGAATATAAAAGTCTTTATTGGCAGTTAGTGAGTATAGCAGAAAAATTAGATACTATTTTCAGGATAAATGATGAAGCCTTTTTTAAACAAGGTATACGTACGAGTATTCGTCAGATGTGCCTTTATGGTTTAACATGGTTAGAAAGTAAAAGTTACAGTTATTTAATAAAAGAGTCAATTGAATTTTATAGAGATCATTTGAATCCTAATAAGCGCATTGCAAATCCTAATGACGAACAGATTAATAGTATAATCAATGATATTATTAAAATTCATTCTACTTTAGTTTCATATCTTTTGTTTAAGTATTTTAAATTGCTTAATGATATAGTTTATCCGATGATGAACGAAGAAGAGATACTGAAGTACAAGTTTTCTCTAGCATTACCGACAATGTTAGAATTAGGCACTAAAGAGCCTATAGTTATGCAGCTAATATCAGGAGGAATATCAAGGAGTGTGGCATTGAAAATATACAGTGTATTCTCTAAAGTTTCAGCCTTCGAAGAATTAGATGTTTTTGAATGGTTATCTAAACAAAAATCTTTAGGATTAAAGGGTATATATGAAAGATATCTAAAGCGTATAAATGTGATTAATACTGTGGGAAACGATAATATATTAGAAGGTTTGTAGACAATTAATGTAATATAAATAAGTTCCAATACATTCTGGTTTTATATTAAATACGGTAGTGGCTTAATTGCGTTGATCGGCAAAGAAAAACTGATTAATAAACAAGCC
>CAZOQC010000016.1:0-142304 GCA_964581865.1 uncultured Spirosoma sp.
GCTGCTCGGGTTTCATCCTGATCAGCAGGCTGTTGCTGTCCCCCGCGTTGATAAGAAAATTGGGTGTAACCTGCTTTTCGTAGCCGATATAGCTGGCCGTGATGGTATAGCGGGTACTGGCTTTCAGGCCCGTAAACGTAAACAGGCCGCTGGCGTCGGTCGTGGCTCCCCGGTTGCTTTGAGCTACGCCGGGCGTCGCGACGCCGGTTTCGTCGATCAGCACGGTAACGCCGACCAGTGGTTCTCCTTTTTCGTCGAGCACCGTGCCGCGCATCTGGGCTGTCGTCTGGGCGAGGGCCTGAACGGATAGCAACAGGAGCAGCAGCCAGCCCGGCAATCGGTTCAACAGGATAGATAGATACTGTTTCATTGGGATATTGTGTTACGAAAATTTGGTAAAAACGGTCCCTGTCACCCGTTATCAGGGTGTTATACGCATCGCAGGGGCGACGCACTCAGCAAGCGAAATGGATTGGGTTTACATGAATTGGCCTAGGGGGAGCGTCGGACGATAACCCGGTTTGTTTCCTGCGTAAACGATAAATTGTTGGTCAGGCAAATGGCCTTTAGCACGACGCGCAGCGAATCACCGCCCGCGAAGGAACCCGAAAAGGACAACCCCTGCACGTCTGCCGGGTCGAAGTCGATGGGTACATTATACCGCTGGCTCACCCGGCTCAGTACGGTTTCCAGCGGCTCTTTGGCAAACGCCAGCCCCGGTGGATCTATCCGTACCAATGGCCTTACCGGCTGAAGGGGAACTTTGGGCGGTGGCGGCACGTCGCGGAGGGCTGACACCGAGAGCCGGGCCGACTGCGTATCGACGTTCAGTTGCTGACCGGGTTTCAGGTACGTGTCGGTCATCGTCAGCCCGCTGGCTGGCGTAGCCCGCACCACCACGCGCCCCTCCAGCAAGCGCACCGACACGCGATGCCGGGCCGTAGTCTGCACCCGAAACTGCGTACCCAGCGCGGTGGTGGTGATACCTTCGGCCAGTACGGTAAACGGATGCGCCGGATCTTTCGCTACGGCATACAGCACGTCGCCACTCATGCTGATGTCGCGCGACGATTGGCCGAACGGCTCGTAATAACTCACCGAACTGCCCGGTTGCAGCGTCAGCGTCGAGCCATCCGCCAGGCCCAGTCGCCGGGGGATTTTGGTTTGGTTGGTATGGTGCGTCAGGTGCCAGTGTGGGGTATGCTGTTGCTGCGCCAGCGTCGGTTCGGGTTGTGCCGGACGGCTGACGAACCACACGCCCAGCCCCGCTACCAGTAGTAGCATAGCCGCAGCCGCCCACCGACCCCACTGCTGCCAGACCGACAGGCGCGGCTGAGCCGCCTGCTCACCCTGAATCTGCCGGTGGAGCCGCATCAGCACCCGCGCCGACTGACCTGCCGTCAACGAACCCGTGGTTGGGTCGTGCCGATCGAATGCCCGGCGGAGGTCAGCCTGCCAGTCAGCCGTGGGCGCGTCGAGGGCATCGGCGAGTTGCCGCTTCTCCACGTCGGTTGCTGTTCCGGCCCAGAACTTGTCGAGTAGCTGTTGGGTGCTTTGCTCCATATTCACCCCTAAATACGCCGACCCCATACCGGAGGGGATGTCGTTCGTATTACGAAATTATTAAGCCTGAATGATGAGGCTGCTTGCCAACGGACGACAGTGGCTAGTCCAGGTAAAAGAGCAGGCTGGCAATGGCAACCAGCTGAGACGGAGTAGATCGGGTACGGATATACTCGCGGATGAAGCGGGTCGACTGCTTGAGATAGTCATTGACCGACGCGACCGAGATACCCGTTTGCTGAGCCACCTCTTCCGTCGACTGTCCCTCGAAGCGACACCGCCGGAATACGTCGCGTTTGCGGGCGGGCAGGTGCTCGACGGCTTCTTCGATGAGGGCCATTTGCAGCCCGTAGAGTTCGTCGTCCAGCCGTTCATCACCGGCTGGTACGTCGGTCAGGTCGGCTTCCCACTGTACGACCGCCGATTCGCGCACTTTTTTTCTGACAACCGAGAGTGCTTTGTTATGACTAACGACAAACAGCCAGCCACCGACCGACTTAGTGGTGTCGATCTTGTGGCGGTTTTCCCACAGGGCGATAAACACATCCTGAAGAATATCTTCGGCGGTTTCGGTCTGCCTGACCAGCTTGAGAATATTGGCGTAAACGGGTTGCTGGTAGTGGGTGTAAAGCGCATCGAACGCAGTCAGATGCCCCTGCGCCAGATTGCGAAGTAACTCTGTTTCTACGTTGACTGTCAGCATCGGCAGGATGGGGGCAGACTAATACACGGCAGATCAGTCAGCGGTATGCCATTGTGTACCAGTATATTGATTGAGTACTGTACTAATGGCAAAGGTACAGGACGGGCACGATATAGTGGGTTTACCAAATTGTGAAGTGACGCGCAGCCAGCCAGTAGCCGGTAAACCACACGGCACTGTGTGCCCGCAACACGGGCTGCACATCAATCCGCTAATTTCACCGACGACGCATCACAACGTCAACCTGCGTCAACTGTCAAAACGGGGTTTCCTTACTGGGGTCGGCGTTACCGAAATTAGACAGGTCGTTGGCCTTACTGCGGAACACATTGCCCCCAGCCGGGGGAGTCCATTGCTGCATAAAGCGCGAATACGACTAATCGACAAGCGTCAGTTCGGTAATCCGCTCGAAATGCTTCCTGTTCAGTGTGGCACAGGGCAGATTGTTCGTAATGGCAGTTGCTGCGATAAAAAGATCCGCAATGTCAATAAGATTCCGGCTTTTCTTTAACGACCTGGTGAGACTGACAGCGACGGTAGCGGATGCCTTGTCGAACGGTAAAACGGTCGTTCGTTCGAGGAAACTGTTCCAAAAGTCGATTTGGTCCAACGTCGCTCCCGTATAAATCTCGTATTCTGTAACGGCGGAGATACAGTATAAGTACCCCTTTCGTACCAGCGAAATCAGCACAGAATTCGGCTTATCGGTTTTTCGGAAGAAATCAATCAGGACAGATGTATCGACTAGTATTAAGTTGTCCGCCATTGATTGATACGCTTTCTTGTCGTGTCGATTTCCTGAATTTGTTCGTCGGTAAACGTTGGTGCTGTCAACAAAAACGCTTCCAGATCCGAAGGTTGATCGTTCGTCGCATGGGCCGTATCAACAGCCGCTTTCAGCAGAGTCCATTGAGTGGGAGTCAGTCGTTTCGCTAGCTGAACCAGCTGATCGAATTTTATGTCTACCTGTGCCTGCATAACTGCGCTGAAAAAGAATACAACGGAAGGAATAAAGACTAAACGCGGGGTGGAAACCAATTAATTCCAGAACTGACGCTGATTAAAATGGGGTTTCCTTGCTGGGGTCGGCGTTACCGAAGTTGGACAGGTCGTTGGCTTTACTGCGGAACACATTGCCGCCAGCCGGGGGAGCCTCGAAACTGCTCAGCCCGTTGGTTTCGGGGCTGAAGCCCTGCGTGGCGACCGGCTCGAAATAGGAGTCGAGGTCGCAGAATTTGGTGAACTTACCAACGAAGCGCAACTGCACCGTATCCAGCGAGCCAGACCGGTTTTTAGCGATGATAACCTCGCCAATGCCCACCGTCGAATTGCCTTCTTCGTCCTGCGTAATGTTGTAATATTCAGGGCGGTAGAGGAAGCACACCATGTCGGCGTCCTGCTCGATAGAGCCCGATTCCCGAAGGTCGGAAAGCTGCGGTTTCTTGTCGCCACCCCGCGTTTCTACAGCCCGGCTTAGCTGCGACAGGGCAATGACCGGCACGTTCAGTTCTTTGGCGAGGTTCTTCAGTGCCCGCGAAATCGACGCGATTTCCTGTTCACGGTTACCTCCCCCTTTGTTCGAGGAATCGCCCGACATCAGCTGTAGATAGTCGATCACGACCATCTGAATGTCGTGCTGTGCTTTCAGTCGGCGGCACTTGGCCCGCAGTTCCAGAATGGAAAGGGCGGGGGTATCGTCGATGAAAATGGGCGCTTCGGTCAGCCGCTGAATCTTATGGTGAAGCTGTGTCCACTCGTGCGGGGCCAGTGTTCCTTTCCTGATTTTCTCCGAGTCGATCTCCGCTTCCGCCGAAATCAGACGATTTACCAACTGCACCGACGACATCTCCAGCGAGAAAATCGCAACAGGTTTGCCGTGGTCGACAGCCGCATTCCGCAGGGCGCTAACTACAAATGCCGTTTTGCCCATCGCTGGCCGCGCGGCCAGGATGATTAATTCGGTGGGTTGCCAGCCGGAGGTGACGCGGTCGAGGTTAGTGAAGCCGGAGGGAACGCCGGTAAGCCCTTCCTGATTTTTCTTGGTTTCGAGTTCGTTCAGTGCCTGCCGCACGATGGTGCTCATGTCGGCGTAGTTCTTCTTGATGTTCGACTCCGAAATTTTGAAGAGCGACTGCTCCGTCCGGTCGAGCAACTCGAAAACGTCGGTGGTGTCCTCATACGCGTCGCGCAGAATCGTTGACGACATGGCAATCAGGGCCCGTTTCAGCGCCTGCTCCGATACCACCCGCGCATGGTATTCGATGTTGGCCGCCGAGTTGACCCGGAACGTCAGTTCAGATACGAAGCCACCGCCACCGACCAGCTCGATTTCGCCCGTTTTGCGCAGTTGCTGCGTAACGGTCAGCAAATCGATGGGATCGGAATTGCCGAACAGCGTCAGGATGGCGTTGTAGATGCGCTGGTGAGCGTCCTTGTAAAACGTTTCGGGCTTGAGAATGTCGACAACCGAGGAGAGGGCGTCTTTTTCGATCATGAGCGCACCCAGCACCGCTTCTTCCAGATCGAGCGCCTGCGGAGGTAGCTTGCCCAGCCCGGTGTCGAGCCACTGGTTACCGGCCTGCTGCCGATTACCGGCAAAGCCTTGTTGCTTTCGGAAGTGCTGATTGGGGCGTGGGTTATTCTCCATGGTCTACTGCAAGTTTACGAAAACATGCCCCTCAGGACAATACCCCGATGACAAAGATAGCCGGCAAACAGCACCCTGACAGACGTAACATTCTGGTAATGTTACGTCTATCGACTCAAAAAAAAGATTGTCTTTTTCGCCACGCCACGCCTGGGGCAGACGTATTGGTGATAAGGCGAAGACAGCCGACTGACTGTCAGGAAGGTAGCCGTTTTCGACGGATAAATCCAGTACTTTCCCGGAATCGGTCAGTTTTAAACAAAAGTAAGCGGGGTGAATAATTTTTCGGTAAGTGGTGTTATATACGCAGAGAAATCGCTTACTTTTCGGAATCACATTTTAAACGCAACGCATCGTTTGGTCGAAAAAGTTATCACCCTCGACAACGTCTCGCTCATCGACTTTCTGGGCGTAGAGAATACCAACATTCGGGAAATTGCAGCCGCATTCCCGATGAGTAAAATTATTTCGCGCGGCAACGAAATTCGCATCAAAGGCACTACGCCGGAGATCACCAAGATCAGCGACATTCTGGAATCGTTGCTGGAGCATTATCAGCGGTACGGCAAGATCACGCCCGACAACGTGCAGAATTACCTGGGTCAGGGTGGTGTAGCTGCGTCAGGCGCGGTGCCGCCGGTGCCCCCCGACGACGATGAAGTGCTGGTCTATGGAAACCGGGGTGTGGTGGTTCGGGCCAAAACCGACAACCAGAAAAAGCTGGTCGAAGCTGCCGAAAAACACGATCTGGTCTTTGCCATCGGTCCGGCCGGGACGGGTAAAACCTACACCGCGGTAGCGATAGCTGTACGGGCGCTGAAAAATAAAGAGGTCAAGAAAATCATCATCACCCGCCCGGCTGTCGAAGCGGGCGAAAATCTGGGTTTCCTGCCTGGGGATCTGAAGGAAAAGATCGACCCGTACCTGCGTCCGATTTACGACGCGCTGGACGATATGATTCCGGCGGAAAAGCTGAAGCTGTACCAGGAGAACCGCATTATTGAGATTGCCCCGCTGGCGTATATGCGCGGTCGGACGCTCAACAACGCGTTTATCCTGCTCGACGAAGCCCAGAACACGACGCCTATGCAGATGAAGATGTTTCTGACCCGGATGGGGCCATCCTCGAAAGCAATCATCACCGGCGACAAGTCGCAGATCGACCTGCCCAACCGGCAGAAGTCGGGGCTGGTTGAGTCGGTCGACATCCTGAAGCACATTAAAGGCATAGCATTTGTGGAACTGGATGGCAGCGACGTGGTGCGTCACCGGCTGGTGCGCGAAATTATTACGGCTTATGAAAAAGCGGGGCAATAGCCTGAGCAACCCTCTATCGAAAACCGGCTGGTCTGTACTGGCCGGTTTTTGCCTGTCCTTACTAGTCACGCCAACCCTGCTGGCGCAGACCACGGACGATGCGTACCGGCAGCGATGCGGTACGACCGAATACGAAAAGCGGGTGTTGCAACTGCGCGATCCCAACCGGCAACGAAACCTCGAAACGCTGAATCAGCGGGTCGAACAGTTGCAGACCCGGCAAAAACTACTTCGCCAGTCGGCCAGTCAGACCATCTACCGCATTCCGGTGGTGGTTCACGTCATTCACAGCAACGCGTCAAACGCAATTGGGGGAACGGACAACGGCAATATTTCCGACGAGCAGATTGCCTCACAGATTCAGGTGCTGAACGAAGATTACCGGCGGCAGGCCGGTACGCCCGGTGCTACGAATACAACAACCCTCAGCGCCGACGCGGGTATCGAGTTTTACCTGGCCACCCAGGACCCCAACGGGGCCGCAACGACCGGTATCACCCGCGACTATTACGCCCAGAAATCGTCGTTCGACGTCTTTAGCGACGATATGCTCCTGTCGAGTATTGCGTACTGGCCCAGTAACCGGTACCTGAATATCTGGGTGACGACACTGGATAACAACTACCTCGGCTACGGGCAGTTTCCCACGACCGCCGACACGCTCAAAGGTCTGGTCGCTTCGCAGAACGAACGGATCGACGGGGTTATGGTCGATCACCGCTACTTCGGTCGGCAGATCGGTACCGTGCGCAGTTCGGTGTATTGCTGCGGGCGCACGATTACCCACGAGGTCGGGCACTGGCTGGGACTGATTCACACGTGGGGCGACGGCGATGGCTGTGCCGAGGATTACGTCTACGACACGCCACCCACCAAAGGGCCGAATCAGACGACGCAGTGCCGCACGACCTACTCAACCTGCGTCAACAACGTCCGCACCCGCGACCTGACCGAAGATTACATGGACTATTCGCCCGACGGATGCATGAATTTGTTCACGGTCGGGCAAGTGGCCCGGATGCGGGCGGTGCTCCAGCTGAGTCCCCGGCGTTTACAGTTGATTAACTCGCTGGTTACGCTCCCCGAGTCCGACAATCTGACGATCAACGTGTACCCCAATCCGGCAGCCGCCGACCCGACGGTCGAGGTGAAACTAAAGGGTAGCCAGTCCTTTACGGTTGGTTTGTACGATGCCTCCGGGCGATCCGTTTGGCAGTACACCTACGCCAGTTCGCCCAGCACACGGGTGACGCTGTCGACGGTCGGTTTATTGTCGGGTGTTTACATTGTTCGGGTCAAAACCGACAGCGAGACGGTCAGTAGCCGACTGGTGGTGCATTAAGAATTTAGGGTAAACGGTTTCGGTTAACGACTGAGCCTGCTATTTTGCGGCTTATTACGGATTGCCGAAACTATGATTACAGTTCTTCCCATTACCACCCCCGCCGACCTCGATGCCGCCTTTCTGATTCGCCGACGCGTGTTTGTCGACGAACAAAACGTACCGGCCGAGGAGGAATACGACGAATTCGAGACGACAAGCCTGCACTTTCTGGCGCGGGTCGATGGTGTGCCCGCAGGCACGGCCCGCTGGCGTCGCACGTCCAACGGCGTCAAGCTGGAGCGGTTTGCCGTGCTCAGCGAGTTTCGGGGGAAGGGCGTTGGCAAAGCACTGGTTCAAACGGTACTTGACTCGGTATTCAGTCAACTGCCCGAACCGGTCGAAAGCATCTACATGCACGCGCAGCTAACGGCCATGCCCCTTTACGCCGGTTTTGGCTTTGTTCCGACCGGCCCACAGTTCGATGAGTGCGGCATCATGCACTACAAAATGGTGCTTCCCGCGTCAGCCTACCCCAAACAATGACCGTGCTGCCGTTCGTACGGGCCGTAGCGGGACTGGCGGCTGGTATTCTGCTGTATACGTGGTTTCCCGGTGCGTACTGGCTACCCGTTTCGCTGGCTGCGGTCGGGCTGGGTACCGTTGGCTGGCTGCTGATCCGGCGATCGTTCCGGCGAGCAGGTGTCGCGGTTGGTATCGCTTTGACCGGACTGCTGGTGGCGCTGGGCTGGGGCGTAACCTGGCAGCACACGGCCCGTAACGACGCCAGTAACCTGATTCACCTGACCGATACACTGCGGACGTACGAAGGTGTCGTGACGACGCAACCCGAAGAACGCGCCAAAACGTACCGTGTCGAACTGGCCGTACAGCAGGGCAAGTGGGGGACTGATCGCAATTGGCAACCGCTGAGTGGGCGCGTCATTGTGTACCTCGACAAAGCGGCCGGGCTATTGCCGCAGTACGGCGAGGTCTGGCTCGTCAACGGGTCACCCCGCCTGATCGACCCGCCGTTCAACCCCGGCGAGTTCGATTACAAAACCTACCTCAGTCGGCGTAGTATTTACCATCAGCAGTACCTGCGTTCCTGGCAGCGTCGGGTCGTGGGAAATGCCCCACCCAACCAGTTAACGAATCTGGCGGTACAGGTCAACCGGTGGGCCGATAGTGTACTGACCCGACAGGTTGGCACGCGTGCTGAATACGGGATCGTCAAAGCCATGATCCTGGGTGTGCGCGACGATCTGGACCCGGCGCAGTACCGCGCCTACGCTACCGCCGGGGCCATCCACATCCTGTCGGTATCGGGGCTTCACGTCGGTATTCTGTTCCTGGTCATTACGTGGCTGGTTGGTAAAGTGGCCGGCAAGCGTCACGACCGGGTCTGGCTGATCGTGCTTCAGCTGGTGGTACTGTGGTTCTACGCGCTCGTGACGGGCTTTTCGCTGCCGGTGCTGCGGTCGGCGGCTATGTTTTCGATGCTGTTGCTGGCCAACGGCCTGCAACGCCGGGCACCGACGGGGCATTCGCTGAGCGTCGCTTTATTTTTTATCCTGCTCTACGATCCCTACGCCCTGTTTTCGGCGGGGCTGCAACTGTCGTCGCTGGCGGTGCTGGGCATCGGCGCGTGGCAGTCGCCCCTCTATCAGTCGATGACGTTCCGGTACTGGTTGCCCAACAAGCTCTGGGAGATTACGGCGGTGGCACTGGTGGCACAGCTCGTCACGTTTCCGCTGGGCGTTTATTATTTCCATCAGTTCCCGACGTACTTCCTGCTGGCGAACCCGGTTGTCATGGTGTTGTCGCTGGTGCTGCTCCCGCTGGCGATGGCGCTGCTGGCCTTCTGCTGGGTGCCGTATCTGACCGATTGGCTTGGCTATTTATTGCAGAAGACAGCCTGGCTACTCAATGAAGCGATTGGCTGGACGGGGCAGCTGCCGGGTGCCGCCTGGGCCAATCTGTGGCTGTCGCCGGTTGAACTAATCCTGATGTACGCCCTGATTCTGCTGGGGGCGGCCCTGATACTGAGCCGCAACCGGGACTGGCTATGGCCGCTGGGGGTCACCGCTTCGGCGCTGGTGGTGCTGATTGTGCTGGGCGATACCGACCGCATGCAGCAGCGTCGGCTGGCGGTGCATTTTCTGCCCCATCGCACGGCCGTTAGCCTGACCGCCGGTACCCGTAGCCTGCTCCTGACCGACCTCGACACGACCGATCAGCGCTCGTACGAGTTTTATTTGAAGAATACATTTGGCAACTGGGGGATCTCCGTACCGGCTCGGGTCGATATTCGGCAGGCGGTAGTTAAATCGGCGCCTGAAACGGCCCCGGCTTATCACAGCCGCGACTATAAACTGCTGGTATGGCAGGGCCGGTCGATTCTGCTCGTCAACCGGTTGTCGGATTACCACCGCTGGCGGCTACCGGCCATTGTCGACTACCTGATTATTCGCCGGAACGCCCTGCGCGACTGGAATCAGCTGACGGGGCGTGTGGTCGCCCGGCACATTATCTTCGACGATTCGAGCCGTACGCCCCTGACGGATCAGCTACTACGAGACGCGAAAAAGCACCGCATCGCCTGCCACTCGGTCCGGCAAATGGGTGCTTATGTGGATGAGTTTTGAGGGTTTGTGGTTCGTCGTTTGTAGTTGCTGACGCATATTATACCGCCGGAGGAACTACAAACCACGAACTACAAACTACAACCTAATTACCCTTTCCCCGTCGTATCCGGGCGCATTGATTTCGGGGCGGGGGGGCGGTAGCCGCCGATTTCCTTCTGCATTACCTCCTTCTTCGACTGATACTGCTGCCACTGTTCGGGCGTCAGGATGGGCTTTAATTTATCTTCTTTTTCCTCGTTGAACATCAGCATCGATTCGCGAATCTGCTTGATCGTTTCGGGCGACGGTCGACCAGTGGCGTTGGTGCCGACGATGTCCTTGATGGCGTCCTGCTGGAGTTTGGCGTATTCGTTGTTGAGGTTCTTGACCGATTTAGCCTGGTCTTTATCCAGCGACAGGTTTTCTTTCAGCCATTTCGTTTCCTTATTGGCCATGTCGCCGGCAATGTTGGGTATGCTGGCGCGTGGGCTGCTTTGCTGCCCCATCTGGCTGCCCATGCCCCCCATTCCTCCCATGCGGCCCCCGTAGCCACCACCATAACCACCGTACTGACCAAAGCTCTGGCGGGAGAGGAATACGCACAGCGTCAGGCTGAGCGCACACATAAACGTATGCATATACAAAGTCATAGCTGAAAATCAATTACCAATTCAACGCCCCAAGTTCGGTAAAATTTGGCTTCGTTGTGGTTAATGGCGTTTAATTCTAAAGCATTCCCTCGCTTCGTCTGTAGGCTATGGCGGTGCGGAAAGGACCTGGCAACCGGCGGTGGTCAGCGGAGCAACCGGCTGCATGTAACTGCCTTATTTTGCCCTTGTCGGCCCAAACTTTTCGTGTAAACACACCGTTCCTTTACTACATGGAGACACCCGAAAAAATCCGTAAGGCGTACGTCGATTACGTGCTCGAAACGGGCCACCAACCTAGCTCAGTATTTCAGTTTGCAAAGAAACTCAAACTGGCTGAAACTGACTTTTACACCGATTACGCATCGTTTGATGCCATCGAAGCCGACGTCTGGCTGTCGCTGTTCAACGAAGCCCGCAAAACCGTTGACGCCGATGATACCTACCAAGGGTATTCGGTGCGGGAAAAGCTGCTGGCTTTCTACTACACCTGGATTGAGTTGCTAAAGGCACAGCGCAGCTTTGTCGTGTACAGCTACGGCCGTCTGAAGGGTGAGGCAGCGGGCGCAACGCCCACGCAGAAAGCCCGGATGCGCTCGCGTCGGGACATAGCTAACGGGCAGGTGTTCAGCCTGTTTAAAGATGCTTTTTACGACTACGCCCGCGATCTGCTGGCTGAAGGTCGTGAAAGCAAGGAAGTTGAGCCGCGCCCGTTCGTGACCGACCGCTACCCCGACGCACTTTGGGCACAGACGCTGTTTGTGCTCGACTTCTGGGTGCGCGACGTCAGTAAAGGCTTTGAAAAAACCGACAGCGCCATCGAAAAAGCCGTCAACACGGCGTTCGATCTGATCGGTCGCTCCCCGCTCGATACCCTGTTCGACTTCGCCAAGTTCGTGTACCAGAATAAATGAGCGAATGACTGAATGAGTGAATTAGCGAATACCAAGCATTCACTCATTCGCGCATCCGCTAATTCACTCATTAATTTATGAAAACTCAGACATCTGTTCCAACGACCAAAGTTGCCCGTGCCAGCCAGTTTGTAAAGGCAGGGGTAAAGGTTGGTGGCAACTATATCAAGCATTACAGCAAGAAACTGCTCGACCCCAGCCTGTCGAAGGAAGAACTGCACAAGGATAACGCGGCTGACATTTACGACGCGCTGAGTGAGTTGAAAGGGTCGGCGCTGAAGATGGCGCAGATGCTCAGTATGGACCGGGGCCTGCTGCCGGTGGCCTACACCGACAAGTTCACGATGGCGCAGTACTCCGCGCCACCACTGTCGGGACCGCTGGTTGTCAAGACGTTTCGGACTTACTTTGGCAAAAGCCCGTCGGAACTGTTCGATAAATTTGAGATGGATGCGGTCAACGCGGCCAGCATCGGGCAGGTGCATCAGGCGTGGAAAGACGGGAAAAAACTGGCTGTCAAGGTGCAGTATCCCGGCGTAGCCGACGCGGTTACCTCCGATCTTAAAATTGCCAAACCCCTGGCTGTCCGGTTGCTGAATCTCAACGAGCGCGACATCGACCGGTATATGGGTGAGGTGGAGTCGAAGCTGCTGGAAGAAACGGATTACGGGCTCGAACTTCGGCGCAGCATCGAGATATCGGAAGCCTGCGCCCACATTCCGGGGCTGGTGTTTCCCAAATACTACCCCGAACTGTCGTCGAAGCGAATCCTGACGATGGATTGGCTCGACGGGATGCACCTGCGCGAATTTCTGCAAACCAACCCCTCGCAGGACGTGCGCGATCAAATCGGGCAGGCCCTGTGGGACTTCTACGACTACCAGATTCACACGCTCCGGCAGGTTCACGCCGACCCGCACCCCGGTAATTTCCTGATGCGTGCCGACGGTACGATGGGCGTTATCGACTTCGGCTGTGTGAAGGTGATCCCCGAGTTTTATTACGACAATTATTTCCGGCTCATCAACCCTGACACGCTGGAGAATACCGTGCTGACGGAGCAAATCTTCGATAATCTGGAGTTTCTGACCCCGCAGGATTCTCCCAAAGACCGGGCCTTTTTCTCCGACCTGTTCAAACAGATGATCTTCATGCTGGGTGCGCCGTTTGCCGTCGATTACTTCGACTTCGGCGACGACGCTTATTTCAACAAGGTGTATGCCTTCGCGGAGGGGCTGGCAAAGGTCGAGGAGTTGAAAAGTTCGAAAGTAGCGCGGGGCTCGCAGGACGGCCTGTATGTCAACCGGACGTACTACGGGCTGTACGCGATGTTGAACGAGTTGAAAGCCCGCGTCGTGACAAACAAGCCGGAATGGCTCCGCTCGCAGAAGACCGCTGATCTGGCCTGAGTTGTGATTGTCCTAAACTGTGGTTTCACTGATTTTAGAACGAAAAGAAAAATAATAGTCCGTCAGAGCAATTAGCGTAACCACAGTTCAAGACGATCTGAACTGTGATTAAGCTAATTGCTCTGATTTCTTTTTTGAATCATAGTCTATCCGCTAATCATAAAAATCACCGTTCAGACTAGTTTTGAACCTTGATTCGTTTGATTTATCGATTGCACTGATTTCTTTTTTGAATCATAGTCCATCAGTGTGATCAAACAAATCACAGTTCAAGACAATCATAGTTCAAGACATCCGCTATGGCCCGTCCCCGGTTCGACGATATTTTTATGGATCTGGCTATCAACCTGGCCAAACGGTCGCACTGCATCAAAGCGCAGGTGGGGGCCGTGCTGGCGCGGGATACCCGGATCATCTCCATTGGCTACAATGGCCCCCCCGCCGGCACCCACAACTGCGACGAGGAATTTCCCGGCGTGGGTTGCCCCCGCGACTCGAAAGGCTCCTGTTCGCTGGCTCTGCATGCCGAGCAGAACGCGATTCTGTATGCCGCTAAAAACGGGGCTGCCATTGAAGGGGCCACTATCTACGTTACGCTGTCGCCCTGCATTGCCTGCGCCCGGATCATTTACAGTATGAAAATTGCGCGGGTCGTTTACCTGAATTCATACGCCGAATACAAAGGCATCGGTATCGATGAAGGGGTCGAGTTTCTGCGCCGGTTCGGCGTAACAGTCGAGCGGTACGTGTCGGAAGATAGCCGGGCGATGGCCGAAGAAGGGAACCCCGGCAACCCCGCCGTCGTTCGACAGGGGGCATGAACATACTCGCGCACGCGTACCTGTCGGATCGTAACGACGACTGGCTGATCGGTAACTTTATCGGTGATTTTATCAAAGGTGACCCTGCCAGCCCCCGCCACAAGCTGCGTCCGGGTGAGATTGACGGCGTCCGGATACACCGGGCTATCGACGCCTTTACCGACAGTCACCCCGCTGTTGCTGCCGTGCGTGACCTGCTGCGACCCCGTTGCCACAAATACGCGGGCGTAGCCGTCGATGTCTTCTTCGATTACGTACTGGCTACCAGTTTTACGGCGCTGACGGGCGAACAACTACCGGTATTCACCGCGTATTTTTACACGACGTTACAAAAGCATACCGACCGGTTGCCCGCGTCGGCCCACCGGATGCTCGACGCCATGGTTCGGTACGACTGGATTACAAGTTACCAGACGACGACGGGTATCGACCGGGCGCTCAATGGAATCGCCCGCCGGACGCCCTACGTGTCGGGGCTGGATACGGCCGTCGAGGATCTGATCCGGTTCGAAGGGCCAATCCGGGCCGAGTTCAACTGGTTCTGGCCCGAACTCGTCGCTCATGTGCAGTCGTTAAAACCATAAACTGAGGGCTGGAGACCGCGTACCGCCTACAAAAAAACTGACTACTGACTTGATTGCCGCCGTTGATACCCTGCTGAAAGACATTCGTAACAAACGTATCGCCCCCGTTTACCTCATTCACGGCGACGAACCGTACTACCTCGACCGCGTTGCCGACGAACTGGAGAAGGTGGCCGTGCCGGTAGCCGAGCGGGGATTCAATCAGTTCGTGCTGTTTGGCAAAGACGCCGATGTCGGGGCCGTTATCAACTACGCCCGGCGGTACCCGTTTATGGCTGAGCGGCAGCTGGTACTGGTGAAAGAAGCGCAGCAACTGGTGGGTATCAATGATAAGTCGGCGCAGACGCTGCTCGAAGATTATGCGCTGAACCCACTGGCGAGCACGATTCTGATGCTATGCTACACCAAAGAAGATGGCAAACCCGGTCTGGACGAGCGCAAGGCGTGGGTAAAGGCGTTTGGCAATAAAGGCAAGCTGCTGGGTATCAAGAAGCTGTACGACAACAAAATTCCCGATTGGGTAGGCGAGTACTGCCGCGAACAGGGGACGAAGGTTAGCCCCAAAGCCTGTCAGCTCCTGGCCGATCACATCGGTAACGACCTCAAACGGCTGGCGAGTGAGATCGACAAGATCATGATTAACCTGCACGTCGGCGAGGAAATTTCGGCCACGACAGTCGAACGGCTGGTGGGTATCAGCAAGGAATACAACGTCTTTGAATTGCAGAAAGCCCTCGTCGGCCGCGACGTGGTGAAGGCGAATCAGATCGTCGACTACCTGGGTAAGAATGCCAAAGACAACCCGCTGGTGGTGGTACTGGCGCAGTTATTTGCTTATTTCAGCAAGGTAATTCTGGTGCAGGCCAGCAAAGATCAGTCGGAGAAGGGGCTGGCGGGGGTGCTGGGCGTCAATCCGTTTTTTGTGAAAGATTACCTGTCGGCGGCCCGTACGTTTCCGCTGCCCAAAGTAGCCGCCATCATCCATGCCATCCGCCGGGCCGACGCCCTCAGTAAAGGCATCGACGCACCCACGATGAACGAAACCGATATCCTCCGCGAACTGGTCTTCGACGTGCTGCACTAGCGCCCGACGACAACAATAGGGACGCGAGGCTGCCCGTATATCGACAACATGAACCCGTACTATCCTACATTCGAATCCAGCTACGAACGGCTGGGGTACAATACGTTCAACGACAGGCAGCTGAACTGGATAAATGGCGACCGGTTCCGCTCATCGATCAAAATAGTGCTGCTACCGGCCGGGTACACGCTGACGGTTGATTTTACCCCGTTTGAAACAACCGTACCGACGCTGTTCTTCGTGGCCCACAACCAGTTTCTGACGATGCTGTCCGGCACCGCCGACACGGCATCCATGATTCACTATAACCGTGATTTCTACTGTGTGCAGATTCACGACGCCGAAGTGGCCTGCGACGGGCTTCTGTTCAACAATATTCTGCAAATTCCGAAAATCGACCTGACGCCGACAGCCCACGCCACCATGAGCAGCCTGTTTGTACGCATCGCCGACGAACTCCAGCAGCAGGAATCGTCGGTGGAAGAAATGATCCGGACCTATCTGAAACAGATCATCATTCTGGCGACCCGCGTCTGGAAAAAGCAACACCTCGACACCCTGGTGCCGCTTGTCGAACCCGCCGAGAAAGAGTTTTTCCGAAACTTCGGGCAGCTGGTCGAAATTCATTACAAGGAAAAACATACCGTGGCCGACTATGCCACGCTGATGGGAATCGCTCCAAAAACACTCGCCAATAAATTCAACCGACTGCGTCTGGAAAATCCGAACGAGATTATCAAAAACCGGATTGTGCTGGAGGCCAAACGCCTGCTGGTCTACACCGATCAGAGTGTCAAGGAAATCGCCTTTCAACTGGGGTATGATGATCCGGCTTACTTCAACCGGCTGTTTACGCAGAAAGCGGGGGTTTCCCCGGCCGGGTTCAGGAAGGGAATGAAGGGGTAGTGCTGAATTTCCTGACTCCGGGAAAAATGTCCAATCAAAACCGTCTTTCTGCTATTTTCCAGCGCATACGAGGGGTATACCTTTGTGCAGGCAAGTTGACCAGGCCAGCGCGTTTCATCCGTGAAACCCGGTGGTTCGGTGATGAGCCAGTTTACACATTCGTTATGTACCCCAATAAACGTATGAAAACCAATCAAGTAAAATCGGCTCTGCTGGCTGGCGCGATGCTGTTCGCGGCAAACGCAACCGTCATGGCGCAATCGAAAACACCCGCTGCGCAGGACCCCGCTATTTTGAAAGACATCCGGGCTTTTCTGAAAGACCTGAACGGTGCCGGTGGGCCACCCCTGGAAACGCTGCCTCCTAAAGAAGCCCGTTACGGATGCCGATTTCAGCCGCGAGTCGTACACCAAATATGCGCAGGAACGCTTCCTGACGACGCCCCTGATGAAGTGGATGTGGGACAATTATACCACCAACCCAACCGAGCGTAAAAACAAATATGCGTCGCCGATGCAGGCTTCGCTGACGGAATTGAGCGGATTGCCGCCAGCACTCGTTCAGGTGGCGGAAAACGATATTCTGCACGATGAAGGTGTCGCCTACGGCCGGAAACTGGACGAAGCGGGCGTGCCTACCACGATCTCCGTCTATGCCGGATTTATCCACGACTACGGGATGCTGAACCCACTGGCCGAAATCCCGGCGGTACAGACCTCGATTACGGAAGCCGCTGCAGTGCTCAACAAAGCCCTGTTCCCGAAAAAATAAGCCGCAGCCCGGTCATCGCTGACCAAGTGCGCTGACTTACAGTGACGATACCAAAAAGCCGGAAGCCGTGCTCATCGCATGGCTTCCGGCTTTTTGCCGTTTTACCAGTCCATCGGCGGACTATATATCCTGCCGATGTATACGCCTGGACTAACGCCACACCACGACCGAAACCGGTAGTCTACGCGCATCTGTTTTTGGTATATTGCACCCGACGAAACACGTTTGTATGTCGGAAGTAACTGGTTTATTGAAAGACATTGCACGGGTAATTTCCATCTTTATCGGCGGGGCCATCGTCCTGGTGATACTCTTGTTTGTTTACCTTGACCTAACCAAAACCCCGGATGCCGACGTACAGTTAGGGCGGGTTGACCGCGACACTACGTTCTACGTTGGTACGTCGGAAGGTAACCATGAAGGAAGTGGTCGTATTTCGGTGCTGGCTACCGGGTTGCTGGATGCATCGACAGCTTCGGTGGTGATCGGGTATCCAAAATCGCAGACTCAGGATATTAATCATCGCTTCTTCTTACAAGCAGGACCGATTGACAGCCTCTACCGGGACGATTTTTACGATAGCCGGGCTAAAGTGACGTACCGGCATGGGACCGTAAAACGCGGACAACTGCGGCTGCGGGTTGCCCTTGGTTTTCCGCCCGAAGAATGGGGTCAGCACCCCGATAAATCACCCGTTCACCATTAATTTAATCAGCTGCCGACCTTCAGGGCAGTATACCTTATGCGACTACTAGTAGCGATCTCTCTGGGACTGTTTGTTACGTCGGTAACGCTGGCGCAGCCGTCGCCAAAGCCGAAACTGATCGTCACGCCCATCGCGGATCGGGTGTACGTGCATACGACCTACGGTATGTATCAGGGTGAACCCGTTCCGTCGAACGGACTGATTATCAATACAGTCGATGGCGTCGTGCTGATCGATACGGGCTGGGATACAAAAGACGACACCGGCAACACACAGCAACTACTCCAGTGGGTGGCCGATAGCCTGCATCAGCCCGTCCGGCTCTGCATCGTCACCCATTCTCACGACGATAAGGTAGGGGGTATCAGTGCCTTGCGAAAGGCGGGTGTCCGGGTTATCAGCACGCCACTTACGGCGCAGAAAACGGTGCAGGCCGGGTATGACTCGCCCGAGGGTATTCTGCCCAACGACACGACCTTTACCATTGGTCAGGTGCCAATCCGGACGTACTTTCCTGGTGCCGGACATACCAGCGATAATATCGTGGTGTGGTTGCCCAATCATCAGATTCTGCACGGCGGCTGCTTTGTCAAAAGCGTGTCTGCGTTCGGGCTGGGCTACATCGGCGAGGCAAACCTGTCGGAGTGGGGTAGTTCCGTTCGTCGGGTGATGAATCAGTTCGGTACGGCCACACTCGTCATTCCCGGCCACGAGGAGTGGACCGATACCAAATCCCTCGAACACACGCTGCAACTGCTGTCGAAACACGCGGCTGCGCAGCACCGGTAGCGTATCTGTCGTATAGTTTTGGCGGGAAACAGTTTACCATAAAACCACTTGTTTATCAAAACCCTATGTATCAGTATATTATTTGGGATGTTGATCCTGACATCGTTCGTATTGGTTCCTGGCCGGTGAGGTGGTACGGTGTACTGTTTGCGGTCGGGTTCCTGATCGGTGTTCAGATTATGACGTATATTCTCAGAACGGAGAAAAAGCCGCAGACCGACATTGATCCACTGCTGGTAACGATGGTCGTCTCAACGATCGTGGGAGCAAGGCTGGGTCATTTTCTTTTTTACGAACCAGCCATGTTTCTGCGCAACCCGTTGCAGATTGTAACCCCGCCGTTTGCCGGACTGGCCAGTCATGGCGGGGTTATCGGCATTCTGATTGGCTTATGGATTTATTCACGCCGGAAGTCCAGCAGGGCCACCGGGCAGACATTCCTATGGGTTGCTGATCGAATGTGTATCCCGGCGGCCCTTACCGGAGCGTTCATTCGGTTTGGTAATCTGATGAACTCGGAAATCGTTGGCAAGCCGAGCGACCAGCCCTGGGCTTTCGTATTCCTGCGAAATCATGAGTTCAGTCAGGTGGCCCGTCACCCGGCCCAGCTTTATGAGTCGTTGTCCTACCTGGCGCTGTTCGTTGGGCTGGTTTGGTACTGGCGAATGTATCGTACCCGATCGGTACCAGGGACTATGCTCGGTATAGCCTTGATCTGGATGTTCAGCTTACGGTTCCTCTGGGAATTTTTTAAAGAGAATCAGGTTGCTTTTGAAGATAGTATGGGCCTTAACATGGGTCAGTTGTTGAGTGTGCCGGCCATTTTAGTCGGTCTGGTTTTACTTCTTAGAAACGCTGTCAGACCTGCTTCATTAATTCCGATTGCTCTGGTCATTCAGTCATCGAGTCTGTGCTGTCAGTGCGACAACAAATCCGCCCTGCCTGCTTTCGGGCAAGGTGATTTCAATGGATCTGAGCAATCGACTGCTGATCGAATAGCCGCCGGTCAACATACGACTCGTACCCTTTCCGCTGTCTCCTGCCGGTAGTCAGCTACTCGTCGCGGCTGTATTTGCTGTGAATGCGCCGGGCAACATCGCCAGCCAGTTCGTCGACGAGGTCGCTGTAGAGTTGCCAGCGGCTGGGTACCAGTATAGTGGCCGTTGCCAGGATATGGCCGTTGAGGGCGCGGTCGTCGCCGGAGAACGTTTCCCAGATGGTTTCCCAATGACGTGTTTCCCAGACTGAATCGTGCCAGATGGGTCTGTTCGCGTCGACGTCGATGCCCTCCAGGCGAATGGTCATGCCGGTGCTGATGGTACGCTTAAATGTCGTCAGTGTGCCCTGTACTTTCTCCATAATGTCGACCTTCGTGGAGTCGTTGATTTTCTTTTCGCCGACTTTGTAAGCTATGTCGCTGTAGATCGTCGTGCTGGACGAACCGGTGTTATCGGTATACGCCGTGTAGTCGGTCACCTGCATTCGGACGGCCTGATGGATCGGAAACCCTTCAGCCAGCGGCCCACCGTCGACGATATTGGCCTGGATCTGTTCGGGCGTGTAGAGCCGGACGAAGGTCGATGGTGTCATGTTACGACCTACCCTTTTGTAGATCAGATTCTGTATCTCCAGATTGTCGCGCCCGCTGATTTCGCGGGTAGGACCAAGCGGTTCGATAGCGACGCGCAGCAGGGCGTAGGGCAATACCTCATCGGCGCGGGTGCGGGCCTGCCGGTAGTCGGGCACCCAATCGATGGCCCTCCGGTAATTAGTGAAGGCGTCTTTGGCGGCCAGCCGGTCGGTCAGGCGGAGGGCGTACGCTTGTTCGGCCACGTCGTAGCGGTCGGCAGCGGCCAGTTGGCGGGTTTCCTGCATCCGGTCCTGATACGACGCGGGGTACGAGGCCAGCCAGTCGGCGCAGGCGGCACAGGTTCGGGCGTTGTCGGTCAGCTTTTGCAGGGCACTATATTCCGTCAGCACCGACTCCCAGCGGAATGGCTGGCTGGCATTAGCAGCTAACTGGCGGATCGTTGCCTGCCGCTGTCCATAGGCCCGGACGAATGCCTGTTGCAGTACGTCGGATGCTAAGCCATGGCCGCGTTTGCTCAGGCCCGGACCCTGCTGAAGCCGTTGGGATGCCCGTTTTACCGCCAGGTCGAAATGACCGTGGCGCAGGGCCGTCCTGCCACTGCTGCATCCGGTCAGCAGCACAATGGTCAGTAAAGAAAGGAAGGAGCGGTTCATGGTCGGAAGGAGCGGTGTTTCAGGCCATTGGACAATCGGAGCCGTGACCGGGTTTAGTACGGGATTTAGAAATCGACCGGTGTATAGCATCAGATCCGGGCAATTGCACGTACTTCGATTGTGAAAACCATCGGCCTGTCGTTCTCTACTCTACCGGAGTCGGTCGCCGATGGTTGCTCAGCTAACTGATGATTCCTTCCCATCCCATAACGATCAAAGACATTGCCCGGCAGTTCAACTGTTCGCCGTCGACGGTATCGCGCGCGCTGAACGACCACTACGCCATTAGTGAAGATACGCGCCGGAGCATCCAGCAGTATGCGCAACAGGTGGGATATCAGCGGAATCTGGTGTCGCTTAGTCTGCTCAATAAACTGTCAGGGGTACTGGGAATCATCGTGCCGACGATCAGTGATAGTTACGAGTCGTCGGTGATCGAAGGGTTGCACACAGCGCTGCAACCGCTGGGCTATTCGCTGACAATCTGTGTGACGGGCGAATCGCGGGCACTGGAGGCCGAGTATGTGCTGCGGCTGCTGGCGAATCGGGTCGAGGGTATTTTTCTGTCGGTAGCGCAGGAAACGGATGATTCGGGTCAGTACGATCATCTGGAAACAGTAGTGCAGCGGCAGATTCCGCTCGTGCTGATCGACCGTGATTACGCGGGCCTGCCCGTCAGCCGGGTGACGACCGACGATTACCACGGAGCCTGGGCCGTGACCGAACACCTGATTCAGCGGGGGTGCCGACGCATTGCGCACCTGCGCGGCCCCGCCGGACTGACGGTGTCGGAGCAGCGGTTCGCGGGCTATATCGATTGCCTGACGCACTATGGCCTGCCCATTCGCGGGGAGCTGATTCTGCCAACCAATTTCAAAATCGACAGTGCTATTCTGCCAACGCAGCAGCTACTGAACCAGACTGAATTGCCGGACGCCATCTTCGGGGTCAACGATCAGGTGGCGATTGGTGCCATGCGGGTACTGACCGAGCGGGGGCTACGCATCCCGGACGATGTGGCTGTGGCCGGATTCGACGATTCACCGACAGCCGCCTACACCTGCCCATCCCTGACGACGGTAGCCCGGTCGGGGCAGGAAATCAGTGCCGAAGCAGCCCGGCTGTTTCTGATGCAGAAGCAGGCCCCCAATCATACGCCTGTCGAAAGTGTGTTGCTCCCCGCCCGGCTGATCGTGCGCGAATCGTCGCAACGGGCGGTGTAGCTTATTCGAAGATAGTGGTCAGTGGCAGGTCGATGCCGAGGATGGCGTCGTGCAGGGTGTCGTCACCATGAAAGAAGGTGTAGTGGCCGGGCTGGTCATAAACGAAAATGCCACGCAAGGCCGGGTGTATGGCCACGTGTAATGTAACAGTAGAAGATTCTCTGTCCATATGGGTGACAATCGCACACGCCAGTTCGTCTTCCATTGGAGCCGTTAAAGCTGCATAAATGACCACGTGTCAGAATTTAAAATGTTCAAATCAGATAATTTGTAAATAGCTACGCTGTGCAACGTCTACTTAATATACTATGGAATCTTTATGGAAAGTACTTGATTTTCGAGAATTAGGTATATTCAACTCTAGAGAAATTGCTTTTTTTATCTTTGGATTTTTGTTTGTCTTATACTGTCTTTCTAAACAAGGCGTTAGAAGGTCTCTTTTTAATCTTGCAGAGACAGCTTTTTCAAAACATTTAACTACAGTATATGTTATAGTTATATTTTATTCTTCAATACCTATCCTAATACTATACAAGATAGGATACTGGAAATTTGAATTATTGAAAGACGCTGTTTTCTGGTTAATATTTTCAGCTTTACCTGTTCTTTTCAAAGTTTCGAAGGCTGACAAGGGATTTTTTAAGAAGGCTCTTTTAGATAACTTAAAGCTTTCCGTTATAATTGATTTTGTTACCAGTCAGTATACCTTCAATGTGTTCGTAGAGATTATCATAATCTCACTTTCTTTATTACTTGGAGGTGTGATTGCATTCTCCGAGAGAGAGGAAAAATACAAAGATGTTAATAGAGTATTTACTGTAGCTGCTACATTGCTGGGAATTTGCATTTTTACAAGTTCTATATATTTTTTCGTTTTACATTTAGGCAAGTTCACGACATTCGATAAGTTTCAAGAGTTTTCTTTGCCAATAGTTTTAGGAATATGGTTTATTCCTTTGTTGTATTTCATACATGTATACATAGTCTATGATTCGGTACTTTCCACTCTTAGTTTCGGAATAGAGGACAAAGTAGTTAGAAGGTACGCACAAACTCAATCTATAATTCAATACAAATTTGATCTCATCTCATTAAAACGCTGGAAAGAAAATGTTCTAAATGAAAAACTTCATAGCAAAGAAGGAGTATTTATTTCATTTCTAGACGTAAAAAGGCAACAACTGATAGAGAAAAACCCTCCTAAAATAAATTCTACAGAAGGGTGGTCGCCTTATGAATCCAAAGATTTTCTCAATAGTTTTGGTATTGTTACCGGATATTATAAAAAATATTATGATGACGAATGGGGTGCGAGTTCTACTTTAGTTAAATTGAATGATGAAATTTTTAGTAACACTATTTCATACTATGTATCCGGTAGTAGCACAATAGTTAGAAAATTGAAAGTGAATCTCACAGTATATCCTTCTGTAAAGGAGGAATATGCTTTGGATAAATTTATAGAATGTATATCATTTCTGTATCAAGTGACTTTTGGAGAAGAAATTCCCCCAAAACTTATTCGATCGATTTTTAAACAGCAGAAAAAAGAAGTTAAGCATTCAAGCAAGACTGTGAGTTTGTGGCGAGATAATCACATTGGTACGATAGAGGGATACTCTTTGTACTTTACAATGAGCCAAGAATAGTCTAGTCCAGCCCTTATAATGCCGTTCAACGTATACTTTTTCTGTCGCTTCATTACAATGGTGTCAGGTCCCCGGCCTGACATATTTTTAGACGAAGCTATTTGCTGCCGTGAGCGTGTCAGGTCGGGGACTTGACACCACTGTCAACACTATGATACTAAAAAACCATCGCAACGCTGCCTTTGACAAGCAGGTCTGGGCAATAAAAAAACTCAGCCAATCTTAAACGTGTACGTCAACGGCGTGATGCCAGTCAGATACACATGGATGCCGTCGGTGTGGAGGTTTCCGAAATGACTCGAATAGGGTTCACCTCCCAAGTTGATGATCTTGCTGTGCTTATACAGGCCCGGCCCAAACTGGATTGTGTCATCGCCCAGACGGTATTCGCCGGTGCCTTCAGGGAGGAAATAGCTGTCGGTACTCCCGCCAACGGCTGTTAAGCCACTGACCTGCCCCCCCGCCCGGAAGCACAGTTCGAGCGTGACGTGAATACCCGATACGCCCGTAACATTGAACGCGAGTGTGTTCTGCCCGTCTTTTTCCACGACTCGAATCGTCGTTTGCAGCGTGTTGAGATTACTCTGCGGCCGGTGGGCAAAATCCATTTTGTTCCAGAACCGGCCGTCGGTGCTGGGTGTCAGGGCGTAATTGCCGTCAGCCTTGCGGAATCTGGCGGGTAGCGGCTGGTAATAGGGCGAGGTTTGTTTGCGGTGGAGGATGTAGGCGTCACCGTCGGGTGTGATGCCCTCACTGTGGAAATAGCCCGTGCTGAAAAAGTCGGTCGACAGACGCATGTAATTCAGAATAGCCGCACCCTTGCGAAAGGCAAAAAAGTTGGGGCTGTTCGACCGGCCCGACGCGATCGTAAGCGGAAGATCGTTGCCGCCATACAGAGTCGTGGTCGTGCTGCCGCGCCGGATACGAACGAGGTTGGTATGCCGGAAAAACTGCCGGTAACTGGTAGCGGGTGCTTTTGGCGTGGGCAGTAGTTTTTTAAAGATCGGGTCTTCCAGAAACGATGCCAGCAAATCGCGACGTACCTGTTTGTCGAAGCCGGGCATTGTGCGGATAAACTGCGTCAGTGCGGCCCATTCCGGGTTGTTGTCGTGCAGGGCGTAGAAATGGTAGTCGAGATAGAAGAGCAGGATGTTGACCGGTGCGTACTGATCCTGTCGGCGCGAATCGACTGTGACGAGTTCGCCGTCGGGCTCCATGTGGTAGTACACCAGCCGCAGATTCCGACGCACTTTATCGAGCAGGTCGGGTCGGCGTTGCAACTGACCGATGGCTGTTAGCGTGCGGTCGTTCACGGCTGCGTAGTTCATGCTCCGCTCCAGGTAGTTGCCGTCATTGTCGCAGAAAACCCCTTCGGCCAGCCATTCCTGAATGCGCTTGACGTAGGCCGGATTGGGGTACAGCGCGTTCATCCGCGCCAGAGCCGCCGAGATCACCCAGCGGTGATTGGGTGTGTGTACGCCACCCGTCCGCAGGGCTTCTCCGGCCTTTACCACAAACGTTTTGTGCAACGCCTTCACGTCGGCCAGTGCCGGTGCCGGGTTGGTCAGCAGAATTTTGCCGGCGGTGCAGAGGGCTTCGAGAATGAACCCCGTATCGGGTGGGGAGGCCAGATTGGCAATGTCGAGGGTACCGTCGGGGCGCTGGGCCTGCACCAGAAACCGCATGACCTTCTCCATTGCCGGAACCAGCTCGGCCTGCTGGTAATAGCGCGACGTCGGTTCACTATAAGCCGCTGCCAGATTGGCCAGATCGAATCCCAGCCGACGCCGGACGTCGGTGATGGGCGACGCCAGTGTTTGCAACAGTTGTGCCACCTCCGCATTATTAGCGTCCACAACCGACTTGAAAAAGTCGTCGGGAGTGGACTGGGCAGTCGTCAGTAAGGGTGAAAGTGTCGCCAACGCACCAATAGACAGGCAGTAGCGGAGAAATTCGGTTCGGGAAACGGTTTGCATACTGTGTAAAGATCCCACGGCAGCGGCCGACCGTCTTAACCCCTCAGATGTTATTCTGGAGAATCATTATTCAGGTCAAAAAAGCGCCTTTGTCATCCCGACGATAGGAGGGATCTTCGCCAAGAGAAGGAAAACCGCCTGTTAGCGAAGATCCCTCCTATCGTCGGGATGACAAAAACGATTCCCTAAACAGCTGCTCAGTGGGGAGGGGTTGGGACGGTCGGCCGCTGCCGTGGGGTACTATTAATACCCCGGATTCTGCGTCAGGGCGGGGTTGACGGTGAAGGCGCTGGTCGGAATCGGGAAGATACGGTGATTCACGTCGGCGTCGGTTTTGAAACCCCACTTACCTTCGTACTTGCCAAACCGGATCATGTCGTTGCGGTGCCAGGTTTCGTAGGCAAACTCGCGGCTCCGCTCGGTGTACATACCGTCCAGATCGATGCTGCTCAGCGCGGCCGACGTGGTGCGGTTGGCGCGTAGCTGATTGACCAGCGACAGCGCCGTGTGGCCCAGCGTCGGCGTTCCGCCCCGCAGAATCGCTTCGGCCTTCATCAGGATAATGTCGGAATAGCGAAACAGCGGCATATCGTTGTTCTGGTTGCGCGAGGTCGAGCTGGCGTCGGGGTAGAACTTGATATTGCGGTAGCCCATGTTCCAGGCGATTTCGTCGTTGCCACAGTCGAAAGACGCTGCGTCCTGCCGCAGCAGAATCTGGGGCGTCAGCGTTACCTGATAGGTATAGGACGCACCACCGTCGGAGCCAGTGTAGAACTGGTCGTAGCCTTTTTTGGTGGTCGTCACGGTTACGGGCGTAACGCCGTCGTTTAGAAACTGCGGCCCCGTCAGCCACTGCCCGTTACGAATATCGTTGGGGTCGCTGAAGTTGGCGTAGAACTCCGGCAACGTACTTTCGGGGGCGCTGGGCGTGAACGGCAGGCTAAACTTTTTGGTCTCCGAGCGCGGTACGTCGTAGCGGGCGCGGTACATGAAGCCGTTGGTGCCGGGCAGCGAACTGGCCGCTGGGTCGTAAGGAATGGCGAAGATAAATTCCTTCATCTGCGGCCCGTTGTTGGGGTAAAACATCTGCAAATATGACGACCGACCTTCCAGTCCGTACAGCCCCGAATTGATGACGCTGTCGCAGGCCACGATAGCGTCGTTGTACCGCTGCGTACCGGTGTAGTACTGCGAATTCAGGTACAGTTTGGCCAGCAGCGAATAGGCCGTAAACTTGTTGGCCCGCCCGTACATCGCCTGCCCCGACGAGCGGCTCAGGTAGGGCAGGGCTTTCTTTAATTCGTTCTCGATAAAACCGACGACCTGCGCGCGGGGCAGGTTAGGGTGCGGGGTAAAATCGCCGTAGGTCGTATCGACGGGGACGTTGCCGTACATATCCATCAGCATGAAGTACGCCATTGCCCGGACCATTTTCAGCTCCGCCAGATTGGTCTGCTTGGTGGTTGACGCGGGTACGGTCTGGTCCAGAATCGACAGCGACTGATTGGTAGTGCCGATAACGGTCGAAAGCCAGCTCCAGGCTCCGTTGGTATTGCCGTGATCTTTCGTCCAGCTATGGTAGTGCAGCATCCGGTAGTTCTGGTTGTCGTACCAGTTGCCACCCCGTGCCGGCATAATAGCTTCGTCGGTGCTGAGCGTCTGCATGAAAAAATAATCGAGCGCAAACTGGCCGCGCAGGGCTGCGTAGGGTGGCCCCGACGCCTGAATGAACTGCTGCGAATTCTGCGGAAAAATGTCGGGCGTCAGCTCCGTATTGATGGGCACCTCCAGGTTGTGGCAGGCGGTGGCGAGGTACAGCAGCAGTACCATCAGCACTCCGGGTATGGCTAGTTGTTTCATTATTTTTAGTTCGTCGTTTGTAGTTTGTGGTTTGTGGTTCCTCCGGCGAAACAGCTACGCGTTAGCCAACAATGAACGACAAACCACAAACCACAAACTGGTTTAAAATGACACGTTCAGACCCAGCAGTAGGGTACGGGTTTTGGGGTAGAAGTTGTTGGCGTCGATGCCGGGGGCAATGCCGCCCTGGTTCACTTCGGGGTCGATGCCGGTGTATTTCGTGATGATGAACGCGTTGTTGACCGTAGCGTACACGCGCAGATTTTTTACGTACTGCCCCAGCTTTTTGAAGCTGTAGCCCAGCGTCGCGTTATCGAGCCGGATATAGCTGCCGTCTTCGATAAAGCGCGTCGAGTAGCGGTACGAGTTCACGTCAGCTATCGATTCGCTGCCTGCATCCACCAGAATGTTGGTGTACTGGGCCGTGCTGGGGCGGAACAGATCGGCGCGGGTGGCGTTGAAGATCTTGTTGCCGAATACGCCCCGGATAAAGATGTTCAGGTCGAGGTTGCCGTAGCGGAAGGTATTCGTCCAGCCCGCCAGCAGTTTCGGCTGCGGATTCCCCGCGTAATAGTAGTCCGAGCCGATGACCGGCGACGTGGTTGTGTTGCCGTTACGGTCGAGGTACTGCGACACGCCTTTGTCGTTCTTACCCGCGTATTGCAGCGTAAAGAACTGCCCCAGCGGCATACCGGCTTTCAGGATCTGGAGCGTGCTGCCGGTTTGGCCACCCCCGTCGGGCTGGGTAATCCGTACGGAGTCGCCCCCGACGAACAGCGGGTTGGTCAGGCTGAGAATCTTGTTGCTGTTGTGCGCCAGGTTCAGGCTCGACGTCCAGCTGAACCGGCCCACCCGCATCAGGTTGGCACTCAGGCTCAGCTCGATACCCCGGTTCTGCATGTCGCCCCCGTTGGCTACGATACTGCCGACCGGCACCAGCACTGGGTTGACGCGGTACGAATAAATCATGCCCGTCGTGGTTTTCTGGTACAGTTCAAGCGTACCGTTTACCCGGCCTTTCAGGATCGTGAAGTCCAGACCCAGGTTGGCCGTCGCGGTTTTTTCCCACCGCAGGTTGGGGTTCGATGCCTGCGTCGGGCCGTAAGCGGCCGTCTGCACACCGTTGTAGTAGTAGGTGCCGAGGCTACCCGAAATGAACTGCGCCGTGTACGCGTTGAAGCCCGACGAGTTACCCGTGACGCCGTAGCTGGCCCGCAGTTTCAGGTCGTCGAACAGCGACTGATTTTTCATGAACTCTTCCTGACTCACGCGCCAGGCCACGCCCACCGCCGGGAAATAACCCCACTGGTTGTTGGTGCCGAACACCGACGAGCCGTCGCGCCGGATCGACCCCTGGAATAAGTATTTCTCCTTGTAGTTATAGTTCAATCGGGCAAAGTCGGAGATCAGCTTCGTTTCCTGATAGATGCCATCCGCGCCGAAGTTGATTCGGTACGACGATACGGCGTAGGGGTTACTCAGCGCGAAGTTGTTGTAGCCGATGTTGTCGACGGGGAAATTGGTACTCGACGTCTGGAAGCCGTCGCCCGATACCGACCCCTGATACGAGTAACCCAGCACGGCATTGACCGAATGGTCGCCGAACGCCCGGTTCCAGGTCAGGAACGTTTCGAGCACCTTGCGGGTGGTCTGGTAGGTGTTGCGCAGGGCCGACCCGTTGGTGCCGAAGTTCAGGATGGTGTGCGTCGCCGGTGGATCGGGGTTGTTGTAGAAGTTGGCGCTGTTATACTGCGTGTAATAGCTATCGTACGATTCGCCGTGCAGCGAGGTGTTGTTCTGGTACGACAGGTTGAGGTCGTAGGTCAGGTCGAACGGCAGGTTGACGTGCGTGTTGAACGAGCCGACGAGGTTGTTGTATTTCGTATTGTCTTTGGCGTGGTTGACCATCGCCACCGGGTTGAAATAGCCCGTATTCTGGTAGTTCTCGAAGTAACTGCCGTCGGGGTTGGTAATGGGCGACACCGGCAGGTGGTTGATCATCTGCAACAGCACGTTGTTGCGCAGGGGCGTGTTGTTGGCGTTGCTGTTCGAGTTCGACACGTTCAGACTGAACCGCAGCCGGTCGTTCAACGCGTACTGATCGACCGACAGGCGGGCAATGACCCGGCTCAGCGAACTACCCTGCAAAATACCCGGCTTGTCGTAGTAGTTGATGCTCGCGTTGTAGGTGCTGTGGTCGGTGCCGCCACTGATCGAGAGGTTGTGGTTCTGCGAAATCACGTTGTTACGCTCCACGGCCCGCTGCCAGTCGGTGTCGGCTCCTTTGTCGTCGATGGGGGAGAACGACAGGTTGTTGCGCGTCAGAAAATCGCGCAACTGCCCGGCGTTCATCATGTTCAGCCGGCGCGATACCTGTTCGGCACCCGCGTACCCACTGTAGCTGACGACCATCGAGCCTTTTTTACCCCGTTTGGTCGTCACGATGATCACGCCGTTGGCGGCCCGGTTCCCGTAAATGGCTGTGGCCGCTGCATCTTTCAGGACGTCGATACTGGCCACATCGTCGGGGGCGATGATGGAGATGTCGGCGCCCGGCACGCCGTCGATCACGTAGAACGGCCCCTGCGAACTGTTGAGAGTCGATGCACCGCGCAGCACCACGGCGGCCGGTGTATTGGGATCACCACTCGATGAGATGTTCAGCCCCGGAATTTTACCCTGCAACAACTGACCGACATCGGCGATGGCCCCCCGGTTGAGGTCTTCGGGTTTGATGGTGGTGATGGCGCTGCTCAGGTTTTTACGCGATTGCGACCCGTACCCGACCACGACCACTTCGTTCAGCGTCTTATTGTCGACCACCATCAGCACGTTGATGCTCGACCGGTTGTTGACGGCTACCCGCTGGGGCGCATACCCGACGTAGCTGAATACAAGCGTACCGGTAGTCGGGGCCTTGATACGGAATTCACCGTTGGCGTCGGTATTGGTGCCGACCATCGACCCTTCCACCACGATACTGACGCCGGGCAGGGCTTCATTGCTGCCGTCGGCAAAGACTTTACCCGTCACAGTAATGTCTTCGGCAACGGGTACCCGCCAGGTCGCCCGTTTGCTGACCGCGAGGGCTGCCGTTGCGGTCGGGGGTAGTCCAGTTGCCAGCAACCCATGACTGAGCAGGCAACCGGGTAGCAACCCGTATAACAACGGTCGGGTTAGTTGTTCAAATACAGAGTGTTTCATGCGTATAGGTAGTAGTGTCGTATGAGCCTGACCAACAGCTGACTATACTGACCGGGATAGACCGTTATAGTATAAAATTGAATACTGATAAAAGGCTAATAATCAGTTGTTTGCTGGTGAAAGGCTTTCCGTATAAGAAACGTACTGCCCGTTTATACCCGGCTATACCCATCCCGGATCGGGAATTATTTACGCAAACGTTTGAATTGATAACCCCCTGCCGGATTCAGGGGCGAACCCAACAAAAAAGGCCGCACTGACTAGTGCGGCCCGGATCAAATCGGTTTGTGTAAGAGACGTTGGTACGTCGATAGTCAACCGGCTGGCTGGCGTAATGCCGAAAAACCCTAGCCGTGGTTCTCTTTCGTATCGGTGCCCAGCTTCGCGCCGTAACCCGATGCGATGATACCGATCAGCAGACCAAAGAAACCAAAGATAGCCCCTTTCGATGCGGCTGAAGCGGCTCCGTCGGCTACCTGCCGGGCTTTCACTTCCGCTTCTTTTTTGGTCTGCTCGAATTTGGCCGCTGCCTGTTTGTAGGTGCTGATCCAGTTGTCGACGATCTGCTCCGATTCGGCCCGGCTCTTGCCCGTCCGCTTCATCACCACGTTCACCGCGTCGTCCCGATCAACCTGGTTGACCGTAGCCTGCCCCTGCTTGAACAGCTTGTCAAATAGTCCGCCGGAAATATCGTCGGCAGCCTGTGGGTTTTCAGCCGCCTGCTTACCAGCCGCCTGGGCCTGATTGCCCGCCTGCTCCGCCTTGCGCTCCAGCCGATCCGGGTTCAGCGCCGGGTTGCCCGTCTGACGGAGCACCTTGTCGACTTCACCCCGCAGATCGCCCAGATCCAGATTGTTGACATCGATGCCGTTTTCGGCCAGTTTGCCTTTCACGGCCTGACCCAATTCAGGACCAGCAGCCGACGCGGCCGAACCAACCGCTGAACCCGCCGTCCGGACAAGGCCACCCACCAGCCGACCGGCACCGCCGATGAGGCTACCAATCGTCGTGGTCAGAAAATAAATGGTCAGCAGCGTTACCAGTGCCCAGGTCAGTACACCATGGATGATACCATCGAAGGGGCGGGGTGAACTGGCCAGCCGACCCGCTACCCAGCCACCGGCAAGCAGCGACAGCAGGCTGCTGATGATGTACCAGATAGCCGTTCCGGTTCCCAGACCAGCGGTTGGGTTTTGCTCTTCCATCGGGTCGATGGTTCCCAGCCCGATGCCCAGGCCCAGCAACGAGAGCAGCAACTGCATGACGATAGCGATCAGCACGCCAGCGAAAACGGCACTCCAGGAAATACGTTTGACGAAGCCAGCGCGGCCCATAGCCGGTGATGTGTAAAGCGGATCACGTTCCATTCTTGTACGGATTAATAGTAAACTGTTGAGTAAAAAAACCTAAGTAGTTGCACTAGGTAAACGGTTAAAACAACAGCGTGGCTTTCGTTTTGTTAGATAATGGGTCAAAATTTTACATCGTGATAATCAGTTACATTGTCTATAGGTTGACTATGGACTAGCTGTTTCCGGGGCCTGAGTACTGAAATCAGGGAGTCGTCGCGCCCGGTGGTTATCGTGTTGAATTGCGTCTGATTCAACCCGCATCCCCGTGTTCGGCGTATCTTTGTCCCGACGCCAATTTCTGACTGTTTGCCTTATTTATGTCCAAACGCCGACGCATGCGTTCAGCCGAGAAAACGCTCGGCACTTCGCCCGGTACGCTGACCTACGTCGGCGACGATATTCAGCACGCGACCCGCATCAAACGCATCGACTACAACGCCACGGATTACCACATCGATGACAACAGTAAGATCCGCCAGTGTCAGCCTCCCGGCGAACAGACGCCTGTTATCAACTGGGTCGACGTCGATGGGATTCACGAGCCGCAGGTGGTATCGGCCATTGGGCAGCAGTATCGGCTACACCCACTGCTGCTGGAAGACGTGGTCAACACCGACCAGAAGCCCAAAATTGACTTCTACGACGAACTGACGGATACCAGCCCGAACCCCATGCCGGGGAGTGGGCCGGTGGTGTTTGTGACGCTGAAGATGCTGCACCACCACCGTGCGCAGCCCGACATCGATATAGAGCATGTCAGTCTGGTGCTGGGCCGAAATTTTCTGGTTTCATTTCAGGAAGAGCGCACCAAAGATATTTTTGAACCGGTCATCGACCGTATCAAAGCGTCGGCGGGCAAGACCCGGCGCAGCGGCCCCGATTACCTGCTTTACGCCCTGCTCGACCTGATCGTCGACCATTATCTGGTGCTGGCTGAGTACATCGGTGAGCGGATGGACAAGCTGGAGGAAGTGATCGTGACCGAACGGGCCAGTCAGCAGACGCTTACCGAACTCTACAACCTGAAGCGCGAACTGGCTCATATGCGCCGGGTCGTCAACCCGACGCGCGACATCGTGGGGGCGCTGCTGCGCGAAGAGTCCGAGCTGATAAAGACCACGACAGTCCCGTACCTGCACGACCTCAGCGACCATATCAACCAGACCATCGACACGCTCGATGCGTATCGCGAAGGCGTTTCGGGGCTGATGGACGTGTATTATTCCATCGTAAACAACCGGATGAATACGGTCATGAAAACGCTGACCATCGTGTCGGCTATTTTCATTCCGCTGACGTTTATCGTGGGGGTTTACGGCATGAATTTCGACTTTATGCCCGAACTGAAAAACCCGCACGGCTATCTCTACACCTGGGGCGTTATGATCGCTATCGCCATCGGCGAGATCATTTATTTCAAACGACGCGGCTGGATGTAAGGTGCCGGTTCTGTGTAGAGGCGCAGGCTATTGCGTCTCTCAGCACGCGTCAGCAATGCTTACCCGGCAAACACCAGCCGGCAGATACCATTCGGGTGCTGAGACGCAGGCTATTGCGTCTCTACAAAAAATTATGACTACGCTCTCCACTCAACATATCCGCCCGCGCTGGCTGACCGACTCCCGGCAGGCCACCGGCGACAATAGTCAGTCGGTATTCTTCGCTATTCGGGGAGAGCACCACGACGGCCACGCGTTTATCGGCGATCTGTACGACCGGGGTGTCCGGCAGTTTGTGATCGAGCGAAGCGCACTCACCCCCGACCGTCGCGACGAACTTGCCCGCTACCCCGACGCGGAATTTATCGAAGTCGACAGTAGCCTGACCCTCTTGCAGCAACTGGCGACCGACCACCGACGCCTGTTTCCGCTGCCCGTCATCGGCATTACGGGCAGCAACGGCAAAACCATCGTGAAGGAATGGCTGGCCCAACTGCTGGCCGACGATTACGTGATTGCCAAAAGTCCGCGCAGCTACAATTCGCAGCTGGGGGTGCCGTTGTCGGTGCGCGAACTGGGCGAACGCCATACGCTCGGCATCTTTGAAGCGGGGATTTCGCGCCCCCACGAGATGCAGACGCTGGAACCGATTATCCAGCCGACCATCGGTATTTTTACCAATATCGGCCCGGCCCACGACGAAGGGTTTCGGAGCCGAAAGCAGAAAATTGCCGAGAAACTCCGTCTGTTCGTTCATGCCGATACGCTGATTTACTGTGCCGATCAGACCGACGTGGCCGACGAGGTGCGTATACTGTTGAAAGCCGTGAACCCCGGTATCCGGCTCGTCACCTGGTCGCTCAACGGCAACGACGCGACTTATCGTGCTACCCTGACCGGTACCCGGCTTACCCTGACGGCAGTAAAAGTCGAACGCCCGGCCATCGAGGTAGACGTGCCGTTTACGGATGCGGCTTCGGTCGAAAACCTGCTGCATTGCTTGGTGGCCGTACAGACGATTCACCCCCTGACGGCCCCCACGCTCGACCGGCGGCTGAAACGGCTGCGGCCCGTATCGATGCGGCTTGAACAGAAGGAAGGCATCGACAACAGCGTGCTGATCGATGATTCGTACAGCAACGATCTGGCCGGGCTGCAACTGGCACTTCGGTTTATGAATCAGCAGCGGAGCCGCGACCGGCGGGTGCTGATTCTGTCGGATGTGCTGCAATCGGGCCTGCCCGACGATGACCTGTATGCGCAGATTGCGGATCAGGTGCGCGACGCGGAAATCAGCCTGTTTGTGGGCGTCGGTCCCGTTCTGAGCCGCCACCGCGAGCTGTTTCCGCTCGACAGCCGATTTTACGAATCGACAGCCGCGTGGCTGGCCGGGTTCCCGGTCGAGTTGATTCACGACAGTATGGTGCTGGTGAAAGGAGCCCGGACGTTCGCGTTCGAGCAGATTGCCAACCGGCTGCAACGCAAAGTACACGGCACCCGGCTCGAAATCGACCTCGACGCGCTGACGCACAACCTGAACTACTACCGCGAAAAAGTGGGGCCGGCCACGAAAATTATGGTGATGGTCAAGGCGTTTGCCTACGGCAGTGGGAGTGCCGAAGTAGCGCAGTTGCTGCAATACCACCGCGTCGACTACCTGGCCGTGGCCTATGCTGATGAGGGCGTTGCGCTCCGGCAGAACGGCGTAACGTTGCCGATTATGGTGATGAACCCATCGCCCGAAACGTTTCCGGTCCTGCTCGACTACCAGCTACAGCCCGAAATCTACAGTCAGCCACTACTGACCGACTGGGGGCGTTTTGCCGAAGAAAGTAAGGGTGATGTGCCGCCATTGCACCTGAAAATCGACACGGGTATGCACCGGCTGGGCTTCCTGGAAAGCGAACTCCCCGCCCTGATCGACTACCTGACGGCGCACCCCATGCTGCGTGTGGAAACCGTATTCAGTCACCTCGTCGGGGCCGACGAAGCGCAGTTCAACAACTTCTCAACGCACCAGTACGATACCTTTATCCGCTGCACCGATGTGCTACAGGCCGGGCTTGGTTACCTGCCGACGCGGCACCTGCTCAACTCGGCGGGTATCGTGCGCTTCCCGGAATTTCGGCTCGATATGGTGCGGCTGGGGATCGGGTTGTACGGCGTTGAGTCGAGCGGTATTGAGTCGTCGGCTGTCCGGGCAGTGGGTACGCTCAAAACGGTCGTGAGTCAGGTGAAAACCATCCCGGTCGGCGAGTCGGTGGGGTACAGCCGCAGCGGGCAGCTCGATCATACGGCGCAGATTGCCACGATCGCGATTGGGTACGCCGATGGCTTCGACCGGCGGCTGGGCAACGGCGTCGGAGCCGTCTTGATCAACGGCCACCGCTGCCCCACGGTCGGCAACGTCTGCATGGACATGACGATGGTCGATGCAACCAGTGTTCCGGTTGTGGCTGGCGATGATGCCGTTATCTTCGGCCCCGACCAGCCCATCAGCGGCCTGGCGAAGCAGATCGGCACCATCCCCTACGAAATCCTGACCGGCGTCAGCGAGCGCGTCAAGCGGGTTTTTTTTAAGGAGTAGTTTAGGGTTAATTACCGCCTGTGTAGCCCAGACGTCCACGTCTGGTGGCCGTTTGGCCAACTACGCAAGGCGGTAGCTTTTGGGTCGCTATCGCGCCCGTCCACACCTGGAAGGTGTTGACGACAATGTACACATGACGGACCACCGTGTGACGGACCATCAAAACCATGAACTGGCCTAACTAGCTGGTGTCGACGGGGCAAAGAGAGTGTTTACGCCGATGGAAAAGTCGGGTAAAACGGGGGTGGCCATACACAGATCATCGCCGAGGCAAATCGTGACCTGCTTGCGGGATGTGTACACGTATACGACTTCGTGCTCGGGCAGAACGCTCCAGACGATCTGTACACCTGCCTTGAAATACTCGGCAATCTTCTCCTCGATTCGGTAGGCCAGATCGCTCTCCGAAATGACTTCGATTACAAACGCCGGGATGATGTCTTCGCCATTTCGACCAGCTTGTATTTGATCGTCGGTAAAATAAGCAATGTCGGGTCGACGCATCTGGATAGCTGTCAGCATGACGTCGGGTTCAGCCATAAGCGTTCCGCTCGTATGGTACCCTTTTTCGTAAAATAGCTTGCTTAGAATACTGTAGATGTAGTATTGCTTTTTCTTTATGCCTGAAAATCGAATCAGTTCACCGTCGTTCCACTCGTACTTGAAACCATCCGTCGGTTCCCAGTCGAGAAACTGGTCGAGCGTATGCGGAACTGTCGAGGGTGGTATCTGTATCATAGCATTGTTGTTTGCTTACTGAACATACGAAAAAAACGCGACAGACTGCCAGGTCGTTCGATCAGCGGAACAGGTTGCCTGCGTCGAAAATACCCCGCACCTTTGCTGGCTCATAACCAACCAATCGACTATGAAGAAAACTACCCTTGTTTCGATGATTGCCCTGCTGTTGGGCTTCGTTCAGTTCGCGCAGGCGCAGACCATCGATGAAACGGTGAAAGAGTGGGAGCGGGCCAAAGCGTATACCAAAGAATACCTGGACGCGATGCCCGAAGCGGGTTACGCGCTCAAGCCTACACCGGAGATGCGTTCCTTCGCCGAACAAATGCTTCACCTGGCCAATGCCAACTACGGGTTCGGGACAGGGGCTACCGGTCAGAAAAGTCCGGACGGTGTGGGGGAACTGGAAAAATCGACGACCGACAAATCGAAAGCTAACATCACCAAACTTGTGCTGGCCAGTTATGATTTTGTCATCGATGGTATCAAGAAGATGACGCCCGCGCAACTGGCAGAGCAAACAAAACTGTTTGGTCGCTTCGAGATGACGAAGGCAACAGCCCTCGCCAAAGCGTTCGAACACCAGACGCACCACCGGGGTCAAACGACGGTGTACATCCGTCTGGCAGGGGCCAAACCGCCCCAGGAAAAGTTGTTTTAATACAGCTACCTAAAAAAAGCGGCCCTGGATCATCCAGGGCCGCTTTTTTTAGGTAGCGGAGAAACAGAGGAACCGTCTTAGCGTGCCGCATTATCCACTGTACACCGAAACGCTTACGGCTTCTTCGCTTTTACCGCTTCGACGTTCGTTTTACGATTTTCGACTTCGGTGAGGGCGCTGGCCTGTTCGGTTTTATTGGTTTCCACATCTTTTGTCAGCTGTTCGAGCTGTCGGGCATTTTCGTCGATGCGCTTCAGCAACCGCTCTTTTTCCTTGCCGTTCTGCTCGATCTCGCGTTGCAGCCGTTCGCCCGTCCGGACCGTCTTCTGGTGGCTCTGCTGGGCGTCGTTCAGCCCGCTTTCGGACGTGCGTACTTCCTGATTGTACTGACTCTGAGTGGCGAAGGTTTTCAGCATCGTTTCGGCCGACGAATAACCCGGCGTTCCCGTTGTGACGAAGTTGCCGCCCCCCAGGTCATAGGCTACGAAAATGGTGGCCTGACTGCGCGATGTTTTCACCGTACTCATCAGGTTGACCGGTTCCGACGACACGTCTTTGATGTCGGCGTTGGTAACCCGGTACGTGCCGCGCGACGAGGTTAGCCGACCGTAGGTTTTCAACTGGTTTTCCCAGTCTTTTTCGATCTGCCGCCCGTCGCCCGGTACGGTCAGGAACAAGCCCTGCGCTTTTGTTTTGTCGATGGTGCTTTCGCCTGAATAAACAGTCTGAGCCAGTAATGCACCGGGGAGAGTGCAGAGTAAGAAAAACAGGTAGTTACGCATAGCGGTGGTTCGTTTGAGTTGAAACAGGCAGTTTTTTGTGGTCCCGCCCAGGCCGGGATAACAAAAATAAACGGTTAAAATACGCCCGGTCGGTTCATGGTCAGGCGGCTGATGGGTCGGTAGTCCGTAAACTGAATGTCGGGCGACACGTAGCCGGGTTTGACCGGTTCGGCCTTTACCAGATCGGTGCTCAGGTACTTCTTGTTGCTGTCGCACAGAATGGTTACGACGCGGGCCTCAGGTCCCATTTCGCGTTGCAGGTTGATCGCCCCAATGAGGTTGGCCCCCGACGAGATACCCACCGCCAGACCGAGGTGAATGGCCAGTTGCTGCGCCATCAGAATCGAGTCGCCGTCGCTGGCCTGCACCACCCTGTCGAGTTCGTTCAGCTTCAGAATATCGGGGATAAACTCATCGAAAAAGCCCTGAATCCGGTGTGAGCCCGTTTTGTGACCCACCGACAGCGTCGGCGATTCGGCGGGTTCGAGCGGGTGAATCCGAATGTCGGCCCGGCGCGATTTTAGGTACCGCCCCACACCCATCACCGTTCCCCCCGTGCCGACACCCGCCACGAAGGCGTCGGGTGTAATGTCGACGCTTTGCAGTTGCAGCCAGATTTCCTTGCCGGTGGTCAGGCGGTGGGCTTCGGCGTTGTACTGGTTGGCAAACTGTCGGGGCAGAAATACCGTCGGGTCACTCGCGGCCAGCTCTTCCGACCGGCGAATCGCCCCCAGAAAACCGCCTTCCTCTTTGGTAAACAGGACAATGTCGGCCCCCAGGCTGCGGATAATGTCGATCCGTTCCTGACTGATCCCGGCGGGCATGATGATCGTGACGGGATGGCCCAGCGCCCGGCCTACAGCGGCAAACGCAATGCCCGACGAGCCGCTGGTGGCTTCCACGATGCGGTGGCCGGGCTGGATATGCCCCTGTTTGTAAGCCTGATGCAGTACGTGTAGCGCCATCCGGTCTTTCATGCTGCCCGTCAGGTTGTAGTGCTCGCACTTGACGTAAAGCGAGCGCGGTTCGCCCCGGTCGGTGTAGAACAGTTCGAGCATGGGCGTGTTGCCGACCAGGTGCCAGAGGTGTTCGAATTTTTCGCTTGTCCGGGCCGGGAGATCCGTACGTTCGGTGGTTGTAGTCATGCTGACGAATGAAGCGAAGTGCCTCAACAAGTGTAGTGTGTTAATCGACAGCCAACGCAGAATCAACCGATTGGGGTTCCGTCGGCCTGTCGACTTTGTGCGTGACGATCAGTCGTTTGTCGCCGTTGAGCAGCGTCGTGGCGAAGAGATAGCGGTCGCCACCGTCGCGCAGGCCCAGTTTTTTGCGCAGTTCAGCCACCGTCTGCGGAAAGTTACGCACCGCCAGATTGCCTTTCAGGTCAGGCAGCACCGCCTGTAGTGCTTTCCGGTCGGGCCTGACAAGCTGCTCCACCCGGAACGCGCGACCCGGCACACCCGTAACCAGGTGCTCGCTGGTGTACAGATGGCTGTTGGGGGCCAGTTTGGTCAGGCCGAATGCTTTCGCCAGCACGCGAAACGCCCCCGCTTTGAGTACAGCCGCATTGGGTTCGTAGAGGTACGTCTGCGGATCGCCGAACGGGGCAATGGCCTGTTCTTCGTCGGTTAGCGAAAACCGCAGCACGTCGTCGTGCCCCGCCAGCCGGTTGATGGCTACGAACGCAGGGTTGGCCGTCGGCGGGGCTGTATGATCGACCACGAGCAGCACTTCTTTCACTTCGCCCTGTACCGCTACGACGTGAATCTCCGCCGGACCGAGCTGCCGGATGGTTTGTTTCAGGTCGATCATGGGCGATACTTTCAGCAGCAGCTGCCGGCTTTTCCGGACCAGCAGTGGCAGTAACGTCAGTACGTTGGGTTCGTACTCGTCCAGCAGCACCACTTTGCCGCCCCGCTCGTCGCGCCGGTGTGGGTCAAGGTAAATCCAGTCAGCGGGCTCGGTCAGGGTATTCAGAAAGGCCAGCCCGTCGCCCGTCTCGATCCGTACGTTGGCTGCGCCCAGTCGGGGCAGGTTGTGGGCTGCGAGTTCGGCGAGTTCGGCGCTGCGCTCGACATATACGACTGACTCCATAGCGCCCGCAAACGCCCACGTATCGACACCCATACCCCCGGTCAGATCGAGCAGTTGGCCCCCGCTCACCAGCGATGCTTTGTACTGCGCCGTCGCTTCCGACGAGGCCTGTTCGACCGACAGCGCGGGGGGAAAGATCAAGTCCGGGTTGGTGTACCAGGTCGGTAGTTTGTAGCGGGCTTTCTGCCGGGCCGTGATCTGCCCCGCCAGAAACCGTACGTCCAGTTCGGCCGGGTGGGGGCGCAGCAGCAGGGCCGTTACGTCGGCGGTCAGGTGCTGTTCGATAAAGTGTTGGTCGCGGACGGATAGGATTTTCACCGGGAATAGTAGCAAAAATAGTATGTAAGTTAATCTGGCTTTAATTTTACGACAGCGCCCGTCATCCGACGGTTCGCATCCCCCACCTTATACCGTATCTTGTTCATATGCAACGCATTAACCCACTCCGTACGTTATCGAATTACCGGCTGTCGCTGTTGCGCTACGACCTGCCCGCCGGGCTGTCGGTGTTTCTGGTGGCCGTCCCGCTCTGTCTGGGTATTGCGCTGGCGTCGGGAGCCCCACTGTTTTCCGGGTTGCTGGCGGGTATCATCGGCGGAATCGTCGTCGGTATGCTGTCGGGTTCGGAAGTAAGCGTCAGCGGTCCGGCGGCCGGGCTGGCCGTAATCGTGGCCGATTCCATCGCAAAAGTAGGCACCTACGAGGCATTTCTGACGGCCGTGGTGCTGGCCGGTATCATGCAACTGATGCTGGGGCTGCTGCGGGCCGGTCGATTCAGCAGTTTTTTTCCCGACAGCGTCATCAAGGGGATGTTGTCGGCAATCGGTATCGTCATCATTCTCAAGCAGATACCCCACGCCCTGGGCCGCGACAACGACTACGAGGGTGAATTTGAGTTTCAGCAGCTGGCCGACGGTGAAAACACCATTTCGGAAATTTACCGCGCCATCGTTACCGCCAGTCCGGGGGCGTTGCTGATTAGTGGGGTGTCGCTGTTCCTGCTGATCGGCTGGGAGCGGCTGGCCGGGCGCAGTACGCGGTCGTTCTTTAAAAACATCCCGTCGGCTCTGCTCGTAGTGGTGGTGGGGCTGGTGCTCAACGAATCATTCCCGTACTGGATGCCTGCCTGGTACCTGGGCGACACGGCGCATCAGCACCTGGTGCAGATTCCGCAAGTGGCGCGGGGGCAGTCGCTCGCGTCGATTCTGGATTTTCCCGATTTCAGCGTCCTGCGGGATGCGAAAATTTACGGTGTCGCGGCCACGATTGCAATGGTGGCCAGTCTGGAAACGCTGCTCAACCTGGAAGCGTCCGACCGGCTCGACACGGCCCGGCGCGTGTCATCGACCAACCGGGAGCTGGGCGCGCAGGGCATTGGCAACATCGTGTCGGGGCTGCTGGGCGGGTTGCCCGTCACGTCGGTGATTGTCCGGACGTCGGCCAACATCTACGGCGGTTCGCGCACCCGCGTGTCGGCCATCACCCACGGGGTGCTGCTGCTGCTGGCTGTCGGGCTGGGTACGTCGCTGCTCAACCGCATCCCGCTGTCGTGCCTGGCGGCCCTGCTAATCGTGGTGGGCTACAAACTGGCCAAGCCTGCCATTTTTCGGTCGATTTACGCGGAGGGCTGGAGTCAGTTCGTGCCGTTCATCGTCACCGTTGTCGGTATCGTGTTCACCGATCTGTTGCTGGGTGTGGCACTGGGTGCTGTCGTTGGGGTCGGGTTCGTGCTGTACACCAATACGGAGCGGACGTTCCGTGTCGTGCGCGACAACCGGCGGGTGCTGATCGTGTTTGAGAAAGATCTGTCGTTTCTCAGCAAGCCGCAACTGAAAGAAGCCCTCGGCAACCTGCAACCCGGCGATCAGGTTGTCGTCGACGGCAGCAACGCCCCTTTTGTCGACCACGACATCCATACTATGTTGCACGACTACCGTGAAACGGCGCGGGTGCAGGGCATCGGCTACGAACTCCGTAACATCGCCCCCGCCCATCGTCGCGGCTCCCGCAAACCGCTGGTCGCGTAGACCGGTCAGTTACCCGCAGCCGACTAACTGATTAGCCATCCGGCTGCGGGTAACTGACTGATTGACAGGTGCTAGTTGCGTGCTCGTAGAAGGCGATTCGTCAGCAATTTTCGCACAGGCTCATCGTACAGTTTTAAGCAAACGTAAGCCAGGAAAACAGAACCGATAACGAGTGCTGACGCACCGGGGAACGACTGCGCGAAGGTGAGGTTTTCATTCTTGACCCAGGCATAGTACAGGTAAATAAACGGGTAATGTACCATGTACAGCGGGTACGAAATGTCGCCCAGCAATTGGCAGGCCCGCCTGGTCAGTCTGGAGGTTGTCTGGTCTGAAGCGCCGAGGTAAACAAGTAGCGGAAAGACAACGACGACGCAGATCGTATCATACAAACCGTTTAGCCATAGCTGGTCACTACCGCCGATTCGGGGGATCGCTGACAGAATAACGATAGCCAGGCCACCCAGCCAGAACGTCCCGGTCACGCGGACCGGTTTAAATACGCGGGCCAGTAGTAAGCCTGCCGAAAAGGAGAATACCAGCCGCAACGAACCGCCGATTATATTTTCTTCCGTCAGCGCAAAGCCAACGCATAGATCACCGAGCGGCCCACGAATGGCAAATACGGCCAGTCCGCCAGCCGCCAGCAACACGCATACAGCAAGCGCGTTGGTCAGTAGTTTCCGGATAAAGAGCGCGTAAAGGATACTGCCCATGTATTCGAAAAGCAACGACCAGGCTGGCCCGTTGAGCGGAAACATTTCACCCACGCCCCGAATGTCAAAGCCGGGCGTTGTCGGTATCAGGCAGGTATGCATAGCTGTCGCCACCAGCAGCATCGGTACAGGCACTTTCGACACGTCCCAGGTAGGGCAACCCTGATAATAAAACATAACCGCCCCGATGATGGACCCAATAACGACCATGGGGTGCAACCGAATGAACCGACGTTTGAGAAAGCCGCCTATGGTCATCGTTTTCCACCGGTCATCGTACGCGTAGCCAACGACAAATCCGGACAGGATAAAAAAGAAATCGACGGCCAGATAACCGTGATTGATTTGCTGATCTAAATGACTGGTGGCAAAGGCTTCAAATACGTGGAAACAGACAACGGTCAGGGCCGCTACGCCCCGTAATCCGTCCAGTATAGGGTAATGCGGTTTTGTGGTCGCCAGTGCGGTAGCAGCGGTTTCGGTTTTCAACATGGATGGCACATTCACGTGCGTTGAGTAGAGAAGCCAATGAAAAAAGCGGTCATTCATCGCGTGCCGGTGAGCGAAGCTTAAACGGAGCGGCTAATCAGGACAGCGAGCAACGTAATGAGGGCGGGGAGCGCCTGTACGAAAAATATGGATTGCTGGGCGGTGAGGGCCCCGTAGATACCCGCTACGATGACGCAACCCAGAAAAAAAGCCGCGACGTTGGTGTGCCAGTAGGGGTTTTCGATCAGGATCGACCAGATCAGCCCGGCCGCCAGAAACCCATTGTACAGCCCCTGATTGGCGGCCAGTGCTTTCGTCGGTTCGAACAACTCCGGCGGCAGCGACCTGAACGTTTTACGGCTACGGGTAGTCCAGGCAAACATTTCCAGCCAGAGAATATACAGGTGTTCCAGCGCCACAATGGCAATCAGAATGGTGGAAAGCAGACGCATAGACGGGGTGGTTTTCGGGAACAGGCACCGCGAAAGTAGTGTATTTACCCCTGAATCTGTGCCTTATGTGCTAACGTATCACCGATCGGATCTGCGTTCAGTGGGCCTTATCGAAAGCCGAACAGCAGCGGAAAACCAAACGCGACGAAGGCACTCCATGCACCGTAGACTGGCAGAAAGATGGTGATTGCCCGATTGATCGGCGACAGATCGGTTGGGCGCGCAATGGTCTGCCAGAGCCGTATGCTGACGAGGAGCAGGTGGCCTAGGATAAGTACGTTGGTGCCAAGCACGGCCATCCGGTTGGGCGTTATACCCCATTCGCTGATACGAAACAGAATGGCCGACAGCGCAATGCCGTTGATCGATACGGTAACGATCGATAGCAGGAGCAGAATCAGCAGTTGACCACGATTGGGACGGATGCTGTCGGTGCTGGCGAGTGAAAAGAAGATCAGCGCCATGACACCGATCAGCAGCGCGTTGAACAGAATCAGAAATTCCCGGTCGTGGTATGGGTCTTTCCCCGCCGTTATTGTCGCAACCAGGTAGATCAGCAGGATAACGAGCGCTATGGGTGTAAAAATCCGGGCAATGATCGGCGAGATTCTGCCGACCAGCGTAGGCTGTAGCTGCGTCAGAAACGTAGCAACGATGGGCAGCATCGCCAGCCCACAGACCACGACGTAGTTGACATAGAATTTGGTGATGTCCCAGCCGATCAGGCGGAACAGATTGATGGTCAGGGCGGTCGTCAGCCCACCGGCCAGTAGGAGCAGGGCTGCCATCACGGCGATGTCGCCATTGTAGCGCAGGAAAGTCAGCAGGCTGGCAGGTCGGTTCAACCGCCCCCCACTGAAGGCGAAACCCAGCAACGACCACAGCCACAGCGGGGTATACAGGTAGGTCAGTACCAGTGTATCGCTAGTGCCCCGTGGAAGTACATTGATGTAGACGGCGGTTAGCAAGACAAGCCCGGTCAGCCACGCACCCGTTTGGCGGGAAACGTTGGCTTTGTGGGCAAAGTAACCAATCAAAAGTGGCAGGACGATGAAGCTGATATTGCGCGTATAAAAGTGGTCTTCGTTCAGCGACAGGATAGCCGGTAACTTAGCCAGCAAAGCCGCGACCAGCGACGCCAGTAGCACGAACATCCGGTCGCGGGCCGTGCCCCAGGGCGACGCTCCGTGGCTGTACGTAAGTCGCTGATACCAGGCTTCGACCAGTAGGTTGTCCTGCATCTGAGGATACAGCGATTCAAAAGCACTGGTAAACGCTGGCTTGTCGGTGCGGTACAGTTGCTCCAGCTGCCGGGGATTGGCCAGATTCGATAGGATCTCGTCGCGCATACTGCTTTTTTTAAAAAGTACTTTGTTTTGCAAAGTTGAATGAAAAAATAAGTTGCGCAAGGGGTGATGGGGAAAAATTCTGTAGCCCAGACGTCCACGTCTGGTGGCCGTCAGGCCAATTGGTACAGGCGGTAGCTTAGTAGCCTGGACCGGCCCGCCGGCGCGGCTCCAGGTCCGGGTGCCCGTCAGGCCAACTTGTTCGGGCGGCAGCTATTCGGTCGCTCCGCGCCCACCAGACGTGGACGTCTGGGTTACACGGCTCCACATATCTGTAGCCCAGACGTCCACGTCTGGTGGCCGATAGGCCAACTTACTGGGCGGTAGCTATTTGGTCGCTCCGCGCCCACCAGACGTGGACGGCTGGGCTACAATCTACAGGCTACATAATCTTAGGTTCCAGCCAGAGGGCCGTGAAGCACAGCAGGATCAGCGCGAACCAGCCCCATTGGGGCAACTGCGCATCTGGTGGGGGAGTCGTAGCTGACGTTGCGGGCGACTGAAACTGCTGATGCGCCAGCATGAAGCGGTCTGTCAGGGCACGGCTGCTTAACGGATCATCCGGTCGGGCGGGGTCGACGTAGAGGGCCAGCGAATCCTGCACCGGTTGCCAGCCCGCCGTTGAAAACAGTCCCCGGCCCGATGCCGACTGCTCGTTCAGGGACGAAGGTGTCAGGCGGAGCGTGTCGGTGCCGATGCGCAGGGCCGACAGTCGGCGGGTAGGGTTGTTGAGCGTGATGGTTTGTTCCAGTCCCTGAATCAGGGGCGCATCGACCTGTACTTCGTTGGTTTCCGGCTTCGATAAGCGGGCCAGTACCGCCGTCCACAACCGGGCGTAGGTGGTGCTGTCGCCACTGAGCGCGAGCGGGAACGTTTCGCTCAGTAAACTCACACCAACGCGTCCGGTAGTCTGCTGCACGAAGACTGGAAAGCCGGTCACGGCAAACTGATTCAGATTGTCGGTAAGGCGGTAGGGGAGCGCGGTCAGGCCGTTGCCGACCGGTACCTGCGGATCGGTGGCCGTTCGGTGAATCTGCCAGCGACTACCCGTAGCCTGATTGATCGTTCGGCTGTCGACGTCGGGACTGGTCAGGTTGATAAACAGCACCGCCCGTCCGTCGGCGACGGCTTTGCGGATCAGCGGATTACCCGCGCTACCGGGTTCGGTAATTATCAGATCGGGGGCTGCGCTGGCGGTTTTGGTCGTCGGCCTGTTGATGCTGACGCTGCTACTAATATCTCTGGACAGCGTAGCCGATACTGTCACCGTATGGCCCTGTAGACCCAGCCAGCTGGCCAGCGTTTTGCTTTCGACGTCGGGACTGTTGAGCAGGAAATGCACCGTGAGCGGGACGGTGGGGCGGCTAAAGAAACGGAGCGTATCGAGTACGGTAGTTCCCAGCACCAGCTCGACGTCACTTTTACCCCGCGTGAAGGCCGGAAACCGAAGGGCAAACGGTTGTGTACCAGCTATCAGGTGCAGACTGTCGAGGGTTTTGTTGCCGTAGCGTAGCCGTAACTGTTGCGGTTTCGATGCGTTGATAAGGCCCGTCACACGCTGGAGTTCGCCCTGCCGCAATAGGCCTTTCCAGTGCAGGCTCGTCAGCGCGTCGGGTGCGTCATACGGGACGTGCCGCAGGGCGGACGCGCTCAGCCGCGCCAGTGTCGTCACCGGAAACTGGTTGCCGACCAGTGTAACGGAGTCGTAGGTGCCGGTGAGCGTTCGGCTGGTGAATCGGTCGGACAGGTGCAGGCTGTCCTGCACGCGCCGGGCGACCGACGCGGGTACCTCGTCGCCCACGAGCAGCACCTGCGTGTCGAGTTTGGCGACGGGCCAGCGGGGTTGCAGCAGGTAGGCTAGAAGCACCAGCCACAGCAGCCCGTTCAGACCCAGCCGTACCGCTTTACGGGCTGGAGATAGGGATGCGTTGCGGGCGATCAGCCAGCCCTGTACGACCAGCAGTACGGTCAGTGCCAGCAGGCAACCCCAGGTAAGCGGGTCGGTCCAGTTGAGGGTTAGTTGCATAAGTTAACGGGCGTGACGCCAGAACGACTGCCGCAGCGACCGGTCGCTCACGTACGACGGCCCCGTCCGTTCCGACGCGCCGGTCAGGGCGTAGAGTTTCGTTTTCAGGCTTGTTTTTTCGGTCTCGGTCAGCGCCTTGCCGCCCACCAGTTTCTGCAATAGGGCCAGCACCGACCAGTTGGCCAGCCCGCTGTTGATGGTTTGGCTGGCCAGCGCATTGCCCAACTGTCGGGCCTGCTGCCGTTGCGTTGCGCTGCGCGTGGGCTGGTCCAGCGACCCCAGCACCCCGGCCACCAGCGCGCTGATCTGCTGCTGCGAATACTGACGCGTCTGCACAAAGGCGTTGGTTACGTTCTTGAATTCGCCCGTCAGCCGGGTTTCTTTCTCTTTTGTTTCGGGCGGGGTAAACCCGGTTTTGCGAACGTACGAACGGGCTTTCTGCTGCGACAGTTTCAGGTATTTCAAGGCTTCCTGTTCGTACGGCAGCGCTTTTTCGGGTTCGTAGAGCCGCAGATGCAGTTCCGACTGCCACATATTTTCGAGCGCCATTTTCAGCAGCGACCGCGTCGACTGTTCGTGGAAGGTGTTGGTCTCGGCATCGTCGTGGTTGTGGGTGTACTGCGCGATCAGTGCGGCCAGCGGGTCCTGATTCTCGTCGGCGTGGCCACCGCCACCGTGGTCATGCCCATCATGGCTGTGACCCTCCTCGTGGCCGGGCGCGGAGGCTGGTGTATGTTCCTTTTCACCCTCGTCGTGCTGGTGGGTGTACGACTTGACGACGTTTTCCAGCGCGTCGCCGTCTTTAGCGGTCGGTGCCGGGGGGGCACCACTGCTTCCGATTTTATTCTCGAACTCCTCCCCCAGAAACTGCCCGTAGCGCAGCCGCAGGGCTTTCTGGTCGAACCCGACCTCGTTCGACTGACTTTTCAGCGTGTTCGGATTCATTTTCTTCCGACCGGCAATCAGTTTTTCGGTGTCGATGATAATCTGCCGCTGACTCCGAAAATAGTCGGGCATGACGTTCATCGCCATCGTTGCCAGTTCGCTGTCGTCGACCTTCGTCGTGTCTTTGTAGACCAGAAAGTACGTGTCCGATTTGGTGAAGTTCGGGTCGGGGCGTCGGTTGTCGAAGGCCGACCAGTAGTAGTACAGTTCGTCGCCGGGGGCAAACTCCAGCGCGCGCAGATCCAGCGTTTTCGTCAGCTGGTCGTCGCGGAAATTGGTCGGGCCAACCGGCATCTTTACTTCGCGGAATTTGACGTTTTCTCCCGATCCCCGCGCAATTGTCGCCACCAGAAACGCCTGCGACACGCCAAAATCATCCGACACGCGGGCGGTTAGGGTCAGCGTTTTCGGATCGTTGAGGTAATGGTAGCGGTACAGTTCTTTGGCCGCTATGTCGATTTTGGGAGCCAGATCAGGCCGGGCGTCCAGCCGGTAAAAGTCGGACTGGTAGACGACAGAATCGCGCCTGGTGTCGGATTGCCAATACGCTTTAATCGCGTATAGCCCGGAGTTAATCAGCCGATCCTGGTAGGTGAAACTGCCGTTCGTGAGCCGGAACGGCAGTTCCTGTCCCCGACTGCTGACCAGCCGCAGCGACAGGTTGTCGGGTTTGTTGAACCGAACGGTCCAGGTCAGTACGGAACCTACTATGTCCGACGCGTTCAGGTTGGCGGAGCGGGTTTCGGGCAGGCGGGTGTACGACGGGGGTTGTAGTTGCAGTTGCGCCGACACGAACGTTGGGGCCGGGGTGGGTCGACTGCTGCTGTCGGTCAGTAGCGTCGTCGCGGTTTGCTGAGGATAGGGTCTGGTCGGCCGAATCAGTTTGGGGTACAGCCCAAACACGAGCAGACCACCCAGCAACGCCAGCCCGTACGGAGTCAGGTTGGCCCACACGACCACCGGTGTACGAACGTGCCGCGCCTGTTCGTTCAGCCGGTCGAGCTGGAGTTCTTCGGCCAGATTAAGCTGCGGTTTGGTCAGCAGGGGCAGGCTGTATTCGGTATCGCCGATGGTCTGGTGAAGCAGCTGAATGGCCTGCGGTTTTTTGTCCTGATACAGCCGGTTCAGGTACACGCCCAGCCCGAAACCCGCCAGCCCCGCCAGCAGGGACCATGCCAGCGGTGCCGGTACGAACGTCGCGACGAGCAGATAACCCGCCCCCGCCAGCATCAGACTACTGAGCAGCGCATTCGCATACAGCTGGTACGTGACCGACGTGATAAGCCGTTTGAGTTCGTTCATACGTTTTTGGACAGCGCTACGAATCGTTCGAGAATGACAAGACTGATGAATGCCAGTAGCAGCGCGAGCTGCCAGTTGGCCGATGCCTGCTTCGGTGTCGGCTGACCGGTTGTGAACAGGGCTTTTATTTCCGGCTGGGTTAGCGGGGCCGATGTAGGATTCAGGCCGAACCGGGCCAGCAACTGCGTTCCCAGCCACTCCGGCAACTGCCCCGTTTCAACGCGTTCTGAGGTGGTGGGCGTCAGCACGTCGTTTGTGTAGACAACGTTCGAGGCTACCGCTGTGGGCTGTCGGCTCGCCGAAACGATGTACCGGGTCGATGCTGTACGCTGGGCGGGTAACTGATCGGTCAGCACCCATGTGTAGACACGACCGGGCGTGGGGCGGACATCCAGCTGAAAATCGAGGCCATACACGTCGGTAAGGGCTGCGAGGGCTGCCTGCACCGATTGCTTTTCCCGCCCGTTGCGATAGCTGAGCAACGTCGGTATCGGGCCAGTATGGGCAGGGGCGTTCGCCAGTCGCACCGACGCATCGGGAGTGGTCGCACTGACTAGCTTACCCACCCGGTTGACGTACAGCCGACGCCTGTTTTTAACCAGTATGAACGGTCGGGGCTGCTGACTGGAATCGACAACGGTATGTAGGGTAAACCGATCGGGTACGGCGATGGTCGGTGCGGTGGCCAGCGTCGGCGTGTTGGTTGCGTACAGGTGTAGGTTGACGGGCTGTGTGCTGAGCCGCGTGATGGCCGTTTGCAGGGTCAGCGGGTTGTATCCGGACTGGTCAGGCGGAGTCAGTTCCGGCGATACAGGTGGCAACACAGGCGTTGCCCACACGACGCGTTCGTTGCGCTTGAGTGCTTCGACAAGTTCAAACCGGAAATTATCGACCACGGCAACCGACGGCTGAACCAGGTGTACTAGCTGCACAACGGGCGGCTTCTGAAACCAGTGCATCACCGGCTGCGTCAGCAATACCGCCAGCAGCACCACCAGCAGGCACCGCAGCACCATCAGCCAGATATTATCGAGCCGGAAGCCGCGACTTTGCTGTTGCTGCTTTTGTTCGAGCCACAACGTAGCCGCCCAGGGCAGGGGTTTGCCCTGCCGACGATGCCAGAAATGAATGGCAACCGGCACGATGACCGCCAGCGCACCCCACAGCATATATGGCTCGTTCATGGTGGATTTAAGGTTTGTTGTTCGTGGCTTGTGGTTCGTAGTTGGCACGTGTGTGTAGCCTGGACCTCCAGGTCCGGGTGGGCGCGAAGCGACCTGTTAGCTACCGCCGGAGTTAATTGCCCTGACGGGCACCCGGACGTGGATCGCACCGGCGCACCGGTCCAGGCTACACACACGTGCCAACCACGAACCTTAAACTAGCGCAGCAAAAACTGCTTCAGTACCTGGGCAATCGGGTCGCTCAGGCGGGTTCGGATTAGCCGCACGTGCGGGATACGTAGCTTTTCGTCCAGTTGTTTCAGGTACTCGGCAGCCCGTTGCCGGACTGTGTCGCGCACGGTGTCGGCGTCGATTTCCAGTTCGTGACCGGTTTCCAGATCCTGAAACCGGTAGAAGCCGCGCAGCGAAAAATCCAGTTCCTCGTCGCCCAGCAGCTGGAAAATAACGATCTCCCGCCGGGGTCCCGCCACGCGCTCAATCAGGTTCACCCATTCGTCGCCCACCTGCAAAAAATCGGATGCCAGCACCAGCATCTCGCTTTGCTTGCGGCTGAACTCGGGAAACGACGTGGCCGTGCTGTGCCAGGTGCCCGATGCCGTCATCGTCTCGAGCGTGGCGATGATCTTCTGTAACGATTGCCGCCCTGCCGGAACAACCGGCTGAACCGCCCCCTCGTGCAACGTGTACAGACTGATCTGATCGCTCTGTCGGTTGCCCAGATACGCCAGCGACGCCAGCAAAATCTTGGCGTAGTTGAGCCGGCTAACCCCATTCTCGGCGTAGTTCATCGACCCCGACTGGTCGAGCATGAACCGAATCTGCTGATTACTTTCCGTCGCCGATTCCCGAACCAGATACTGATTCGATTTGGCGAACAGCTTCCAGTCGATGCGTTTGGGGTCGTCGCCGGGTACGTAGTGCCGAAACTGCTCGAACTCCGTCCCGATACCCGACCGCTGGCTCGTCTGAATACCCAGCAGCAGTTCGTCGCTGACCAGTTTTCCGGCCAGTTGCAGATTGTTCAGTTTGATAAGCTCCGTGGTTAGCATGTTATATTCGATGTAGCCTGGACGTCCACGTCCGGGTGCCCGTCAGGGCAGGAAAGCTGCCACATATACCAATTGCCCTGACGGGCACCCGGACGTGGACGTCCAGGCTACAAATACCACTGAGCTATCACCCGATTTTCACTTCCGTCAGTAGTTGTCGGATGACATGGTCGGTGGTGATGCCTTCGGCGTCGGCGCGGAAGTTGAGCGCGATGCGGTGACGCAGGACCGGGTAGGCCAACGTCTGAATGTCGTCAGGAATGACCGAGAATCGTTCGTTGAGCACCGCCCGCGCTTTGGCGCACAGCACCAGCGCCTGCCCCGCCCGTGGCCCCGCCCCCCACTGACTCCACTGTTTTACGTAGGCCGAGGGCGACCCATCCGGGCGGGTGGCGCGTACCAGCCGGTTGATAGCCGCGATGAGGTCGTCGCTGATGTGGACCTGCCGGGTCAGGTGTTGCAGATCAATGATTTCCTGGTCCGACAGTACCGTTTGCAGCTGTGGACGGGCGGTGCCGGTGGTACTTTTCAGCACAGTCAGTTCTTCGTGTTCGGCGGGGTAGCTGAGTTTGATGTACAGCAGAAACCGGTCGAGCTGGGCTTCGGGCAGGGGGTAGGTCCCCGCCTGCTCGATGGGGTTCTGCGTGGCAATAATCAGGAACGGCTTTGGCAGCGGGTAGTCATTGCCGCCGTAGGTCACCCGGTATTCCTGCATGGCTTCCAGCATAGCCGCCTGCGTCTTGGGTGGCGTCCGGTTGATCTCATCGGCCAGCACGACGTTGGCGAAAATCGGCCCCTGATTGAAGACAAATACCTTGCGGCCCGTCTCGTGGTCGTCTTCCAGAATCTCCGTCCCGACGATATCCCCCGGCATCAGGTCGGGTGTAAACTGAATACGTTTGAAGCGCATCGCCAGGGCGTCCGACATCGTCTTAACCATCAGCGTCTTGGCCAGGCCGGGCACCCCTTCCAGCAGGCAGTGCCCACCCGCCAGCAGCGCGATAAGCACTTCGCTGATGGCTTCCTGCTGCCCGACGATGACTTTGCCGATTTCGTTTCGTAGCTGCGGCAGTTTCGCCACCAGCGTCTTGTAATGGGTTTTGTCTGCGGTTTCCAATGGGCTGTGTTTCAGGTTGTATGTTTTTTCTAAACACGGAGTAATAGAGAAAAACACGACTCTGTGGTCTCAGTGTAATTCTCCGTTACTCCGTATTTACGCCGTCAGGGCGTAGGTAACGATATTGACACCGAAGCGGGTATTGTCTTCGGCCAGAAAACGCTTGTTCCGAAAGTCGTAGTCCCACTCGCAGCCGTAGTCTTTGTTGCTGTACAAAACCCCAATGCGGCCGTTGATCAGAATCGCTTTCAGGTAGTCGTGGACGAGGTCGTCGCCCCAGCCGTTCAGCTCAAACGAGGTGGTTGGCGGACCGTCGTCAAACTTGAAAAAGCACGAATAGAGCGGGTGAGTATTCGGAATTTTTTGCAGGGCTTTGGGGCCAAACGTGCGCGCCATTTCCTGCTCGAACGATTTGGCAAACAGCCCGTCGACATCGTGGTTGCAGTCGTCGACGAAGACGAAGCCGCCGTTCTGCACGTACCGTTTGAAATTGTCGCGCTCCGCTGCCGAAAACTCCACCAGCTTGTGTCCGCTGAGGTAGCAGAATGGGCTTTTAAACAGGTCGGGGCTGCTGAGCTGCACCGTTTTTTCCTTCTGATCGACGGGCAGCGTCGTGTATTCCACCAGCGAATGCATCAGGTTCGACGGCATCCGCTGATCGGTGTCCCAGTCGCCGGAGGTGTATTGAATACGGGTGAAGAAAAAAGGTTTCAAAGTCGTTCGTTGAGTTACTGCCGTGAGTCGGGTTGATCGTCCGGTTACCTGCCTGCCTGACCCGGCGGATTCATCAGGGTTTTCAGTGTGGTCAGATTGGTTTCCTGATCGAAAATGGCCTGTACCGGAATTGCGAAACCCGGTACGGTCAGGGCCGACAGCGTATCGCCAATGTATAAAACAGCCGCCGACGCAAACGCCATCGTCGCGTCATCGAGCCGGTACTGCTCCACCGACTTTCGGACGGGGTCGATGATCCAGTATTCGCCGACGCCGTGAGCCGCATAGTCCTCAAATTTGACGCCCCCAATGGATATTGCACGGTCGCGGCCTGTCGTGCTTCTTGACAGCACTTCCACGATCAGGTCCGGGGCGGGGTGCTCCATCTGATCGTCTTCAAAAGACGCGGCCGTTTCCTTATTCCAGAAGCAGATATCCGGTTCGTAATCGTTGCGGGTCAGCCCGACGAGTGCCTTCTCGGAATCGACCGCTCCCAGTTTGTGCAGGTGTACATAGACGCGCAGCAGCGTTGTCAGGTTCTGCGTCGCATCCAGATGCCTTTGTTCTACGAGCGAGTGCATCACGACGTCGCCGTTGATGAACTCGGCCGGTCGGCGTTCCGAATTAACGTCGTCGCACAGCCATTCCCGGAACGCCCGTCGCCGTTGGGCTTCGTCGGCCAGAATAGCCTGCGCCCGTTCGATAACGAGTTTGGCGTCGGGGGCTTCGAGCAGGTCGTGAACGCGGTTGTCAAGCATGGTAGTGTGCATTCGTGAGCTATAAAAATACGACGAATCCGGCAAAGCGGCACCGGTTTACACGGCGTCCGACAGGCTGGTGAACGTAAATTCCCGAATTTTCATCGGCGGAATCAGGTAGTTGCTGAAGGTTTCCGTACTGACGACCCGCTCCGCTTTACCCAAAGCTTCGAGGTTGTTGAGCATGATGATCGGGCTTTCGTTGAAGCGGAAATTCTTGACGGGAAATTTGATCCGGCCGTTTTCGATGTAGAACGTCCCGTCACGGGTAAGGCCGGTGAGCAGGATGGTCTGCGGGTCGACGGAGCGGATGTACCAGAGTTTGGTGACGAGGATGCCGCGCGGAGTACTTTTAATCATTTCCTCCAGCGATGAATTGCCGCCCATCATAATCAGGTTGTTCGGGGGTGGGGTCGCTTTGCTGCCCGTTTTCTGCGCCCAGTACCGGCTGTAGGCCAGATTTCTGACCACGCCCTTGTCGATCCATATCGTTTTCTCCTGCGGCCGACCATCGCCCGACCAGGGAGAAGCGGGCAGTTCGGGGTTGGCCGGGTCGGAGTAGATCGTCACCCGGTCGTCCACGATTTTGTCGCCCAGCCGCGATTTGCCCCCGGCCTTACTGAAGTACGACCGGCCTTCGTCGGCCGAGCGGGCGTCGATGTCAAACGCAATTGTTTCGACCAGCACCGCAGCCGCCGTCGGCTCCAGGATAACGGTGTATTTGCCCGGTTCGAGTGCGCGCGCGTCGGCCGATGCCTGTGCTTTCTGCATGGCGATGCGGGTGGCCGAGGCCGTGTCGAGTTTGGCGAAGTCGCTGTAGCCGCGGGTCACGTAGCCGGACCCTTTGCCGTCGGTCGTGCGTACCGTCAGCGAGAAATTGACGCTCGAACTGGGGTAGTAGGCAAACAGCCCTTTTGAGTTCATCATGGCCGTCATGCCATAGCTGTCGTCCAGAAAGCCCGCGCCGATCAGGTTGTCGTCGCGCGTGAGGGCCAGGCTTTTACCGGCGGCAGCGGCCCGGTCGGCCGACGAGATACCCGCCGTCGAATCGAAGAAACCGGACGCGTTCATGTACTGCTGAGGGCCGAGTATGCCCACATATTCCGGGTTTTCGGGGGCCAGCCGGGCCAGTTCTTCCGACCGGCGAACGACTTTTTCCAGCGATGCGTCGTCAAATTCGTCGATGGTTGCCCTACCGACTTTTTTGCCAAACGCCGACTGAATGGCCAGGTTTTTATTGACGACTGAGCCGCTGGTCGATACCTCATTTCGGGCGTAGCGGAGATTGCCGCGTTCCTCGCTCAGGAGATTGACTTCGCACTCGTCGGCTTTGGAATAACTCAGTACTTTCGTCAGCAGGGCTTTGGCTTCTGCTTCAGTGAGAATGGTCATAGGGATGGGGTAGTTTGTGGTTTGTCGTTCGTGGTTTGTGGTTGGCTGACGCGCCAGCGATACCGGCGGTAGCTAACTACAAACCACGAACGACAAACCACAAACCGATTTAAATTTTTCGGGCTGTATTAATCACGTTGACGCCTTTGAAGCGGGCCGTTGCGCTGCCGTGTGAAACGGCGTTCGACTGGGTTGGCTGGCCTTTGCCGTCGAAGAACGCGCCACCAAGCCGGTAGTCGCGATGATCGCAGATGGCGACGCACGAATTCCAGAACTCCTGCGTGTTCGACTGGTAGGCCACGTCTTTGAGCATGCCCACGATCTGCCCGTTTTTGATTTCGTAGAACAGCTGCCCGCCAAACTGGAAATTGTAGCGCTGCTGATCGATGGAAAACGACCCGTCGCCGATGATGTAAATCCCCTTCTCGACGCCCTTAATCATGTCCTGCACCGACAGGGGTGTCTGGCCTGCCGCCAGCGAGACATTGGCCATCCGCTGGAACTGCACCGAACTCCAGTTGTCGGCGTAGCAGCAGCCCTGCGACTTGTTTTCGCCGATAATATGCACCTGATCGCGAATAGCCTGGTAGTTGACCAGCACACCGTCCTTGACCAGATCCCACCGCTGCGTTTCGACGCCCTCATCATCCCAGCCCACGGAACCCAGCGAGTTTAGTTGCTGCTTGTCGGCGAAGAAGTTGACAAGCTTACTGCCGTATTGAAATTTTTTCGACTGCCACTTGTCGAGCGTCGCAAAGGACGTACCCGCGAAATTGGCTTCGTAGCCCAGCACGCGGTCCAGTTCCAGCGGGTGGCCCACCGATTCGTGGATGGTTAGCCAGGTGTGCGAGGGGTCGAGCACCAGGTCGTACTTACCCGCTTCGACGGATTTGGCCGAGAGTTTTTGTTTGGCCTGCCGGGCGGCAGCGGTGATGTCTTCGAGTATGTCGTACCCCATGTTGTAGCGGGTCGTTACGCCCGTCACTTTGTCCGTAGGGTTCGCCTGCAGGTAGTCGTAACTCATCCCCATCGGTGCGCTCAAAGCCTGCCGGGTTTCAAACTTGCCGGTTTTGGGGTCGATGGCCGTTACTGTAAACGTGGGCCAGATGCGGTGAATGTCCTGATCGGCGTAGGTGCCGTCGGTGGAGGCAAAGTACTTCTGCTCGTTGACCATGAACAGCAGCGAGTTGACGAAGTTGGCCCCGTTTTTCATAGCGGCCGAATTGGCCGTCAGCAGCAGATCCGCTTTGTCCTTGATCGGTACTTCGAAGGCGTTAATTTTAATGGGTGCTTTCCAGCTCACCTCGCCGAAGCCTTTCTGCGGGGCCAGCTGCACCGGCGTCTTCATCAGCGTTGCGTTGGCTTTGGCGATAGAAACGGCTTTCTCAGCCGCTTTCGCCATGTCCGTCTCCGATTTAGCGTCGACAATGGCGGCAAACCCCCAGCAGCCGTCGGCAATGACCCGCACGCCCACCCCGAACGACTCGGTATTAATCAGGCTTTCGACCTTGTCTTCGCGGGTAACGACGAACTGATTGAGGTATCGGCCGATGCGCACATCGGCGTAGGTGGCCCCTTTACTTTTAGCGGCATTGAGAGCGGCATCGGCCAGCCGTTTCTTGACCGATACATCCAGACCCGGTTCCAGCAGCTGCTCCGGGGAAACGGTTCGGGCAAAGGCGGGCAACGACGGCAGCAGCAGACTACCCGCGCCCATTCCTGCTAGTTGTACAAAATCACGACGGTTCAAATGAGTGGGTGTTTGGAGAGTAATGGTTTATGGTTTACTGTGGCTGGCGTAGCGAGTAGCCCAGACGTCCACGTCTGGTGGCCGACAGGCCAAAAGCTGCCGCCTGCATAAGTTAGCCTGACGGCTACCAGACGTGGACGTCTGGGCTACATACGCGCCAGCTATAGTAAACCGAAAACTAAACGGCGTCTGAGAGACTGGTGAAGGTGAAATCCCGAATCTTCATGGGCGGAATCAGATTGCCACCCGACCGGATGGGTTTGCCCAGGGCTTCGAGGTTGTTGAGCATGATGACCGGGCTTTCGTTGAAGCGGAAGTTCTTGACGGGGAATTTGATCTGCCCGTTTTCGATGTAGAACGTCCCGTCGCGGGTCAGGCCGGTGTAGAGCAGGGTCTGCGGGTCGACGGCACGGATATACCAGAAGCGGGTGACGAGGATGCCTTTTTCGGTGCTTTTAATCATGTCGGCCAGCGATTGGGTGCCGCCCTGCACGATGAATCCGGCCGGGTTGGGAATCGCTTTGATCCCTTTTTTGTCGGCCCAGTAGCGCGACGACGGTACGTTTTTAACTACGCCGTTTTCGATCCACGTCACCTTTTCCTGCGGCACGCCGTCGTTGCCGCCACCCCCTCCGCCGAAGCGACCTCCGCCACCACCCCCTCCGCCAAACGGCGACAGAGGCAGTTCGGCGTTCATCGGGTCGGTGTAAATCGTGACGCGTTCATCGAACAGCTTGTCGCCCAGCCGACTTCCTCCGCCTTTTTTACTCAGAAACGAACGGCCTTCATCGGTGCTGCGGGCGTCCATACTGCGCACCATATTTTGCAGCAGCTCGACCGAAGCTGTCGGTTCGAGAATGACGGTGTACTTGCCCGGTTCGAGCGCCCGCGCATTCACCGACGCCAGGGCTTTCTGCATGGCGATTTCGGTGGTGGCCCGGGTGTTCAGCTTGCTGACGTCGGTGAAATCGGGCCGGGCGTAGCCGGAGCCGGTACCGTCGGCGGTGCGTACCGTGACGGAAAAATCGACGTTGGTCGCTTTGTTATACCCGAAAAGTCCCTTGCTGTTGCCAATGGCGTTGAAGCCGGTGGTGTCTTCCATGTAGCCGGCCGCCGTCAGGTTCTTCTTACGGCAGGGGTCAATGCTGTCGAAGGTCGCCTGTGCCCGAAAGTCCGGGTCGATTTTCGCCGTACTGTCGGCAAACGTTTTCGTGTCCAGATAGGGCTGCGGCCCCAGCATGGGCATGTACTCGGGGTTTTCGGGGGCCAGCCGGGCGACTTCTTCGGCGCGTCGGACGGTCTTTTCCAGCGACGCATCGTCGAACTCATTGATCGTGGCCGTACCCGCTTTCTTGCCGAAAACGGCCGTCACCGACAGGCTCAGGTTGTCCGATTCGCCACTGGTGGAAACGGCGTTGCGGGCGTAGCGGATGTTGCCCCGGCGGCTTCCCGACAGGTTAGCACTCGTCTCATCCGCCTTCGCATACGACAATACCTTGTCGATGATCTGCTTTGCTTCTTCTTTCGAGAGTATGGGCATGGGATCGGGGGTTATACGGTTTTCGGTATACGGTTTACGGAGGTCTGGCGCATGTAGCCTGGACGTCCACGTCCGGGTGGACGCGAAGCGGCCTAGAAAGCTACCGCCTAGACTAGTTGCCCTGACGGGCACCCGGACGTGGACGTCCAGGCTACACCACTTGCGCCAGCCACCGTATACCGAAAACCGTAAACTGAATACCGATTAGATTTTCCGGGCGGTGTTGATGACGTTGACGCCTTTGAAGCGGGCCGTTGCCGAGCCGTGCGAGACGGCGCTGCTCTGCGAGGGTTGCCCTTTGCCGTCGCTGAACGCACCACCGAGCCGGTAGTCGCTTTCGTCGCAGACGGCCACGCAGGAGTTCCAGAATTCGCGTGTGTTGGCCTGATAGGCTACGTCTTTCAACATGCCCACGATCTGCCCGTTTTTGATTTCGTAGAACAACTGTCCGCCAAACTGGAAGTTGTAGCGTTGCTGATCGATGGAGAACGAGCCGTCGCCGATGATGTAGACGCCTTTCTCCACGCCCTTAATCATGTCCTGTACGGAAAGGGGCGTTTTACCCGCTGCCAGCGACACATTGGGCATCCGCTGAAACTGCACCGAACTCCAGTTGTCGGCGTAGCAACAGCCCTGCGACTCTTTTTCTCCGATGATATGCACCTGATCGCGGATGGCCTGGTAGTTGACCAGAATGCCGTCTTTCACCAGATCCCACCGCTTGGTCTTGACGCCTTCGTCGTCCCAGCCGACCGATCCCAGCGAACCGGTCTGCGTTTTGTCGGCGAAGAAATTGACCACCGGACTGCCGTAGTTGAAGGTCTTCGATTTCCACTTGTCGAGCGTAACGAACGACGTACCGGCGTAGTTGGCTTCGTAGCCCAGCACGCGGTCCAACTCCAGCGGGTGGCCCACTGACTCGTGGATGGTCAGCCAGGTGTGGGAGGGGTCGAGCACCAGATCGTACTTGCCCGCTTCGACGGACTTGGCCGAGAGTTTTTGTTTGGCCTGCTGGGCGGCAGCGGTGATGTCTTCGAGCATGTCATAGCCCATGTTGTAGCGGGTCGTGACGCCGGTCACCTTATCCGAGGGGTTTACCTGCAGATATTCGTAGCCCATGCCCATCGGCGCACTCAGCGAGTCGCGGGTGGCAAACCGGCCGTTCTGCGGATCGACGGCCGTCACCGTGAAGTTGGGGCCAATCCGGTGAATATCCTGATCGGCGTAGGTGCCGTCGGTGGAGGCAAAGTACTTCTGCTCGTTGATTTGCAGCAGCACGTTGTTGACGAAGTTGGCCCCGTTCTGCATGGCGGCTGCGTTACAGGCCAGCAGCAGGTCGACTTTCTCCTTGACCGGTACTTCAAACGCGTTTTTCTTGATGGGGGCTTTCCAGCTTACCTCGCCAAACCCTTTCTGCGGAGCCAGTTGTACCGGTTCCGTTAGCAGCCGGGCGTTGGCTTTAGCGATGGCGACGGCTGTCTCGGCCGCTTTGGCCACCACCGACTCATCGCGGGCGTCGCCCACGGAGGCAAAGCCCCAGCAGCCATTGGCAATAACCCGGACACCCACACCAAACGACTCGGAGCTGATGATGCCCTGTACTTTGTTTTCGCGCGTCAGCACAGACTGATTGAGGTAGCGACCAATGCGTACGTCGGCGTAGGTGGCCCCTTTGCTTTTGGCGGCATTGAGGGCGGCATCGGCCAGGCGTTTCTTGACCGATACGTCCAGACCCGGCTCCAGCAGGGCTTCGGGTGATACGGTACGGGCAAAGGCGGGCAGCGTCGGCATCATCATGCCCAGTGCGCCCATACTCATGAGTTGGTTAAAATCGCGTCGTTTCAAGGTTGTCGATGGTTTGAAATGTAACCCAGACCTCCCGGTCTGGTAGCCGTCAGGCTAGTTGGTTGAGATGAGTGCTTTTTTAGCCTTGCGGCTACCAGACGTGGACCCGCGCCGGCGGACCGGTCTGGGTTACACGGCGTCTGACAGGCTGGTGAAGGTGAAGTCGCGGATTTTCATCGGCGGGACGAGGTTGCCGCCCATCCGGACGGGTTTGCCCAGGGCTTCGAGGTTGTTGAGCATGATGACCGGGCTTTCGTTGAAGCGGAAGTTCTTGACGGGGAATTTGATCTGCCCGTTTTCGATGTAGAACGTCCCGTCGCGGGTCAGGCCGGTGTAGAGCAACGTCTGCGGATCGACCGGGCGGATGTACCAGAATCGGGTAACGAGGATGCCTTTTTCGGTGCTTTTAATCATATCGGCCAGCGACTGCGTGCCGCCTTCCATGATGAAATTGCCACCCGGCGGGGTTGCGTGAACGCCTTTCTTCTCCGCCCAGTAGCGCGAATAGGGCATGTTTTTGACCACGCCTTTTTCAATCCACGTCACTTTTTCCTGCGGCCGGCCGTCGCCACTGAACGGACCGTTCGGGACTTCGGGGTTGGTCGGGTCGGAGTAGATCGTGACGCGTTCGTCGAAGAGTTTTTCGCCGAGTCGGGTGCCGCCCCCCTTCTTGCTCAAAAACGAGCGCCCTTCGTCGGCCGAGCGGGCGTCCATCGACCGAAACATGGCCGTCATCAGCGACGCATCGACGTTGGCGACCAGCGCAGCCGGTTCGAGAATGACGGTGTATTTGCCGGGTTCGAGCGCCCGCGCCGTGCTCGACGCCAGGGCTTTCTGCATGGCAATCTCCGTGGCATCTTTGGTGTTCAGCTTGCTCACATCGGTTACGTCGCGGGTGGCATAGCCGGAGCCCAGCCCATCGGCGGTGCGGACCGTGACGGAAAATTCCACCGACGTCTCGCGGTTGTAAGCCGACAGTCCTTTCGTGTTGCCGATGGCGTTGAAGCGGGTCGAATCTTCCATGTACCCGGCGGCCGTCAGGTTCTTTTTACGGCAGGGATCGACGCTGTCGAAGGTCGCCTGCGCCCGGAAGTCGGGGGTGATATCGGCGGTGGCCTGCGCGTACGGATTGGTTTTCAGGTACTGCTGGGGGCCCAGCATGGGCATGTACTCGGGGTTTTCGGGGGCCAGCCGGGCGACTTCTTCGGCGCGTCGGACGGTCTTCTCCAGCGACGCATCGTCGAACTCATTGATCGTGGCCGTACCGGTTTTTTTGCCGAAAGCGGCCGTGACGGCGAGGGAGAGATTGGTACTTTCGCCACTGGTCGAGACAGCGTTGCGGGCGTAGCGGATGTTGCCCCGTCGCCCACCCGACATATTGACGCTCATCTCGTCGGCCTTCGAGTAGGCCAGTACTTTGTCGATAATTCGCTTTGCCTCTGCCTCCGTGAGTAGGGTTGTCATTATTTGTTGAGAAGTTAGGAATATTTGATTTCACCACCGATTTGTCGAGAACCGAATCGTATAGATAGCAAAATTTATTGGAACAAAAATACGGTTGTGGCCAAATATACATTGCTGTCGGCCCGGCAGTACCGGTCGAATGCCGGAATATTCGCGCTGAACAACGGATAATCGGTGGTGTAGGTAGGTGAGTAGCCTAGACGTCCACGTCCGGGTGGACGCGAAGCGGCCTGTTAGCTACCGCCTGAATCAATTGCCCTGACGGGCACCCGGACGTGGACGTCCAGGCTACTTGCCTGCGACATGCTACGCCCAGACCCGGCGGAGGAAGCGGAGCCAGTTGCCGTGCATGACGTTGGCGATATCGTCGTCCGAATAGCCGCGCTGCCGGAGGAGGTCGGGAATTTTCTGTAAGTCGGCGATGGTGTCGAGATCGTAGGGGCATTGCTCGGTGCCGAACGCGCCGTCGAGGTCGGAGCCGATGCCGATGTGGTGGGCATTACCTGCCAACTGGCAGATGTGATCGAGGTGGTCGATCATCACCGACAGCGAGCAGTTGGTCGACTCGGGCGTCGACTGCCCCCGTACCCAGCCGGGTACCATCATCCACGCATCCAGCGGACCGCCAATGACGGCGTCGCGGGCGATGAGTTCGCGCAACTGATCGTCGGTGAACTGCCGGTTATGGTCGACCAGGGCGCGGCAGTTGTGGTGGCTGGCCCAGACGGGGCCGTTGAAATGGTCGAGGGCGTCGCGGAAACTGTCGTCGCTGAGGTGGGTGGCGTCGAGAATGATGTTGAGCCGTTCCATTTCGCGTAGCAGGTCGTGACCCATCGGCCCCATCAGACCGGTAGCGTCGGTGCCCTGCGCGTACCGGCCAGGCCCGTAGTGCGCTGGGCCAATCGCCCGCAGACCGTAGTCGTACGCCCGCTGCACATAGTCGACCGTGACGAGCGAATCAGCTCCTTCCAGACTCAGGATGTAGCCAATCGGTTTGTCATCAACGGGTTCGTCATCGCTCCACAGCACGAGGTGGTCTTCCAGTTCGTCGAGCGTGCGGATGGGGGTCATCTGCCCGTCGTCGACCATGGCGTCGTACCACGTGCGTTGACCCTGCGTCTGCGCCCACGCCTGTTCGGGCGATTGCCAGCCGGGCAGCGGGTTGCCGGGCGCAACGTAGCGGGCAATCTGCGTCGCCACGACCAGCCCCACCTTCCCCCGGCGCAGGTCGGGCAGCGACACGGTACCTTTGGCGCGGTCGGGTTTGTCGGTCATGCCCTGTTCGCGGGCCCGAATCTGATGGGCGGTCTGCCGCAGGTCGCGGTTCCACTCCATCGCGTTCATACTCAGGTCTAAATGGGCGTCAATGGTGAACATAGTGTTTGGTTTACGGTATACAGTTTTCGGTTTACGGTGGGTCGATGTAGCCTGGACCTCCAGGTCCGGGTGGCCGTTAGGCCAACTGTTTCAGGCGGTAGCTTTCCAGGCCGCTTCGCGTCCACTCGGACGTGGATCGCACCGCGCCACGGTGGCCGGCGCACCGGTCCAGGCTACATCACTTGCGCCAACCATTGTGAACTGTATACTCTTCTTATACCGAAAGAACCCGGTCGCGGGCGGTGGTTTTCCAGATGCCGAACAGGTGACCATCTTCGATGGTGCGGGCGCGGTCGAACAGGGCGACGGTAGGGCAGATGTGGTGCGGCAGACCGTACAGCACGTCGCCCACGCGGTAAGGATGGTTGTTGCCCGCGTCGACGGTCAGGTGCTCTTCGCTTTGTCCGGTGACCCGCAGGTCAGGCGCGTTCAGGAATGTCAGTCGCTGCGCCAGTTCACCCTCGGCGGCTACCGATTTGTGGCCGATGTCGATGCAGAGCGTGGTCGGTGTGGGCAGCGATATGACCCGGCCGACTACCAGTGCCGCCGGTTCGAAGGGCTGTTCGGGCAGGATGGTGCCGTAGCCTTCGTCCCAGTAAATAAACGTGCCGGGGCTGCATTCGACGTCCGGGCGTTGGGCGTGAATCGGGAAGGTCGGGCTGCCCCCCGCGACGATGATCGGGTCGAAGCCGTGGGTTCGCAACTGGTCACGCAGTTGGGCAACGGGGGCAAAAGCCGCGTCGCAGCGGGCCGTGCGAACGCGCATATCGGTATCGCGGAGGTGCCCGTCGTAGGCATGTAGACCAACGGGCTGAATGCCGGGTAGCGTCGCCAGTTGCTCGTACAGGGTGGCGGCCTTGTCGTCGGGCAGGATACCCGTGCGGTTCATCCCGACGTTCAGGTCGATGTACACCGGAATGGTTAGTCCGGCGGCTGTTGCCCGTTCCGAGAGTTGTTCGGCGGTAGTCAGGTTGTCGATCAGGCAGGCAAAGCGCGTGTTTGGATACGCCCGGATCAGGTCGATCAGGCGCTGCTGTTTGGCCCCCACCGGCTGGTAAGCCAGGAGCACGTCGGGCGCACCGGCATCGGCCAGCATCTCGGCTTCGGCAATGGTCGCGCACTTGAACTTGCGAATCCCAGCGTCGAGCAACAACCGGCTGACGTCGGGCGACTTATGCGTTTTGACGTGCGGACGCAGCCGGGCCACGTCGTCGACGTATGCCAGCAGCCGGTCGATGTTCTGCCGGACGCGGTCGGGGTAGATCACCAGCGCGGGCGTGTCGAGCGCATCGACGTCGGTAATCGTGTACCAGTTGGTCATAAGAGGAAAGGATTACTTAAACACAGAGGACATAGAGGTTTCACAGAGAAAACAGAGATTTTTTCTTCGTGTGCTCTGTGAAATCCTCTGTTCTCTCTGTGTTTAAAAAAAGCTACACCAGTTCAAATAAGGCTTCGATCTCGACGGGGATGTTGTCGGGCAGGGAGCCGAAGCCAACCGCCGACCGGACGCCGATGCCGTTTTCTTCCCCCCACACCTGCGCGAAGAGTTCGCTGCACCCGTTTATGATGTAGGGGTGCCGCTCGAAGTCGGGGGTGCAGTTGACCATGCCGAGGACCTTGATAACCCGCTTTACCCGGTCGAGGCTGCCGAGGTGAGTTTGAATAGTCGACAGGATAGTCAGGCCCACCTGCCGGGCGGCCAGTTTGCCCTGCTCCATGTTCATGTCGGCGGGATTGGCGTCGGTGCCGATACGCCCGATAATCAGGCTTTTGTCGTCCTGCACCGGGCCATGACCTGACACGTACAGGTAGTTGCCGTCGATCAGGTACGGTTTGTAAACGCCCAGTGGCCGGGGGGCGGGGGGCAGGGTCAGATTCAGTTGAGCGAAAGCCGCTTCGGGCGAGAGTGTGTCGATGGACATGATTACAGTTTACAGTTTTCGGTGTACGAGTAGCCTGGACCTCCAGGTCCGGGTGGCCGTTAGGCCAACAAAGCTGCCGCCTTGCGTAGTTGGCCTGACGGCCACCCGGACCTGGAGGTCCAGGCTACTCGTAAACGTTACATGACTAAATTAAAAAGCAGCACCCCGGCCAGACCGGCGAAGGCCACGATGGTTTCCATTAATGACCACGACCGGATCGTGTCTTTCAGGCTGAGGTTAAAGTATTCCTTGAAGAGCCAGAAGCCGGGGTCGTTGACGTGCGAGAACATCAGACTGCCCGCCCCGACGGCAATGACCATCAGGTTTGGGTTGACGTGCTGCTGAGCGACGATGGGCGCGATGATACCGGCGGCAGTAAGCCCCGCAACGGTGGCCGAACCGAGACAGACGCGGATGATGGCGGCAATGAGCCAGCCCAGCACCAGTGGGGGAAGCGTCAGCGTTTGCAGCCGCGTGGCCAGTTCCAGACTTAATCCACTGTCGGACAGCACCTGCTTCAGCGCACCCGCTCCGGCGATGATGAGCAGAATCATGGCTACGTCTTTAGCCGCTTCTTCATAAATTTTCATTACCTGCGGCATCGTTTTGCCGTTGGACAGTCCCAGACTCACCGTCGCGACGAGCACCGAAATAAGCATCACCACGGCCGGATCGCCGATGAAGGCCGTCGACGTCATAAGTGCGTCGTTGGTCGGGAAAGCGACGCGCAGCACCGTCGTAATCGCCAGCAGCACAACGGGCAGCAGGGCCGAGAGAAAGCTGTTGAGCGTGCCGGGCCGGTTGTCGAGCGGAACGGGTTTAGTCGTGAAGGTGTCGAGCGGTTCGGCGTGGATGCCTTTCAGGGTCTGCGAAAAAACGGGTCCGGCCAGGATGATCGTCGGAATGGCGATGCTGATGCCGAGCAGTAGCGTCAGCCCCATGTTCGCGCCGAACTGCGTCACCAGCGCGGCCGGGGAGGGGTGGGGCGGCAGGAAGCCGTGGGCTACCGACAGCGACGCCAGCATGGGTAGGCCGATGTACACGGCGGGCAGTTTGTAGCGGTACACGACCGAAAAAATCAGCGGGATCATCAGCACGAACCCGACGTTGTAGAACAGCGGAATACCGATGATAAAGCCCGTACACATCAGCCCCCATTGGATGTAGCGTTGCCCGAACAGGTTCATCATCACCCCGGCAATCGTCTGCGCGGCCCCGCTTTCGGCGACCAGTTTGCCCAGCATGGCACCCAGCGCAATTACCACGACCAGCCCGCCCAGCGTGTCGCCGATGCCTTTCTGCACGGATTTGGCCACGTCGACCAGGGGCATACCCAGCAGCGTACCCGCCAGCAGCGACACGACCAGAAACGACAGAAACGGGCTGACCTTTCCCCATGAAATCATCAGGATCAGTAGCAGTACACACAGGCCAACGGTTAGCAGGGGCATAGATTTTTTTTTGGGTTTGTGGTTCGTAGTTTATGCCGGGCCGCCGGGCGGTTTGTAGTTCCTCCGGCGGAAAATGCTTGCGCCAGCAACCACAAACCACAAACCGTAAACTAGTCTAGTCTCAGCTTGCTGATGCTCAGGGTATTGCCGTCGATAGACAGACCATCCTGAATCAGCACGGCGCGGTATTCAATTTCGTCGTAGGTTTTCAGCGTTCCCGGCATCAGTTCCAGGCTTTGGGAGCCGGTCTGCGAAACCGGGTACACGTCCGTCAGCGTCCAGGGTTGATTGAAGTCTTCGTTGAGCGAACTCTGCACCGGGCGGTAGGCAAAGCCTAGGCGGTACTGTTTGCCGTCGCCCAGTTTCAGCACGTTGGCCGTTAGTTTCAGATTGCCGTTGGGCAGTTTCTCGGCGGGCATCGTGCGGAACTGCGTCGGCTCAACGGCGGGCGTCACGTTGGTCAGCTTCAGCACGATGGGGTTGGGCCACTTGTGGTTGTTGTAGATCCGCTGCGCCCGCACCACCGATACTTTCAGGCCCTCCGGCGTTTGCTCGAAGCGCGTCTGTCCGTCGTTGGTGGGCTGGTATTCGACCACATTACCCGTTTGTCCCAGCACACTGACCTCCGTTTTGCCAGTGGCTTTCACCGACCGAATCAGAAACTCACGGCGTTGCCCGCGTGGCCAGTCGGGCATACCCGTCAGGTAGGCAAAAACGGTGTTGTCGGTCTTGTGCTTCGTAAACCAGATGTCGCCCTCATTGCGGATGATCCAGGGCCGGACGTCGTGAACGGATTCGTGGTTGATGAAGTGCCACGCGCCAATTTCCATCAGCCGACCCATCTGCCCTTCGTTGAGGTCGCCCCACTGCGTCGGGCCGACGTTGAGCAGGTACGAGCCGCCCTTCGCCCGCGCTTCGATCAGAAAGTTGAGCAGTTCCGTGCCCGATTTGTAGTGGTCGTTGGTGGGCTTGTAGTTCCAGGCTGTACCCATCGTCATGTTGCTTTCCCACGGTCGTTCGAGGGTTTCGCCGGGCATGTACTGTTCAGGCGTCTGCAGGGCACCCCGTGTAATCAGGCAGTTAGGCTGGAGTTTCCAGACCGTCGCCTTGACTTCTTCGCGCAGCACATCGCTGTCGATAAAAAACAGGTCGACGGGGCCGTAGTTGGTCATCAGTTCGCGGCACTGCGCTTCCACGAACGTTTTGTACTTGGCCTGAAACGGCTTCGCTTTCTCCCAGTGCCCGTCGCGGGTGATGTCTTTCATGCCGTTGCGGTAGGCAAACGAAAAATCTTCGGGTGAATAATAGAACCCGACAGCCAGCCCCCACTTGCGGCACGCGTCGACAAACTGCCGGACGATGTCCTTTTTGTAGGGCGTATTCATTACCCCGAAGTCAGTGGTTTTGGTGTCCCACATGCAGAAGCCCGCGTGATGTTTGGTCGTGAACATGATGTATTTCATGCCCGCATTTTTGGCGAGAATCACGATCCGTTCGGGGTCCCAGTCTTTAGGGTAGAACGTTTTGGGCAGTTCGCGGATGTACCGGTCGACGTAATCGGGCGAGGCTCCGACGAGCGAATGACTAATCACGACACCCAACTGCGTATCGACATTCCAGTGGATAAACATACCGAAACCCGCGTCTTTGAGCCAGGTTTCGCGTTCGGGTTTGTTGTGGTTGACGCCCAGCTTCTCCTGCGCCCAACCCTGGTGGGTTGTCAGCAACAGCAGTAGGCAGGCAAAACGAATCAATTGACGCATGAGTGGGGAAAAGGGGAAATGTATCTGTTTTTACTGAGTGTAACCCTCCGGTGCGGAACCATCCGGCCGGCGTAGAGACGCAATATCTTGCGTCTCTACATGTGCGTCAGCCAGACCATCCGGAGGATAAATTACCGGACAATCACTTCATCGAGCAGCAGCATAGCTTTGCCACCGGCTCCGTATTCACCGGTCGGGATGGTGCCTTGATTGGTGGCCTGAATACGGATGTAACGAGCCTGTGTCGGGGTAAAGTGGCCATCGACAGGGTTGATGCCGTTGATCGGGAAGTGGGTTTGTTCATACACGTCGCGGTAGGTTTTGCCATCGCTCGACACGGCGATGCGGAGCTGCTTCGGGGGCCACATGCGCTGCCAGCGGTAGGCCAGTATGTGCGTGCCGACCTGCGAAATCGGTTGCATACTGCCGAGGTCGACCACAATCGTCGGGTCGGTGCCGGAGAAGCCGACCCACTCGCCGGTGTTGTAGCGCGTCGTACCCATGCGTCCGTTGACCAGCACCTGCATACTCGCCGGTCGGTACGCACCCGCCGGCAGCGGACTGACCGTAACCGACTTGCCCGTCGCCCTACTGATCGTAAATGCCTGACTTACGATTCGATCCTGCTGACGACCGTCGACGAACAGGGCCGCCCGGATGGTGCTGCTCTGCGTAACGGGCAGTGGGTTTGTGTACAACGGACTACGGCTGGTGGGTGTGCTGCCGTCGGTGGTGTAGCGAAGCTGCGCGTCGGGGTGGGTGGTCGTCAGTGCGTACAAAATCTGCCTGGTTGGTGATACGCTGACGGTATCGGTGGGTTCGTCGAAATGCGGGTCGTAGTGGATGTGCTGGCGGTCGAGGAGGGGGCGCTGCTGCCGGAGCCGACGCAGAAAATCGGGGTAGCTGCGCTGGTCGCGGGGTGTCCAGCCGGTTTCGGCCAGAGCCAGCAGACGCGGAAATACCATGTACTCCGCTTTGTCGGGTGTGGGCATGTATTCGGTCCAGACGTTGCCCTGCACGCCCAGCAGATACCGCGCATCGGTGGTGCTCAGGCTGTCGGGCAGGGGTTCGTAGCTGTACGTTTTGTGCAGGGGGGTGTAGCCCGCAGCCGCCAGCGGCTCGTCGGGGTGCAGCGACTGGTAGTAGTCGAAATACACGTGGCTTTCGGGCGTCATGATGGCGTAATGGTGCTGCCGCATGGCCTGAATACCGCCGTCGATGCCGCGCCAGCTCATCACGACCGCGCTGTCCGACAGGCGCAGGTTGGGATTGTGCCCTTCCAGAATCTCGTCCCACCCGATCAACTGCCGACCCCGCCGGTTGAGGTGCTGCTCGATGCGCCGGATAAAATAGCGCTGCAACTCATTCTCGTTGGCCAGCTTCTCCGACCGGATGCGGGCCTGACAGCGGGCGCAGGTCTGCCAGCGCACCTTCGGGCATTCGTCGCCCCCGATGTGGATGTAGCGCGCCGGAAAAAGCTGGATCACCTCATCCAGCACGTTGGTCAGCATGGTAAACGTGCTGTCGTTACCCGCGCAGAATACGTCGTCGAAAATACCCCAGAACGTAGCCGCTGCGTAGGGTCCGCCGGGTGATCCGTCGGGTTTCAGGCAGCCCAGGTTTGGGAACGCGCTCAGCGCTGCCAGCGCGTGGCCCGGCATCTCGATTTCGGGAATAACCGTGACGTGCCGGTCGGCCGCGTACCGGACCAGGTCGCGCACCTCGTCCTGCGTGTAATAGCCGCCATACCGCTTTCCGTCGAAACGGTGGGGCAACTCCTTCTTGTGGCCGATCAGCGTCTGTGCCCGGTACGCGGCTGTTTGTTGTAGCTGGGGGTAGCGTTTGATTTCGATACGCCAGCCCTGATCGTCGGTCAGGTGCCAGTGGAAGGTGTTGAGTTTGTAGCGGGCCAGATTGTCGATGTATTTCTTGAGGAACGACACCGGAAACCAATGGCGGCTGACGTCGAGCTGCATGCCCCGGTACGGAAAACGCGGGTAATCGTCGATCTGCTGACAGGGTATTTTGCCCGTTGGCGTGGCCAGTTCGATTAGTTGATAGATGGATTGCAGGCCGTAGAACAAACCCGCGTCGTCGTGGCCCGTGAGTATGATTCGGGCGGGGGAAATCGTCAGGCGGTAGCCTTCGGGGTTAGGAACTGCCGATGAGTCAATGGTAAGCTGGATAAGCGATTGGGTAGTCGGGGCGGGTGTCGGGAGAAGCGGAAAGCCGGTCAATTCACGGGCCATTGCAATTGTAGAGGCAGGTACAGACCGGTCGGCTAATAGGCGGGTTTGTTTGTTCAGCGTAAACGTGCCCGACGTAAGCCGGACCGATACCGGCCGGGGAATCAGGCCGGTCGAGTCAGAAGAAGTTGGCTGAGCGAAAGACGTCGCCCAGCCAAACCCGATTATCACTAATAAACCTATGATGCGCACGTGAAAAAAAACTACTGGTTACTGGTCAGACGGCTTGGAAACAGCCGACGATATGTAGAGACTGATTGCACGTTCGTTTACCGTAACTACTGGAGGGTGTGTATAGATATTGAATGTCAGCCATTGTAAGGATGATTTTTTGTCATCCCGAGCCTGCAAGGGATCTTCGGTAAATAGATAGCTTTTCAACCTTACCCGAAGATCCCTCGCAGGCTCGGGATGACAAAAAATGAGCGACTCCATCTCACATCATTCTACCAACGTGTTTACTTATCGAGCCAGATGTGGGTCAGGAACGTGTTTTCGCCCTGCCGGGTTACGGCCGTCCGGTAGTTTTCGGTGTTCAGGTTTTCTTCCAGCGCGGGGTACAGCATCCGCCGGAAAATCTGCCCGTTGGTGATGTTGCCGACGTAATTATTAGGTACTAGGGCCGGGTAACCCGTCCGGCGCCAGTTGAGGAACGTCTCCTGCGAATTGGGGAAGAGCGACACCCAGAACTGCGTATGAATCTGCTCCATCTGTTTCGCCATCGTTGCGTTCGTCACCAGGGCCTGCGCCGTAGCGTAGGTCTCGATAGCGGATGACGAGATTACCCCGTCATTGCCGTAGAGGGCCCACTGCCGCATCCCCGCCCGGATACCCAGCGCGTAGAGCGCGGCCGCCGTTGCGCCGGTATACCAGCCGCGCAGGGCGGCTTCAGCCAGCAGGAAATCCATTTCGGCGTTGCTGATGACGATCATCGGCGCACTTAGCTTGAGCAGCGTGTTCTGATTCGGCTCCGAATACGTGACGAAGTCGGCAGGTTTGGTATTCGGAATCGAGGCCGACATACCTTTCTGGATGCTCACGTCGGTGCTGGCTTTTCCGTTGACGTACACTACCGACAGCACCGGCAGCCGCGGATCGCTGGTCTTTTTCAGGTAGTTGATAAAGGTTTCGTGGTACTTGCCGCCCTCTGGGTTGCTGTTGCCGTCGGCCTTGATGTAATCGCTGTTGAGCATCCAGTAGGCCAGCGGGTTCTGGTTGATGACCTGCCCCGACGCCAGATACGTGATTTTCGCCAGGTCAGCATCGTCCATAATCACCCCGCCCGCGATGGCTTTTTTGGTCCAGGTTTCGGCGCTGGCGATGTCGGGTTTGGTCATCCGCATCCCCATCCGCAGCATGAGCGAGTAGCCGAACTTTTTCCATTTGGTGATGTCGCCCCCGTAGAGCAGGTCGGCCGCGCCGAAGGTCGATCTGGTGGCGTCGAACGAGCCGATGGCTTTTTCCAGTTCGCTCAACAGGTCGGCATAGATGGCCTGCTGGGGGTCGTAGGCGGGTTTAAACAGGCTGTTTGTGTAGCCCTGCGCGGCCTGCGTGTACGGAATGTCGCCGTAGAGATCGGTTACCCGCGAGTAGCAGAACACCCGCCAGATGCGGGCAATGGCCAGCTTGTTGACCAGCGACGCATCTTTCTGCAACGCCCTGATCACCTCTTCGATCTCATTGATTTCGTTGGGGTAGGCGTTGCTGAATACCGTGTAGGGGGCGGTACCCTGATTGAAAATGTACTTGGCGCCCCAGCCCGCCACGTCGTTGTAGCTGGTGCTGTACTGCATCGTACCCTGTAAGCCCGTGATGACGTTGCCCACCGCGTCGTACTGCGCTTTGGTGAATACGAAGTCGGGGCTGATGGTGCTCGACGCGTCGGGGTTGGTGTTGATGGCCTCGAAGCCCTTGTCGCAACTGCTCAGCAGCAACGTGGCCAGCAGGGCGTAATAGAATTTATGAAATGGCTTGATCATGGCTGATAGGTCGGGTTAGAATTTGACCATTAAGTTGACACCGTAGCTGCGGGTGCGGGGCAACCCCAGCGATTCGAAGCCCTGATTCGAGCTGTTGGTAAAGCTTTGCTCGGGGTCGAAATTGTCGGTCTGTTTGTAGAGCGTCAGGATGTTGCGGGCTACGAACGATACGCTTGCCGACTGGAGTTTCACGAACCGGATAACGTTTACCGGCACGTTGTAGCTGAAGATGATCTGGCGCAGCTTCACGAAGCTGCCGTCGTGCAGAAACAGCTCGGTGTAGTTCTTGTCGTTGTCGTAGTAGTTGCGCAGATTTTCTTTAGCAATCGTCTTGGTAAACGCATCGCCCGAGGCCGTCACGCCCGTCACGGTCAGGCCGTTTTCGCGCCCGTCGAGTGTCCGCTTGAGCTTGCCCATCCGGTTGGCGTAGACTTCCAGCACCGAGAACACTTTGTTGCCGAACTTCCCGTCGACCAGTACGTTGAGCGAGAAATTGCGGTAGCGGAATTCGTTGCTCAGGCCCATCGTGAGGGGTGGAACCCCGTTGCCCAGCTCCTGCAACGCCGACTTCTGCGCGAAGCCCGTGGTGGGGTCGTAGACGATGTTGCCGCTGGCGTCCCGCACGCGCGTCGTCCCGACGATGGTGCCGTAGGGGCGACCTTCGATGGAGTTGATATACGCCCAGTTACCGACCGATGTCGCCATCTGCATCGAGCTGATTCCGTCGGCCAGCTTCACCACTTTGCTCTGGTTGTAGGCGAAGTTGTAGCTCAAGTTCCAGCCCAGTTTGCTGCTGTTGCTCAGGGGTTTTACCGTCACGAGGGCTTCGATCCCCCGGTTATTCAGCTTGCCCACGTTCAGGTACACCGAGTTGTAACCCGAGGTCGAAGAGATGCTCGTCTGGACGATGTCGTTGGTGGTGGCGCGGTTGTAATACGTCAGGTCGAGGCCCAGCCGTTTGTTAAAAAATTGCAGGTCGACGCCCAGTTCGTAGGTCGTGGAGGTCAGCGGCTTCAGACCCGTGTTGGTGATGGCATTGCTGGTCACGTTCTGAAGGGGCTGCCCCGAGCTGGTGACCATCGAATACGTCAGGTTGATGGCGTAGGGGTCGGGTGTGGCCCCACCCACCTGCGCCCACGACGCCCGCACTTTGGCGTAGTCGATGGCGCGGGGCAGCGTCACGGCCTGCGAGAGGACGAAGCTACCGCCCACCGACGGATAGAAGATCGTGTTGTTCTGCGGACTAAGCGTCGAAAACCAGTCCTGCCGGCCCGTCATGGTCAGAAACGCCACGCCTTTGTAGTCCAGATCGACCGACCCGAACACCGAGTTTGTGCGGGTGCGCTGGTTGAGGGGCGTGGTGGTCGTGGTCGACAGGTTGGTGGCGCTGTAGAAATACGGGATGATGAAATTCTGCCCGTAGATGCTCAGCTGGTTGTAGTTGAAGTTCCGCCCGTTGACCCCCGCCAGCGCCGACAGACCCCAGTGCCGGGCAAAGGTCGTGTTGTAGTTGGCCGTCAGCATGGCGTTGGTTTCGTTGACATCCGTTTTCAGCTGCGTGTACTGCCCGTTCGGCACGTAGAGCGTACCCGTCGGCAGAATGTATTTGTAGTTGTAGCCGTAATAATCACGGCTGACGATGCCCTTCACCGTCAGGTTTTTGAGCAGTTTGTAGCTTAGTCCCAGCTGACCGATAAACCGGTTTTTCTGGTCGTCCTGCTGATACTTGTTGATGACGAAATAGCTGTTGGACGCAATCGACGCGTCGTTCCAGGGGATCTCGTTACCACTGGCGTCGTAGCCCGGCGACAGCCACCGAATGTCCGACGTGTTGCCGATCATGTAGGGCGTCCAGTTGGGGTTGCCGAGGGCATCGCCCGCGCCGGTTTTGTTGTGGCCCGTTTCGAGGATATACTGCCCGGTGGCTTCCAGACTGATCTTCGGGCCGAACGTGCCGGTCAGGTTCAGCGTGCCGTTTTTGCGGTTGTAGGTGGTGCCGGGCAGAATACCCCGCGAGTTGAGGTCGGCCACCGAAAAGCGGTAGTTTACGCTCTCGTTGCCGCCCGTAAACGCCAGCGTGTTGGTGAAAGTGGTGCCGGTCTGGTAGAAATTTTTGATGTTGTTGCGCTGGGCCACGTACGGGTGCGTCTGCCCGTCGGCGGCTACGAAATCCGATCCGTCGATTTTGGCGCCCCACGACCGGCGTCCCCAGGCAATGCCCTGCGCCTGCGTCGTCGGCTTGGCCGCACCGTCGCCCTGTCCGTACTCATACTGCCAGTCGGGAATAACGGCCGGTGTTTCGGCGGTAAACGTGCTGTTGAACTCCACGCCGATGCCTTTCTGCGCCCGGCCCTTCTTGGTCGTGATCAGGATAACCCCGTTGGCCGCCCGCGAACCGTAAAGCGCCGAGGCCGTACCGCCTTTGAGCACGCTGATCGACTCGATATCGTCGGGGTTGATGCCGCCGATGCCGTCGCCCCGGTCCACGTTGCCCTGTCCGCCGTTGGTGGTGGCGCTGCCGCCGGGCGTCGTGTTGTCAATCGGCATCCCGTTGATGACGTACAGCGGCTGGTTGTCGCCGGTCAGCGAGCCGTTGCCCCGGATAATGATCCGGCTCGACCCGCCCGGCCCCGTCGACAGGCCGGTGGCGTTGACCCCGGCAATCTTACCTGTCAGGGCGTTGGCGACGTTGTTTTCCCGCGCCTGGGTAAACTCCGCCCCTTTCACTTCCGTGACCGAATAGGCCAGGGCTTTCTTTTCTTTGTTGATACCCAGCGCCGTAACCACGACCTCGCCCAGTTGGGTCTGGTCTTCCTTCAGGGCCACATTCAGCACCGACTGCCCCGCTACGGCAACCTCCTGCCGGGTGAAACCGATATACGACAGCACGACGGTCGCCTGCGGACCCGATAGCCGGAGCGTGTAGTTCCCGTCGCTGTCGGTGACGGTGCCTTTGGCCGAGCCTTTCTCGACGATCGTTACGCCGGGCAGCGCCGAGTTGTCGGCACTATTGGTCACTTTACCGGTCAGCGTCTGGGCCAGTGCGGGCAGGCTCAGCAGCCACCCTAGCAGCAGCAGTACGGGTGAACCGGCCCGTTGGGTAGTCAGGGATAGTTTGTGCATCGATATAGTCAGGTATGTAGTATGCAGGTAGCTTATTGCAGAAGTTGCGTTATCTAATTGCAAATATTGCGACTAAAACCTTTATAACAAGATTTTTGCGAATAATAATTGGCTTTATGAGTATAGTGCCTACTTTTGTTTGCAATTATTACAATATGTATTGTTTAAATATTGCAACAGTTTGAAAGCCGATTCCTTAATCGGTACATACTGGCAGTCGGTTGATAATTCAGCCATCTTTGCCACGCTATTCTGTCTTTCACCCGTAGTTATTCCATGCTGGCGACCGACCCGTCCATTGTCTTAGTCAAAGAGGAGCGCAAAGAGCTGCTGCTCAAACAGATCAATCTGCACACCCGCGTGTATCTGGGCGACCTGGCTACCACGCTCAACGTATCCGAAGACACCATCCGGCGCGACATCAACGAACTGGCTGATGAGGGCAAAGTAATCAAAATTCGGGGGGGGGCGATGTCGAAAGCCTATCACCACAGCTCATCGCTTCAGGAAACCTACGGCCATCAGAATAAGCGGGTTATCGCCGAAAAGTGCCTGCCGCTGCTGCACGACGGGATGCTGATTCTGATCGGGGGGGGTACAACGATCCGGGAATTAATCAAGCTGATTCCAACCGAGCTACGGGCGACGTTCGTCACGGTCAACCCACTCACGGCTGTCGAACTAATGGACAAGCCGAATCTGGAAATTATCATGGTCGGCGGGCAGATCTCGCGCTACAGTCAGATGAGCGTGGGGGGCGAAGTGTACCAGCGGCTGTCCGAATTTCGGGCTGATCTGTGCATCATCGGTACCAACGCCATCGACGCCCACGGTGGCCTGACCGACTCCGACTGGGAAACGGTGCAGGCCAAGAAGGCCATGATTCAGGCGTCTGCAAACGTTGCGGTTCTGGCAATTTCGGAGAAACTGAACAGCGTGATGCGTATGAAAATCGCCGATCTCCGCCAGATCGACTACCTCATCACCGAACTCCCCGCCGATGCCCCTCAGCTGATACCCTATCAGACGGGCGACGTGCAGCTACGCTAAAGGTTTACTCAGGTGCAGTCCTGTAAACAGAAACCCCTGGTCAGCCTGGCACAGGGGTTTCTGTTTGAGTTTGTTCAGGGTACCGTAACGATTGGGTAAGTCCGGCCCTGTTCGACAGCCCACATTAGATCTTCCAGTAGATGGGGCACCTCCAGTGACATAGTGTCCTTTTGGCCGCAAATGGGACCATTGCAGCAGATTACGCTTCCCTGTTCGCTCGGAATAATAGCCACGATATTATATACATTCAGGGCTATCGGCTCGTTGTCTTTCGTTTCAACTTTGATAAACATAACGTGAAGTAGCAAAATGAGTAAGCACTTGTTTTTGTGAACTTACTTTATGTAAACAATATATATACTAGACTGATATATTTTCTTATAATTTTAGTCTGCGGCTGGATTGTCGGCTTTCGCGCTAAGTGGACGAGGTAACAGGTGGGTCGACCTGAATGGCTATAGTGACCAGGATGCGAACATCAATAGGCTAATAGTCGTTGACAAACAGCGGGCGAGGTTGTGATGACGATATAGGCAACCCGACCGGTTATTTTGTCCCACAACTAACTGCACATACATGGCCATCAGGGCATTCTTATTTGATCTCGACGGGGTGATTGTCGATACGGCGATTTACCATTATCAGGCCTGGCGTCGGCTGGCCAATGAGCTGGGATTCGATATTTCGGAAGAATTCAACGAGCGGCTGAAAGGAGTTAGCCGCATGGAATCGCTGGATCTGATCCTGGCGGAAGGTGGTCAGACGCTGTCTGACGAGCGGAAGCAGGAGCTGGCGACGCAGAAAAACGAATGGTATCTGGAGCAGGTCAGCCGCATGACGCCGGATGATATTCTGCCGGGCGTGGCGACGTTTTTCTCGCAGGTGCGCAAAGCGGGGTTGCAAACGGCGCTGGGATCGGTCAGTAAGAACGCGCCCCTCATTCTGGAGCGCATCGGCATGAGCGAGGTATTCGACGCGGTGATCGACGGTAACAAAATTAGCAAGGGTAAGCCCGACCCGGAGGTGTTTATCAAAGGAGCAGCCGAACTGGAGGTACAGCCGGCCGAATGCGTCGTGTTTGAAGATGCCGTAGCGGGTATCGAAGCCGGAAAACGGGGCGGTATGCACACCGTCGGGCTGGGATCGCCCGACGTGCTGACGCAGGCCGACATGGTCGCCCCATCGCTGGAACACCTGACCGTGGAGCAGGTGCTGGAGCGGTTTAAGCAATAAAATCGGCTGGTCTGGGCTGATGCAGGTAGAGACGCAGGATCCTGCGTCTCTACTCATCCAGAATGGCCACGACGCGGGCGGGTGCGGCCGACGCGCCAACGATCTTCAGGGGAAATACGCAGACTTTGAAGCCGGTCACGGGTAACGCTTCCAGATTCACCAACTGCTCCATGTGGCAGTACTCGTGCTCCTGCCCCACCAGATGCCCTTCCCAGAACAGGTGCTGATCCCCACGTAGTTTGGCCTGCGCAATCATATGGCGCAGGGGTAAATCCCAGCCCCACTGGTCGATACCCATCACTTTAATGCCCTGACCGATCAGCCACCGCGTGGCGTCGGCGCTCATGCCGGTGCCCACGTCCGCAAAGTTTTTCTGACCGTTAAAGCGCGACCGTCCCGTCCGAATCAGTACGATCATGGCTGGTTTGAGCACTACGTCCGTCTGGTGCAGCGCCTGCTGTAAATCGGCTGGCGTGATTGGATCGAAGTCGGCTTTGTGGCTCATGTCGATAACCACGCCATCGCCGTAGCACCAGTCCAGCGGAATCTGATCGATGGTTTTGGCGGGTTGCCCTGCTACTTCTGGTGCATAGTGCCAGGGTGCGTCGAGGTGGGTTGTGGCATGGACGCCCATCGATTGAATGGTGTCGTCGGCCCAGCCGACGAAGCGGGGTGGAAATAGCCGGAAGGGTAGACCCAGCAACCGAATGAGCCACCGCGCCTGCTGATGGGGCTTATGTTTGATTTTTACCCGCATAAACCACGGGTCCTGCGCAGTATAGCGAATGGGTTTGGAGAGGTCGATGAGTTTGCTCATCAGTAGTCGATAAGTTGGTTTTGAAAAAAAGAGGTTAACGGGTCAGATGAAGCTTCATGCCTTCGTGGGAGTCGACAAAGCCGAGTGATTCGTAGAACCGTTTGGCATCGGGCCGTTTTTTATCCGTCGTCAGCTGAAGCACATGGGCACCCCGATCGGTAGCCCGTTGAACGGCATACTGAAACAGCTCGGTACCGACGCCTTGCCCCCGGTAGGTCGACTTGACCCGTACGGCTTCAATCTGCGCCCGAATGCCGCCCTGATACGTCAGATACGGAATAAACGTTAGCTGAAACGTGGCGACGACTTCGCCGTTGTGTTCGGCAACCATCAATTCCTGGTTGCTGTCGCGGCTGATAGCGTCGAACGCCTGTAGATAGGTTACGGGCAGGGGCGTCTGGAACTGCTCGCGGGTTGCCCCCAGTGCATCATCGGCCAGCATGGCGACGATGGCTGTAAGATCATCCTGAGTAGCCGGGCGATAGATCAAGTTCATGTCGGTGAAGTTGTGCCGCCGAAGCTACGCATTTTTAGACAGGTTGTGTGATTATGTCACCAGAATTGAAGAAATAGTTTCAAAGCGTGCCATCGGGGCTTTTATCAGCTGTTCGCAACTGGACAAATAGTGTCCGCTAGTGGACAGCTGGAAACGGAAAAACGGCCTTCCTGCCCGGAAAACGGCTAGTATCGACGGTGGCACAGGAGTTGACCTTATCGTCGACAGCTTTCCATTTCTGACGTTTATGGTACGTAACTATCTCAAAATCGCCTGGCGAAACCTGCTGCAAAACAAGGTTTTTTCGATTATCAACCTGCTGGGTTTGTCGATCGGTATCGCCGTGTGCCTGCTGATTTTTCTGTTTATCATGACTGAGTACAGCGTTGACCGGTTTCACCGAAACGGGGCATCGATTTACCGGGTCATGCGGAACATCGATGAAAACGGGAAGGCTATACCGGTTGCGTATCTGTCAGGTCCGTACGGGCCCGCCCTGCTAAACGATTTCAAGGGGCAGATCAGCCGGGCTGTGCGCGTGCGTCGTACAAATGCGCTGGTAACGAGTCAGAATAAATCGTTTCACGAACGAAACGTTATTGACGCCGACGCCGATTTTTTCGAATTGTTCTCGTTTCCATTGCTCAAAGGCGATGCCGTGACGGCGCTCACTAATCCGGGCAGCGTGGTCCTGACGGCGTCGACGGCGCGCAAATACTTTGGCAGCGTCGACAACGCCTTCGGTCAGCTAATCAAGCTCGATAAAAACCTGCCGCTGAAAGTAACGGGGATTGCCCAGGACGTACCGACCAACTCGCACCTGAGTTTCGATCTGGTGGTGCCGCTGGTCAACTACAAGACCGACCCGTACATGACGCAGTGGATCAACAATGCCGTGTACACCTATGTGCAGCTGGCCCCATCGGCTAATCTGGCGCAGATCGAACGCAACCTGCCGGGCTTCATGCAGAAATACATGGGCCCCGTTATGAAGCAGTTCGGGTTCCGCTTCTCCCTGTCGCTCACGCCATTGCACGACATCTACTTCGAACAGGGTGCGTTCGATAGTCTGAAGCATGGCGACAAAAAAGTGGTGTACCTCTTCCTGTCGATTGCCGCACTCATTTTGCTGGTGGCCTGTATCAACTTCATGAACCTGTCGACGGTTCGGGCGATGGAGCGGTCGCGTGAGATTGGCGTCCGTAAGGTGTTGGGAGCCGTCAGGCTACATCTGGTGTGGCAGTTTATCGGTGAATCGGTGCTGCTGACCACGCTTTCCTGCGGACTGGCTGTCGGGCTGGTTGCTCTGTCGCTGCCGGCGTATGCACAGCTGCTGGGCCAGCCGATACAACTAGCGGCTTACGCGCTACCGATCACCCTGTTTCTGATTGGTATCGTCGTCGTAACCGGCTTTCTGGCGGGTAGCTATCCGGCGTTTGTGCTGGCGGCTTTTTCGCCCATACAGGCCCTGAAAGGAAAGCTTCGGCCGGGCCGGGGCAGCACGTCGTTCCGGCAGGTGCTGGTCGTGATTCAGTTCAGCATTTCGATCGTGCTGATGCTGGGGATGGCCATCGTCACCCAGCAACTGCACTACCTCAAACACAAGGAGCTGGGCTACAACAGCGCACAAACGCTGGTCATTCCCATTGATAATGAGGATATCTACAACTTTCTCACCCAGCGAAAAGGCGACCTGCTGGGGCAAAGCCGGGTGTCGGCCGTATCGCTGATGTCGGGCGAGCCGGGCGGCTATTTCGACGCGCAGATGTTTGATGTAGAGGGGCATGATGAGCGCTGGCGGGCCCGCACCGAGTTCATCGATTTCGACTATGTGAAAACGCTGAACCTGAAGCTGATCGCCGGGCGGGATCTGTCGTCGGCGTTCGCGACCGACAGCACACAGGCGACGTTGCTGAACCGGACGGCAGCCGCCAAAATGGGCTGGACACCGCAACAGGCCATCGGCAAGTGGCTGAAAAATACCCTGCGCGACAGCACGCGACAGACTGTTGTCGGCGTGGTCGAGGATTTTAACTTTCTGTCCCTCCGCGAGCGTATCGAGCCGCTGGTCATTACGCCGGGCGACGATCAGCGGGTAGGGCTGGTTCGGCTGAAACCCGGCGACGTGCAGGCTGGCGTTGAAGCCATTGCGGCCCTGTATGCTCAAACGAAACCGGCTTACCCGCTCGAATACCGATTCCTGGATGAGCAGTTCGACCAGCTGTATCAGGCCGACCTGCGGCAGCAGACCATTCTGGGTGTCTTCGCCGGACTGGCTATTTTCATCGCCTGTCTGGGCTTGTTTGGCCTGGCGTCGTTTCTGGCCCGGCAGCGCACCAAAGAAATTGGCGTTCGGAAAGTGCTTGGTGCGTCGGTAACCAGTATTGTGACGCTGCTCTCGAAAGATTTTCTCAAACTGGTGCTCGTTGCCATTGTCATTGCCAGTCCGCTGGCGTACTACGGCATGGAACGCTGGCTCCAGAGCTTTGCGTACCGGGTTGCTATTGCGTGGTGGATCTTTGCGCTGTCGGGACTGGTAGCGGTAGTCATTGCGCTGCTGACAATCAGTCTGCAAAGCATTCAGGCGGCATTGGCCAATCCCGTCAAATCGCTCCGGTCGGAGTAGTAGTGCCCGGTTGCCTGAGTGGCCCGTGAAAGAAACGTCTTGCGTGGCACCTGCTGAGTTCAGTCTAAATTGCCGGTAGGGTGTGATTGCCGGATAGACAAACCACAAATGGACCCGCTTACGACTGGTGTTACGTTCGTAAGCGGGTCTATTTGTGGTTTAGTCCCAACAAAGCCATTTATCGGTTTGTTGACATTACTCTTTCTTTCAAGTAACGCATTCCCCGCATTATGAAAACGCTTGTCGTATTTTATTCCACCTATGGCCACGTCTGGACGCTGGCAGAAGCTATTGCCGAAGGTGCCCGTCAGGTTGAGGGCAACGACGTTGTTGTTAAGCGCGTACCCGAAACGCTATCCGCCGATATACTCGAAAAAACCGGAGCAACGGCCGCCCAACAGGCGTTCGCTCACGTGCCGGTCGTCACACCCGACGAACTGGTTGAGTACGACGCCATCCTGTTTGGAACACCCACCCGTTACGGGAACCTGTGCGGTCAGATGCAGGCGTTTATGGACAGTACGGGTGGCCTGTGGGCCACGGGGGCATTGGTCGGTAAGGTAGGCGGAGCGTTTGTCAGCACGGCCACCCAGCACGGGGGGCAGGAAGAAACCATTCGCGCCTTCCACACCGAACTGTTGCACCACGGCTTTGTGATTGTCGGGCTGCCTTATGCCTGGCAGGGGCAGATGGGCCATACGGAGGTAACCGGCGGCACCCCCTACGGGGCAAGCACGGTAGCAGGCGGTCAGGGCGAACGTCAGCCCAGCGCCAACGAGCTGGAAGGGGCTCGTTTCCAGGGGCGGCACACGGCCGAAATTGCCTCTAAGCTGTCGCTTAAATAACACATTGACTCAGGTACGAAAAAGCCCGTCTGGTTTCCCGGCGGGCTTTTTCGTACCTGAGTCAGCAGCTGATACTGTATTGCCCGTAGCTTGCCAGGTCTTAAAGGTTGTTTAAGGTTGTGTTTTATGGCCTATTTTGTCATCCCGAGCCTGCGAGAGATGACAAAAGGCCGTTTTGGCCGGGGATTATAAAATCCTAAACAACCGCTGAGGATGAAGCCGGAAGGCTGTCGTCGGGCGGGTAATCCGGTTTTAATGTATAACTATGAATCAACTTCCAACAGAACACAGTATTGTAGACCTGTTCCGGCTGCACGGTCAAACGGCGCTGATAACCGGGGGCAACCGGGGGCTGGGTCTGGCCATGGCACAGGGACTGGCCGAGGCTGGGGCCAACATTGTCATTGCCGCCCGCGATGAAGAAACAAACCGGCTGGCGGAGGAAGCCCTCAAAGCACGCTATACCAGCGAGTGTGTCAGTCTCGTGTGCGACGTAACGGACGAAAAAAGTGTCGAAGCGGCCGTGGGTCAGACCGTCGATCGGTTCGGGAAAGTCGATATTTTAATCAACTCGGCCGGTATCAACATCCGGGGCAGCATCGAAACCCTGTCGCTCGACGAATTTACCCGCGTACAGCAGGTGAATGTTACCGGCACCTGGCTGGCTTGTCGCGCGGTCGTGCCGGTCATGAAACAGCACGGCTACGGCCGGATTATCAACATGGGGTCGATGCTGGCGTTGACCGCTCTGGCCGACCGAACTCCCTACGCCACCAGCAAAGGGGCCATTCTGCAACTGACCCGCGCGCTGGCGCTGGAAGTGGCCAAAACGGGGATCACCGTCAACGCCATTTTACCCGGCCCGTTCGCTACGGATATCAATCTGCCGCTATTGGAAGATCCCGAAAAGTATAAGGCTTTTGTCGATAAAATCCCAATGGGGCGCTGGGGCGAACTGCACGAGATCGGCGGGCTCGCGCTGTACCTGGCCAGCCGGGCCTCGGGTTATGTCACGGGCGCTGGTTTCTCGGTCGACGGGGGCTGGGTGGCCCAGTAATAAACGCTGCTGATGGCAAAATTGTCTTTTTTGTCATCCCGAGCCTGCGAGGGATCTTCGGTGGGAGCAAAAAAACGGTTGTCACCGAAGATCCCTCGCAAGCTCGGGATGACAAAAAATCATTCCTTTAGACAATCTCTTAACGGATAGCGTAGCCGGGCCTAAGTGACTGGCTTACACCTCGCCTTTTACGTATTTCTGCCAGTTATGCTGCTCCTTAAAGCCCAGCACCTCCCGGATTTTACGATTAGAAAATAGCGCTTCGTTCTCCCCCAGCTCGCGCGTAATGGGCACGCCGGGGAAGAAGCGTTCGGCCAGTTCCCGGCTGGGAATAATGGCCCCGTTGTGATCATTGCCCGCGTTGAAAACCTGGTACCCCAGGCCGTCTTTTTGCACGCACAGGTCCACAATCTGGCCCAGATCCCGCGCGTCGATGTAACAGAAAGCATTCCGACGGCGCACCTCCGGGTGGGCGAAATAATAGGGAAACAGTTCGGCGTACTCGTGCGGTTCGATCACGTTACCGATGCGCAGCGCGTAGATATCAATCCCTGACCGTCGCTGAAAGCTGCGCGCCGTCTTTTCGTTGACCACCTTCGATAGCCCATAGCTGTCCATCGGATCAACATCATAATCTTCTTCGAGCGGCAACACATGCGGATCGGTCTGGCCATCCGAGAAGCAGATGCCGTAGGTGGTTTCCGAGGAAGCAATAATGACCTTTTTGATGCCCAGCTTGACGGCGGCTTCGATCACATTGTAGGTGCCTATCGTGTTGATTCGAAACGTTTCGTTGTCGGGTTTGAGCAAAATTCTGGGTACGGCCGCAAAATGGACAACCGCATCAAAGCCGGGCACGCCCTGGCCCGGTTCCAGTTCGTCCAGGCTGGCATACGAACTCATGGCGTTAAAGACCTGTCCCGAATCCGTAATGTCAGCGGTCAGGTTATTGACTCCCGGATGATTCAGCGGGGTTAAATCTACATTCAGTACGGTGTAGCCCTGGTCGAGCAGGTAGGGAATTACGTGTTTGCCTGCTTTTCCAGACCCGCCGGTAAACAACAGTCGTTTCTTCGTCATAAGTGTACTACGGAGTAGGGGTTGGTAGTTAGTCCGATGTATAGCCTAAGCGTGTTGGGAATCGAATGTTTGACGAAACCGAAATAATTGGTTCGGCCCGGGCAGTGCTGATACAACCGACGAAACCCTAAAAGACCCCGCTAGAACGAGAGCCAGCCGGAGAATTTGATGGCGAAGGGCGTAACGGGTACGCCCGTACGGGTCAGGTTGTCGCGGTAGGTGAGCCGGTGCAGGAAACTGACAAGCGGCCGGCACGGGCCACTCCGCACCAGCCCTGGTGTGTCAGCCTTACAGTTCGTGTCTGGATTTTCGGGGCTATATCATCCCCGTCATAACCCATTGGGGTATCTATGGCTGAAAACTTTTACCAACAACCACGATCTGTTTGTCTTATCGGTCAGCTGGTTTTTTTACAGTCCACTTCCAGGCCTCGACCAGCTCACCATGAGGTAAAAACGAGAAAGACAGCAAAGCCCCATTTCGGTTGACGGTCACTTGTAGCGGTTTGTCATAGCTTCCATACACAGGGGTCAGATCGAGGGTTTCCGTAAACACGTCGCCATTTTTCAGACCCGCTTTGGCCGCGCTCGACGAGGGACTTAACCCCTTTATAGTCTGCCCTTTGTTAACTCCTTTTGACATATCGAAAAGCCCGGCTTCTATTTTTTCAATGACAAAATCAGCACCAAATGCGCCTGGTTCCGGAACCAGCAGCTTGCCACTGAGCACCGTTTTATAGTCATCGACCGCCCACTCGCCCACGTTCTTTCTTAGCACCGTTTCCCAGGATGGCTTGCCAGTCTTCGCCATGTCGTTCATGGCCACGACCAGCGACACAACGGTCGGATGCGGGCCGGGCAGACGGCTTAATTTGGCGTCCAGGTTAGCGAAATAAAGCATACCCCGGGAGTAGGCCAGCGTCCAGGCGTTTGTCGTCGTCCATTTCAGCTTATCATACGTACTGTCAGAGGCCAACCGGATCGAATTGGTGTAATACTGAGCGGCTCCTTCATTGATGAGCCGCAAAAAGTTTTCCTGCGAGGTAAGCCCGGCCTGGTACGGCAGCAGGGCCGATAAATAATCAGCAATCCCCTCTGAATACAAATCTGTTTCGGCACTCTTAACGAAGACGTGGATCATCTCGTGCGCCACCAGATTCAGTACGTCTGGTTTCTCCAATGACGTGTTAGGAGGCATATAGACAACAAATGATCCGCTCGATGACGCCTGGGTTGCGCTACCGCTCATTAGGGGCCCACCATCAAACGAACGAAAAAAGAATCGGAAGGCTGTTTTGGCAGAACCATGCAGGCGCTTCCGCATGGACTCGTACACGTTCCCGAAAGTGGGCAGTGAATGACCAATCTGCTTTTCCGTCAGCCCCAGCCCGGACACGCTGAAGCCATGATCAGGTACGTTAGCCGGATTGTTGTACAGCTTCCCGGCCACGAATTGAGCGTAGAGCAATTCATCGCGTTGCAACGCCGTTTCTGATACGGCATTTCCTTTCCCGAAGGTGCTTACGGACGAATCGCCGGGCTTGAGTTTCCAGACCAGTTCGGTCCTGAGCGGTGTAGCGAATTCAGGTAACAGCAGTATGCTTACGTAAGACCCCGACAAACCGCCCCCGGTCTGTTGCATATCAATGTGTGGTCCAAATCGGTTGGCGGACCTGGCGGCCCGGATGAAGTAGCTGACGGTCGTCGGTCCGTCAACCGCTCTGGTGGCCTGATAACGCATCTTTTGGTCCAGATGAACGGGTTTTAAGAACGGAACGATTCCCCTGGCATCCTTCACCTGCAAATTGGCCACCGTGTCCTGATTGCGTTCCAGGGGGTACATGTCGTCCAGATACAGCGAAAGATTCTTTTTTTCTCCTGATTTGGCTGGCAACGGGTAAGCCACCTGAATACCGGTTGCCGCCCCGGCCGGATCGTACACTAACGTCAACTGTAAGCGTAACGTGGTTGGATCGATCGGCTGGCCGACGACTTTTTTAGAAGCCTGAGCGGAAGTCTTTTGCGCTGCTGCCGGCGAATGGATAATGAACAGTGCAAAGAGCAGCAGTAGTTGAGCCGCGAACCGGCCTGATTTCGCTACAATCGCTGTGTGTTTATCGTTGATGGCTGTTTTTGCCTGTTGGTCGTTGATCGTTTGGGGATAAAGTGTAGTACCCCACTGGCTACTAAAACGGATTGGACTGTTAACGTCGGATTTTTTCATTCTGATAACCTGCTTTGATTTTAGGAGATGGGTAGTACACACCTCTATCCCATTGGTTTGGCGTTGAGCGGGCTGTCCCCACAATAGTCTGCGAAACACACGTGGCCTGCTTAGTGTAAAACCTGGGTCAAAAGTCGGGTTAGCTGACTCATTCAGCGCGCCAAGTTATAATTTGACGCGCATTGCCTCGCTGGGCAACGCCCCGGTCAGCTTCTTGAACGCACGGGTAAACGTTGATTTTGAACTGAATCCGCACTCCAAAGCGATGCCCAGCAGTGAATAATGGGCATAGCGTGGGTCGCGTAGTTTTCGCTGTGCATCGGCCACGCGGTACGCATTGACGAAGTCGTTGAAGTTCTGCCCAAGGCCCATATTGATCACTTTGGATAGCAGCACCGGGTGAATACCTACCTGCCGGGCCAGTTCCGTCAAGGTCAAATCGGGCTCGAGCCAAAGCTGCTGGGTGTCCATCAGGTGCAGCAGCCTGGTACGCCAGGGCTCCAGTTCGGGCGGCAAGGTGAGTTTGTCGATAGCGCCCTTAGTAGCTAGTTTATCGGCCTGCCCAGGCCCGGTCTCTGAGTCGGACACCGGGACGTTAGCAGCTACCGGCGCGTTGGTGGGTGCCGGCAAATCCGCCTGCTCTGGCCAGGGCAAATTCGTCGGAGCGGGCGATGTTTCGTCTATGTCAGCCTCGAACCGCAGGGGGGTCGTCGCTGCCGCGTAATTGGATTCTATCCCGACGACCAGCAGGCCATAAATCAAGCCACCGCGTAGCGCGAAGGCCACCCAGCCTACATCAGTACTGAAGTCAAAAGCAGCATCCAGCCCGGTAAACACGACGCTCAACGTCAGGCCTAGCAACTGCAAACCGAGCAGTTGCTGTAGTCCGCTGAAGCGCAGGCGCTCGGGGTTCGAGAAGTTGTCATTGAGATAGCGACGGTACGGCTGGTAATCAACCAGCATCCGTAAACTGTAGCCCAGCAACAACCCGTAGCCCAGCATCGATAGCGGGCGACCCAGGCTTTCAAGCAACGTAGCCCCCGGCCCCGGTACGCTGGTTGCTCCCATCGTGGCTGGCTGGTGCGCTGGATAATCCAGTAGCCAGTCGGCCAGCGCAGCGGCCCCATAGGTCACCAGTTGAAGCAGGCCCGGTAGCAGATGCCAGCGGTAGCTGCGCCACCGAAACGTCTGGTTCGTGAGGCTTCGGAAGTACAGGTAGTAAGAGGGGCCCACCGCCAGACCCAAATGCCAGGGGCCGTATTGTAGCCACCAGACGTAGCCAGGGTGGGTATTCCAGCCGGCATAATAAAGCATTCGTTCGGCGACGCTCAGGGTGGGAAGTAATAAAAGTAGCGCTAGTAACGCATCCGGGGCCGTACGGCGAACAAAAGCCCGGACCAACAGCCCGCCAGTCGCCAGTCCTCCCGCCAGCACAAACGGCAGCAATAGCCCGCTACGAGCGTTAAATTCAAACAACATAAGATGACGTTGATGACAGCCTTACCTGGCCGGGTGACGTTCCAGTGACCGGACAAACAGCGTCGACAGCATCGCTCTGACCGGCTCAATGTCGGCTGTTTCTACATCCGCCAGCACATCGTTTGAGATACCGTGCAGCGCACTGATTAGCAGATTGGCCAGCAGGGTGATCTGCTGCTCGCTGAAGGGTTCAAATTCCCCATTCGTGATGCCAAAGCGAATAATGGCGGTCAGGTGCGCCAGTTCGGTTGGGTCGCTGAATACCCGCATTCTGGCCAGTAGTTCGGGTTGCCGGGTCATCTCCTTATTCAGCGTCAGGTATTGGGTCGCCTTGGCGTAGCGAAAATCGAATTTGATCTGAAAGTAAGCCTCCAACTGGGCCACGGCGGTGGTGTGGTTAGGTAGATCCTGAGTCAGTACCGCCAGGTAGGCCTGAATTTCCCGTTCGATGATCGCGTTGAAGATGGCTTCCTTGTCTTTGTAATACAGGTAAAGTGTACTACGGCTCTTACCAACCGCGCGGGCAATGTCTTCCAGCACCAGTTTGTTGTAACCAAAAATCTTGAACAGCTTGGTCGCCTGATCCAGAATAGCCGTTCGTAATTCAACATCTTTTTCCGCTGTATTCTTCTTCATCGCGTCGCTCGTTAAGTAGCCCCGTAGCTAATAATACGTAAAAATAGTGCACCTGCAAATCACCTGCGCCTGGCCGGCAACACCAGACGCCTACTGATCTATATTTTTTAACATACTGACAAAACATTAAATATTGTCACAGTGTTATAATTTGTAATCAGGCCACATCGGGTGGCTTATTCAGCAAGCAAACCAGTAGGATCATGTCGAAGCAAGCAGTGGAACAATGGCACATTGCCGGGTTCCAGGCGGTACATTCCGCCTGTCAGCAGGGGAGTGAAGCCGCTCAAACGATGCAGCAGAAAAGTACGGATGCCAATCTGAAGCAATTCGCCACTCAGGTGAAAGAAACCATGGACCGCCACGGCAATACGCTGGCCAACTATCTGAACGATGCGGGCGCCCCCGTCGACAGTGCCCATGACGAAATCATGGATGGCATCAACCGGGGCACAAAACTAATGCTGGAAGCGGCCGCCGATCCCGCTTCGACCGATATTGCCCTGCTGTCGGGCGGCACAGTAGCCGCCAATTATTTTGTTACCGCCTTCAAAAAAAGCGGAACGCTGGCCCAGTTACTGGGTATCGACGAACAGGTGGCTGAATTTAAGAAGATGACCGACGAGCAGCAGCAACTCATTGATCGCTACAATGCGATTGCCAACTCGACGGTTTACCCTCAGGCGCTGGCCTCGTAGCCCATTTCCTGAGCGGCCCCGCTTCTACGGGCCGCTCATTTCTCTACGCTATCGCCATGGACCAGGATCAAGTAGACCAGATTTATCAAACGCTGAGCCACACCTACACGACGTTCGATCAGACCGACGACGAGTGGATCACGAGCGGCCTGTCGAGCACCCCGTTTAAAAGTCTGGTGTCGGTGGCCCTCTCGACCATGACGACGACCAAACGAACCGTCAAGGCTGCGCTGGCCCTCTACGAAACGGTTCACAACTTTGAGCAACTCCGCGCCATTGATGAGCAGGAGTTAGTACAGCGCATCAGGTCGGTGGCCCACTATAACCGTAAGGCCAAAAACCTGAAAACGATGGCCGGGCAGATCCTCGATCAGTACCAGGGCCAGATTCCCCACACTCAGGAGGAACTGATGGGTCTGAGCGGCATTGGCCGTAAATGCGCCGACATCATGCTGAATTTTGTGTTCGAAGAGCCATCCATTGCCGTCGATACGCACGTGTTTCGGGTTGTCAACCGGTTGGGTATGGTGAAGACTACGACAGCCGAAGCCACGGCCGATCAGCTTAACAACATTACACCCGATCCGTATAAGCGCCATGCGCACGAATGGCTGATTCAACACGGTATGACCGTGTGCGTGGCCCGAAAACCGCACTGCGAAGAATGCCCCCTAACCGATTTCTGCGACTATTACATCGCTCATGTCGCCTAATACCAGACAAGTTATTAACCTATTAACTGACTACCGATGGCCCAATCATCCATGCTGCCTTTTTTGAAAAAGCTGGCCAAGAACAACGATAAAGACTGGTTTGAAGACCACCGGGACGAGTATGATGCTGCCCGCCAGGCGTTTGAGCAACTGACCGAATCCATCATTCAGGAAACGGCTACGTTCGATGAGTCGATAGCGCACTACGAGCCCAAAAAGGCCATGCTTCGAATTCACCGGGATATGCGGTTCACGAAAAATAAGCCGCCCTACCACACCGCGTTCCGGCTGGGCCTGAACCCAGTCGGTAAACAGGAAATTGCCGCCAGCTATTACCTGAACTTCGAGCCGGGGAATATCTTCATGGGGGGCGGGCTGGTTGGCGCGCCCACGGAAGCGGTCAGGAAGGTGCGGGAAGAGATCGACCACAACTGGAAAGAGTTTCAGGGGATTCTGCAAAACAAGGATTTCAAATCGCTTTTCGACGACCTGCAAAAAACGGAGGAGTTTAGTTTAAAGCGGCCACCGCAGGGCTACGACGAAGACAACCCGGCCGCCGACTACCTGAAACTGACCGATTTCGTTGCCCGGCGCTGGCTGAATGACGAAACCCTCTCACAGGCCGAACTGGTGGGCGAAATCGTTAAGTCGTTCAAAGCCGCCAAACCCTTCCTCGACTTTGTCAACCGGAATTTGAAATAACACGAACGGCAGTAGAGAGCGTTCTTCCCCACTCAGCGACACCCAAAATGGACAAACGCCCCGGTATTGATATCGTCTGGTTCAAGCGGGATTTGCGCCTGCGCGATCATGCGCCCCTACAGGCGGCTCTCGAAACCGGACGGGGGCTTGCCGACCGGAGATTGCTGTTACTTTATTGCTTCGAACCATCGGTGATGGCCGATCCAAATTACGATGATCGGCACTGGCGGTTCGTTCACGAATCGCTGGTCGACCTCAACAAGCAACTGTCGCGAGTCGTGGTGGCCAATACCACGACTCGCGACACCGGCGCGCCTGCCATCTGGGTTTTTCAACGGGAGGTGGTGGATGTTTTGACGGCCCTGCAAACCCGGTTTGCAATCCAGACCATCTACTCCCATCAGGAAACGGGCCTCAAGGTTACGTACGACCGCGATAAGGCAGTGGCCCGATTTTGCCGCGAGCAGGGCATTACATGGTCCGAATGTCAGAGCAACGGGGTTCGGCGGGGGCTGAAAAGCAGCGCGGGCTGGCAGCGTGACTGGCTTCAGACCATGCAGGCCGAACAGCACCAGCCCGCCCTGACCCAATGGCACCCAGCCCCCTTACCGGCTGACTGGTTTGCCGCCGAGCGGGGTCCTGATTTACCGGCTAGCTGGCAGGTGGCGAACCCGCTGTTTCAGCCGGGCGGGGAACGCAACGGCCATCGCTATTTGACAAGCTTTCTGGACGAGCGGATCCGGTTTTATGAAGCTTCGATTTCTAAACCGCTGGAAAGTCGCCGGGGGTGCAGCCGCCTGTCGCCCTACCTGGCCTGGGGTTGCCTGAGCGCCCGGCAGGTGTACCAGCAGTACAGCTACGCCCTCCAGCAACCGGAGCCAAGCGCAGCAGGCCAGATTCACGGGTCGACTCTGTTTGTCAATCGGTTACGCCTGCAAAGCTATTTCACCGAGCTTTTCGAACGCAACGAGCGGATCGAGTTCGTGAACAAAAACCCGGATTTTGACCGGATCGAAAAGCAAGTCAACACCGACCAACTGACCGCGTGGCAGGATGGGCAGACAGGCTACCCGCTGATCGATGCCTGTATGCGCTGTCTGCGGCAAACGGGCTACCTCAATTTTCGGATGCGGGCGTTAGTCACCTCGTTTCTGACTCATCACCTGTTCCAGCACTGGCAGGCGGGCGGCTGGCATCTGGCCCGTCAGTTCACGGATTTTGAGCCGGGTATTCATTATTCGCAACTTCAGCTCCAGTCGGGTATTCTGGCCAGTGACCGGCAGCCGGTACGCATTTACAATCCGGTCAAGCAGTCAAAAGAACACGATCCGGACGGGGTTTTCGTCCGGCAGTGGCTACCCGAACTGGCCGCTTGTCCCACGGCCTACATCCACGAACCCTAGACGTTGCCCGTGGCCGAACAGGACGCCATTCACGTTCATATTGGCATTGACTACCCCGCGCCCATCGTCGATATCAAAGCGACTGGCCAGCATGCGCGCACGCAACTCTACCAGCCGCGTCAGCGCAGTAAGAACAGGGTTAGCTAGGAGTGTAGGGTGAAGCAGTCTTATCCGGATGCTGAGCCGCCTGTATGAGAATACAATTGCTGCAACGTCACTCATGACCCCGCTAGAATGAGAGCCAGCCGGAGAATTTGATGGCGAAGGGGGTAACGGGTAGGCCCGTACGGGTCAGATTGTCGCGGTAGGTGAGCCGGTGCAGGAAGTCCACGCGCAGGACTTTGAAAATATTGTCGATGCCGTAGCCAACTTCGACGTAGGGGGTACGGCCGAACGAGCTGAAGCCGTCGACGGCGTTGCCCTGCGCGTCGGTAGCCGGGATAGCCGACAGATTGGCCGACGATACGCCACCCACCAGTACATTGGCCGTGATGACTTCGCGCCATTTCAGCTGGCGTAGTACGGGCAATCGGTTGAAGAGCAGGCCGCCGAAATTGTGCTCGAACTGCACACTCGCCCACCGGTCACTGATAAATTCAAAGTAGTTCATCAGATTGTAGGCGTTGCTGACGTAAAACGACGATTCGTTGCCCAGTGGCGTGTACAGCAGCGGATACGGCACCGTCGACGGAATCAGCCCCGCTCCAATGGTGTAGTAGGTCCGGCCCAGTACGCCCATACGGAACGAGTGCTTCATGGTCAGGGCTATGCGCTGGTAGGTGAAATCGCTGCCCAGCACATTGCGCAGGCCGAGCGTATAGCGCAGCGTAAAAATCGGCTTTCGAATGGCCCCGGCACTGACCCGCACGTTGTCGTTTTGAAGCAGCACTTCATCGGGGGCGAAGCGCGTTTCAGAAACCAGTTCAGTCGTCCGGTAACTGCTGCGTACCGACTGATCGGCGTCGCGGGTCTGGGGCTGGAAAGCAAACGGAAAGAGTGGTTCGAAGGTGCGGTTGCGCAACGCCAGCGTCTGCGTAAAGCCGCTGCCCAGCTCGCGCCGGGCGTACACCAGATTCTCTTCCTGAAAATACGGTCGCCGGATGGTACCGAAGCGCGAATATGCCGCAAACAGCGAATTCCCACCGATGTTGTCGGCCGAGATACCGACCCGTTCGAGGTCGTAACTGCGCCGGGCACCGATCACGGTCCAGGGTTTGCGGCTGACGATGTATTCGGCCTGCGCGCTGTACTTAAGTTGCTGATCGACCGTACCGTAAGCCAGATACCCACTCAGCAGCCACTTCCGGCTGAAGCCCGTATTGGTCCGCATACCCAGCCGGAACCGGTTGCCTTCGATGCTGTTGCTGGCGTAGGAATACAGCAGCGGCCCGACGTCGATGTTCCATTTCTCGATGGGTTTGTAGCCCAGCACGCCCAGCTTGATAATCTCCCCGGCGATTTTTATCAGCGGTACGTTGCGCACCGAATCGACCACGCGAAGGGCCTTGAACTCGTCGGGCGAGAGTGATTCGGGCCGGGCGTTTTTCCAGTATACCGCGTCGGTTTGTTTGTAGTCGTCGGCCAGTTCGATGGACGGGTTGTAGAAACCGGCTTCGTGTGGGGCCTTCAGGCTGACGTTGCGGGCCGTGGTCAGAAACCGGATCAGCGCCCCCGGTGCGCGCGGGGTCGGCTCGTCGGTGTCGATGGTCAGCTGCGTCTGCGTCGGGAAGCGGGTACCCGCCGGGCTGGTTTCCCAGCTCTGCTCGATATGCAGTTCATCGACAAAGTTGATGTTGGCCCGCTTGTCGACCAGCGCGTCGACCTGCGTCAGAGCCAGTTGCAGCGTATCGATCCAGACCGTGCCGGTAAAGGCCAGGTCGGTCGCGCGTTTGGGGGTAAATTCGATCTCGTAGCTGGGCGATCCGTCGATCAGTACCGTGTCCTTCAGGCGGAAGGTATATATCGTTTCCCACTGACTGCCAATCGGGGAGGGGATGTCTTTACGGAAGATGTTGAGCGAGTTGCGGTAGAAATTGTACTGCTGAAACGAGGCACCCGTCAATTGGGCAATCAGACTACCATCGCTGACACCCACGCCCGACACCCGCGACTTCTGAATGTATTCCTTGGTATAGTCAGGATTTGACCGGGCGTAGACGCTGGATACCGTTTCAGAAATAAACACCGGTACGGCGGGCTGACCACTGGCGTCGGTAATGGCCGGTAATTTCCCCAGCAACCGACTGACCGGGCCCGGTCGGCGGTTGTTCTTCCGTTTTACACCGAAATTATTGATGTATCCCTCGATCTTGGTGTAGCTATCGAACTCGTAAGCTGGCAGCCGGGCCGGATTGAACTGATCGCGCCGACGCACGACTTCGCGCAGCACCCGGTAAGCCGGGTCGCCCCCTTTGGCGTAGACCCTTACTTCGTCCAGCCGGGTAGCCGCTGCCGTGAGTTGGGCATCGATAGTCTGAGTGGGCTGGGGAAGGAGCGGGTAGGCCCGCGTTCGGTAGCCCAGACTTTGTACCAGCAGGGAGTCAGTCAGTTTGGTGATTCGCAGGCTGTATCGCCCATCGACGTCGGAGGTGGTGCCACCGGTACTGCCCTTCGGGGCCAGGCTGGCGAAGGGAATACCTTCGCCGGTGACCGCATCGGTGACCCGGCCCGAAATGGTGTAGGTGGTCTGGGCCAGGCTGGTACCGGTCAGTCCCGAAAACAGGAGTGCCAGACCCAGCATGGTCCGCAGATAAACAGTCATGGTCGTATTCTGTAGTTGTATTCTCAGTATGCAACCGTCATTTAGTCAACAGAGTTTACTATGTAACGAAAAAATAACCGCTGTTGATTAAGCGGTGGGCTTTTGCTAACGTATGGCAAGAATCCAGATCCAACACAACCGGCAACTACGTGACTCAGTAGGCAGGGCGATCAGTTGCCGGATGCGGATGGGCGCGTGACAGGTTACACAGCAGTTTATTGACGAAGGGTAAGCCTGTTTTGACAAAGAGCAGTAAGCCCGTCATAATCAGGATCAGTAACGAGAAAAAGACAGAACGAGCGATTCGGCGTCGGGCTTTCTTCGGCATGGCCGTTGATACGTGAGAGGTTGTTTAGGATTGTGTTTTATGGCCTGTTTTGTCATCCCGAGCCTGCGAGGGATCTTCGGTGGCAGGCGGTTTTGTTTGCTTTTAGCGAAGATCCCTCGCAGGCTCGGGATGACAAAAGGCCGTTTAGGCCAGGGATTAAAAATCCTAAACAACCTCTGAGACTATAGCGTATAAAAATGGCCCGAACCAGCTGATTCGGGCCATCCTGTGGGGTTGCGTTACTTATTGCTGCGGGGAGCACGGGGAGCGCTCCCGCCGTTTCCGCCCTGTGGGGCACCGCCCTGCTGACCACCGCCCTGTTCGCCTTCGCCTTCTTTCTGGTCGCTGTCGTCGCCATTACCCCGCCGACGGCGTCGGTTGCCGCCATCAACGCTCATCTTGCCGAGCCGATGGCTGAACGTCAGCCGGACACCGGCGTTGTAGAAATTGTTGCTGGAGTTCTGCGTCAGGATGGGCGATGATAGTTCAGTGCGCTGGGTGAAGGGGTGGTTGAAGATGTTCTCAGCTGCCAGGCCCAGACTGCTTTTCTTGTCGTTGAACTCCTTGCGGGCCCCGATGCTGTAGAAATACATACCGCCCTGATAACCCTGCAACTGCACCTGACGGCCCCGACCCCCGGCAAAAATCTGGAAGGCAAAGCCGTTGGACAGCGCCAGGCTGGCGTTGGCCCGGCCACCCAGTACCCAGCCCGAATTGGTTGCGTTGTAGATCGGGCTGGCGCTGTTGTTGGTCAGGCTGACGTGGTACAGATCGATACCGCCACCGATTTGCAGCTTCGAGAAGAGTGTGCCGTTAAGAAACAGATTCAGCCCGTAGGCATCCTGATAGCCGATGTTCTGGTATGTTGTTTTGATAGCCTGCTGAAACACCGGGTTCACCACGTCGCCGAAGGTTTGGCCCGTCACGGCCGTCACTTCCCGCACCGCTGTAATCTCCCCCGTTGTCCGGCGGGCGAATACCGTTGCGTTTACGTACAGCCCTTTGATGTTGGTGCTCGTTCCGAACTCGATGTTGTCGGTAAATTCGGGCGACAGATACGGGTTGCCCTGCGTAATATTGGTCGGGTTGGAGGTGTTGAGGTTGGGGTTCAGGAACTGAATACCCGGCCGCTGAATCCGGCGGTTGTACGCCAGTTTGATGATCTTGCCACCTTTCAATGCTTTTGAAATATTGATGCTGGGTACCAGGGTTCCGTAGTTCGGAATTGAATCGGCCGTGCCGGTCGCTTCCTTACTGAACCGGGCATTCACAAACGTGTATTCGTAGCGCAGACCTGCCTTGATCGTGTACTTCGTCTTACTGGTATACGTGTACGACAGGTACGAAGCCGCGATGTTCTGCGTGTAAATCAGTGTATTGTCAGGCCGGGTATTGTCGACCTGATAGCCGCCATCGGCACCCGTCGCGATGAAGTACTGGTAGTCGCTGTTTACCTGCCGAAACACGCCCTTCGCGCCAATCTCGAATAATTGATTGTCTTTGATCGGGGTCTGATAATCGACCTGCAGGTTCGATTCCTGGTTGTAGCTCAGGTTATCGTTACGCTGCCGCGACGTGATCGTCTGAAAATCGGTATTGCTCAGGATGTCAGCCACAAAGTTGTTTGTCCGGTTGTTGCGACTAAACAGGGCCAGTACGCTGAGTTCTTTCTGTGGTTTATAGGTCTTGGTGTAGGTGATGTTGGCATCGATCGTACCCGACAGGTCTTTCGTCGCTACGTTACGATCACTGCGCGTGGGAAAATAGCCGCCTGGCTGATAGGTTTCAGTAAGCAGATTGTATTGGTTTTGAAGGCCGTTACGTGCTCCGTAGCGCAGACTGGCGGTGATCGATGAGGTTTTGTCGATGTCCCAGTCCCAGCCCAGCTGGTAGTTGCCAAATAGCCGCTGACTGAGCGTATTCGCCGATTGCAGGGTCCGGGTTGGGTCCGACAGGGTATTGGTGGCCAGATTGTAATTGCGCGTTGTCTGGTCGTTCAGGAAGGAGCCCCGGACGTTGTATTCAGCCCGGCCGAAGCCGCCAATCGAGAACCCCATTTTACCGGTGCGCAGGTTACCATTCAGGCTCAGGTTGGTGCCCCGGTTCCCCACGCCACCGTCAATGTTCAGCGTCGTACCCTGTAAGTTATTTTTCTTCAGCACAATGTTGATGATACCGCCCGATCCTTCGGCATCGTATTTGGCCGAGGGGCTGGTAATCACTTCAACCGTTTTGATCTGGTCGGCCGGAATCTGCTTCAGCGCATCGGCTACGCTGCTGGCGACGATCGTGCTGGGCTTGTTGTTGATCAATACGCGGATGTTGCTGCTGCCCCGCAGCGTCACGTTTCCGTCCATATCGACCGACAGCATCGGCACTTTGCGCAGGATATCGCTGGCGTCGCCCCCCTTGGCGGTAATGTCGCGGTCGGCGTTGTAGATCAGCCGGTCGACTTTCTCCTCAATCTGAGCCGCCTGCCCCACGACGTTTACTTCCGTCAGGGTCTTCACATCGGGGGCCAGCTTCAGGTTGCCCAGATCGACCGATCCACCCCGTTCTACGGTGAACGCGGTGGTATACCGGTTACGATAGCCGATAAACGACAACTCCAGCCGATACCGGCCGGGGGCTAGTTTGGTAATGGTAAACCGCCCTTTGTCGTCGGTCGTCGTGCCGTCGATGGGCTTGGTCGAGGGGGGACTTAGTAGGGCAACCGTGGCAAATTCGACGGGTTTGTTGCTGACCGAATCGATCAGGATGCCCGTGACTTTGGCGTTTCCGCGTGGGGCTGCTTCCTGCGTAGGACCGGCCGGAGCGGGGCGTCCCGCTGGCAACGAATCGGAAGGTGTACCGCCCGGACGGATCCCGCCTGGTCGGCCGTTGGGGCTACCACCCGGATACTGAGCCAGGGCAGCGGTGGCAAAAAGTGTTGAACTGACGAAGAAAAAAGTAAAAAATGGGTTTTTCATACCGGGTAGCGTTGTCGAGTCAAAACTGGAACGTATTTACTAAGGCGGAAAACTGATCTGTCCGAATGCCCATTTTCGTGTGTCGAAGCCGCCGAATGATAAGCCGGGCATAAGCCGTCGAATGAAACAAATCAGCGCGCACCAACGTACTAAAGGCAGGGCTATGGCATAGAACCGGCTAAGCAGTGTGCTGGTTTAGTCCGCATTCATTAAAACGTTTTAATGTGTGTGTAGAGTCAGCTGTGTTTAAAGCCGTTGACTATCAATCGATTAAAACAAATGTGTCGGATAGGATAGGTTCCTGACCTATATTTGTTGAGGGAGCGGTTGTGCAATAGCCCGTGATTGATACGTTTCCCGTTATTACTCAATTAGTTGTATGGATTTTATCAAGAATCTTTTGTCCGTAGGGACGATCTTTGGTGCCCCGGAAATTTCGAATGAGCAGATCGTTGACCTCACCAAAACGGCCCCTAACCTCATTGTCTGGGCTGTGCCTGTGATGTTATTGCTGACGGGGCTGGAGATGTGGTTTTCGCACCACAACGATCACGACCATTACCATAAGGACGAAACCATCGGCTCGACGCTGGTGGGGCTGGGGAGTCTGGTCGTATCAGCTGCGCTCAAGTTTGGGCTGATCTATCTGACGGTGCTTGTCTATAACCTGGTGCCCTGGCGGATGGAGCTAAGCTGGTGGACGCTCCTGCCGTGCTACATCATCTACGATCTGGCCAGCTACTGGGCGCACCGGGTATCGCACGAGTCGCGGCTGTTCTGGGCTACGCATGTCGTACACCACTCGGCAGAACACTACAACCTGACGGTGTCGTATCGCCTGAGCTGGATTCAGCATATCAAGGTTATTTTCTTTATGCCGGTGATGCTGCTCGGCTTCCACCCGGTTATCTTCTTTGTGACCAATCAACTGGCGACGCTGTTCCAGTTTATGCAGCATACGGAGTACATCCGGCGGCTGCACCCGGCGCTGGAATACATTTTTGCCACGCCCTCGAACCACCGCGTACACCACGGCTCACAGGAGAAATACATCGATAAAAACTTCGGCGCAACGTTCATCTTCTGGGATCGAATTTTCAACACATACACCCCCGAGGAGGAGCAGGTCATCTACGGCATTACGACGAATATCGACAAGAAGGCCAATCCCCTGCACATCAACTTCCACGAACTGAATGACATCGTTCGTGATGTTCGGCAGTCGAAAAACCTGCGTGAAGCGTGGATGTACACGTTCGGTAGCCCGATTACGGTTTATAACCTCAAGCTGAAAGCTGCCCACGAAGCGCAACAGCGCGAACTGGAAATGGCCAGCTAGTCGTTTTTGCTGAAAACACAGAAGGCCCAATCAGATGATTGGGCCTTCTATGTTTTCAGCAAAAACGACGTTTAAAGTCTACCGTTTAAGATTAATGTTGGCTGACGCGCGCAACCTTAGACGTTGTTTAAGATTTCACTACTTGTGTTAAAATCGCCCTTTTTGTCATCCCGACGCCAGGAGGGATCTTCGTTAGAAGCAAGAAAATCGCTCTTTAACGAAGATCCCTCCTGGCGTCGGGATGACAGAAATCCGTTCCCCCAACAACCTTAAACAGTGAACCCCAAACGTCAAATACCCTTCTCTACCGGCGGCAGGCTGGCGTACTCGGCTTCGGTGAACAGGCGGGATCGAATCATGAACCGGATGCCCATCGGAATTTCCAGCGAAAAACTGGCACCCCGGCCCGGCGTTACGTCGATGGTCAGATGCGTGTGTTTCCAGTACTCGAACTGATCGTCCGACATCCAGAAATCGCAGCCGTCGATCTGGCCCAGCCGCACATCGGACGGGCCGGTGCGGAAGTCACCTTCGGCGAAACACATCGGCGACGAACCGTCGCAGCAGCCCCCGCTCTGGTGAAACATCAGGGGGCCGTTACGTTGGCGCAACGTGTCGATGACAGCCGACGCGGCCGGGGTAATGTCGATACGGGAAGTCGTTTGCGTGGTCATCGGCGGAAATCAGGGTCAGATCGACCGGCAAACCTGCGTGAGCGGCTGCTGATCGGTGAAGTTGGGAATATCGCCCAGCAACTCGGGCCCGTGCACGCCCATACCCTGCGATAACTCGTCGGTGGTGTTGAAGATCAGACCCGTAATCATGGCGTAGGTCGGCAGATCACCGGGGCCGCCACCGGAAAGCCCCTCCTGTAGATCGACGCCCACCAGCCCGTGATGGGTTAGCCGCTCCTTCACGAGTGGAATGTGTTTGTCGAGGTAATACGCCATATCAAACGTGCTGTCGGCGGTCTTGGGGTAAAGTACTGTCAGGCGAACCATAAATAAAGAGCGAAAGAGTGAAAGAATGAAAGAGCGAAAGGTTAAGTGAGCGAAGGTGTGGCCATCTGGCGTATTCGCTCTTTCACTCTTTCGCTCTTTCGCTCTTTCACTCTTTACTTAAAAGAAGCCTAATTTGTTTTTGCTGTAGGAGATCAGCATGTTTTTGGTCTGGCGGTAGTGGTTGAGCATCATCAGGTGGTTTTCCCGTCCGAAGCCCGACTTTTTGTACCCGCCGAACGGCGCGTGGGCCGGGTAGTCGTGGTAGCAGTTGACCCATACGCGACCCGCCTGAATCTGCCGGGGAATGGTGTACAGCTCATGCGCATCCCGCGACCAGAAACCCGCCCCCAGGCCGTACAGCGTGTCGTTGGCGATGGCTACGGCTTCGTCGGCATCTTTGAAGGTCGTCACCGATAGCACCGGGCCAAAGATTTCCTCCTGGAAGATCCGCATCTTGTTGTTGCCCCGGAAGATCGTCGGCTTGATGTAGTAACCGCCTTCGACGCTCCGCCCCGCTTCGCCACCCGTCAGGACTTCGGCCCCTTCCTGCTTGCCGATGTCGATGTACGACAGAATTTTCTCGAACTGATCGTTGCTGGCCTGCGCGCCCATCATCGTATCTGGGTCGAGTGGGTGGCCGAGTTTAATGGCTTCCGTGCGCTGAATGACCCGCTCGATGAACTTGTCGTAAATGTCCTCGTGGACGAGCAGCCGCGACGGGCAGGTGCAGATTTCCCCCTGATTGAGCGCAAACATCACCGCGCCCTCCACACACTTATCGAAGAACTCGTCGTCGGCATCGCCCACCGATTTCATGAAGATGTTTGGCGATTTACCACCCAGCTCCATCGTCACCGGAATCAGGTTGTCCGACGCGTACTGCATGATGAGCCGTCCCGTCGTGGTCTCGCCCGTAAAGGCGACTTTATTGATGCGCTTGTGCTGGGCCAGCGGCTTGCCCGCTTCGATGCCGAAGCCCTGCACGATATTGACCACGCCCGGCGGCACGATGCCTTCCAGCAGCTCAAACAGCACGGCCAGTGAGGTGGGCGTCTGTTCGGCGGGTTTGATGACCACGCAGCAGCCAGCCGCCAGCGCGGGAGCCAGCTTCCAGGTCGCCATCAGCAGCGGAAAATTCCACGGGATAATCTGCCCGACAACGCCGATGGGCTCCTTGATAATCAGCGAGAGCGTCGTTTCGTTGAGTTCGGTGGCGGTGCCTTCTTCGGCCCGGATCACCCCCGCGAAGTACCGGAAATGATCGACGCAAAGGGGCAGATCGGCCGCCATCGTTTCGCGGAGTGCTTTCCCGTTTTCGACCGTTTCGACGCGGGCCAGAAACTCCAGATTCTTTTCGATAACGTCGGCAATTTTGAGCAGGATGTTGCTCCGCTCCGTCGCCGAGGTTTTCGACCAGGTGACAAAAGCATGCTGGGCCGCATCGACGGCCATATCGACATCGGCGGCTTTTGAGCGCGGCATCTTGGCGATCAGGCTACCGTCGACCGGCGACTCGTTATCAAAATACTCACCGTCGAGGGGCGGCACCCACTTGCCACCGATGTAGTTGTCGTAGTGCGATTTGAACTTGGGCCGGTTGACGTGCGTCTCAACTAGTTCGAGCGTTTCCATGCGATTCAGAAAAGGGTTGTTCGTTAAATCAGGACAAATTTTGCCCGAATTATCTTAGTTTTAGTTGAGCGATTGTATCGTTCAGTTATACGATTCTATCAAAGTTGATGGAGACTGCTTTTGTCATCCCGAGCCTGCGAGGGATCTTCAGTGACAGAGAATTTTGGGGTTGATTCCGCTGATCCCCCTCAGGCTCGGGATGACAAAAGCAGTCGTTATAATTTACCTACAAAAGATGGATGCCCGTCTCTGGCTTGTGTGTAATGCCTGATAAAGGTTATACCGTACATTTATTTTATACTATTCTACGCTTGATAATCAGCCGGAAGCGTTTACATTCGGTACATAATCGGCTCCGAACTATCTCGTTATCGCTCCATTCCACTCATGGCCAACGCGTCGTCAGCTTCGTTCGACATTATCCGGCACCTTCGTTCCCGGCGGCTGGAACAGGAAGTTGAAAATCGCACGGCTTACACCATCGACGCGGCCGAACTAAACATTTACGAGACGCAGCATATTGCCGAGAAAGTCGAGCTGACGTTTGCCAGTCCGGTACTGGCCAGCATGATTCGGGGGAAGAAAGTGATGCACCTGCCCAACACCCCCGCCTTCGATCTGCTGCCCGGCGAATCGGTCATTGTGCCGAGTCAGGAAATGATGCGAATCGATTTTCCGGAAGCGCAGACACTGAACCCGACGCAGTGCCTGGCCCTGGCTATCGATCCTGACCGGGTGAAGCAGGTAACCGACCTACTCAACGACCGGGCCCCGCTGATCGATAATGCGCAGGGCTGGCAGTTTGGGCAGACTAATTTCTTCCTGACCAACGACGGGCCGATTCATCAGCTCATTGCCCGGCTGGTGTATATTTTTACGGAAAACAACAGGGCCAAAGACGTCTTTGCCAATCTGGTCCTGCAGGAACTGGTATTGCGGCTGATGCAGACCCAGGCCCGTACCCTGCTGCTGACGCAGGGCGCGGCCGTAGCCAGTGTGAACCGGCTGGCTCATGTGGCGCAGTACATCAACCGGCACCTCAACCGGAGCCTGCACATCCGCGAACTGGCCGACGAAGCCTGCATGAGCGAACCCAACTTCTACCGTACGTTCAAGCAAACCTTCGGCCTGACGCCCGTCGACTACATCAATCAGCAGCGGATCGATCTGGCGTCGAAGTTACTCCGCACCACCAACCGCTGCCTGGTCGACATCAGTCTGGCCTGTGGCTTCAATAATCTGACGTATTTTATGAAACTGTTCCGGCGCGAAAAAGGCGTATCGCCCGCGCAGTTTCGGAAGCAGGGCAGTAGCGACCAGTAATTGCCATCGGCCACCGAACGCGTTGTTTGGATAGTGAACCGAGTCGCCCATCCCGACAGAGTGACCGGCCGGGCAGCGTCAGGCGCGCAGTACTTCGTCATCCGTCAGGGCAAGCGCATTCGGCGTCTGAGCCGCCAGTGCTTTTAGCGAAATGGTTTCGTACACGGCCAGATTGGCGTCCCGCACCTGCACCATCACCGACCGGATACGGCAGGTGTCCTCATCGAGACAGTCATCGCAGCGCACGTAAAAATTTTTGGAAACGCAGGGCGTCGGGGCAATCGGGCCGTCGATAATCCGCAGCACCTGCGCCAGGTTGACACGTTCCGGCTCGACGCGCAGCATGTACCCGCCCCCTTTTCCCTTCTGACTGTGCAATAATCCGTGGTTGCGCATATCGAGTAAAATGGCCTCCAGAAAGCGCTGTGGAATTTGCGCCTGCCTGGCCAACTCGCTGATCATCAATGGTCCTTTGCCGTACTCTTCGGTTAGCCGGATCAAGGCTTTCATGGCGTATTTCGCTCGTTTCGAAATCATCGTTCCCTGAAAATTTATAGTCTATTGTTTGGAAGCGAAGGCAATCTAGCACTTTATTTGCAAACCCTACCACTTCAATAGATTTAAAGTACTAATAATCTATCTAACACCGGGAGTACTGGGACTTATCAAAAACAGGCCGTAAACGACAGCCACTAACGCACTAAAAAAACGGGCCATATGACACTGGAATTAGTCAATGAACTGGGTGATATTCAGGTACGGGTGGTGAAAGACCGCCAGCCGATCGAACGCGTGCAGCCCCTGCAAACCGGCGACAGCGCTCCCCTGATTGCTATCGCCAACACCGCTGGTCACTGGAGCACGACCAACCAACAGGCCGTTGGTCAGGCGCATACGCTGACCCTGCGCCAGCTAGTGAAACAGCGGCCGGTTGTGGTCGGGTTTTACTGCCCCTGCTGGGGGCGCTACGCCGACCCGTTTCTCGACACGCTGATTCAGCTGGCCGATCAGGTCGAGCGGGCGGGCGGACAGTTGCTCGTATTCGCCAATGAACACCCCCGGTACTTACCCCAGAAGGCGCTGCAGGCTCCGATGACGGTTGTGTACGACGCCGAAAAAGCAGTTGCCCAGCAGTTTGGCGTCTATGCCGAAACCGACCCGATCTGGGACCGTATATCGGGAATTTCGGAAGACGTGTACATCCCGGCCCTGTACGTGGTGGACGATAGCCAGCAGATCCGCTATCATTTTCTGGACGAAAATTTCGAGGGCTTTACGGACCATGTTGCCCTCTGCAACGCGCTTTTGTCATGACACCTACAGCACTCGCTTCATCGTCCGGGCATACCGTTTTTACCATCGTTGGCTTCGATCGGGTGCAGTTTGTCAGCGATGTGCTGGCGGCTGTGGGGTCGGAGCAGGCCCGCATCGCGCAGGTGTCGTTTGATGCGGATGGCGTTCGGTCGACGGGGCAGTTTACGGTGCAGGTAACGGACAGTCGGCAACTGGCACAGATCGACCGCCGGCTCCAGCTTGTCCGGGGAGTCATACAGGTCACGCAGCGGGTGGCCATTCTTTAGTATCCAGTACGCCTACTTTACCAATACAACCTGTTATGAATCAATTTTTTACAACGGTCCTGCTGACCGCTTTACTGGTCGTGCCGCATTGGCTGACCGCTCAGAATGCCCCCGTCATCAATGCCACCGTGACGGGAACCGTGATCGACGCCCGCACAAGCAATCACCTGATCGGCGCGACGGTGACTATCAAAGGAACCACAAACGGAGGATCGACCAACCAGAACGGGCAGTTTACCTTAATTACGGGGCAGAAATTACCGTTCACCATCATCGTTTCGTACATCGGCTACCAGACGCAGGAAACCGTACTGGGGCAGGACGGGGCTGAGATCCGGCTGGAAGAAACGGCCAGCCAACTCGCCGACGTAACCATCACCTCCCGTCGTCGGCAGGAGTCGTCGCAGAACGTACCCATCCCGATTTCGGTGCTGCGTGGCCCGCTGGTAGAAGATGCCGGCGCGTTCAATGTCAACCGGGTGAAAGAGCTGGTGCCCTCGGTGCAGCTGTATTCGTCGAACCCGCGCAATACGACGCTCAACATCCGGGGCCTAGGCTCGACCTTCGGACTAACCAATGACGGTATCGATCCGGGGGTCGGCTTTTACGTAGACGGGGTCTATTACGCCCGGCCCGCTGTGACGGCGCTTGACTTTGTCGATATCGATCAGATTGAAGTACTGCGCGGGCCACAGGGTACGCTGTTCGGCAAAAATACTACCGCCGGGGCCTTTAATATCACCACGCGGGGAGCCAGTTTTACGCCGGGGGCTACGTTTGAGGTTAGCTACGGTAATTACAACTACGTGCAGGCCAAGGCGTCTATCACGGGGCCGATAAGCCGCAAATTTGCCGCCCGGGCGTCGTTTTCGGGTACCCAGCGCAACGGTACGCTGACCAACATCCGCACGAATCAGCTGGTCAACTCGCTGAACAACCTCGGCTTCCGGGGCCAACTGCTGTACACGCCGTCCGACAAGGTGCGCCTGACGCTGACCGGCGACGTTACCGACCAGAAGCCGGTTGGTTACGCCGTTGTATACGCCGGAGCGGTTACGACGAAGCGGGCCGCTTATCGCCAGTTCAACAACATCATTGCCGATCTGGGCTATACCGTACCGTCGCAAAATCCGTTCGACCGCATCATCGATCAGGACACACCCTCGAAGGCCAACAACCAGCTGGGGGGCGTGTCGCTCAACGCCGATATCAAACTCGGGCCGGGTACGCTGACCAGCACGACGGCCTGGCGGTACTGGAAATGGGACCCGCTCAATGACCGTGACTACATTGGTCTGCCGGTTTTCACCATTTCGGCGGGCAATTCCAAACACGACCAGTATTCGCAGGAGATCCGCTATGCCGGTACGTTCTCCGAACGGGTGAGCGGGGTAGTGGGGCTGTACTATCTGTACCAGGATCTACAGTCTGACCCGGTGCAGACCGAAGAAGCGGGGTCAGCCCAGTGGCGGTTTGCGCAAAGTACGACCAGCGCCCTCTGGAAAACACCCGGTCTGTTCGACGGCTTCGGTATCCGTACCACCAACCGGCTCCGCAGTACGTCGGCCGCCGTATTTGGTCAGGTCGACTGGGCAATCAGCGACAAACTGCACGTGCTGCCCGGCCTGCGCTACAACTACGACAAGAAAGTGGCCAACTACAACCGGGTTACGTACGGCGGGCTGCAAACCACCGACCTGGCCCTGCTGGCCCTCAAAAACCTGGTCTACACCAATCAGGCATTCGATACCAACGTCGATGAAACCAACCTGTCTGGTCAGCTGACACTCCAGTACAAAGCCAGTAACCGGCTGAACACCTTTGCTACCTATTCGGTGAGTTACAAGCCGGTCGGTATCAATATCGGGGGCCTGCCCACCGCCAACGGCCGGGTGCTGACCGAGCTGGCTCGGGTAAATCCGGAGGCCGTGCGGCATTACGAAGTGGGTATCAAAACCCGCCCCACACCCAATACCACGCTGAATGTGGTGTTCCACAACAGCGACATCCGCGATTACCAGACGCAGGTGCAGACGCCCGAACCGGGGGTAAACCGGGGGTATCTGGCCAACGCCGAAAAAGTGCGCGTGCGGGGCGTTGAAGTCGACGGAAACGTCCGGTTCGGCAGTCGGCTGTCGTTCTACGGATCGGTCGCGTACACCGACGGGAAGTACATTACGTTTACCAACGCGCCGGTGCCGCTGGAAGAAACGGGTGGTGAGCAGGCGTTTAAGGATGTGTCGGGGGGCGCGTTGCCCGGTATCTCGAAATGGGCCGGTTCGCTGGGCGGAGAAGTAAGCGGAGCGGGTAAGTTCCTGGCGCAGGACGGCCGGTACTTTTTTGCCGCCGATGGGTACTATCGCTCGTCGTTCTCGTCGAGCCCGTCGCCCTCGCAGTTTCTCAACATCGACGGGTATGCCCTGGCCAACGCTCGCGTCGGGTTCCGGGCGTCCAACGGTACGTCGATCTTCATCTGGGGTCGTAACCTGCTGAACCAGAATTATTTCGAGCAGCTCCTGCCCGCCCCCGGTAACGCGGGGCAGTACGGGGCGGTACTGGGCGACCCACGCACCTACGGCGTTACGCTGCGGTATGCGTTTTAACAGAGTGCGATAGCCAGGCCACGAAGATTTTTAGCGTGGCCGGAAGCTATCCGGTCCGTAAAATCGTTGTCTCATCAGTCCGTTCAACCCACAAACGACGCACTGAGCATGAGAAACGCATGGATACTGAGTATACTGTTACTGGCAGGAGCCGGGCCGCTGCTGGCGCAGCAAAGCCCGGCTCCTGCGTCGTTGGACCTCTACCGGCCGCAGATTCACTTTTCGCCTAAAGCGCACTGGATCAACGACCCCAACGGCATGGTGTTTTACAAGGGTACGTATCACCTGTTCTACCAGTATTACCCCGATTCTACGGTCTGGGGGCCGATGCACTGGGGCCACGCGACCAGTAAAGACATGGTGCGCTGGCAGGAGCAACCCGTGGCGCTCTACCCCGACAGCCTCGGCTACATCTTCTCCGGCAGTGCCGTGGTCGATGTGGCCAATACGAGTGGTTTCGGCAAAAACGGACAGGTGCCGCTGGTGGCCATCTTCACTCACCATAATCCGAAGCTGGAGAAATCGGACCCGACGCACGTGCAGCAGCAAAGCATCGCCTACAGCCTCGACGAGGGTAAAACCTGGACGAAATATGCCGGGAACCCGGTGCTGCCCAATCCGGGAATCACCGATTTTCGCGATCCCAAAGTGCGCTGGTACGAACCGCAGAAAAAGTGGATCATGACACTGGCGACCAAAGACCGGGTCACGTTCTACGCATCGCCCAACCTGAAAAACTGGACCCGCGAAAGCGACTTCGGCAGCGATGTAGGGGCGCATGGGGGCGTCTGGGAATGTCCCGACCTGTTTCCACTGACCCACAATGGTAAAACCACCTGGGTACTGCTGGTAAGTATCGGGTCGAACGCCCCCAATGGCGGTACCGCCACACAGTATTTTGTCGGCGACTTCAACGGGAAAACGTTTACCCCCACGTCGACGCAAACCAAGTGGATGGATTACGGCACCGACAATTACGCGGGCGTTACCTTCGCCAATACCGGTAGCCGAACCGTCCTGATCGGCTGGATGAACAACTGGCTCTACGCGAATAAAGTCCCGACGACGGCCTGGCGGGGCGCTATGACCGTTCCCCGCGAACTAGGGCTTACGCCGGTCGGCAACGAGTTATACATAACCTCGAACCCCATCAGAGAACTCAACGGACTCGATAAACAGGCGGTATCGCTCAAAAGCTTGATGGTGAACGGCGAGGCCGATCTGACGACCAAACTGAAAGCGGGTACGGGTCCGTTTCGGTTGGAGCTGACCGCGCAGAACCCGGCTGATTTTTCTATCGTGCTGGCCAATCAGCAGGGGAATGAACTGGTGATCGGCTACGATAAACCCACGAACAGCTACTTTATCGACCGCACGAAGTCGGGTAAAACCGATTTCGACAAGACTTTTTCCGGTCGGCACACGGCCCCCCGGCTCCCGACTAACCCGGCCATGCAGCTTACCCTGCTGATCGACCGGGCCTCGGTCGAACTATTCGCCGATGGTGGTCTGACAGCAATGACTGACGTCTTCTTTCCTGACACACCGCTGAATCAGTTGCGGATCAGATCCGTCAAGGGTACCACTGTCAATACCCTGACCTACACTCCGCTGACGCCATCCATTCCGGCTACTTTGTAATAGCGGCTTGCTGCGGATGGGGATGAACTAGTGCTCGAAGAAGCAGACTGTGCCGCCCACCCAGTCGAAGTCTTTATTGAACCGCACGCCGATCATTTCGCCCCGACTCAGGCGGCTCAGGTTCGTCAGCAGGGTAGGGCGGGGGGCGTCTTTGGGCCAGATAAACAACATCCGTATCTCGCACTTGACAAGCCCGTCGGGCGACTGAATGACGGGGTCGTACTGCACTTTGCGCTGGAGCAGATAGCCCCCGCGCTGATCGGCCGGGATCGCGTCGAGATCGGCGGGCGTGATGTGGAGATTGACCCCGCTGCCAGCGAATGAAAACAACGGCTTCAGCACGTAGTTGGTCAGATCGGCCGGGTATTCGCTCAGGTCGGAGAGATAATGACTGGTTGGTACGAATGGGCTGTTCAGCAGCGGTAACGTGTATTTACTGATGCGGAAAAACCAGTTCGGATGCCCCACCCACGCCACATCAACGTCGTCGGTCAGGTGAAAGTCGGTATGCAGGTCGGGGAAATTTTGTAAGTCGTCGAATATCAGCCGGTTGTAGATGCGTTTGATCGGCACCATCCGCCCATCTTTTTCGTAGAACAGCTGCCGCCCCTGCTTGCGGATCTTCGTCAGGCACACGGCTTTCACACCCAGATACTGCTCGGTCAGGGCGAAGTCGACGCGGGTTTTTTGTTTCTCCGGGTAAATTTCCAGGAGAATGACCTCCTCTGGATTGCAGTCGCCCACGATCATGTCGCGCAACCGCTCGATGTACTGCGCGTTGGTATCGACGTTGAACAAATGCGAGAGGTTGTCGGGAATCGGGAAGTGCGCCCGAAACTGATCGGCGAGGTACGGTTGGAAACAATACAACGACGGGAAGCCCTGCAACTCGATTAGCTGCGGAGTCAGTTCACCGGCTTCGTCGCGGCACACCGCAAAATCGACGGCCAGAAACTGCGTATGTTCGTCCTGATTCGGGACCCGTTGCCCGGCCGGAATAGCCTTGTCTGTCAGCGCATTGAAATCAGGTCGCGTAATGACGTCGACAATGTCGTCGCAGGCACGCAGCAGTTTATCCGTCAGCAGTTTCGGCACGAAAACGGGCGTTTCAGCGACGCGAAAATCCAGCTGATCGGGTAGGTCATGCTGAATAGTGTTCAGGAAAGCCTGGTAGCGCTCCGGCGAAAATGCTGCGTTGTAGTTGTGACGGACAGACTGAATCATTGGACGGGATCAAAGAAGAAGGAGGATAGATGAACGATAGCCTTCCAGTGGCGTCAGGTCTGGAAAAAGAATGACCGACAGTTTTTCCGCAAGAGATCAAACCAGTTGTGGCCTGGTCGCTTTCACGGCCCGGACCGCCCTGCGCAGAAAACCGGGCAGCATCACCGATTCGGTAAGGGCAATCTTGTCGGGGTCCTGTAGGTAAGCGACCATCTCGTCGTACTTGCGCTGACCGAACAGTTTGACAACCTGTTTCCGGCGATCGTCGGTTTGCAGGTGCATCAGCATGCCTTCGGTATCGGCTTCGGGGTGAAACTGCGTGCCGACGATTTCGTCGGAGAAGCGAATGGCCATGATCGCCCGGTCGAGCGGCACGTGCGACCGGATTTTTTCGCGGCACAGAATGGATGCGCCGAACGTGCGGAAGCGGGCTTTGTTCGGTTTGGTAATCTGGTAATCGCGGGAATCGACGGCGTAAAACGGATCGGGAAGTCCTTTCAGCAGCGGATCGGTCAGGCCGTCGGTTTCCTTGTGCATCGGAAAAATACCGAACGAGGTCGACCGGCGTTTGCTCAGCAGGCCCAGTTCCAGATGCCGGACGACCAACTGAAAGGAATGGCAGATCAGGAAGACAAACTTTTTCTGTTTGTTGCGGTCGTTCCAGTCGAACAGGTCATCGATCAGTTGAAAAAAGCGCGGCTCCCACGCGTCGTCGGATTGCAGCGGACTACCCGGCCCACCCGACGAAATATACACGTCGTAGTCCAGGCCGGGCAGTTCGTCGTTGCCCCGCACGTTGAACACGTCGTAAACCAGATCGACGTTTTCGCGGCTCTGCATCGTTCGGATGATCTGGAGAATACAGCGCATCCCCTGATTGGGCTGGTTGTTATTCATGTCCAGCACGGCTATTTTCAACTGACTCATACTTGCTACGGTTGTCTTTAGAACGGAAGCGACGAGGTGTCTGCTTACCCGTCGTCTACCAACAGTTGGACCCCTGACCGGGCGTATGGTTACGCCTTCCGGACTGGAATTTTTAGCGAATCCGACGACCTATCTATTCGTTTATCAACTAGTGGAGGCCGAAAGAAGTTTCTTCGACGATGTAATCCACAACGCGTTTAAGGTCGTTTGTCTGGTTGAAAACGGCCAGTTGCCGGTCGGCACCGGTACCCATCTCGAGAATCTTGAGCGCGTACTCACACTCCTGACGGCTCCCCAGTTCATCGACTACGTCATCGACAAAATCGAGCAGTTCATGGATGAGCTGATGGGTCGATACTTCCTGCTGTTTGCCGAAGTCGATCAGCTTTCCTTCGATGCCGTAGCGGGCCGCCCGCCACTTATTTTCGTTGATGAGGTTTTTGCGGTACAGTCGGAAATTGAGGTTGCTCGACATCAGCTTGTAAACCTTGGCGACCAGTGCCTGAAGCAGTGCGGCCAGACAGATCGTTTCGTCGACCCGCATCGGTACGTCGCAGATGCGGAACTCGATGGTGTCGAAGAACGGATGAACCCGAATGTCCCAGTAAATTTTTTTGCCGTTGTCGATACAGCCCGTCTTGATGAGCAGGTTAATGTATTCGTCGTACTCGGAGGCACTGGAAAAATAATCGGGGATGCCCGTTCGCGGAAACTTGTCGAATACCTTCGAGCGGTACGATTTGAAACCCGTGTTGCGGCCCTGCCAGAAGGGGGAATTGGTACTCAGCGCATACACGTGCGGCAGGAAGTACCGCATCGTATTCATGATGTGTACGCCCATATCGCGGTTCTCCATCCCGACGTGTACGTGCATCCCGAAGATCAGATTCGAGCGGGCCGCATCCTGCATTTCCTCCACGATTTTGTCGTAGCGGGCGTCGGCGGTGATCTGCTGATCCTGCCATCGCGAGAAGGGGTGCGTTCCCGACGACGCGATTTTGAGTCCTTGATTACCAGCTAGTTCAATGATCTGTTTGCGCAGGTGAGTCACCTCCCGCCGGGCTTCCTGAATGTTGTTGCAGACGATGGTACCGACCTCCACAACGGCCTGGTGCATCTCGGCCTTTACCTGTTCGTGGAGCGTGACCTTGCCGTCTTCAACGATCTGCCCGATGTGCGACCGCAGATCGCGGGTTTGGGGGTCAATGGTCTGAAATTCTTCTTCGATTCCGAGGGTAAAAGCGGGCATATATCGTAACGGGGTCAGTAGTAAGCGGATTGGTTGAGTAACGTCGTAGTAAGATAGTTGTTTTCGGAATACAACGACGCGCCACTAATCGAAACGGTTAGGCTGGTGGGTACCATATTCAGGCCAACACGCTCATGCATTACCCGATTTATTACATTGAATAAGTAAATAAACGGTAGCATCCAGACACATAGCGAGCCGGATGCTCAAGTGTGTACCGGTCAATCAGTTGGCAGAACAGGGTAGGTTTAAATGGTTTACTTTCAGGAAGATAACCTCTTTTTCAGACCATTAACGAATTACTGTCATGCCGAAAGAAAAACTGACAATGGCTGATTACGAGCGGGCAGCGGGTCTGCTCGACGTACCCGTACCGACCATTCGCGCCGTTACGGCCGTCGAATCGGGGGGGACGGGCTTCCTCAACGACGACCGCTGCGTGATTCGCTTCGAGCCGCACATTTTCTGCCGCCGGACCGGAGGCATCTACAACACCTCGCACAGCGACTGCTCGTTTACCCCGCGTCGGATGGGGTATCCCACCAGCGTCGATCAGTCGTGGACGCTGTTCAGGACGGCGGCATCGCTCAACCCGAAGGCGGCTGTGATGGCCACGAGCTGGGGACTGTTCCAGATCATGGGCTTTCACTACGGCACCTGCGGCTGCGAAACCCTGACTGAGTTTGTGGAAAAGATGGAAAACTCCGAAGGCGAGCAGTTGGCTTTGTTCTGCGAATTTATCCTGTCGATGAACCTCGACGATACGCTGCGGGCGCGGAACTGGGCCGGGTTTGCGAAGCTGTACAATGGGGCCACCTACCGCACCAACCAATACGACCGGAAGCTGAAAAAGGCGTTTGAGCAATACAGCTAAATACCCGCGTAAAAAAGCGCGCCCTCTGCCGGTCAGAACCGTTGGCGGCATGACATGGTAGAGGGCGCGACAGGTAGCCGTTACTACTTCTGGGAGATGGTCAGGTAGCTGCCGTAGACGTTGAAGAGGGGGAACCGTTCGCCCAGATGCCGCGACACCTTGCCGCTGCCGGTGACGCGGGTTGAGGTAAAGCCTGACCGATTCAGATGCCCGACGAGTACCGGAACGGCCATGATATTGACGTGGGACGGATCGGCGAACACATCGTACCGACGGATGTTGACCAGGTACGAATGGGGGTTGGGCGTGGTCAGTAACACCCGGCCACCGGGTTTGAGTACCCGGTAGAACTCGCGCAGCATGCCTGGCAATTCGGGGGCGGGAATGTGCTCGACCAGTTCACCCGCCACGATAGTGTCGAACGAATCGTCGTCGAAGGGTAATGTCGTCGCGGAGTCGGCAATTAATCGGTCGTAGATACCCGGTGGGATGCGCCGGATGCGATCGTCCAGCAAATCGATACCGCACAATTGCAGGTACGATCGTTGTTGCTTGAGGAGCTGCCCGCCCCGCCCGGTATTGCACCCTACGTCGAGGATATGGACGGCATCAGCAGTGAAGTGGCGCAGAAACTGAGCGTAGCGCTCCAGGGCAAAGCTATCGGTTTCGCTCCAGACCTGTTGCTGATTGAACGACAGCGTTTCGGCAACGGCAGAAGAATGTAGTGTGGATTGCATGAACAACAGAATTAGTTAATCAAAACTAGTAACTGTTGAATAGTGTAAGAATACCTTTAAATAAAGCTATTCGAGGTTATTTATACGGCGTCATATGAACGAGTCCTTTTTGTATAGACAGGCAATAAAAACTAAATTCTGTATTATCGATAATGATTTTTAGTGCATATACAGTAACTATTTTCGATCGTCTGTTTGTGTAATATGTATGAACGGGTATGGACCGGCGACGGGCAGACCAGCGTATCAGTACCATTGACGAACGATGAATGACCAATTCAAAACGAATCATGTTGTATCGGTACCCAATAAACAACGTATGGAAACTACCCTAACCCGGTTCATCGACGCGCAGGTCGGTGAGTATGAACAGGCACTGGCTGAAATCAAACAAGGTCGTAAACGCAGCCACTGGATGTGGTATATTTTTCCGCAGCTGAACGGGCTGGGATTTAGCGACATGGCCCGCGTCTACGGTATCCGCGATCGGGCCGAAGCAGCGGCTTATCTGGCCCATCCGGTACTGGGGCCGCGACTGGTGGAAATCAGCCAGGCCCTGCTGACTATCGAGGGATCATCCGCCAGTCAGGTGATGGGTAGCCCCGACGATCTCAAACTGCGGTCGAGCATGACCCTGTTCAACGCCGTCGATGGGGCCGATCCCATCCAGGGCGGCCCGGTATTTCAGGCCGTACTCGATAAGTTTTTTGGTGGCAAACCCGACGCCAGAACGCTGACCATGCTGAACAGGTAAGACCGGTCGCTTACCGGTCGGCAGTCAGCAGCCGATCGGGGCGGAGCCGGGCGACGCGCAGTCCCGACAGGCGCGGGTGACTTCGTACATAATCAGCGATTGGTACGGACGAGATTACGACCTCTCCGGCGTCTGACGAAGCATGCAGCAGGTGCATACGCCCGTTGGGTTGCCGGACCGCCAGACCAACGTGTTTCATGTCGAGTCCCGGCCGGGCAGCGGTCAGCATCACGATATCGCCGTCGTGCAGGGCGGTTTCGGCGAGCCGGACGTTTTTCTTTGGGATAAAGGCAAACGGCTGGCTATTCAGCGTCGACTCGACACGGACCATCTGATCGAGTACCGCGGGGTCGCTCAGGGGCGGGTATTTGTAAACGGCCGACGTCATGTAGTTGACCGCCTTCGATACCATCACCCGGCCCGGCAGGGTGGCCGTAATGTCGGCGAGCAGTCCTTTGCGTTCGTTGTCGCGCAGCCAGTCGGAGAAGTAGTGCAGGCGACTCGCATAGCCATCGATGTGGCCGTTGCGGTAGCGCAGGCGGGTCAGGTACTGCCGGAACAGGGCCGTGCAAGTCGCGGGCGTGGCGGTTCGACTGCTGACCTGATCGCGATTGTCGTGCCAGGCCAGCGTCATGGCCAGTACCGTTTCGAGGTATGTCGTGCAATCAAATTCGCGCAGGTTTACGACCAGCTGTTCAGTCGGTTGCTGATCCAGCGTATGCGGCACGTAGGGGACGCCCAGCAGGTTTTTGCCAATCAGTACGGCGGTTTCGGCGGCTGTCCGGCCGGTTTGACTGACCAACCGGCCAACCTGATCGTCGGTAGACACCAGTAGCGGCTGCGCTGAGCCAGATAAGGGGCAAAGCAGGAAAAGAAAATAGGTAAACCAGTTTCGCATAAGTGGTTGAGTATGTGCCAGTGAGGTATGACGGCTCACCCAGAGTCGCCATACCTGTGACGGACAAACGTGTCGAAAGTAGCTGATAGCTACGCTTTTATTTCAAGTACCCACACGCTGCGGGGCGGAATCGTGACCGGAATACCCGCCTGACCAACCGCTTCAAACTGATTGTGATGCATGAAAATGTCGGTCAGTCTGTACGTATGCTGGGGGTCGAACTGAAGCGTGTCGAGCGCATGGCGCGGTAGCCGGACGGTCGTGTCGACGGTGTTGTGCGCGGAAAAATTACAGACGATAAGCAGCTTTTGCCGATCAGTATACCGCAGAAAGCTGTAGACCTGACTGGCGTCGTAGCCGGGACTTTGCCCGTTATCGTTGGCCCATTGCAGGTCGTAAAAATGCCCGTTCTGGATGGCGTCGGAGCCATTGACGAGGTAGTTCAGCTGCTGGTAGACCCCGCGCAGGTTACGCTGGTCATCGGTCAGGCCCCCGCCGTCGTACTGCCCCCCGTTGAGCCAGCCCTGCCAGCCCGGCACGCCCCAGTAATCGAAAATGGTCGTGCGGCCATCATCGCCACTGAACCCTTCGGCTCCCTCGGCCCGTTCGCCCACTTCCTGCCCGAAATAAAGCAGGTACGGCCCGGTATGCATGGTAGCCGCCAGGGTCATGGCCGGAATGGCCGCCCACGGATCACCGGCAAAAAAGCGCGACGCAATGCGCTGTTCGTCGTGGGTTTCCAGAAAGCGCAACATGTGGCTGGGGTAGTCGCCCTGCTGCTGCCAGACCTGCGTCAGTTCGTAGCAGGAGCCCTGCCCCTCGATCAGCCGCCGGAGCGCGTCGTACAGCCCGACCTTATCGTAGAGGTAATCGAAGCCCCCCTGAAAAATAAAGGGTCGGTACAGGTGGGTCTCGTAGATTTCGGCGATGAAAATCAGACGCGGGTACTGCTGCTTGACCCGGCCGATGGCCCACTGCCAGAACTCCACCGGCACGAGCTGCGCCATGTCACAGCGGAAGCCGTCGACCCCCTTGTCGGCCCAGAACAGCAGAATGTCGAGCATCTGTTGCCAGGTGGCGGGTTGCGGGTCGAGTTGCAGGCGGTTCTCGAAGATGTTGTAGCCGTAGTTGAGCTTTACCGTTTCGTACCAGTCGTTGATGTCGGGCCGGGCCGTGATCGACCCGGAACCCGTCACTTTCGCCGGAAACTCGTGTAGTGACCCCGCGTTCGGTCGATCGCCCGGCGCGTCGGGCGACACAAACGGTTCGTCGGGCAGGTAGTAGAAATTGTTGCCGGCCGCAAACCCCACCGATGTATCGTCCTGCTGGCCCAGATCGACCACGTCTGCCGGTCTGGCGTCTGACTTATACTGGCGGGCGACGTGGTTGGGAATGAAATCAATAATCACTTTCAGGCCGTGGGCGTGGGTTCGGTGTACCAGCGCGTCGAACTCGGCCACCCGGTTCGGTACGTCGGTCGCCAGATCGGGGTCGACGTCGTAATAATCGGTGACCGCGTAGGGCGAACCAGCCTTACCCTTCACCACCTCCGGGTCGTTGGGCGTAATGCCGTAGGCCGAATAATCGGTTTGCGTGGCGTGTTCGAGAATGCCCGTGTACCAGACGTGCGTTGCGCCAAACTGCCGGATGGCCCGCAGAGCTGCGTCGTTGATGTCGTTGAACGTACCGACGCCGTTTTCGTCGCGGCTCCCGTTGGGTCGGTTGGTGGTCTTGCTGTTGCCAAACAGACGCGTAAACGCCTGATAAATAATAAGCTTGTCGTTGACCGGTACGGTGAAATTAGTAGTCATGGCGGGTAAGCGGAAAGAGACTGGTCAGGCGCAAAAAAGCCCCCTGCAAAACTAGGGCCTTTCAGCGCTAAAGTAAGCCCTTATTTTTGTCGCGCCGGTTGGATCATTTGTCGATTATATTGTCCTTTGGTAGGCTGGATGACCTGGTCAGCCACACACAACTAGTATGTTATAAACCTATGATAAACTCCATGAAACGGTTGCCGGTTCTGTTGCTGGCAACCCTGCTGACGACCAGTATCCCGCCCGCGCTGGCCCAGACAACGCCCGGTATCGACCGGGTAAACCCGACCAACTGGTGGGTAGGCATGACTTACCGTACCATACAGTTGATGGTGCACGGCCCCGACGCCGGAACGCTGGCCTACACCGTCAGTTACCCTGGCGTGACGCTGACCAAAACGCACACCGTCGAAAATCCCAACTACGCCTTTCTTGACCTGACCATCGCGCCCACGGCCAAAGCGGGAACCGTAAAGCTGATCGGTAAGAAAGGCGGGCAGACCGTCAGCCAGCCCTTTGAGCTGAAAGCCCGCGACAAATCGCCGAAGGGGCAGGGCGTAACCGACGCTGATTTTATTTACCTCGCCATGCCCGACCGCTTTGCCAACGGCGACCCGTCGAACGATAAATTCGCCGATATGGCCGATCAGACCGCCGACCGGAGCAATCCGTTTGCCCGGCACGGGGGTGATCTGATGGGGGCGCAACGGCGACTCGATTACCTGAAAGACCTGGGTGTAACGGCTGTCTGGTTTACCCCCGTCATCGAAAATGACCAGCCGATGACCAACGAAGGCGGGGCACAGCGCTCGGCGTACCACGGGTACGGCTTCACCGATCAGTATACCATCGACCGGCGGCTGGGTGGCAACGCGGCCTACAAAACGTTTGTGGAGCGGGCGCACGCCAAAGGCATGAAAGTCGTACAGGACGCCGTTTATAACCACGTCGGTATTAACCACTGGTTTGTGAAAGATCTGCCGATGAAAAGCTGGCTGCACCAGTGGCCGACGTACACCAACACCTCGTATCGCTACGAATCGATCACCGATCCGCACGGCGCGGAAGCCGACCGGCGCATCACGACTGATGGCTGGTTTGTGCCGTTCCTGCCCGACCTGAATCAGAACAATCCGTACGTGGCCAACTACCTGATTCAGCACGCGCTCTGGACGGTCGAGAATTTCGGTGTCGACGCGTGGCGGGTGGATACGTACCTCTACAACGACATGCCGTTTATGAACCGCTGCAACAAAGCCCTCATGGACGAGTACCCCAGCATTCACATCTTCGGTGAATCGGCGGTCAGCACCATCGTCGATCAGGCATATTACGTGCGCAACAAAATCGACTTTCCGTTTAAATCGAACCAGCCCGGCGCACTCGACTTCGTCTTGTACGGGGCGGCTGTCGATGCGCTGAAACCCAAGGAAACCAACGGGGCCAACCGCTTCTACACGACACTCGCGCAGGACGCCGTCTACGTCGACCCGACCAGACTGGTTACGTTTCTGGACAACCACGACTCCGACCGCTACCTGTCGGTGGTCGGTGACGACTTCGACCGCTACAAGATCGGCCTGACCTGGCTGCTCACTACGCGCGGTATTCCCAGCATGTACTACGGCACCGAGATTCTGATGAAGAATTTTAAAGACCCGTCGGATGCCGAGGTGCGTCGCGACTTTCCCGGCGGGTTCGAGGGCGACAGGGAAAACAAGTTTGAAGCCGCCGGGCGCACCGATCGCGAAAACGAAGCCTGGCAGTTCGTTCGCAAACTGGCGACTTACCGGCGCGACAATCCGGTGATGCACCACGGTAAGCTGATGCAGTTTCTGCCGCAGGATAATGTCTATGCCTTCTTTCGCTACGACGTCGGCAAGACGGTACTGGTGCTGACTAACCTGGGCGACAAAGCCATCAAGGTCGATACGAAGCGATTTGCCGAACGCATGGCGGGTATGAAATCGGCCCGTAACGTCCTGACCGATCAGACGATCGGCAACCTCGATCTGATCGAAGCCCCCGCCAAAACCGCGCTGGTTCTGGAGTTGGCGAAGTAGCGATACGAAACAGAGACCCAAAAAAGCGAGGTTGCCACAGTTGGCAACCCCGCTTTTTTTAGTGTCGAATAATCTTCCAGTGAGTACGGTTACCGTCGGTGGTCAGGACGAGCAGCGTGTACTGACCGACTGGTAAATCCGGCAAAGCCCAGTCGAATCGCGTGTGTCGACCCGTGACCGATTGGCGCGCTACTTCGCGTCCCTGCATGTCCCGCAGGCTGAGTTCTGCAATGGGAACGGTAGCGTCGATCACCACCTGCCGGGCGACTGGGTTCGGAAAGACCGTCATCCGGCTACTGGCAACGAGCTCGTCGGCCAGAATCAGCGAACTTATCGTCAGTTCGTTTTTGACAATACCACGCGGGCAATTCGCGTCGCGCAGGGCCTTCAGTGTGAGGGTGAAGTTGGCGGGCTGTGTGGCTTTGACGTAAAATGTGTAGAGCGAGGCTGATATGGTTAGTGGGCGGTTCGCAGCGTCGAGTATGGACCAAGGCGCTGCTCCGGTTAGATTGACGCTGACCCGGCTGCTGTCGCCAACGACGAACGTGCGTTTGTCCGCATTGAGTTCGGCCGTTGGTAGCGCTACCAGTGTAACCTGTACGGAGTCGCGGGTACGCACGACCGGCTGGGTGCTTTGCGCAAACAACCGGTATGTGCCCGCTGCCAGACTGGTCGGGAGCGTAGTGCTCAGGATCGTGCCGTTCTGTCGGGTGGTCAGGTCAATCAATTGCGTCTGGCTTGCTAGTTTAAGCGAGATCTGATTGCCCGGTGTAAACTGGCCCTGCTGACTGAGATAAATGCCCACCGAATCACCCGGACAGTAGGCTCGTTTCACAAAGCCGCTGACGTTAATGCTGGGTAATACCGTCAGGTTGAGGTTGGCCAATTTACTGCTGCAACCGTCGTTATAGCAGGCGGCCCGGTAAGTGGTGTTACTGTCAGGTTTTACGGTAAGCTGCCCCGACCCAGGTATCAGGCGGTTAGCGACACTTTCGGTGCCGGATGTCCAGGACCACAGTACGTTCTGGCAACCCGTTGCCTGTAGCGTTACGCTTTCGCCCGTTTCGATGGTGGATTTACTGGCCGTTAGCGAAGGAGTAGCCAGGGCGGTGCAGGGATTGTAGCGTATAAGGTGAAACGGCCCACTGAACCAGATAGTCCCCTGATTGTCGACGGCCATTGTCCCTATGTTAACGAAGGGCACAGTCGTGACTGGGCTCCAGGTAACGCCATTGTAGCGATAAAGAATTGACGTCGCATCGATGACCAGTAAATTGCCGAAGGCGTCGGCAGCCATGTTGCGCACGTTTGAAACAGGCATGGTATTGCTACGGGGTAAGCCTGTCCAGGTCTGCCCGTTGAATTTCACCAGCGCGGGAGTCGATCCTGTCAAGTTCGACTGGGCTACCCAAAGCGCCCCCTGCCCGTCCATGACGATCTGGTTGATGTATTTGGCTAATGAAGGGGTATTGCTGGTATTAAATATATCGATGGCTCGGGTAATTAGATTAATGCGAACCAGGCTACTAGGGATCGCTGCATTTGAGTAATCGTATTTAATCAGCCAGACAACACCTGACCTGACGACCCAGTTGCTGGTAAGTGAACCTGTTTCGGTTCTGTACAGCGTGTCCAGACTCGTGCCAACAAGGCGACAAATCACAGCGTTGCCCAGAAACAGCCGGTTATCAGCGTTGAAATTCTGGACATATCCATTGTCTAATTTTAGGAAAAAGGTCCGATCGATCAACGAGTGGCTAATCTCGTTCACCTTTCCTAACTGGTAATACGGGGCAAGAAACGCACCCTTATATGTCGTTGACGTAGTCTGGTTAACAGCCCAGGCCATTCCGCCAGCGTCTGTGTCGACCATCGCTGAGAAGTTGCCAATTTTACCGTTTGTCGACTGACGGCTGTACGTCTGTATACTATCGCCGGTCAGGCGGGTCGGGCCGTTGTCGTTGACCACCCAGACGCCCGTATTGCCCACTTTCAGTGAGCCGGAAAGGTAACCCTGTGGCCAGTCAGGGCGACTGCCGCCGTTGATAAACGACCAGCCCGATGACAGGGAGTCTGCGCCCGTGCGAAATGAAGTGGTCATACGGCTCAATACGCCGGCCGGGTAATCAGGGCGGGTATTGATCTCTTCGACGCGGAGGTAGTAGGTTGTGTTGGGGGCCAGACCGCGGATTACGTCAGTGTATCTAGATGCATCGCGGAACGTGCGTGTGTAGACTGGTGCTTTGACTTGTTGATCCGTGCTGACAACTACGCTGATGGCCGCCGACGAAACGGCTGGGGCATAGCCGAACGGAAACGTCAATGGACCCTTAGTGTCGAAGGGAAGCGTGAAGAAATTGTCCGGTCGACTGACAAAAAAGCGGGTTGGCGTTGACCACGGACCGGGCCGGTTGCCAAAAAAAGCCCGCGCCCGCCACCGCATTGCGCCGGTGTTATAGTCTGTTGTACTAATATTATCGGCCGACGTCGTTCGGATTGTTGTTGGGTAGCTGAATACAAGGTCACCTTCACTGGTTAGCTGCACTTCGTACGCGGTAGCACCGGTAACGGGTCGGACGCGAAACACTTTGGTACTGGTGTACGGAACGGCTGTCTGATCGCGGGCGGGTGACAACAGGATCGGAATATCGCCCGTGTTTCCCGCCAGTTGAAGCTGACAAACGCTCGACCAGGCAGACATACCCAGCCGGTTGACGGTCCGTACTCGGGCAAAATACACTTGTCCGGGTGTAAGTTGGGTCAGACTGTATCCGTTCACTACGGTCGTATCGCTGAGCAGTTTCCGGAAAAAGTCGGCCGTCTGACTTACTTCGATGTCGTATCGGCTGGCCTTCGGTTGCCCATCCCAGTACAAAAAAGGCGTGTTGTTCAGGGTAAGCTGTGCGGGTAGGATCGGTGCCTGAGCTGCGGTATTCAGGATAGCCAGGTTTGTGATGGCAAAGTTTGTCATCAGGGTCTGGCATAGCGGATGAAACGTACGCAACCGGGGGGCGCAATAGCTCATCAGGGTGCCCGAAATACTTTCGAGTGACTCGGAGTAGCAGTTTCCTTCGACAGTAGAGCAGTAGTCGATCGGTCCGCCCGGCCAGGAGCAGCTATGCGTGTGCGGTGAGCCAAACGTATGCCCAAGTTCATGGGCCATAATGGGTACGTCCAGTCGCGAGATAGCGTAAGCGCCACCACCAACACCCCCCGCTGCATAGGTCGTTTTTGTTGGCAGGTAGATTCGTTTATCCGACGCGATAGACGCAAATTTTTCCTGCCATGTACGGCTAAACAACGAGAACAGTTTAAACATGTCCCCTTCTCCCCGGTAGGGATCAGGCTCCGTATCTTTCCAGATGTGGATGTACACCACGGTCAGTTTGGTATTGATCTCACGCTCGTAGATGTCCGATACCTGCTGCATCTGCTCCAGCACGTAGCTGCGTATCTGGTTGGTATCTTTGGCGTAAGCGAGATAGGTATCCGAATCGATTTCGACGGCTACCCGACAGACGCGTTGCTCACCAGCGGCTTTGCGGGCCTGCTGACCGGCCCGCAACTGGGGTAGCCGGGCCATTAATTGAACGATGCTGTCTGGCAATACGCGGTCGTCGACACCGCATGGTGGCACTGACTGGGCGGCTGCGAAGTGGCTCAGGACACTGAAAAGTAAGCAGACATAAGTAAGTGTGGAGAAGTGCTTCATGCGTGGTACGGAGGGGTAGAAAAGTCAAAATTAAGGTAGATTTTGCATCTAAAAGAGTGACATAGCGACTTATTATACCTCTATGCACAGAAATTGCAGCCGGAACCTGTTTTAGAAATGAAGTGTACAGCTAGTTACTGACGTATAAGCCCCCATGAAGTTATTGGTGATCGAGGATGAAGTCAAAACGCTGCTCAGCCTGAAGCAAGGGCTGGAGGAAGAGCAGTGGGAGGTCGACATTGCCTACGACGGCACAATGGGCTTTCAGCTGGCCACCCGCAATGATTACGCGCTCATCATCTCCGACATTATTCTGCCCGGCATAAACGGCCTCGACCTGTGCCGGAAGCTGCGTACAGCCGACGTGACGACGCCCATCCTGCTGCTGACGGCACTGGGCACGACCGATGACAAAATCGACGGGCTGGACGCGGGAGCCGACGATTACCTGGCTAAACCATTTGACCTCCGTGAACTGCTGGCGCGGGTGCGGGCCCTGACCCGGCGCAGTGCGACTCAGCCCACCTACACCGGCAGCACACTGACCCTTGCCGACCTGACGCTTAACCCCGACACTAAACTCGTGACGCGGGCCGGGCAGGAAATCACGCTGACGGCCAAGGAGTTTCAACTGCTCGACTACCTGCTGCGCAATCAGGGTCGGGTGGTGTCGAAGGCGGAACTGGGCGAAAAAATCTGGGACGTCACCTTCGACACGGGTACCAACGTGATCGAGGTGTACGTCAACTTCCTGCGTAAGAAAATCGACCGCGACTTCGAGCCGAAACTGCTGCACACGCAGATCGGAATGGGGTACGTACTTAAAGTGACGACCTGATGGGGAATATCCGCACCCGCCTGACAATTCAGTTTATGGGGCTGGTAACGGTGGTGCTCCTGCTGTTCTCGCTGGGCGTGTACGGGTTTAGTCGGCTGTATTTGCAGAAACGGTTTTTCAGCCGCCTGCAGGACCGCGCCCTGTCGGTTACGATGCACTCGTTCGGGCCGCCCAGCCGCCCGGTCGAAGTACGTTCGCCCACTACCGGACTACTCCCGGCCGAACTGGTATCCGTTTATAACGAAAAACTCCGGCGCACCATTTTCAGCACCGATACCGCCCGAACGGCACTGCACGAACCTTTTCTGGCGCAACTGCGACCGGGCAAATCCCGACTGTATCTACGGCAGAACGATAGACAACTGCTGGCAATCTCGCTGACCGGCCCGGCCCGTGGCAACTGGGTGCTGGTCAGTGCCGTCGATCAGGCGGGGCAGGTCGCCCTGACCGATCTGGGGCAGATTCTGGGCGTGATGGGCCTGGCGGGTATTCTGCTGCTGAGTCTGGCGGGCTGGCTGTTTGCCGGTCGGGCGCTGGCCCCGATGGATGCGATCGTCGGGCAGGTCAACGCGATTTTTCCGGCCAACATGACCCGGCGGGTTGCACACGATAATCCTGACGATGAAATCGGCGCGCTGGTTACGACCGTCAATCGGTTACTGGATCGGGTGGGAGAGGCCCTGTTGAATCAAAAACTGCTGATCGCCAACGTATCGCACGAACTGAAAAATCCGCTGACCAAAATCCGGGCGCAGCTCGATGTGGCTCTTCGTCAGCCCCGCGACCCGGAAACGTACGTTCGCCTGCTGACGTCCCTGCGCGACGACGCCACCGCACTCACCGACCTCACCAACACGCTGCTGACGCTGGCCGGTACCGATACGGACTCGTTGCCCATGCAGCCGGTGCGGCTGGACGAACTGCTGTGGGCTGTGAAGGAGCAGGTCGAGAAGTGGAACGAGCTGTACCGGGTTACGATCACGTTCGCCGACTTTCCCGACGACGAGGCCGCCCTGCTGGTCCTGGGTAACGAAGCCGCGCTGAAGAATCTGCTGCTCAACCTGATCGACAACGCCTGCAAATTTGCCGATGACAGCCAGGCCCGCGTCCTGTTTCGGGCCGGGGACGAAACGATTGCTATTCAAATTGCCAACGTTGGTCCACCCATCGCCCCGACTGACCTGCCGCATATTTTTGAGCCATTCTACCGCAGCCGCACCACCGCTGCCACGCATCGCGGTCATGGGCTGGGCCTGGCGATTGCCGCCCGCATCGCCGATCTGCACCGGGGAACGATCACCGTAGCGTCGGATGAATCCGGTGCTGTCTTCACGCTGACGCTACCCGTTGCACCGGCATTTTAAGCCCGGTTTAAGGTAAGTTTAAGTCGTTCCTAAGCCGGGTCGTCGTTCTTTGTTCGTAGAATGAACGATCAGCCAATGAACCCAGCCGTTGAGCCGCCAAATCGAGATAAAGGCATCCGTCCCGTCGCCGTCGGGGTGCTGGTGGGCGTGGCCTCGCTGCTGGTATATCTGTTTGTGGGGGCACAAAACGAAACGCGTGACCTGCAGGAAGCCGTAACAACACAGGTCGAACAGCTGGCTCGTACGCAAACGCAGCTCGACTCCCTGTCGGGCGTGCTCGATGGCCGCATCGCCGACGTACGCCGACTGGGTGGCAACGTCGGGAAACTGGAACGGGTGAAAGCCCGCCTTGAGGCTGACAAAAAACGGCTGACCTACGATCTGCGCTTTTCGGCCCGTACCTACGACCGACGCATTCATCAATACGAAGCGTTTCTAGTGTCGCGGGATGCCGATCTGCGGCTTATCCGCGATGAGAACAACACCTTGAGCGACCGGACTCATACACTGGAAGAAGAGCGGGAGCAGGTACTGAGCGAGAACGTGGGACTGCGTTACGACCGCGATGAACTAAGCCGTGCCGTAGCGACCTATTCGGCTCAGAACGACGACCTGAAGCGAAAAATAACGCTGGCGTCGGCCATGAAAGCGGTGGACGTGGAGGTGCGGTCGCTGATGGAAAACGGGCGTGAACGACAGGGCGGTACCTACCGGGCGTCGCGCACCGACCGATTGAAAATTCTCTTCACCCTGGCGACCAATCCGCTGGCAGTCAAAAATACGAAAGACGTTTACCTGCGCGTACTCGACCCAACCGGCAGTGTACTGAGCGATGACCGGGTTGGCGGCACACTGACGTACGAGGGCGCCAGCATCGGCTATAGCCTGCGGCAGTCGGTGCCGTTTGAGAATAACGATCAGCGAGTTGAATTGCTTTACCAGCGCACAATCCCCTACCGCCCCGGTACCTACACCATCGAACTATACGCCGAAGGCTTCCGCATCGGGCAGGGAGAATTTGTGTTAAAGTGAGTTTAAGGTCTGAGGTTTAAAGTTTAATGTTTCTTCAGAAACAAACTTCCAAAGACGCAAAACCTTGAACAGTAGACCTTAAACGTTAAACATGGCCCGCATGAAACGACAGATACAAACCGCCTTATTTGAGTTGCTGGCCATTGGCTTGCTGGTAATTCAGACGGCGCTCGACTGGACACAGGCGGCCGGGCAATGCTGGCGTCGGCACCCACGTGCCTGTTCGGCGCTGGGGTATCTGTTTCTGACCATGGCGTTCTGCTACAACCCGGCCGTTGGGCATTGGATCGGTGGGTTTGTCATGATGAGTCTGCCCGTAGCGATGCTGGCCGGGCTGGCAGCGAGTGTGTACCTGTTGCGGCAGCGGGAGTTACTGGCCGGTACGGTTGGGCTGGTGTGGCTCGTGCTGACACTGCCCATCGGTAAACGGCTGTTTGGGTACGGCAACGAGTTTACGGCCAACGTCCCGGCACCCGCCCTGAGCGTACTCAGTTTCAACGGCGAATGTTTTGGGCCGACGGCGGCTACGGGTCTGAACGAGCTGCGGGCCGATATTGCCTGCTTTCAGGAGTACTCACCCAATGCCAGCCTGGAAAAGCAATACCCTGACCGGCTCACCCGGCTGACCCGCTTCGCCGGTAACCGGCAGGTCGGGCTGGCCCTGTTCTCCCGCTGCCCGATCGTCCGGCAGTACGGCCGTATCTGGAAACGGGCCAATGCCCCCCAAATCAATGGGTTTCTTTGCGCTGATGTTGCCTACGGGCGGGATACGGTGCGGGTTGTCAATGTGCACCTGTGGTCGATGGGGGTGCGGGTCGAGCAGACGTATCAGGCCGGGCGAAGCGGTCAGCTGAGCCACGTTGTCGCCGAACTGAGCGACACCTTTCACCGGTTGAAAGAAGGCTTCGACCAGCGCGACGAACAGATTCGGGAGGTCGAGCAGTATGTAGCGGGGAGCCGGTACCCAGTCATTATCTGCGGTGATTTCAACGAAACGCCCTTCGGCTATGCGTACGGCAAGTTGCGGATGCGGTTTCGCAATGCCTTTGAAGAAGCGGGCGAAGGGTTCGGGTTTACCCTCAATCGCCACCCGTACTGCGTCCGTATCGACCAGCAGTTTTTTAGTGCCGACTGGCATGTAACGTCCTGCCGAACGCTGTCGGGGGTTACCTTCTCCGATCATTTTCCGGTTATGGCGCAGTACGTACTCAAAAAATCGCTGACGCAGCCGCCGGGTATGCTGGCGCAGCGCTAATCGAATCAAACAAAGTAAGGCCGAAATGGATTAGAACCGGTGAAACCGTATTCACCGTCTATGCCCCTGCTTGTTTTAGTTCGTCACGGCCAATCGCAGTTCAATCTGGAAAATCGGTTTACCGGTAGCGTCGACACCCCGCTGACCAAGCTGGGGCGTCACGAAGCCCGCGAAGCCGGTACGCTGCTGAAGCACGATCGGTTTGCCATCGGCTTTACATCGGTACTGCAACGCGCTATCGATACGATGCACATTATCCTGCACGAAACCGGTCAGACCGACCTGCCCGTGGAGCAAAATGCGGCCCTCAACGAGCGAATGTACGGCGATTTGCAGGGGACGAATAAAGAAGAAGCCGGCAAGCGGTTCGGCGACGATCAGGTGTACCGCTGGCGCCGGAGTTACGACGAACGGCCACCCAACGGCGAAAGCCTGCACGATACCGTCGACCGGGTGGTGCCGTATTTTGAGCAGCTGATCCTGCCCCATCTCAACCGCAACGAGTCCGTACTGATTGTGGCCCACGGCAACAGCCTGCGGGCGTTACTGATGCGGCTGGAACAAATCAGCCCCGAACACATCGAAACCGTTGAGCTGGCCACGGGCGTACCCCGGCAGTACGAATACGATCCGCTAACCGGCGAATTTCAGCTGATGGGCAAATAAGCAGCCGGTAAATGTCCTGTTTGCCGGGCCTTAACCCGGCACCGTGCTACCTATCGAGCGACGAAACGTGGCGAATGGTACGGATGTTGCCAGTACCCCCGTTTCCTGATTATCTCACGGCTACCAATCCGATTAATCATGCGCAGTGATCTATTTCAGCCTATTGGTTGCTATGGTACTCTTTTTGTTACCGAAATAATCTGTTTAGGTACTGTTTGTTATAAATAACAAAAATAGGAGTACTGTGATACTATCGATACAAGTAGGCTAACCAATCTGTCTGGATGATCTGGGTATTGTACAAAAAAGCAGCGAAGGCAGTGGTACTGAGTACGGCGGCTGCGCTTACGGGCCGACAGGCTGACCGCAGTCGGCAGCAGCGACAACTCAACCAGATCGACCGAATCATTCTGCGCTTGAAACAGGCCCATAGTTTGCACCCGGCCTGGCTGACTCAGCAGTACGGTAACCTGGATGCGTACCTGGAACACCATCTGTCGGCCGACGATTGGGAATACCTGCTGCAACTACGGCAGGCCGAACTGACCAGTGAATTACCGGTGCCCGCCTGATAGCCTGCCCGGCTCCGCGCTGTTTCGCCAGTGTGGAAATTGCCGGTCTCTGGTTGGTAACTACCGTATCAAACCAGGCGAAAAAACTCTCCGGCCCGAGGGGCTCTTCTTTTTCACTGACGCCGTTGCGGCTATTGCCGTCACTCGGCTGGCCTGACTGGCGGATTGTGGTCTGTCAATCCGGTGCCTGCGTTCGTACCTCTGTTTACCAACCTGCCGATGTCGATCGGTACCTGGCTGTTTTAGTCAGCAGACGAACGCGAAGCCCCGAATGAACAGCCCTACGTTGTAAAGTCGACCTTCCTTCTGTGGGTTGGTCTGTTCAGCACAGTGAGCCAGCATCCGGCCAATGTCACGCACTGGGTGATTAGTCAGCCGCTCTTTACAACCGAAATAAGAAGTCCTGTAGAGTAGATATGACACTCGAGTGAGATGTATAGGCCGTCGTAACAGGGTGTGGGTGGATACGTTAACTAACTATTGGTGCGAATCACGGTTACCAAATGTATGTGTTGGTACGTATTTCGTACGAAAGAAACGTTAAGCTCGTTACCTATTCGACGAATATAGGTTCAATTGTAAAAGGGCAGTTAATACACTCAACGTTTTATGAACATATATCAACAGACTGTCAGTGCCGGTCAATATCCGCAGCTGATTCAAACGTTGCTCAACACAGCTAGCCCTCAGACGGCTAAATACCAGGGGCACGCCCTGCGTACCGATTACACCTGTGGGGTCGTGGTTCGTACCGCCGACGGGTTCAAAACGATTACGTTGCCGGTTCTCGCGCTGGAGCTGATGGCCGACGGTATCGTTACGGAGAGAGACCGGGACTTTATCCGGCATCAACTGGGGCAGGCATAACATAATCTGGCTTCGTGGTACTGGAGCCTGTGCTGCAAAACAAAAAAGCCTGTGACCAATGGTCTCAGGCTTTTCGCTTCTATCCACACCATTCACGCCCGAAACGAGCGTGTTTGATTCCTCAAAGTACCGCATCAAAACGCTATAAGAAAAGCGTCGCTGTATTATAATGCGCTAAAAACCGGTTTATCTGTCTCTAAAACCTATGTTATGACTACCCATTCGTAGCGTATGACTACCCATCCGTAAAGTTTGTCAGATGATAAATACCACATACTGAGCCGTCTACGCTGGTAAGCCAGGAACATGACAAAAGCTACGCAGAAAAGTTGTTCGAATAGTCCCTTTTTTTAAAAAAGAGGTATTCTTTTGAGTTAACGGTAACAAATTTTGCCGGTCCAGCGCTGCCGAACCGATTGGCAATGCACGATTGTATCAGGCAGAAAGACTGGTCACCGAAGTAGCCACCCCGATACTGGCGTGGCTGCACACAGCCATTGACACACAATCATGCCTGTACTAACTACCCGCTAGCCGACAAACGAGATAGCGCAGAACAGTCTGTTCTGTCTATCGTGGGTATAGTTCGTTGAATTATTTAGCAAGTTCCGTCAGTACGAAGTCGATCTCTTTATCCCGGTTTCCGAGTACATCCTCAATCGTATAAGGAAGCGCATAATCTGGAACCAGCCCGCTTCGTTGCGCTGACGCCTTATCCAGGATAAGCCGGTATACGGGAAAGCGAATTTGCATCTTCGAGTAAGGTAGCGTGATAGCGGGGAAACTGCCACCATTGTTTCCGTTATAACCACCTGAAGCCTGACTGCCCACAAAAATAGCGCTGGTATGCTGCCTGATCCAGGAGGTAACCATCGTGGCCGATGAGGCTGTGAAGCCGTCGGTCAACACATACAGTTGACCCTGATAGCTCGTTTTGGCAGGACGATAGCGGTAGCTGAATTCGGTTCCTAGCTCGGTTCGGTGCCGCCCGTACAGATGCCCCACATGATACTTTAGTCTGGAAAGCAAGAGGTATAGCCGGCCGACCGGATTCAGATAGGGGCCGGGTTTGAGACTAGGCTGTAGAATGGTGTAGGAAAAGGGTTGAGTAACAACGTGTTTCGCCAGTGCCACGGCCCCTGTTCGGTTACCGCCTGTATTGCCCCGCAGATCAAGAATAAGGCTGCTTGTCCCGGCCCTGCTGATTGCGCTGAAGGCTCGTTTAATAAATCGGACATCGGAGCGGGAAAATGACTGGATCGTTAACAAGGCTGTGGCTGGGCCAGGCTGCGTGAGCTGATTTCCTTTATTGCTCAGTAGCCGGTCTCCCGCAATGGAAGGGGCCCGTGAAGCGACTGGGGCTGGTGTGGCAGCGAGAACTACGCGTTGATTCGAAAATTGCAGCTGATACTGAGTGGGGTAGTTGAAGTAAAAAGCCAGCAGGCTTGAACTGGCCCGGTTGATATAGCGATCAGCGAACGCCTGCCCTCCGCCATCGCTGGCAGCATAGTTGAGCAACGCACCGATAATCTTGCCAACAGGAACTCCGTTGATTGCGACGATCTCCTGGCCTTCGTAGCCTTGGCTGGTTTGGGGTTGTATACTAACGAAGAGCTTTTGCTGGAGGAGACACGTAGCCAGGGGAAAATAGAAGGATGGGTGATGCTCGGTTACCGGGTTTTTGACCACCGACGTATGCACACACCCGATTTGTTGCAACGCCGAGCCGATAGCCAGTCGATAAGCAACTGGTGACCAGGTTGGCCCGTTCCCGGCGTTGAGACTATCGACAAACGGGATCAGTGATACCGTGTCTCGCTGTAGATAAGTAGCGGAATGACCACGGTTGACGGCCTGCTGTAAAAAAAACAAGTCCTGGTTCAGGCCTTGCCGGGAAAGTGATTGCCCCAGGGTACTCAGGCTCAGGCCCAGTAAAATAATGGTTCCGATAACGTGCATAGGGAGAAAAATTGCCCGCTACGGGCTAAGACGGCTGATAACGTCTGCTGCCTAAACTAGCTCCCGCTATTGAGCTGGCTATTGCCCGCGCAGGCGTGCTGATCTTTAGTCGAACGGCTCTTTCCGGTTGACTAAAGTAAGGAATAGTTCGTCTCGGATACCCCTTTTAATGGCGTTCATGCCAACAATAGGTAGGCTGCTCAGTGCTTGATCTTCGGCTTGTCGAACCGACGGGTTCCGATGGTGTGGATAGACGTAAAAAGCAGACCGGTTTTGCCAGTCTGCTTTTTCGTTGAGCTGCCAGCCAACACACCTGCACCTGGTCGAGTCAGGCGGTAAGCCAGTTCGACTGGTCGTGTAAACAGGTGTCTGGCTTAATAAAACGTAAGAATAGTGGTAGAAGCGAAAAGCACACGAACAGGTAGCAAAACCAGGTAACAGGTTGCCCGTAAAACAGCGGTGAGTGCGCGACTCGTCCCTGATTTGTTGGCCTGATCCGGTTCTGCGCAGCGGTCTGTTTCGTAGACAAAAGTCTACCGATTTCCTCGTACAGGCTATAACGGATGATGCAAAAGCTATAAATGAGGTTGCAACAAGAGGGTCACAGCGGTTCGTTTCGGGTCATTCGCCTGGTCGGTAGCCTGAACGCTGATAAGACGAACGATTTTCCCCCGGTCAGGCAGGCTGAACACCCACTGTACCTTGTAAGGCCGTGGCTGTACCGTTGACCGGGTTGGGTAAGGTTATCTGGACGGCGTAACGATCAGACACCCGGTGGCTCAGCGGGACGCCGGGCGTATTCGAGCGGGGTCACGTTATACTGTTCACGGAAACATCTGCTGAAGTAAGCCGGGCTCTCGAAACCGACGGCATAGGCAGTCTCCGAACTCGTGAATCCCTGGCTGAGCAACTGGGTAGCCCGCCGAAGCCGGTAGCGCCGAATCAGCTCGGTTGCCGGCAGGCCCGTCAGGGCCTTGAACCGGCGATGGACGCTTGACCGGCTTAAATTCAGGTGCTCGGCAATGTGCTCGACACTCAGTGTCGGATCATCCAGGCGCGCTTCGATTAACTCGTAGGTGCGTTGCAATAGCGGATTCTCAACGGGTAGTATTGGGGCGTCCGATGAGCCGACTGCGATCAGCTCTGCCTGCAACCGATCCCGAAGCTGACGCTGACGAAGCAGTAGGTTACGGACGCGCAGCAGCAGTTCCTGCGGGTGAAACGGTTTAGTCAGGTAGTCATCGGCCCCCGTCGACAGACCCGCGAGCCGACTATCAACGGATGCCTTCGCCGTGAGCATAATAACCGGAATAAAGCGTGTCCGTTCGTCGGCTTTGAGAGCCTGCACTAGCTCGAGCCCGTCCATGACCGGCATCATCAAATCGGTAATGATCAGGTCGGGTAGCTCATCGATGGCCTGCCGCAGGCCAAGTGCCCCGTTTGCTGCGCGCTGAACCTGGTGGGTGGGCGTTAGGAGCAGGCTGACCAATTCGGCCATGTCGTCGCTGTCGTCAATCACCAGCACGGTGGCCGAACCCCCGTCGGTCGGCTCGTTTGGCGTGAGTGGCTGTTGAGCGGTGGCGATGGCCGTTGCACCCATCGGTGGCGCGACCTGATACGGTAGCTCGACCCGAAAGGTCGTTCCTACCGTCAGCTCGCTGGAAACGGTAATCTGACCACCCTGAAGCACGACGAGTTCCTGCACCAGCGCCAGGCCCAGCCCGCTGCCTCCCCCGTTGGGCCGGGTGGTGACCAGCGGGGGGGCCTGATAGAAGCGGTCGAAGAGAAACGGGATGTGCTCGGCGGCAATACCGATCCCCGTGTCGGTCACGGTCAGTTCAACGCCCGTTGCCGTCGCCCGTGCCTTCACCTGAATCTGGCCAGCGGGTGGCGTAAAGCGGATGGCATTGGCCAGCAGATTGGTCAGGATTCGGTCGAGTTTTTCGGCGTCAAACCAGTAGTCACTGGTCAGCGATGTCTGGTAGTCGATACGAACCTGATCGGTGGATGCCGACTGATTGAACGCGGCAATCACTTCCTCGATAAACTGGTTCAGGCTACCCTGACTCAGGTGGACGGGTAGCTGGCGGGCTTCCAGCCTGGCCAGGTCGAGCAACTGGTTGATCAGCGTCAGCAGTTGCTGGGCGTTGCGCTGGACAGTAGCCAGCATCCTGGCGTGGGGCGTACCGGCCAGTTCATGCAGCAACGTCTCGACGGGGGTTAGCACCAGCGTCAACGGCGTACGCAGCTCGTGGGTCACGTTGGTAAAAAAAAGCGTTTTCAGCTGTTCGACCTCCTGTAGCTGGTCTAGTTTCAGTTGGTTCAGTTTCAGCGCCTGCCGACGGTGTACGTACTGACTGTACAGGCGGGTGCTGACCCATCCCGCCCCCAGTAGGCAGATCACGTACCCGGCGTACGCCCAGCCGGTAGCCCACCAGGGCGGTTGAATAATGAAGCGGTAACTCACCGGCTGACGACTCCACACGCCGTCGCTACTGAGGGCCCGTACCTGGAAGCAGTAGTCGCCGGGGCGCAGGTTGGTGTAGTTGGCAAATCGACGGTTACCTGCCGGGAGCCAGCCCTTGTCCAGCCCGACCAGTTGATAGGTATACCGGGTGGCTGCCGGCGACCGGGGGGGAAGGGCCACGAACTCGAAGGCGATCATGTTCTGATCGTGCGTTAGCTGGAGCGGTTGGGCTGGAAACGCGTGAGGCTTGTTGTTAATGGCCATCCCCGTCAGGTAGATCGGGAATGATTGATTGGCTGGCCTGAGCCGGTCGGGGTCAACGGCGATAATGCCGTTCAGGGTGCCGAAGAGAAGCTGCCGTTGATTCCGCACCACCGCCGTTGGCAGAAACTCATTACTGGGCAACCCGTCCCGGGTGTCAAACCAGTAGGTCGCCCCGGTGCGGGGTTCGTACCGACATAACCCCTGATCTGTACCCAGCCAAAGACCCCCCCGTTCGTCGCCGATGATGCTGACGATGCGGTTGGTAGGCAAGCCTCCGTGGGTTGTGACCGAATGAAACTGATCGGTTGCTGGCTCGTAGCGTTGCAGGCCACCCTGGTTGGTGCCCGCCCACAGCACTCCCTGTTTGTCTTCATAGAGCGCCAGTACATCGTCGGTCAGCTGACCACGCGCCGTCCCCATCCGGTAGGTGCGATACTGCCGGGTGTCGGGTGAGAAGCGAACCAGACCGTATCCCTGAAAGGCCAGCCAGACCTGTCCACTGCGGCTGGCCAGCAGGGTTTCTACCGGATGACCCGCCAGACCCGTTTGGGCCGTGAGTAGCCAGGCGTAGCTGGTGTATCGGCGCGTATGGGTATCAAACGAGGCCAGTCCGCCTTCGCCCCCCAGCCAGATCGTGCCGGCCTGGCTCTGGGTGGTATGTTGCAGGAGCACCGGCCACGGGTAGGTCGTGTAGCGGTCAGTGCGCGGGTCGTAGTAATACAGACCGCGGCTGGTGTTGAGCCAGACACCGCTCGATTGATCGGCCACCAACGAGCAGATAAAATTGATCTGCTGGGGAGTTGATCCCAGCGTACGGTCCGGTACGCTGCTCAGCTGATTGCGCTGCCGGTTGAGCCGGTAGAGCACATGGGCGTTGCTAAACCAGAGTTGCTGCTGCCGATCAATCAGCAACATGCTGGCCCTGTTCTCGAAAAGATTTGTGGATTGGCTGGCCGGTGTAACCTGATAGGTAGTCAGCATCGTAGCGGTCGGCAGCTGTTTGTCCACGCCGTTATTGGTGCCCAGCCACAGGGTTCCGCTGCGATCAATGTAAACGGCCTGTACGTGGGTGCTGCTCAGCCCATCGCGCTGGTTGGGGTTGGGCCGGTAGGTTACCAGTTGACGGCTTACGGGGTCGACCCGTTGCACCCCATCGGTTGTGCCCACCCACAGGCGTCCCTGCTGGTCGCGTTGCAGAGCATGGATAAACAGGAAGGGATTGAGCGGCCCCTGCCGGGTGATAAACGGCCGGAGTACCAGGGGTGAACCGTCCAGCCGAAGCTGAAACAGGCCCTGGCCCACGCTGCTGACCCACAACAGGGTAGCATCCTGGGGGTCGAAGTAGAGGTAGTCGAGATTGGGCGGCCCCTTGGTAGCCGACTGGCAGGTCACCTGGGTGTATTGGCCGGTCTGACGGTCGAACTGATAGAGCCCCTCGTTGGTAGCCAGCCACAACCGGTGGTGCTGGTCTTCGATAACCTGCTTGACAACAAAGTGCGGTCGGGGAGACGCGTACAGGGTAAAATGCCGCCGGGTCGGCTCGTACCGAACCAGACCGCCCCAGGTACCCAGCCAAAGCTGCCCCCGGCTATCCTGGCAGATCGACAGCTGATTGTTCAGTTGACCAGCCTGTGCCCCCCGGATAACGTGCGCGGTAATCTGGCCGCTCAGGGGATTGATTTCATGCAGACCCCCACCGGCTGTCGTTGCCCAGAGGCCACCCTGTCGATCTTCGTAGACCGACGTGATGCGATTGTCGACAAAGCTGCGGGTGGGGCGGGTGGTGTCGGGCCGGAAGACGGTGAAGGTGTGCCCATCGTAGCGATTCAGCCCATCGTTGGTGGCAAACCACATAAAGCCCCGCTTGTCCTGCAGAATACAGTTGATCGTTGCGTTCGACAGCCCATTCTCGACAGACAGGTGGGTAAGCGACAGCGCCGGTTGCTGAGCGTACAGTAAACCGGGAATCCAGAGCAGTAAACCAGGCCACCCGATCCACCGAAGGCAGGCAGCGTAAAACCAGTTCATGGTGACTGTGACGTGTTAATCAGCGATCGGCGGACGTTACTGACGTTGTTTACCCAGCAGGTACGATACGTCAGACGAGTCGTTGGGTGTGAGAAGTACGCTCGCTGTCACCAGCTTACTCCCAATCCGTTGGACTATTGGTCAAATGTAAGAATTATAGATGTGATTCGGTAGGATAGACGATCACCCGGCAAACGGAGCAGGCGCAGGTGCATGGTGTAGTATGACTCGGTAATGCTGAGCAGGAAAGAGATCTAATTACGGGATAGTGTATGTAGAATATGTGTACGGCAATTCTGTACTATGTAAGGGTGTCTTTGCGCCTAATAACCTTGACCTTCTAAAGATATGATTAAACGACCGTTTTTCTGAAGGCGGACAGGGGTTGACAAGAAACCAGGAACCCCATTTTTGGTTTCTTGTCAACTCAATGCCTCTCATGAGGATTGTTCACTTCAGGCCTGTTAAGAAGTATATTGCCTGGTACTATCGCCTGGCTTATGACTGTTCTTAAAGACCCCCTCGCTATTCTGGCCCTGTTGATGCTCAACATTATTGTGGCCGAGCAACTGGCCAAATTACCGTATCTAAGGGCCGTAGGAACAGCCTTACTGGTCATTATTATTACCGCTATTACGGCTAATCTGGGGTTGATACCTGCTTCGACAAATGCCCCACCTCTCTACGAGGGCATTTTTAGCTATTTAGCGCCCATCTCTATTTTCTACCTGCTGCTGACGGTTAATCTCAAAGGGCTCAAGCGAGCGGGTACGCCCATGGTCGTCAACTTTTTCATTGGTGCGGTGGGGACAATGGTCGGCGTTGTTGTAGCGATGCGGGTTGTCGGTGGCCCAAAAGGGTTTGGCCCTCTTTTTTATGCCGTAGGCGGTATGTTTACTGGTACACACACGGGTGGCAGCAGTAATCTGAATGCCATTGCTTTGCATTACGGGGTTAACAAAGCGGGGCATGTCTATGCCGCTGCGATTGCTACTGACAATATCGTTACGGCGCTCTGGATGGGCGTTACCCTACTTTTACCCCCCTTGTTGAACCGGTTTGTTCCGCGCCGACTGGCCACCTCTCTAAGTGCTGAAGAAACCCGTCGTTATGAACAGGAAGCCAATGAACAGATCAATGATGTTGAAGCGGTTAATCCCCAGGATTTAGCGCTGTTGATTGGCTTAGGTGTATTGGCCTTATACGGCGCTCAACTCCTGGCGGAGGCCGTACCGAGTATTCCTAAAATTCTGGTGCTGACAAGCCTGGCCCTGCTGCTGGCTCAGTTACCGGGTATCCAGCGACTACGGGGTGTTAGAGTCGTCAGTATTTTCTGTATTTACCTGTTTTTAGCCGTTATTGGCGCTTATTGTGATCTAGCGGCTTTAGTCAACGATGGTCAATTGGCGCTAACTATGCTCACTTTCGTGAGTATATCGGTTCCCATTCATGCGCTGTTTCAGTTTGGCATTGGTGGGTTGCTGAAGCAAGATTGGGACCTGTTAAGCATCGCTTCGCAGGCGAACATTGGTGGGTCTGCCTCCTGTTTAGCCCTGAGCAAAAGCCTGAAGAGGCCCGACCTTCATTTGCCGGGTATTCTAGCAGGCGCGTTGGGTAATGCTATTGGCACGTATTGTGGCTTACTGGTGGCCGAATATTTACGAACCATGTCGTTCTCATAAAAAAACCGTCTCACAATCCGCTGCTTTTACACGTACCTGAACAGCAAAATTATTGGCTCTCTAAAAGGAGGTTATCGTCTACCTCACCGATTGCATTAACAACCGGACTACCCTACCCAAACTCATTCTTCAGGAGCTCTATTTGCCGGATAAGGCCATGGGCTTGGCCTCTTGAAAGATATCCGAATGCCGTTAGCCAACCAGCAGCAGATTCCCATTCTGGTGATGAGTTCATCCGTGGCAGAAGCCGATATACGCTAGGCTTATCACCAAGGGGCTAGCTTTTTTACATTGTCAAGCCTCAGACCGTCAACAGTTGGCTGAGCCTGGCTCAGAGCCTGCGCCAGGTCTGGTGGGAACAGGGCGTGCTACCCCTGGACTCAGCCGCAGGAAGTGAATAAAGAGGTTCGGTAGCAAACGTCAATGCGCCCGTCAGGGCTTCCAGTGAATGGCAAACCGCATCCGAAACAGGGTGCCTTCGCCCGGCTGGCTTTCGATCTCTAGCTGGGCCCGTAGCAGCTCACACAAGCCTTTGACAATGGATAAACCAATACCTTCCCCTTTGTGGGCAAAAGGAGAGCGGGACGCTTGTAGGGTGGCCGCCTGCTGCGCATCGGCAGCAGGATTGGCAATACCAAAGGCCGCGGTGGACTCTGGGGAGGGGACTAACAATTGGGGTAATGAACCCGCCTGAGCAGCCGTGGGCAAGCCCGGTCCTGAATCCTGCACGCTGACGATCCAGCGGTAGTCATTCTCGCGGGTCCAGGAGACCGATACAAACCCGGTTGGGGTATGTTTAAGGGCGTTGAGCACCAGGTTTTGAATGATGCGCTGAAGTTGAACGGGATCACACTCGACCGGTAAGGCCGCCGGGCCATTCGCTTGGAGCAAAAGCCCTCGCTCGGCAGCCAGGGCTTGGTAGCCCGCTATTAAGTTAGTCAATAACTGGCCTGCGTCCAGGGGCTGGATGTTCAGCGTTTCCTGCCCCGCTTCCAGGCGGGCTACCTCAATGAGTTGAGTCACTAAATGGCGACTATTGGCCAGATTGCGTTGCAACATGGCTAGAAACTGTTTTCGGTCCTCTTCCGAATCGCTCATAAGTTCTAATATGGAGGCTGCCCCCTCAACGATACCCAAACTGCCCCGTAGGTCATGAGACGACTGATGGAGCAGATCGCTACGCTGTTGACTCAGTTGATTCAACTGAGTTAGTGTCTTCTCCAAGCCTTCTACCCGGTTCAAAGAGGCTGTGCGCTGCAATGCGTCGTATTGCTCTAAACTACCTACACTGATCTGGTTACTGAAGGTGGCGAGATGCTCATAAGCCGTCGCCATAGTCTGCCGGTCTATGGCTGGGTAGAACTGCCAACAGAGCCGTAACTCGCCAAGTAGTATTTTGCTCAGATGCTGCATCTCGGTGGATAATTCGGCGAACGTATAGCCTTTTTGCCAGCGGTGAAGGCCATGTTCAGCCGCTAACAGGCCGATTTGAGCCTCTTCGTCTTGACCCCGCAGTCGTTGCTGGAGCACATGGAGTAGGAAGGGGACTTTGTTGTTAAACTCTTCGCGGCTTAAACTTTTGACGCCTTTCAGGGCGGGATCGGTCTCACAATCCGTCCGCCAGTCATTGAGTAGGGCTTCGCGCCGGGCGGCCAGATAGGTGGCTAATTGGGCTAAAGGAGCCTGGTCTCCATCTAGGGGAGATGTCATGGTTGATGGGGGTACACTCACTCTCTACGTCCGGCAGGCGCGGTCCGTCCGGAGGAGTTGTCCCAATTAGGCAACCAGGCGAAAACTAACTGATAATCAAAGAGATTACCAGTACTCTAAAGGCAACACCGTTTTGAGCTACATGGTTGTGGGAATGCTAACTTTGTTTTTATGCTAGCTACTGCCGCGTTGCCAAGGCCTCCCATCGAGGTTGACGGCCGGATTAACCGCTATGCTGTCTAATAACTCATGTAGACTTGGCCAAAGGTTGGCATCCACGTACTCTGAATGTGTCAGTTACCTCGATCACTTGATACAATTTCACGAATCGCTCTTACCTGAGACGGCAGAGCCTTCGTATATCTGCTTCAAGTAATGGGCATAAAAAGAGACGTAACGTCATAGCAACCTTAGTTGATGAACTGTAACCCCAGACGTAGCGGCTTGCTTAACTAGGGGTAACCCAAACTAGTGATGCCCAAAACTATGCCCTCCGTAGCCGGTTATTGCCCTTA
>CAZOQC010000017.1:0-124352 GCA_964581865.1 uncultured Spirosoma sp.
CGTAGGGCTGGAAGTGCCGCATGCCCATGTCCACCTGATTCCGCTGAACAGCATGGCCGATATGGATTTCAGCAACAAACTGGAACCCCGCCCCACGGCTGACGAACTAGCCGCCACGGCAGAGCAGATTCGGCGTAGTTTGTAGTTTAAGGTTTGACGTTCAAGGTTTAACGTTCCTCTGGATGGCGACCTTAAACCTTGAACGTCAAACCTTAAACTCAATAGTTCACATACTGATTCACCACCGATCCGTCGTCGTAGAGGTCGACAACGGCATAACCGGCGGCTGTGTGGTGGTATTTGCCGAACCACCACGCCCCACTGACGGCCCCGTTGCAGAAATACGAAACGCCGTCGTAATCAACCCGATCGGTCAAATGAATGTGACCACTTAGAGCCGCTTTGACGTTCGGGTGTCGATGAAACAAATTCGTCAGTCGTACCGTGTCGCTGTGCATCCACCGGGCGGGTACGTTCCAGTTTTCGTCGGTAAATCGTTGTCCATCGAAGAATACGCAGGCCGCCAGAATCGGCACGTGCGACACGATCAGCACCGGTACCTGTTCGGGAACGGCTTTCAGATCGGCCTCCAGCCAGTTGTACTGTTCGTCGTCCAGATGCGCCGTGTACCAGCTGCCATCTGCTTTGGGCTGTACACTGTCGAGCACGATAATATGCCAGCCGTTGCGGTCGAGGCTGTAGTAACGAGTCGACATCTGTAACTCATCCATGGCCCACTGCCGCCCACCTGCAAACGCTTCGTGTGTCTCCTGCCGACACCAGATGTCGTGATTGCCGACGCAGTTCAGTAGAGGGAGACTATTCTCGCTGGTCAGCACTTGTTTGTAAAGTGCCCACTGCCGTTTTACACTGTCGGCCTGCCGCCCGTGCGCTTCCATGATCGCGTCGCCCCCGTTGATAATCAGGTCGGGCTTTGCCGGCAGGTTCTGCGCATGGTGCAGGCAGCGTTCAAAGCCCTTGGCCGCCCCCACCAGCGACTGCATATGTACGTCGGTGATGTGGGCGATACGCAGGACGCGCTGGGGAGTAGTGGTGGGTTGGGCGATGGCCCAGGGAGAGAGGGTGGTGGCCGCCAATCCGGCGCCCATTCGTCTGACAAGGTCCCGACGATTCATACCTGTACGATGGTTTGCACAAAGTAAGCGGGTCGGATAGTGGACTGTGTTACGGGCTGATTACGATTCCGTTAGCAAATTGCGATGAGAAGAAAGAGGTAAGACGTAAGAAGAGATACCCCACCCCACCCCCTCCCCGTTAGGGAGGGGCTCAAAAACTCGAAAGGCTAAGCCCCTCCCTAACGGGGAGGGCGGTTCGACGGTTTGATTGGGGTGGGGTCGCGCTCATCGCCCAAATTTCAGCGTCGTACCTATTCGAAAGCCAAGCCCCTGGTAGCGGGCGTCCTGCCACTGCGAAATGACTTCGACCCGGAAGAAGGGCAGCACCTGCGGAATCAGCCCGTCGAGACCGTAGCCGATTTCGGTGTAGTTACGCGATGTGGGCGTCGCGAGGTAATGTGCGAACAGATTTTCTTTCAGCCCCAGCAGCCGCAAAACGGTCAGCTGCGTCAGTACCAGCTGGCGAAACTCGCCCAGTACGTGGCCTTCGGCGAAGCGTTTGCCGGTGCTGTACTGGTAATACGGCAGCAGCCGGAACACCGAAACCGGATCGCCCTGTTGCAGAAAAAACTCGTTGCCCGCGAAGTGCTTGAAATCAGGAAAGTATAATTTCTGATCGTTCAGGAAGCTGCCCGCACTGAGCTGGTAACTAAGCCGACTGCGGATACCCAACTCGAACGAATGCGCCAGCGTCGCCTGCACAAAGTCGTAGCTGACCGGGTCGGCGGAGTTGACACCCATGCCTTTGCGATAGTTCAGCGTCAGCAGTGGCGCTTCGTTGTCGCGCTGGGCTGTCCGGCGGCCGTTGCGAATCGTGTATTCCGTGGTGCCCAGTCGGGCTGAGGCTGTCAGGTTCAGTGTTACGAGCGAATGCACCGGAAAAGCCGTGCTGACAACTTCAGCGTTGTCGGGTCGGTTGGGCGTGTACTGCCGGTTGCGCCAGTCGATCAGCGGCTTGATGTTTTCCTTGAAATTATCTAATTCGGTACGTTGCGCGTATTCCAGACTACCGGTCAGGTTTACCCGGTTCTGGAACGGGGTAGCTGTAACCGTCAGACTGGCGAAATCTTTCTGGTACAGCTTCATAAAGTTTTGCTCAAACAGCAGTGTCGTGATGCCGTTGAGTGCCGGGCTGATCGGGTTGTCGGGATTGTACTGGAACAGATAACGACCCCCCGTGAGGTCGATGCGGGTGGCTTTGTGCCGGTAGCCTGCCTGTCCGTAACCGACCAGATTCTGGCGACCGAACTGATACCGCGCTGTGCCGCCAACGCTCCATTCGCTGAGTGGTATTTTCACAAACCGATTCACCGAGTCAACGCGGGGCCGGTAGCGGAGCAGTAGGGACAGTTCGGCGGTATAGCCCTCGACCGTGTTGTAGTTCACCCGGCTCAGCGGCCCGGCATAACTCAGCGACGTCGGTTTCGACGGGTACCACGTGTGCCCGTTAAGCAGCTTGCTTACTGTGATGGTTTTCGTCTTTTTCGCCGACGGGTTGCCGGCTTTCGCCAGGCTGTCGATCTTCGCTTTGTCGCCCGTTCGGATGATGCTCAGGCTGTCATTTTTGCGGTAGCTGATGCGCTCGTCCGACGTCAGCGGTACCGATCGCAGCGAATCCCAGAAGGCGGTCGAGCGTTGGCGGGCCAGCGTGTCGATCACCAACGAGTCGTCGCGCACCACCGCTACGTCGGCTCCCTGCTTTTTGCGGGCCTGCTTTTCCTGCTTCTCATACTCCTTCATCATCTGGCGCATGTTTTTGGTCGAGAACTCCTTCTGCTTCTTCACCAGATCATTGAGCTGCTGGCCTTTAATGTCACCCTTCGACAGCGATTGGGTGGGTGGCGCTTTCTTCTCATCGACCACCTCAATGTCTTCCACGAAGGCCGGATTTACGACGAAATCACTGAATGTCAGGTTGCGGATGTACTGTGCATTCCCCTTTACGCCCAGGTACGACCCCGCCCCGCTGTAGCGTTGGTTGGTGGGCATCCAGACGCCTTTGATCGGGCTGCACACGTTCCGAATGGTAAACGAAATGCCGAGGCTCGACACCGTTTCGAGTTGCAGGCTGTAGATCGCCCAGGTGTTTTCGATGATAAAGATTGTTCCGCGAAAGACCCCCTCGCCATACTGACGCGGGATGACCTGGATTTTGCTGACTTCGAGCGGATTCCCGTCGGGACCGGTTTCGCGGAAGGTGCCTTTGTACTCAAACTTGTAATACCCGAACGCTTTGGGCGACAGGGGCGATACGGCCCCGGCCACGGTGGGGCTGTAAAAACTGACGTTATAAAACTGGCTTGGACTCAGGAAGTCGCCCTGCGAATTACGGTTGGCAATAACCCGCTGCCGGTAGACATTCGGCTGTTGAAACGTCACGTCCGAGACTGTCTCGTTCAGGATCGGTACGCCCACTTTAAAGTTAGCATCGCGCTCAGCTTCTTTCAGTTGCTTTCTAAACAGCGACTCCGCGCCAAACGGCAGATCGGTGATGGTAAACGACGATTTGGTGTAGACGCGGGCCTTGAACCGCTGCACCTGAAGCTGGTGAAACCGGCTCTTGGCAATGGCCCGGCGCATGATGGTGTAGGCCGGGTCTTCGTTGCCGGCTTTGGTTTGTACCTCGGCCAGCCGCAGTGCCTGCTCGGTCATCGTAACGTCGAGCGTACTGTATTCACTACCGATCGTTACCGTTTTCTGGACGGTCTGAAAGCCCAGAAACTGAAACGTGACAGCGTACGTGCCGGGTGCCAGCGCAATCTCGTAGCGCCCCTCGCTGTTGGTAATTGTGCCCGTCGGCCGGTCGGGGCTGGTCGCCATTTTCACGACGACGGCTGCATAGGGCAGTGCGTCACCGGTTGTACTTTTGACCAGGCCGCGCAGGCCGGTCGATGCCGTCTGGGCATAAATGGATTGACAAATCAGGAACGTAAGGAAGGCCAGTAAGCAGCGGTGCATAAAACGGGGGGGTAAACTAGTCACTATAACGATGCCGGTTGCATGAAATGGGTTGCTTTAGGAAAGTTACTATCAAACCCCCTCCCCGTTGAGGAAGGGGCTGAACTTTCGTGTTTTTTTAGCCCCTTCCTCAACGGGGAGGGGTTGGGGAGGGGTTGGGGAGGGGTTTTCGCCATTACCGCGTATCTTTCCAAAAATCGCTATTTCGCCGTATGAACCAACCCCTTTACCTGTTTCTGCTCTTACTTTTCACAACGACCCGCGCGTTGTCTCAGCCACTGCCGCCCACTACTGTTCTGCCCGAACGCGACCGGGCGCGGGTCATCGACGACGTGCTGGACGATCGCTTCACGAATCTGCTGCCCCAGCTTATGCGACGGGAAGGCATCGATATGTGGGTGATTATTTCGCGGGAATACAACGAAGACCCGGTCCTGCGAACCATGCTGCCCAGCACGTGGCTCTCCGCCCGTCGCCGAACGATCATCGTATTTTACGACACCGGCAAAGAGGTGGAGAAGCTGGCTATCGCTCGCTATGACGTGGGTAATCTGTTGAAAGGGGCCTGGGATATCGACGTGCGCCCCAATCAGTGGGAGGCCCTGGCCCGGATTATTCAGGACCGCAAGCCAAAGAAAATCGGCTTAAATATGTCGGCCAACTACGCTCACGCCGACGGACTGACGTTTACCGAACACGAGGAATTTCTGCAAAAACTCCCGGCTGATTATCAGAAGCGCATCGTGTCGGCGGAGAAGCTGTCGGTGGGCTGGCTCGAGACGCGTACGGAGAAAGAAATGGCGATGTATCCGATGATCTGCCGTCTGTCGCACGAGATGATTCAGGAAGGCTTTTCGGAGCAGGTTATTCAGCCCGGCGTCACCACGACCGACGACGTAGTGTGGTGGTTTCGGCAGCGCATCACCAATCTGGGTCTGGATACCTGGTTTCACCCCACCGTCGATGTACAGCGCGCCGATCCGGGCGATGGGTCGGCGCAGGCGTTCAACCACCTGCGTACGTTCTCCAAGCGCCCCGACAAGCAGGTGATTATGCCCGGCGACCTGCTCCACGTCGATTTCGGTATCACCTATCTGCGGCTGAACACCGATCAGCAGCAACACGCCTACGTGCTGCGCCCCGGCGAAACCGACGTGCCGGAATCGATCAAAGCGGCTTTCAAACAGGGAAACCGCTTGCAGGATATCCTGACGGAACAGTTTAAAACGGGCCGGACGGGGAATCAGATGCTACTGTCGGCGCTGGAACAATCGAAAAAAGAAGGGATTACCGGCACGATTTATACGCACCCGATTGGTGTACACGGTCACGCGGCCGGGCCTACCATCGGCCTGTGGGATCAGCAGAAGGGCGTGCCCGGTTCCGGCGATTACCCGTTACTGGCAAACACCGCCTACTCGATTGAGCTGAACGCAGCGGTTGAGGTGCCCGAGTGGAAACAGGTCGTCCGGATCATGCTGGAGGAAGACGGCTTTTTTGACGGGAAGACGTTCCGCTACATCGATGGTCGCCAAACGGAAATATACACCATCCCCCGGAAGCTGAGCTACGTGAAGTAAACAGGTCGGCTTGTCGACGAATCGATGCATTGTCATACGTTCAGTAAATTTTTGTCGCACCATTTTATTCTTCGCAGTAGGTTTGGGGTTTCCGCTTAAAAAATTCTCTATCACATCCCCCAAACCGTATGCGTATCAATTACTTCCTCGCCATCATTGCCCTGTTCACACTGACCCTCGCGGGCTGTTCCAAGTCAGACGATAATGTCAACCCAGCTACTACATCTAGTCCCGCTGACCTGCTTGCACGTACCTGGGTCTTTAATGACATCAGCGTTCAGACGGATGCCAAAAAGTATCAGGTAGCCGCTAAACTTCCTACAGGGGAGGGGTTGATAGGCGACGACAATGTTGTGACCTATAAAAAAGACGGTACGTATTCGTACCTCGACAACAAAGCCACTGTGACGGGCAAGTGGACCCTTTCCGATAAGACGCTGGTAATGGTTGATGCTGACAATATGAAGTCAACCTGGACTGTAAATACATTGTCTGCAACGGACCTGAATCTAGCCAGTGTCGTGGTCAACCTACAGAAGGGTAACATTCTGAACGACAGCAAAGTGTACACGACCGAGGAAACATCGATTGGTGCGTCGAGCTTGTTTCTGCTCGCCCTGCTCGATAAAAAAAGCGGAGGTACCGTTGACTTCAGCAAGGAACCTGCACAGAAGACAGTTCAGTTGCTAGTGAACGGCAAAGCGAAGTAAGAAACCGCTACCGGGTGTAGCAACGACACAGGGAATCGGCCCTGACTATACAACTATTTGTATAGTCAGGGCCGATTCGGTACAAGTCGAATACGGATCAGTCGTTTTCCGTTGGCGTTAGGCTGGCTAACGCTGAGACTGTCGATGTACATGCCCGGCTGCGCTACCCGCTGCCGAACTGCGGCATTGCTCACAATTTTACTGTTGACCATGTACGTTGCCTCGTTGTCGGGGTAATCGAACAGCCGAGCCCTGCCCTGTACCGATTGATTGCACATGCCGCCGGGATTGACGTGATCGTAAATTTCCCGGCTGGCGGGTTTTATCTGATTGTACGTCGGTAGTAATATGGCTGTCGGGCGGTTTTGTGCCTGAGAAACATATCCCGTCAACAAAAGCAAAAAACCAAAGAATGGACTGCGCATACTGGTGGTAATCAGTGATTTGTTGAGTAGACCCCCATCAGACAAACAGCGTTGTAACGGTTAGTTTTTACAACCCGTACTGATCCAGCAGATACGTTAGTGCCGCCATCGACGCGGCCCCCAATTCCAGCTCACGCTGACTAACCGCTTCAAACCGGTCGACGGGGGTGTGATGATAGTCGAAGTAGCGTTGCGAATCGGGTTTGAATCCGAACAGTACCGTGCCCGTCTGCGCGAGCGGGCCAATGTCGGCACCACCACTGCCGGGACCAATGTCGGTCAGGCCGTAGGGAGCGAGCAACGGTGTCCAGCGCATGGCTTTGGTCCGTTGTTCCGGCGTCCCGACGATACCAAAGCCACGGGGCGTAAATCCGCCTTCATCCGACTCGATAGCCGCGATGGTCTTTTCGTTGTTCTGCTTCGCCAGATCGGCGTATTTGATGCCCCCACGCAGCCCATTTTCTTCGTTCATAAACATCACCGCCCGCAGTGTTCGCTTGGGTTTGATACCCAGCGCCTTCATAATTCGCAGCACGTCCATCGACTGCACACAACCCGATCCGTCGTCGTGCGCGCCTTCGGCCAGGTCCCACGAATCTAGGTGGCCACCGACGACGATAATCTCGTCGGGTTTTTCCGATCCTTTAATCTCACCGACTACATTATACGACTTCGCATCGGGCAGCGTTTCGCAATTCTGTTTGAAAAAAAACGTCAGCGACGGATTTTCGGTGAGCGACCTACTGAGCAGATCGGCCCCGTTGGTACTGATAGCCGCCGTCGGAATCAGCGGCACGCCCGTTCCGTAACGGGTTCCGCCCGTATGCGGCTGATCGTCGTGCCGGTTGCTCATCGACCGGACAATCGCGCCGACGGCTCCGAGTTTGGCCGCTTCGGTTGCCCCGTTGGCCCGCTGATCGACTGCCCCGCCGTAGGCTTCGAACGTATTGAGTTTGGTCGGGTCCATCGGCCGGTTGAAAAACACGATCTTACCCTTCACTTTCTCCGCACCCAATGCCCGCAGTTCAGGAAACGATTTCACTTCGATTACCTGCGCTTCAACGCCGGTCGGTGCCGTCGCGACCGACCCGCCGAGCGCGGCAATCGGCACGGTCGTTTTCTGTTTTCCGACGTGGATATAGGCTTCTTCTTTCGCGCCCCGCACCCAGTGCGGCACCATCACTTCCTGCAGAAACACCCGGTCGAAGCCTTCTTTCTCCATTACCTGCTTCGTCCAGTCGACCGCTTTCTGGGCCCCATCTGATCCGCTGAGCCGTGGCCCGATCTGCTTGGTCAGGTAACGTAGCCATTCGTACGATTTACCGTTGCTCAGTGCTTCGTTGTAGATTCTTCGGATGGCGACCGAGTCCGGATTTTGCGCCAGCACCGAGCCAGCCAGCAGCGAAAGCAGCAGCGTAGTCGTTTTTTTCATGGTTGGGGTTGTATTCGTGAACAGGCAAGATAAGTAAAAGTAGCCGGTGTGTGTAACCCAGACCTCCCGGTCTGGTAGTTGCGACAGCGGCTAAAAAGCATCCGCCTTGATTAGTTAGCCTGACGGCTACCAGACCTGGAGGTCTGGGCTACACTTTCTTCGCCACACCATGAACACACGACCGAAAGCGGTACGAAACGCGATCATTTGGGGCATGGTCGGGTTTTGTTTTGGGGCTGCACTTAGCGGCCTGAAAGGTGGGCTTAGAATTGGTATTGGGGCGGCAACGGTCGCTTACTATATGCCGCCCACCGCTTCTGGAAGGGGTAAGTGGTCGCACATCCGGTATTTACCCTGGTCGAATACGTTGTACGCATCCATACTATTGCTCGGGTTTTTAACTGGCCTGTCGATCGGGAGAGATCCATTACAGGACGCCCTGACAGGTGTTGTTGGCATGGCGATGATCTATCCAATGACGTACTGGTTGCAGCTCAAGCCGTGGTAATGACATTCATTCTATCCACACCATAAAAAAATACGCCCAGCTACTGTACTAGTAGCCGGGCGTATTTTTTCTTTCTCTCTACAAATTACATATTGATCGCCCGGTTGTCGGTGGCGGCAAGGCAGGCTTCTTTGAAGGCTTCGGTGTAGGTCGGGTGGGCGTGCGACATACGCGAGACGTCTTCGGCCGACGCCCGGAATTCCATCGCCACCACGGCTTCGGCGATCATGTCGGCGGCCCGGGGGCCGATGATGTGAACGCCCAGAATTTCGTCGGTTTCTTTGTGAGCCAGTACTTTCGCCAGGCCGTCGATGTCCATACTGGCGCGGGCGCGGCCCAGTGCCTTGAACGGAAATGAGCCCGTTTTGTACGGAATGCCCTGCTGTTTTACTTCCTCTTCGGTGTATCCTACAGCGGCTACTTCCGGCCAGGTATACACGACGTTCGGGATGAGCCGGTAGTGAATGTGCGGCTTCTGCCCGACAATCGTTTCAGCAATGTAGGTGCCTTCTTCTTCGGCTTTGTGGGCCAGCATCGCCCCCCGGATTACGTCGCCGAGCGCGTAGATGTGCGGAACGCTGGTACGGAGGTTATTGTCGACGTCGATTTTGCCGCGCTCGTCGGCTTTCAGACCGGCCGCTTCGAGATTCAGCCCGTCGGTGTAGGGGCGACGGCCAACCGATACCAGGCAATAGTCGCCGGTTAGCGTAATCGATTTGCCATCGGCGGTATCGACGTTGACGACGACTTCATCGCCCGTATTTTCGACTTTCGTGACTTTGTGCTTGAAATAGAAATCGGCACCGAGCTTCTTGACGGCCCGCTGTAGTTCCTTGCCCATCGTTTTGTCCATCGTCGGAATCATCGAATCGGCAAACTCGATGAATGACACTTTAGCCCCCAATCGGGCGTACACCGATCCCAGTTCGGCACCGATCACGCCCGCACCAATGACGATCAGGTGTTTCGGGATTTCGGGTAGGTTAAGGGCTTCGGTCGACGTGATAACCCGCGTTTTGTCAATGGGCATCGACGGGAACGACGATGGTTTTGAACCAGTCGCGATCACGATGTTTTTGCCGGTAATCGTCTGTTCCGATCCGTCGGCCTTCGTGATTTTTACCGTGTTCGCATCGACAAACGAGCCAAGGCCGTGCAGTTCGTCGATTTTGTTTTTCTTCATCAGGAAGGTGATGCCCTTCGTCGTCTGGTCGACAACGACATTTTTGCGACCAATCATCTGACCCAGATCGACTTGCAGGTCGTTCAGCTTGATACCGTGTTCGGCAAAAGTGTGAGCCGCGTTATAAAAATGCTCCGATGAGTCGAGCAGCGCCTTTGAGGGAATACAGCCCACGTTCAGGCAGGTACCGCCCAGCGTAGCGTATTTTTCGATGACAGCGGTTTTCAAACCGAGCTGCGCGCAACGGATAGCACCTGTGTAGCCACCCGGTCCGGAGCCAATAAAAATTACGTCGTAGTCCATGATACGTATTGGGAATGTAGTTTAAGGTCTAAAGTCTAACGTTTAAGGTTGCTCTACGCCCGAACCTAACGGCGGTAGAACGTTAAACCTCAAGCCTTAAACCTTGAACACGCTGTTAGTATTACGAGTGCAAATTTGGTTCAGAATTCGATTGCCCAAACCGATTTTGAGAAAATCGTGTTGCAGAGTCGGCGGTGCGTTCCGGTCTGACGTTCCCGGCCCCCGTATCTATGCGTCTTTCGGTTCTCTTTATCCTCCTCTTTGCGCTGACTATCAGCAGTTGTTCCGACCCAGCCAAATCCGATCAGCCCAAGGTTTATTTCGACGTGCTGGGGTACGTTCATCAGCAGATTGCGGGCCTGTCGGTCCAGAAACCGCTGGTGAACAAAGCCGCTCAGATCAATAAGGCCCACAGTCGGCACACAACCCGCGACATCGACTGGGCTCGCGAACTCGATCTTTTTACACAGGCCGATATCAATAAGCCCGCCCTGCGCAGCAGTTACCAGATTACCCGCCCCGACTCGCTGACCTACCAATATACGCTGAAACCCACCGAAGAACGGCTGACGGTGCGTTCGCTGCGTGTTCGGCTCGATGCCGTTACCCATCAGCCCCGGCAGATCGACGCCGTGCTGAAAACCAGCAACGCCCTGTACTCGTCGGAACGGCACCTGACGCTCGACAGTGGCCCCACCGGCGAAAAAGCGTGGCGGGTGCAACATTACAAACTGGCTGGTTATCAGGAACTTTCGTATTTCGATCGGAATACATTTCAGGTAGAAGGCCAGCTACAGTAGGTCGATTAACTACGTTTGGCTACAGGTTTGCACCGAACTCAGTGAGCCGTCAAACTCATTTTTTCTGTCGGTCGACCCACTGTCTTTTTCTATCTTTGTTCACCACCCTGCTGAACGAAAGCCGTTCGGAGGCCGTTGTTTTTTCATCAACCTGACAATCAGCCGTTCCGGCAATTTTGTGTTGCAGCAACGGCTCCAGCTATGAGCGACGCGATCAAACACGAGTGCGGTATTGCCCTCATCCGACTCCGCAAACCGTACCAGTATTATATCGACAAATACGGCACGGCTCTCTACGGGGCTAACAAACTGTACCTGCTGATGGAAAAGCAGGTCAACCGGGGGCAGGACGGCGCCGGTATCGCCAACATCAAGATCGACGTACCGGCGGGTAGCCGATACATCAGCCGATACCGTTCCGTCGATCAGCGACCTGTGACGGATATCTTCGAGAAGGTCAACAAAAAGTTTAGCAAAGCGCTCAAGGGTAATAAAGACAAGGCTAAAGACGCCCACTGGCTCCAGCAGAACGTAGCGTTTACGGGTGAGGTCTGGATGGGTCACCTGCGCTATGGTACGCACGGCTCCAACGAGATTGAAAACTGCCACCCGATGCTGCGGCAGAGTAACTGGCGCAGCCGGAACCTGGTCGTAGCAGGTAACTTCAACATGACCAACGTCGATAAACTGTTCGACAAACTGGTGTCGCTGGGGCAGCACCCCAAAGACAAGGTCGACACTGTGACGGTGATGGAGAAGATCGGCCACTTCCTCGATGAAGAGAATCAGCGCGTATTCGACCGCTTCAAAGGCATCTACGAAAACCCCGAACTGTCGGACATTATCGAAGACAACATCGATATGCAGCGGGTACTGCACCGCTCGTGCCGCGACTTCGACGGCGGCTACGCGATGGTCGGCATGACGGGCTACGGCGCGTCGTTTGTAGCCCGCGACCCGGCCGGTATCCGTCCGGCCTACTACTATGCCGATGATGAGGTCATCGTGGTCGCGTCGGAAAAACCGGCTATCAAAACGGCGTTCAACGCCGAATACAGCGAAATCAAAGAGGTGCAGCCCGGTCACGCGCTGATTATCGACAAGCACGGCGAATACAACGAGTTGCAGTTTGTGCAACCGGTAGAAAAGCGTTCGTGCAGTTTCGAGCGCATTTATTTCTCCCGCGCTACCGACCCCGATATCTACAACGAACGTAAGACGCTCGGTAAACTGCTGATTCCGCAGATTCTCAAGGAAGTCGACTACGACCTTGAAAATACGGTGTTCTCCTACATTCCGAATACGGCCGAAACCGCGTTTTTTGGAATGGTCGAGGGGCTGGAAGAGTACCTCTATAAGCAGCGGAAGAAAGCGATTATGGACGGTATCCTGTTTGAGGAAGAACTCGACAAGGTGCTGGCCTTCCGGCCACGAATTGAGAAACTGGTATCGAAAGACGTAAAAATGCGGACGTTTATCGCCGACGATTCGCAGCGCGATGAGATGGTGTCGCACGTTTACGACACGACGTTTGAAGTAATCCGCAAGGGTATTGATAACGTGGTCGTGGTCGACGATTCCATCGTGCGGGGCACAACGCTGGAAAAGAGTATTCTCAGAATGCTCGACCGGCTGGGCCCCAAGAAAATCATCATCGTATCATCGGCACCGCAGATTCGTTTCCCCGACTGCTACGGTATCGATATGTCGAAGTTCCGGGAATTCGTTGGTTTCCGGGCCGCTCTCGAACTGCTGCGTGAACGCGGTATGGAGAATATGCTCGATGAAGTGTACGCACAAAGTGTAGCGGCTATCGAGTCTGGTAATGCGACGAATCAGAACTATGTAAAAGCACTGTTCGATCCGTTTACGCACGACGAACTATCGAAAAAAGTAGCGCAGATCGTTACGCCCGATGATTTGAACGCTGAAGTCGCGGTGGTGTATCAAACCGTTGAAAACCTGCATATTGCCTGCCCAAATCACTCAGGCGACTGGTACTTTACGGGCAATTATCCCACGCCCGGCGGCAATAATGTCGTCAACAAGGCTTTCGTCAATTTCATGGAAGGCCGACTGGTGCGGGCGTACTAAGTCAATCGACGTATAGCCAAAAAGAGACGCCAAGCCGGCGTCTCTTTTTTTTGTATCATTACAGACCGGTAAACGCTGTATACTATGGAAGTCATCGCCGAAAAAACCGCCTACGAAGAAGAACGCGGGAAGCCTATGCCCAGTAAAGTCCACGCCTACGTACAAGCAAATCTCATTTTTGAATTGAAATTCCACTACAAAGATCGCTTTACATTTCTGTCTGAACTGAGTATTGACCTGAACGGCTGGCGGAGCGTACCCGATCTGGCGATTTATTCTAAGTTCCCGATTGACGTTCGGCAGGACGAGATTCGCATGACCGAACCGCCCTTGTGCGCCATCGAAATTATATCGCCCATGCAGTCGCTACAGGAATTAATCGACAAAGCAAGGACTTACTTTGAACATAACGTGCAATCATGCTGGCTGGTCCTCCCCGGTTTGCGCTCGATCTACGTGTTCCGGTCGTTCGATTCGTTCAGCACGTTTACGCATACCGACACGTTGCTGGACGATGTGCTGTCGGTTAGTATCCCGCTGGCCGAGGTTTTCGAATAGGCTTGTAGCAGCCACCGGCACTCAGCAGCCATCTTAAGCTGTCACACAAGAGCGAACTATTTTGCAACAGTGTTGCAAAATAGTTCGCTCTTGTGTTTTCGGGATCTGAGTTTGGTGTTATATTTGCAACATTGTTGCATTTAAGAAAAACTGATGAAACAATTACCTGTCACGGTGCTGAGTGGTTTTCTGGGTGCGGGTAAGACGACCCTCCTCAACCATGTGCTGCACAATAAGCAAGGGTTAAAAGTAGCGGTGATCGTCAACGATATGAGCGAGGTCAACGTTGACGCGCAGTTGGTGAAAGATCAGAACACGCTGTCGCGCACGGAGGAAAAGCTGGTCGAGATGAGCAACGGCTGTATCTGCTGCACGCTGCGCGAAGACCTGATGCTGGAAGTAGAGAAACTGGCCCGCGAAAACCGCTTCGACTACCTGCTGATCGAGTCATCGGGTATTTCGGAGCCGCTGCCCGTGGCGCAGACATTCAGCTTTGTAGACGAAGCCAACGGTGTCGACCTGTCGCGGTTTTCGCGGCTCGATACGCTGGTTACGGTTGTTGATGCCTTTAACTTCTTCCGCGATTTCAGTTCCATCGACAACGTGCATCAGCGCGAACTCAATCATGATCCAGCCGATACCCGCACGATTGTCAACCTGCTGACCGATCAGATCGAATTTGCCAACGTGCTGATTCTGAACAAGACCGACCTAATGAGCCGCGAACAGGTGGGTGAGTTAAAAGCGATTCTGCATAAACTAAATCCCAAGGCCCGGCTAATTGAATCTGAATTCTCGAAAGTCGATCCGGCGCAGATTCTCAACACGCACCTGTTTGATTTTGCCGAAGCGTCGCAGTCGGCGGGCTGGATTCAGGAGTTGCAGAATCACCAGAATGGCATCGGCCACACGCCGGAAACGGAGGAATACGGCCTGTCGTCGTTTGTGTTTCGCGACCGCCGACCGTTCCATCCGGTCCGGTTCTGGCGATACCTGAGCGAGAACTTTCCGGCGGGTATCATTCGCAGTAAAGGGCTGTTCTGGCTGGCGTCACGACCCAATGACGCGCTGAATTTCAGTCAGGCCGGAGGAAGCCTGCGGGCGGAATCGGCGGGGGTATGGTGGGCATCGATGCCATTTAGTCAACGGGTGCAATACGGTGCGTTTCTGGAAAACCGGCCCGCGATTGAAGCCCGCTGGCACAAACGGTTCGGCGACCGGCAGAACGAACTGGTCATCATCGGGCAGGACTTGAATCAGCAACAGATCACGGCCGAATTGCAGGACTGCCTGTGTACGGAGCTGGAGATCAGCCATATGGAAAACAACGGAGCATTCAAAGACCCGTTCCCAGTCTGGAATTGAGTAACGTACAAACCCCACGGCAGCGGCCGACCCTAAGGCAGCGGCCGCCCGGTCCAACCCCATCCTGTAAGGGAGGGGCTTTAGCCTCTGAACCGGGGGTGCCCCTCCCTAACGGGGAGGAGTTGGGGTGGGGTCAGCAGCGGCCGTGGGGTTCACCAATAATCAACAACAACACTATGAATTACGACGTGATTATAATCGGCGGTAGTTATGCCGGGCTGAGTGCCGCGCTGGTGCTGGGGCGGTCGCTGCGCCGGGTACTGGTTATCGACGCGGGCAAGCCATGCAACCGACAAACACCGCACTCCCACGGCTTCCTGACCCGCGATGGCGAAACGCCTGCCCAACTGGCCGCTATCGCCCGCGAACAGGTGAGTCTCTACCCAACCGTGTCGTTTAAATCGGGAACGGCTACAAGTGCCCATCCGATAGACGACGGTTTTCAGGTTCGTACTGACGATGGCGAATCGTACGAGGGGCGCAAGCTGATGCTGGCTACCGGCCTGCTCGATGTGATGCCCGACATTCCCGGATTTGCCGACTGCTGGGGCCGGTCGGTGCTGCATTGCCCGTACTGCCACGGCTACGAAGTACACAGTCAGCCGCTGGGTGTGCTGGCCAATGGCGAGGTCGGGTACGAGATGGCGACGCTGATTCAGCAGTGGAGTCGGCAGCTTACGTTATTCACCAACGGCCCGTCGACGCTGACCGATGAACAGCAACGCGTACTGGCGCAGCTGGATATTCCGATCGTTGAAACGCCCCTTGCCGCTATCGAACATACCGACGGGTTCCTGACGGCACTGCAACTGGCCGATGGGAGCCGGGCCACGCCCACAGCCCTATTCGCCCGCGTGCCGCTTCAGCAAACGTCCGACATCGCGCAGCAACTGGGCTGCGAGCTGACCGATCAGACCTTCGTGAAGGTGACAGGAACCGGCGAAACGACAGTGCCGGATGTGTTTGCCGTGGGCGACGCCACAACGATGATGCGGCAGGTAGCTGTTGCCGCTGCCAGTGGCGTCAAAACGGGTGCCTGGATCAACAGAGTGCTCATTACCGATGATGTAACCCAGACGTCCACGTCTGGAGGCCGATAGGCCAACTTCGTACGGTGGCAGCGTCGTTGGTCGCAACCGCGCCATCCAGACGTGGACCCGCGCCAGCGGTCACCGTGGCGCGGACCGGTCCAGGCTACACTCACTCAAAACACGACCTGATGAAACACCTATTTACCATTCTCTTGCTTTTTCTTACAGTCAGCCTGCGGGCGCAGACGATCTCCGGAACGGTTACCGACGCCGTGACGGGCAGTTCGATTCCCGGTGCATCGGTACAATTGACGGGCGACAAAACCGGTACGTCGACCGACTCGACCGGGCAGTTTTCGCTGGTTGGTAAAGGCACGATCCGGGTGTCGGCGGTGGGGTATCGGCCGCTGACGATGGTGGGTCGGACGGTACCGTTTACCATTGAGCTGATCCCGACGACTAACGAACTGCAAACGGTGGAAGTTGTGGGTCGGGCGACGCGCGAATACAATAGCGAGTATTCGTTCTCGGCTACAAAGATTGCCGCGCTCAACAAAGACGTGCCGCAATCTATCGGGACGGTGACGAAGGAATTGATGGCCGACCGGCAGGCGTTTCAACTGGCCGACGCGGTGAAAGTAATCAGCGGAGTCGTGCCGTCGAGTTTCTATAATCAGTACGCCATTCGGGGTATCAGCCAGAACGAAGAGGGTCAGATTATCAACGGGATGCGGACCCGGCAGTATTATTTCCTGCAACCGCTGACAACCAATATCGAACGGGTCGAAGTCATAAAAGGGCCCGCTACGGCCGCGTTCTCGTCGGTCGATCCGGGTGGCAGTATCAACCTCGTTACGAAAAAACCACTGGCGACGACCCGGCGCGAGGTGGGGCTAAGCGTGGGCAGTTTCAGTACGTTGCGCGGCACGATGGACTTCACGGGGCCGCTCAACGCCAGCAAGACGCTGCTGTACCGGGTCAACGGGGCGTATCAGGAAGCCCGCAGCTACCGCGATCTGGTGCGCAACAACCAGCTGCTGTTTTCGCCCTCGTTCTCCTACATTCCCAGCGACCGCACGGCCATCAACGCCGAACTGATCGTGAGCCGCATGGACGGCAATCTGGACCGGGGACAACCCATTTTCGGAGCCGTCGCGGGGCAGACGAATCTCAACAGCACGCCCATCAGCCTGAACCTGGGTGCCGCCAGTGATTACTTCCGGTCGAATCAACTGCTGCTGACGGGGACACTGGCGCACCGCTTCACCGACCACATCAGCCTGAACGGATCGTACATGAAGCAGACGTGGCAGGAAGATTTGCAGGAGCACCGCACCACCAATGCTTTCGGCGTCGATCTGGCCGGGCAACCCGTCACGTCGCTGGCGGCCATGCAGTTTGTGCAGCGTCGGCAGTTCTGGAACATCGATAACGTCATGGCGTACCTGAACATCACCGGGCAAACGGGGCCGTTGGGCCATAATCTGGTGGTGGGCTACGACCTGCACCGCTGGCAGAAACTGAAAGGGGGCGGGCAGAACGCGGCTCGCGGCTATCTCCTCAAAGACGGGTCGGTGGCTACCAGTTTCGTGGTGGCTAATGCGGCCAATTACCAGACGCAGACGGTGGCTGGCCTGTTACCGGGGGGCGTGGTGATGCCCCGACCCAACGTCCCGCATTTCGACCTGACCAACCCGACCTATACCCTTCGCAGTGCCGACGATTACACGGTCAACGTGCGTACGGCCCTGCAACCCGCCCTGACCACGACCAACGCCATTTATGTGCAGGAGCAACTGAAACTAAGCCGGCTGACGCTATTGCTGGGGCTGCGCAACGAGTGGTTTGAAGACATCACCAATTACGACGCGCCCGGCCCGATTAACGTGACGAAAATGGCCCTGCTGCCCCGGCTCGGCCTGACGTATGCCGTCAATTCAGCCGTCAATGTCTATGCGACATATCTGAAGGGATATCAGCCACAGTCGAATACCATCACGCTGATACCGGTACCGGCCCCGGCTGGCAGCACGTTTGACCCACTGGAGAGCGATCTCAAGGAAGTGGGCGTAAAAGCGGACCTGCCGGGTAATCGATTGCATCTTACGTCGGCCGTGTACGAGATCAATCAGCGCAACCTGCTGATGAATGCCAATGACCCGGCCAATCCTGACCTGCTCGTAACGCGTGGGGCCGAACGCAGCCGGGGTTTTGAGCTGGACCTGGCCGGGTACCTGCTGCCCAACTGGCAGATCAACGCGTCGTACAGCTACATCGACGCCATCATCGTCAACGACCGCGAAGCCAGCCTGATCGGGGCGCGGAAGCAGAATACCCCCGTGCATAGCGGTACCCTCTGGACGCGTTATAACTTCGCGCCCAACACCGCGCTGGCTGATCTGGGCATCGGCCTGGGGGCGCAGTACAGTGGCAGCAAGATTCCGTGGTTTACGCGGGCGTTCGAGGTGCCGGCTTATACGCTGTTCGACCTGGCCGTGTACTACAACCCATCGCGCAGCAACGTGCAACTGGCCCTGAATATGAACAACGTGCTGAATACGACCTACTGGATTGGCGCGCAAAACTACCTGCGGCTGTTTCCCGGTGCCCCGCGCAACACCAACCTGACACTCACGTACCGGTTCTGATGAATGTATGCAGTAATGTCAGGACCTGACCTGACACTATTGCAAAACAGGACGAATCTTGTGTCATCCCGACGATAGAAAACATACAATCTATGCCCATATCAACCCCCGAACGATTACTGGCCCGACATGTCCGGCAAACGGCGTTTTCGAGCCGGGTTGTCTGGCTTCCGACGCTGGTTATTGCCGGGCTGCTGATTTACGCGGCCGTGCTGGGCTGGCTCAGCTTTCGGGCGCAGACGGCGCAGCGAACGCATTATCAGGCAGAAGCCCGGCACGACTGGCTGAGCAACCCCGACAAGCATCCGCACCGGATGGCGCACTTCGGCAACTTCGCGTTCCGGCCTAAAACGCCCTTGAGCCTGTTCGATTTTGGTATGGAAAGCTACCTAGGCAACCTGATTTTTCTGGAAGCGCACAAGCAGAACCCGGTCAACTTCTCGGAAGCTGGCTTTTCGACGGGGCTGCTTCGCTTTGGTGAAATCAGTCTGGCGATGGTGCTGCAACTGCTGTTGCCGCTGTTGATTTTCTTTCTGGGCTACGGGGTTATTGCCGCCGAACGGGATTCGGGTACACTGCGGTTGATACTCAGTCAAGGTATCAGCCCCCGGCAATTGCTGATGGGTAAAATGCTGGGTCTGGTCGGCGTCGTGATGCGGTTATATATCCCCGTCGTGCTGCTGACGGTGGTGGGCTGGCTGGTTTTGCAAAACGGGCGGGTTAATGCCGATGAAACCAGCCGGTTAGTGCTGCTATTGCTGGCCTACGCGGTGTATCTGATTGTCTGCTGCGGTGTGGCCGTGCTGGTATCAGCGCGGAGCGGTTCGGCCCGGACGGCACTGGTAACGCTTATGGGTGTCTGGCTGATGCTGACGATTGTGCTGCCCCGCGCGGCTCAGGCGGTGGGTGCGTACCTCTACGAGATTCCGTCGAAAGCACAGTTCTTCGCCCGGATTCAGGACGACGTGTTGAAAGAAGGTGACAGCCATAACCCCGCCGATCCGCACTACGCCAAGCTGAAAGACTCTCTGCTGACGGCGTATAACGTCGACTCGGTACAGCAACTGCCCGTCAACTACAGCGGGGTGGTGATGGCCGAGGGCGAGAAAATCAGCGCGCACATTTACACTGATCATTTTGGCCAGTTGCAGCAGGTGTATCACCAGCAGAACCGGCTGTCGGAACTCATTGCTTTCATTGATCCATTCCTGGCGATCCGGCACCTATCGATGGCCCTGTCTGGCACCGACTACGCGACCTACGCCGATTTTCAACAGCAGGCCGAACGCTACCGCTACGACATGGCGCAACACCTCAATGCCTTGCAGATAACGTACATCCCGAACAGAAAAGCTGCTCCCGGTGCGAAGCCCCCTGCCATCAGCCGGGCGAACTGGGAATCCATGCCCGACTTCACGTACCAGCCCGTATCGGTCGGCGCAACGCTGAGGCAGTCGTGGCGGTCGCTGCTGGCACTGGCTGTCTGGCTGGCCGGATTAGGGTTTGCCTTCCGCTGGGTAGCCAGAACATTAACTGTCGCGTGATGCTCGTCTGTTTCTACACCATGTCCAGAAACTCGCGGGCCGTCATGATGGGAATACCGTTAAACGGATTAAGTGTGAGCAGGTCTTTATCGCCGGAGATAATCAAGGTGGCATTAGCTTCCATCGCCAGTGCGAGAAATATATCGTCTTTCGGATCACGACAAACGGCAATGATCTGGTTCACTGTTATCAACGCACACCGGTCGATAAACGCTTCCAGTACCGATAGCCGCAGGGCGAGTGGCTTGAGTCTGTCAAATTTGGGACGCTGGACGACCAAGCGCCATTCGTCGATAATGGCTTGCGAGACAACGACGTTGCCTTCCTGTGCTTTCCGGCAAGCCCTGGCGGGCAACGAATCGGGCCAGAAGAGCGCACTAATAACCGTGTTGGTGTCTACTACGTATACGTTAGGCATTGGCCGGTTGCCAATGGCGTTGCGTCAGGTATTCGTCGCCGAACGTGAGCCGCATATCGTCGTCGCTCATCTGCATGGCTTCCTGAAAGTCGCTCAGCGTACCTGCCGGAGCCTCGATCTGCTCCAGTTCCTGAATCAGCAGCGAAGTCACTTTGTTGGTAATGGCCTGCTGCTGTGGACCAGGCAAGCTACGAAATCGTTGGGCAACCTGCTCCGAAATCGGGATTTGTACCGTCGTCATGGCTATACGCTGGTGAATGATTACAGTCAAAAATAAGAAACGTTTTACTGCTGGAAAAGAGTCAATAGGGCCAGTGACTGCATTCCGGAAAGTGGACCTGACAACCACATTATGATTCGATTAGCGTTTAAAAATTTCATTCGGTCGGGGGGCGTGCGCGTCGGGCTGGCGTTGCTGCTGACGGCGGGCGTAGTCAGCCTGTTTATCGGGCGGCAGTTTCTCCATCGGCAGACGCAGGCCATCGCCGACGTGCGGGCCTTTCAGCAGACCGATTTTGCCCGGAACGTCGCCATCCACAAAGACGAATTGGGGCTGTTGCTCTACTACCTGAAGTTTTCGCTCGTCAATCCCTCGCTGCCGCTGAGTGGCTTGTCGCTGGGTCAGCGCGACGTCAATCCGTCGATTCAGAGCGTCACGATTCGGGCACTGGAGAGTCAACGCTACGACGCCGACCTGACCAACCCGGCCAACCTGCTGCTGGGTAATCTGGACTTTAGTTTTGTGCTGATTTACCTGTTTCCGCTGTTGCTGATTGCCTGTTGCTATAACCTGGTATCCGACGAGCGGGAAAGTGGCACCTGGAAGCTGATCGTCGTGCAACAGCCCAACGTGATGTCGGTCATCTGCCGGCTGTATGCTATCCGGGTCGGGGTGATTATGACTATACTGGCAGTGCTGTTGGTACTGGCCGTGGTGCTGCTACGGGTGCCACTCGACGGCGCACTGGCGGGGTTTGTGGGTATGTCGGTGCTGTATGTGCTGTTCTGGTCGGCGGTCTGCTTCTGGGTGACGTCGCTGCGGCAACGGTCGAGTGTCAACGCGCTGCTGCTTGTGACGGGCTGGCTGGGGCTGATCGTGCTGCTACCGACAGTACTGAACACCTACGTCGTGACGCGCTACCCGACACCAGAAGCGCTCGAAACAACGCTGGCCGCCCGCAAAGGCTACCACGAAAAGTGGGATACCGACAAGCAGCGAACGATGCAGGCGTTTTTTGCGCACTATCCGCAGTTCCGGTCGATACCCCCGCCGAAACTGGCCTTCGACTGGCCGTGGTACTACGCCATGCAACAGCTTGGCGACGACGAAGCGGCCAAATCAGCCGATGCCCTCCGGGCCAAAATAGCCCGGCGCGAGACGGTTAGCCGTCAGTTGGCCCGGTTTATCCCACCCCTGCACACACAGTTGCAACTAAACGAACTAGCCAGATCGGGGCTGGCGAATCAATTACGATTTCAGGAAGCGACGGGTCGGTTTCACGAAGGATTGTGCCTGCACTTTTACGAACGAATGTTTCGCGATACGCCCGTCAGTGCCGAAAACTGGAACCGCTTCGATGTGAAAACCTTCCACGACGATACTCCCGCCGATACAGTGATGGGCTTGCTGCCGTTGCTGGCGTTCATCCTGTTGTTTGCCTGTGTGGGCTGGTTCAACTTCCGTAAAACGGCCGCGATGGCCTGACGATAAATGTCTGAGACAACTTCCAACTGTCGAGCCGTCAGGCACTTAGTCAACGGCCAGTAAGCCGCTATCGCGGCTCGACAGCTGGAAGCTGTCTCAGACAATTAACAACCTTCACGCATGTTACAAGCGATAAACCTGACCAAGCAGTATGCGCCCGATGCGCTTCCGGCCCTCAACGGGTTAAACATGACGGTGGCCCCCGGCGAAATTTTCTGTCTGCTGGGGCAGAACGGCGCGGGTAAAACAACGACCATCAACCTGTTTCTGGGCTTCCTGCAACCCACATCGGGGCAGGCGCTCATCAACGGGCTAACCGTAGCCGAACACCCGCAGGAAACCAAGAAATACCTGGCGTATCTGCCCGAAACGGTGCTGTTGTACCCCAACCTGACCGGACTGGAAAATCTGGATTTCTTTGCCTCACTGGCCGGCTTTACCCTGTCGACCGATGAGCTGCGGAGTCTGCTGTCGCGGGCGGGGTTGCAAAGCGAAGCGCACACGCGTTCGCTGGGCGGTTACTCGAAAGGAATGCGGCAGAAAGTAGGTATCGCCATTGCGCTGGCCAAACAGGCAAAAGTGCTCCTGCTGGACGAACCAACCAGTGGCCTCGACCCCAAAGCCAGTAATGAGTTTTCGGACCTGCTTACTCAACTCAGCACCGACGGCACGGCGATTCTGATGGCGACGCACGATATATTCCGGTCGAAAGAAGTCGGCACCCACATCGGCATTATGCGGGCGGGTCACCTGGTTGAAACGCTGCCGGCCGCCGACCTGACGGCCAACGAACTCGAAGCGATCTACCTGCAAACGGTTTAATGTAGCCGGTGTCTGTGTAGCCCAGACCTCCCGGTCTGGTGGCCAACAGGCCCAAAAAGCTGCCGGCCTGTATAGTTGCCCTGACGGGCACCCGGACCTGGAGGTCCAGGCTACACAGAGACCCCTACTCCGCTCTGATACCCCGCTTCGTGGCCCGGTACAGGGCCTCGGCTACGGTGGTACGGATGTTCAGCGAACTAATCAGATTGTTGTTGCGGGTGGGGTAGACGCGGTTCGAGAGAAACACGTACGACAGGTTATAATCTGGTTCGACCCACACGAACGTGCCCGTGAAACCGGAGTGGCCAAAGCTGTTTTTCGAGGCCGACCGGGGGGCATTGCCCGTGAATGTAAATGACGGTTTTTCAAAGCCCAGCCCGCGCCGGTTGCCGAGTTCGGGAAACTGGTAGCGCGTAAATTCGTCCAGCGTCTTTTTCGTGATGTACTGCTTACCCGCGTAGGTGCCCCCGCGCCGGTACAGTTCGATCAGCTTCATCAGGTCGTTGGCCGTACCGAACAACCCCGCGTGTCCCGACAGGCCGTCGAGCATGGCGGCTCCTTCATCGTGGACGCGGCCCCAGATCAGCGTTTTGCGGAACAGCGAATCGTATTCGGTCGGGACGATACGGTCGCGGGAATAATAGCGCAACGGGTTGTACGTCAGCGTATAGGCACCGAGTGGCTGGTAGATGTTGGTTTTCAGATACTCCTCAAACGGCGTTTTCGTCAGGCGTTTCACGATCTGTGGGTAGAGGTAAAACGACAGGTCGGAGTAGACGTATTCTTTTTTAGCGTTGAGCGGTGAGTCTTTAATCTGCTCGAAAATCGTCTGCGGGTAATTCTTGAACTCAAACAGACTGTCGGTTACGACGATAGGGAAGCGGTTGGTTTTCTCGTTCTGGAACGTCTTCGGCTTCCACGTTCCGTCGGGGTTTTTGGTCGACTGCCAGAACGGAATCCAGGCTTTCAGCCGGGCCTGATGCGTCAGCACGTCGCGCCAGACGATGTCGGCCTTGTTCGATTTTTTATAGCCGGGCAGATAGTCCGCCATTTTACCGTCGATTTTGAATTTACCTGCGTCGACAAGCTGCATCAGGGCGGGGGTAGAGGTGCTTACCTTCGTCACCGATGCCAGATCGAACAGGTCGTCCAGTTTATCGGCTACCGGGTTGCCGCCGAGTGAGGCATCGTAGACGTGCGTACCGTAGGCTTTCCGGAAAATAACCTTGCCGTCTTTGGCCATCTGGACCACACAACCCGGATATGCCCGTTTTTCCAGTCCGACGTTCACCAGCGAATCGACCTGCTGCGTCAGGTAAGCCCCGTCGATGCCCACTTCTTCGGGAATGGTGTATTTGATCCGGTTCAGCGACGGGATACTCAGCCCATCGCCCGCCCGGAACCGCTGATTGACCGTAACCGGCAGTCGACCTTCCGAGCCGATAGCCCCAAAAATCAACTGAGCGGCCAGGTCTTCGGTATAATTGGTGAGTTGATACGGCATCACAATAGCCTGCGCCTGCTCGATAGACCGGCCCGTGATGGTATCGTTCGGCATAGTCAGCTTATCGAGCGAATACACATTACCAAATACCGTCACGACGGCTTTTCCGGTGGCGACCAGCTCACTCACCAGCGCGGCCGTGCGGGTTTGGGTACCATAGCGCGGGGGGCGAATGTTGCTCAGATGTACGTCGACCAGCAGCAGATTGTAATTTTTGAGCGAATCGCGTAGCGTTACCAATACCGAATCGGGTGTTTGCGAGGTCATCGTAAACGAATCGACTTTGGTGTAGTTGGCGGCCATCTTCTGAAACGCCGTCACGGTATTGCTTTCCACCGCTATCGACGCAATGCGCAGCGTGTCGAGCCGTTGCAGGGGCAGAATGCTCCGGTCGTTTTTCAGCACGGTCAGGCTTTTTTCGGTCAACTGCCGGTTGAGCAGGTCCGACCCGGCGGGGTTGAGGTCGCGCACCAGATTGTCGAGTATAATCGGCTTGTATCGGTCCAGCCCGACCCACGCTTTGGCGCGCAGCACATTGCGGCAACGTTCGTCGAGGGAGGCCTGCGATAGTCGGCCACTGGCAATGCCCAGCCGGATTTGCGTAAGGGCGGCCGGTACGTCGTTGGTAAATTCCAGCACGTCCATGCCCGCTTCCAGCCCCAGCTCATCGGCCTGCCCGGACGGGTAGTATTTGGTAACGCCCTTCATGTTCATGGCGTCAGAGAAAATCAGCCCTTTGAAGCCAAGTTCATCTTTAAGCAGGCCCGTCACAATGGCGGGGGAGAGCGTAGAGGGACGGTTGCGGGTCGTGTCGAGGGCCGGAATGCTGAGGTGGGCGATCATCACGCCCGATGCGCCCGCCTGCACAAGCTGCCGGAACGGGTACAGTTCGAGCGAATCGATGTCGGCGCGACTTTTCGTAATCAGCGGCAGGTCGTAGTGCGAATCGGTGTCGGTGTCGCCGTGGCCGGGAAAGTGCTTGATGGTGGTCAGCAGGCCGTTATCCTGCATACCGTTCATGTAGGCCAGTGCCTTACGGGCCACCGCATATTTGTTTTCCCCGAACGACCGGAAGTTGATGACCGGGTTGCCGGGGTTGTTGTTGACGTCGACGGAGGGGGCAAAGTTGACGTGGACGCCCAGCCGCCGGGCCTGCTTTGCCAGACTGGCGCCCATGTTGTAAATCAGCGAATCGTGGCCCTGCATGGCCCCCAGCGTCATCTGGTAAGGGTAGCGCACGGTACTGTCGAGCCGCATGGCCAGACCCCATTCAGCATCCATCGCCATCAGCAGCGGCACCGTCGAGAGGGCCTGTAACCGGTTCGTCAGTTTGGCCTGTCGCACCGGTCCGCCCTGAAACATCACGACCCCGCCCAGCTTGTAGGTCCGTACCAGCGTCACCAGCGAATCTTCGTAGGCGGGGGTGCGGTTGGAATAGCCCGCCACCATAATCAGCTGGCCGATGCGCTCGTCGGGCGTCAGCGTCGTAAACACCGAGTCGACCCAGCGGTCGATGCGGGGGTTGGGGCGTAGGAATGCGGGGGTGCTGGTCTGGGCGAAGGTTGTCAGGCTAAACAGGCTGATGATCGTGGCCAGCAGAAGGCGGTAACGGGGCATGAGAGCAAAATGCGTTGAGACTTGAACGGGTAAAAGTACGAAAATGTACGGCTTAGGGGTTTAACCGGTTTTCAACACGGAGCCACAGAGATCATAAAGAACGGCCCCTGTCTCAAACAGCATCTTAACCTGCCTGGCAAACAGCAGGATGCTGTTTGAGACAAAATAAAACTCTCCGTGTGCTCCGTGCCTCTGTGTTGAAAAATCACAGCGCATCCAAGCTTTGCCGCAGGTCGTCGATTAGCACCGATGGCTCCTCCAGGCCGACGTACAGCCGGGTCAGGTTGTAGTTTTCATCGGCGGGCGCTGTGGCCGGGTCGTAACCGATGCTGGCGGGAAAGACCAGCGACTCGTGCCCACCCCACGACACACCCAGCAGGAAGCGTTTCAGCTTATCGGCAAACGCATCGATGGTCGCCACCTGATCGGTGTTGAGCGCGAGGGTAATCAGGCCCCCACAGCCGGTCATCTGCCGCCGGGCCAGCTCGATTTGTGGGTGACTGTCGGCCAGCGGGAAATGGATTCGGCGGACGGCGGAGTGCTGTTCCAGAAAGGCGACGACCTGCCGGGCACTGTCGTCGGAGCGGTGAAGGCGCAGCGGCAGGGTACGTAGTCCGCGCAGCAGTAACCAGGCGTTTTGCGGGGAAATGATCGCGCCGAGGGTCATGTATTCACCCGAAAAAATGCGCTTCATCATAGCCGTCGTGCCGCAGACAACTCCCGCAATGGCGTCGGAATGGCCCCCGAAATACTTCGATCCCGAATGCAGCACCATGTCGATGCCCAGCTCAATAGGCCGTTGAAACAGGGGGGTGCAGTGGCTGTTGTCGATCATGGTCACGATGTGGCGCGCCTTCGCCAGCTCCGCCACGGCCCGGATGTCCTGCAAATCAAATGTAAACGTGTTGGGCGATTCGAGGTAGATCAGTTTCGTGTTAGTCTGAATGGCCGCTTCGAAATTAGCCACGTCGGTACCGTCGACAAAGGTGGTCGTAACGCCAAAGCGGGGCAGGTAGTCGCGCATGAGCCGCAGTGTCCAGCTGTACGGTTTCTGCACACACACGATATGGTCGCCCTGCTGCACATTGGCCAATACGGCCGCAGCAATAGCCGCACTGCCGCTCGCCATCACGAGTGCATCTTCGGTGCCTTCGAGAGCCGCCAGTTTTTTCCGCAGAATGGCGACGGTCGGGTTGTTGCCCCGCGTGTAAAAATGACGCTCGTACTCAAACGGCAGATCGGCCCGCATCGCTGCCACGCTCGGAAATGTGAAATTGCTGGTCTGGATGATGGGTGGTGCGATGGCGTTGAAGTATTGGTCGCGCTCTTCGCCCAGTTCGTTGAGGATGTAGGAAAGGTCCATAGATGGGTATTCGGTATTCGGTTTACAGGTTTCGAATTTATAATCGGAGTTTTGCCTGACGCAAGTGATGTAGCCTGGACGTCCACGTCCGGGTGGCCGACAGGCCAAAAAAGCTGCCGCCTGCAAAAGTTGGCCTAACGGCCACCCGGACGTGGACGTCCAGGCTACATCACTTGCGTCAGGCAAATCCCATCAAAACACCCGTTTCAGCAAATAATACAATGGAAAGCCGCTGAAGAACAAACCCCAGCCGATAGCCGCTGGGCCGGGATCGGTGATGATGACGTTGACGGATACGACCAGCAGAAAGCCGATAAACAGGGCCGGTAACACCGGATAGAGCCAGACGCGATAGCCGGCATACGTATCGGTGGAGCGGGCGCGACGGCGGAACACAAACAGCGTCGCGGCTGCGCTGGCCAGAGCCACCGTATCGATCGACATAACGTAGCTGACGATCTTCTCGAACGTACCCAGAAAGAACAGCGACAGCAGCATCACCACGACCAGAAACGTAAGGGCAAATTCCTGTGTCTGCGTTCGCTCGTTGATCCGTTTGAAAATAGGGGGCAGAATACCATCGTCGGCCATGGCGTAGTAAACACGCGGCAGCGACAGCAAACTGGCGTTGAGGTAGCCTAGCACCGATACGAAAATGGCGACCGAAAACAGCCGGTACCCGATGTCGCCGGTCAGGGCGCGGGCGAGGTCGGCGGCTACGAGTTTGGACTGGGGAAGCTGCGAAAAGCCCAGCTGATGTACATAAGCGTAGTTGAGCGTCAGGTACAGACCCATCACGAGCAGCATCCCGCCGATAATACCGCGCGGGGTGTTGCGCTGCGGATTCGTCACGTCGGCCCCGAAGTTGAGCACCTGCTGGTAACCGCCGTAGGTGTAAAAAACGGCAATCAGACTGGCGAAAAAGGCTGTGCCGAGCCCGGTACTGTGCACAACTGCCGGTCCTGCACTGGCTGATGTTGTCACAAACGCACCCAGACACAGCAGGCCCATCATCCCGATTTTCAGACTGCTCAGCAGATTCTGCGTCCGGGCACCCGACCGGATACCCAGCAGGTTGATCCCGTAAAACAGCAGCACGGTAACGATAACCGTTGCCCGGATACCGGTTGGGTTTTGCAGTGAAGCCGGAAGTAATGGGTTTATATACTCCGCTCCGATCAGGGCAACGCCCACGTTGCCCGCGCCGTAAGTCAGCACGATAACCCAGTTGAGCATGAACGCAAAAACAGGATGAAACGCGTCGGAAATCAGTTTGTAAAAACCGCCCGCCACCGGTCGGCGGGAGCCGATTTCGGCGAAGGTCAGTGCCCCAAACAGACTGACCACACCACCGGTCAGCCAGGCTCCGAAAAAGATGGCCGGGTTACCCGCCGACTGGGCAACGATGGCGGGTGTGCGGAAAATACCAATGCCAATAACCAGACTGACGACGATCATCGTCAAATCAAAAGCAGACAGTTTCGGTTGTATCATGCAGCAATGACCCGGTAGGCTGGCCCGGTGGAATGCCTAAGATAACCACCGCTGGTCAGATTGTACCACGCACCGCCTGATTCCGGGGTGTTTACCCGTAATTCGTACCAAACAACGTATCATGTTCACCCGAATCAGCGTTCTCGATACCAGTCACCGGCTGGGTATTGCCCTCGTCGTCGCCATAATCACGGCTCTGGCTACGCCGTCGTCGCTGAGCTGGCCGGTGCATATTGCCTGTACGTGGGTAGGCTTCTCGCTGTCGACGCTGGCAATGATGTGGATTACGATCTCCGTTTCTCACCCGCGCGACTTACCCGGCCTGTCAAAAATGGAGGACTCGAGCCGGGCGATGATCTCGCTGATTGTATCGCTGGCGGCAACGCTGAGTCTGTTTATCGTACTGATATTACTGGACTCGATGACAAAAAGCAGCCCTTCGTGGATTATGTGGCTGGCGGTAGTGTCGGTAGCCTGTTCGTGGACGCTGGTGCATACGATTTTCACGCTTCGCTACGCCCACCTGTATTACGGCGACGAGACAAATCCGAAAAAACGGCCCGCCGGGCTGGACTTCCCCAACGACGATGAGCCCGATTACCTCGACTTCGCCTACTTCTCGTTTGTGATCGGTATGACGAGTCAGGTGTCCGACGTAGCCGTGAGTTCGAAGTCGCAGCGCCGAACCGCGCTGCTTCACGGTGTTCTGTCGTTTGTGTTCAACGCCATCATCGTTGCGCTGACGATCAGTGGCGTATCGGGGCTGATTAATTGATAGACTGGTCTGAGAGGTTGTTTAGGATTGTGTTTTGTGGCCTGTTTTGTCATCCCGAGCCAGGGAGGGATCTTCGGTGGCAGGCTATTTTGTTTGCTTTTAGCGAAGATCCCTCCCTGGCTCGGGATGATAAAACAGCAGCTCTGCTATCGCTTCTCTTTTTTCTTGCCGGCTTTTTCCGCCTGTTCCTTCTCGTAGGCGTCGCGCTGTTTTTTGTCGGCCAGCAGATTGCGATACAGCCCATTGAGTACGTACAGATCGTCGACTTCGTCGATAAGCAGATGAAGCTGTTCGCGCACCTGATTGATATTCATAGCAAGTAAAAACAGAGATAAACGGGTCTGGTCAGGTAACCCCGTCTACGGCAATTGGGTTGCAACGTCAGGTCGATTTCAGGGGTTCGCCGTGTTGCCTGGCGTAGTCGGATGGCGATAGCCCATACACGCTCTGGAACGTTTTGCGGAAGTACCTGGGGTCGTCGAAGCCAACCGGCGGATGACGCTTACGCGAACGCAGACGCTGGTCGACCGGGCAACGCGGCTGAACAGCAATAACCCCGTCAACCCGATCCGTGGCCTGACAGCTACGCACCTGCTGATGCCGATTCCGCTCAATGAGATTCAACTTAACAAAGACGCCGTATTGGCGCAGCATCCGGGCTATTAAAACAAACCTACCGTAACTTGTGCTGATTAACGAACGCCCGGGATTTTTGCTAACGCCTGGATTTCGGGCGTCAGCTTACTATCAAACTAACCACCCAACGACACAGCATATGCGCTTTCGTTCGCTTGTTCGACAAACCCAGTACGGCCTGCTACTCAGCACGATTCTGCTGGCCTGCAGCGGCAACAGTCAACCAGCTCCCACCAGTCCGCCGGAGACGCCCGCGATACCGGGCTACCGACTGGCCTGGGCCGATGAGTTCAACACCGACGGCGCCCCCGACCCCAAAAGCTGGATCTTCGAGCAGGGCTTCCAGCGAAATAATGAATTGCAGTGGTATCAATCCGACAACGCCCGATGTGAGGGTGGGATGCTGGTAATCGAAGCCCGACGCGAACAGCGGCCCAACCCGACCTACAAAGCCGGGAGCAGCGACTGGAAAACCAGCCGCCCCACCATCGATTATACATCTTCCAGCCTCAACACCAGCGGCCTGCGTCAGTGGCAGTACGGCCGGTTCGAGATGCGGGGGCGCATCGACACACGCTCGGGGCTGTGGCCTGCTTTCTGGACGCTGGGTACGGCGGGTGAGTGGCCGTCCAACGGCGAAATCGATATTATGGAATACTACCGGGGTTCGTTGCTGGCCAATGTGGCGTGGGGAACCAACAAGCGATGGACGGCCAATTGGCGCAGCACCAAAAAACCGCTGACCAGCTTCAGCGATCCCGACTGGGCAAGTCAGTTCCACGTCTGGCGCATGGACTGGGACGAAACCGCCATCAAACTATACGTCGATGATCTGCTGCTCAACGAAGTCAAGCTAACCGATACCATCAATGGCGACGGCAGCGGTAAAAACCCGTTTCGGCAACCGCATTATGTGCTGTTGAACATGGCCTTGGGTGGCGATAACGGTGGCGACCCCGGCCCGACGCAGTTTCCCGCCAGGTTTGAGGTCGATTACGTGCGGATTTATCAAAAATAGCTTAGCAATGGCTCGTTTTGTGTCAGAAAAACGCGGTTTCGTCCAATAATTTCGCAAGTCCACGGACGGGCTCGTGCAGGCATCCAGTCTGACAGGTAGTCGTAACACGTCCGTACGCATCAGATGAAGAAGAATCTGTTTCTGGCAATCCTGCTTTTTGTTGCTTTACCGGGGGGCGTTTCTGCGCAACAGGATTTCCGCCAGTGGGCTAAAACACCACCGATGGGCTGGAATAGCTGGGACGCCTACGGCCCTACGATCACCGAGCCGGAGGTAAAAGCCAACGCCGACTACATGGCCGCACACCTGAAATCGTACGGCTGGGAATACGTCGTGGTCGATATTCGCTGGTTCGTGGAAAACGACAAGGCCGGCGGCTACAACCAGACCGACCCGCGCTACGTGCTGGACGAGTACGGTCGGTACCTGCCCGCTGTCAATCGTTTTCCCTCGGCAGCGGACGGGAAGGGATTCAAACCGCTGGCCGATTACATCCACGGCAAAGGGCTAAAATTCGGCATCCACATTATGCGGGGCGTACCCAAAGAAGCCGTCGCCAGAAAACTGCCCATCAAAGGCACGTCCGTTACCGCCGACCAGATTTACACCACGGCCATGCAGTGCGAATGGCTGCGCGACAACTACACCGTCGTGGCCGACAAGCCCGGCGCGCAGGACTACTACAACTCGATTATGGATCTGTACGCATCGTGGGGCGTCGATTTTATCAAGATCGATGACCTCTCGCGCCCCTACCATCAGGCCGAAATCGAGCTGATCCGCAAGGCCATCGACCGCACCGGGCGGCCTATCGTGCTAAGTACCTCGCCGGGTGAAACGCCCATCAGCAAGGCCGAACACGTGAGTAGCCACGCCAATATGTGGCGTATGGTCGATGACGTCTGGGACACATGGCCGCACCTGACCCACCTGATGAAAGTGGCCGAACCGTGGTATCCCTACATAAAACCCGGTACCTGGCCCGACTGCGACATGATTCCGCTGGGCCGCATCTCGATCCGGGGTGAGCGGGGCAAGGACCGCCAAACCCGCCTGACCAAAGACGAGCAGGTTTCGCTGATGACGTTCTTCACCATCTTCCGCTCACCCCTGATGTTTGGCGGTGATCTGCCCAGCCTCGACCCGTTCACGACCTCGCTATTGACCAACAAGGCCGTCCTGAACATGCACCGCGAAAGCACCGACGTCCGGCAGTTGTTTCAGCAGGACGGCAAGGTGGCCGTCACGTCGCGCAACCCCAGAACGGGGGAACGCTACCTGGCTGTTTTCAACCTGTCGGACAGTAAAGAACCCGTGCCTGTTTCGGTGAATCTGGCCGATCTGGGCGTTGGCAAGAAGGCAACGATTACCGATATGTGGACGGGAAAACCCCTGAAAAAAGCGGATGGCCCGTTCTCGGTTACGTTGCCTGCTCACGCATCCGGACTTTATTCGATACGTTCGTTTTAACCGCGGTTCTGTTATTTCTCGCAGGCTCGGAATGGTAAAAACGAAACAAGGACAATCAACCCTCAAACTACGCATGCGTTTCTCTTCGTTGCTCCCCCTACTTTACCTGGCCGGTACACTGACCACTCAGGCGCAGAACGTACCTCAGCGGCAAACCGAATTCAAGCCCGGCGAAGTCTGGTACGACGATAAAGGGGAGGTCATCAACGCCCACGGGGGCGGGCTGCTGTACGACAAGGGTACCTACTACTGGTTCGGCGAAAAGCGCGGTAAGTCGGCGTCGGAGGGCGTGAACGTGTATTCGTCGAAAGACCTGTATAACTGGAAAGCCAACGGTATGGCACTCGCCAAATCCACCGATCCGACCAGCGAGATTGCAACCAACGGGCTGATGGAACGGCCCAAGGTTATTTACAATCCGAAGACCAAAAAATACGTCATGTGGTTTCACCTCGAACTGCCGGGGCAGGGTTACGATGCCGCCCGCGCCGGGGTAGCCGTCAGCGACAAGGTGACCGGGCCGTACACGTACCTGAAAAGCTTTCGGCCCAACGGCCATATGTCGCGCGACATGACGCTATACGTCGATGACGACGGTTCGGCTTACCACGTCTATTCGGCCCGCGACAACTACGATTTGCGGCTGGTGAAACTGACCGACGATTACCTCTCGGCCACCAAGCAGGATACGCTGCTGTTCAGCAATCACCGCGAGGCCCCGGCCCTGTTCAAGAAAGACGGACAGTACTACCTGATCACCAGCGGCTGCACGGGCTGGGCACCCAACCGGGCCAGTCTGCACGTCGCCAAATCGCTGTTTGGCCCCTGGACAGCCGTGGGCGATCCGATGAAAGGGCTATTGGCCGACAAGACGTTCGACGGGCAGTCGACCTATATCCAGCCGGTGCAGGGGAAAAAAGACGCGTTCATTTTTATCGCCGACCGCTGGAACCCCAAAGACCTGAAAGACAGCCGGTATCTGTGGTTGCCCATTTCCTTTGCTAATAACCAGCCGGTCATCGAGTGGACTGATCGCTGGAACATGGGTGTCTGGAAAAAGTAAGCTGTACCGATCTGTATGAAGTATACCCTGGTACTGGCGGCTCTGTTGACCGGCCTGACTACGCTGGCGCAGCCGCTGCCCCGCCCCGACGACGTCATCGCTATCGTTCGGCGCGTCAACGACCACTGGCAACAGACGCACCCGGAACACGGCCGGGCCTTCTGGGACAATGCCGCCTACCACACCGGCAACATGGAAGCCTACTTCCTGACCAGAAACGACGCCTACCGAAAGTATTCCGAAGCGTGGGCCGAGCACAATGAATGGAAAGGGGCGAAGTCCGACGATAGGGCGAACTGGAAATACAGCTACGGCGAAACTGACGACTACGTGCTGTTCGGCGACTGGCAAATCTGTTTTCAAACCTACATCGACCTGTATAAACTCAGGCCGGAACCGCACAAAGTAGCCCGCGCCAAAGCCGTGATGGCGTACGAAATGAGCACCCCGCGTACCGATTACTGGTGGTGGGCCGACGGGCTGTACATGGTGATGCCGGTGATGACCAAACTGTACAAACTGACCGGCGATCAGCAGTACCTCGACAAGCTGCACGCCTACTTTACCTACGCCAACAGCATCATGTACGATGCCGAAACGGGGCTGTATTACCGCGACGCCAAGTACGTGTACCCGAAGCACAAGAGCACCAACGGCGGCAAGGATTTCTGGGCGCGGGGCGACGGCTGGGTACTGGCCGGGCTGGCGAAAGTGCTGGCCGACCTCCCCAAAACGGATGCCCACCGCGCCGATTACGTGCAGAAATTTAAAGGCTTGGCCGAAGCGGTGCGGAAGAGCCAGCAGCCCGACGGCTACTGGACACGCAGCCTGCTCGATTCGGCGCACGCACCCGGTCCCGAAACCAGTGGCACCGCCTTCTTTACGTACGGCCTGCTGTGGGGGATCAACAACGGCTACCTCGACAAAAAGACCTACGAACCCACCGTCCGCAAAAGCTGGACGTACCTAACCACCACCGCCCTGCAACCCGATGGTGCAGTGGGCTACGTGCAGCCCATCGGCGAAAAAGCCATTCCGGGGCAGGTCGTCAACGCGGCTTCGACCACCAATTTCGGCGTCGGTGCATTTCTGCTGGCCAGTTGCGAGATGGCCCGGTACGTCGATAAGCCGGGCCGGGGCAACCGTTCGCGTAAGTAGGTTGTACCGTACTTTTCCAGATGGGCCGGACAGGCAAACGACTGTCGACCATCACCGAACGCAGAACGGATGATTCGCTATCTCTGTACACTACTTGCCGGATTGCTTTGGCTGAGCGTCGCGGCTGCTGCGTCGGCGCAGGTCGATAGTCTGACGGCTTCGATCAGCCCGCCCGCTCATCCCCGCATTCTGCTGTTGTGGGGTGAGGAGCAGACGCTGCGCAAACAGATTGCCGCCGATCCGACATGGACCCGCCTGCACCGGGCGGTACTGGCGCAGTGCGACACTATGCTGACCACCGCCCCGCTCGAACGGGTGCAGATTGGCCGACGATTACTGGCAACCTCGCGGGAGGCCCTGCGCAGGATTTTCTACCTGTCCTACGCCTGGCGTCTGACCGGAAATGCCCATTACCGCGACAGGGCCGAGGCCGAACTAAGGGCTATCTCCCAATTCCGGGACTGGAATCCGTCGCACTTTCTGGATGTCGGCGAGATGACGATGGCTGCGGCTATCGGCTACGACTGGCTCTATGATACCCTGCCCGACAGCACCCGGCAACGGGTAGCCGACGCGATTCAGCAGAAAGGCATCGGTCCGTCGCTCGATTCCCGCAACAACGGCTGGCTCCGGTCGGCCAACAACTGGAATCAGGTCTGCAACGCGGGTATGAGCTACGGGGCGCTGGCCCTCTTCGAGACACAACCGCAACTGGCCCGGCAGGTGCTGAACCGGGCCATCAGCAGCGTGACCCTACCGATGGGTGCCTACGCGCCCGACGGTGTTTACCCTGAAGGCTACAACTACTGGGGCTACGGAACCGGCTTCAACGTGCTGCTCATCAGCGCGCTGGAGAAAGCGTTCGGCCGCAGCTTCGGGCTGACCGTAAAGCCCGGTTTCCTGCAAACGGCGGCCTACATGGAGCACATGACCGGCTCAACGGGCGAGGTTTTCAACTACGCCGACGCGCGGGTGCGGGGCGAACTGCAACCGGCGATGTTCTGGTTTGCCGCCCGAACACACCAGCCCACGCGGTTGTGGGAAGAGCGCCGGTATCTGCAACGGCCCGACCTGATTCAGAAACAGGAAAACGCCCGTCTGCTCCCGGCTGCATTGCTGTGGGGCAGTCAGACATCGATAGCCACCATCCAACCGCCACGCGAAACGGCCTGGTGGGGGAGCAGCAAAAATCCGGTGGCGCTCTTCCGTACGTCGTGGACCGATCCGGCGGCCCTGTTCATCGGGCTGAAAGGCGGAAGTCCGCAACTCAGCCACGCGCACATGGACGTGGGTTCGTTTGTGATGGAGGCCGACGGCGTACGCTGGGCGATGGATTTCGGGATGCAGGAATACGAGTCGCTGGAATCGAAAGGGGTCGATCTGTGGAACATGAAACAGGCGTCGCAGCGGTGGCGCATTTTCCGGTACAACAACTACGTACACAACACGCTGACGGTCAACGGTTCGTTGCACCAGGTTGATGGAAAAGCGGCTATTACCGGCACAGTCAGTACACCACAATTTATGGGAGCCACGACCGATATAACCGGTGTGTACGCCAACATACTGGTCCGCGCAAATCGGGGGGTGGCTATCGTGAAACAGCAGTATGTGGTGGTGCAGGATGAACTGACGGCGGGAGACACGAGCGCGACCGTGCGCTGGACCATGCTGACCCCGGCTACGGTAAAACTGCTGGGCGACAACCGGGCCGTACTGACCAAAGACGGCAAACGATTACTGGTTCAGGCTCCGCCTGGCGTTACGCTACGCACCTGGCCAACCGACCCGCCCCAGCCTTACGACGCCCCCAATCCCGGCACGACGCTGTTGGGTTTTGAAACCCCCTTACCCGCCCGTCAGTCAACAGCGTTGACCGTTTTCCTGATTCCGCAACGTAGTCCGTCGGTCAGTATCTCGCCTGTACCACCACTTCGCCAGTGGGTACGTTGACGGTAGTGCCCGACGGGCGAGTGGGCATCAGGTATGTGGCACCGCCCGGTATTACTTAGTGGAAAAAGAGATACCCCAATGCGATCCCGGCGACAACACCCATCAGATCGGCGAAAAGACCGAAGGGGATGGCGTAGCGTGAGTTGCGAATGCCGACGGAGCCGAAATACAGGGCGACGATGTAAAAGGTAGTGTCGGCCGCGCCCTGAAACATACAGGCCAGCCGACCCACAAACGAGTCGGGGCCGAACTGCTTCATAGCGTCGATCATCAGAGCGCGGGAGCCGGAGCCGCTCAGCGGGCGCATCAGCGCAACGGGCAGCGCGTCGGTAAATTCCGTATTCAGACCCGTCAGGCTGAAGATGTATTTCAGGCCGTCGATCACGTAATCCATAGCGCCCGAATTGCGAAACGCGCTGATGGCCACCAGCATACCAACCAGGTAGGGGATGATGCGTACCGACGTTTCAAAGCCACCTTTCGCGCCTTCCACAAACGCATCGAAAATGTTGACCTTCTTCCGCAGGGCACCCAGCAGAAAGGCGACGATAATCGTCATTAGCACAATGTTCCCCGTCACCTTCGAGATGACTTCGATCTCTTCTTTGGTCTTGGTCGACAGGTACCAGAGCGCCAGTCCGATCAGGCCGGTGATGCCGCCGAGCCAACCCAGCACCGTGCTGTTGATGAGGTTAATCCGCTGTTTGATGGCTACCGCAATCATGCTGACGACGGTAGCGACGTAGGTAGCAATCAGGCACGGAATGAAAATGTCGGACGGGTCTTTGGCGCCCAGAATAGCCCGCTGGGCCATGATGCTGAGCGGGATAATCGTCAGGCCCGACGTGTGCAGCACCAGAAACATGATCTGGGCGTTGGAAGCCGTTTCTTTCTGCGGATTCAGTTCCTGCAAACTCTGCATGGCCTTCAGTCCGAAAGGCGTCGCGGCATTGTCTAGCCCGAGCATATTGGCCGAAAAGTTCATAATCATCTGCCCGTTGGCGGGGTGATTGACCGGGACTTCGGGAAACAGCTTATGGAAAAACGGGCCGATAATCCGCGCCAGAAAATTGATGGCTCCGGCTTTCTCCCCGATGTTGAGCAGCCCCAGAAAAAACGTCATTACCCCCGCCAGCGGCAGCGCAATGTCCATCACCGCCACTTTCGATGAGTCGAACAACCCCTCGACAATGAGTCGAAAAATCTCGGTATCGCCCAGAAAAATCAGCTTGACCAGCGCGACCAGAAACGCAATCAGAAAGAAAAGAACCCAGATGTAGTTAAGAGCCAAAAGTGAAAGAGTGAAAGAGTGAAAGAGTGAAAGAGCGACTGCTGCCAACGCGCCCGCTAAACGAACGGGCAATGCTCATTCAACATTTGACGTAAGTTTACGCCACAGCCCGGCATAAATCAACCTCGTCCCAGCTCGACTATGAATAATGCCCTTCCCCGGATTCGGCTCGTCTCTCTGCTTTCGCTCTTTCGCTCTTTCACTCTTTTGCTCTTTGTCCCCGCTCTTTCGCTCTTTGGACAGTCCCTCGAAACGTCGATGGTGAAGCAGGGGCTGGTCGATGTGCAGCAGGCTGACCCGTCGATTCGGGTGGAACTGAAATACTCGACGACCGATAATTTCGTGCATAAAGACGTGTACGGCGACCTGACGCGGGCGTACCTGCAACCGGTGGCCGCGCTCAAACTGGCAACGGCGAGCCGGTACTTGCAGGAAAAACACCCGGATCTGCGGCTGCTCGTTTACGATGCGGCCCGCCCCCGGACGGCGCAGGTAAAACTCTGGAATGCCCTGCCCGATATGCCCGAACGCCAGCGCCGGCAGTACGTGGCCGACCCACGGCAGGGGTCCATTCACAGCTACGGCTGCGCGGTCGATTTGACGGTGGCGACTAAAGATGGCACCCCGCTCGACATGGGTACGCCCTACGATTATTTCGGTGAACTGGCTTATCCGTCGCGCGAGGCACAGCTATTGAAAGCGGGTAAGCTGACCCGGCAGCAACTTGCCAACCGGCAGCTTCTACGCACGGCCATGCTCCGGGCCGGCTTTACGCGTATCGAGTATGAGTGGTGGCACTTCAACGCCCTCTCGCGCAGCCGCGCCAAAGCCACCTACCGGGTTGTGGAATAAGCAACTTTACTTCCTGACAAACCGGGTTTTGAATGGTTGCCTGTTGGTCAGGCCGAATTGCGGAGCACCGGATTTTTCCGTCACGGTCCAGTCGGGGCCGAGCATCGCGGCCGTGAACGGAATCGGGTTGCCCGCCGTGATGTACTGGTCGATGGCGGTTTGTACCTGCTGACGAGGTAAGTAGCGGGAGGTCGCGTCCAGAAAATCAGCCATTGTCAGGGTGTACTCGCTGCCTTTGCGCTTTCTCAGCGCATACAGATCGCGCAGTAGATCGCGAATGTCGTGTTGGCGGTTGCTGGCCGTCAGTATCTGATTGTCGAGCCAGAACGCGAACAGGCTGCCCCGGCGATACGGCAGTCGCTGGTAATCGCCCAGTTTCCAGTAATTTTTAAACACGCTATCATTGGGTGCATTACGAATTGAGCTGCCGTAGTGCGCCCGGCTGGCGTCGTTGAGCAGCCCGACAAATTGGTCGGCTGTAATCAGGCCCGCCCGGAGCATGCAGTAAAACGACGTGTAGTCGGTGAACCCCTCGTTGAACCACTGATTTTCCGATCCCATCGACAGGCGCTGCCCGATCCAGTGGTGTGCGATTTCGTGCGAAATTACATCCCGCCGTTTGGCATTCATGATCGTGTCGCCGGTGTATTTGCCGATGAAGCCAAACTCGTACGCGATGCCCGATGCGTCGTGGTTGACGCGCAGGAACGGCTCAATAATCAGCGAAAAATAGCGGTCGTCATAGTCGTTCCAGAACGAGCGGATGCTTTTGTCGTACGCGGCCAGATAGTTCTTGACCGACTCTTTATTGAAGGTATCCAGCTTCGTTTTTCGCAGTACGGTGAAGTTGTCGATCCCGTTAATCGTCTGTTTGTCGACGCTCAGATCAGTGGCACCGGTAATCGGAGCCATCAGCATATCGTCGTAGGGCTGCGTGAAGGTCGTTTTGGCGTCGGCGTAGGGGTACGATCCAAAAAAGACCCGGTATGGCGGAGCCACTGCCCATCGCACCGACTGACTGAGGGTAGGCATGGGCTGGCGAAGCTGGGGTTGCAGGAACAGGTTGACGCCGTGACTGAAAAAATAGTCGGGCTGAATCATCGGACGAAACAGTTCGCCCCGCGTACCCATCGCGTCGGTATGCGTATCGACAATGTCATAATCCAGCGTAACGGGCTGTGTATCGGTGTAATAAACCGTCAGGCTGCGGGCTGCCGTGTCGATTTGCAGTCGGGCGGGAGCGGTCACCCGTGGCTGACGTACGCCCCTGAAAATGTCTGCCTGACCTCCAAACGGTGGGATGCCGTACACAAACACGGTGCTGTCGCGCTGAAGGGGTACATAGGTCAGGGTAACGTGCAGATTGCGGTCGGTCAGCGTCAGCGCGTAACGCAGGGGCGGGGCCGATTGCGCGAACCCGATCAACGGAACTACAAATAGCGCCAGTGTGCCGGCGACAACGACCTGACGGAGATAACGAGCTGGTTTGGTATACATACGGTGGACGATTACGGCGTCGGGTTAGCGGGTAACGGGCAGAAGAAACGCGCGAACCTGTTGGGTGAAGGGGGCTAGCTGGCTTTCGTCCTCGAAGATAGAGTGCCCGGCCGGGAAGCTGGCCAGTGTCGTCCGGTTAGTCGGTACACCGATATGGTCCAGCGTGTAGTGTGCCGCGTACAGGGGCGTTGCCAGATCATAATAGCCACCCGCCACAAACAGGCGAAGCGTCGGGCGTGCCTGCATGGTTTCAGCCAGGATCGGGGCAACGGTCCAATAGGCGTTCAGGCCGGGGAATCGCTGCCAGTTCCAGCGGCCATTTACGCCGAAGTTGACCGTCTGGTACGTACGCGCATCGGCAAACTGAAGCGTCTGGGTGAAGTACCGTTCCGTCGCGCGTCGATTGCCCTGGCTGCGAAACATCGAGGGGTCGCGGTAGGCGGGATGAACGCTGGGGTCTGTTACGACGGGGCCGGTAATCTGTCCGTTGAGCTGCCCTGTTCGCAATCCTTTATCAGCGAGCAGCGTATGCTGAAAATCGGGCGAACTGATACGCAGATTGTGGGTCAGCAAGGTATCGGCAGGCAGACCGATGAACTGTGATAGCCGGCTGGCTACACGTTTTTTCTCACTGGCCGGCAACTGACTGCCCTGCATCAAAGCGGTGGTATAGTCGGTCTGGGCGAAGTGAGTAGCTTCGGTGTAAATCTGCTCGACCGACGTAAACCGGCGGTCCGCTTTTTTGTGGTACCAGGCCACTGCCGCCATCGTGGGCAGGTTGAGCAGATACGGCAGATCGTGACCCGGCTCATCGCTGACGGCGCCCATATCGAGAATAGCCGACAGCAGCAAAACCCCGGACAGCGGCAGATCACCCAGTAGTTCGAGCATCTGTACGGCCCGGATGGTGCCGTAGCTTTCACCGCATACGTACAGCGGGGACGCTTCGCGATGGTTCGTCTGCCGCCAGGCTTTGATCAGATCGACCACCGCCTGTGCATCGTTTTTTACGGCCCAGTACGCGGTCGCAACGGTCGAATCCTGCACCCGTGTAAAGCCCGTACCCGGCGGATCGACAAAGACGAGGTCGGCCCGGTCGAGCAGACTGTTTGGGTTGTCGATAAGCGTCGTTGAGTCGGGCTGAACGTTGCGTAGCAGCCGTTTGGGGCCGAATGCGCTCATGTGCAGCGGCATCGACGACGCACCCGGTCCACCGTTGAATACAAACAGCACGGGTCGCTCTGCCGGTTTGCCGGTGTTCTCGCTGACGTAAGCCGTGGTGATGATCGATACGCCCGCTTTACCGGCTGCGTCGGTGAGCCAGGTTTCCTGCACCGTGGCCGTATAACGAATGGGTTGCCCGTTGAACGTGCCCTGGTGGTGGGTGGTTGCCTGCCGCGCTGCGGGGGGCTGGGCCACTGCCGCAACGGCCATCAGCAGCCAGCAGGCCGCTGACGCAGTGATACGATAAGTCACAGGTTCGGTTGGTTGTATGCGGGTGAAAGATACGCCAAACGCGCGTCACGACGGTTTCAGGGCGTCGATCAGCTTCTCAATATCAGCCATGTCGTTGTAAAATGAGGGGGAGATGCGGAAGCGATGTTCGTAAAGCTGGATGTTGATACTGGCTCTATCGAGTCGGGGTTTGAGCCGGGCGGCATCGGCATAAGCGAAACTGACGATGGGCGATGTCGAGTTGCGTGGTGTCATGGGCGCATAGCCAAACTCGGGCAGGGCCGTCTGCAAGCGTTCGATCATCGGCTGGCGGTACTGCTGAATCCGGTCGACGCTTGTACTGACGAGGTACTCGAGCGACGGCACGAGCGCGGCCACGGCTTCGTTGCCCAACGTCCCGACTTCAATATGTCCGGCGGTGTCCGGGCGGGCTTCCGACTCAAACGGACCGGCACCCGGCGGGTCGAACGGAAAGGCGTGGAACTGGTAACTGGCCAACTGTCGATACCCGTACAGCGTTCGCTTCAACTGCGCCAGCCGGTCGGGGCGTACGTAGAGAAAACCAACGCCAAAATCGCCCATGAGCCATTTATAGGTTGAGCAGGCGCAGAAATCGACTCCGCTGGCCTTTACGTCGATAGGCACCGCCCCGGCTGCCTGAATAATGTCGGCGTACACCATCGCTCCCCGCGCATGGGCCAGTTCACACACCGCTTTCAAATCGTGCTGAAAGCCGTTGATGGTCGATACCAGCGAGACGGCCACCAGCCGGGTGCCGGGTTTGATGGCCCGGTCGAGGTCGTTGAGGTCGATCCGGTTGTTGTGGGGTGGCAGAATGGTCAGGTCGAGGCCCTGCTTTGCCAGTTGCTGATACAGGTACAGTGAGCCATCGAAGTGGTACGCATCCGTCACGACGCGGCTTCGCGAACCGGGCAAGCCCAGCCCCGACACCACCAGATTTTCGCCCACCATCGTGCTCGGTACCCAGGCCAGATCGTCGGGACTGGCGTTGATAAGCCGGGCGAAACTGGCACGCGCCTGCTGCCGGTCGGCCCCCATATTCACGCCCGTTCCGTTGCCGTTGACCATCCGGTTGTCCAGAAACCGCCGGGCGGCATCGGCACTTGCCCGGCTCATCGGGTGGGTATAAGCCGCGTTGAGGTAGGTTCCCTGAATGGCGAAACGCTCTTTGGCGGGTAAGGTAGTGTCGGGAATTGGTCGGGCAGCAGGCTGGCGAAGGGGAGGGTGCCGGCCGTGGCCAGCCACTGTCGGCGGGTTTGGTTCATGACTGGGGAGAAAGTCGATACGGGTACATAAGCCGCAAGTAACACGGTACGAGGTAGAAATGACGTTTGAGCTGGGGGCCGGTCAGCACTACTTGGTCGATGGTTTAATCAGGCTGTGTGTCGTTTCTACGGAACCAGGCTGGTTGGGCCAATGAGCCACTTACTAAGAATATGGATAAATGCAAGATGCTACAGGGCTTCACGCTGGGACATTAAAGGCTTGTTAACATTTAGAAAACAATAACAATCATTGTTTCATCTATTTTTACCCCACTTTCAACTAATCCAATTTTTTATGCAACAACATGTACAGTTTCTCAGCCGACTATGGCTGTGTGTACTGGCTTTGCTCTTCGCCCAACTGGCGCAGGCGCAGCTATTGACGGAAGACTTTCCAAACGCAGGCGCACTAACGGCTAATGGCTGGACGCAGGTTGGTACGTCGGCTGTGAACCCAATCAACGCTGGTACTCCTAATCTCACGTACGCCGGTCTGTCGACCAGCGGGAATGCTGCCATTCTGACCACAACCGGGCAGGATGTGTCACGTAGTTTTACCGCTCAAACCAGTGGAACGGTTTATGCTTCCTACCTAGTTAATGTTACATCGGCTCAGGCAGCAGGGGATTACTTTTTTCACTTGGCAAACACGACGTCCGGTTCTGCGTTTGTCGGTCGGATCTATGTGAAAAGCGTTAGCGGTGGCATTCAGTTTGGTCTAGCTAAAGTTAATGGTACCCCCGTTTATGCATCAACTGTCTATGCACTTAATACGACGTATTTTGCCGTTGTTAAGTACGCATACAACGCTGGATCAGCGACTGATGATATCAGTAGTTTGTTCATTAATCCGACCCTCGGAGCGGCCGAACCAACACCGTCTGTAACAGACAACACCAACGCAGACGCTACGTCGATTGGGGCTGTTAATCTTCGGCAGGGAACGGCTGCTAGTGCTCCCGGTGCACTGGTCGACTATATCCGCATCGGTACGAACTGGACCGACGTGACGCAGGCTCCGGCCCCTGTTGCGACTCTGTCGACAACGCCGACTTCGCTAAATGGTTTTTCGACTACGCAGGGTACAGCATCGGCCACGCAGACTTACGCCCTGTCGGGCAGTACGCTCTCTGCCGATGTAACAGTAACGGCTCCGGCTGGCTACGAAGTAAGTCAGGATGCAACAAACTTCCAGAACAGCCTTACGGTGGTTCGATCGAACGGCTCGGTTAGCGCTACAATTACGGTACGGCTGACGGGTGCGTCGGCGGGTACATTCTCGGGTAATGTGACTAATGTAAGCGGGTCAACGTCGACGAACGTGGCCGTCAGTGGTACGGTCAATGCACCAAACAGCCCGTCGCTGACGGTTACGCCTACGACCTTGTCGGGCTTTTCAACGACACAGGGAACGGCTTCGGCTACGCAGACTTACGCACTGTCGGGCAGTAACCTGACAGCCGACGTGACAGTAACGGCTCCGGCTGGTTATCAGATTAGCCAGGATGGTGCGACGTTCCAGAACGCAATTACCGTGACACGCTCAAACGGCTCGGTTAGCGCTACGATTACGGTACGGCTGACGGGTGCGTCGGCAGGTCCAGTATCAGGGAACATCACCAACGTAAGTGGGTCGGTATCGGGCAGTGTCGCCGTTAGTGGAACCGTAGCCTCAAACACGCCGTACACCCCGATCGCTACGGCGCGGGCCAGCGTGGGAAGTACCTTTACCATCGCCGGTCGCGTAACGGTCACAAACCAGTTGGGTTCGCGGCAGATTTACATTCAGGACAACACCGGCGGTATCGTTGTTTACAGCGGCCCGACGGGTACCGATCTGAGTACGCTCGTTCAACTGGGCGATTCGGTGCAGGCACGGGGCCCGATCAGCGTGTTCAGCGGCTACACGGAAATTACGTCGTCGGTTACCACGTTTACCGTTGTATCAGGTGCCGGTACGCGTGTTCCGACGCCGGTGGCCATCACACCCGATCAACTGGCCAATTACCAGGGTCAACTCGTGAGCGTAGCCAACGCCACTATCACGCCCGTCGCAGCGACATTTGTGGGGGGAACCAATTACACGATCACCGCCAATAATCTGTCGGGCGTTCTGCGGATCAGTGCCAATTCGCCGTTGGCGGGGGCTGGTCAGCCTGCCAACCCGGTTAGCGTAACGGGTATTGCCGACCGTTTTGTGTCGGGGGCCACAACAACCGGAACAAACGGGTTGCAACTGCAACCCCGCATTCTGGCCGACGTTCCCGGTTCGACACCCGCACAGGATCTGACCTGTACGGCCGGTATGAGCAACAGTACGCTTGGTACCGACCAAACGCTGGATATTGCCGCCTGGAACATGGAGTTCTTCGGTGCCGATGCCGGTACGATTATCTGCCCCAACGGTAACCTGAATTACAATGACATGGGGCCGACGAACGAAGATTTACAGCAGAGCAATGCCGTAACGGTATTGGGTAAGCTGAAAGCGGATATCGTTTCGGTGGAGGAAATCAGCGACATCGACCGGTTTGCCGCAACGGTAGCGTCTCTTCCTGGTAGCTACAGCTACACCTGTTCAAATCGCTTCTCCTACTATTTTCAGGACGAGTGTACTCAGACGCCCTCGGGCAATCCGCCAACGGTATTTGGTCCGACCAAGTTTGCGCAGAAGGTATGTGTAATCTACAACCGGGCCACCGTCACGCCCGTACTGGCCGAAACCAAACCCCTACTCGACGGTAACTACAACTATCCGAGTGCCAATAACTGGTCGTCGGGGCGGTTGCCGTTCCTATTCGTCGGTGACGTAACGATCAATGGCAATACGCAGCGCGTTCACGTTGTAGCACTCCATGCGAAGTCGGGTAGTGCTACCACCGATTACAACCGCCGGAAACAGGACATTGCCGATTTGAAAACCAACCTGGACGCTGCGTATCCGAACGCGAAACTGATTATTCTGGGCGATTACAATGATAAGCTGAACGGATCGATCGCGTCGGGGCAGCAGTCGTCGTACAAGCCGTTTGTCGATGATGCTGCTAATTACAGCGCGCTGACACTGCCGCTGGAGAACAACGGATGCTCGACATTCAACTCGTCGGCTAGTTTCATCGATCACATGATCGTCTCGAATGATCTGGCTCCGGCTTACATCGCTAACTCGACCTACGTGTTGCAGCCGTTCAGCATCCCGAACTACGGCAACACGACGTCGGATCACAACCCGATTGTAACCCGTTTTGACCTGACCAAACTGGTGACGCCGGTAACGGCCCTGACGGTAACGGCCTCGGCCAACCCGACCCAGATTCTGACCACGGGCAGCACCACCATCACGGCAACTGTGACCGGCGGTACAACGCCTTATACGTACGCCTTCACCGGCCCCGGCACGATCACTCCCAGTGGGAACATGGCTACTGTATCGGGTCTGTCAGCGGGCGTGCAGACGTTTACCGTGACGGCCACCGACGCCACTACCCCGACCGCCCAGACCAGCTTCACCACCGTCAGCGTGACGGTGACCCAGGCTAACACGGCCCCGGTCGCGACTGCGAACAGCAACCAGACCGCCACAGTCGGAGTGGCCTTCACCTACACGGTCAACGCCTTCACCGATGCCGAGACGCCCAACCAGCTGACCTATGCGGCTACCATCAACCCAACCGACGGGCTAAGCTTCGACCCGGCAACGCGCATCATCTCGGGCACGCCAACGATGACGGGTGTGAGCAGTGTAACCATCACGGCCACCGACCCCGGCAGTCTGAGTGCGAGCACGACGTTCACTATCACCGTGAACCCCGCCCCGGTAACGGCACTAACGGTGACGGCCTCGGCCAGTCCTGCCCAGATTCTGACCACGGGCAGCACCACCCTGACGGCCAGCGTGACGGGCGGTACGACGCCCTATAGCTACGCCTTTACCGGCCCCGGCACCATCACGTCCAACGGCAGCACGGCTACTGTATCGGGTCTGTCAGCGGGTGTGCAGACCTTCACTGTGACGGTGACCGACGCCACCACGCCTACGGCTCAGACTAGCTTCACGACTGTTAGTGTGACGGTAACCCAAGCCAACACCGCCCCAACGGTGGCCAACCCAGTTAGTCCCCAGAGCGCGACGGTGGGTACGGCTTACACGCTGTCGGTAGCGAACGTGTTCACCGATGCCCAGACACCTAACCAGCTGACCTTGTCGGCCACTGGTTTGCCAGCTGATCTGTCTCTGAACGGCACGACGATCAGCGGTACGCCGTCAACGACGGTGGGGTCGCCCTACACCGTTACGCTGACAGCGACCGATCCGGGTAACCTGAGCACCAGCACCCAGTTTACGCTGAGTGTCGACCCCGCCCCGACCACCACGCCAACGCCAACGGGTCCCTTCAGCATCACGGGCGTGACGCTGGTGAGCTGCACGACGCTCTCGGTGGGTGAACGCCAGATCAGCATCAGTCCCCAGTATGCGGGTCAGGATGGTAGCCCAATCAGTTTCTCGGTAGTCAACGAGTTGTCGGCCACCACGGCTACGGGTCCGTATTCGCTGAAGTTGTACACCGACAATCCGATGATCACCCTAAGCGCGACCCAGAGCGGGACGACCTCGCTGTTCGGATACAACTGGCTGGCGGCTTGTAACAACACCACGCCGACACCAACCAACACCGCTCCGACGGTAGTCAACCCAGTGGGTCCGCAGAGTGCGACGGTGGGCATAGGCTACACGCTTTCAGTAGCGAACGTGTTCGCCGATGCCGAGACGCCCAACCAGCTGACCTTGTCGGCCACTGGTTTGCCAGCGGGTCTGAGCCTGAGCGGTAGCACGATTTCGGGTACGCCGTCGATGAGCGGAGTGAGCACGGTGAGCCTGACGGCGACTGATCCGGGTAACCTGAGCACCAGTACCAGCTTCATGCTGACGGTAAGTCCGGCTCCGATGACCACGCCAACGCCTACCCCGACGGGACCTTTCAGCATCACGGGTGTCACGCTGGTAAGCTGCACGACGCTGTCAGTAGGCGAGCGCCAGATCAGCTTCAGTCCCCAGTACGCGGGTCAGGACGGTAGCCCAATCAGTTTCTCGGTAGTCAACGAGTTGTCGGCCACGACGGCTGCGGGTCCGTATAGTCTGAAACTCTACACCGACAATCCGATGATCACCCTGAGTGCGACCCAGAGCGGGACAAGTTCGAGCTTTGGTTACAACTGGCTGGCGGCTTGTACTGCGACCACGCCAGCACCGACGCCTACGCCTACGCCAACGCCCACCCCGACGGGTCCCTTCAGCATTACGGGGGTGACGTTGAACAGCTGCCAGACGTTGTCAGCGGGTGAGCGCCAGATCAGCTTCACGCCCCAGTACGCAGGAGTGACAGGTGAAACGATCACTTTCCGGGTGGTGAATGAGAGTGTGCCTACCACGATGGCGAGTCCCTACACGCTCAAACTCTACACCGACAACCCGGTGATCAATCTGCGGGCTATGCAGGGTAGTGGTAGTGAGGTAGCCTATGCTTATAACTGGCTGGCGGCTTGCAATACCAACGGCCGGGTTGGCGTAGCTGAATCGACGATGGAGATTCGCGTGATTGGCAACCCGATCCACGACGGCCAGGCATCTGTTGAAGTGCGTGGAGTAAGTGGTCAGCCGCTGACGATGGTGTTAACTGATATGCAGGGACAGGCAGTCGGCCAGCATCAGGTCGAGCAGGCTGGCTCGGTTGAAGCGCACACGTTCGCAGTCGGTCGGCAACCCATCGGTACGTTGCTGCTGCGCGTGACGACGCCAACGCAGTCGCAGACGGTGAAGCTGCTGAAAGTAAACTAAGCGAGTCGTATTTATGGCAGAAAGCCCGGACCGGAAACGGTCCGGGCTTTCTGCTTTTTGATGGTGCTTTGTCTAGTATGTCGCTGGTGTTAACAGTCTGTTAATCAATGTTATCAGATTGTTAAGGCTTCATATATGCATGGGCCGATGTACTACTTTTATAGGCATTTATTCATTGTCCGTATCACACCAATAAACAAGCGTTCTTTTACCAACCCGACTAACTTCATGAAACACGTTTTACAATGCCGATGGCTGGCTACGAATCGCGCATCTGTTACTGTAAGGGTAATAGCTGCTTGTCGTGGGCGACTACTATCAAATCTGGCAAATCCGCATTCTTATATCCTGGCGATGCTGCTTGTAGTGGTTTCGCTTGGTGGTCAGAATGCACAGGGACAGACTGCCTACACGTATAACACTACCACTACGAGTACGTCGTGGGGAAATTCCGCAAACTGGACGGGCGGGGCCACGAATAAATATCCAGGCATTGATGCTTACACAACCTCAACTGCTGATGGTTTGGCGACAGACATCGCTTCATTTGGAACGCTTGCTGCCACATCTATTGGCCTCAACTTCAATAATACAACCACAAACACAGGAGTAGGCAACAATACAAGTTTCAATGGTTCACTAACACTAGGAGCCATACAATTTCCATCCCTGTCAAGAGCCTTAACGTTTGGCAAGAATGACGCATCTGCGTTTGCGTCAACATTGACACTGAACGGCGCAACCATTAGTGCTATAGATAACGTCATATTGTCGAGCAATACGGCAGGATTTGATGCAACCTTTGCAGGATTTAATGGCGGCAGTGGCTCCTTTCCAATGGTTCTTGCACTTGGAAATTCAACCAATAACGTCGTAAGTATTGATAATACAGGAAACATAATTGTATCCGCAGCTATATCAGGAACGGGCAAAAAGCTGACGTTAAATGCGAACAACAGCGGTAGCCTTCGCCTGAGTGGGCCTAACACATTCGATGGGGGAATCACAGTAAATGGAGGGACAGCCGGTGGGCGACTACGCATCGATGCTGTAAACTCACTACCCGCAGCGGGAGCAATCGCTGTAAACACCGGCGGGCGTATTACTTTGAACGTTGCTGGTACGTTTGGCGGAACAACGCAGACGTTAACGTTTAGTCCAACGCAGACAACGAGTCCTTCGCTGGATATTGCAAGTGGCGCGGCTATCGTATGGCAAGGGCTTGTTTCATTGGCTGCTGATACACGACTGGAAGCTAATGGCGGTGCGGGAACACTGACGTTTTCCGGAAATGTAAGCGGTAGTGGGACGCTTATCAAGCAAGCAGCCGGGACGTTGATTCTGTCGGGTACAGGCAACTCGTTGACAGGTGGCACTACGATCGGTAACGGTACCCTTACGGTAAACAATGGTTCGTCGATGGGAACGGGGCCTTTATCGATGGCGCAAACCGGCACAAACAATACGACGCTCAACCTGAACAATACAAGTCAGATAATCAGTAGTTTGTCTAATTTGTTTACGGCTACCACCGGTACGCAAACGCAGGTTATCAACCTGGGAAGTGGACATACATTGATCGTTAACCAAACGGGTAATACAACCTACGGAACGGGAGCTGTGTCAACGCTGACCAGTACACTGGCAGGAAGTGGCAATCTGACTAAAAGTGGAAGCGGAACATTGACACTGACAAGTGCTAATACCTACTCAGGAACGACAACCGTGACTGGGGGGACACTAGTGTTGGGTGTTGCCAATGCACTTGCTTCTGGAACGAATATAACCCTCAACGGCGGTACGCTCAGCACGGGAGCATCAACCGGATTTACCCAGTCAGTTGGCACGTTGAACGTAGCTGCTAATTCAACCATTGCACTGGGCGTGGGTAACCATACGCTGACATTTGCTGCCAGCAACGGTATTACCTGGAATGGCACGACGCTGACCGTTACCGGCTGGACAGGAACGGTGGGTTCGGCAGGAACTGCCGGTCATCTTTTTGTCGGAAACAGTGCGACGAGTTTGACGGCTGCTCAGCTGGCTAAGATTACTTTTTCGGGCTATTCTGCCGGGGCTACTCAGTTGAGTACGGGTGAAGTGGTACCTGCTGCTCCAACCTGCCCAACCATCACTACTTCGCTGAACGGTACATCAACGATTTGCACCGGCAGCACTACCAACCTGACCGCTACGATCACGGGCGGTACCGGGCCTTACTCGCTGACGTATTCCAACGGTACAACTAATACGGTCGTCAGCAACTACACCAGTGGTGCCAACATCGCTGTTAGCCCAACGGCCAACACAACCTATACGCTGGTCAACGTAACCGACGCGAATACCTGCGCGGCTACCGTAAGTGGGTCGGCACAGGTAACGGTCAATCAGAATCCTACAATGGCCAATGCCGGTCCGGCACAATCTATCTTCATCGGGCAGTCGGCAACGCTGGCCGCGAATACGCCCATGATCGGAACGGGCATGTGGTCGGTGACGAGCGGCCCTTCGACGGCGGCTTCGCAGTTTAGTAACGTCGCCAGCCCAACAGCGACGTTTACCCCGGCCTCGGGCACTGGCAGCTACGTTCTGACCTGGACGATCAGCAATGCGCCCTGCACGCCGAGCGCCAGCAACGTGACGATTACCGTATCGAACCCTACCGTCAACCTGTCGGTAAGTAGCAATGCCGGTTCCGAAGCGGATAAAACGGCCATCACCGTGACGGCGACGGCTGCGGCTCCGGTAGTTGGCGATCAGACAGTTAGCCTGGCCGTTACCGGTACGGGCATTACGTCGGGCGACTATACACTGAGCAGCAACACGATCACGATTCTGAACGGGCAGACGGCTGGCTCAGTCACGTTCACGGTTGTCGACGACAATGCGGTCGAAGGTACCGAAACGGCCACGCTGACCATCAGCAGCCCCTCCGCGGGTATTGCGCTGGGCAGCACGGTGGCGCAGAACATTACCATCACCGACAATGATGTAGCACCCGGTCTGAGCATCAATGATGTGTCCACGAATGAAGGCAACAGTGGCACGACTACATTCACGTTTACGGTCAGTCTGGCAACACCCGCTCCCACAGGTGGCGTCAGTTTCAACTACGCAACGGCCGATGGAACGGCGAAAGCGGGTGCAGATTACGTCGCCACCAGCGGCACCGGAACGATTCCCGAAGGTAGCAGCACGTTGGCGATCAGCGTACTGGTCAACGGTAATACGACCTACGAAGCGGACAAGACGTTCTACGTCGACATAGCGAACGTAACGGGAGCGACGGTATCGAAAGGCCGGGGCACCGGAACGATCGTGAACGACGATGCCCAGCCACTACCCGACCTGACCGTGGCTCTGGCTGGACCCGCATCGGCCACAACCGGGCAGGCCTACAGTTATAGTCTGGTCGTGAGCAACAGCGGTACGTCTGATGCCAGCAATGTACCGGTTTCGTTTACACTGCCGGGTGGGGTAACCTACGCCAGTGCAACGGGCAGCAATGGCTTTGTGGCTACGCAAAGCGGTACAACGGTTTCGTTTATGGGTGGAACGCTTACGCAGGGCAGCAGTGCCACGCTGACAGTTTCCGTAACGCCGAACACGACCGGTACAGAAACCGTATCGCCGGGTGCTGCGGTCGTTGATCCCGGTAACACGATCCCGGAAAGCAACGAAAACAATAACAGCTCGACGCAAACGGTAACGACCACGGTTGTCGCGCCGAACCAGCCGCCCGTTGCGCCGACGCTGGCCAATCAGACGGGTACGGTAGCTGTCGCATTTACGTATACGGTTCCTGCGTTTACCGATCCTGAAAACGGTGCGCTGACTTACACGATCATGGGTGTACCGGCCGGACTGAACGCCAACAACAGCACCCGCGTGATTTCGGGCACGCCCACCACGACTGGCGTATCGACGGTGACGGTGGTGGCAACCGATCCGCAGAGCGCGACCACGGCTGGTACGTTCACCATCACCATCAACGCCAACCAGGCCCCGGTCGCGCCGACACTGGCTAATCAGACGGCAACGGTGGGTACAGCGTTCAGTTATGTGGTGCCTGCGTTCACTGACGCCGAGAATCAGCCGCTGACGTATGTGGCAACGGGTGTTCCCTCGCCCCTGACGTTCGACCCGGCTACGCGTACTATCTCAGGTACGCCAACGTCGGCCGGTACATCGAACATCATGATCACAGCGACTGATCCGGCCAACAACGCAACCAATGGCACCTTTACGCTAACGGTAAATGCGGCCCCGGCGGCAGGTGTCATTCGGATTACTGAATACATGTACTCGTCTGGTAATGGCGCGGGTAACGGTGTGGGCGAATTCATCGAGTTGACTAACGTTGGCAATGCCGCTGTCGATCTGACTGGCTGGAGTTTCGATGATAATACCCGAACCCCCGGCTCATTTGCCATCGGTGGTTTTGGTATGGTTCAGCCCAACGAATCTGTCATTATCACGGATGCTCCGGCTGCACTATTTCGCCAGTTCTGGTTCCTGCCCGCATCCGTAAAAATCGTTGGAGGCAGCGATCAGGGATTGGGTCGCAGCGACGAAATCAACATTTACGACGCATCGAATACGCTTGTAACCCGCCTGACCTACAACGATCAGGGGACCAACCCGGCGGGTACAGTCAGGACGCAGTTTGTCAGCGCCTGGCCGCAGCGTAATCTGCTGGGACAAACAACGACAGCAGGCTGGCAACTATCGGTTGCCAACGATGCGCAGAATTCATACCTCGCCACGACCGGTGATCTGGGAAATCCCGGTGGTTATTTTGTACCGCTGAGCCGGGTACTGGTGCGCGAATCCGGTGGTACGACGACGGTTACGGAAGGTGGGGCTACCGATACCTACACAGTGACGCTCAACAGTCAGCCGTCGGCCGACGTAACCGTGTCGATCAATCCCGGTTCGCAACTGACGGTTAGTTCGGCCACGCTGACGTTTACATCGGCCAACTTCAACACGGCGCAGACGGTGACGGTAACGGCTGTCGATGACAATGTGTACCAGGGGGCACCCCGCTCGGTAACGATTACACAGAGCGTGACGAGCAGCGATGCCGCGTACAATGGTATTGTGGCTAATCCGGTTTCGGTCACAATTATCGACAACGATATGCCTGTGACGGCCGCGCCAACGATTCAGGTAGCGGGTACGACCACGAAGTATCTGAGCCTGCCGACCAGCGGGCCCGGTTACGTAAGTGGGGTATTGAGCGACCCCACCGATCCGGCCCGAACACTCGGTGTCGACTTTACACTGGCGGATACCGACACGGACGTGAACACGCTGACCACAACGGCCAGCAGCAACAACAGTAACGCCACGGTTAGTCTGACGGGATCGGGCAGTAACCGGAATCTGAAAATTACCCCGGCAGGTGTTGGTTATTCGACGATCACCGTATCGGTCAGCGACGGTACCAACACGACGAATTACGTAGTTAACTATGCTGCGTCGGCCGCGTCGGTTACCCCGACTGCAACCCGCTTCCTGACGGGTACCAGCGATGCCTCAACGGCGGTACTGGTCGATGCCAACAACATGCTGGTGGGTGATGACGAAAATCAGGTACTCCGCCTGTATAACCGTCAGAACTCGGGTCTGCCCGTCGCTGGCTTTGACTTTACTTCGGCGCTTGGCCTGACCGACGTATCGGGTGGGGTGCCGCGTGAGGTCGATCTGGAACTATCGGTTCGGAAGGACAACCGCATTTTCTGGATGGGGTCACAGAGTAATGCCGATGGTGGTAACGCCCGCGTTAACCGGGACCGCGTTTTCGCAACCGACGTGTCGGGCAGTGGCGCATCGACGACGTTGAGTTACGTAGGTCGGTACGATTTCCTGCGCGAAGACATTATCAACTGGGACGTAACCAACGCGCATGGAAAAGGAGCCAACTATTATGGCTTGCAGGCCAGCGCTGCAGCGGGCGTAGGCTCGAAACAGGCAACTGGATACAATATCGAAGGGGCGGAATTTGCCCCCGATGGTAATACGGTGTATCTGGGCTTCCGTGCACCACAGGTCATTCCGGCCAACCGAGCGAAAGCTCTGATTGTACCCGTTACAAACCTGACCAGTCTGGTTAGCGGACAGGCGCAGGGGACGGCCACGTTCGGTGCACCAATCGAACTGGACCTCGGTGGTCGGGGTATCCGCGAGATTCGCAAGAACAGCAGCAATCAATATGTGATTATCGCTGGCCCGGCGGGTGATGCGGGTGCGTCTCCGAATGATTTCCGCCTGTTTACCTGGACAGGTAACGCCAGCGACGCCCCCGTCGAACGAAACGCCAATCTGACGGCACTGAACGCCAGCGGTAGTTTCGAGTCGATTGTAGAGGTGCCGGCGTCGCTGGATAACAACACCCAGCTACAACTGCTGGTCGATAACGGTGATGCGGTGTATTACAACGACGGGACGATTGCGAAGGAACTGAGTCAGAATACTTTCAAGAAGTTCCGGTCTGACATCGTTTCGCTCGGTACTGCGCTCAACACCCCACCGGTAGCCGTCGCCAACAACAACCAGGCGGCAACGGTGGGAACGGCCTTCACCTACACGGTCAACGCCTTCACCGATGCCGAGACGCCCAACAACCTGACATACGCAGCCGTCATCAACCCAGCCGACGGGTTGAGTTTCAATCCGGCTACGCGCATCATCTCGGGAACGCCAACGGCTACGGGTGTGAGCAGCGTGACCATCACGGCCACTGATCCGGGCAGTCTGAGTGCGAGTACGACGTTCACGATTACGGTGAACCCCGCCCCGGTAACGGCCCTGACGGTAACGGCCTCGGCCAACCCGACCCAGATCCTGACCACGGGCAGCACCACCCTCACCGCTAGTGTATCGGGCGGTACGACGCCTTACACGTATGCCTTCACCGGTCCGGGTACTATCACGTCTAACGGCAATACAGCTACCGTGTCGGGCTTGTCAGCGGGTGTGCAGACGTTCACCGTCACGGTGACCGACGCCACCACGCCTACAGCCCAGACCAGCTTTACGACTGTCAGCGTGACGGTAACCACAGCCAATCAGCCGCCCGTTGCGCCGACGCTGGCCAATCAGACGGGTACGGTAGCTGTCGCATTTACGTATACGGTTCCTGCGTTTACCGATCCTGAAAACGGTGCGCTGACTTACACGATCATGGGTGTACCGGCCGGACTGAACGCCAACAACAGCACCCGCGTGATTTCGGGCACGCCCACCACGACCGGCGTATCGACGGTGACGGTGGTGGCGACCGATCCGCAGAGTGCAACCACGGCCGGTACGTTCACCATCACCATCAACGCCAACCAGGCCCCGGTCGCCCCAACGCTTGCTAATAAGACGGCAACGGTGGGTACGGCGTTCAGTTATGTGGTGCCTGCGTTCACTGACGCCGAGAACCAGTCGCTGACCTACAGCGCATCGGGTGTTCCCTCGCCTTTGACGTTCGACCCGGCTACGCGTACCATCTCAGGTACGCCAACGTCGGCAGCTGTATCGAACATCACGATCAAGGCCACTGACCCGGCCAGTAACACGGCTGGTACCACCTTTACCCTGACCGTTAGCCCATCGGCTCTGTCGTTAGTCGCTTCGGCCAGTCCGGCCCAGATTCTGACGACGGGTATGACTACGCTATCAGCCACTGTATCGTGCGGCACAACACCGTATACGTACGCATACACCGGCCCCGGCACGATCACTCCCAACGGGAACACGGCTACCGTGTCGGGCTTGCCAGCGGGTGTGCAGACGTTCACCGTCACGGTGACCGACGCCACTACGCCGACGGCTCAGACCAACTTCACCACCGTCAGCGTGACGGTGACCCAGGCTAACACCGCCCCAACGGTGGCCAACCCAGTTAGTCCCCAGAGCGCGACGGTGGGTACGGCTTACACGCTGTCGGTAGCGAACGTGTTCACCGATGCCCAGACACCTAACCAGCTGACCTTGTCGGCCACTGGTTTGCCAGCTGATCTGTCTCTGAACGGCACGACGATCAGCGGTACGCCGTCAACGACGGTGGGGTCGCCCTACACCGTTACGCTGACAGCGACCGATCCGGGTAACCTGAGCACCAGCACCCAGTTTACGCTGAGTGTCGACCCCGCCCCGACCACCACGCCAACGCCAACGGGTCCCTTCAGCATCACGGGCGTGACGCTGGTGAGCTGCACGACGCTCTCGGTGGGTGAACGCCAGATCAGCATCAGTCCCCAGTATGCGGGTCAGGATGGTAGCCCAATCAGTTTCTCGGTAGTCAACGAGTTGTCGGCTACGACGGCTGCGGGTCCGTATAGTCTGAAACTCTACACCGACAATCCGATGATTACCCTGAGCGCGACCCAGAGCGGGACGACCTCCCTGTTCGGCTACAACTGGCTGGCGGTCTGTAACGCCAGCGGTGGTACACCAACGCCGACCAACACGGCTCCGACGGTGGTCAACCCGGTGGGTCCGCAAAGCGCGACAGTAGGCACGGCTTATACCCTCTCAGTGGCTAACGTATTCACCGATGCCGAGACGCCTGGTCAACTCACCCTGTCAGCCAGTGGCCTGCCAACGGGACTGATGCTAAGCGGCACGACGATCAGCGGTACACCGTCGACGACGGTAGGTCCGCCCTACACGGTGACCATCACGGCGACCGATCCGGGCAACCTGACGGCTATCAACCGCTTCATGCTGACGGTGAGTCCGGCCCCAACGACCACGCCAACGCCTACCCCGACGGGACCCATTAGCATCACGGGTGTCACGCTGGTGAGCTGCACGACACTCTCGGTGGGTGAGCGCCAGATCAGCATCACTCCCCAGTATGCGGGTCAGGATGGTAGCCCAATCAGTTTCTCGGTAGTCAACGAGTTGTCGGCCACGACGGCTGCGGGCCCGTACTCGCTGAAGCTCTACACCGACAATCCGATGATTACCCTGAGCGCTACGCAAAGCGGGACAACCTCGCTGTTCGGCTATAACTGGCTGGCAGCCTGTAACGCGACCACGCCAGTACCGACACCGACCCCGACACCGACGCCAACGAGTCCGTTCAGCATCACGGGCGTGACGTTGAACAGCTGCACGAGTGTATCGGCCAATGAGCGTCAGATCAGTTTCACGCCCCGATACGCGGGTGTGACGGGCGAGACGATTACCTTCCGGGTCGTCAACGAGAGTCTGCCCACGACGATGGGTGGTCCCTATTCGCTCAAGCTGTACACCGACAATCCGGTGATCAATCTGCGGGCCATGCAGGGCAGCGGTTCGGAAGCGGCCTACGCCTACAACTGGCTGGCGGCTTGTAATGCCAATAGCCGGATTGCCGCGACAGAGCGCGCTGAACCGCTGACCGTGACGGTACTTGGAAACCCGGTTGTGGGTGAAACGGTTGATGTAGAGATTCGCGGTGCCGCCGGACAGTCGGTACGCATCCAGACAATCGACGGCCGTGGCTACTCGATCAGCACTAGCCGAATCGAGCAGGCCGCTGACGTGGAACGGACTACGGTACAACTGCGTCCGGTAGCGGGTGTCTACCTGCTTCAGGTCAGTACGGCTACCCAACAGCAAACGATCAAGCTGATTCGGGAATAACCGCTAACCCGGTGCCTATGAAAAAGGGGGCTCTCGCGTGAGAGTCCCCTTTTTTTGTGGCTACTGATCGGTAACTATCGTCCGGCTGTATAAAACGACAGGCTCAGAACACCAGATTGTCGATCAGCCGGACGTTGCCGAGGTGAGCCGCGATACAGATGGCTGTTTGCCCCGGTGCCAGCACTTCATCGACGGGCATCAGCGTATCGGCGTTGGCAACTTCGACGTATTCGAGCCGGAAAGCCGGTCTGGTGTCGAGAAAGTCACGTACAGCGGCTTTTGCCTGTGCAGACGTCTGTCCATTGGTTAGTTCGTCGTGCGCCAGCGTGAGAGCCGCAAACAGCGTTGTCGCCTGTTCGCGTTCGTCGGCCGTCAGGTTGCGGTTGCGCGACGACATGGCCAGTCCATCGGCTTCGCGTACGGTCGGGCTGCGCACTAGCTCGACGGGAAAACTCAGGTTACGAGTCAGGCTGCGGATCACGGCCACCTGCTGCAAATCTTTCTGACCGAAAAACGCTCTGTCGGGTTGTATGATGTTGAACAGCTTCGCCACGACCAGGCCAACGCCATTGAAATGCCCGGGTCGGAACGCCCCTTCCATCACGGTTTCCAGCCGACCAAAATTAAATGTCAGCGTAGGCGGCTCGGGATACATCTCATCGACGGAGGGCGCAAACACCACGTCGCAACCCACTGATTCGAGGAGCTGGCAATCGGCATCGAGTGTACGGGGGTACCGGGCCAGATCATCGGCGTTATTGAACTGAACGGGATTCACGAAGATACTGCACACGACAACGTCGGTTTGCTGACGGGCCTGCTGAATCAGCGTCAGGTGGCCGTCGTGCAGGGCACCCATCGTCGGAACAAGGCCGATTGACTGACTGACGCGCAGCCCGGCAAGGTGCTGACGAAGGCTGGCAATGGTATCGAAGCGGAGCATAGCGAAAAGCTGTATTGAACCTGCAATGATACAGGATCGCTATCTTTTATGGCCAAATCGTATTGAAATACGGGAAAAATTTGTATAATTTTGCAAGTTTTTCGGTGATCTAACCAACACACCCAGCCCGGTTTATGAGCAAATTACGTATTCTTTATGTGGCCAGCGAAATCAATCCGTTCCTGAAAACATCCGACGTTGCCGACTTCGTCCGTAAGTTACCACAGGCAATGCAGGAGCGGGGAATGGAGATTCGAATTCTGGTGCCACGCTTCGGTCTCATCAACGAACGTAAAAACCGGTTGCACGAAGTGGTCCGCCTGTCAGGTATCAATATTGCCGTTGGTGACGAAGAGAAGCCGCTGATTATCAAGGTAGCCTCTATTCCGACGGCCAAACTTCAGGTCTATTTTATCGATAATGAGGATTACTTCCAACGTAAATACGTCTTCCACGACAAGGAAAACCGATTCTACGACGATAACGACGAACGGGCTATTTTCTTCTGCAAAGGCGTTCTGGAGACAGTGAAAAAACTCGGCTGGGCCCCCGACATCGTCCATTGCAACGACTGGATGACCGCCCTGATTCCGCTGTACCTCAAAACGACCTACAAAAACGACCCGATGTTCAAGGACACCAAGTCGGTCTTCACGGTCTATAACAACGCCTTCGACCACCGCTTCGACGGCGATATCGTGGAAAAAGCGCGTATGATGGACATCGACGATTCGATGCTGGCCGAATTGAAAACGGCCGATTTTTCCGGTTTTATCCGCATTGGGTGTGCCTACGCCGACGCTGTTGTCCGGGCTGAAGAAGAATCGAGCGAAAGCCTGAACGCTATTTTGACTGACCTGCCGGAACATAAATTCGACGGTGCCGACGACGAAGACGTGACCGAACGATACTACAATCTGTACAATCAGCTGGTGGGCTGACGAGACTGCCCTGTTATACTATTCACGATCAAAAAGCCGGGGGTTCCCGGCTTTTTGCATTACCTTACCAGTGAATCGTATCGATTCAACTACCTTAATAGACCTATTTTAACAGACTGATTATGTGTGGAATTGTGGCATATGTGGGGCATCGCGATGCGTGTCCGCTGGTCATTAAAGGCTTGAAACGGCTCGAATACCGGGGCTACGACAGCGCCGGTGTGGCCCTGATGAATGACAGCGGCCTGACTGTTTACAAGAAGAAAGGAAAAGTGTCGGCCCTGGAGCAGGAACTGGTTGGTAAGGCCGTTCAATCGCATATCGGCATGGGGCACACGCGCTGGGCTACCCACGGCGAACCCAATGACGTCAACGCTCACCCGCACTACTCGTTTCATCGGAAACTGGCGATCATCCACAACGGGATCATCGAGAACTACGCGGCCATCAAACAGCGGCTACTTAAAAAAGGGCACACCTTCGCCAGTCAGACCGACACCGAGGTGCTGGGTCAGTTTATCGAGGACATCTGGGAAAACGCGGGCGGGACGCTGGAAGAGGCCGTACGGCTGGCGTTGCAGGAAGTCGTGGGGGCGTACGCCATCGTGGTGATGAACGAAGCTGAACCAACCCAGTTGATTGCCGCCCGGAAAGGCTCTCCGCTGGTGATCGGCGTGGGCGACAACGAGTACTTCCTGGCGTCGGACGCAACGCCGATTGTGGAGTATACGAAGGAAGTTATCTACCTGAACGACTACGAAATCGCGGTTATCAACGACGGCAAACTGCGGGTCGTGACGCTCGACAACACGGCCACAACGCCCTACGTACAAACCGTTGAACTGGAGCTGGAAGCCATCGAGAAAGGTGGCTACGACCACTTCATGCTCAAGGAAATCTTCGAGCAGCCCCGCTCCATCGCCGATTCCATGCGTGGGCGGGTGCAGGCCGAAGCCGGTACGCTGCAACTCGGTGGTCTGCGCGACTACATGGACAAGCTGGCCAAGTCGAAGCGCATCGTAATCGTCGGCTGTGGCACCTCCTGGCACGCGGGGCTGGTGGCCGAGTACATTTTCGAGGAACTGGCCCGGATTCCTGTCGAGGTCGAGTACGCGTCGGAGTTCCGCTACCGCAACCCGATCATCAAGGAAGGCGACATCGTGATTGCCATTTCGCAGTCGGGCGAAACCGCCGATACGCTGGCCGCTATTGAACTGGCGAAGTCGAAAGGTGCGATCATCTTCGGGGTCTGTAACGTTGTCGGCTCGTCCATTGCCCGGGCGACCCACGCGGGGGCCTATACCCATGCCGGACCCGAAATCGGGGTAGCCAGTACGAAAGCGTTTACGGCGCAGGTGACCGTACTGACGCTGATTGCGCTGGCCGCTGCCAAACGCAAAGGCACCATTTCCGACTCACTGTTCCGGCAACTGCTGGTCGAACTGGAAAGCATCCCGGCGAAGGTGGAAAAGGTGCTGCAATCGGCCGACAAGATCAAGGAGATCGCCTACATCTTTACCTACGCCCGCAACTTCATCTACCTCGGTCGGGGGCTGAACTTCCCCGTTGCGCTAGAAGGTGCCTTGAAGCTGAAAGAGATCAGCTACATCCACGCGGAGGGCTACCCGGCCGCCGAAATGAAACACGGCCCCATCGCGCTCATCGACGAAGACATGCCCGTCGTCGTAACGGCGACAAAAGACAGCTCGTACGAAAAAGTGGTGTCGAACATTCAGGAGGTGAAAGCCCGCAAGGGTCGCGTCATCGCCATCACCACCGAAGGCGACACCCAACTCCCCGGCATGGTCGACTTCACCATCGAAATCCCGAACGTCCACGAGATCCTGATGCCGCTGGTATCGGTGATTCCCCTGCAACTGCTGGCCTACGACATCGCTGTCATGCGCGGCCGCAACGTCGACCAGCCCCGCAACCTCGCCAAATCAGTGACGGTGGAATAGTCGGTTTACAGTTTACAGTATCCGGTTTACGGCGGCTCAGTAAGCGACCGTAAACCGGATTTCTGTTTTTAGTTGTTGGCTGGGCAGCAATCTGCGTAGTTTTCGATTCTGCGTTCACGAGTGTTGCCCAAGTTGTCCCTCTCAGTGTATGCTAGTACACAACTACCTACGCAAAAATTACTGCCAGCCACCCGCGTCCATGTTCTGCTTACTACAGTGCGTTGGGAAATAGTCGAACGTCGCTCAACCGTTACTAGGGTAGGAGTTGACGTGCAATTCGTAGTAAACTGCTTATTGGCTCGTTGCTCGTTTTGAACAGCGACAACAGTAACAGATTTACCGCTGCGCATAGTCTCCGGTACAGTAAGCTTATTGCTAGGTTGCCCTGCACTAAGTCCTGCAATACTATACATAATTGGACTACTGTCTCCGCCCACAGTCTTTACTGTAAAAGTACCTGAGTGGCAATCTTGTTCTATGTCAGTGATCGTCAGTTGAGACGATGCGGCAGTGCTGGGTGGATCGATGAGCAAAGCGATCGTTGCTTTCGAATTGCTGCAAAGTATAGTCTCAATCTGCTTCCTGACTAACCCAATGTCAGAAAACGCTTTGTATTTTTTTGCGTTTAGTTCTAGTGAATCGACCCGTTTAGTCGTCAAATAAACAACTAATGAATCTGCGCTCAGGTCGTTGTTTGATAGAACGTATGATCTGAAAAGACTGTCAGACTTTGTTGCGATTTTTCCTGTTAGAGAGGACGGAATAATTGTTTTTTGCAAGTGCTCTCCCAAAAGCTTAAACTCTCTATTCATCGTCGTTCGAGTAAGACTAGACCTTTCGGCTGGGTATGCAATAGACGTATCAGAATTGGCTATGTCTGCTCTGATTAAAGATGGGTCTAATATGACCGTGTCTTTGCACGGTCTCTCAATATGCATACCACTTAACAGAGTGATGCCGTCCAACGAAAGTTTATTGCCTTCGTTGAAAAGTGTCGTTGGCTTATTTGTGAAGATTATTTTCAGATTTACTCGGTCTATCTTCTCACCACCACCGCACCCTGTAAGAATTTGGCATACTGTTGCTAGGGCAATAATCTTAGCCGTAGTGTATCTTGTTACATAAGTGTGCATATCGGGACTAGTTTTGTGTATTACCTGTGATGATATTTTGATTTGCACTCACGCCATTGATTGTCGGAGAATTTATAGCAGCTACGTTGGATTGAGTGCCGGGATTGTTTTGCATGCTAACTCCATTCGGAAGAGTTCCTAGCGATTGAAGTTGATGCTTCAATCCCTCTTTTGCGATTACACTTTGCGCAATTTGACTTTGCTGAGCATTAATGAAACCAACGAGTTCTTTGTCAGTCATTATACCTAGTGTCTCGAAGAAATACGTGCCTTTGCTATCTACAGAAATTCTATGTAATCCAATTTGAGCGGTATTGAGCGCAACTAGGGCGCCATCTACTAGTATAGGTTGCTTATTGACTATGTTTATAGCGAATCTGCCACCGCCCGTCTTCAAGTATTGATTGTATTCGCTGTTGACAAACCAGTAATATCTGGATGTATAAATGAAGTAACCTGTGTAAGTAATATGTAAGGCCGCACCTAACAAATAGCATACTAGAACCGCACCTGATATGGCGTCTATATAGATGTAGGCCACGTAAAAGAAGGCAAACTTTATACAACCCGAAAGAAAAATTAAGGCATAAAAAAAATTAGTCCAGATTTTGTACTTGCTTATTTCACCTTGTAGGTTTTGAATGTGAATAGGATTGGATGTTATGACTAGTTGATTTTTGGCGACAAGAATTTTGCTGTGCCACAGATGAGAAGCTATAGCCAGCGCTATGTCTATCAATATTGCTGCGGCTACGGCTTCCCATAGTAGGCCTTGTGCAATGCCGTACACGGTTGGGATGATCTCCAATAACAATATGCCGAAGAAGGCAAGCATTTGTGTCGAGTAATCTGTTGTTTCGCACAGGCCAGGCAATGTTACACCAAAATTGAGTTCGTTCTTTTTGGTATAAAACCAACGTCTTTTGGTGGAAAGGGACGGGTCAAATGGATTATTATTCAGTTGTCCTATTGGCGGAAAAGTGAATTGCTTGAAACTCAACATGGGGGATGTGAAATTTAGGTTGACGTTATGATAAAAATCTAGTTTACTGCTTCGTTATGGTGCGGATGACGGGGGTGTTCGTGTCGCTGAGTACGCGTAGATAATACTGGCCGGTCGGTTGGGTACTTAACTGAAACTGCTCGGTCTGGCGGAGAGTCGTTGCGGTTCGGGTTGCCTGACGGATAATGCGCCCTGCTGCGTCGACGATCTGCAAGGTGATCGACTGGCGCGTGGGTGAACTCCAGTCGACGGTGAGGTCGCCGGGGGTAGGGTTGGGGTAAGCGATTACGGTTAGTGGCTCGGCTATGGGCTGGGCAGCAAGTGGTGACCGGATTGTCAGCGTATAGGCACTACCGTTGTCGCCCAAACCGCAGGCACTTTGCAGGTTTGTGATGCTATAGGCTCGGGTGGCCGTCGGACGTACCCAGCTTACGTACAGCGAATCCTGCGTGGTGATAGGTTTGCCCGTCCAATCGGTAAATGTCCAGGGACCGTCGCCAGTCAGGCGTACGCGCAGTGCCGTACTGTCGCCGGGGTAGATAGATCCGTCGCCGGAGATACGGGCGGTGGCCCGGTTCGCCACCCGCACCTCAACAGAGCTGGTAGCACTTTCGCAGTTGTTGCCGTCGCGCTGCGTAACGTAGTACAGTTTGCTGCTTACAGTACTGACCGACGGCAGAATACTGGCCGCTGTCGGACCAGACCGGTCGGCGTTCACGTACCAGGTCAATCGGCCGGTAGCGGTAGCCGAGAGCGGGGTCGCGGTGTTGCCCAGGCAGAAGCTGACTGTCGATTGCACACGGGGTGCTTCCGGCTGGGGGTTTACGGTGTATGTGATTCGCGCTGCGGGGCTGGTACAGCTACCCGCCTGTTGCGTAACCAGATAAGTGAATGTGCCGGGATCTTTTGTCGAGGGTGTCGGGGCAATGTTTGTGCTGCCGCTGATACCCGTTCCCTGCCACATGAGCCCGGTACCGGGGCTGGCTGTTAGCGGCCCCACGACCGTGTTCTGGCAGGCGAACTGCTGCGCCGTCACCGACGGGGTGGCCGGAGCCGCTACTACCGATACGGATACCGGCTGACGCAGGCTTTCACAACCGCTTGCATCAACCTGCGAGACGTAAAACGTGAACACGTTGGGCGACTGCGTTAGGAAAGTTGGAGCGGTAGCCGAGGCTGTACCACCCGATGCCGTTTGGTACCAGCGGAAAGCCGTACCGCTGCCCGTAGCCGTCAGTGACTGTGGCGTGTCGCCAACGCAGTACCGGTATGGGTTGGCCGTTGGCATAGCCGGAGCAGCCTGCACTACGACGCTGACTGTTGCCTGCGCACTCTGGCAGCCGTTGACCGTTTGCGTAACGCCATAGGTAAGTGAAGCGGGTACAGATGTGTTGGGCACGGGAGCACTGGCCAATTGTCCCGATGACCCGTACCAGGTCAGGCCGGTGCCCGAAGCGGTCAATGGGTTGGCGGATGTATACTGGCAAATCGTCGCTGCGGTAACGGTCGGGGCGGCCGGTGGTGCGGTGACGGTTGCTTTCACGGCCGCGCGCGGTCCTTCGCAGCCGTTGACCGTTTGCGATACGTAAATTGTCTGCTCGCCGGCAGACTGGCTGTTGATGCCGGGTGGTTGACTGGAACCGCTGCCACCAGTGGCACTGGTATACCAAAGTGCGCCGGGTATGGATGTGTTGAATTGTCCCTGCGCACCCTGGCACAGGGTCACGTTGCTGACGGACGGGGCCGGGGGAACGTCTTTCATTATCACGTTTAACCTGGACAGTACACTCGTGCAGCCATTGACGATCTGATTGGCGAGATAAACGCTCGACTGATTATTAGACGGGGTTGGCGCACTGGGGAAAACTTGTTTTGACCCTTCTAAAAACCAGCTTACACTGGCACCGACGGCCGTAAGTGGCTTCAGCGACTCACCAGGGCAGAATGACACATCGGAAACAATTGGCCCGGCCGGGCGGGTAATTTGTAGGGTAGTGGGTACGGGCGTGGTCAGGCTGCTGTAATCGGTCGAACCAGCGGTGGCTGGCTTTTGCGCGACGACCCGAATCCGGTAGTTGACACTGAGATCGGGTTGTTCTGGTAGCCTGGCACTAATCAGGCTGGTGTTGCCGCTACCAATAACCGTGGGGCTTGAAAAATTACCGCTGGCATCCGATAGTTCGACCTGATAAGCAACGCTGGACGGGAGCGGACTGCTCGTCGTGTACGCTACCGGGATTGTCGTGCCTGGGCAAAACGTACCTGATAGCGCACCAGTCGTGATCGTCGTCTGCCCGACGTTAATCTGTGCTGAACCTGAAATAGGGGCATTGACGCCACAGGTACCGGCATCACGAAGGCTAACCTGTGCGGCTGAATACGTCGTGGTCGCGTAAAACGTCGGATAAATCGTAAATGGACTTACCGATGTCGTTACGCTGCGTAACGACGATGACGTAGCTGATGTGTAGTCGGTATAGATAATTGTCCACGGAGCGTTGCCGGTCAGGGTCAGTACAACTGGAGCGGTAGCACCGACGTTTACAGTTCCCCCACCTGATATGACCATCGTTGGCAATCCGCGCACCGGTATCGTACCCGCGTTGCTGGTTATCCCTGTCGAACTGTTAATCTGAAAGAAATACGTGCCAGTTGATAGGTTAGCTGGTAGCGTTGCGACGACCGGGGAACTAGTCGACGTGCCAGACAAGGTCTGCACCGATGTGCCCGATAAGTTTGTCAGCAGTATACTGAATGTCGTACCACTGGCAATCGTGCCACCGGTAACGGAGAACGGAAACGAAACCGTAGCGCCAGCGCAGGCTGTAGTACTGATCGACCCAGTCGAAAGCACAGGGTTATTGGCGGCAATGGTAAATGGCGGACTCAGGCTGCCTTCCACATTCTGTGTCAGCCCTGTCGTAACGACCTGTACCCGGTACGAGCCGCTGCTGATTGCTGTCGGGATCGTTGCTTTGATAGTTCGGGTACCACCGAAGCTGGCCCCCCGTTGTTCTCGTCCGCTGTACTGGTCAGCCGGGAAAGACAGTTTTGCAACAGCAGTACCGCTGGCATTTATCAGATTGACAGCGAACCCATTGGCGACCAGATCAACGGGAAAGGTCCCGGCTCCCGTGGTGTACGAAATAAGCAGATCGGAGCCGGGCGTTACGCTGGAGGTGACGTTAGCACTGATGGTCGTGATGACCAGTGGTTTTACCGTGATGCTGACCGAGCCGGTTACAGTACCCGCAAAATTTTTGATCTTACTGGCATCGACAATCACACTGCCCGTCGGGCGAATGAAAAAGAAACCGTCTTTGTCAACCGTAACCGTCTTGTTCTCGCCGGGTGAATCGATCTGAAAGGACTTAGTGCCCGTGCCGCCAAATTTGGCGTAGATCGGTGCATCGCCAAACTGATTGCCCGCCTGCAACACGTTGCCGTCGAAGGCAGCATCGGCACTTGCCGCCGGATCGCCATAATAAAGCGTCAGTGTCGGCTGGGCGGCCAGCGGAGTCAGGCTGATAATGAACACAAGGAGGGGCAGCCAGTATAAGCGTAAAATTGATACCATAGGTTGAGCTGGAAATGGAGTGGGTTCCTTCGATTTTACCGGTTTACTGATCCGGCCTGCTTTTTACTCTTATTGATTTTCAGCAACTGCCGAATACCGTTGACGATAAGACCACTGCCGACAACAGTACCACTGTAGACGCCGTAAATACCGGGTTGCGCATAAGTGCTGAACGACATGGGCGCGGCCGGAGACACGCCCGGCTGCTGTGACAGCGTCTGCCAGACGGCGTATTCGGCGTTCATGCCGCTGAGCCGGGTTGTGTATGCGTCGTAGCTGCTTCGTATGGTGCTGTACCCTACCGCACTCGCCGTCAGGGCTGCTACGCCGACCACAATCTGTAACCAGGCTACGATTGTTTTGGGTCTAGTCGGGCTTGGCCCGATAGGTGGCCCGACACGCTGAAACGGTACAGTTTCACCATTGATCCGGGTAAATGCCAACTGCCTGTCGTTATAGGTCAATGTGATCCGTACGCTCGTTTGATCGGCGATGGCCGTACCGCTACGCTGATAAGCACCGACGGGTACGGTTGACGTCGACGACCGTACGACGTTCAGGTAAAGCTGATCCCACTTTACTAGTAGCGAATCAGACAGTCCGTCCGTCCGTCGGAACGTTGTTTCATCGCCTTTGATAGCCGGGAGTCTGAGGGCTTCGGTGCTGGTAATAGTGGGGTTAGTCAGCTCCGTTAGTCCTTCCCCGGGTTGCAGAAAACCCAGCCGGATAATGTAGGTATGCCACTTCTTATTGACCTTCTCTGCTCTAAGCTCCGCTACGCGATCTAATGGTTTGTAGCGTCTGTCGGCATCGTTTCGCTTTCCTTTAAATGTCGACAGAAAAAATAGCTTTATGTAGTGATAATTACCGGTCTTCGATAGCAGAACAGCCGACGGGACTAGCCTGGTGAAGGAAACAGTACTGCCGGTATCTGATTTTGGGTAGAACAGGTCAAAATCGCGTAAATATCTGTCTATCGGTAGATCGGCTGTGCTATCGGAAGACGTGTGTTTAGGGTCGATATCATCTTCTACGACAACCGCATCATTGTAAAATAGCTGATCGTTATTTGGTAGGTAGCTATTCTGAATGATTGTGTTTCGCACGGCATCAGATGAGTCGATGCCTTCTATGGTTGATAGCAGTTGATTTAAAGTACCTACAGTTGATCTTGCCTGAAACGTGATTTCGTCCCGGTCACGTTTTGTGATTATCCCTGTTCCGGTAGTAGCGCTTGTGACCTTCGCCACATATACTTTAGGCACGTTCTTCTGCGCGATCGACGCGCCGGAAAGCCCACACAGTACAAACAGAAGAAGTATAAGTTTGTGTCTCATAAGCAGTTGGCGTAAATAGTTCGTTGCTGCGCACCATCACTGCGGGCATAGCCGAGCAGGTAGCGCGCCTGGTTGTACACGTTCCGGTAGGTGAGCGTACGCGCTTGTATAGCCCGGTCGTTAACCGTCTGCTGAATGGTCACGGACGTCAGGTTATGTACGTTCGTATGCCCGCCCATGTCTACGACAGGAATGCCGCGCAGCCGAAGCTGAGTTTTGTCCCAGTACGGCTCGTTGTCATACGTGTAGGTGACTTTTGTTTGGGCGGTACCAGCCAGGGTCGTTTCGCTGATGAGTTGCCCCTGACTATCGAATGTGCTGGCAACGCTAACACCACTTTTAAACAGCTTCGATACGATCTTGCCGTTGGTCACTTGGGCTACAGCCGACAGATCTTGATCTTGGTAGCTAGTTAGTTTGCCAGATGCGTCGAATGTATACTGGCGTAACATGGTCTTCTGCCCGTTGCTTTCCTTGTAGGTTTTCAGCTTGCCGTTGTCGTACTCATAATCGAGATAACCCGACATCTGACCTGAATCGTAGTTTTTGACGACCACTTGCCGAACCAGTCCATCCTGATACGAATACTCATAGCTGCGTCGCTCGGTCGATCTGGCCAGCCGGTCCTGCTGATCGACCCGGACCAGCAAATAGTGATCGGCGTTGTACGAATACGTCTGCCGTAAACCCGTGTTCAGCGTGTCGTTCAGCCAGCGCCGAAAGCGGCTTTCGGTCAGACTACCGAAGGCGTCGTAGGTAAACGTTGTCGTGTCATGTACGTTTTCCTCGACGGATGCTACCTGATAAATCTGGCAGGTTAGCGGAATGGCTGATTTAGGTACGGCAGGGTCCTGGTGACAGCCTACGCTGACACAGGTCCATGCGGCAACCCAACCTAATAACCTGACTGCGTAAATTTTTTTCATCGAGTGGGGATTAATTTCAGCGATACCCGGCGGTTCCGGGCTTTGTTGGTTTCGGTATCGTTGGTTACCAGCGGCTGACTACCACCAAGGCCTGCCTTGATGAACCGGTCGTCACTGACGCCCTGCCGGGACAGGAAATTAGCTGTCACCATAGCGCGGTACATCGACAGCGTCTGATTCAGTGCCACAGCACCTACATTATCAGTATGACCAGTAATTTCCAGTGTGCAGTCAGCATGCGTTTTCATATACTGAGCCACCTGGACCAGCACGCGCTGCGAATCGGGTTTGAGCAGGTAGCTGCTCTGTTCAAAGTAGATCATCGGAATCGAATCGAGCGACGGCAACGACAGATTCGGTTGTTGGTTGACTACCACCGATTCTGATGCGGATAGCCTAGGTGCTTTTACGATAGCGATAGTATCGGTGCTCATGACAAACGTTCTCCAGCTTAGACCGCTACGGAGATCGATAGCCCGCTGTACCGTGTGTTTGCCGTAACTGACGCTTAGTTCGTACTGACCGGGTAGCAGGTCGTACCCCGCAAACCGACCGGACTGTACGGCTGTCAGCGGCACGGTTTGCTGTCCGGACCGGATCGTACAGCGGGTCGCCCCTTCAGCGGAAACGGCCAATAGCGTCAGGGTTCGGGTCATTGGAATCGCGTGCTGAACTGCGCTATCCCCCAACTGCTCGATGACCAGATTGCCCGCGTAGGGTTGATAATCAGGAGTTGTTGCTTCGATAGCGACGATGTCGTGTTCTTTGAACGCCATTGAAAGCTGTCCCGACGTATTAGCCGTCAGACAGGTTTTGCGCCCCGACTTTGTAAAGAAAAAACAAACCGTGGCCGGTAAGGGGGTATTGCGGATGGCGTCGAAAATTCGGAAGGTGCCGCGTTGTACATCGGCCGTGTCACGTCCTGTCGGGCGGGTTGTGTGCTCCTGTGTGTAAGCAGTCTGCTCGGTTTGCTGATACGGTTTGTCTTTCGCCTGCGCTACAACGGGCAGAAGTGGTAGAACTACTACTACCGACGCCCGACTCCGACCGGTCGGCTGCCGAACCGGAATCGACCGCGACTGATAGGTAGCGCATTCCACCAGCAAGGTCGTTGCTGCATAGGGCAGGGTGCCGGAAAATTTACCAGAATCGCCACTCATACCTACCGTCACGTTGCCCGTCGGCGTTTTTGCGAGAAGACGACCGTTGCGCAATGGTCGCTTGGTGCTATGATCGATCAGTACACCCGACAACGAAATCCCCGCAGGCTCAACAGGTTGCTGGGCGAAGGCCGGAGGAATTAGAAGCATGAGCAGGATTGCTACAAGCCACGTATGCACAAGGCGTGTCATCGATCAGTGCGATACACCAATGGACCCCAACCGCAGATTCCACTTGACATATTCTGTACCGTCACGTATAATCGGTTCTTTTGTCAATTTTACCCTTACCGCCTTTTTGACAATATCAGTGTACCGTATATTGCCGCCAACAAAGCCGGTAAACTTCTGCTCACCCTCCATCAAACCATAGTAATCTCCATCAGCGGCTTGCGATAATTCTTTGACGAAGCTTACATCGGTCCATTCTATATTTGTAGAAGTGTACGACAGCAACTTTAATCTATTCAAGTAGACTGCTATCGGATATGCGCGCGAGCCGGGCTGACTTTTCGAGGTAACTTCCATTGTTGCGCCCGGCATAAACAGCTTTGTCGCATTACGAATAGCATCGTCTCGGGTCACCATCGATAAGGATTTGTTGGTGATGACATTGAGATACGAAACAAACTCGTCGACTTTTTGTAGTGATTTCTTGCGGTAATACTGCCGGTCTGCGTCGTTTAGAGAGAGAATATTACTTTTTGGCTCTGGCGTTCCACCCGCGTTGTCGAGCTGTGTGTTGACAGTGGCGGGTACCGTTGCTGATGGGGTGACATAAGCAGGTACGGGTACCGGCGAAACCGGCTGGGTTATCGGCGTTGGAGTGGGGTCGGCAACGGGCGTAACTGGTGCCGACACGGGAGATGTATCAGGCCCGATGCGCTTATGGACGTCCATAAGCAGTGGAGAGACTTCGCCGTAGTCGGTGCGCAGTATGTCATGCCGACCGTCGCGGTGCAGAATAGCTACTAGTTCGGCTTTCGAGATCGAGCCGGATTTGCCATCGGGCGTGTTGTAGTTGACCAGCTGATCGCTTTCGTAGGCAATCATAGCCGGAATCACTTTCAGCGGTACGGCCCGAATCAGGTAGTCACGGTCGTCGTTGCGGGGTGGGGCGGCCAGGAAGGTCTTGAGCTGTTCCTGCGCCTTCACTGTGTTGCTGTTCAGTTCGTTAACAACCAGATAATTGCCGTTGCTGGTAAAGGCAAACAGGATATTCTCCCGCTTGAATGTCTGCGTACGGCCGTTGATCGTAAAGGATACTTTGTCGTCCTGTACGTCGGTCAGGCGCGCGTCGGGAAGCATATTCCCGTTTTTGGTGTAGATGGCGTCCTGTGCCAGCGCACTGACAGACAGGCCCAGTAAGATGGACAGTAAAAGGTGCTTCATAGATGTGGGGTTACTTGTAAACTAGCGCATCGTTTTGACCAGCTGATGCGTGGCATCAACGATAAACGCTTCCAGTTCGTCCTGATCCAGCGTTTCGTAAGGCTTGGTCTTTTGCTTGCGACGCATGTCTTCCTTCAGCTTTAGCAGGGCAGGATTCAGAAACAGGCCCGATGAGCCAACTTTTTTGTATACGCCGGGGCAGCCAGTCAGGCAGGGTGTATAGTGCAGCTTGTACGAGCCGACAATCTCGTTCGACTTGACGTGAACGAGTTTGAACTCGACAGAAGCACCGCGCATATCGCGGTACTCGTTGATAATGCGCTGCTGATCGTCGGGTTGTGTATAGCACACATTGGTCGTATAGCCAATGGCATTGTCGACCCGGACGAGTTCCAGAATAAGGTCGGTGTTAGTGAGCGAACTGATTTTTGAATAATCAGGGCGCTGATTGGCTTCCAGTACTTCATTGAACAGTGCCCGGTCGCGGACGCTGAACCCTTCCCGAAAGAGTTGCTTTTCAATGGCGTTGTACAGTGACACCTCATCGTATTGAAAAGCGTCGTACGGTCCATCTGCCCCCTGCCGCCTGACTGATTTCTGCTGGCTGGCTGCCTGATCGATAGGAGAGCTACTGTTAGCCTGTGTGTTGGTTATTCCGGTTCGCGTATTGGGAACGCGGAGTACTATACGTGGCGATTTATTGACGAGCATGATCTCGGTCAGAATATCGGCCGACGTTAGTTCGGGTGCTTTCTGTGAGAAGCGGACGACCGCTTTTTTTGTGCAGCCGAACTGAAGAGTAACCAGGAATGAAAGAACGGCAAGCCGGTAAAAAAACTGCATAAAAAGGGGGGTGGTGCGGACGAGCAATGAATCAATATAGGCAAGTATATCAAATCAGTATACTGTGTAGATCGGAATCAATTGGACCATTGTATACTTACTTGATAAAGATGGTGACTGGATAGAGTCGGCAAGTTAACAAAGGAGTTTATCAACATAGGAAACGGTTGCTTGTATTTGGTAATTAATAGGCAATGATTTAGTGAGCGGTATGTGATCGATGTAGCCAATTTTCGGGGAGGGCTGTGGCCGTACCAGTTTCGTTCAGGCTAATTAGTATGGGGGCGTCGTGTCGGCCTAACGTTAATTGGTGGCGATTTTTACGAAAGATGGAAGTCAACACAAGCTTAAATGGCTTCTCCATTCGTACTTAGTTGATTTGACAGGACAAATAAAATAAGAGCATATACAGGTAGTAATAGCCGGATATCATATACCGTTGTGATTTATTTTGTAATCTATGGAGTTAATAAGTTTATATATTGTTAATATTTAGTTAATAAAAAGAATATTTTGTTAAAATTTTATTTGTAAGATATTTTAAATAATTGTTCCGTTGTACCTTCGTCTACCTTTTTTAGACCGAATAATAAATTTTATTGACAGTGCGAATTTCTCTTTACGTAACAAGTACACTGCTCTTTTTGCTGGCTCTATCAATTCAAAGCTACTCGCAAGTCAGACGCGCAGTTCCCTTCTCGTTCAACCTATCTGCTAAATCGCAAACCAGCGCGGGGGTGTTTGCCAAAGACGGCACGCTGATTCGAACCCTCTGGAGTGGCGTCTCGCTCAATGCCGGTGCCTATACTAAGTACTGGGATGGGCTCGACGACAAGGGGCAGACACCCGCCACCGCTACGTACGATATTCGGCTTATGTCGAACAATGTATCGTATACCTGGGAAGGTGTAATCGGTAATTCATCGTTCGGCATTAGTCAGGGCAATGGATTGCAACGGGCTTTCATCCGTACAAAAGGGATGGCTATTGCCAGTGACTATGCGTATTATGGGGCTGGGTATGCCGAAGGAAACCCATCACAGGCCCGTTTTGCACTATCGAATCCACAGCAGCGTCTCGACTTCTTCCCCAAAGGCAGTACCGATCAGGCTACCCTTTTCGTAGCTACAGACGGTAAACTTGTCTACTGGGCGGGCTACGATGGCTACGATAATGGTAATAAGTGGTTTGTGTTTGCTACGCGTACCGCCGACAATGGTGAACAATCGTTCGCGAACGGACAGGCCCAGAAAATGGTGATGGGCCGAACGTACGCGTCGTGTATCGACGTCACTAACGGAGCAGCCGGGACAATAACGGGAATGGCCGTCCAGAAAAACGGGAAGTACCTGTTTGTATCACATAAAGACCGGCATCAGATACGGGTGCTGGACAAAATGACCGGTGCATTGGTGCAGTCGCTGTTTTTCAACGATGCGGGTGGTCTGGCTGTCGATGGGCAGGACAACTTGTGGGTCATCAATGGTAACACGGTTAGTCGATTTACGGTAAAAAACGACGGCACGCTGAGCGGAGAGACGCTGTCGCTACCGGGTTTGAACGCACCGATGGCAGTGGCCGTATCGCCCGACAATCAGACGGTCGTGGTTGCCGACGGTGGTGATAGTCAACAACTGAAAGCATACAGTAACAGTACCGGCGCGTCAGTCTGGACGCTTGGACAGGCGGGCGGCTATCGAACTGATCCGACTGTTACCAATGATAAATTTTACTTCTCCGATGTCAGCGGTATTATCAATGACACATTTATCGCGTTCGCGGCCGACGGGTCGTTTTGGGTCGGTGATTCGGGTAATTATCGGGTGCAGCACTATTCGGCCGGCCGGAGTTACATCGACCGGATCATGTATCTTCAAAACAATTATAGTTGCTACATCGACCAGAACAATCCCAATCGGGTACTGGCTGAATTTCTGGAATTCGCCATCGATTACACAAAGCCACTTAGCGGCAATAACGGCTCCTGGACGCTGGTAAAGAACTGGCGGGCAACAATGCCGGCTGCTTACTTCGAGTCGCTTACGATTAACCATACGTATATCACCAATATTTTCCGGGATGTACTGACACTTTCCAATGGCCGGGTATATGGCTTCTTGCGCCGGTTCAGCGATAACAAGTGGGTGCTGGCAGAGTTGCCTGCCAGCGGACCGATACGGATTACGAAACTAACGTTCGATGCCCAGAACCGGTACACATATCACATTGCCAGCGATGGGTCACTGAGACAATCGGCCAATAATCTGAACGGGACGTCGGGAACGGTGGTCTGGGAGACGCGACGCCTGACGGGTTTTGACGCTGCTAACGATCCGGTCTGGGCACCGGCCACTGCATACGCCAGCGCTCCCATCAGCACGGGTGAGGAGCCAATCAACTGGTATGGCGGGCAGGGCCGTACAGGTGAAACGACCACGTCCGGGGTAATGATCTCGTTTGATGATGGGAAAATTAACGGGAAAACGGGGGGCGGCTATCACTTAGGGGGTATTCGGGCTGGCGACAACAAATGGTTATGGAAAACGGCGCAGGCAACCACAACCGCGTACAAGGGACCTTACCCCAACGATGGCGCTTACGACGTAGGCAATGGCGTGGAATACGGGGGGGGCGGTATCGCTGTGCTGGACCGATCTATATTCTGGAACTACCACGGCGAATTCTGGAAAGGTAGCCAGACCAACAAGTGGCAGCACGTGTACGATAATGGCTTGTTGTTGGGCATCTTCGGGAAAACCGGCCCCGAAGCAAAAGTAGAAGCGCCCGACGGTAAGCCTGTCGAAGGTATGGCTGGTAACGTATATTACGGAACGGTTGTCCGTGCAGCGAACGGTGTCACTTACCTTTACCACGGCGAAGAATCTGGTTGGGCTGGTATTCACCGCTGGCGTATCGACAACCTACAGTCTATCCAGGAACAGGTTATCGGGCTTAAGTCGCTCGACAGCTACGCGACGGCAACTGCCACACCCGATACGGAGGGTGTCGATCTACTCGGCGGTTTGTCGGTGTCGAGTGTAATGCAGGATGGTACGGCTGGCTGGAACCGCAACCCGGCTGCGGAGAATACGGTGGGGCCTGATAACAAATGGACGGCCAAAACCAATATCATGAGCTATGATCGGTTTGCCAGCCCCGACTTGTACGTGAACTTCTCGAAAGCGGCCAGCCAATACACCGTTACGCGCGATCTGGGTACCAATATGAACCTGAGTAGCTGGCGTTTACAGGGGGTAATCAGCTTCGACAATACAAATCCGAACAATGGTACCCCCGGACAGTCGGATTCGGGTGGGTCGTATTTTGAGGTGCTTGATAATGCTGGAAAAGTGCTGGCCCGGCTGTACCAGCAGGTATTTTTCGAGCAGGCCAGTACACCGGTCAAAACGATGGCCAATGGACAACAGATTGCTCAGGGCTACTATTTCGATCCAGTGTCGGCCGTCGGAACGGCGGCTGACGCAATTACGATAAGCCTGACGAATGGGGCGCTGACGATTAAATACAAGGATTACCCGACCGTAACGACCACTGCGCTCGAAGCGGGGGGTAACCTGCAAAATCCGCGCACGGTTCGGCTGTTTTTCTGGTGCAACGGACGCAACTACGAGCGCACCATCGACATTCAGCAGCTACGCTTTATAGCGGGTGCCACGTCGGCAAACACTACACCACCTCCGGCTCTGGCCACCTCGGGTAAGGTGTATAGCATCAAAGGCAAACAAAGTGGTAAATACGTGGATGTTGCCGGTCAGTCGATGATCGATGGCGGGTCTGTTATCCAGTATGCGTACAATGGTGGCAAAAATCAGCAGTGGAAGTTAACCCAGGCTACGGGTAGCTATTTCACGTTTCAGTCGGCCAATAGTGGAAAAGTACTGGATGTCGTAGGGGCGTCCACTTCCGACGGGGCAAAAGTAAATCAGTGGTCGGCCAACGGACAGGCGAATCAGCAATTCAAACTGATCGATGCGGGGGGCGGGTACGTCAATATCGTGGCCAGCAACAGCCAGAAATGTCTGGATGTAATCAACCAGTCAACGGCCGACGGGGCGGCTATCGTGCAGAACACCTGCGGTGGAAGTGACAGTCAGAAGTTTCTGCTCTCGGAAACTGGCTCGGGATCGGGGCGGCTGGTGGCGATGGATACGCAGCCGGAAGCGGGTTTCGCCCTGTTTGCGTATCCAAATCCAGCGGCTGATCTGGTAACGATTACGGGCGCCAAAGATCAGCTGGTGACATTCACGGACCTGACGGGTCGTACGCTGCTGGAAATTACCTGCGCCAGTGAGGCTGAACGGGTATCTGTGCAGTCGTTACCGGTGGGATCATACATTGTCCGGCGTCATAGTACGCTCAACCCGACGAGCCAGAAATTGCTTATTGTCCGATAAACCGACTACTTCAATAACTCGTCGAACGTCAGGCTGATGTAGTACATCGCCCCGATGCGGGCGAGACCGTAGCCCTGTGCGTAGTAGGTATTGAAGAGGTTGGTGCCGCCGAGTTTGAGCACGGTTTTGAGTTCGGGTAGTTTGTAGGAAAACTGTGCATCGACGCTGCTCCAGGCGGGTAGCCACACGTCGCCCTGCGTGATGCCCTGCTCATACCACATCCGGTCGGTCCAGCGGTAAGCAAGCGTCATACCCAGTCGGTTTGTCAGGTACGGGTTGCTCAGGGCAATGGTGTATCGGTTAGCGGGCGAATTAAAGTAGGTGCGGCCCAGCTGCGCGACGTCGGGGTTGCTCGTCAACCGACGAACGACCGGTATGCCTGCGCGGTCGCTACGTATGCTGCCACTGGCGTCGCGCAGGGTAACCAGGCCGATCTGATGCGTAACATTGCCACTAAGGGTGTAGCCCCGGGCGAAGCTGTAATCGACACCCAGGCTGGCACCGCGCACAAAAAAATCGTTGGGGCTATTACGGTTCAGCAGCAGCGCGCGGTAGCTGGTTGGGATGAGCAGCGCCGACGCCCCGGCGGTGGCCGAGAGAGGCTGGTATACGAGTTCGGGCGTAATCAGGTCGGTATACCGGCTGCTGAAATAAGCCGCGTCGACGGCCAGCTTGCCATTAATCAGGGCTTTGTATCCCACTTCCCAGGTGCTGACTTTTTCCGTACGCATCGGCTCGGTCGACAGCGTCAATGGCCGGGGTGCGTTTGCGGGGGTAGGCGTATACTGATAAACGACGGCGTCCGGCTGCGCGTAAGCCCGGTTGGTATCGAGTCCGGCTGCGCGGTAAGCAACGGCCGTACCACCAACGTCTCCGGCCAGGCCACGAGGGGCAACACCAAACAGCTGATCGGGAGACGGGTTGCGAAACGCCGATTGCCACGAGGCCCGAAACACGTGTACGCCCACCTGCGCGGCTACCGAGGCACGGGGGGTAAAGCCACCCGCCACGTACTGATTCCTGTCGTACCGCACGGCGAATAGTGGCCGGACTGTCACAGGGCCTACCACCACTGTCTTTGCTGCCTGCACGTAGCCCCCGGTTTCGTTGACCGTGTATTCCGAGCCGTCGGTCTGCCGGGCAAACAGGGTGCCTCCTGATTCGAGCATGTACCGCCGAAAACTGGCTCCTACCGTTAGTTCGACAATGTCTGCCAGTGCCGCCACGGTGTACATGCCTTCGTAATGCCACAACTGCGAATTATCACGGAAGCGCAGGCCCAGGGCGCGGGGCAGACCGGCGACGGAGTCGGTAGTAAACGTATTGGTGTAGGCGTCGCGGACCCGGTTAAAGTCGGCCGAGCCGGGCAGGTAACGGCCCCGGTTGGCGGTGAAGCGGGCGTCGCCGATGGCTACTTTGTTTTCGACGTAGGCCAATCCCACTTCGGCCGCCCACTGATTCAGCGATTTCCAGCTGTTGTTGATGGCTCTGGCCGTCAGGCCGACGTTCCAGCCCTCTGCCTGCTGTTGCGTCATGTAGGCGCGGATAAAGAAATTGTCGCCTTTGATTTTGGCCTTAAACTGATGGCGCTGGTAGTTTGGAAAGTAGTTACGAAACCCGGCCGTTTCGATCAGGTTACCATTACCAAAATACCAGCCCACTGTGGCTTCCATCCTGTTGCCAAACCGGTAGTGCAGCGATGCATTTGCGCGGTTGCTGAACACCTTACCCTGATTGCCCAGCAGGTCGAGTTCGGTGTAGCCGGTACGGGTAACGAGTCGGTTTTGCAGGCTGGTGTTGGCGTAGCTGGCGGGAAAGCGAAACGCACCACCGTTGTTCAGGTCATCGCCGTAGCTGTTGACGCCATCGTATTCGAAGTTGGTATTGGGGTCGTTGTTGGGGCGAAACGCAAGGCCCGTTGCGATACCACCCCGGCTGGCATCGGTCGCGAAAAAGCCGGGCCGGGTAGCTGTTGATCGGTCGGTATAATCATCGGCGATAAAGTCGGTGCCGGTCAGTCGCTGGAAATTCACTTTTACCGCAACGTGGTCACTCAGTTGGATCGCGTAGCGCAGGCCGTAGTCAGCGTAAGTTTTGGGGCCAAAACCGGGTTTGCCGATATTATTGGCCCCCAGCGTTGCCCGAACGCTCAATCCCCGATAATCGAATGGGCTTTTACTGGTCGTCAGCAGCAGCCCCTGCAGGGCGTCGGGGCCATACTGGGCCGACGAAGCCCCCGGACGCACCTCGATCGTTTCGACGTCCAGGTCGGGTAGTCCCGCTACGTTGCCAAGCCCGAAGCCCAGGCCCGGTGAGCGGGTGTCCATACCGTCGATCAACTGCACCACCCGCCCGTTGGTCGTTGAGCCAAACCCGCGCATGTTGACGGATTTGAACAGGAAACTCTGTGTCAGCAGATCAACACCCTTGACGTTTTGCAGGGCATCGAACGGCGACAGGGCTGGCGAACTACTAAACTGACGGGCCCGGATTTTCTCCACGGTAACGCCCTCCAGGATCTGTTCGTCGGTAGTCTCGGCGTCGGCGGTCAGTACTGTTTCTGGTACGACAACTTCGGCACGCAGCTGTACACTGATAGCCCGAAAATTACCGCTGCGCACCTGAATTCGTTCGTCGCGGTAACCGGTTCGCGAGAGCAGCAGCAACAGCGGTAAGGTACGATCGGTTGGCAGGGAAAACGTGCCGTTGGGTTGTGTAATGGTGCTGGTCGAGGTGCCCTGAATACTAAGTCTAACTCCTCCCAGCGGTTGCTGTTGCTCATCGGTGACTGTGCCGCCCAGAATAATCTGAGCCTGCGCTGCCGTCAGCGTGAGCCAGCCGATCAGGAGTAGTACATAACGTTTCATAGTTAGTTGGAAAAGCATCTGTAACGAGGCATCGTAAAGATTAACAAAAATAGCCCCTAAACAACCGCCCAGTCTACCAGATGCCGGTAATCCTACCTACCGATTCACCGAAAATACGTACCAATAGCCAGTGAACCGGTTCCGACATCGCCCGGATAACTGATTGCTGCGGAGTAAAACCTCTTACTCAAACCGGGAACTTAACGGCTGCTTTTGATGTGAACTGGCCGGGTTTGTCACGCACCAGACCCATCGACCACTGCTCTGTATTGGTCGCTGCGTGTGTGCTTCCCGCTATGTCATACCGATTACCCGCCGTATCGTTCCTGTTGTTGTTTGGTGCCATTACCCTACGGGCGCAAACCGTCCCAACCTACACCGTTACTCCCCAGCAGCAGACGTGGTTGGGCTACCTTAATCAGACCCGACTGAGTAAACACTGGGGCGTATGGCTTGACGTACATACCCGCCGGACCGGTGCGTTTCTCGACCGCTGGAGTATGCACCTCATCCGGCCGGGTATCATCTATTATCCGTCCGACAATATCCGCGTGGTGGGTGGCTATACGTTCGCCAGACTCTACGCCCAAACGACCCCCGCCCCGACGCGCACCGAACACCGGCCGTGGCAGCAGATCAGTATCGACACCCGCTATGGTCGGTTGCTGACCACGCAGCGGCTGCGCGTTGAGGAGCGATTTATTCAGCGTACCAGCGGGTCGGAACTCCTCGACACGTATGGCTTCAACTGGCGTTTCCGGCTCATGCTGACCCTGCAATACCCACTGACCCATTCCACAACGGCCCGGCATGTTCCGTTGGCTGTGTTTCAGAACGAGGTAATGGTTAACGCAGGTCATGAGATCACTTATAATGTGTTTGACCAGAACCGTCTATTCGTCGGCATTGCGTACCCATTTAGCGAAACGCTGTCGGTGCAGGCGGGGTACATGAACCAGTTCATCCAACAGCCGTCCGGCAACGTCTTCGTGAGCAACCACATTGCCCGGGTGTTCGTGATTCACAATATTTCTAAAAAGCGAACGAGCGAATGAGCGAAAGGGTGACCATCCGGTATGAGCGCCCTTTATTTCTGAAAATAGCCCGTCAGCTCGCCATAGCCCAGAATATGCCCCTGCATGGCATCGAGGAGGTTCTGGCGGTCGGGTATACGGGTAAACGAAAGCGTGGTGTCGAGGGCGTATATGCGGAACGTGTAATGGTGTCGGTCGAAGGGGGGGCAGGGCGGTACAAACCCCTGTTCGTTCATACCATTGTCGCCAAGTTTGCCGCCCAGCGACAGCATCTGTTCGGGCGTCACCCCTTCGGGCAGGCTGCGGACAGTGGCCGGGAGGTTATACACGACCCAATGCGAAAAATTGAGAATGGGGAAACGGGCCAGTACCGCGTCGTAGTCGGTGGCCAGCAGCGCGTAGCTTTTGACGGCCGGCGCGGTACTGTTCCAGCTGAGGGCGGGGGAGTGACCCGGTCCCTGACAGCTACAGGCCATCGGCAGGTCGCCACCGGGCGGAAACGAGTTACTCGACAGGGTCACCGTTTTGGGCAGTGCGGCCAGACTGAGTTCTTCTTCACGGCGGTGACCCCGCGCCCGAATGTGCAGCACGAGCAGCAACAGAATCAGTACGATAAGAAAACCTGTCAGGATTCGCCAAACCATACGCAAATGAAGAAGCCGGTTGGGTACGTTCGTCGTAGCTACCAACCGGCTCCCCGCCATAAAGTTTGTTAAATGCGGATTAAGCCGCCTTACTGCTCGTCGCCCGGCGCAGCGGTACAGCCCGTGGAGCCGGTTTGCTGGTCAACGTATCGTCGATGACCTGCTCCGATACCATGCCCAGATGATTGGCCCGCTTGAGTACGTAATTGAACGGCAGATTGAAATAGTTTGCGACTTCGCTACGGAAGCTGTCGGGGAATTTCGACAGGCGCAGACCAAAAAATTTCTGTACCTCCGCTTCGGGCAGCAGAGCCGCCAGAGCCGCGCGTTCGGCCTCGGCCAGTAGCTGCGCCGGCGAGGTGTAGAGGTGATTCAGGCCAATGGAAGCCGACAGAATAGTCAGGAACAGATTTTTGTACATGGCCGACAGTTCAGCAGGCAGAATAATCCATCCCTGTTGCCGAAACGTGGCCGAAAAACCGGTCAGGCCCTGTTCGCCACGAATTTCACCGGCGATCAGTTCGTCGGGAAACTGCATCCGGTTGTCACCGCTGTCAGCGTCCAGTTTTTTAAGCCGGAAGACCACCGCTTCGACGGGGCTTTTCTGAAAAAGCAGATCGGCGGGAATCACCTGCGTATTCTCCCACTGATCGGTCATCCGCATGAACAGGCTCTCATTGACGGGCAGGTTTTCCGGCCCGCCCAGGCTGATGAGCATCCGGCGGAAAGCCGCCAGAAAATCGATTTGAAGTTGATTTGGATTCCAGCGTCCTCGCTTCATCGGGTTGAGGTCGTTAGGTAGCCCGGAAAAGCCCCCGCCGACGCATTAGTATGGTTGTCTGTTGTTTTTTCTAGGAGGATAAAGATACGCAATAATCGCCTGATAGCAAGCCGGTAACGGAAAGATAATGGGGCTAATAAAACCACATCCATACGCGCTGACCGGCCTGATTAAGTCAACCGTCAACCTGCCTGACAGATCATTGGTATAGGGCCGACATCGATGGCTGATGTGCTGGCTACCACCCGGAAAAGACCTTCCGTCAGGCCCGTATGCAGAGGGGGTGCGCCGAGTACCAGCAATTGATTTCGGGTCGCCAGATAAACGTTAGCCATTCTGGCTGGACGTGACCCGCGGGGGTAGTGATATCTACCAGAACAGTGGTTTCCTGCTGGGCGGATTGGGTAGGCTTGCGTTGTTGCAGTGCCTGAATCGGTCCGTAGTTGGTCGGATGGATCGTATGGGGAATTTGTGTCGTATTCATCGTGCAATCAGTTTGTTGTTCTATGTTGCCGCAGTACCCTACGGCCCTGATAGTCAATGCCACCGTTTGCCCATTTTGTTTAATGAAACACCGATAGTTCATAAACAAAACCTGAATAGTTACAAGGGTAATTAACTGTGTGCGCGACGTGCTGACAAGCTGATGCTATCGTTAACAAACCCCACAACGCAAACCGTCCGGCAGTAGCAACCTGGTGGGTCTGCTACTGCCGGACGGTCTGTTGTACTGGTCTGAAAGTCAGTTATTTCATTGTGACGACCGTTACGCCCGCGCCACCCCGGTCGACGTGTTCGTCGGCCATACGGGCGACCTGCTTGTACCCGCGCAGGTGATTGCGAACCAGCGTCCGCAGGATACCGTCGCCTTTGCCGTGAACGATGCGCAGTTCGGGGAAGCCGAGCATCAGCGCGTCATCGACAAAGCGGTCAACTTCACCAATCGCTTCTTCCCCGCGCTTGCCCCGGATGTCGAGGTTGAAGTTGAAATTCTGCATCTTCTCGTTGATGTCGAGGCCCTGGCTGCGGGGCGTATCGTCTTTCCTCTCGGTCGCGTTGCGAAAGGTCTTCCGGCTGACTTTTTCGAGCCGGTTCAGCTTCACCGTTGTTTTCAGGTCGCCAATGCGTACTTCGGCATCCTTGCCCCGCATCGACTGCACCTGCCCGATGGCCGCGTTCTGCCCGGCGATCCGGACGTAACTGCCCACACCGATGGCACCACTATCGGCTTCAAACTCGTCTTCGACGGGTTGCGGTTTTTCAACGACCAGCGCCTGGGGCTGTAGCTGCGTGCGGTCGAAGGTTTCCAGTTCCTGCCGGATCTGTTTGGTCACTTCCCGCTCAGCCTTGTTCTCCTTAATCTCCCGAATCGTGTTTTCAATGCGCTGATTGGCTTCCTGCACCAGCGATTTGGCTTTCTGCTTGGCATCGTTGATGAGTTGCTTCTGCTCGTTGTCGATCCGGGTTTTTAGGGCGGTATACTCGGCAAGTTGCTGAGCGGCCTTGCGCTGATTGATGCCGATTTCCATGTTCCGCTCGGCAAACACGCGCTTTTCGATATCCAGCTCTTTCAGCAGTTTCTCGAAGTTGACCTGCTGCGTCCCCAGCTTCTCCTTGGCCCGGTCGATAACGCCTTTCGGCAACCCAATTTTTTGGGCAATTTCAAACGCAAACGACGAGCCCGGCCGACCGATTTCCAGTTGGTACAGCGGTTCCAGATGTTCACCGTCGAAGCGCATGGCCCCGTTAACAAGGCCCGGCGTTTTGTCGGCGAATACTTTCAGGTTGGTGTAGTGCGTGTTGATGACGCCATACGCCCCCGACTTGTTCAACTCTTCCAGAATCGACTCAGCGATGGCCCCGCCCAGCCCCGGCTCGGTACCCGTACCAAATTCGTCGATCAGAAACAGCGTCCGTTTATTGGCACCGATGACAAACTGTTTCATCGCCGTCAGGTGCGACGAGTAGGTACTCAGGTCGTTTTCCAGCGATTGCTCGTCGCCAATGTCGATGAACAGGTTCTGGAACACGCCCATTTCGGAGTAATCAGCCATCGGTACCAGCATACCGCATTGCAGCATGTACTGAATCAGGCCGATGGTTTTTAAGGCCACCGACTTGCCCCCCGCGTTGGGACCGGATATAATCAGGATACGGCCTTTCTCATCGAGCCGCACGCTCAGCGGTATCACTGATTTGCGCTCGCCGGGTGTCCCGTCGGGGTTCGGTGCGGGTTTCTGGAAAGACAGGTACAGCAACGGGTGCCGGGCGTTGGTCCAGTCGAGCAGCGGCCGGTCGGTAAGTTTGGGCAGTACGGCGTCGAGTTGGATGGCGAGTTTGGCTTTCGCGCGGATAAAGTCAATCTGCGCCAGAAAGTTGACCGCCTTTTTCAAGGCTTCCAGGTGCGGGCGCAGCTGATTGGTCAGGGCGATCAGGATGCGGTGAATCTCGCGCCGTTCTTCGTATTCCAATTCGCGGATCTCGTTGTTGGCGTCGAACACTTCGGCGGGTTCCAGAAAGACGGTCTGCCCCGTTTGCGACTCGTCGTGCACAAAGCCTTTGATTTTGCGCTTGTGTTCGGCCGCAATCGGAATCACCAGCCGGCCCCCACGAACGGTCAGGCTCAAATCGTCGGGAATCCAGCCGTTTTGCCGGGCCTGCCGCAGAATACTGTCGAGCCGCTTGCGCAGGTTAGCCTGTTCGCTGATGATACGCCGACGGATCGTCGCCAGTTCGGGCGATGCCGAATCGCGCACAAGCCCCCGGTCGTCGATGACGCGCTCGATGGCGTCGGTCAGTGTCTTGTCGACTCCCGTCGAGCCGGTGCCGCCCAGCTGCGCCAGTTCGCGCAGGTACGGAAACGCGTTGGTTTCGGCGCGTTTGGCCAGAAACCGGAAACAGTCCTGTACGGTGCGCAGGGCCAGCTTGATGTCGAAAAATTCGGCTTCGCTCAGTGCTAGTCCTTCAACGCGGGCGCGACCCAGATGGGCGCGTATGTCGATGTAGTTGCTGCCCGGAAAGTCGGATTCGAACTGTACGATCTGCCGAAACTCGTCGGTCTGCCGTAGCAGTTTGTCGATCAGCTGACCGTTGTCCGTGAAGCGAATTTTGTCGACGTAATCCTGTCCCAGCGGACTAATGCAGGCATCTTTCAGCCGCTGGCGGATCGTGTCGAAACCAAGTTTATGTTCTAACGTAGTAGGGTATAGCATTCAGCCAAACATACGGGATGTAGATAGTTGCCCCGTCTGTATAGTAAACACCGGTTGATAGCGGTGGGTTCGCCTTTGCCCTCACCCCCGGCCCCTCTCCCAAAACGGGAGAGGGGTGCAACTTACGGCTTGCTGAGTGTGTAACGACTTCCACCAAACATTAATAACACAAACGGAAGCCAATGGCTACTCTTACTGACAATGTACGCACCCCTCTCCCGTTTTGGGAGAGGGGCCGGGGGTGAGGGCATTTCCCCGTAACTGCCTATCAACCAACCCCCTTCTCTTTTTTTTGGTCTTAGCCCTATTTCGGCAAACATTTCGCTGCCATTCAAACGTTTAGGGGTATATACGACGCTATATAGAAGGGGCCGACAAACGAATGGAGCACGAAGAAAACAGGCATAACGACGCGATGCACCGGGACGATGCGGCCCGGCGTCATCAGCAGGAAGGCATAAAAAATGACAAGGCGACGGTACGGCTACCCATGCTGCTGGGCATCACGCTGGCGGGGGGAATTCTGATCGGCGCTACGTTTTTTGGCAGCACCAAAAGTCTCAACACCATCGGTCGGGGCTACACCAAATACCGGGAGATTCTGCAACTGATTGAAAACAACTACGTCGACTCGGTCAATACCGACGAACTGGTCGATTATTCGATCGAAAAGATGCTGAGCAAACTCGATCCGCACACGGCTTACCTCAACGCGACGGATGCCGTAGCGGCCCGGTCGCAGCTGGAAGGGGGCTTCGACGGTATTGGCGTTGAGTTCAACATTTACAAAGACACCGTTTACGTCGTGACGCCCATTTCGGGCGGGCCGTCGGAAACGGCAGGTATCCTGAGTGGCGACCGCATTGTCAAGGTCGATGAAACCCCGCTGGTGGGTGGCAAAGTCGAAAATTCGCAGGTGTTCAAGGCCCTGCGCGGCAAGCGCGGTACACCGGTCAAGCTAACCATTCTGCGGAAAGGCAGCAACGCCCCGCGCGTATTCACGGTCACCCGCGATCGTATTCCGACCTACTCCGTCGATGCGGCCTACATGATCGACAACAAAACGGGCTACATCAAAGTCAACCGCTTCTCCGAAACGACGTACGACGAGTTTAAAGCGGCTCTGGCATCGCTGAAGGAGAAGGGCATGACGCAGCTGATGATGGACCTGCGCAACAACCCCGGCGGCTACATGGACCGGGCGACGAGCCTGGCCGATGAGTTTATTTCGGGCAACAAGATGCTGGTGTACACCAAAGGTAAAGACACGCGTTATGACCGGCAGACCTTCGCCCGCATTGCCGGGCAGTTTGAAGATGGTCCGCTGGTGGTGCTGATCGACGAAGGTAGCGCATCGGCGTCGGAGATTGTGGCGGGTGCGTTACAGGACCACGACCGCGCCCTGATTGCCGGTCGACGGTCGTTTGGTAAGGGGCTGGTACAGATGCCGGTACAACTGTCCGACGGGTCGGAACTGCGGCTGACCATCTCGCGCTACTATACGCCCAGTGGCCGGAGCATTCAGAAGCCGTACGTGATGGGGCAGGAGGGCGACTACGAGAAAGACCTCGAGCAGCGCTCGAAACGGGGTGAGTACTACATCGCCGATTCGATCAAAAACGATCCGAAGCTGAAGTTCAAAACCGACCACGGCCGCACGGTCTACGGCGGTGGTGGTATCACACCGGATTACTTCATCCCCCGCGATTCGACCTGGCAGACCAACTACCTGATTCAGTTGTACAGCAAGAATATCGTTCGGGAGTTTGCAATGGAGTACGCCAACGAAAACCGGAAGCGGCTGGAAAAAATGCCGTTCGCCGAATTCGACAAGTCGACTGTTATCACCGATCAGCAAATGAATGAGCTGCTCAACGATGCAACGGCAGAGGGTATTCGCTTCAACGAAAAAGAGTACCTGCGCTCGAAGAATTACATCCGCAATCAGATCAAGGCGCTGGTGGCCCGGTCGGTTTACCAGAAGGGCAACAAAGCCGGTCAAAACAACGAGTTTTTTCAGGTTGTCAATAATACCGACGACACGTATAAAAAAGCATTGCAGCTATTCGACCGCGCCGATCATCTGCAACACGGCGAAGTAACGTACAACGGTACCGACAAAAAATAGATTGGACTGACAACAGAAAAGGGCGTTACGGTTATCGTAACGCCCTTTTCTTTTTATAACTATAGCGGATTTACCGACTGGCCAGCAGTGAAGCAACCCGGCGGATATCGACAAACCGACGCTGGTAATAATCGGCGTTGAGGTAATCGTAGCGCACCCCGCCGTTCCAGGCCGAATGAATGAATTTGATGCGGTTGCCAACGACTTCGGTAATCATACCCACGTGGCCAATACGACTTTCTTTCGAACTGTGGCCTTTGAAAAGAATCAGGTCGCCGGGCTGGGCTTCGTTCTGGTCGACCGAATGACCGACATGCCCCTGGGCAGCACTGGAGTGGGGAAGCGATACGCCGAAATGGCTGTAGCAGAAGCGGGTAAAGCCCGAGCAGTCGAACCCTTTGCGGGTGGTGCCACCGGAGCGGTAGCGAATAGACAGATGTTGCCTGGCGAAACTGATGACATCGTTTACCAGCGGGATACGTTGGTAAAAGGAGGCTTCTTCGGCCGTTTCAGTGGGGGTTGATGATGCAACTACGGTAGTCGCGTTTTCGGTAACGGCAGGTACAGACTGTGCCTTACAGATGCCAAACGAGCCGGCGATGAGCGCCGTCAGGAGCATTTTTTTCGTCATGCGAAAGAGGTTAGAACCGAGTCAGGTTCCATAAAACTAGTGCGTTGTGGAATAAATGCCAAATAAATGGGGACTAAATTCCACAATGGTAACACAAAGTTTTTATACCACTTTCTCTAGAAGGCTGAGCGTCAGTGACGTTAGTTAGTAAACGGTCGGGGAATAAAGAAGGAGTCGGTACGCTGCTTGTCTAGCTAATTGGTCGACAAATGCCGTACAGATGATCGTTAGTTATTCTGGCGGAAGCCCCGGTTGCCACCCGTTCCGTTGCCGCTGCGGTTGCCCCGATTCTGCTGATCGAAGGGGGAGGAGGGAACGTTGGTGCCCGCAACGAACCGGCGCAGGTTGTACACGAAACTGACCATAAAATACTGCGTCAGCACCTGACTCTGCACTTCCTCGACGTAGGTGTCGGTTACGTTGCGCACAACGCTGCGGTTCTGGTTCAGCAGATCGAACACCGACAGGCGAAGTTCACCCTGTTTCTGCTTGAACAACTGCCGCGACAGGGACGCGTTCCAGAGCGTAAACGACTGGTTGAACGATGACGAACTGCCGCCGTAGTGGCTGAACAGCACGTTGCTGGTGAACGTAAAATTGAACGGTAACTGGTAAAACAGATCCAGCGACGCCGTCTGGTTCAGGAAGGTCGTGTTTTGCTGCGGTTGCAGCGAGTACTTGGCCGATTGTAGCGTGATGTCGCCCCGCAGCGTGACGTCGAGTTTGTCGTTGATGTTGGTGTTGAATCCCAGGCCCTGCGCCAGCAGCCAGTTCTGCGACCGGTTGGCCAGTTCGTTGATAAAACTCGTGCCGGTGTTGTAAGTCAGGTTGGTGCTCAGGTTCAGGTTGACGCGCTGTTCGCTGAACCGCAGCGGCCGACCCAGGGCCAGACTTCCGTTGACTGTATAGTAGCCATTGGTGTTGACGGGCTTGGTCGTTTGCGCACCCGCCTGAGTAAAGACGGTTGAATTGACAATCTTGTTATCGGTGCGGCTGGCGCTGAGCAGCACAAACATACTGCGGAACGTGGCCGGGTTGAAGCGGTTGTAGTTGAGGTTCAGGTTGTGGCTGTATTCCGGTTGCAGACCGGCGTTACCCACCTGAATATTCAGCGGATTCGTGTTGTTTATGACGGGCTGCAACTGATTGACCGACGGGGCATTGACGCGCGTCCGGTAGTTGAAACGCAGCCGCTGGTTTTTAGCGAAGTTGTACGTAAACAGCGCGTTGGGCAGCAGATTGTTAAATGACCGGCTCAGTGGCAGATCGGCGGGACGGCTCAGATTATCGGAGCGGAGCGTGGCCTGCTGAGCGTCGAGGCCGAGGGCATAGGTGTATTTAAGCCGGTTGGTCTGCCAGGTCAGCCCGCCCCGATTCGTCATGTAGGTGTTGACGAAATTGTTGGTCAGTGTCGAGTTGAGCAGGTCGTACTGCCCGGTTTCAGCATTGCGGTCGAATACAGCCCGGTTAGAGGTGTTGTTGTTGTTCGACAGGAAATAGTGCAGTTCCAGCGTCTGCCGCATCGATAACGGTTCGGTATACGACAGGTTGATGCTGTTGGTCATCGACTCGGTGCGCTGCTGACTGCGCTGATCGATGGTCGTGGTATACAGCCCACCGTTGGCCGTGCCTGATGTGGCCGACGTGGATACGGATGACGTAGATACGGCGGTCGAGGATGTCGGTGTGTTGGGCCGCGTAAACCGGTTGACCGACATGTTGTAACCCACGTTGTCCTGATTGTTGATGGCGGTGCTCCAGTTGAGCGAAATCGTGCGGCCCCGTTTGCGGAACTTATGCAGAATCAGCGCCGAATTGTTGCCCGTAAACCCCGATCCGGTCGAGTTGTAAGCGGTTTGACTGGTGTTGGTCAGTGCGCCCGATCCACTGACTGTCCGCGAATCGCTGTTGTTCTGGTAGCCTGAGCTGAGCCACGAGAGACTGGGAATGACCCGGATAGTGGTCATCGAATCGAGCCGGTAGTCGAACCGGAGGTTGGCGCGGTGGTTGGTATTCGTGTTGTCGGAATTGTTGGCGCGGTTGGTTACGAAGGCCGAATCGGTGCGGGCTGTGCTGCCGCTCGTCGTTGTTGGCAGGATGTTGTCCCGGCGGCTGGTCTGGTTGGTCAGCGTGTTGGTATTCGACGCGTTGTAGCTGCCCACCACGTCGATTTTTTTGCCCCAGCCGTCGCGGTAGTTGATCCCGGCTGCCCACGACTGCGTGATGGCGTTGTTGCCGACCTGCCCGCTGCCGGTACCGCCCCCGCTGTTGCCCCCGCCCGCCCGGACCACGTTGCTGCCACCACCGGCTCCTCCGCCCTGCCCCTGACCGGCCCCGCCGAAGTTGCTGCCCAGCCCCAGATCCTGCCCGGTGAAGCCCTGCTGATTGATGTTGTTGGCCATGCCCAGCACCGAAATCTGCTGCCCGTCGTTGAAGCGGTTGATCGTGGCCCGCGCCGAATAACGCGGATCGGAACCGGGCCGGGGACCGATACCCGCCGACTGCTGCCCGAAGGTGCCTTTGCGTTTGTCGCGCTTGGTGGTGATGTTGATGGTTTTTTCGCGGTCGCCGTCGTCGACGCCCGAAAACTGCGACTGCTCCGACGCCTGATCGAACACCTGTACTTTGTCGATGATGTCGGCGGGCAGGTTGCGGGTGGCCATTTTGGCGTCGTTGCCGAAAAACGGTTTGCCGTCGATCAGGACTTTCGATACCTGCTGCCCCTGCGCTTTCACCGTTCCGTCGGTCGCTACTTCCACGCCCGGCAGTTTCTTGAGCAGGTCTTCGACAATGGCGTTGGGCTGCGTTTTAAACGACCCGGCGTTAAATTCCAGCGTATCGCCTTTGACCGCAACGGGTGCCTGTTCACCTTTGACGGTCACCTCCGTCAGCGCGTTTGCCTGCCCAACCAGTTCGAACGGCCCCATATCGGCAGTCGGTTTGTCGGGCGTGACCGACACCCGGCGGGCCCGGCTTCGGTAACCCAGATACGTGACCAGCACCCGATAGCTGCCTTCTTTGACGCCGGTAAACACAAACTGCCCGTCGCCGTCGCTAATGCCGAACGTGACCAGCGACGAATCCCGGCCCGACAGCAGTGACACCGACGCTTCGAGCAGTGGCTTGCGGGTGGTCGAGTCGACAACGGACCCGCGAATGGTGCCGGTCTGCGCCTGCGCCCAGAATGAAGTCAGTACCAGGAGAATGGTGTACAGGAAACGCATGGAAAGCGGGAGAAAGGTTGGCTGGGCGATAATGGCCGAATCGAGGACTATGTCATCGGGGTCTGTGTTTTCCCCGTTTGTGGAATTTCTGGCGGAACGACTTCTGGTGAAAGAATGACATACAGTGGTGTCAGGTCTGGTGCGCCAGCCCGGCCCGACCTGACACCACTGTATGTCTGTGTCTTCACAGACCGTTTCAACCGGCAGGCTTTGGCTGACGCTAAAGCGGTCTGTGCGGACACAGCCCCTGGAGGACGAGGAATGACGAACGATTTCGTTAGTTGCTACGGCCGGGGAAGCCGCCGTTTTGCATCATACGCTGGCGAAAATCAGCCATCTGCTTCCGGCGCATCTGCTCCATCTCTTCCGTCGAAATAGCTTTGGCGTCGGTCGGTGGTTGCAGGCTGGCTGCGTCGACGGGTTCCAGCGACACGCCCGACGCTTTGTATGATTCATCGTCGGATTCCACCTGCAGCACCACGCCTTTGTCGGGCGTCAACTCAGCGATGGGGGAATAGGTGAAGGGCAGGTCGGTGGTGTACCAGACTGTGTACGGTGCGTTTCGGCGCGTGACCGTCGCTTTGTGACAGGTATAGCCCGCGATCTTCTTTGTTTTGTCGCTTAGCTGCCAGCCGTCCGGTTTGGGAAACGCCCGCTCGGTCCGGTAGCGTTGCGAAACTGAATCACGACGAACGGTCATGACGCTGATGCGCTGCCGATTGCCCAGATCGAGGTAGGTTTCCTGATCGTTCATCCGCATCGTGCGTATGCCCGGCTGACCGGGGCTACCGTCGCCCGGTGGCGGTCCACCGGGGGTACCCTCGCTGGTTCCCGCCCGGTTGGGACGGTTTGGGTTCTGTGGTCGGTCGCGCTCTTCCTTGGCGTACGATCCGGCAAACACAAGCTTCTGGGTAAACGAAACAACGTCGGGCATCCCTTCCGGTGCTTCACCACCGCTGGGCGCCTGCCCATTGCCGTTCTGGCGCATCCGCGACAGATCGATCCGGCGCAGACCCTCGTACGTGATTTTGCCCGACGGGGCAGCGGTTGCCGACTGAGCCAGGGCCAGTCGATCAGGGCCGGTGAGCAGACCGGCCAGCAGGAGTGGAGCGAGAAAACGTATCATGCGCGAAGGAGCGATCTATCAGGGTGAATGTTGCGTAAATTTCCGAAATTCAACGATTTTCTTCGGGCGATTCACCGACACATACCGCGCAATGACCGATTTAATTTCCCGAACTCCCGAATATCCGCAGCGAATCGTGTCCGTTGTTCCGTCGCAGACCGAATTGCTGTTTGATCTGGGGCTGGACGCGGAGATTGTTGGCCGTACGCGCTACTGCATCTATCCGGCTGATCGGGTGGCGGGCCGGACGGTAGTGGGCGGTACGAAAGACCTGAATCTCGACCTGATCGACACGCTGCGACCCGATCTGATTCTGGCCAACAAGGAAGAAAACGACCGCGAACAGATCGAAACGCTGGCCCGGCGATACCCCGTTCACGTGACGGATATGGCGACGCTGACGGATGCGTTGCAGATGATTGGCACAGTAGGTAAACTGGTTGGGAAAGCCGGGGAAGCCACTCAGCTGGTGAGCCGGATCAGCCGGTCGATGCCGCCACCGATCACGCCGACGCTGCGGGTGGTGTATCTGATCTGGCGAAAACCGTACATGGCCGCTACCAGTCACACCTTTATTCATGACATGCTGCGGGTCGCGGGGTTTCAGAATTCGCTGGCTGACCAGACCCGTTACCCCGTTCTGACTGCCGACGACCTGCGCGATGCCCGGCCCGATCTGATTTTTCTGTCGTCGGAGCCATACCCGTTTGCCGAAAAACACCGCGCCGAGTTCAACGCGATCTGCCCCAATGCACGGGTGATGCTGGTCGACGGTGAACTGTTTTCGTGGTACGGGAGCCGATTGCTACAGTCAGGGCCTTACTTTGCGGACATCCAACGTCAGCTTACTCCGCTATGATCGCGTCAAAACCCGTCCATACGCTGTCTGTCGCGTCCGCCAACATGCTGCTGGGATCGGCCCGCCGGTGGGGTATCGACGTCGATGCGCTTGTCGGTGCCATCGGTATAGACCCGGTCCTGCTTCGTAATCCCGATGGCCGCATTCCCATCCGGCAGATACAGATGCTCTGGCGTACGCTGTCGACGCAGACCAACATCGACCGGCTGTCGCTGCAAGTGGGTGAACTGATTAGTCCGGCGGCCGTGGGGGTGCTGGCGTACGTGATGATGCACAGCCCGACGCTGGGCCGCGCCATCGAGCAGCTTTGCCGCTACCAAGCTATCGTCTGCGACGGTACCCGCACGACGATGCAGGTTGAGGGCGAGCAGACCGCGCTCGTTGTGCAGATTACCAGCCCCGACATTGTCTATGCTGCGCAGGTGTACAATGCCGAACTGTCGGTTTATCTGTCGGCATTCCGGCTGCTGACGGGTCTGCCCATTGCCCCCACCGCCATTCGGTTTGCCTACCCGACCCCCGCCGATACGACGGAGCACGAACGCACCTTTGCCCCGGCCGTCCTGACGTTCGACGCCCCCGAAACGGCTCTGGTGCTACCCACGGCGCTGCTCGACACGCCCGTGCTGAACGCCAGCCCTGGTATGATGCAGTTATTCGAACAACATGCCGATGCCCTGCTGAGTCGGCTCAACACGCCGTCGCTGGCTGGGCGGGTACGGCAGGAAATCGTTGCGCTGATGAAAGGGGAAGAACCAACGCTCAGCACCGTGGCCGATCGATTGGCGATGGGGGTGCGAACGTTGCAGGGCCATCTGCGCAGCGAGGGGTTGACCTACCAGAATCTGCTCGATGAAGTACGGAAAGAACTGGCCCAACGGCATCTGCGCGATTGTCAGTTAAGCATCACCGACATCGCTTATCTGCTTGGCTACGCCGAGCCAAGTGTCTTTTTTCGATCCTTCAAAAAATGGACGGGTCAAACGCCCGGCGCGTACCGGCAGCTGGCGAACTGACGGTCGTGAATGAAACCAATGCCGCGTTCACCCCTAACCCCTTCCCGTTAGGGAGGGGGAAATCCTGATCCTGAGATATTTGCCTCCCTAACGGCGTTTGGCCGCTGCCGGAGGGGTCGGGGGTATGGGCACTGCCGCACAATCGTTGCATATGTACTTGACCATCCTGAATGGCTCAGTCCCGACCGATCACACCCGAACTGGTATGTTTGAAACTGTCGGGGTATTTCAGGCCATAGCCCAGCGCCCGATCCATGCTGGAATGAGCCAGCAGGATAATACCGGCCAGCATGAGTACCTGATTGCCGGTAGCAAGACCCCATAGGCCAATGATAACCGCGACGGCCTTGTGGTGTACCGCATTGTAAGAAATTGCCCCCACCGCCGGGTTGATTGCGTAACCAATCATGCTCAGATCGGGAAGCAGAAGCAGGGCCGGAAACCACCACCACGCAAAATTCAGGTAAGTGAACAGGTAAATACAACTTAGAAACAGGGCCAGTTCTTCGAGTTTGAGGAGTGTTTTCATGGTTGATTTTGGTCGTAAACGGCTAATTTAACTGGGTTTTGGAAAACCAATCCAATGTATCGGTCAGGGCCTGGCGCATGGGTGTTGGCCGGAAATCGGGCAGGATAGCCAGTGTATCGGTATCATTGAGAATGATACTGTTTTCATACAGATATAGCATCTCTTTCACCTCCCGCATCACCGGATTAAACAGGCCCAGTACCGAAAACAGCCAGCGGGGATAAACCCGCACCGACGCCGGCTTTCCCGTTAGCTGCGTCATCTGGCCAAACCAGTCGCTCATCGATGAAACCGTAGTGCCGCCATAGTTCCATACCTGATACGGCTTAGTTGTCGCCCCGTTTGCTGCCTGCCGGGTGGTCCAGTCGCGCTCCATCAGCCGGGCCATTACCTCACCCGCGTCGGGTGTATAAACGAGTTGGTGCGGAATGTCGGCATTGATGAGCCAGGGCATCGGCTTACCCGTCAGCGCACCCAGCAGCACCGGGCGAATACCTTCGTGCAATACATTAGGGCCCCAGAAATCGGGTAACCGCACGGTCATCACGCGGCACTGCCCTTCGCTGGCAGCTTGTTGGAGCATCGACTCCAGTTCGACCCGTAACTGGCCTTTGCGGGTGCAGGGCGCGGGTACACTGTCGGCACAAATCGGCTGGCGGATATTGCCGAAGTTGTACACGTTACCGGGGAAAATGATAGTGGCTGATTCTCCCGTTGTGCGCTCCGGTCGCACCCGGGCCGCGTCGATTACGTGCCGGGTGATAGTATCCATCGTGCCGAACCACTGGTCGTACGGGTAATTGATGGCATGGACGATGAAGTCGGCAGTAGCAGCTAGCGAATCGACCATAGTCGCATCCTGTACGTCACCGTCCACGATGGTCAGGAGCGGGTTGTCGGGAAAGAGATCGGCGGCTTTTGCCCGGTTGCGAACCAGGATCGTGACCGGCCACTGACGGGCCAGCAGGCTGTTAGTGATCGCGTAGCCGATGCTGCCCGTTGCGCCGAGGACCAGTGTTTTAGGTTGCGTAGTCATTAAACTTGTGTCTGTTTGAGTACGCAACAAAGGTGGTGGCGTGCGTCCGGTTGCTCGCTGACCGATAACGCATACGAACTGACTAATGACGAAAAAATGGGTGCATCATGCGGGTGCGCCCGTCGGCCACTATCTTCACGGCCGATTGACGCAGTATACATGAATGAACTGAAGCGGCTGTACGCCCTGTGCCAAAAATCAGATTCGGTGTTTCTGGTCGTGCTGATGCGCTACCTGCAATACCGGATGACCGGTAAAACGATCTTCGCCCACCAGAACGCGATCATTAAACACGCCGACCGTATTTCGACCAACGGCCCGTTGAAAGTAGGACTGGACTATGTCGGGTTTGCCCACCGCAACGACGTGACCTACCTCAACATCGACGGTAAACTCGACTGCCGGGGGCCGGTGTCCATCGGGCGGGGGTGTCGCGTAACGGTGGGCGGACACGGTCGGATTGAACTGGGGCAGCGCACCTTTATCAACGCGCTGACGACGTTCATTATCATGCACACGCTGCGCATCGGCGACGACTGTAACATCTCGTGGGAATGCCAGTTTCTCGACGATGATTTTCACGAAATTCACTACGAAGGGCGCAAAGCACAACCCTCACCCGACATTACACTGGGTCGGCGGGTGTGGGTTGGCTCGCGGGTGTCGATCTATAAGGGCACGACCATTGCCGATGGCTGCGTAATCGCGGGCAACTCGGTGGTACGGGGTGTTTTCGATGAACCTAATACGCTGATTGCGGGTAATCCGGCCCGTGTTGTAAAGCGCAACGTAAGCTGGTAGTTACACGTTCTCGACCAGCACGACCCGCGCCATATCATCCCAGAAGCTGGGGTACGATTTAGCCACTACGCCCGGCTCATCGATAACGATAGGGTGCAGCATGGCTACCGGCGCAAAGGCCATCGCCATCCGGTGATCATCATAAGTGTCGATTTCGGGAACGGCCAGCGTTTCCAGCGGCTGCATCAGCCGACGGACTTCGTAGCGGTGGTTTGGCTCTACCTCGACCAGCTCGGCTCCCAGCTTTTGCAGTTCTGCCTGCAAAGCCGCCACCCGATCCGTTTCCTTGATTTTCAGGCTTTCGATACCGGTCAAGGTCAGTCGGATGCCTTTCATGGCCGCGCAAACCGCCACGGTCTGCGCCAGATCGGGGCAGTTGGTGAAATCCCATTCGAGCGTCGGCTCCGTTGGGCACCTGGTCAGGCGGACGCCCGTTTCGGTAAATTCACTGGCTACGCCCAGCGGCCGCATAATGTCGGCAATGGCACTATCGCCCTGCAGTGAGCGGGCCTTCAGACCCAGCAGTTCCAGTTCGGCGGTTTCATCGTCGGCCAGCGCGGCTACGCTGTACCAGTAACTGGCTCCCGACCAGTCGGACTCGATAGCGTAGGCGTGTGGGGTGTACGGCGTAGGCTGAACACGCAGGGTATTCGTCGTCCAGTCGGTGTCGACAACGGCCCCGAAATGGCGCATCTGCTCGATGGTCATCTCGATGTACGGCCTCGAACCAACCGCGCCAGTCAGCGTAATGGTCAGGCCATCGGGCAGGAGTGGGGCAATCATCAGCAGTGCCGAAACGTACTGACTGCTTACGTCGCCCCGGATGCTCAGTTCACTGCTGCCGTTGGCCGCAAACCCGTTGAGCTGCAATGGCGGGTAACCTTCGTTGTTCAGGTACGTAATATCGGCCCCCAGCGACCGCAGCGCATCAACCAGAATACCGATGGGCCGTTCGCACATCCGGGCCGTGCCGGTCATGGTTTTGTGCTGCCCCGTCACGGTGAAATAAGCCGTCAGAAACCGCATCGTCGTACCGGCGTCGAGCACGTCGGCTGTGGCGTCGTCGCTTTTCAGCAGCCGGATCATCGTCTGCGTATCGCGGGCGGTAGCGAGGTTGGTCAGGTTGCAGCGGAAGCCGGTCAGGGCGTCGATGATAAGGGCGCGGTTGCTTTCGCTTTTGGAAGAAGCCAGCGGAATCGTGGCCCGAACGGGGCGGTGGGGTTGGGAGAGTCGAACGGCAGTCATTGCCGCAAAGATAGGACGCGGGCTGTTGCCGGGCCAACTCAATACGTCCGCAATACCCGCAGCCGGTGGTTTTTGTTGATGTGAATACGCGGATTGCTTAACAGGTGAAAGATGCCGCCACTTACGATCAGTCCGCCCACAACCGGGAGTACACCTTTATTGAATCGCTCATCGCGGATCAGGTCGGCTGCGCCGTAGATGACCCCCGCCAGCGGAAACAGCGTCCCGGCGGCTGTGACGAATGGAATGCGCCGGTGAAGCATCACTTTCTCCACTTCGTCGAACCGGAATGATACCGGCTCGTCGCGGTTCATCACCTCGTTGGCCATCAGTATCGTAAACGTCGTATCGCTGACGGCATACAGTTCTTCACGAAATTTTTCGCCCCTCGCCTTGAAATGCAACTCGTCGCCCGGAAAAAACCGGTAGCGGTGAAAGCCGCCGAGGGCGTGGTTAACGTCGAGGGCCAGGTACTTCGTCGGTCGGGTTTGGGCCAGATAAATGCCGCCCCGCCGTTCGAGTTGTTGCTCGATAGTCAGCGTGTCGCGTGGTTGGGCGTACCCGGCAAATAGAACAAACGTGAACGACAGCGCGAGAAGGAACCGGATCATGTGTGGCGATTGGTGAAGGTGATTCCTTAGTATACACAAACACCACTCCGTTTGTTGATGAAAAAAGCGGGGGTTTGCCGTCCGGGCCACGATTTCGCGACCGCCAACGATAAACCCCCGCTATACTGCCTTACTGCGTAACGACTTTACCCTTCGGAAACTTGACTTCGTAGCGGAACGTAACTGCCTGTGTTTCGCCGGGTTTAAGCGCCAGCCGCCAGGTGAGTTTGCCCGTTTCGGGATTTAGCTGTGCCCCGCCGTTCTCGGTCAGCTGTACCACAATCCGCTCGTCGGTGGACACCGGAATCTGGTCGTAGACGGTCAGGCTGATCGGTTCGGGGCGGGTGTTGCGCAGCGTGATGCGGTAGGCGTGGGCGTCGCGCTGATTCCCGCCGAAGGTCTGCCGCGAGTTGACCCCTTCGATCTGTTCGCGCTTGGCGATGATCCGCTTATCGCGACCCAGCGACAGGGAAAGCGTGTCTTTAGCTTCGGTCAGACTTACCTGCGATTCACCGACAAACGTGCCTTCAAAGTAGATGCGGGCTGTACCATTGAGCAGGTTCAGCTTATCCCAGCCCGTAATCTGCGCCGTCAGGAACGCGTCGGGGTCAAGTTTGGGCGTGACTTCGTAGCGGTACAGCGCAGGCAGTTCCGCCGTCTGCACATCGACCAGTTGTGGCCGATTGTTGGTCAGGATCGTGTACGGAATCGCAATCTCGAAACTGACGTTCGTTGGCTGGTCGACGGCTTGCGTGAACGTAGCGGTATTAGTCAGGTCGGCGGCTGGGGCTGGGATGACTTCTTCGGCATTCGGATCGCCTTCGACTAGCTTAGCACGGGCGTTCAGACGAACTACTTTTTCGGCCGCAACCGCTTCCCGTAATTCTTCAACGGCTGGTGGGTTTGGATTGTAAAAGCTGACATAGTCGGTGTTCAACGTAGGCGATGTGCCGGACAAAGCCGGGTTGGCCGTGGAGAGCGTCAGCCGGACGTTTTGCCAGTCGAAACCGGTGTTCTGGTACACCTGCGCCTTCATCGCCAGCGACGCCGGGCTTTTCGTGTCGCGCACCCGCACATCGTACACCGGTCGCCAGCCCGCGCTGTTCACCACATAACTCAGGTTCAGCGAAACGGACGTACGGCTGCGGGCGGTCAGCGTCACTTCGATCTCACCAACAGGCCGTTCGCGTTTGGCGTCCTGCTCCTTCACCTGCGCATCCAGCCGGTCGACACGCTTTTTCTGTTCGATGATGCGCCGGTTCAGCACCAGCAGATCCTGCCCGATGCGGGTCAGTCGTTCGCGGTAAAACGCGGCCATATCCGACACCGCTTTCACCGTGGCCCCCTGATCTTTACCCGCCACCTCTTTGTTTGCCAGAATCAGGCTGCGTTCCTGCTCCAGCACGTCTTTCTGTACGAGCAGCGATTCGTAGGCTTCACGCGTGGTGCGTAGCGAATCATCGAGCCGCTGCAACGACGCCGGACGTGGGGCTTTATCCAGAAAATTGGTGCGAAACTGCACGCCCTGAATGACGGCATCGCCCTTACCCGACACCTGAATACTTTGCGGGTCGGTCTGGGCGGGAGCGTTGTCGATAATCAGCCGGGTCGTGCCGGCGTCGATAGTAGCCGTCGCCTGCGCCGAGAGTTGCGCGCGGTTTAAGAAAACGGTGGCCTGCCGAAGCGTAGCCTGCACGCGCTGCTCATCGGACGGCTGGGCGTACGCGAGCGTGGATAGAAAAATGAAAAGCAACAGCGGAAAACGGTTCATCAGATTTGTGTTTGTGAATGGATATGTAGCCCAGACGTCCACGTCTGGAGGCCGCTAGGCCGATAAAGCTGCCGTCTGCACCAGTTGGCCTGTCGGCCTCCAGACCTGGAGGTCTGGGCTACATGACTGGTCTGGTCTACCGGACAGATGCGACAATCAGCCCTATTCCATAGACCCCGCCAGGTAGCCATTCGTTTAATCAGCAGGCGGAAAATTCCGGAGAACGCGGCAAAGCCCGGAAAGCGGGTATTTTTGCGCCATGATCTCCGCTAACGCACTACGCTCCTTTACCGAACAGATTTTTCTGGCCATTGGCTGCTCCGAATCCGACGCCCAACTAGCCGCCGACGTGCTGGTCAGCGCCGACCTGCGCGGGGTCGACTCGCACGGGGTTGCCCGCTTGCCGGGCTATGTCCGGCTGTACGACAACGGCCGGATCAACCCACAACCACGCATGCAGATCGTCCACGAAACCCCCTCGACGGCCGTTGTCGACGGCGACAGGGGGCTGGGCCTGGTCGTTGGTCCGTGGGCGATGCAGGTGGCTATCGAGAAGGCGCGGGTTGCTGGAACGGGCTGGGTGGCGGTTCGGAATTCCAACCACTTCGGGATTGCCGGGTACCACGCCCTGCTGGCGGCTGACCACGATATGATCGGGCAGGCCATGACCCACGCGGCTCCGCTTGTCGCGCCGACGTATTCGCTGGAGAAGATGCTGGGTACCAATCCCATTGCCGTCGCTGTTCCGGCTGCGACCGAACCGACGTTCCTGGCCGATTTTGCCAGCACAGCCGTCGCTTACGGTAAGCTCGAAATCCTGCAACGCAAGGGGCAGGACATTCCGCTGGGCTGGGCGCAGGACGCGGAGGGCAACCCCACCACCGACGCCAACGCCGTTCGCAATGGGGGCGCACTTGTTCCGCTCGGCACCGACCGCGAACACGGATCGCACAAAGGCTACGGGCTGGGTGCGATTGTCGATATTTTTTCGGGCGTACTGTCAGGTGCGAACTACGGGCCGTGGGTACCGCCCTTTGCCACAGCCGGATTCATGACTGCCAATGAAGGCGTTGGAGCGGGGACGGGCCATTTCTTCGGGGCCATGCGCATCGACGCGTTCCGCCCCGCCAACGAATTCAAAACCCACATGGACACCTGGATTCAGCGATTCCGGCAGGCCAAAGCAGTAGAGGGCAAGCAGGTGCTGATTCCCGGCGACCCTGAACGCCTGATGGAAGCCGACCGGCTCGCCAACGGCATTCCCGTCGTGGAGCCGGTGATGAAAAGCTTACTCGAACTCGGTGAGCGTTTTGGCGTTGCGTTGGTTTAGAGGTGTTTAGGATTTCACTGTTCGTGTCAAAACTGCCCTTTTGTCATCCCGAGCCTGCGAGGGATCTTCGGTAAAAGCAAGAAAAACCGCCTGTTAACGAAGATCCCTCGCAGGCTCGGGATGACAAAACAGGCCATAAGACACAATCCTAAACAACCTCTCAGACAACCTGCGAAAAGGATGGTAAGAATGGCGTTTTGGCGTGTATCCGACAACGTAATTGTCCGGCTAACAGGAGCTAACTCACCTTTCTTTTATCAGTAGCCAAACTGATTTGTTGCGTCTGCCGTTCTCCGGTCTGTTCTTACAAACTATGCGAATGACGGCAACTGATTCTGCCAATCCAGATCAATCTACACAAAGGACGAATGCGCTTGCCGGCAGGCTGAAAACCGGCCTGACGGGTGTTCACTACGAAATTTTTGTACGCTCCTTTGCCGATTCCAACGGCGACGGTATCGGTGATCTGAACGGTGTAACGGCCAATCTCGATTACTTGCAGGACCTGGGTATTGCGGCCATCTGGCTCATGCCCATCAGCCCGTCGCCGACCTACCACAAATACGATGTTACGGACTATTACGGCATCGATCCGGAGTACGGTACGATGAATGATTTCCGGCGGTTGATTGCGGAAGCGCATCAGCGTGGTATCGACGTAATTATCGATCTGGTGCTGCACCACACCAGCACGAAGCACCCGTGGTTTGTCGATGCGTCGACCGGGCCGGAGAGTCCGTATCGGCAGTATTACCACTGGCTGACACCCGACGAGATTCGTCGGCGCAGGCTCAACACCCGCGACATTACGGCCGATTCGGGCGAACGTAACCCGTGGCACGCGGTGCCGGGGGCGCGCTATCCGGAGAAGTACTACGGTATGTTCTGGAGCGGTATGCCCGACCTGAATTTCGATTACCCGCCCGTACGGGAGGAGATGTTCAACCTGGCGCGGTACTGGCTCAACGACGTCGGCGTCGATGGGTTCCGGCTCGATGCGGCCCGGCACCTGTACCGTGAGTTCGACGAGCCGAAAAACCACCAGTTCTGGTACGAGTTCGGGCAGGTGGTGGAAGCCGCCAAACCGGGCGCGTATACTGTCGGCGAAGTCTGGACCCGGCCGGAACGGATTGCGCCGTACTTCCGGGGCCTGCGCGCCAATTTCAACTTTGATCTGGCCGAGACGATTGAATCGGTCGTGCGTCGCGAGTACGACTCCGACGATTTAGTGGAGTTTCTGGCGTATGTGCAGGGCGCTTTCGCTGTGGTGAATCCGCAGTTTATCGATGGCATTATCCTGTCGAACCACGATCAGAACCGCATCGGTAGTATGTTGAAAGGTAATCAGAAGCACCTGACAACGGCTGCCAATCTGCTGCTGACCTTGCCGGGGAATCCGTACCTGTACTACGGCGAGGAAATCGGGATGCTGGGTATGAAACCCGACGAGAGTATACGGGAGCCGTTTCTGTGGGCCAGCCGCGCGCAGGATAAGCAGCGTACGTCGTGGCGACGGGGCCGCTATTCGACCAGCCAAACCATCCGTCCGCTATCGGAACAGCGCAGTGATCCAAAGTCGCTGTTCAGCCATTATCATCGCGTAATTCAGTTTCGCAATAGTCACCCAGTGCTGAACGACAACCTGAGTCGCATCGGTGAGACGGGTATCCGGCAGCGCGGTACGCTGGCCTTTACCCGACAGTCGGCCGATGGGCAGCGCGTGCTGGTTATTCACAACCTGTCGCGTCACGCTATCGACGTGGTGCTGTCGCCTAATGAAACCTGGTGCCAAAAACTGGTTTGGTCATCGGTTGAGGGTGCCGTTTTTCGGGACGGTACGCTGACCGTCCCGGCTTATAGCGTCGCGGTGCTGGAGTAGGCTAACGGGTTTGCCATAGAACGAGATCAAGCATTTTGACAGTCGAAATATCTGCTTTGGGATATGTTTGTCTAAATTGTGTAATTAACCGTTGTCCTTGCTCCGAGGCCAGATAATCTGCGTAACAACGGCTCATGTCGCTGTGTAGGGCGCAGACAGCGTTATGCCGTTCCTGATAATTTTCAGCCTTTTTAACCGGGAGTTTTACGTTCAGGTGGTTCAATACAACAGAATCGATGACAGGCATTTGAGGATCAATCGTTGCGAGTAATTTACTGGCGAATGAGGGATCAAATCTCTTCGTGGTATCATACAATTGACGCAGTATGATAGCAAAGTCGGGATTTGTACTGCGCGACTCATCGAGTAGCGTGTAGAACGTATCGTACCAGCTGGCTGGTTTCTGCCGGATGCGGTAGAAACCGTTGACTTTTGTTCTGAACGTTAGATCATCTTTCAATGGTTGCCCTGCCAACTCGCTGAAGTGTTTTTGAATAACGAGGTATTTATCGAGACCTGTTCTCATCTTTTCCAGACTCGACTCTATTTGCTGATCTGTGAGATTGACCGTCAACGCAAATGATTGATTCATAGTTGGTTTTATAGTATGTGGTGATGAATTGTCATCGTCACATGATTAGGCTGACAACCCACGTTGAAAGATAGCGATTCATGCTCAGTTGCGAACAAAAAAGCCCCGGTTCTGCATCAGAACCGGGGGCGAAAAATCAGGCGTTAGCCAACTTTACAATTCTATAACTATCCAACTATTTACTTCGCCTTCAAATACGCGAACGGGATAATGACTTCTTCCAGCGAGACACCGCCGTGCTGGAACGTATTACGGTAGTGGTTCACGTAGTAGTTGTAATTGTTCGGGTACGCGAAAAAGTAATCTTCCAGCGTAAATACGTAAGCCGTCGAGACGTGGGGCTTAGGTAGAAACAGCCGCTCAGGTTTGCGACCCACAAACAGGTGGTTGTCGTCAAAACCCAGGTTCTTTCCCTGCTTGTAACGCAGATTCGTGTTCGTTTCGCGGTAGCCGACAATCTTGGCCGGTTTCTGCACGCGAATCATACCGTGGTCGGTCGTCACGATAAGGCGACCACCTTTTGCGGCCACTTTCTGCACAAATTCGAGCAGGGGCGAGTGCAGAAACCATGACCGCATGATCGAGCGATAGGCCGACTCGTCGGGGGCCAGTTCCTTAATCATGGCCATGTCGGTACGGGCGTGCGACAGCATATCCACGAAGTTGAATACGACCACGTTGAGCTGATTCTGCATCAGGTTGCTGAAGTTGTCGACCAGCGATTTGCCCTGATTCACGTTCAGAATCTTGTGGTACGACATCTTCACGTTCAGTCGGCTCTGTTCCAGCTGCCGACGCAGGAACTCGTCTTCGTGGTTATTCAGCCCTTCATCCTCATTGTCGTCGTTGACCCACAGGTCGGGGTGCTTGCGCTCCATTTCGCTGGGCATCATACCGGAGAAAATGGCGTTCCGCGCAAAGCCGGTCGTGGTGGGCAGAATCGAATAGTACGACGACTCTTCTTCCACCGTGAAATACTCGGCCAGCAGCGGCTCGATAACTTTCCACTGGTCGTAACGGAGGTTATCAATGAGCAGAAAAAATAAGGGGGGCTGCGTACTGCCTGCGTCCAGCAGTGGGAACACTTTCTTGCGCATCAGCTGGTGCGACATGACCGGATGTGGCGCTTTCGGATCGTTGAGCCAGTCTTCGTAGTTGTCCATGAGAAACTTGCAGAACGTCGCGTTGGCTTCGCTTTTCTGCATGTTCATCACTTCCAGCATACTCTTGTCCTGCGAACTGTCGAGTTCCAGTTCCCAATAAATCAGCTTCTTGTAAACATCGGCCCACTCGTCAAAATCCATGCGGTCGTTGTACTGCATGGAGATGTTGCGAAAGTCCTGCTGGTAGCCGATGTTGGTTCGCTCGGTGACGAGCCGCTTATTGTCGAGGATCTTTTTGACCGATAGCAGAATCTGATTCGGGTTGAGCGGTTTGATGAGATAATCGGCGATTTTCGAGCCGATTGCCTCTTCCATGATGTGCTCTTCCTCACTCTTGGTAATCATCACGACGGGCAGGTTGGGCCGCATCTGCTTAATCTGACCGAGGGTTTCCAGTCCCGTCATACCCGGCATCATCTCATCCAGAAAGACAACGTCGTAATTGGACTGCTCTACCTGATCGAGCGCATCCGCTCCGCTATTGACGGGTGTCACGTCGTACCCCTTGTTCTTTAAAAACAGGATATGCGGTTTGAGCAGATCTATCTCATCGTCGGCCCAGAGTATCGAATAGTTTTGCATAGAATCAATTGGTTAAGCGGGCCGTTTTCCGGAAGGATAAAGCCCGAACTGGTTTAACTGCAAACGTCTCCTACTGTTCAGCGGGTTCAGAATTAAGGTTTTTTAACAGGGGGCGGTGTCGGGGTTATTCTCCATAGACCCCGTGTTTACCTTGTTACCCCCCGACCCGTCGGACCGCCCTGAAGGAGGTGAGGACTCGGCTTTTGCTGCGGTAACGTCTCCCCCTGTAGGGGGCGGGGTGGTCATACAAACCGGGGGTAAGCATAGCCCGAAAACAGACAGAAAACAGCCCCGCTGCCGTTTGTATCGAAGCGAACCGTAAATTTTGACGTACTTTTACAGCAGTCTTTCGCTCCCCGGAGGCTACGTATAAAAACCTATGAAGCAGTTCCTTCTGAGTTTGTTTGGCTTGCTTGTTCTGAGTGCCACTGTTCACGCCCGACCGGTCTTGTTCGACTCGGTGGGAATAGAAAAGAAAGACGGTAAACGATACATTCTCCACCGGATCGATCAGGGGCAGACGCTCTTTTCCATCGCCCGACGGTACAAGCGGTCGGTCAGTGCGATCAAAGCCGCTAACCCCGATATGGCCGATGCCGTCCGGTTCGATCAGGTCATCCGCATTCCCATTCCGGCCAACGCGCTGACGCCTAAACAGGCGGTGGCGATCGACAAGGCCATCATCAAAGAAGACCGCACGGTGAAAGCAGCGGCCAAAGCGGCCGATCCGGTCCGGACAGGTATTCACGTGGTGGAAAAAGGGCAGACACTGTACAGCCTGGCAACGCGTTACGGCGTGTCGCAGGATCAGCTGCGGCAATGGAACAGCCTGCCATCGAACAGTGTGCTGATCGGTCAGGCGCTGATCGTCACGGAGAAAGCGCATCAGGAACGGGTGCCCGGCCCGTCGGTAGCGGCCAACACGCCCCGCCCAACGATGCCTGAACGAACGGAAACACCCAAGCCTGAAACGCGCACGCCGGAACCCCGGACAGCCGAACCAAAGCCGACGGCGAAAGCTGAAACCCCCAAAGCTGAAACCCCGAAGTCGGAGCCAAAAGCGGAGCCAGCCCGTACGGAGCGTCCTGCTGAACCAAAGCCGACAACGAAACCCGCTACCACCGAACCGACGTCGGCCCGCCCGACTGAATCGCGCCCGACGTCGACCGTACCCATCGCCGAAGTGGAACTGCCGCACCCCGGCAACGATGCGCCCATGCCGACGCGGGGCCGTCGGTTATCGACAACGGGCGTTGCCGAAATGATCGATGGCACCGATGGATCGGGCAAATACCTGGCGTTGCACCGAAGCGCCCCCGTTGGTACGCTGGTGCAGGTGCGCAACGCATTCAACAACCAGAGTATCTGGGTGAAAGTCATCGGCCGATTACCCGATACGGGTGTCAACGACAAGATTCTGGTAAAGCTGTCGAGCCAGGCGTTCGCGAAACTTTCCCCCGACGACCGACGTTTTCGAGCCGAAGTCAGTTACATAGCGCCGTAGGCGCGGTTTAAGGTTTTTAGTTTAAGGTCTAACGTTCCTTCGGCGCTGGCAAAACCTTAAACATTGAACCATAAACCTTAAACGAAAACTATGGAAACCAAAGAAGAACGCCTGGCCCGGCGGCATCAGGAACGGGAAAAAAAGATGAAGGCCACGCCCGGCTACATGACGTTCAACGTGATGTTTACGCTGGCATACCCCTTCATCGCCGTCTTTACCTTTGTCATGTCGACGTTGCTGGCTGTCTTTTCGGGTATTTCGAGAGCGATGGCCTGGGTCGTTAGCGGAGGACGCTCGCATTGATCCGGCCTGAAGTCGCGGATTTGCTCAATCGCAAGGCCGATCAGTACAACGGGCCGTCGTTTATCGAGCGCGACCCCGTTTCCATTCCGCATAAATTCACCGTTCGGCAGGATATCGAGATCATGGGTTTCTGGGCGGCTGTGCTGGCCTGGGGACAGCGACCGGTGATCCTGCGCAAAACCGCCGAACTGATCGATCGGATGGACGGCGCTCCTTACGAGTTCATCCGTACGCACCAGGAAACCGATCTCAACCGCTTTCTGGACTTTAAGCACCGCACGTTCAATGCGACCGATGCGCTGTATTTTATCCACTTTTTTCGGGCGTACTATTTGCAGCACGATTCGCTGGAGGACGCGTTTGTGCAGGGCGTCGACCCAACTGCCGAAACAGTGGCCCCCGCACTGATCGCGTTTCACGACCGGTTCTGCGCCGAAAGTGAGTATTTTCCCGCCCGCACCCGCAAACACATCGCTACGCCCGCCCGGAACTCGTCGTGCAAACGGCTGCTGATGTTTCTGCGCTGGATGGTCCGGCAGGATGATAAAGGCGTCGATTTCGGACTCTGGACCCGCCTGAAACCCAGTCAGCTGGTTATCCCCATCGACGTACACGTCAACCGCGTGGCGCACCGGCTCGGCCTGCTCGACAGCCGTACCGATCGGCCTGCCCCGCCCGACTGGAAAACGGCCCTGCGCCTGACCGAAACCCTGCGGGAACTCGACCCGAATGACCCTGTCCGTTACGACTTTGCGTTGTTTGGGCTGGGCGTCGAGGGTGAACTATAAGGTGGACCAAATCAGGAAAAGCCAAACAAAACCCGGCCGTAATGGCTTATTTCACGAGACAAACTTCCCACAGATAGCCGCATGGCCTACGTAATCACGTCAGAACCGTTTGGGGTACTGCCCGATCAGCACGACCCCATTGTTGAATACACAATCAAGGATACCGAAACGGGGGAATACATGACCGTTATACCGGCTTATGGCGGTATTCTTCGGCGGCTCGCTCTCCGTAAAGACGAAAAACTGATCCCAATTCTTCATGCCCCCACCTCGCTCCAGTCGCTGGTAGCCGATGAGATGTACGCTGGCGCGCTGCTGTTTCCGTACCCGAGTCGTATCAAGCACGGTACGTACAGCTTCGAGGGCGACGATCACGCGTTACGGCTCAACGAAATGAACCGCGACAATTCGATCCACGGGTTTATCAATGATAAAGAGTTTACGGTTGTCAACCAGGAAGTTACGTCTACCGAAGCCTGCCTGACCATTCGGTACCAGCACAAAGGGGACACAGTTGGTTATCCGTTTCCATTCGACTTCACGGTGTCGTATTCGCTGCGCAAAACGGCGGGGCCGACCGCGATGCACCTGTCGTACGAAGCCCTTAATACCGGGTCGGGTAACTGCCCGGTAGCGTTTGGCTGGCACCCTTATTTTACCTTTAACGGTCAATCTGTTGACACGCTGTCGATTACGATGCCGGACCGCGCGCCCATCGTGCTCGACCAGAAAACGATGCTTCCAACAGGGCGCGAAGCGTTGCGCCACGGAGAACAACTGGCCCTGGACGGTGTCAGGCTCGATAATGCCTACGAGTTGAAGGCTGGCGAGGAAGGATATCTTGAAACCAGCCTGCGCTCGGAGGCTGCCGACGCCAGTATTGTTATTCGCCAACAAACAGGACCGGGCAAACTCAATTACCTGGTATGCTTTACGCCACCCCGCCGGGATAGCGTCGCCATCGAGCCGCTGTCGGCCAATGTCGATGCGTTCAACAACGGCGAAGGACTGGTTGCGCTGACACCGGGTCATACCTTCTGCGGGGATATAAGCGTCCGGCTTGAGTAGGAACGACCTGAATTAGTCATTTTTACACGTCGACAACCAGACTCGTCTTTGGCCGTATGAAACGGCCAAAGACGAGTTTTTTTAATCTACTCCTGATGACCGCTTTTTACCGCATGGCTGTACTGGCAGCAACACTTTGCTTAGGCGCAGCCTGTAGCCGTGTGACTACATTGCCGGTTACCGGCAAGCGTGCTGAGTTCTGGCTGACCAATCCCGATGGCTCGGCGCTGTTTGTCCGGCAGTCTGCTCCGTTGCCGTTTGGCAGCGTCGCCAATGCGTATCCAACAATCGGTGTTGACGACAAACAAATGTTTCAATCGATTGATGGCTTCGGCTACACCCTGACGGGCGGCAGTGCTATGCTGCTGCAGCGCATGGATACGGCGGCACGGGCTGCGTTGCTGAACGAACTGTTTTCAACGGAGGGAAACGGCATCGGTGCCAGTTATCTGCGCATCAGTATCGGCGCGTCGGACCTCGACGAACAGGTCTTTTCGTACGATGATCTGCCGGACGGACAAACCGATTCAACGCTGACCAACTTCTCGCTCGACCCCGACCGGACCTACCTGATTCCGGTGCTGAAGCAGATTCTGGCGGTCAATCCGGCCATCAAAATCCTTGGTTCGCCCTGGTCCCCGCCGATCTGGATGAAAACCAACCGCAATTCGAAAGGCGGGAGTCTGCTGCCTGCGTTCTACGATGCTTACGCCCGGTATTTTGTCAGGTACATTCAGGGTATGCGGGCAGAAGGTATTCGTATCGACGCCATCACGATACAGAACGAGCCACTGCATCCGAGCAATAATCCGAGTCTGCTGATGCTGCCAACCGAACAGGCTACGTTCATCAAAAACAACCTCGGTCCCGCATTCCGGCAGGCAAAAATCGATACGAAAATTTTGCTCTACGACCACAACGCCGACCACCCCGATTACCCGCTCACCATCCTGAACGACCCCGACGCCCGGCAGTACGTCGACGGGTCGGCTTTCCACCTGTACGCCGGGCCGATTACGGCGCTGTCAGACGTTCACAACGCTTATCCAGATAAGCATATATACTTCACCGAGCAATGGGTTGGCGCACCCGGCAACCTGGTTACTGACCTGAACTGGCACGTAAAAACGCTGATTATTGGGGCCACACGCAACTGGGCGCGTACGGTGCTTGAATGGAACCTTGCCGCCGACCCGAATCAGAATCCGCATACGCCCGGCGGCTGTACCCAGTGCCTGGGAGCGGTTACGCTGGCGGGAAATACCGTGACGCGTAACCCGGCTTATTACACCATTGCCACGGCGTCGAAACTGGTGCGGCCGGGTTCGGTGCGCATCGCATCCAACACCTATGATACGTTGCCAAACGTAGCCTTCAAGACCACAGACGGTGGTATCGTGATTATCGTGTTGAACGATAGTGATGCCCCCCAGTCGTTCAATATTCGCTACAAAGGCCAGTCGATAACGAGCACCTTACCCAAACGATCAGTCGGAACGTATCACTGGTAAACGTATCGCTCTCGTGGTGTCGGGGCTGGCGTTCCAGACACCGACACCACGAAAAATACCATCAACTGCGGCACTTACAACTCAAACGAGATGCCCTGCGCCAGCGGCATGGTGGTGCCGTAGTTGATCGTATTGGTCTGGCGACGCATATAAGCTTTCCAGGCGTCGGAGCCGGATTCGCGACCACCGCCGGTTTCTTTTTCGCCACCAAACGCTCCGCCAATTTCCGCACCCGACGTACCAATGTTGACATTGGCAATGCCGCAGTCGGAACCCGCTACCGACAGAAACCGCTCGGCTTCGCGCAGGTTGAGGGTAAACACCGCAGACGACAGCCCCTGTGGCACGGCATTCTGTTGCGCCATGGCCTCGTCGAACGTGGTGTAGCGGAGCAGGTAGAGGATGGGCGCAAACGTTTCGTGCTGAACGATAGGCCAGTCGTTTTGTGCTTCGGCAATGCACGGGCGCACGTAACAACCTGACGCAAACTCAGGCTTACTGAGCCGTTCCGGTTCCACCACAAATCGCCCACCGGCCTGCCGGATCGCGTCTATGGCCTGCTCGTAACCCCGCACGGCATCGGCGTCGATCAGCGGGCCAACATGAAACGACTCATCCAGCGGGTTGCCGATGCGTAACTGCGCGTAGGCATTCGCCAACCGATTTTTTACGTCATCGTAGATACTGTCCTGTACGATAATCCGGCGGGTCGTGGTACAGCGTTGCCCGGCTGTGCCGACAGCCCCGAACACAATGGCCGGAATGGCCAGATCGAGGTCAGCGTGCTCAGTCACGATAATGGCGTTGTTACCGCCCAGTTCGAGCAGACTTTTCCCCAGCCGACTCGCTACGGCGGTTGCCACGGCCCGGCCCATGCGGGTGCTGCCCGTGGCCGAAAGCAGCGCAATACGGGGGTCGTTCGCCAGCCATTCACCCGCTGCGTGGCCACCCGTAATCAGGCACGATACACCTTCCGGTACATCATTATTACGCAGCACTTCCGTGATAATCTGCTGGCAGGCCAACGCCGTAAGCGGAGTCTTTTCCGACGGTTTCCAGATGCAGACATTCCCGCAAACCCAGGCAATCATCGCATTCCACGACCAGACGGCCACCGGAAAGTTGAACGCCGAAATGATACCGACGACACCCAGCGGGTGCCATTGCTCCAGCATCCGGTGCGCCGGTCGTTCGGAGTGCATCGACAGGCCGTACAACTGCCGTGACTGACCCACGGCGAAATCGCAGATGTCGATGATTTCCTGCACTTCGCCCAGCCCTTCCTGCAGCGACTTACCCATTTCGTAGCTGACCAGCGTACCCAGTTCGCGTTTGTACCGACGAAACTGCTCACCCATCTGCCGGACGATTTCGCCCCGACGCGGAGCCGGTACCAGTCGCCATTCGGCAAACGCGGTCTGCGCCGTTGCCACGACGCGGTCATAGTCGGTGCGGGTTGACGGGTGAACGCGGGCGATCAGCTGCCCATCGGCGGGGGAGTACGAATCGATCGTTTTGTCGGTCGAACTCCAGAACTGTTGCCCTGTGCTGGTACCGGGCTTGACGGGCTGCGTCGGTAAGGGAAGGATAGTCTGCATACAAACGAAACGGGTTTGCTGATTACCCGACAAAGCTATCGGCCTGTTGGTAAACAACGTATAGTTGGTAAAACTTTTCGGATCACAGCGGGTTCATAGTGGCATATTCGGTAAACCAGATTAATCTGTTCTGTTATGAAAATAAGCCTGCATATGGCGCTGGGGCTGCTGATGGTTTCGGCCGTACCTGCCTTATCGATCGACCGAAATCCCGGTACGGATCACGTTGTTGCACCCGCCGACACTATGCCCAAGTCGGCCCGTAAAAGTGGAAAGATGATGTCGAAAAAATCGGGTACGCCAAAAGCGTCGGCTCGGGTGCAGGAAGAACGGTACCGCAACGCGGCCACCGACGACGGCACCGCGATCAACAACAGTAACGTCACGAACTACAATTCCGACGCTGTCACTAACGCACCAACCGGAGTTGGCAGTGCGGCTGCTGGCCCGTCCGCGACGCCAAAGCCTAAAAAACGGGGTAACCGGTAACGCAACACCTGACCCGAAGGGAACAAATTTCCAGTAATCTGTCCTTTAGGCAGTGGTTGCTGTGTGGGCATCTATGTCATACCAGTAACCACTGCCTTTTTCCATGTAGGCAATCTGGCGTTTTATGCTTTAGTTTGGCGTTACTTGATAGTAGTACGAAGCAGTTTATCAGTACCCCAACTGGCAGGAGAAGCTAATGGTGTGGCGAACGAATTGCCAGTCAGTGGGGCTATGTTTATGTAAACTAGCTTTTTGATCGGGTTTGTGTTTAAATAAAGTGCAAATTCGTCTCTGTAAAATTCATTTATATTTGGCGCGTATAATTACCTCCTTGTGAAACGTCAATCATCCCTGGTCTCGGAAAGTGTCCTGATCGAGAAGTTGGTCCAGCGCGATCAGAAGGCATTCCACTGGCTATACGATCAGTATTCCCCTGCGCTGTACGGTGTTGTACTCAGGATCGTGCGCGAAGAAGAGCACGCACAGGATCTGGTGCAGGATATCTTCGTTAAGATCTGGAAGAACCTCGATGCCTACGACTCCAGTAAGGGTCGTCTGTTTACGTGGATGCTGAATGTAGCTCGTAATACAGCTATCGATGCCATCCGGGCACAAAAATCACAACCTTCTCCCGCCAACGCAATCCGTACGGATGAAGAAAACGTACATGTAGTTGATCGGCAGCACAATACCCAGCAACCTAACCCCGAGCATATCGGGATCAAGGAAGTGGTCAGCCAGCTCAGGCCCGACCGTCGACAGTTGATCGACCTGGTGTATTTTGGTGGGTATACCCACGAAGAAGCTGCTGATGAACTCAATTTGCCCCTCGGTACGGTCAAAACCCGTATTCGGGCGGCTTTACAGGAACTGAAACAATTGTTTAAGTCATGAACGTAGAAGAGTACATAGCTTCAGGCATTCTGGACTCATACGCAATCGGCGCCGTCAGCGATCAGGAATTGCGGGAGGTAAACTGTCTGGCGTCTATATACCCCGAAATCAGACAGGAACTCGACGAGTTGATGCTATCGGTGGAAAACTACGCCTTACTGCACAGCGTTGAGCCGCCGGTTGGTCTGAAAGACCGGATTATGAGCCAGCTGACGTTTGAGGAAGCCACCGACAACACGATCGTACGTCCGCTACCCCTTGATCGGGAGGCCCCCATTGCTGCTACACAGCCGTATACTTACAAAACGACCTGGATGGTAGCGGCCGCTGCTGCACTGCTGGTACTGTTTTTCTCGTACTTTCTGATTACGCAGCTTCAGTCGAATCAGAAGGCGATGGCGTCGCTACGGGAAGCCAACGACTCGATGCAGATGGAGTTGAAACAGACGCGTACCAGTCAGCAGCAAACCGAACAGACCCTGGCTGTATTGCGGCAGCCCGGCACCCGCACGCTGGAACTGCGCGGTAACGACAAAGCACCCAAAGGCGATATTCTGGTATTCTGGAACCCCGGCACGAAGCAGGTTTCTGTCGAAGTAAAATCGCTGCCCGCTCTACCCGCCGACAAGCAGTATCAGCTCTGGTCGCTGGTCAATGGCAAGCCGATCGATGCGGGAGTATTCGATGGTAAACTGGATGGTACGGCTCTTCAGAAAATGAACCGGACCATTGCTAAAGCCGATGCGTTCGCCGTCACGGTGGAGAAGCGGGGAGGGAGCCCTACGCCATCGCTGGAAACACTACTGGCGATGTCACCGACTGCCTAGAACCGGGAACGCAGCCGTATTGATTTGCGTTTTATTTACGAAGCCCGGCCACTCGCCGGGCTTCTGACAATACCTACTGAACAGACAATGAAAAAGACATTCTTATCGAAACTATACGCTGGCCTGCTGGCTGGTACACTGCTGATTCCCAGCCTGTCAAACGCAACCGGCGATCCGGCTAAAAAAGTAGCCGACGATGCTTCGCCGGGTGGTCGGCGGGTGGTGAAGACCGACGCCGAATGGAAGAAAACCCTGACACCCGAGCAGTATTACATTCTGCGGGAACATGGCACCGAACGGGCGTTTACCAGTCCACTTAATGACAATCACGCTCACGGTACATTCGTCTGTGCTGCCTGCAAAAACCCGCTGTTCTCATCGGATACGAAATTCGATTCGGGTACGGGCTGGCCAAGCTTCTACAAGCCCATCGCGAAGGATGCCGTGAAAGAGAAAGTCGATAAGTCGTACGGCATGGCACGGACCGAGATCATGTGCAGCGTGTGCGATGGTCACCTTGGTCACGTATTCGACGACGGCCCAAAGCCAACCGGGCTGCGCTATTGCATGAACGGCGCGGGGATGCTCTTCGAAAAGAAATAACGCATATCGTATATTGAGCAGCCAATCCTTAACAGGGTTGGCTGTTTTTGTTTACGGCTGGTCTGTAGGTGGTACGACAAGTCGATTCGGGCAGGCGGTATAAGCGGTATGCGTGAGATGGGCCGAAATGCGTTATATTTGAGACCCCGCCAGTACGTAAATACAACCCCGGGGGCACGCAGGAAACCCTGAACCAACCTCTTATTCGCAACTAATCGCATGAGTGAAGATAGGAAGCGATTCCGCTCTGTCCGACACGCTTTTGGCGCGTTTCGGCAGCGAATTCGACGGCGCCAGACCCAACTTGGTGACGTCAGACGCGGAGTCGGCCGACACATTTACCGGCAAACGGCCCGCGTAGCTGGTGAAGAACGCGTCAGCGCATGGGCGGAGACGTACCATGAATACCGTGACCAACTGAGGTCGTTTGTTCACCGGTACGTCGACCCTGATAGCTGGTACTACCCGTACCTGAAAAACGGGATTCGCTTTGGGTTGATTGGTGCGCTGCTGCTGGGGCTGTACGTCTTCACGATCAATTATAATTTCCTGTACCTCACCGGCCCGATGCCGAGCGTGGAGGAGTTGAAAAATCCGAAGCTTAATCAGGCGTCAGAGATTTATTCGCAGGATGGCGTGATGATCGGTAAGTTTTACGCCGAAAACCGTACACCCATCAAGTACGAAAATATCCCGAAATCGCTGGTCAACGCGCTCGTCGCGACGGAAGATGTGCGGTTCTTTTCCCACGGTGGTATCGATCCGCGCGCGATTGGTCGGGCGGTGCTGAGTCTGGGGCGCGATGGAGGGGGGTCTACCATTACGCAGCAACTGGCCAAGAACCTGTTCAAGACCCGACGGAAGCAGGACACGGGCCTGCTGACCCGCATTCCGCTGATCAGAACCATCGTCTATAAGTCGAAGGAATGGTTGATGGCCCTGAAGCTGGAGCGTAATTTCTCGAAAGACGAAATCCTGACGTACTATTTCAACACCGTCGATTTCGGTAGTAATTCGTTTGGGCTGAAAACGGCCGCCCGCACGTTTTTCAACAAAGAACCCGACAGCCTGAACGTACAGGAAGGTGCCGTGCTGGTGGGTTTGCAGAAAGCGACGACGGCGTACAATCCGCTGAAAAATCCGAAACGGTCGAAAGAACGGCGGAATGTGGTCCTGGCGCAGATGGCGAAATACAAATTCCTGTCGAAAAATCAGGCTGATTCGATCAGTGGGCTACCACTGGTGACAGACTTCACGCCGGAGAATCCGTACTCTGGTCCGGCCAGTTACCTCAAGAACGCGGTACAGGATTTCGTGAAAAAATGGGGCGACGAAAACGGCTACGACCTGTACACCGACGGGTTACGCATCGTAACGACCATCGATTCGCGGATGCAGACCTACGCGGAAAGCGCCACGTCGGAAAAGATGAAGAAACTCCAGCAAACGTTCAACGATCACTGGGGCGATGAAAATCCGTGGACGGATGAAGATGGCAACGAACTGCCCGGCTTTATCGACTCCGTAGCCCGCCGAACCGAACGCTATAAGTCGCTGAGCCGCCGGTTCATGCCGCTTTACCCCGACTCGATCATGTACTACATGAAAAATAAAAAGTACAAGATGCGGGTGTTCAGCTGGAAAAGTAAACGTGGCTACGACTCGACCGAAATGACGCCGTACGATTCTATCGCTTACTACAAGCATTTCCTGCAGGCGGGTATGGTGGCGATGGACCCGCATACGGGTTACATCCGGGCCTGGGTTGGTGGGCTCGACTACGATTACTTCAAGTACGACCATGTGAAGCAGGGTAAGCGGCAACCGGGCTCGACATTCAAGCCGTTTGTCTACACCACGGCTATCGACGATACGCTCAGTAACATGAGTCCCTGCGACCGGATCACCGACAAACCGTTTCGGAAGGAATACCGCGAAAATGGCGAGGATAAAGTGTGGGAACCCCGTAACTCGACAGGTTACTACACCTATTCCAGCATGACCCTGCGCCGGGCAATGGCCCGCTCGGTCAACTCGATCACGGCCGAACTGACCGACCGCGTGGGACCGGAGCGGGTGGCCGAATACGCGCACCGGATGGGTATCAACAGCCGACTCGACGCCGTGCCATCCATCGGCCTGGGCTCGTCGGATGTGTCACTTTACGAACTGGTAGGCGCGTACTGCACCTTTGTCAACGAAGGTGAAGCCACTACCCCAATCATTGTCCAGCGGATCGAAGACCGCGACGGCAAAGAGATTCAGACGTTTACGGCGGCTACCCGGCGGGCGATCAGCCCCGAATCGGCCTTCCTGATGCGCTACATGCTACAGGGTGGCCTGCAGGAGTCGGGCGGTACGTCGCAGAGCCTGTGGCAGTACGACCTGTTTAAAAACCGGAATGAGATCGGGGCTAAAACGGGTACAACGTCCAATAACTCCGACGGCTGGTTTGTCGCCGTATCAAACAACCTGGTTGTGGGAGCCTGGGTGGGGGGCGACGATCGAAGCATTCACTTTCGGTCGACGGACCTGGGCGAAGGAGCCCGAACGGCCCTGCCGATTGTGGGTACGTTTCTGCAGAAAGTGTACGCCGATCCCAAATTCAAATCGTTGCAGGGGCCATTTCCAAAGCCGACGTTTGCTGTAACGAAGGAGTACGACGGGTGTAGCTATCCCGACGATGAGGAAGAATCGAACGAGTCGGATTCGACGGCTGTAAACGGCGAGGCCACTGACTCGACGTTTATCCAGACCGCACCCCCTACCGAGCCGACGGCTCCCCCCGATACGACCGGCAACCGGTAGAAAACACGTTGACCCGCTCGAGCGGGTCAACGTGTTTTCTACCGGTTACAACTAGTCCTGCAAGGGCTATTTATACTAAGCGTGTATGGTCTTCGGGGCTACGTTGCGTAATTTATTTGGTCGATGGTCTATTTGCCCATATATTGTATTTTATTATTTTAGATAACCTATGCAGTCGCAGTCGCAATCGGGTAATGGCAAGAAGCAGTCACAGAGCCAGAAATCCACCAATTTTACGTTTACCGATTACCGCACCGAGAACTTTTTTGACGAAATGTTCGCCGATGAAACGCAGGTACGTTCGGGCTACGTGCCGTTTCGGGAGCGCGTCGAACAACTGACCCGGGATGATGTCGTGAGTCGGCAGCATGCTGCTGAGCGATCGCTGATGAGCATGGGAATCACGTTCAACGTATATGCGGAAGGCGAAGGCACGGAACGGATCATGCCCATCGACATCATCCCGCGTGTGATCGAATCGGCGGAGTGGGATCGGCTGGAAGCAGGACTCGTGCAGCGGATCAAGGCGCTGAACATGTTTCTTGACGATGTATACAACGAGCAGCGGATTCTGAACGATGGGGTCGTACCGCGCGATCTGATCGAGTCGAGTAAGTCGTTTCTGCCGGTTTGCATGGGTGTTCATCCCCCGAAAGGTATCTGGTGTCACATTACGGGTACCGACCTGATTCGGGGTGATGACGGCCAGTTTATGGTGCTGGAAGACAACCTGCGCTGCCCATCGGGCGTGTCGTATATGCTCGAAAACCGCGAACTGACCAAGCAGACGTTCCCGGAAGTACTGGCGAAAACCGGGGTTCGACCTGTATCCGATTATCCGACGCGGCTCCTGCAGATGCTCCAGTTCATTGCTGATCGGCCCAACCCAACGGTAGTTGTACTGACGCCGGGTATTTATAACTCGGCTTATTTTGAGCATTCCTACTTAGCCCAGCAGATGGGTGTCGAACTGGTCGAAGCGCGTGATCTTGTGGTGTCCGGCGGCTATGTCAAGATGCGGACGACGAAAGGATTCCAGATTGTCGACGTCATTTACCGGCGGATTGATGATACCTTCCTCGACCCAGACGCGTTCAACCCCGACTCGATGATTGGGGTGCCCGGCATTTTTGAGGTGTATAAAAAAGGCCGCGTCGCACTCGCCAATGCCCCCGGAACCGGCGTTGCCGACGACAAGGTGATTTATGCGTATGTGCCCCGCATTATTCAATATTACCTGAACGAGGAACCGATCATCCCGAACGTGCAGACCTACATTTGCCGTGAAGAGGAAGACTGCCGGTATGTACTTGATAACATCGAGCAACTGGTGGTGAAGGAAGCCAACGAAGCGGGTGGCTACGGGATGCTGATCGGGCCGAAAGCGGAGAAAGAAGAACACGAACTGTTCCGGCAGAAAATTCGTGAAAACCCGCGCAACTACATTGCCCAGCCAACGATCTCGCTCTCCCGTGTACCCTGCCTGGTTGGCGACCGGGCTGAGGGGCGTCATGTCGATTTGCGACCGTACATACTTTATGGTGATGGCGTCAACGTAATTCCCGGCGGGCTGACGCGTGTGGCGTTGCGCAAAGGCTCCCTCGTGGTCAACTCATCGCAGGGCGGTGGCGGCAAAGACACGTGGGTGCTGTATTGAGCTTACGGTTTGTGGTTGCTATCGTAGTCAATTCGTCATCGCGTCGGGTGCAAACCCGGCGCTTTGCGTTTCATGGATAGCCGCCCGGCCGTCAGAAACTACAAACAACAAACGACGAACCACAAACCTTGCCCTATCTTTACCGTCCGACCAATTCTGCCTGCCTTGCCTGATCTGAGTATCATCATTGTCAATTATAAAACGCCCCGGCTGATTCTCGACTGTCTGGCGTCGGTCTATGCCCACACCAGTGGTATCACGTTTGAAATAATTATCGTCGACAATCAATCGGAAGATGACAGCCGGGCGCAGGTGCTGGCCCGTTATCCTGATGTCCGCTGGTTTGATATGGGGACAAACGCTGGCTTTGCGCGGGCAAACAACCTCGGTATTCGGCAGGCAGTGGGGCGTAATGTGCTGCTGCTCAACTCCGATACGCTACTGATCGACAATGTGCTGGCCCGTTGCGTCCAGGTACTCGATGAGCAGCCCGACGTGGCAGCTGTCGGCGCGCACCAACTCAGTGCCGACGGGAGCCTGCGCCCGAACCTGTACACAACATTCAACCAGATGCGCCGGGCGTTTTACATCCTGCCGTCGGGGCAACGGGCTGAAGACTGGCTCAAGCGACAATTGCCCGATCCGGCTTTTGCCGATCCGGCGGAGGTTGAATGGCTGTCGGGGGCGTTTCTGATGACCCGCCCCTCGACCATTGCCAAAGCAGGTGGGCTGGATGAATCGTTTTTTATGTACGGCGAAGATGTCGAGTGGGGGTACCGGCTCGGTAAGCAGGGTCGATTACTGCTGTTGCCTGATACCCGGTTTATTCACCTTGAGTACGGTAGCAGCGACAACAGCAAGCATGTCGTGACGCACATCAACCGGTTTCGGTCGCAGATTCAGGTGTCGCAACTCCTGTGGGTCCGTAAACAGTACGGCGTGGGGGCCTATCTGGTGCTCATGGCTCATTACGAATTACTCGTGCCGGTGGTCTTTGCCGGCAAGATGTTCATCAACCTGAAGAACCGAAAATCACCGTTTCAGGCGCTGGACAATCAGCGGATGTTTGCCCGGCAGGTAGGAATTTTTGGCCGTTTTTTCTGGAAAACGATATTCAACCGGCCGGGGCTGTACAAGGTCTGAAAAACACGGCTTGTCAGCAGGCCGATTGATACGCTTTCGGGGTAAATATGCGTTGTATTTGAAATGCGTTAAGACTATGCGTTTACTTTACAGATACGGGCTACTAGCCCTTTTTTTCGGGTTCGTATTGCTGCCAACCGTGAGCCGGGCGACGCACGTACGGGCTGGTGAAATTACCACCCGTCGCCTGTCGGCGACCTCGCTCACCTACGAGATTACCCTGACAGCCTATTACGACGAACGGACCGGGGCCGCTGCCGCCCGCGACGCGAATTCGTACACGTTCTGCTTCGGCGACAACACCACTGAAACGGTGAATCGCCAGCTGCCGATTCGGTACATCAACGGGCGAACGTCGTCGATCAACATCTACCGGACAACACATACCTTTCCGGGGCCGAACACGTACGAAATTAGTGTGCAGATTGCCAACCGGAACGCAGGTACGATCAATCTGCCGCCACCCGCTACGTCGGATAACCTGACGTTCTTCGTGTCGACAACGATTCTGATTGCGCCGAATCTGGGCCTGAACTCGACGCCGGTTATGCTCAACCCGCCCCTCGATTCCGCCCGCGTCGGCCAGCGGTTTTGCCATAACCCGGCCGCTTACGATGCCGATGGTGATAGTCTGGCCTACCGGCTGAGCAAGCCGAAGGAAGGTTTACCCAACAGTTGCCGCAGCCGGTTTATCCCGGCTTATCAGGACCCGACCGTATACAGCACGACTAATGAATCGGGCGGGCCACCCAGCTTTACCATCGATTCCCGTACCGGGCAGCTCTGCTGGGATGCACCCAACCGCATCGGTCAGTTCAATTTCGCGTTCATCGTGGAAGAATGGCGCAATGGCGTACTGATTGGCGAGGTCACCCGCGATATGCAGATCGTCGTGGTCGATCAGCCCAACAAACGACCATTGATCGCGGGGGCATCGCTCTGTGTGGAAGCCGGTACGCTGATTCAGCAGCCGGTTACGGCCACTGATCCGGATGGGCAACGCGTCATTATCAATGCGTACGGCGGACCGCTGAACATATTGGCCGACGGATCGCCATTGCCAGCCAGCCTGAGTATTCCGCAGGAGTACGCCCGGCTTATCAATGGTGGTGTTGCACTGGCGCAGCCCGGTACGGCTACGTTCTACTGGCAAACCAACTGCAATCAGGTTCGTAATCAACCGTATGACATTACGCTCAAGGCCAGCGATGTGCCCCCCCGTGGGACCACTACGCTCGTTTCCTTTGCGACGCTAAGTGTACAGATTATTGCACCCGCTGTTCGTAACCTGACCGGGCGGGCCAGCGGTTTGGCGGGCGGGCGGTCTATCCAGATCAACTGGGCGGCTTACA
>CAZOQC010000018.1:0-122070 GCA_964581865.1 uncultured Spirosoma sp.
CCCACCCGGACGTGGACCCGCGCCGGCGGACCGGTCCAGGCTACACAACATGCGCTAGTCCACGTTAAACATAAGCTAAAAAATTCCACCAGCGTCGGGTGCGGAGGTAGGTGAGGTTGGTTTCGTTGGCAAACGCTTCCCGCTCGAAACTGATGTTTCGGTAAGCTTCATAATGATCGCGGTGCTGAATCCGGCGGATAATGTACTCGGTCAGATACCACAGGTAAAAAGGCAGCACGCCCAGTTCGGTCTGCTGCCGTAAATGAATCCGCTCATGATTGACCAGGATCGGACCGGGATTGGGCTGACGAACCAGTATGAACGGAAACAACGCCATCCCGTCGGGACCGAGTTTCGGTACTTGGACAATGAAGCGGGATCGGGCCATCACGGGTTTGTAGTTCGTTGTTTGTAGTTTGTTGTTGTGCTGCCGGAATAACAACGAACTACAAACACACCGTTCCCGGTTCGCTATACATGACGCTTGCTTTATTGCTTGTGTTCGGCGTCGGCTACATGCTGATCACGCTTGAGCACACCATCAACCTCAACAAAACGGCGACGGCACTCATTACGGGTGTCATCTGCTGGGCGATTTACGCGCTCATGGCTCCGCAGATCGAACTCGTTGTCGAGCACCTGCGTGACCATCTGGCCGACATTGCCGAGATTTTGTTTTTCCTGATGGGGGCCATGACCGTTGTCGAACTGATCGACGCGCACGATGGTTTCTCGCTCATCACCGACCGCATTGCCAGCCGCAACACCCGTACGCTGCTCTGGATCATCTGCTTGCTGACGTTTTTTCTGTCGGCTCTGCTCGACAACCTGACTACCGCGATTGTGATGGTGTCGGTGCTGCGCAAACTGGTCAGTAATACCGAACAACGACTGACGATGGCCGGTATGGTGATCGTAGCGGCCAATGCAGGGGGGGCCTGGTCGCCCATCGGTGACGTCACGACGACCATGCTCTGGATTGGTGGACAGATCAGTGCATCGGCCATTATTCAGTCGCTGTTATTACCCAGCCTGGCCGCGCTGCTCGTTCCGCTTATCATCATAACCTATCAGTATACGCCCAATGAGCAGTCGGTGCAGACCCGCGCCAGCCGGGGCGTCAGCCGCCCCTACATTACGCCCGTTGCCCGTCGCGACCGTCGTCTGATGCTGGCCATCGGTTTGGGGGCCATGCTCTACGTGCCGATTTTCAAGACGGTTACGCACCTGCCGCCCTACATGGGCATGCTGCTCGCGCTGGGGGCAATCTGGGTCGCATCGGAGCTAATCCATAAGGATAAGGACGAATCGGAGCGTCGAAAACTGACTGCTTCCTACGCCCTCAGTCGCATCGACACGCCGAGTATGCTGTTTTTCCTGGGTATCCTGCTGGCCGTCGGCTCGCTCGACGCAACGGGTGTCCTGCACAGCCTGGCCAGTTCGCTGGACAACGCCATTGGTAACACCAGCCTGATCGTCCTGCTGATCGGCGTTGCGTCGGCCGTCGTCGACAATGTACCGATCGTGGCCGCAGCAATGGGCATGTACGACCTGACGGCCTACCCGATCGACAGCGCGCTCTGGTCGTTTCTGGCGTATTGTGCCGGTACGGGCGGGAGCTTACTGGTAATCGGTTCAGCTGCTGGTGTCGCCGTCATGGGGCTGGAAAACATCACGTTCGGCTGGTACCTGCGTCGCATCAGCTGGCTGGCCCTGCTCGGCTACCTCGCCGGTGCGGGTGTTTATCTGGCCCAGACCGCATTGCTGGGTTGATTATCGTTTGCCCGCTAAATTTCGTATCTTCGATACTGTCAGCTCAACCGCATACCACTATGATTGCCACGCCAGTTAGTCCTGAATTACCGACCCACTTGCAAACTATCGATGAGTTTGACACCTGGGAACGGGAATATCCTCACGGGAGAAGCTATGAATTTGTGCGCGGGCGTATCATTCCCAAACCCGCCACGAAACAGAACGAAATTTTTATTGCCAGTTTTCTGATTCGTCAGTTTGTCAGGACCGCTGATTTTCAGCATGGAAATGACCTGTTACCAGAGTTAGACTCCTATGTGGACGGCTCCCGTAAGCGAATCCCGGACCTGATGTATGTTACAGCTGAGCAAAAACAGGCGATCCGCCGGGGAGAACGGATCAACACGCTGTTTGCTATCGAAATTTTGTCCGACTCAGAATCCTACGAGGATGTGCTGGACAAGCTTCAGGATTATTTCGATGGCGGTACCCAACTTGTCTGGTACATTGTCCCGAAGCGGCAAAAAATTTTCGTCTATACCTCTCCCGATGAATCGAAGGTTTACAAAGGACAGGACGTTATCTCAGCCGCACCCCTCGTGCCGGAATTGCAGTTTGCGGTAGAAGACATGTTTGCATAAGTAACTGGAACGGTTTCAAAAGAAAATAACTGACCGTAAATAGATTACGGTGGATAGTGTGTACAATTGCGCTGCTGTGGTTACGTCGCGCAATTCTATTCCACCAACTTTATGCCTGTCAATCTTGCTTCCCACGAGGATGTCCGATGGCTGATGAACCACGACCGGACGGTGGCGTTACTGCGTAAGGAAACCGCTCCGTTGCTGATCCAGTTTCTGTACGATAGTTTCCGGCAGGCCAACCGGGTATCATATAAACATAGTGAGTTGCTGGCCCGGCTCAACGACCTGCTGTTTGCCCTCAACGACGCCGAGCCGACAGGCGACGAAATTCCCGACGCCGACCGCAGGCGGTATCCACGAACGGCTAAGCAATACCTAGAGGAATGGGTTAAAGACGAGTTTCTGTACCGCTTTTACGAACCCAATGCCGACGAGGCTACATACGAACTTACGCCCGCTACCGAACGCGCCTTTCGCTGGCTGTCCGAACTGAATCAGGCGGAGTTCGTCGGGACGGAATCGCGGCTGCTCAATATTTTCAACCTGCTAAAGGAGATCGTGCAGAATACGGCTGCCGATCAGGCAACCCGGCTAGCCGAACTCGAACAGCAACGTCGGCAAATCGACGCCGAAATCGGCCGCGTACGGGCGGGGGATATCGAAACCTACGATGCCGCCCGAATCCGTGATCGCTACAGCCTGCTCGAAGATACCGCCAATCGGTTGCTGGCCGATTTCCGGCAGATCGAGCATAATTTTCGGGGACTGAATCAGCAGGTGCGCCAGGATCAGGTACGGACAAACCTGTCGAAAGGGCGTTTTCTGGACGATGTGTTTCGGGCGCAGGACGCCATCATGAACACCGATCAGGGACGAAGTTTTACGGCTTTCTGGGAGTTTTTGATGAACCCGACCCGGCAGGATGAGTTTCAGGCGATGCTGCAACACGTACTGGCCCTACCCGACGTGCAGCGGGTGCAGCAGAACCGACAACTGGGTCGGCTGAAAACGAATCTGGTAGCCGAAGGCGACCGCGTCAAGCGCACCAACGACCGCCTGTTCGAGCAGTTGCGCCGGTTCCTGAACACGCGGGCCTATCAGCAGCAACGCCGGGCGTCGGAACTGATCGGGCAGATCGAAGCACTGGCCCTGACGCTGCAACCGCAGACACCCACCGACAGAGCCTTTTTCGCCATCGACGGTAAACCCGACTACACCATCGTCTGGGAGCGGAAACCCTTCGAGCCAACGCAGGCTATGCAACTCGATACGACGACGCTGGCCGAAGGGCAGGCCGACGACGCGCTGAATGCGGAGCGACTCTACGAACAGGTGTACGTCGACAGTAACGTACTGACCGACCGCGTCCGTCGCCTGCTTCGCAACCAGTCGCAGGTGTCGCTGCCCGATGTTGTGGCTGAATACCCGGTTGAAAAAGGGTTGACCGAATTGCTGGTTTACTTCCGCATTGCCACGCTCTGGGAGCGCGACCAGAAAGCGCTGATCGATGAGCAGTCACCCGATATGCTCGAATATGCTACCGCCGACGGGATCACCCAACAAGCGCACTTTCCAAAAACGATCTTTCTCCGATAAAAGCATACCCAACTTGTCTCAAACAGCATCCTGCTGTTTGGTCAGTCTCTCACTCGCATGGAAACGACCACACTGCCGCCCCACTCGTTACCCATCCTGCACCTGTCGAAAGGTATCGTCTACCGGCAGCAGGAAGACGTATGGCGACGGCTACAGCAACACCTGGCCGAGGTGAAACGACATTTCCAGACGATCGGTATGGAAGTGTACGTTGATGACGCTGAAGGATACGCGCTACTTCGGCAACTAACGTACACCGACGAGCAGGCCAACTGGCCCAAACTGTCAGAGAAACGACAGTTGACGTACCCGGTTACGCTGCTGTGTGTGCTGTTGCGTAAAATGCTGCTCGACGCCGACGCACAGGATGGCAGCATGGGGCTGGTGGTGTCGGGGCAGGAGCTGAAGGAGCAACTGGCCGTTTTTCTGCCCACGACCGGCACCGACGAAACCAAACTCGCCAGGCAGATGGACGCCTATCTGCGGGCCGTCGAAGAACTGCGGTTCCTGCGTCCGCTCAAAGGCGAAGACGACCGTTACGAAGTAAGCCGGGTGCTGAACGCATATATCAAAATCGAAGACCTCGAAGCCCTGCTCCAGAAACTTCAGGCGCACTACGCCGAGTGGGCCAAGAGCCGTGAGTAATATTGAGCAAGTATAAAATCACCTCTCCCCAACCCCTACCCGTCAGGGAGGAGCTAACCTTGGAAGAAAGGTAAAGCCCCTCCCTTACGGGGAGGGGTTGGGGTGGGGTCAACCGTTAACCACCATGTCAATCTATCCCAACACCTCCGCCGACGTAATCCCTCATCGACCCGGTTTTCGGCTCCAGACGCTGGAAGTTCGCAACTGGGGTACGTTCAACGGACAAATCTGGAAAATCAGCCCCGCCGGTACCAACGCCCTGCTGACCGGCGACATCGGCTCCGGCAAGTCGACGCTGGTCGATGCGCTGACGACCCTGCTGGTGCCCGGCAACCGCATCACGTACAACAAGGCCGCCGGGGCTGAAGGGCGCGAACGGTCAGCACTGAGCTACGTGCTGGGCGAGTATAAGAACGTGCAGAGCGAAGTCAGCGGGTCGCGGAAGGCGCAGTATCTACGGCAACCCGACAAAGATTACAGCGTGTTGCTGGCCCGCTTCGCCGACGACACGACCGGGCAACTCGTGACGCTGGCGCAGACGTTTTGGGTACGGGAAGGCAAGGTGCAAAAATTCTTTATGGTGGCCGAGGGCGAACGTAGCATCATCAGCGACTTCGGCAATTTCGGGGGCGACATGGCCAAACTTCGTAAGCGGCTGCGCGAAACGCCCGGCGTTGAACTGTTGGATTCGTTTTCGGAATACGCCAGTCGATTCTGTCATTATTTCGGCATCACGCAGCGCGAAACGGCTCTCGACCTGTTTTTCCAGACCGTATCGATGAAGTCGGTGGGAAACCTGACTGATTTTGTCCGAAATCAGATGCTGGGCCGCACCGACGTGCGCGACCATATCGCGGCCATGACGACGGCTTTTGGTGATCTGCGGCAGACGCACGAAACGGTACGTAAAATTCGCGATCAGATCGACCGGCTGGTGGTGCTGGTCGACGAGCGGCAGCAGCATGAGCAATGGCAGACCCAACTGGCACACCTCGCCCAGTGCCGCGACGCCGTCCCGACGTTTCTGGCGTACCTGAAAGTCGACCTGTTGCGGGCCGATCTGCACCGGCACAACGCCCAGCTGAAGACGCTGAAACACGAACTTGCCGATCTCGACCGGCAGATTGGCGAACAGACGCAGCAGGCCGTAAACCTGCGGGTGGCCCAGAAAGAAGACAAGCAAGGGCAGCGGCTGGAGGAACTCAAACAGGAACTGGATGCCCTGACCCACGAACGCGACGGGCAGCGGGAACAGGCCCGCCGATACACGACACTCGTTAACCGAATCGACCTGCCCGACGCGACCGATGCCACGCAGTTCTACGCCAATCAGCAGCAACTTCCTGCCCTGCTGACGACTGCCGAAGAACAGGAACGGCACCTGACCCAACAACGGGATGCCTGCATCCGGCAGCGCGACGCCACCAAACAGCGGCTCGATGACGTGCAGGCCGAACTGGCGTCGCTGGAAGGACGCCGAAACAAGATTCCCCGCGACATGATCGCCCTGCGGCAGCGGCTGCTCGACGGGCTGAACCTGTCGGAAGCCGATCTGCCGTTTGCCGGTGAACTGCTCAAGGTACAGGACGACGAAGCGGATTGGGAAGGAGCGGCCGAACGCCGGTTGCGGGGGCTGGGGCTGAGCCTGCTGGTGTCGCACGATCGCTACGACCGCGTCAGCGCGTTTGTCAACAGTCAGCACCTGCGCGGGCGCATCGTTTACCATCAGATTGCGGCCAACTACACCCAGCAACGGCGCGACATCGCCCCACACCGCCCGTCGCTGGTCAACAAGATCGAGATCAACAACAATACGGAGTTCTACGACTGGCTGACCGATCAACTCATCGAACACCACGACCTGACCTGCTGCGAGTCGATAGACGAGTTTCGCCGGGAACCCTACGCCATCACCCGCGAGGGGCAGATCAAAGCCGGGCGTGGGCGTCACGAAAAAGACGACCGGTCCGACATCCACGACCGGAGCCGTTACGTGCTGGGCTGGTCGAATCTTGATCTGGTGAAGACGCTGCGGACCCGCGAAAGTACGCTCAAAACGGAGCATCAGACCCAGGTAAAAGCCGTGGACGCCGTCGATACCGAGCAGTGACGTTGCCGCAAACGGCAGGATGACCTGCGCGACCTGCACCAGCAATTCAGCGCGTTTACGCAACTCGACTGGGCTGGTACGACACAGCGCATCGACCAGAAACAGACTGAAATAGCGCAGCTACAGGCCACTGCCAACACGCTGGCGGTGTTGCAACGGCAGTTAACTGAAGTCACAGAAACAATAGCCCGGCTGGGTACAAAAAAGGAAAGCCGGAGCCGGGAGACCGGCAAAGTAGAAGCCGCTGTTCGGCATACGGCCAACGAGTTGTACGATGTGTTTCTGACCCTGAAAATTGCAACGGAGGCCGTATTGCAATCGCTCTTCCCGGACCACGACGAAATTCTGGAAACCTACGATACGTGGCTGACGCTGATCGATGAGCAGCCCATTCCCGACGACCGCCTGCCTGCCGACGTTCATCAGTTGCTGACCGAACTGGAGGACAGTACCAATGCCGATCTGGCAAAAGTGAAATACCTAGGCAACACGCTCCCAAAACGGATTAGTCAGAAAATAGAAAAAGCGCAGGCCGAATCCGACCGGGTGCAACAGACGCTGGTGCGGCTGATGAGTCGGTTCCGTAGCGATTTTCCCGCCGAAACGGCTGATCTGAGCGATAATATGCAGGATGCCGCGCAGTACGAAGGGTACTATAACCGCTGCGCGACACCGACCTGGCCCGGCACGAAGCCCGCCTGCACGAGCTACTGCAAAAGGGGGCGATCCACAACGTGGCCCTGTTTCATAACCACCTGGAAATCTACAAAAGCGATATTACCGAGCGGATCATGCTCATCAATAACCACCTGCGGCAAGTTGATTACAACCCCGGCACGTACATTGAACTGACCCGCGATCAGGTACGGGGTGGGGTCGCCGAAGAAATCGAACAGTTTCGGGGCGACCTGCGGGCCTGCCTGTCCGACACACTGGGCGAGAGTACCTATACCGAAACCAAATACGAGCAGGTACGTCAGCTACTCGACCGGCTGGAGAGTGCCGCCGACGAGGACCAACGCTGGGCCGAGCGCGTTACCGACGTGCGGCAGTGGTACACGTTCGGGGCGAGTGAACGCTGGCGGGCCGACGATACCGAGAAAGAATTTTACAGCGATTCGGGTGGCAAGTCGGGTGGGCAGAAAGAGAAACTGGCCTACACGGTGCTGGCATCAGCGATAGCATATCAATTCGGGTTGAACGAAAACCGTACCCGTACATTCCGGTTCGTAATGATCGACGAAGCCTTCGGGCGTGGCTCCGATGACAGCACCCGCCACGGACTGGAACTGTTCCGGCAGATGAACATTCAACTGCTGATCGTGACGCCCCTGCAAAAGATCAACATCATCGAGCAGTACATCAACGCCGTGCATTTTGTGTCGAACGAAGCGGGCAACAACTCGCAGGTGCGGACCATCAGCAAGGCGGAATACGAGCAGCAGAAGGCCCGCTTCACCGAGCGCGGGGCCGTCAGCCATGAACCGGTCAAGCGTGACCTGACCGAGCGAAACCCATCTGCATGATAACCCCCGATGACATCCGACAGCGGGCCATGCGCTGGTGGACCGACCAGTCGTTTCTGCGTAGCTACCTGAGTGGTGACGATTATTTCGCTGAACCAAAATCCATTGGCCGCATTGGACTGGACGACGAAACCGAGTTGCTGACACAGTTCGCCCGCATCACGGCCGAGCAGGAAACCCTACGCCGGGGGAGCCGGGAGCAGCTTGGCTATGGTTACACCCTGCACTGGCAGACCAAACAGAAACGGATGCTGGGCAGCGTTCGGCTCATTCAGCGCATCACGTTCGATACTCCCACCGACTGGTTGCGTTTCATTGGAAAAACGGCTGAATTTGATCGCTTTATTGATCTGGTGGGTCAAACCCGCCAAGCCGTACCCGAACTGGAACCCTGGATTAGACAGTATCCGCTACGCCTGCTCGACAACGCCGGTGCCTGGCCCGACTGGCTGGCCGTTTGCCGCTACTTCCGCGACGATTACGTACCGGATCGCTACTACGTTCGGCAACTACCCGTGCCGGTCCACACAAAGTTTCTGGAAACGCAGCAAACCCTGTTGCTGCGTCTGCTGAGTACCGTGCGCCCCGCGCTGCTACGGTCTGAACACAAAGACTGGCGCGACCAACTGTGCCTGCTCCGCCCCGCGCCCATGATCCGGGTTCGCGCCCTGGACAAACGCTTTCGGCTCGACGGGCAGCACGACGATTTTGGCCTGCCGCTCCCCGCCTTCAACACGTACCTGCAAACCTTGTTGGCTACTGAGCCCACGACCGGGCAGTCGGTTGCGGGGCTGGTACGCCGGGTGTTCATCTGCGAAAACCTGCTCAATTTCCTGACGCTTCCCGCTCAAGCCGATGCACTGGCGTTGTGGTCAGGGGGTGGTTTCAATGTCGAAGCGCTCGCCGACGTACCTGCCCTCAAAACCCTGCCTATCCACTACTGGGGCGACCTCGATGCTCATGGCTTCCAGATTCTGAATCAGTGCCGAACGCATTTCCCCCAAACCCAGTCCCTGCTAATGGATCAGGCCACCTTCGACGCCCACCGCCACCTCGTCAGTGTAGGAGAAAATACGCCCGTTGTCTCGTTACCTCACCTCACTGACGAGGAGCGCGACCTATTCCACCTGCTGAAGCGTAACAACTGGCGTGTGGAACAGGAGCGGCTGGGCGTGGATTGGGTGCAGAACCAGTTGAGCGGTCTATAACTTCCGGTACAAACTGTAGCTTAACGTAAGGCTTCGGCCGTCTTTCGTGAATAGTCTTCCAGCTTCTCCTCCTCAACAACGTTCACCCGAGGTTGATTTGCCAGCAGCTGAATCGCCTGATCGTAAGGTTTATACAGCTCTCGGTCCTTTGGCCGGGCAACCAGCACGTCGAAGCGCGCATTGTGTTGCTCCGCGTAATCATTCAGAACGGTGAATTGGCCTACGTTGAGCGTTGCTTTCTCGTTTATTGACTGCTCTAGCTTCAAGTCAAAACTAACGGGTTTTACCAGGTTGAAACTGCCATTTTGCCAGGCAAATGGGAACTGGTAAGTAAAGCTTGTTCCCTCCGGCTTTACCGTGACTGGTTGCTCAAAGGCTTCACGTGACAGCAGCCCATCCAGCCGTTGACGAAGAAGCTGTTTGTATTCCTTCAGTAGATAGGTCTCATCGTGACGTGGACGGTACTCATCTTCATCGTAGAAGGAGAGATAGAGTTTGTAGAACTGATCGCTGATAGCCGACAAATCTTCCGTGTACAAAACCGATGGCTTTACATCGCTGAACTGTAAGGCACTACTGTCGCGAATAAGAATCTCGTTGTCAATAAGTTGACGGGGATGCGCTTCGTAGTCAGCGAAGATTTCAGGCTGCTTTGTCAACTGATTTGTTCGAGTGACAATGCCCTTGAAATAAGAGCGAATTGTTCTCTCGGCAAACTTGGGGTACAGTTTTCGAATTCGCCCCAGCCGCTCGGGATGCAGAAATATAGCTCGGCGTTGCTCAGGAAACAGTAGCAACACGCCAACGTTCAGTACTTCACCCAGTGACTGGGCGTACCGATATTGCAGGATGCTATAGTAAAAGACTGAGTTCACACGATGAGTGTCGTTAAGAATTTACAGAACTGTCCGGCGCAGGCTTTAGTTTGTAACAGATGCTTGCGGATAACGGGGTAATTTCCAATCTCGATACCTGCACGAGTTAGCGCGTATGCCGCATCATCCAGTAAATTAAGCGACAAATTTTCTAAGTGGAATTGAAACGTATCGAAAACGCTCGTCTTTTCGGTAGCGGGCATCCGTTTGAGTAACGGATAGAAAAGATGCTTATCGTATGGATAGTACCAGGCGCTTCGTTGAAGCGGAGGCATCACATAGGCATCCGGCGTGAGCGTATCATTGGCGAAAGGAAATATCTGCTCATGGTCTATTAGAATCAGCGCACCATCATCGATTAACAGATTGGGCTTGTTTCGTCCACCCCGATCAAGGTTCCAGACCAGATTATCGAACGCGAAGATATTGCCAATGTCGTAGCTTTTCAACAAAGATCGTTGCTGCCTGACGTCAACAATGGGAGCATCAGAGACTTCTACGGAAGCGAATTTCAGACCATCCGCGATTTCACGTAACCGGAGTGCTTCTCGTTCAGGCAGATCATTAATAAACGGGTCGCCGAAGTTAAGCAGAGCATATTGGGGCACGCTCAGATCAAATTCTTGCGCAAGCACATTACCAAATACTTCTTTTGCCACCGGGTGAAGCTGCAAGGTTTGCTTCTTGGTGAATAGTTTAACTACGTATGAGGTAAGGCTCCCCTGATCATTAACCTGGACAAGCCACGGCTTTGTTGAGCCACCCGAGCGGATGGGACCAAGATAGGATGTGGCTTCAAGTAGTTTCAAAGGTGCCCTTAATTTGAAATCTCTGTTATCGGGTAGCGTGTTATTCAGCAACTTATTTGATTACGCTGAGAATAAGTTTATGTAGACTTCCCCTGAGCAAACCGCTGAAGATTATCAGCACTAGAACGGTTCGATAATGAAACGAAATTATCTGCCAGTGCGAGGGATAAATGCCGCGCAATCTTTGCACGAGTACTTAAGGTCGAAAGATGGCACTATTGTGATAATCCAGATATATCGCTGACGGCTTGTTCTCTTGAAGTGAAGGAATTATTGCCAGCGGTTTCCCGTGATACTGATAGTACTCTTTACCATTGCTGAACTCCTCCCGGATGCGTGAACTCACTTCAATTTTGAAGTCGGGTGTTACCGTGATGTAGCCATCATCGAATAACTTGTGCATATCTGATCTCAACAGCAGTCCGTTTGACGTATAATTAGGCCCAGCTTCTGCGAATGGCTTAATATGAGCCGCTTCCAGAACCGGCAACGTTTTTTCTCCAGTAATGGCGCACCGCTTTGTATACGCATCGATAATCGAGAGTCGAAACGCCCCCTGTCCAATGCGCACCTTTCCCAAAACTGGATCACCGTATTGCAATAGAGGTTCTTCGACGCCGAGCAATCCCTGACCGCCCGGGGGGGCTATTCTATACTTTCTCAACGTTGCTTGAACCTGCTGCCATAGGACTGAACCAACGGCTGTATCAGTGTTGTAGCATTTGCCCTGAACAATGCTATTACTCCAGTCGGTATGAACGGGTATCCAATCTTGTTTTTGGAAAAAAACCGGGCTGGTTAGCGCAATACAACCAATTATTGGGTTTCTCTCTGTGTCGCCCCTATACTGCTTAATTTTTTCTCTGAAAAGCTCTAGGCTATCGAATCTATTTCGCGTCCCGAATGCGTCCCAAGCCAGCGAAAGGGGGAGCTGACTTTGTGCAGCAAAAAAACCAACTCCACCAATGGCATTGTGCGGGCTTTTAAGCTTAAACAAGAAAATCCCACCTAGCGTCAATGCCCGAAAGGCAAGTCGACCACCGGGTTGCCAGAAATTGACATCTTCAGGATTGGCGTTACTCAAATAATTGTACCAGCGATAGTCAGTTACACCAGCATAGAAATTCATACGGTCAAGATAAGGAATAGCTGATAAGTTCCGAGGATAATCAGCGAACAAAATCTGATAAATGACAAGTAGTGCATTGATGTAATGTCTCTCCCATGGATATAGGCCTATTCAACTGTATTATCCTACTCAGTTGAATAGACCTATATAACATTTCTTTGACAGGGCAATTACAGATCAGGGCGAAAATTTGAACAGTTCTTCTGCCCCAATCCCCCTCAAACCAGCCCCTTCATCCGAAATTCATCTTTCAACGCCCGCAGGGTGGGGAATCGGGAGACAAGCTGGGCGGCTACCAGTATCGCTTTATTTTTCAGCGCGGGAATACTGCACAGGGCGGATAGCCAGCTTGCTACGATACTGTAGAGGGTTCGGTCGCGTTTGCCGGTTTCGAATTGGGTGGTGGCCCGGTCGCGGGTGAGGATCAGGCATTCGTCGGGGTAGGTTTGGGCGGTCAGGGCCAGGATGTCGGGGAGGCCACGTACCCGGAGCCAGTCGAGCGATTTAAGCCAGGTCAGCAGGTCGGTGGTGCGGCCTTCGGTGTGGAGGATCTGGGCGTAAAACAGCGGGTGCGGCATGTACTCCGGGTTGGTTTTGGGCAGCAGACTGTCGGCAAAGGCGCGTCGGCGGCTGTCGGGCCAGTGGGTGCGGAGTTTGAGGTAGTCAGCTAGTTGTCCGGTTTGCCGACAGCGATTTTCAAACGCCTTCAGGTCTCAGGTATAGATTTAGGTCAGGGCTACCCCATATGCTAGTTGCGAGAAGATTCGTTCTTTTACGAGTCAGTCTCGAAGATCAGTAATTATAGCCTCTATATGTCCACCTCATTCACCGATCTAGTCGACGATTTCGAGACATTTCTGCGCTATGCCGAACGCCAACCCAACCTGTCGCTGACCGGGGCGGGTGATCTGAAAGCGGCTGACTTATGGGCGTTGAACGAGCGGGTTAGTTACAAGGCTCCCGACTACGTGACCCCCCGCAGTCGGCAACTGGATTACCCACTGCTGGAGTTCCTGTTTCAGGTCGCGACCGTCAGCCGGTTATATTCGGTTGCGTTCGGGAAGGTCAACACGCTGGTGCCGGACATCGGCAGGATCGACGCCTACCGCAATCTGACGACGGAAGAAAAATACGTTTTCCTGCTTGAAACCGCCTGGTGCTACGTCGACTGGGCTACGCTCGACGGCGACGACCGAAGCGGACAGGGAGCCGAGTGGTTCCGGTCGGGCTATGATAAACTGCTTACGTTGCCAACAGGTACGCCGGTTGTAATCACCCAGCAGTATGCGTTGCGGACTAAGTCAGACGTCATCTGTTTGTTTCCAACCGCAAACCCGTACATACGGGCGGGATACTGGTTTGGCTGGTACGGTATTCACGAAGTATCATTGCCCAAACGGAATCGGTACACGCTGGAAATCGACGGGGTTACGCTGACTGATTGGGGCCGCGATTGCCTAACGGTGCTGCGCCAACAGCGGCCGTTTCATTATTGGAATAAGAATGCCTTCAGTCATTTACTTTCCGATGCCGACGAAGGGTATGCCGAAGCTGTCGATGTCAATCACTTTGCCAATGTGTTCCGAACGTTGCTCGATGAGCCGGAATTGATAAGTCTGTACCCGATCAATCCGAACTCCGCTACCGGAACCTACTGGCTGGGCGTCGAACTACCCAACCATGGCATGTCGCGCACGCTGGCTCTTCCGGCGACCCACACGCTGGACGATCTGCACGTTGCCATCCAGCAGGCCGTCAGGTTCGACGACGATCATCTGTACAGGTTTTACCTGAATCCGCGTAATCCCTATAACGGTGAGCAATATTACGACCCGCGCACGGGAGAAGGCTGGGCTGATGGCTATCCGGCGGCCGAAACCACACTTGCCCTGCTGAACCTGTACGAAGGGCAGCGATTTTTATACGTCTTCGACTTCGGCGACAACCGGGAATTTCAGATAACCGTTGTTCGTCATCTGCCCGATGAACAGTCGACCAAAATCCGTGTCGTTGACAAGGTCGGGAAAGCACCCAGGCAGCACAGCAGCTGGTAGGACCAGCACCTCGTAGGTGGCGGCTTCCTGAACGTACATGGCTTCGTGCATTACTATTTCCCGGAAAAACAGGATGAAAACGGCGATTAGTACGTTATGTGGATAGAATACTACAGCGGTTTGGCGGCATTATTGCCAGAACGATTGTGATTTTTACCTAAACCACCGGCATGGAAGTTAAACAAACGAATACGAGCCTATCATCGAGTCGGCCTGATAATGGCGGCTATGCTGAACCGATCAATCAACTGCCCCGCGCCGTACTGAGGCCCAATAATTACCTGCTGCTCGACGGCGACTGGCAGTTTTCCCTCGACCCCGACGACCGGGGTTTGTCTGATCAATGGTATAGCCAACACACGTTCGACGGGGTAGTGCACTGGCCGGGTTCGGTCGAGGAGCACATGGCGCAGGCACGCGGTCCGCAATCGACCGACCGTTGGCAGGATCAGGTCGTGGCCTGGTACGAACGGATGTTTACACTGCCGGACCGGAGTGCGTCGGTGGCACAGTCCATCATTCAGCTGACGTTTGGGGCCTGCGGTTACGAAACCCGCGTCTGGCTCAACGGGCAATTGCTCCACACGATTGAAGACGAAACCGTGCATCTGGGCGAATACACGTCGTTTTCCTATGAATTACCCGACGAACTGCTGCAAACCGAAAACCGGCTGACGGTACGCATTGCCGATACGATGGATGCCGCTATTCCGCGCGGCAAACAGGAGTCGCACGTGTACAAGCGCGGCGGCATCTGGTACCAGACCTACACGGGGGCCGTGCGGAGTGTGTGGCTCGAAAGCGTGGAGCGAAACCGGCTGCGGTCGCGGGTGGGGGTAGTAAGTTCGGTGGAAGACCGGCTCGTGCGGTTCAGCCTGACAACCCGCGTGCACGATGCGGGCGACTACATCATTCGGCTAACGGTACTCGCCCCAAAAACGGGTGAGGTGCTGGCCACGTCGGATTACCCGCTGTACCTGAACGTCGGGCAGAAAAAGCAGCGCGTTACGATTGATATTCCCGATGCGCAGTTATGGTCGCCCGAAACGCCGGTACGGTACAAACTCGTCGCGCAGCTGATCGATAGTACGGGCTATGCCGCTCAGATCGAGACGCATTTTGGGCTGCGGAAGATCGAAGCGCGGGGGCGTAAGATTTACCTGAACAACGAATCAGTTTACCTCGACGGGATTTTGTATCAGCCTGGTACGGCCACGTTTGAGGAGATGCAGCGGCACATGCGGGCCATGAAAGAACTGGGCTGTAATATGGTGCGGGTGCACATCGCCGGGGTCGATCCGCGTATTTATAATCTGGCCGATCAGCTGGGGATGCTGCTGTGGGTCGAGGTGCCGAGTCCGCACGTGTCGAACGCGCTGAGCCGGCAGAATCACCGTGCCGAACTGCTCAGGATGCTGGCGCTGATTGGCTCGCACCCGTCGGTGGTAATCTGGAGTCTGTACAACGAAGATTGGGGCGCCGAAGACATTGCTACAAATCCCGAAACGCAGCAATACATCACGGAGATGTACCACTTCATGCAGTTGTCGTACCCGCAGTTTCTGGTGATCGACAACGACGGCTGGCGGCATATTTCGGTGGAAGGTCGCCTGAAATCGGACCTGCTGACGGCCCATCTTTACACGCCCGACCTGAACCGCTGGCGCGACCTGCTGAGTCGGCTGGAAGCGGGGCAGACGGAGGGCGTGGCCGCGTTCTCGCTGGTTGTCGGTGATCCGTTCTTCTACCGGGGGCAGGTGCCGCTGATCGTCAGCGAATGGGGTGGCTTCGGCTTTGCCAACTACGGCGGCCCAAACGACCTGGACGACCGGACGGAGCGCATCGCCCAGTTCAAGCAGGAACTTCGCCGACACTCACTGGCGGGGGACATTTATACGCAGGCCACCAACATCGAAGACGAGCGAAACGGCCTGATCGACCCGCACACGGGTGAGCTGAGTGTACCGGCCGGGTTACTGAATTCGCGAAACCCGCAACCGGCCGAACTTGATATGCCGGTCTGATCGCCGGCTGATTTGGGTTACGCGCACCTCCCGGTGCGTTATCGATTCCTGTATCTTGCCAGAAACGGAATCGATAACGCGCTATGGAACAGACGCTAATGAGACAGATGCGGTGGCTAAAAGTGTACGTCATACTGGCCACTGGTATCGTCGGCATCTTGCTGACTGTATTAATCAGCAGGACTTACGGTGTGCAGCGTTTTGACGAACTTGAGGTTGAACGACTCAGTATCGTTGAAGCGGATGGACAATTGAAAATGGTCATCAGCAATCAGGCCCGGCAACACCCGGGCCTGATTAATAATAAGCCGATTCCCGCTCGTGGTCGCCCCGCCGGGCTTATCTTTTTTAATTCGGCGGGTGATGAATGCGGTGGTCTGGTCTACGACAGCGATAAGAAAGAAGCCAGCCTTACTCTCTCCGTCGATCAGTACCGGAGCGACCAGATCATGCAACTGCAATACGGCGAGGAACTGGCCAATCGAGTGGCCACGAAACACTACGGTCTGAAGCTGTGGGACCGGCCGGATACCGTTACGCTGGAACAGGTCATGCATCGGATCGATTCACTCAGAAAACTTAACAATCCGGTTGCTTACCAGAACGGTATCGAGCAGATGGAGCGTCAGCAGTTGCTAGGGCAGGAACGCCTGTTTGTGGGCCGGAATCGAGAAAAAGAATTCGGGTTGTTTCTCCGCGATCAGGCGGGTAAACCCTGTGCCCGGCTGTATGTCGACAAACGCGGGGAAACAAGGCTCGAACTACGCAAGGCATCCGGCAAAATGCTGTCGCTCTGACGGGTGCTGCGGACACTTTTCAGGCCAATATGCTTTTGAATACGCCCGTACGGTTGCGAAAGAAGCCAACGTTTTTTTCGGCAAACCGGCTGCGGTCGGTGCTGATGTCGTAGGCTTGCCGAAGTGGGTTCGACTGTGTGACATACCGATCCAGCAGTTCGTGCCAGGCGGCCGCATACTGAAACTGTGTGAGTAACAGACGACCTCGATTCAGCAACTTTTGCTGCCTCGGTGTCCACCCGGTCTGGTCGGGCAGTGACGCGTCCTTTTGAAGTAAAACCGGCAGCGCGGAAGGTGAGGCAGACGGCTGTAACTGTGATAGCAGAAACAGGCCCAGTTCGACGTCGAGCAGTTGCCGCGCCGACAGGGTTGCCTGCCGGCGGTTGGCGGTTGCTGCAGGGTGGATAGAAGGGAAAGCAGGGGTGTTCATCAGGATTGTTGTTTAGTTGTTCAGGCAGAAGGGATGTTTTACTGTGTTTAGTATACGGTTTACAGCTTACAGTAGCTGGCGCAGACCTCCAGGTCTGGTAGTCGTTGGGCTGCCTACGCCAGGAAGTAGCTTTTGGCCGCTATCGCGTCCTCCAGACCTGGAGGTCTGGGCTACCTGCGTCAGCCACCGTAAACGGAAAACCGTATACTGTATTCAGGCCAGCGCCCAGCCGTAGAGCTGAATGCGTTCGCGCCGGTCGTATGAGCTGGCGTCGGGGTTTTGCCCCCCGCGACCGGTAGTCACGAACAGGCGCATACTTTTATCCATCGTCGCGTATTTGCCGAGGGCACTGTACCACACGGCCCGATCCTGGTAGGGAGCCAGCAGAATGCGCGCCCGGCTCAACATTTTGTGCTGATGGGGAGTCCAGACAGGCCGCTCACGGTATACAATGCCCTGCCCGTTGAGCAGGTTGGGCAGCGCTTCGGCCGGAGCCATCGGCAGCAGCTCCGACAGCAGAAACAGCCCCAGTTCAATATTCAGCAGACGATTGGCTACCCGCCCCGGCAGGCTATGGCGGAAGCGCAGCCGCGTCGCCAGCGGTTCCTGCCAGCGCATCAGGTGCGTTACCGACGCACTAACCTGCGCCGATGCTTTCGAACGAACAACCGGTGGAAAACCAGTGGCAAGCAGCGGGGATGGAGTGTGATAAGCCGTCATCATTTGTAGTGTTATTTAAAATTGACAGAACAAAGTTCTACCCGGCAAAACGTAACCTTTTTACGTTCTTCTTTTTTGGTAAAAATATTTTCTGAATTTTTGGGGACGGACTGTTCTGCTACCCTGACGACAGGAAAGATCTTCGGTTATTGACTAATTCATTCCGAAGATCCTTCCTGTCGTCAGGATGACAAAATCATAAACTGACTACTCTAAATCGTAAACCGAATACCGTAAACCGATCCTCATGCCTATAACCCGCTCGGCGTTTCAGCGCTACCGCATCATCGACGAGATCATCAGCCGATACCCGCGTCAATTTTCCAAACAGCGGCTGTTTGAGGTGTGTCAGGATAAATGCGGCATCCGGTCGATGTCGTCGCTGGAGAAAGATATTCAGCGATTGCGCGAAGACCACGACGCGCCCATCGCCTACGATAAACGGCGCAACGGTTATTACTACACCGACCCGCAGTTTCGGCTACTGCGCCTGATGCTTAGTCCCGACGACATGGAAGCCCTCGACTACGCCCGCGAGGTGCTGACGGCCACGCAGGGGGCATCCGTAGCGGGCGAACTGGCGAATGCCTTGCAGCGGGTGCGGCAGAGTCTCGACATTATCCGGGAGGTAAAATCGGAGCCGCTGATGCGCCGGATTGTGTACGTGGAAGAGCGGGTGCTGGGCGGTAACCGACAGTATGTGCCGGTGCTGATTCGGGCGATCAACCAGAACCGACAAATTACGTTCCGCTATCACAAGCACGAAATACCGGTCGGAGAAGCACCGACGACCGAAAAGCTGCGCACGCTGCACCCGATTCTGCTGCGCGAAGTAGCCGATAGCTGGTACGTAATCGGTTACGATGAACCGACGGGCAAGGAGCGTACCTTCGCCCTCGACCGCATGAGTGATCTGGATATTTCGCTGGACCTGTGCAACGTACCGCCCGTGGTGCTGGAGAATGTCAGCGAATTGTTCGAGCATATCTATGGCATCACCGACAGCAGTGGGCCGGTCGAGGAAATTCTGCTGTCGTTCAGCCCGTTGTTTGGGCGATACGTCAAGGCCAAGCCTATCCACCAGACGCAGGAGGTCGTGCGCGACACCGACGACGAATGCGTGGTCCGGCTCCGGCTGGCCCCCAACCGCGACCTGCTGATGCACCTGCGTTCCTACGGTGAACACCTGACGGTGTTGCAACCGGCTACGCTGGTGCGGGCTGTGCAGGAATCGCTGCAAGCCACCCTGAACCATTATACCCAGCTCGTTTTATAAGATGACGGTATTCACGGCAACGCTCCGCAAGTTTGGCCAGAAGGGCGAAAAGACCGGATGGACGTTTATCGACATCCCGCCCGAACTGACTGATGCGCTTAGCCTCGGACAGAAAACGGCGTTTCGGGTGAAAGGGCGGCTGGACTCATTTGCCATTCAGCAGGTGGCGCTGGTGCCGATGGGCGAATCGGCCGACGCTGATCCTGATGAGCCGACGGCCCCGTTTATCATGGCCATCAACGCCATCATGCGCAAGGGCATCGGCAAAGAAGCGGGCGATCTAGTACGGGTCGAGCTGGAACGCGACGACGACCCGCTGCGCCTGTCCGCCGATCTGCTCACCTGCCTGTCCGACGAACCCGCTGCGCTGGCGTTTTTCGAAACGCTGACACCGGGCCATCAGCTTTATTTCAGCAACTGGATCGAAAGCGCCAAAACGCTGCCAACGAAAACAAAACGATTGCATCAGGCCGTATCGGGTCTGGCAATGAAACTGAGCTACAGCGAGATGATCCGGCATTTCAAGCACTCGTAGAGACGCAATATCTTGCGTCTCAGCCCCCGGATGGTTCTTGTTTCTATGCTGTACTACCATCGGCTGATGAAAAAAAGGTCTTCACGTCTCAGCCCCCGGATGGGTATACGATCGGTAATTTTTGCAGAATTGGCTGACGCGCGCTGAGACGCAGGTCGCATCGGCGCACCGGTCTCTACATTTGTACCATGAATGAGAAAGTAATTATCATCTCCGGCGCATCACGCGGGATTGGTCGAGCGACGGCACTGCTGCTGGCGCAGAACGGGGCCAACGTCGTTATCACCGCCCGCAACGTAATCGAACTGAAGCAGGTCGAAGCCGAGGGACAGGGCCGTATCGTCGCCGTGCCGGGCGATGTGTCAAGTGAAGTCGATATGCAGCGTGTGGTGCAGACGGCGCTGGACCGCTTCGGCCGGATCGACGCAGTTATCAACAATGCAGGTTACGGCGTTTTCAAAAACGTTGAAGACATCACCGTCGACGAGTGGGACGAGCTGATGAATACCAATGTGAAAGGCACGTTTCTGCTGACGAAAGCCGCCCTGCCCACGCTGAAAGCGCAGCAGTCGGGCCACATTGTCGTGGTCGCGTCGGACGTAGCGAAGCGAACGTTCGCGGGCGGATCGCTCTACACGGCGAGCAAATACGCGCAGGAAGCATTTATGGGTGCGTTGCGGAAGGAAGTCCGGCCGTTCCGCATCAAGGTGACGGGCGTCTACTCCGGCCTGGTCGACTCCCATTTTCACGCCAAAGGCCACGGCCATGCCACGTCGACGCACTATCTGCAAAGCGAAGATATGGCCGAGTCGATGCTGTTTATCCTGAGCCGCCCCGCCCACGTCGTCATCGACGAGTTTATGGTGCATCCCATCGAGCAGGACTATTGATGGTTTACGGTTTTCAGTTTACGGCGTATAGTGGCTGACGCGAGTGTAGCCCAGACCTCCCGGTCTGGTAGCCGTCAGGCTAACTTTCGCAGGCGGATGCTTTCTGGTCGCTATCGCGCCCTCCAGACCTGGAGGTCTGGGCTACAGCGTGTACTTCAAAGCCGCATTGACGATGATGCCTTCGAGGGGTGCCCAGACGGGGCGGAAGGTGGGCTGAACGAGTGAGTTGGTGCCGGTCACGACGGTTTCGTAGTTAGCCTGCTTGATGTTCAGCGCGTTTTCCGTGTTCAGCACCAGCCGCCAGTGGTCGTTATAGTGGTACTCGGCGGCACCGGCTAAAATCAGGTAGTTTCGTACGCGCTCGTTGTTATACAGGTACTGCCGCCCGACGAAACTGCTCTCGACGCCAAACCGGAAATGGTCATTCTCCCAGGCCAGCGTAGTCGAGAATTTGTCCTGCGGAGCCAGTGGTAAGTAGCTGTTGTTGGCCACGTCGGTGCTGGCTGGGTCGTTGCGTTTGGCGAGGGTGTGGTTGTAGCCGAAGTACAACTCAAACGATTTGTATTCGAGTCGCACGTACGTGTCGGTGCCGACGCTGAACACGTTGTATGGCGCATTGACGAGGTTCGTATACGCACCCAGCGTACCCGACAGACTGGCAAACTGCGCGACAACCGGCGTGTTGATGTGGGTGTAGTAAAACGCCTGGTCGACCTGGATCGAGAAGCCGCTTTCAAACGTCTTGCTGTAAGCAATGTCCATGTTTGTCCCGATTGATCGCTCGGCTTTCACATTGGCCACGTCGATGGGCAGCAAGCGCGGAAAAATCAGGCTGACGTTCAGCGCACCAGGCGTCTGGTTGACGAACAGATTCGGCGTTTTGTAGCCCGTCCCTACGCTCAGCCGCACCGTCCACGGGTCCGATGGTTTGAGTTTTACCGACAGCCGGGGCAGTACGAAATTGCCGAACGTGTTGTGGTGATCGACACGCAGACCGGCCTGTAAGCTGACTTTCTCGCCGACCTGCCAGTCGTCCTGTACGAACGCGCCGAGGGTGCTGTAGGTATAGTCGACAAGGCGGGTGCTGTCCGGGTTTTTGCGGAACGCTTCGACGGTCAGGTTGGCCCCGATAATGAGTTGCTGTTTGCCGAAACGCTTCAGATCGTTGGCTTCCAGATACAGAGACGATTGCCGCCCGTCCGACAGTTTCTGATAGTCGGTATTCTTGCGGTGAAACGTGCTCAGGGCCCCTTTGAGTGTGACACTGTTCGTCTCCGACGTGTTATGACTGGCGTCGAAATCGACCGTATGGCGTTGTAAATCAGTGATATTCTGGTAGGTGTTTACGGCGGCAATACCTTCCAGCCGGGGCAGGTAACCACCTTCGCGGTGCTCGTTTGTGAAGGAATAACCAATGTTGAACCGGCTGCGGTCCGACGGGTTCCAGAAAAAGCGCGGGTGGATGTTGAACTGCCGGATGCCGGGGCTGTCGGTAAAGCCATCGCCCGTTACGTCAACGGCTTGCTGGTTGGTATAACCCGCGAACAACGTCAGGCCCGTCTTGCCGTATTTCTGGGCGTAATAGGCGTTGCTGTTACTCTCCTTTAGCCCCGACCGGTTGATCAGAACTGTAAATTCGGGCTTCTCCGACGTCGGTGACTTCGACACGATGTTGATAAGCCCACCGATGGCTCCACCGCCGTAGAGCGTCGAGACTGATCCTTTCACGACTTCGATCTGCTTGAGGTCGAGGGGCGGAATCTGCAACACGCCGAGGTTGCCCGAAAAGCCTTCGTACAGCGGTAGTCCGTCGCGCAGAATCTGCGTGTACTTCGGGTCGAGACCCTGCATCCGGATGGCCTGATTGCCGTTGACGGCCGATGTGCGCTGTACGTGAATAATCGAAATATCGCCCAGAATACTGCTCACGTTACCCGGCACGACAGCACTTTCCTCGTCCATATCTTCCTGCCCCAGCACCTCTACTTTAATGGGCAGATCCTCGATGCGCGAGTTCGTGCGCGTAGCCGAAACCGTCACTTCATCGAGCGATTCATCAACGCTTTTCAGCAAAAAAACGAGTGTGTCACTGCCTCCCGTTATGGGAAAAGCCTCCGTTTCGTACCCCACTGCGCTCACCGTCAGTGCCGTAACGCTGGCTGGTAAACTAGTCAACGTTGCTACACCATCAGCATTCGTTGCGGTACCAACGAGCGGTTTTACCGAGCTGGGCGTACGAATGGTAGCGCCAATGACTGGTTCGCGGGTAAGGCTGTCCTGCACCCGAACGACGCGGTTTATTTGCGCCAGAGCCGGCAACGTAAGCAGCAGAAACAGGCAAGCAGAAAGAACAGATTTCATGGTCAGGTTATGTATCAGGTGGCAAGTTTCGGCCTGAAATCTGAAGTAAGTCTGAAGGCCGGAACGTGTGTGAATCTTCGGGATTATTTCGTTGTTTCGTACACGAACCTACCGATCACACCATGCAGTCCGAAAAAATAGACGACCAGCGGCCATTTTTCAAGAAACTTAAAACGTACTCCGCCGAGGAAATCATCGCAGCCGGAGGAGCCACTGCGTTCGGTAAACTGACCGGGTTTGATGCCAGTAAACTGTATAATCTAGGCGGTGAGCCGATTACCGACGAGGAACTGGAGGACGGGCTTAACGACCTGAAACGCAAGTGAATATAGTACTTGATACCAATATTCTGCTTTACATTGCGCGTGACAGGTCTGATGGTAAGTTGATTCGGTTCATCAATCCCGATAATGTAATTGTTTATGTTTCGTTCGCATCAATTGCTGAAGTTGAGTCGATTGCTTACCAGCAGCGATGGAGCATCGATAAACGTGATCGCTTAATGCGATTTCTGGAAAACGTTCGGGTAATTGATATCAGCGATTTGTTGCTGACTACGTATATCGATATCGACGCCTTCAGTCAGCGCAGACACCCGGGTTTTCCGGTACTGCCGTTCAGTACTCCGCGTAACATGGGTAAGCATGATCTGTGGATTGCAGCTACGGCGTCGCTGCTCGGGTTGACGCTTGTAACGACTGACGCCGATTTCGATCACCTACACGGCCCGTTTCTCGACCTTCGTTTTGTGACCCCTGCTTCGCTACGGTCGCTGATGAACTAGCGCAATCCCGCTCTGCGCTGAATTCGTTTGTTTACCAAACTAACAAACGATGCTATGAACATCAAAAAACTAGCCGGATGGATCGCACCCCTGACGTTCGGCGTTGGGCTGGGCGTATACTGGGCGTTGCACGGGCTGTATTACACGCTCTACGGTACGCCCGATCAAAAGCGCGATTATCCCCTCGAAATTATTCTCGGCCTGCCGTTAGCGGCTTTCTGTGTCGCCATTCACATACTAATCCGACGGCTTACCAACTACAATACACTGTACATCTGGATCGTGGAATCCATACTGGTCGGGCTCGTCGCCTACGGTTTTTATCATTCGTAATCCATCGAGGAATAACTACGGCTTATGGACAGTAGAAATTGTCTAAACTGGGTATCGCCCCTGATGCTGGGCGTGGTGCTGGCACTAGTCTGGATCGGTTATGGTGCGCTGAATGCCGACAAGGAATACAACCAGCTTTATTTCGTGGTGGGTATTCCGTTGTTGGTGCTCTCCGTCGGGCTGCACTTGCTGCTCCGACGCATATCCGGCGGTAACGCGCTGATTGTCTGGATTATCGAATCGCTCATCGTGGCGGGTGTTATCTATTATATCCGGCGGTAGCCGTCGGGTGCAGGCCGATCCGAAACGTATGCAGGTGCTTATCCATATCGTAGCAGTACGTCAGTGGCAGGTGGTAGCGGTCGGCGATTTGCTTTACCAGTGCCAGCCCCAGACCCGTGGAGTCCGGGCGGGCCGGGTTGCGCACGAAACGGGTGAACAACAGGGAATCGGTGAAGGGTAGGGGCGACCCATCGTTGGCTATCGTCAGTGTATCCGACGTTAATGTAAGCTGAACGCACCTCCCCGACTCGCCGTGCCGGACGACATTCTTTAGGAGATTCGTCAGTACGATGCCGATCAGTTGCCGGTTGATTGTCAGCACGATACGCGGTTCGATGGACTGCGAAACGGCGATGCGTTTATGAGTGAAAAAAGGCTCGTATTCCGACATATACTGACTGATCAGGGCACTCAGGTCAACGGGCTCGGCGTCGATGAACTGATCGTTTTCCACCTGAGTCAACAGGAGCAGTGACCGGCTTAACTGACTCAGTCGACCCAGCGCAACGGACGCCTGCTGTAGATGAATGTGGTCCGATTCGGTGAGCCGGTCCGACTGCATGAGCTGGTCGAGTTCGGCTGCCGCAACGGCCAGTGGGGTTTGCAATTCGTGCGACGCGTTCTCGGTAAACTGCTTCTGTAATCGAAACTGCCGACGAAGTTTCTGGGTCAACTCCGTCAATGACCGGTTCAGCAAATCAAACTCGTACACCGAACTGACCGGGAACGCCGGTTCGATGCCCGTATCGAGCTGAACGTGCTGCAACTGATCGATGGTCGCGTGAAATGGACGCCACAACCGACGCGCCAGCCCCAGCCCGATAATGACCGACAGGCTCATCAGGCCCAGAAAAGCCAGAATAACGCCCGTCGACATGTCCCGTGCCAGTTCGTCAAATTCGTAGTATGGCTCGTACGTCGTAACCCGGTACAGCCGATCATTGGCCCGTACCGTCTGTACTAACTGTCGAACCGCAACAGGCTCATTATCAGCTAGCGAGTCAAGCTGTGTTTCGTCGCTGAACCTGGTTCGGTCGGGGGAGTCAACCGGTTCGATACGCGGGTTGCCAATGCCTATGGGAGCCGGCAGTGCAGTTGCGGTGGACTGACTGAGCTGTAAGCCGACATGCTCGACCCGGCTGCTCAAAATCTCATCGACCTCGTGCTGAATCTTTCTGTGAATCAACACGTAAAAACCCGCTGATCCCAGCATGGTGATCGCCAGTGCGGAAAGCAGCAGGTAGCGGGCCGTCTGACCAAGCAGGCTCATGCGTCGATGCGGGTTGAGAACACGTAACCGGCTCCGTAGCGCGTCTGAATATAATCCGGGCAACCGGCCGCGATGAGTTTTCGGCGCAGATTCTTGACGTGCGTGTACAGAAACTCGTGCGAGTCGGCCATGTCCATCGCGTCGCCCCAGACGTGTTCGGCAATGGCTGATTTCGACAGCACCCGCTCGGTATTGGTACTCAGAAACAGCAGTAGTTCGTATTCTTTGCCGGTTAATTTCAGGTCGGTATCGCGGATGCTGACGCGCTGCTGTTCGGGCCAGAGCGTCAGATCGCCAACCTGCACCTTCGCCTGCCCGCCAAATACCCGCCGACGCAGCACCGAACGAATCCGGGCGTTGAGTTCGGGCAGGTGAAACGGTTTGGTCAGGTAATCGTCGGCCCCGGCGTCGAGTCCCGTCAGCTTGTCGGCCAGTGCGTCTTTGGCCGTCACAACGATAATGCCCGCGTTCGACTGCTGCTGCTTCAACTCCCGCACCAGGTCCAGCCCGTTGCCATCGGGCAGCATTAAGTCGACCACCAAGCAGTCGTAGTCGTAATCGTGCGCCCGTTCGGTCGCCTGCCGGTATGTCGCTGCCGTTGTCACGGTATAGCCTTCCCCCGTCAGGTACTCCCGCACGGATTGCTGCAATGCCGGTTCGTCTTCAACAAGGAGAAGTTTCATGTGTGAGTTTAATGTTTAATGGTCAATGTTTGACGTTCAGAGCCACTAACCTTGAACGTTAAACATTGACCATTAAACGCAGAAAACTATTGACTCCATTCCGTCGGGGTGCGATCCCAGCGGTGGCCTTTCAGTTCGTGCAGCAGTTCGGGCGTCAGGCCCTTTCCGTCGCTGACGGCCGTGTTGGCTTCCACGTTGCGGAGTTGGCGCATACCGGGAATAGTCGTGTGGACGTCGGGATTGCTCAGGATGAACCGCAGGGCCATTTCCGGCATGGTCATGCCTTCCGGAATCAGCGGCTTCAGCGCATCGGCATGGTCGACGCTGCTGTTGAGGTTTTCCGGTACGAAGTACGTGGAGCGCCAGTCGTCGGCAGGGAAGGTGGTTTCCTTCGTGAACGTTCCGGTGAGTGTACCCTCGTCGAATGGCACGCGGGCGATAATGCCCAGATCCAGCTTTTTGCAGAGCGGAAACAGGTTGTCTTCCGGGTTCTGATCGAAAATGTTGTAAATGACCTGCACAGCGTCGATCAGGCCGGTTTTCAGCGTGTCGAGTGAATTGTCGGGCTCCCAGCGATTCAGACTGATGCCCCACGCCTGTACTTTTCCCTGTTCGCTCAGTTTGGTAATGGCGTCTTTCCACTCGTCGCGGTCGGCCCAGTTGTCTTCCCAGACGTGAAACTGCATCAGATCAATCGTCTCGACACCCAGATTCTGCAAACTCTTATCGACGTACTCCACAATGTAGTCGGCCGGAAAGACATCGTTCAGCTGAAACTCCGGTTTCGACGGCCAGATGCGGTTTTTGGGCGGAATCTTCGTCGCGACGTACAGCTTCTTGTCGGCGTTGCGTTTGAGCAGTTCACCCAGGATGCGCTCGCTGAGTCCTTCGCCGTATCCCCAGGCCGTATCGAAGAAATTACAACCCCGTTCGACGGCCAGGTCGAGGGCTTTGTCAGTAGTTTCGCGTTCGGAGCCGGTCCAGCCCGCCAGTCCCCACATGCCGTAGCCGATTTCAGAGATGTTCCAGCCCGTGCGGCCAAATGTGCGGTAGTTCATTGGGTTTAGTAGTTAGTTGTCAACGCAGAATTTTCAACACAGAGACACAGAAAACACGGAGAAGACAACGGTTTTGTGTACGTGGTGTGCCTGTGTTAGAGATAACCATTGATTTTGCGAATGATCCCGTCGCGCATCAGTTCAACGTTGAAATTAATCAACAAACCAAGCTTAAGGCGGGCCATGCGGAGATAAGTCAGTAACTGCACTTCGTGGATGGGCAGTAGAGTCTGAACGGCTTTCAACTCCACAACGATCAGGCCATTAACGATCAGATCCATTACAAACGTTTTATTCAGTACCTGATCTTTGTAGACGACGGGCAGCTCGTATTGCCGTTCAACAAATAAACCCCTGCTTTGCAATTCAAATGCAAGACATTCTTCGTAAACACTTTCCAGCAAACCGGGGCCAAGCTCACGGTGAACGTCGATTCAGCCGCCGATAATCATCCGGCTTAGGTCATTGTATTCAATTTTTGACATGATATGCGGTGGGATTTTACCGCAAAGCAACGCATAATTGCGGTGTGACGAAATCAGCTCTTTTTGATTCCGCCGATAGCTCCGTGTAGTCTGTGCCTCTGTGTTGAAAAAATGCTTGTTAGAATCGTTCGCATGACCTTCCAGCCCGATAAGCTGACCGACTTTCACGCAATTTTCGATACGTCGAAACAGCACATTCGGGCGTTTCCCGGCAACTGCCATCTTGAACTGCTCAGCGACCCCGACAACCCCGCCGTGCGGATGACGTACAGCCTGTGGGAATCCGCCGACGCGCTGGAAGCCTACCGCCGAAGTGACCTGTTTCGCGCGACCTGGGCGGCAACCAAAGTGCTGTTTGCCGAAAAAGCGGTGGCCTTTTCGGGTGAAAGGATAGAAGAGATTCGGTGAGGAATTGGATGGCACTATAGTGTGAAACCCCCGGGCTGTTTTGGAGCGATGAACGGCTCATGGTAGTTGGTCAATTTGCTAGTACATTGACAGATAACGCACCAGTTTCGGCAACTTACGCGTTATCTCCGCGCACAACCATACCGACATATAATCAAACCGTTCCATGAAAATTGTTCTCACCGTTTTACTGCTTGCCAGCAGTGTATTGACCAGCTACGCCCAGGACGCAAAACCGGGTATGAACGAATACGAGTATTTGCAGGGTGAACGTCGCCGGGCGGATAAAGTAGTCGGCGACGCGCCTAATCCGCCAGTCGATAGCCTGAAAAAAGCGGAACAAATTCTGCTTGATGCCATGGCGTACTACCATCGCCCGGAGGTGCAGGAACTGGCGAAAGTTAACCAATACTTACTGGCCCGAAAGGGGGATATGTCGTTTGATCTGGCGGTGGTCCAGGCTAAGCTGGGGCAGACTGAAAAAGCCGCAAAGACACTGGCGTATCCGTTGTCTGGTAAACGGGCTCAGTACTACGTAAAATGGATAAATGAGGAGGCCGCTCTCGCCGATGTGCGTAAACAGCCGGTCATTGCCGACCTGCTGACGAAAGCGTTGATCGGCGATCGGCTGTTTAACTCGGAAGCCCTCAAAACAGCGTACCGGGTCGATATCAGCGACGACGAGAAAGTGGCGGGTCTGTCGAAACTGTGGTCAGAAGCTAAGTACAACTTTGCGTATTTCGATCACATTCCTGATGTCGACTGGGACAAGCTGTATCTGGACTATCTGCCCAAAATCCGTGCGACACACTCCACGGCCGATTATTACCGCGTGCTGAAGCGCTTCGTCGCGCAGCTTCACGACGGCCATACCGGGGTCTGGGCAGACGACAACCAACTGGCCGATTCGGTGTCGCGTCGACCACCCATCGGTGCTGTACTTGTCGAGAACAAACTGCTGGTGCAGACTGTCATGAGCGATAGCCTGCAACGTACCGGTATTCGGCCCGGCCTGGAAATCGTTACCATCGACGGCATGCCTGCCAAAGCCTACGCCGATCAATACGTACGACCCTATCAGGCCGGTTCGACGACGCAGAACCTTGACGTACAAACGTACCTCTACAACCTGCTGCGCGGACCAAAAGATAAGCCGGTTAGGGTTGATTTTCGCGACGCTAAGGGCCAGTCATTTACCCGTATTTTACCACGCTTTGGTTACGGCAAACTCAATCCCGAACCGGCGTTTTCTTTTCGTATTCTACCCGGCAACGTGGCTTATGTACAACTCAACAGTTTCGATGATAATCAGGCGCTCACCCGTTTCAAAGCCGCTTACGATTCAATTGCGCCAACAAATGCGCTGATTCTCGACGTTCGTCGGAACGGGGGCGGCAGTAGCGATTACGGATGGAATATACTGAGCTACCTGACCGATAAGCCTATGAAAACCGGTTCGTATGAGTCGCGGCTGTACAGTCCGCTGCGTCGGGCACGGGGCGAAGGTGTCGTGCTGGAGTCGGTTGAAGGCGGTAATAGCTGGCAACCCAACGGGAAACACCTGTACACTAGGCCTGTTGTGGTGCTGACGAGTGGTGAGACGTTTTCGGCTGCCGAAGATTTTGCCGTTGTGTTCGACGCCATGAAGCGTGGTACGATCATCGGCGAACCGACCGGCGGTAGCACCGGACAACCGCTGGTGTTTTCTCTGCCGGGGGGCGTGATGGCCCGCGTCTGCACTAAGCGCGATATGTATCCCGACGGAACCGAATGGAATGCCAAAGGTATTCAGCCGCAGCTACTAGTCCGGCCTACGGTTGCCGATATACAATCAGGGCGCGATACGGTACTGGAAGCGGCTTTGGCGCATCTCGGCGTCGGGGCCACCGCCGTAAAGAGCAAGTCGAAAAAGGCTCGGTAGGCCACTTACGACTTGTCTTCGTGTTACTCCGGTAGTTTGTCGCGGAGAAAGGAGAGTTAACGGAGCAGGTATTCTGTACGCAGATTATTGAAGTTCAACGCCAATATATTCTGGCCCTGGAGGTAGTAGCAGAAATTTAAGTTATCGGTCAGTACAAGCAGATTGTCTGCTGCGACCCGATGAATTGATGCATCGCTTAACCCAAACTTTAGGTAGCTTCTGGAATGGGTGTTCATCGTTTCGTGGCTCGCAGGCAGCACTTCTTCCATTCGCTGAGTCAGTAGTTTCAGGATTTCTAATGCCTGCTGCTGTTGCTTCGTTTCGCACCCGATAAGATTGCTGACCTCAGTTAGAATATGCGGTGTTGTGAATAAGGCGCTGAAGCGCTCAACAAAAGAAAGTAAAAGTTTATAATCAGTTACCGTGTAAGCGCTTAGACGTTTGTTTCCCACGATTGCAGTTGGACTCACCGAACCGATTACTAACAGGACCAGCAGATTAGTGTCGATGAGAAGACCCCGAACCCTTTGCAAATCAGTTAGCGTCATTGCCGGGTATTCTTATCTTCATCGATTCAACGTGTCCATCATCAGTACTCACTTTGAATAGTTTGTATTTCCGTTCGAACTGTGGGGTGAAAATACTAGAAACGGCGAGTGGGTTTTTTGGGTCTGCTTTTACAGGAAAACTGAGTGTTATCAGCCAATGGCGACGTTCGGCGTCAAGTTCTACTTCTTCAATTAATTCCCCTTGTATATCAGGATAAATGTCCTTGTAAAAACTAAGGGCATTATGAGCTGCTTCTTTGACTGAGAGCATAATGATGTATTTGTCGAATTGTGTGACGGATCCATGCTAAAATAACCAGACGTGATCACAAGTTCCAATTGAAATGCACAGATGCCTTGATGGTGCCTCACTACGGCTTCACCTCGTGTAGGTCAAGCTGTTGGATCAGGGCGGGGTTTTCGGGGGTGAGCGTGAAAAAGACGTCGATGGCCCCGCGTTCGCCGGCTAGTCGGAACGTGCCACGTAGTTGATTTTCGGGCATCAGCTCACCCACGCTGGTAATCTTGCCGATCTTGCTGAATAGGGCTTGCGCTTCTTGCCGACGCAGGGCTACCGAACGGTCGGGGAAGAAGTTTTCGGCGAAGATACCACTGCGCTCGGCGTTGGCCCAGTCGGGGAGGAGTTTGACGAGTTCGGCTTTGCGCTGTGCTAGGATGGGCGAAACGGGTAACTGACGCGGTTTTAGCTCCGCCGACCGGATCAGCGTGTCGAGCACCGCCCAGTTGACCGACCCCATGCTGGCGTAGGTCAGGTTGCCGTAGGCCACCACGCCGATACCATACTCCGGCATGACCCACCACTGACTGCCGAAGCCGGGCAATCCGCCCGTGTGCCCCACGTACACGCGGTCGCCACAGTCGTGACTCCAGCGCAGCCCGTAGGCGTAACTGCTCGTCATAGGGCAGGCCCGGCCGTCGGGGTAGCGGAAGGCACCGTTTATATAGCTGAATGTCCACGGCTGCTGCATTTCCCGCACCGACGCCCGCCGGATGGGGCCGGTTTCGGCACCGGAGTGCGGGGGCCATGCCTGCTGATGCACGGCCATGTACTTGCTGAAATCGTTGATCGACGTAATCAGACCGCCCATTGCCCCGTGCGAGCCGTCGTGCAGTAGTTCCTCTTCGAGCCACTCGTTCCCCTGCCAGCGGTAGCCATGCGCCAGCTTGTCGGCCGGAATCTGCGTGTATTCCCAGCGCGTATCGTTCATGCCCAGCGGTTTCAGAATCGACTCGGTGATGTACTGCTGATACGGCTTGCCCGTTACGTTGGTCAGGATACGGCCCAGTAGCACGAAGCCCAGATTGCTGTATTCGTAGGCCACGCCCGGTACGTTGGACAGCGACACGCCCCCGTCGAGGAAGCGCGTCAGTTCGGCTTCGGAGTCGCCCAGTTGCCGGTCGCCGTAGGGGTTGTCTTCGGGGAAGCCGGCCGAGTGCGTGAGCAGGTTGCGGACAGTGATACGGGGTGAGTCGGTGGTGAGGTAACGCAGTTTTTTCAGTTGCGGCACATACTGCTCGGCGGGGTCGTCGAGCCGGATTTTGCCTTCGTCACGCAGTTTCAGAATGGCCATCGCGGTCAGGCTTTTGGTCATCGACGCAATGCGAAACAGCGACGCGGGCGTGGCTGGAGTTTTCTGCGCCAGATCAGTGTAGCCCGTCGCGCCTGCTTTCAGCAGTTTTCCGTCGACCACCAGCCCGTAGGCCATGCCCGGAAAGTGCTGTTTCTGAGCGTAGTCCTGATACAGCTTTTCGATGACCGGCCAGGCGGCTTCGATTTTCTTAACGCGTTCCGGATCGGTAAAAACAGGAGCCTGATATGTAGAAACGGTCGGAACGGTCGATTGCGCCAGGGCGAGACTACCCGATAGTAGCGACAGAAGCAGTGTAGATTTCAGCATGAACGGGATGAGCAGGTTGCGAAAAGCGAACATACTGTTTTTGGGAGAGAATGGCGAACCTCGCGGGTGTTAACGCAACAGCCAATGTTGTCCCGGCGTCGGTTATTTAGCCCAGTCAGGTGCGGTTGTGGCGGGGTTGAACAACTCGTCGAGGTAATACGACCGGCGGGGTCGTTTATCGCAGTCGTCGTCACCGATTGGATAGCGACAGGTCGCGTAAACGCCCATGTTGTCGGGGTTCATCAGGCTGACATACGCACGGTTGGCGAAGTGGTCGCTGCGGTGCTGGCGATTGAGCAGACAGTGGCCCAGTTCGTGAAAAACCAGGCCTTCCTGTTCGTTCGCACTCGCCTGTTGCCAGCAATACGCATCCATACTCAGGATAATGCGGGGCGGCTGACCCGCTTCCAGTACGCACCGGCCGCATACATCTTCGCCCTGCGTGTCACCAAAATCGATGACCAGCCTGTCGGTCGAAACGGGGTGATTACGGCGTTGGGCTTCCGTACGAAACGATTGAACGTACGGCTCGACACTGGCGGGCACGCTGTACTGTACAGTCTCGGTAACCGGTTCCGGGTGGCAACTCAGCAAAAGCAGTAGACTTATAATCAATACGTTGCGCATGACGAATGGATCAAACGATCAGTTGTCAAAAGCCAGTTGACCGGGCAACATACTATCCGTAGCTTACGCAGCTGATTGTGCCGAGGATGAGCTGCCGACGGTATCGCGGTGCCAGGCCAGCCAGGCGACGATGGCCAGGCTAACCCCAAACCAGGCAAACGGCAAACGCAGGTCGACCAGTGAAAGCAGCCCGAACACCAGGGTGGTCGCGATACTCGCCAGCCCCTGCATCGCCTGATTGATGCCGAAGATTTCGCCCCGGTCGGCGTCGGTCGTACGCTGTGCCATCAGCCCTTCGATCAGGCCCTGAATGAGCGAGAGCGTTAGGCAATCGATGGTAACCAGTACGTAGAGCCAGACCATCGAGGTGCCGATCAGGCCGTAACCTGCCAGCACCGGAACGCCCAGCCCCGCCAGCCAGATAATAGCCCGTTGCTGATTGATGCGGTCGGCGATGTAGGTGTAAAAAACGTAGCTGATGACGACGCTGAGCGCGCCGAAGTACATGAAAAAATAAGAAATCCCTTTGGCGTCGAGGTGCAGCGCGCCAAAGCTGATAAACGTGACGAAGTAGTTGTAATAACCCGTGCTGAGTGTCAGGGCCAGTTGCATCAGCACCAGCGTTTTCAGTCCGCCGTGCTGTCTGTCTTTAGCCCGGAGCCGTCCCCAGAGATTTGCCACGTTGAGAGCCTGTACCAGTTCGGTTTTGAGCGCAGCCATCGACACGCCGGGCGGGTTGGGGTGCGTTTCGCGCAGTGTCCAGCTCAGCAGCACGTTGACCGACGACAGCAGCACGCCCATAATCACCACGACCCGCGCCTGATCGCCCTCGACCACATCAAATGCCGTCAGCAGCAGCCCCGATACCCCCGGCCCGATCACAAATCCCAGCGACAGAATGGCCCCTTCGATACCGAGGTTACGGAATAGGTCTTCTTTGGGCGAGATATCGGTAATGGCCGAGCGGACGGTAGCATACATCCCGTTGGTCAGTCCGTCGCTGAACCGATTGGCCAGCAACGCACCCAGCCGCACCGGAATCAGCAGCGTATTGGCGAGGAATGTTCCTGCTGCCGATACGATAAAGATGGGCCGACGACCGTAGCCGTCGGAGAGTTTACCAAGCAATGGGGCGGAGAATAATTGCATCCCCAGAAATAAGGCTGTACCAAGTGCCAGCCATAGCTGCGGTCGTTCCATCTGCTTGACGAACGCCGGGAGAATCGGCCCAACCGCCGAGCCCACGATGATATCAATGAAGATAATGGCGTAAATGTGCAGCAGTCGGCGGTCGGAAAACATACCGCAAGGTACAACCTTGTTTCGGCCCGCGTGCTACATAAAATCGGTGGTTCAGAAATGCATCACGTAGTACTGGCACGTGAACGTTTGCCCGAATTCGTGTATGGTGCGCTGGTACGTAGGTGTAAAGCCGTTCCGTTCGTAAAAACGCATGAGGGCGGGGCGGTCGGCGTCGGTTTCGAGTTGCAGTTCGGGAATGCCCTGTGCTACGCACTGCTGCTGACAGTATGTCAGGATCGGCGCAAACAGGTTTTGCCCGGCAAACAGCCGCCGAATGGCTAGTTTATGGATGAACCCCGCCATGTTGTCGGGCACGTCGGGAAAGTAGAGCGGGGATTTCCACTGCAAAATAAACGCTGCCGCCGGTACGCCATCGGCATACATCACGTAGCAGTTATCACGTGTATAGTCGTTGATCAGGTTTTCCGCCGTCAGCGTATCGGGTTGCCAAAGCACCTGCTGACTATCGACCAGCCAATGGGCGACTTCGCGAAGAATGGCTAAAAATTCGTCGGGCTGGTCGTTGCGAAACGTAAAGGTCATCTGGTGCGGGTTGGGCGTGACGGCGGGGCTGACCGGATAAAATCGGCACACCGCTAATCACAAAAATAGTCGGCCCGTTTTTCATTCTGATATTTTTGCCGGACTAACTGACCGCGACCCATCTAAAACTATAAACCGACCACCACATATCGCATGAAACTCGCTTCATTGACACTGTTACTTTTCGGCCTGACCGCAGCGCAGGCGCAGACGCTATATATGCCCCGCAACGTGAAGCAGGCGTACCAGAAAGGGACTCGCTCGATGGATGGCAAACCCGGCCCGCGTTACTGGCAGAACCGGGCGTACTATAGCATCAACATCACAGCGACGCCACCCAGCCGCACGATCCGGGGAACCGAACAGATTACCTACGTCAACAACAGTCCCGATACGCTGAAAACGCTGGCGGTCAAGCTGTTTATGAACATTCACCGGCCGGGTGCCGCTCGGCAGGGAGCCGCCAGCGAGGACTACCTGACGTCGGGCGTGACCATCGACCGCTACACCGAAAATCAGGCAGAGAAGACGTGGCCGACCAGCCCGGATGTCAACCAGCGGATGGTGATGAGTAAACCGCTCATGCCCCGTGATTCGGTGAAACTGGCTTTCGACTGGCACTATGATCTCTCGAGGGAAAGCGGACGCGAGGGGGTGCTCGACTCGACGACGTTCTTCCTGGCGTACTTCTACCCCCGCGTGGCGGTGTATGACGATTACTACGGCTGGGATCGGATGCCCTTCACCGACGCGCAGGAGTTTTACAGCGATTTCAACGACTACGACCTGACGGTCAGCGTGCCGAAAAACTATATCGTCTGGTCGACGGGCGATCTGCAAAACGCGAATGAGGTGCTGCAACCGACTTACGCACAGCGGCTAAGCCAGTCGATGAAAAGTGATTCGCTGGTACACGTCGCGACGGCGGCTGACCTGACAGCGGGTAACATCACGGCGAATCAGGCGACGAACGTATGGCGTTGGCGGGCAACGAACGTCCCCGACATGGCGCTGGCCATCAGCAACCACTACGTCTGGGATGCGGGTAGCGTGGTGGTCGATAAAAAGACCGGTCGGCGGGCGAGTGTGCAGGCGGCTTTTCTGGACAACGCGGCCGATTTTCACCAGATGGTCGGTTTTGGGCAGCACGCCCTCGACTGGTTTTCCAACAACTGGCCCGGTGTGCCGTATCCATATGCCAAAACGACTGTCGTGCAGGGCTTCGCCGATATGGAGTACCCGATGATGGTGAATGATGGCACGACCAGAGACCTGAATTTTTCGCGCTTCGTGGCTGAGCACGAGATTGCCCACACCTGGTTTCCGTTTTACATGGGTATCAACGAAACACGTTACGGCTTTATGGACGAAGGCTGGGCCACCACGCTCGAACACCTGATCGGGCAGGCGGATCTGGGTAAAGACAAAGCCGTACAGCTGTTTCAGGGCTTCCGGGTCAACGGCTGGATTCGCGACCCGTCGGCGGAAGAGGATCTGCCGATTATCACCCCGGCCAACGTGCTGAGCGGGGCCGCGATGGGCAACAACGAATACGGCAAGGCGGCTCTGGGGTATCTGGCCCTGAAAGATATGCTCGGCGACGACCTGTTCCGTAAGGGGCTCCATACGTTCATGGACCGCTGGAACGGCAAACACCCCACGCCTTGGGACATGTTTTTCAGCTTCAACGCCGGTGCCGGTCGTGACCTCAACTGGTTCTGGAACAACTGGTTCTTCTCCAATAACTACATCGACTTCGCCCTAAAGCCCGTCGTGACAACGGCGAAACTGGCCACGCTAACCATCGATAACATTGGCGGTTACGTCGCCCCCGTCGACGTTGTGCTGACCTTTGCCGACGGTACCACCGAAACGGTGCATCAGACCCCAGCGATCTGGCAGGCCAATCAGAAGCAGGCCGTGGTGAAATTACCCATCAGCAAGAAGCTCCAATCGATAAAACTGACCGGCGGCATCTTCATGGATGCTACCCCCGCCGATAATACCTGGACGGCGAAGTAGTTGTGATGTAGCCCAGACGTCCACGTCTGGTAGCCGCTAGGCTAGCGTTATTGAATGCTTACTTTCTTAGCCGCTATCGCGTCTACCAGACGTGGACGTCTGGGCTACATCACAACCAGCAACAAAATGGCGTCGTTGGAAAGGGCTTCTAATTCGACGGTATTGTGTTTAATGTCAGTCAGTGATAAGCCATCGCGTTCGTGGAGTAACCGGTTTTGTACTTCAAACACGCCCTGTACGACAAAGACGAATACCCGCTGATCCGGCGGTACGACGAGCGTATCTTCCGCCCGGCCATCGTACCGCCCGATGAACACGCGACTTTCTGTATCGGCGGAGGTCGGAAAGCAGGGGAGAAGTACATTTTTCTGCGACAGATCAAAGGTCGTATCGGCGAACCCGCTGACCGATGAACCAGCCGGACGGGTTAGCCAGAGTTGGAGCAGGTCGATGGTTTCAGTCTCATACGGGTTGCTGACGGTGTAGCTCATGCCCGATGTCAGCGATAGCAGTCCTGACTGGCCGGGTTCGAGAAAACCGGACGTTAGGTCACAGGTATATTCGAGTCCGCCGTTGATGGGCAGCAGCAGCACGTCGGTGGGCTGTTCAACGGTCAGCGACAGGCTGGCTCCAGCTACGAGACTGTCGTCGTTGAGTAGCTGCAACGCGCCAAACGGTGTTCGGCTGTCGTTCTGATACGAACCAAAATTAAACGTGTGAAAACTGCGGAGTACCGGCGTTTGCGAATGTCCCCGCTGATCGGCCAGGAAAATCTGCGCCTGTGTTTGCGTGTCCATTACGAGTTGGTAGCAGGGAGAGTGGGTTGATACGACCAGATCGACAGTTCCGGTTGCAGCGGAATCAGATCGGTGCTGATGGCCTGCCCCTGCTGAAGCGCCGTTTGCTGATCGCCATACGCAATCAGCAACTGGTTTCCGACCGTATCGATCCAGGTGAGTGGGTCGCTGTAGAAGAAAATGGCGATGCGGAACGTGTCTTTCTGCTCGACCTGCGCGGCCATTACCTCAAATTTAAACTGGTTGAACGGCAGACTCGTCAGCCCCTGCGCGTTAACGATGTCGGGAATGCGGTCGCTGAGCTGGCGCAGATAGCCCATCGCGGCCCGACTGGTCAGGTTGTGTAGCTTGTCGGCGTCGGGTACGTTGGCCAGTATCTCCCAGAGGTACCGATACTGACCGCTGGGGTTGAACGACTGGGCCTGCATATAAAACTCCTGCCAGGTATCATCGAACACCAGCCGGTCCCACGGCCGCTGCGCCGTCGCGTCGATTACTTTCCGGTAACTCAGCCGGATGATTCCTTTCATTTGGGAGTGGGTTTCAGGTATGAGCCGGGCCGCCGGGCGGTTCAATGGTTATGGTTGCTGGCTATGTCATTGAACGTTGATAGCTGGCGTAGGTGTCTGAAATAGCGGTCAATGTATGAAACTATGCGGTTAATGGCGGTCGTCACCATTGGCTGACCATTCGTTCAAAATCAGAACAAGACTGGGTATTGGCTGTTAGTAACAGTAACTAACTCAGCTATTTTATGGCAACGAATCGCATCAAACAGGTTCACGATTTTGGGCAAAGCATCTGGCTGGACTTCATCGACCGGCCGATTATGAATTCCGGTAAACTTCAGCAGATGATCGATGAAGACGGCCTGCGGGGCATCACGTCGAACCCGGCCATTTTCGAAAAATCCATCAGCGGCAGTGCCGATTACGACGATGACATCCGCGAACTGGCGGGCCAGCATAAATCAAACGAAGCCATCTTTTATGGGCTTGCGGTAAAAGACATTCAGCAGGCATCAGACCTATTTGCGCCCGTCTACGATGAAAAAGTCGATGGGGCCGATGGTTTTGTCAGTCTGGAGGTATCGCCCCGGCTGGCCCGCGATACCGATGGTACGCTGAGTCAGGCCCGCGAACTCTGGAAAGAAGTCGGGCGTCCGAACGTGATGATTAAAATTCCGGGTACCGCCGAGGGACTACCCGCGATTCGGCAGGCCCTGGCCGACGGAATCAATATCAACGTCACACTGCTGTTCAGCCTGGAACGTTACGAAGCGGTGACAGACGCCTATATCAGCGGGTTGGAAGACCGCGTTGCCGCCGGACAACCCATCGATCAGATTGCGTCGGTAGCCAGTTTCTTCCTGAGCCGCATCGACACGCTGATCGACCCGATGCTGGTGGAGAAAGGACTTGAGGAACTGAAAGGGGAAACAGCGATTGCATCGGCCAAAAAGGCGTACGAGATCTACACCCGCGTATTCAGCAGCGACCGCTTTAAGAAACTGAAAGAAAAAGGGGCAACTCCGCAACGACTGCTCTGGGCGAGTACCGGCACGAAAGACCCGGACTTCTCCGACGTCAAATACGTCGACGCGCTGATCGGTAAAAACACGGTCGACACGGTGCCGATGGAAACACTCGATGCGTATCGTGACCACGGCAACCCTGCCGACCGTCTGGAAGACGATATGGATAAAGCGACCGAAACGCTGGACCGCATCAAAAAGGCCGGTCTAGATTTGGCCGCGCTGACGCAGCAGCTCGAAGATGAGGGCATCGACAAATTCAACAAGCCGTACGACAAGCTAATGGAAGCCATTGATAAGCAGGTTCAGCAGCTGACCGAAGTATAAGTTACCTGTCAGGTTATCGAGCAAACAAACGTCCCCGCTTTGGTTTATCGACCAGAGTGGGGACGTTTGGTATCAGGATAAGTCGTTCGTAAACAGAACGGTGCGTTTATGGTTTTTATGGTCAATAGCTTACTCCACCAATCACAACTACCAGCCATGAAACGTTTCCTCGCCGGACTGATTACCGGCTTCGTCACCAGTTTATTGATCGTACCCGGTTCGGGCAAAGCAAACCGGGCCCAGCTGAAGGCCACTAGTCGCGAACAGGGTAATCAGCTGAAATCAGAATACCTGAAAATAGCCGCCGACGTAAAGCGGCTGATCGACGCGGCCAAAAAAGGATCGGGTCTGTTCCGCGGTTAGCGCGTTCGGATCGTCAGACTGGCGGTGTCGTCTTCGCCGTTGGTGTAGCCATTGCCGGGCGTACTGTCGGGGTCCGCTTCAACAACACTGGCGATCTGCGACTGAACGATACCACCGTTGCTCCCCACCTTCACGATAAAAAGCAGCGTGACCGAACTACCCGCCGGAACCTCATTGGCGTACACCGTACTGGCTCCATTCTGGGAACTTGCCACGTTGCTGGTGTTCGCCATTGTCCAGCCGTCGGGTAGCAGCGTCTGTACGGCCACCGACGTAGCGACCGACCCACCCCGGTTACTGACGACTGCCCGCACATTCACAACGTCGCCCGGTTGCGGTAGACTGGTGTCCGTATAGAGCGCAAGGCTCAAATCGGCGGTAAGCGGGTCGGTGATAGGTTGACTACCAAGTACTTTGGGTAGTGGCGTTTGTCTCGGGTTAGCCGACGCCATCAGATCGCTGCCACCATTGGCGGTTCGCAAATCAACAATGACCGCGTCGTCCTGCCCGTCGCCGGTACCCGAGTTTGGCTGACTGTCGGGGTCGGGTGTCTGACTATCGGAAACCTGTGTTGCTGTCGCGAAGATTCCCCCTCGTGTTACCCGCGCTTTGTAGCGTAATTCAGTGACACCACCTGCGCCGATGGTCCCTACGTTACCCCGCAACAAGCTATCGGTCAGGGTGAGCGAGCCCGCCGTTGCACTGACGAACGCCAGGCCAGCTGGTAGCCGACTGGTGACTTCGACCCCTGTGGCATCCTGCGGCCCGTCGTTGGTCAATGTCAGTGTGTACTCTACTTCATCGCCCACGTTCGGCGTTCGGTTGCTGACGCGGGTTTGGAGAGACACGTCTGCACTGGTATTGCTTACGAATACCGTAGTTGGGTTGCCCTGTACCGTTCCTGTTCCGCAGCCGTTGGTTACCGACGCCAGCTGGTACGATGTCGTTGTCGTAGGTGATACGTTCAGAATGTATGGGTTCTGATAGGTATTCTGAACCGCCTGCCCGTTTGTCAGCGTAAATGACCACGGGGCCGGGCCGCTGAGAAGTACGGGGATTTGCGCCGACTGGCCTGTGCTTATGCGGTTATTGCCCGACAGTTGCGCCGTTACTGGATCGCCGATACGAATATTAACAGGATCTGATTCGGCTGAACAATCGTTGTCGGTTGCCACAACAGTGTATAGACCTGTCTGAGTCGCGTAGAACGTATTGCTGGTGCTACCGAGCCCGCCAATAGGCTGCCCATTACGTTTCCATTGCAGCGTTCCTCTGGCATAACAGAGCAAACGTATGGCGCTATTGACGCAAAACGTGGTGGCTTTACTCCGCTGGATAACGGGCTTGACAGGCTGGTTGAACGGCTGACCGAAGACGACGGAAACAGGATTTGACGTGCCAGAGCAGGAGCCATTGGTTAGTTGCAGTGCATACAGGCCTGGCGCACTAAAAGCCATGGTAGCTGCAGTAGCATTGGGTAGGGGAGACCCGTTCAACAGCCACTGGTACTGATACCCACCGCCTGACGGATAAATTAGTTGAGTCAACAACACTGACCGACAGCCCGGACTCGACTGCGGGTCGATGGCGATTCGGGGCTGAGTCGTGTTGCCGAATGTGAGCGAAAGCGGAACTGACGTAGTCGGGCAACTGCTACTCGTATTTCGAACGGTATAGTTACCGGATACCGACGCTGCATAATATCCACTGGTTGCTCCGGCTATATCAACGCCATCCCGTTGCCACTGGTATGGAGCACCATAAGGTATAGCATCTAAGCCTCGTGATTCCCCAGTGCAAGCCATCGGGCTACCACTCATCGCGATGGTTGACGGAAGGGAAGTAACCGCTTTTACGGTGATACCGTTGCTGCGGGTCGAGCAGCTTCCCTGTTTAACGCTCATACTATATAACCCCGGCGAATACGCGTAGTATGTACTACTGGTAGCTCCCGCAATAGCCACATTATCGCGATACCATTGGTACGAAAAATAGGATGGTGTGTTTGACGAGGTTCCATCATCCGCTCTGGCCATGATTATGTACTGGTTGGAACCAATGCACAACGTAGAGTCTCCCCGCAACGATCGAATCGATGCTGTCAGGGCGGACCCAAACTGGAAGTTTATGGTATTTGTGTTGAAACTAGCAGCACAGTTGGCGTCTGTAACTCGGCATTGATACGAGCCAGTCTGGTCAACACTCAGTGAATAGCTGGTGGCTCCACTGATCACGTTGCCATCACGGCTCCACTGAAATGTGGCGTTGTCACCATTATAGGTACTCACGGCGGGAATAGTCTGTCCCGTGCATACGGGTGCTTCGCCAGTGGGCGATAGAATGAACGGTGATGGTTGATTGGTTGAATATAGGTCGTAGCTGACGCTGGTTACTGAACAACCCGCCTGTTGAACGGTGACGGTATATGCACCTGCTTGCTGAGCCATATAAGCGGAGCTGTTAGCCCCACTAATAGGAGTGCCGTTTCGATTCCATTGAATAGACTCAGGTACCGACGATGGACTGTTGAAGCCTCGAACGTTTAGGGTCACCTGACTACCAGGACACACACCGGAACTACCATAGCTGTATCCGGCTGCCGCTATCCGGTCATAGATGCTAAAGTGTACAAAATCGCCGATGGCAATAGGTGCGCTGGGAGCGCTATATACTTCTGGGTTGGTCGACACAATTCGAATGCGGTAGCCAGTGCCATAGGGTAGGCGGTCATATTCGGTTGGTAGGGTGGTCGTAATAACCGTATTGGTACCACTGCCGATGCGCATCTGATTTGTAAAGCTTCCGGTGGCGTCAGATACGTAAACGTCAAATCGGTTGTTCGCGTTAAAAGCTGGTCCACTAACCGAAAAGGAAACAGTTACCTGATCGCCTGCACAGAGTTTTGTTTTCGATATATTGTTCAGCGTAATAGATGGTACTGTGTAGGGAATGGCCAGCGCATCGGAGATGAATACTCCCCGGCCAGTCGTGGCTGCCGTAATGCGGTTGTCGGCGGCTCTGACGCGCAACTGGTTGACCTTTACCAGCCCCATGCCGCTGGTCGTCGGTTCCCATCCGGGATTGGTAGCGGTGATGTCGTTGGTCGACCAGATGCCCAGTTCCGTGCCGAGCATGACTTGTTTACGATTCTGCGGGTTGAACAGCACCGACCGCACCGGCATATCGGGCAACCCATAATTCGACTGGTCTTTGCCCGTCCAGGTTTGCCCGCCGTCGCGGGTGTACCAGACCGACTGTACGCCAAAGTTCGACAGCGTGACGATCAGTTCGTTATCGTCAGCACCGATGTCTATCGCCGACGGATTGGAATATTGGGGCAGTGCCCCGTTGTCGATGGCCGTGACGGTCGGCGTCGATTGATTCAGGTTAGTTACCTTGTATAGCTTTCCGTTGTATGTACCCACAAACAGAGCGGTGCGGTCGCGGCTGAGCCGGACCAGCGAGGTACTGTTTGTCACGCCCGACAAAGGGAAGTCTGTTGTTGTGCGTGTCGAACCGATACCCGCTACCCGCCGGATGGAGTACCCGGAATTATTGGAAACGGCAGCATACAGGGTGTTAGCCTGACTGTCGTAGTCAGCGTAGGTATCTGCTCCGAACAGATATTGCGTTGATGATTCCCCGTCATACAGATAAGTACTACCACCGCCGGTGACGAACAGTTGAATGGTGGGGGTGTCTTCGTCGATGAACGTCAGCCCCATGCTGTATGGGTAGGCGAAAAAGAGTTTGCCGTTGGTTAGCCCGTCCGTTGTTTGCCGGTAAGCCCCTCCCGGATACGTACCCAGCAGGTACGGGTTGCCGGGCGTCGACTTTTGCGAAACAGACACCATCTCCGCTACCCGATAGCCCATGTTTCGGCTGGCTACGGTCGGCGTGTTCGCCGTGGTCCAGTCAGTCGACAGCGATACGCCGTTGTCGCCACTGAGCGCAACCACCGAGGTGTTGCCCGGCTGAAACTGTATATTGTGCTGATACGCTGACGACGAAAGAATCGGGCTGCTCCAGGTTGTACCCCCGTCAGCCGACTGATACCAGTTCATACCACCGGCGTATACCCGATTGTAGTTAGTGGGATGCACGCTTAGACTCATAGCATAGTAGCCATTGCCATTGGTAAACATATTGTTGTAAGTATCGGTCGGGATGGTTATATCTGACCAGTTGTCGCCACCGTCGAAACTCCGTTTAAACCAGCTGATATCTCGTCCGTATTGTGACGTATTGTACTTGCGGGATACCGCGTACATAATCTGCAACACCCCGTTCGAGGTCGGAGACAGGGCCAGTTCGGTGCGGTCGCCGGTGGTGTTGGGGGGTGTAATTTCTTTCCAGGACTGAGCGCCGGCGTTGAGCGAGCGAAATACCCGGCTGGGGTTGAAGGCGACAAAGACGGTGTTATCTGTGCCAATTTCCAGGTCGGTTACCTGATCGTTATAATAATTGCCCGTAGCCGTTCCGAAACCGATGCCCTGATTAGGGGCCAGCACTTTACTCCAGCTGGTGCCACCGTCGGTCGAGCGAACCAGGCCATACCGGGTAGCTGCGAAGACGTGCCCTGACTGGTTGATCGCCAGTCGAGTGACATAGGTGAAGGCACTGGCCAGGTCGGATGAAGCGGCCGAACTGTTGGGTATGGTGGCCGTCAGGCGGGTCCAGTTGGCACCACCATCCGTCGTTTTCCAGATACCCCCGCCCGACCGGTAGTCGTACTGATCGCCGGTACCCGCATACATGATCTGCGGGTTGCTGGGGTCCGCTGCCAGTGCCGTGATGGTGCTGTTAGCCCACGAATCACTCACTTGCGTCCAGCCTGCGTTAGGATCGGTGATGTCGTTGGTATACCACAAGCCGCCAACAACGCTACCCGCCCAGACTTTTTTGTGCGCTGCGTCGTTGGGGTCGAACAGGATGGCCCGCGTACGCCCGCCCGCGTTGTTGGGGCCACGCTCCTGCCAGGTGACGTTCGGAATGGCCGACTGGGTCTGTGCCCCGTTGCCCGATGGTCGTTTTAGTAGTTGCTGCCGGGCTTCTTCCAGACGCTCATACGGGACGCGACCCAAGGCCGGGTCCTGCATACGCTGCTGTTCCTGTTCCTGCAGCAAGCGGAGCGTGTCCTGTTGAGTTGGCGATGGGGTTTGTGCGTAAGCAGATGCGTAAAAAAGAAATAGAGTCAGGCTAGTGAGCAGTCTGCAATAGGTAGAAAATAGCATAAGGGGAACGGTGGGGGATACAGCAGTAAACGAAACAACTAAAATAGGTACTTTTAATCATGTGTTAATGATAGATCGTATCATTTTATTCGGATCATCAGACTGGCGGTGTCGTCTTCGCCGTTGGTGTAGCCATTACCGGGCGTACTGTCGGGGTCGCTGATCGATGAACTGCTGATCTGAGCCTGCACCGTACCGGCACTGCCGACCCGCAAACTGAATTTTACGGTCGTCGAATCGGCGGTCGGAACGCCGACAATCGTGCCGGATACGGTCTGTCCTGACTGGCTCAGGCTGCTGCCGCTCAGCAACTGCCAGCCGCTGGGGAGTAAAATCTGTACACCCACCAGTTGAGCGGATGCGCCCCCCCGGTTGCTAATCGTCAGGCTCACGTCAAGCGTACCGCTCTGTGGTGCAGTTAATTGCTTTGTGATTAGGGCTAAACTCAAGTCAGCGGAATTACTGCTCGTGGCTGGTTGATTGGACTGAATCGGCGGTAACGGGGTCTGATTCGGGTTTGGCGACACATACAGCGTATCCTGGCCGGGCGTAGTTCGTAGATCGGCAGTGGTTGCGTCGTCCTGTCCGTCGCCAGTCCCGGAATTGGGCTGACTATCGGGATCAGGTGTCTGGCTGGCGGTGATCTGGGCCGCTACGGCGTAGGTACCTGCCTGAGTAGCCCGCAACCGGTATACGTACCCCTGACTGCCCGGAGATAGGGTACCCGCGTTGATCGTAACGATTCCGTTCGCCGAACTAATGGCATTGTCTGTTGCATCGACGAATGTCAGACCAATCGGTAATCGGCTCTGAATCAGTACACCACTAGCTGGGGCCGGGCCGCTGTTACTGACCAGCACTGTACACGAAACGGGTGTATTGAGCAAAACAAGGCGGTTGCTGAACCGCATAGCCAGCGATAGGTCGGCCAGATTGACGGTGTTGCTGCATACGGTGAAGGAATCGCCCGGTGCGCTGGCCACAACGGGGCTACTGGCCACCACCCGGATACGGCGAACGGTGCCCGCGCTGACAGAAGTGGGCACCGTAACGGCAATCGGGCTACTGGTACCGCTACCCAGCGAGACCGGACTGGCAAACGAGCCTGTGCCGTCGGAAAGCTGAACCGTGTATTGGTTACCAGCGTCGGCGGGCGTTTCGGTCTGCGTAAAACTCACCGTAAACGGACCGCCCGGGCAAACGGATGGCACCGCATTGGTCAGCGTCAGCACGGGCGGCAGCGGGGCCACTGGTTCCATACCCTGATACAGTGTCGTACGTCCGTTCAAAAATGTTGTCTCGATCCAGCTGCCATCGCCGGTGCTGCCCTGCCTGCGTACCGACAGGCGGTACCGCCCCGGCTCGACGCCCCCCACACCCAGCGCAGCCGGCGGGTAGTTGCGGACGTAGTCGAAATCAGCAAATTCGGTGTAGTCCGGGGCCTGGCTAACGGGCGGGGCTACCTGCCAGTTGGTGTCGGAAAAGGAGCCGCCGTCGAGCCGTTGCATCCGGGTTTCGACGGTGGTATTGGCCTGAATCATCGCGAAGAAGCCGTGGCTGTCGGCTTCGTAGCGGTACCCAACCCGGATGATGTCGGTATCCGACGTGCCCCCCTGCACGATAGCCGGGGTGGGGGCGTCGTAGGCGGTGACCGGCGCGGATGAGCTGACTGTAAACGACTCACTGAGTGTACCCGTCAGGGCGGGGGCGGTCGCCAGGGTACGTAGCCGGTAGCTGCTGTTCAGGCCGGTTGGCAACGTGAGCGACAGGGGGTTAGTCAGCCCACGAGCCGACTCGGCAACGACCGTGTTATCATTGACTCCTACCACCTGCACGTAATACTGATTACCGGTTTCAACAGGCGTGGTGCGAAATGAAGGAACCAGCACTACGCTACCCGGCCGGTTAACAAGGGATAACGGATACCCGCTCGTCAGCAACGACGACGCATCGGCAGGGGTATAGGGCGTCGAGCGGCTGAAAAAGTCGGCATTCAGGCTCTGATCCCACCGGTCGATGAAGCGCACCAGCCCATTACCGGCCAGGTGTACGTTGTCGCCCAGCCGATTGTCGGGTCCGGTCAGGTCGTCGGTGGCGGGGCCGTTGAATACATCGCTGACTTCATTGGCCAGCCGGTTCTGCGCCATCAGCACGCCGGGGTTGGTAGCGCCCTGCGTGTACGACACCCGCGACACCAGCCACGCCAGTTGCCCGAAACCCGTTTGCTCCCGGGTTTTGCCAATAATGTATTTGAGATTGGAAAAATAAGCTGCTTCCGACCCGTCGATGTCGCCTTCGCCCTGATGCCACAGCACCGCCCGCATACCGGTGCGGGCCACGTAGCTGCGCAGGACGCTGCCCAGGCGCTGATACGGCAGCAACGCGCCCGACGAACCGGCGGCCGATTGCTGCCACTGGGTGCTGGATGTAGCGGGCTGAGCCGCCCCCAGAAATAGTACCGGTACGTTAAGCCGACTAACGAGTTTATCGCCCAGCCGCGCCCAGATGTGCGGGGGCTGACTGGGGCCGATGTTGCTGCCCGAACTGGCATGACCGAACTGCAACGGGTACAGTTGTTCTTCGATCCGGTTGAGCTGCCGAATGTCGACGCATGACACCCGGTCGTCGGCAGCACCGGGCTCGCGCTCGAAGCCCCCTACCGCGTTCGATTGCCCTGCCACCACAAATACTTCGCCCACACCCACGCGGTTTACCGACGTCTGCGCGACCAGCGTGGTACCTGCACTGGCCCGGACGTCGAGCCGATACCAGCCCCCCGTTGCTGTCGCGAAGCCCCTGAATACACGTGATCCCGATAGAAAAGGCACCGTTGTCCAGGCCGTGACCGACCCCTGACCAGCCACCAGCGGTACAAAGCGGACGTCGATGCTGGTCGCGGTAGCCGGGGCCGTACCCGTAATCAGTACGCTGGCCTGATTAACCTGATTGCGCTGAACGACCATGCGCGGCACCGGGCTGCTGATCGTCAGCTGTGCTTTGGCGCATAGGGAGCAGAATCCCGTCAGTGCCAGTACCAGCCATACAAGGCGAAGAATCATTTACTAGCGAGATAAAGCGAATTGTAAAGCTACTGAAAATCAATTATTTACTCTGATGTGGGAATAGAAAAATCCGTAGTCGGCAAGTATGACTGTCTTGTCGGCTACGGATTGAGCAGCAAAAAGCCTGCCTTAAAAATGATTATTTGGCAGGTACGGTCGTCGCGATTTTCAACTCGTCCAACTGTTTATCAGAAATGGCCGAGGGCGAATCGATCATTACGTCGCGGCCGGAGTTGTTTTTGGGGAATGCGATAAAGTCACGGATGGAGTCGGAACCGCCAAACAGCGAACACAACCGGTCAAAGCCGAATGCCAGTCCGCCGTGGGGGGGCGCCCCGTATTCGAAGGCGTCCATCAGGAAGCCGAACTGCGACTTGGCCTCCTCATCGGAGAAGCCGAGCAGGCTGAACATCCGGGCCTGCAATTCGCGGTTAAAAATCCGAATCGACCCGCCACCAACTTCCGTTCCGTTGATAACGAGGTCGTAGGCATTGGCGCGGACCATACCAAGCATTTCCTGCTTGTCGAGCAGGGGAATATCTTCGGGTTTGGGTGAGGTAAACGGGTGGTGCATAGCAAACCAGCGGTTCTCTTCCTCGCCGTATTCGAGCAGCGGAAAGTCGAGCACCCACAGCGTACTGAACACGTTCGGGTCGCGCAGGCCGAGCCGGGTGCCCATTTCCAGCCGTAATTCATTTAGCTGTTTGCGGGCCTTATTAGCGTCGCCGGAAATAATCAGCATCAGGTCGCCGGGTTTGGCCGCAAACTGAGCCGCCCACTTTTGCAGGTCTTCTTCCGCATAGAATTTATCGACCGAAGATTTCAGGCTACCATCCTCGTTACAGCGAACGTAGATCAAGCCTTTCGCACCAATCTGTGGCCGTTTGATCCACTCGGTCAGTTCGTCGAGTTGCTTACGGGTGTACTGGGCGCAGCCGGTCGCGTTGATACCCACGACGAGTTCCGCCGAGTCGAACACACCAAAGCCTTTCCCCGATGTCAGGTCGATAGCAGCCTCCGCGTTTTTCAACTCCACGAATTCCATCCCGAAGCGGGTATCGGGTTTGTCGGAACCGTACCGCGTCATCGCGTCGGCGTAAGTCATACGCGGCACGTCGGGCAGGTCAATACCTTTCACGCTTTTGAACAGGTGTTTCACCAGGCCCTCGAACATCTGGAGAATATCTTCCTGCTCCACGAACGACATCTCACAGTCGATCTGCGTGAACTCCGGCTGCCGGTCGGCACGCAGGTCTTCGTCGCGGAAGCACTTGACAATCTGGTAGTACCGGTCAAATCCCGACACCATTAGCAACTGCTTGAACGTCTGGGGCGACTGCGGCAGGGCGTAAAATTCACCGGGATTCATGCGGCTGGGTACCACAAAATCGCGCGCACCTTCGGGCGTCGACTTAATCAGTACCGGCGTTTCGACTTCGATAAAGTCCTGCCCGTCCATATACAGCCGGGTCTGCTGGGCCATGCGGTGCCGCAGTTCGAGGTTCCGGCGGACGGGGTTCCGGCGCAGGTCGAGGTAGCGGTATTTCAGCCGCAGGTCGTCGCCCCCATCAGTATCGTCGTCGATGAGGAATGGCGGCAGCTTGGCGGGGTTGAGCACCTTGAGTTCAGTGACTTTCAGTTCAATGTCGCCGGTCGGGATATTCGGATTTTTCGACTTTCGCTCGATCACCGTTCCGGTAGCCTGTAGTACGAATTCGCGGCCCAGCGACCGGGCGATGGCAAACAGTTCGGGGGCAGTTTGGCCGTCTTCCAGTAGGAGCTGGGTAATGCCGTAGCGGTCGCGCAGGTCGATCCAGAGCACACCACCCTTGTCGCGGATGGTCTGTACCCACCCGGCCAGGGTAACGGTGTTGTTAACGTCGGAAAGGCGGAGTTCTCCGCAGGTTTTGGAACGAAGCATAAATTAAAGAGTGAAAGAGCGAAAGAATGAAAGAGCGAAAGCAGGAGTGCAGTTTTAGTCACTCTTTCGCTCTTTCACTCTTTCACTCTTTATTCTTGCAAAGGTAAGCAGTTTGCACTGAACGCGCCGAGACGCTCCTTCGCTCTTTCATTCTTTCGCTCTTTCGCGCTTTATTGATAAGTTTGGGTAGCTAAGCGGATGAACTCATGAGCATTACGATTGACATAGACGAGCAGCTAGTAGCCGATTTGGGTCGGGAAGAGGTAGACCGGGAATTCAAAAAGGCCATCGAGCGGCTGGAACTGCGAAAACTGGCCCGGCAGATGGCCGAAGACCTGAAAGACATCGACCTGACCAACGACCCCGACTGGCAACGCGCCCGCGAAGAAGCGTGGAAGCAGTATCGGCACCGCTATAACTTAGCTGAAGATGGAAGCCGACAAGGGTAATTAGGTGCTGGATGCCAATGTAATTATGGCTATTCTGATTAGTGGTAAAGCGTACCATCGCGAGGTTTTATCCGTAGTACGCTGTTATTCTATTGACTTCGTATATGATGAAATCAGTAAATACGAGTCAGTTATACAAGCGAAAGCAAAACTGTCAGACGATGGTCTGATCCGGTTTGTATTCGATGTATTTGGCTTACTTACGATTGTGCCGTCCTTCGTGGTTAGTGACCAGGATTGGCAATTCGCGGCAACTGTTTGTCAGGGAATCGATAATAAAGACGTCGCTTATGTTGCGCTTAGCCAATCGACTGGCTTCCCGCTCGTCACCCGCGACAAAGCGTTGCACACGGGTTTGCGGAAGAAAGGCTTTCGCAACGTTTTGCTTTTCGATGAATTCCTTGACGGGATTTAAGTTTTGAATGATGGACCGGGCCGCCGTTGCGGTGATGGAATGATTGAATGGCGGGATGTGCCAGCTTATTCAGTCATTCCATCACTCAATCATTCAACGACTCAATCACTTCCGATAGTCCAGCGCGGGTTTGCGATCACCCAATAACGCTTCGTACGTGAAGTCGTTACCACGTTTCTGAGTCCATTCGGCGCGGGCTTTTTCGATCAGGGCGGGGTTGTTAAAGAGGTCGTAGGCCGTCAGGGCGAGGGTTTTGGCGGCTACCAGCATCCCTTTCTGGCCGATGCTCATGCCGCTTGCCGCCGTCGACTGCCAGCTATGCGCTGATGATCCCGGTACCCATGTCGCCGTCGATAACCCTACGGTCGGAACCGCCCAGCTTACATCGCCTACGTCGGTCGAGCCGCCACTCGTCGCGCTTTCCGATGCGTCGCGGAAATTCTTGACCAGCGCGGCATTGGTAACGGGTACGCGCTGATCGGCGGGAAACGACTCACTGATTTTCTGGGCAAAGGCCGTTTCTTCGGGGGTATAGTTCACTCCGCCGACGGTCATGAGGTTTTGGTGCATAACCTCGGCCAGCGCGACGTTGGGCAACAGGTCGTACACGCCACCCAGTACTTCCCAGGTCACCTGCGTACCCGTACCTTTGGCGGCTCCCTCAGCCGCATTTTCGATGCGTTTCCAGACGCTCTGTACAATCGCCCGGTCTTTATTGCGCACATAGTAGTATACTTCGGCATTGGCCGGCACCACGTTGGGGGCTTCCCCGCCTTTGGTAATGACGTAGTGAATGCGGGTGTCGGAGGGGATGTGCTCACGCATCATATTGACCATATAATCCATCGCTTCCACGCCGTCGAGCGCCGAGCGACCGCGTTCGGGTGAGGCAGCCGCGTGGGCCGCAATGCCTTTGAAGCGAAACTTGGCGTTTTTATTAGCCAGCGACGTACCCGCATCGGCGGCATTCTGCGCGCCGGGGTGCCAGTGCAGGGCCACGTCGACATCGTTGAACAGGCCCTCGCGCACCATGTATACCTTCGCCGAACCGCCTTCTTCCGCCGGACAGCCGTAAATTTTGATCGTTCCGCTGTGCCCCGATTTTTTGAGCCAGTCTTTGATTTCCGTCGCAGCCGCTACCGAGGCTGTACCGAACAGGTTATGTCCGCAGCCGTGCCCCCCTTTCTGCCCGGCGATGGGTGTAAACTCTGGTTTGGCTTCCGTGGCCAGACCGGGCAATGCGTCGTATTCACCCAGAATCCCGATCACCGGTTTTCCCGACCCGTAAGTAGCCACAAAGGCCGTCGGGATACCGGCCACGCCCGTTTTTACGTCGAAGCCTTCCTTGCGAAGCTGTTCTTCCAGCAGGGCCGAGCTTTTTTCTTCCTGGTACCCCAGTTCGGCAAAGTCCCAGATTTGTTTCGAGATGCCCGCGTATTCCGGGAACCGCTTGTTGAGGTCAGCTACGATAGCCTGTTTGTCGCCGGACAACGCGCCGGTCGACGCCGGTTTGGCGGTTTTCTTCGATTGAGCAACCGCTAACGCGGGAAGTAGCAGGGCCGTGAGCAGGAGTTGTTTTTTCATAGAGTTGTTGGTTGTATTGATTGGGATGATTTTTTTAAAATAGGAAGACACCTCTCCCCGTTAGGGAGGGGTACGTGCTAAAAATAGGAAAAATGTAGCCACCTGCTGTTAGCCAGCTATCAATACTGCTTTTGTCATCCCGACCATAGGAGGGATCTTCAGTAGGTGTATACAATTCTTACTACTACTGAAGATTCCTCCCATGGTCAGGATGACAAAAAGGCTCGGGGGCAAAACACGCGAGGACAAAAGATGGTGTACTGCCTACCATGCTTTCTCTACACGCTGAATCGTAAGCCGTAATTTGTTAGTGGCCCGTAGCCGGCGTGCCCGACGGTAGTTTCTGGGGCGAGGTGGTGGGGCCGTCGATGGTGATGCGGCCGTCGTTTACCCGCATCCGGTCGATGAAAACGACCCGCTCATCGCCGGTCTTGGCGGTCCGGCCGTGGTAGACGCAGAACATCTCCTTGCCGTCGGGTGAGTAGGCAATGCTGTTGTGACCGGTGCCCGTTACCGAGCCGCCTTTGTCGCTGTTTTTCTCCAAGATGGGGTTGTTGGCCGCCTTTCGGAACGGGCCTAGCGGAGACGTAGCGGTGGCGTACCCAATGGCGTAATACTGCCCCCCGAAATGATTGGCCGAGTACATGATGTAGTACAGGTTGTCTTTCTTGAACGTCGTGGAGCCTTCCGTCCAGCGTCGGTTTACTTCGCGGGCCGTCACCGACCGACTTTCCCAATCGGCCTGTTTGTCGCTCAGTTTGACGGGCGGGCGCAGCAGCAGCACCGGTTCGCCGATGATGCCCGAAAAGTCGGGTTTCAGTTCGACGCCGTACACCCAGCTTTCTTCGATCTCCTTATACCAGCCTTTCTGCCGGGCCATCCGGGCTACCTCACTGTCGACAGGGTGTTTGTAGCAACAGCGCGAGTAGTACAGGTACGTTTTGCCGTTGCTATCCCGGAAGACGTTGGCGTCGATGACAGGGTAACCGGGGTCGAACAGCGGTTTATCGTACAGGTCCACAAACGGGCCGGTAGGTTTGTCGGCGACGGCCACCCCGATGCGGAAATTCTCGACTTCGTGGGTTGGATTTACCCGCCACTGAGCACTGTAGAACAGGTAATATTTACCCTGCATCTCGTACACTTCGGGTGCCCAGTAAGCCCCGTCCCACTTGGCTTTGGGGTCGCTCCAGCCGTTTTTATTGTCGTGAAAATACACCTGTCCCTCCGGCTTCCAGTGAACCATATCCGTAGACGAATAGGCAGCAAATCCCTGTTTGGCCCCGCCACCCGTACCGTACATGTAATAGGTACCCTTTGTGAACAACACGTAGGGGTCGCCGAATTCGACGGGCAGGGGATTGGTATACGTGGCGTTGGTTGAGGCCGCAGCCGGGCTGGTCTGTGCGTCGGAAGGTGACCATGTCGCCATAGTCAGCAGAAGACCCGGAAGCCATAGTTTAGTCATGCGTGAGCGCGAGTTTAGGAAGACGAAGGTAGGTATATTGCCAACTGCTGCTGTGGTGCTGTAAGCCGGCCAGTTAATTTGCCGGGCGTGCTAGGCGCAGCAGAAGGGTAGCTTTCGCCGTCAGCGCACCGGGTGCGTCGAGATCGGTGGGGAGCAGGCCAAGCAGTGTCAGCAGACGGGCAAGGTGCCGATCCTGTCTGGCTGCGTGCTGCTGAAGCATCTTCAATTGATGGTCGCGCTGATGGGCGTCAATCTGAAGATATTGAATCTGAATTCTGAGGGCGTCCAGTTCCTGTTTGTCTTTGTCGGTCATGGGTGGGTAGTAAGTGTGTGAATCAGCAAGATATAGATTTTGTGGTTGAGTGAACTTTGACAGCCGCTGATAATTGGCTAGTTTACAAGACAAAGCACCGTCGTTTGACATGACCAGCGTTTTTTATCAGCAGCAACTGGCAGCATATAGCCGTCGATTCAGCCGACTGCGTCAGGGCGGGACACCGTATGGTAAAGCACCGCACAAGCCTGTCTTGCTGCTAACGCTCATCGAACTGATTGAGCGCCATGACGTAATTGAAAATCGCTTTACTATCACGCCCGAACTAGTTGCTACCTTCAAGGCGAATTTCGCCCTACTGGTAACTGTAGCTAACAACGACGATTTCACGCAGCCATTCTTTTACCTGAAAAACGAGGGTTTCTGGTTTTTGAAACCGCAGGCAGGCTTTCTGCTGGACACGTACATTCGAAGTGTTCAGACCCTGAATGATCGGCTCGACTACGCTTATTTTGCGGATGACTTGTTTACCCTGCTGACCTGCGTCGATACGCGTCAGTGCCTGAAGCGTGTTCTGCTTGATACCTATTTTTCGGCGACGAAAGTAGAATACGAGCGGGTAAAACAGACAGGGCGCAGCTACGTACATGAGCTGGAGGCATACCTGCTTAATGAGAAAGAAACGCCCTACCTGCGTACCCCGCCGACGACGGCCGATGATGAAGAAACCCGCTTCGTACGAGGTGGATTATTTAAAAAGCTCGTTCCGAAAGTGTACGATTTTGCCTGCGCCATTTCGGGAATGAAAGTGATTTCGGTGGACGGTATGTCATTGGTGGAGGCTTGCCATATTGTGCCAATCAGCGTTTCCGGTGATGATAAAGTTACCAATGGGCTTGCCCTTTGCCCAACACTGCACACCGCTTTTGACCGGGGTATGATCGGCATCGACCAGCAGTTTCGGGTGGTTATCTCGCCATCTCTGGCCGATAATACGGATAGCCCCTACAACCTCAGTCAGTTTGATGGGCAGGCGCTACGCCTTCCGTTTGGTGAGGTGCATTACCCAAGACGAGAAGCGTTTGCCTGGCACATGAACGAGCGATTTAAGCGGTGAAAACTAACCCTGCAACTAAAGAGCGCATTCTGACGATCGATACGGTACGGGGGCTGGTGATGGTGATTATGGCACTCGACCACGTCCGCGACCTGCTACACCTGCCCGCCCAAACGCAGGACCCGACGGATCTGACCACGACCACCGCGCCGATCTTTCTGACGCGCTGGATTACGCACCTGTGTGCGCCGACGTTCGTGTTTCTGGCGGGCATGTCGGCGTATCTGTCGCTGCAAAAACGGCGAACGATTGGCGGCTCGCTGGCGGCAACGCGGGGTTTTTTGCTCAGGCGGGGGCTGGTGCTGATCGGGCTGGAAATCACGCTGATCAACTTCGCCTTCTGGACCGATGTGCACTTTCGGACGCTGCTGCTTCAGGTAATTTACGCCGTTGGTGGGGGGCTGATACTGCTTTCACTGCTGTCGCGGTTGCCGGTGCGCTGGGTGGGTGTGCTGGGGCTGGTCATTATCCTGGGCCATGATCTGCTGGCGCTGGTGCCACCGATTGGGAGTACGACCGGGCAGGTTGTCTGGGCATTGTCGTTCAAACTGCAACTGTTTCCCAGTCCGGCGTTTACGCTGCTGGTGGCTTATCCGATCGTGCCGTGGCTGGGGATCATGCTGGTTGGGTACGCCAGCGGAACACTGTTTGAACAGGAACTGGCCCGTCGGCGGAGATGGCTGTTGGTGGGCAGTTTGGTTAGTCTGTTGCTGTTCGTCGTGTTGCGGTTTATCAACCAGTACGGTGACGCGGCTCCGTGGTCGGTACAGCGTAGTGGCCTGTTTACGGTACTGTCGTTTCTGAACGTCAGCAAGTATCCGCCGTCGCTGTTGTACGCCTTGTTGATGCTCGGCATCATGGCCCTGCTGCTGGCCTGGGCCGACGGAGTCGACAATCGCCTGACCCGTATACTGCGTGTTTACGGTACGGTACCAATGTTTTATTACCTGCTGCACTGGTACCTGGTCAAGCTGGCGATGATCGGGATGGTGTACGCGCAGGGCTATTCGCTGGTCATCGGTACGCTGAGTTTTGGTAGACCACCCGGTTTTGGGGTGTCGCTGCCCGTTGTCTACGTCATCTGGCTGAGTATAGTTACCGGGCTGTATCCACTGTGCCGCTGGTATGGACGTTACAGAACAGCGCATCCCGAACAGGGGTGGCTGCGGTACGTGTAAACAATGAGTAAATGCTTACTGTCAACTAGCTGCGGTGCCTGCCGACGTACTGAACGTAGATGATCGGCTCTGTTTCTATTGCGTTTTACCAGAAACTAAATGCTATGAAAACCCTTTCATTGACCATTGATTTCAAATCCTTCGGTCTCGGCGCACTGACCGTAGCGGCTGTTCTGCTGATGGCTAACAAACCAACTGCTGACCCTGTGCAACAGAACCAGACTGGCTGGCCGACTCAACGTTATCAGGCGATCGTTAATAAAGACACACGCACCATCATTATCGATACGCAGACAGGGCGGTTTCTGATCGAACGACCGGCTGCGGTGGGTCTGCCAAATTGGGCACCGGTCGATTTTGAAGAGCAGTACAAGAAACGGTAAGCCGACGCGCTGACAGCCTGCACGTACTTTATCGATGCTTCAGTTTGGTTATAATCTCGTCGGTGGTGCCGGGTTCGCCGATGCGGGGGAAGATATATGTCAGGCTGTAGTTGTGGGCGTCGAGTGCGTTATCGGTCATGGCGTCGGTGGCGAAGCTGATGTTGTAACCGCGTTCGTTGGCCGAGCGGGCCGTGCCTTCGACACCGATGCTGGTCGAGATGCCGCACAGAACGATGCCGGTGATGCCCCGCTGCTGTAACTCGTCGTGCAGGGGCGTGTTGAAAAACGCGTTCCACGTTTCTTTCGTGATCGTTACATCGCCGGGTTGTGGGGTCAGCGGTTCCACAATGTCGAAAAAGTGGTTCGTCTGCATTTGGGTAAGCATCTGCTGCTGCCCGGCTTCGTCTTTCGGAAACTGGTTGCGCTCCGACCGAACGACCGACGCCGGACTGCCAATCGGTTCGACGTGAACAATCACCACGGGCAAACCCGCCTGCCGGAAGGCCGTCTGGAGTCGGGTAATGTTATCGATGATGGGTTGCGTCGGGTGGGCTTTGTCGCCACTGACGAGGCCGTGCTGCATATCGATCTGGACGAGGGCGGTTTTGGTATCGAGGGTCGTAATCATAGCGGGGTTCAGTTTGCTATAAACAACGCATCAGCCCCGGTAAAGTTGGTGGTATAGCGTCAGAAGTAAGGGATTAAAACAACGGGGGCTACGGGCAGTTACCGAATCAGTGCCCATTCACTTACGCCCCGTGGTAACGACTTCTCCAACAACGACAACGCCCAACAAATGGCTCGTACTGGCTACGCTGGCCTTCGGTACGTTTATGTCGACGCTCGACAGCAGCATCGTCAACATCGCCCTGCCCACCATCCGGCGCGAACTCAATGCGGGCGATAGTGTCGAGTGGGTCGTGCTGAGCTACCTGCTGACGACCACGAGTACGCTGCTCATCATGGGCAAACTCTCCGACTGGCTGGGTCGCCGACCAATGTACATTGCGGGATTCGTCATCTTCGTGATCGGCTCGCTGCTGTGCGGGTTATCGGATTCGGTCGAGTGGTTGGTTGCGTCGCGGATTGTGCAGGGGCTGGGTGCGTCGATGCTGTTTGCGATTAGCCCGGCCATTATTTCCGACACCTTTGCGCCGAGCGAACGCGGGCAGGCGCTGGGACTGGTCGGGGCAATCGTCGCGGCTGGTGCCAGCGCGGGACCGGTGATCGGTGGGTTGCTGCTGGGCCGGTTTGGCTGGTCGAGTATTTTCTTCGTCAACGTACCCGTCGGGCTGATTGCCATCTGGCGGGCGTGGGTAGTGCTGCCTGATAGCCCAACGCAGGAACGAAAACCCTTCGATCTGGTCGGGGCCGGGCTGTTTCTGGTCGGGGTGACGACGCTGCTGATCGGGCTGGACTTCGGCCCTGAGCCCGACTACGGCTGGACCGACCCGCGCGTACTGGGCCTGCTGAGCGTCGGTGTAATTTTGCTGACGGGCTTTTTCATATGGGAATCGCGCACGCCATTGCCCATGCTGCAACTGAGTCTGTTTCGTATCAAACCCTACACGGCCGCCATCGTAGCCGCCTGGCTGGGCTTCGTGGCGTCGGGAGCGAACCTGTTCGTCATTCCGTTTTTTCTGCAACAGCTATTGAACTTTACCCCGCAGAAAGCCGGACTGACGCTGCTGGCCGGGCCGCTGACGCTCAGCGTAATTGCACCCATCGGTGGCTACCTGTCGAGCCGCGTACCGACACGCTGGCTGTCAAGTGCCGGGCTGCTGATAACGGCCGCTGGCTACTTTGCGTTTTCATTTCTGCGATCCGACTGGGTCTGGCAGGACGTGGTGTGGCGGAGTGCGCTGGTCAGTTTTGGGTTTGCCCTGTTTCAGTCGCCCAACAGCAGCAGCGCGCTCAACGCGGCTCCGCTGGCCCAGCGCGGGGTGGCCAGTAGCATCATTGCGTTTATGCGGAACATGGGGCTGGTCGTCGGTATCGCGATGGGCGCGGCCGTCTGGTACAGTATCCGCAACCGCTACGCCGTGACCCATGCCACCAGTCCGCTGGACACTGTGGCCCAGCTACGTGGTATGCGAACGGTGTACTGGGTCATGACGACCTTGATTCTGACGGCTGCGGTTGTCTCGTTAACCCGCAGCAGCACCGCCCAGAAAACACAGCCCACCGAACCCGGCGAAGGAGCCGCTACGATTGGGTAATGAGCGTGGCCGATGGCTGTGTAGCCTGGACCGGTCCGCCGGCGCGGGTCCACGTCCGGGTGGCCGTCAGGCCAAAAAAGCTGCCGCCACGAATAATTGCCCTGGCGGGCACCCGGACGTGGACGTCCAGGCTACATTTTACAGGCTACACAAATGGCCTGCGCAGTTGCTAGCATAGCTATGGTAGGCGGCAGCTTTGTTGGCCTGTCGGCCTCCAGGCCGGGAGGTCTGGGCTACAAAAAAGCCCCTCTCCCGTTCTGGGAGAGGGGTTGGGGTGAGGGCCGGGCGGCCGATGCCGTGAGGGTAATAATTACGCCTTACTTCCCGCCCCCCATTTTCGCGGGTTGAGCACCGGTTTTCGTCGCTGTGGCTGACGGACTTTTGACATACTTATCGAGCCACCCATTCATTTCGGTAAGCATGTGCAGGAGTGATTCTTTCGCCGTGTAGCCGTGACTTTCGTAGGGCAGCAGCACCAGTCGGGTCGAGACGCCGAAGCTTTTCAGGGCGTTGAAATACCGCTCCGACTGAATCGGGAATGTGCCCGTGTTGTTGTCGGCTTCGCCGTGTACCAGCAGAATCGGTGTCTTTACTTTGTCGGCGTTCTGGAAGGGCGACATCGTGTTGTAGACGTCGGGAGCCTGCCAGTACGTGCGCTGCTCGTTCTGGAAACCGAAGGGCGTCAGCGTCCGGTTGTAGGCACCACTCCGGGCTATACCCGCTTTGAACAGCTTGCTGTGTGTCAGCAGGTTGGCGGTCATAAACGCGCCGTAGGAGTGACCACCTACGCCCACGCGGCTCGAATCGACCACGCCCAGCCGGACGCCCTCATCGATGGCGGCTTTGGCACTCGATACCAGTTGCAGCACGTAGGTGTCGTTGGGTTCTTTGTCGCCCTCGCCCACGATCGGGATGCTGGCGTTGTCGAGTACGGCGTAACCCATCGTGGCAAACAAAGCCGCGCCCATCGGGCTGATGCGGTTAAACTGATAGGGCGATCCCGATACCTGTCCGGCGGCATCCTTGCTTTTGAACTCAGCCGGATACGCCCACAAGAATGTCGGCAGCGGCCCCTGTTCTTTTTTGTAACCGGCTGGCAGATACAACGTCGCTGTCAGGTCGACGCCGTCAGGACGTTTGTACCGAAGCTGTTGCTTTTGAATGCCTTTGAGTTGCGGGTAGGGGTGAGGGAAGAACGTTACCTGCGTTGGTACCGCCACTTTTTTGCCCTTCGTCAGCAGATTCGCTATGTAATAATTCGGGCTTTCGTCCGGTGTTTCGCGGGTGACGAGCACTGACCGTTTGGCCGCATCAAGCACGGCAACGGGTCGCTCGAAATACGGCGACTGCGACCGCCACAGTTCCGTCGTTTTCTTTGTTTTTAGATTCAGCAGGCTGACAAACGGCCGGTCGCCATCGGGCGACGATCCCTGTCCGTTGAGCATCAGAATCTCGTTGTTGGGCAGCAGGTTCAGTACGTCGTAGCCGTACTGATTGTGGCGTGTGTCGGGCTGACCGGGGTTGCTGTAGCGATCTTCGTACGACCGGTCGAACAGCACGGCCGTCTGCCAGTTGGTTGGGTCAACGGTTTTAGTCAGGCTCTTGCGGCTCTGCCACCAGCGCTCGCTCGCCAGCGCCATTGTTGCGTTGCCCCACTCGAAGCCACCGAAACGGTATTGAGCCGCGTAAATTTCCTTTGGCTGACCGCTGAACGGCGCATCAACCAGAAAGACTTTGTCGCGGACGTCAACTTTTACCTTCGGGTCGCCTTTGTCCTGCGCTTCGGTGTAATAGACCGATGCCGGAACGTCGGCCCGCCAGTTGTAATTGCGGGGTCCGGTGGGCGCACCGTCGGCGCTGTAGGGCACGCTTTCCTGCAACGGCCCGTCGTTCAGCATCTTCACCAGCGAACCGCCCACGGCAAAGACGTCTGTACGCAGCGGAAACCGGCTGACCGGCACGAGGTACGAAAAGGGTGTATGCACTGTCTCGATCATGACATACTTTCCATCCGGCGACGGATCGGCTGACGCGATAATACCCGCCGGTCCAATGTTCGTTGTCTGTCCGTCGATCCCCATGCGTACCACCTGCGCGGTCGTGTAAAAGGCAAACTGTTTTTCGTCGGACGGGCTTTTGAGCAGATCCTGATACGTCGGCGCCTGCCCGCGCTTGCCGCCGACGTTTTCCTGCGTCGTTGGGCCAGCCGGAACGCGGCTCACTTCCGGTGCACTGCCGCGCCCTGTCGGTACGATGCGGGTGATTAGTCCTTTACTATCGGAAAGCCAGTGAAAGGGCGTGCCGAGTGTAGCGTTCAGATAAGCCGTGCCCACGCGCTGCGCTTTGCCCGTGGCGACGTCGGCCACGTAGAGTTCGATATGCTCGTCCGTCGAGTGGGCGAACGCTATTTTGCTGTAATCGGGCGACCACTGTACGTAGCTGATGAGCGGTTTTTCGGGCAGCCCCGTCAGTGCCGTCTCGTCTTTGGCACCCGATACTTTTTTCAGCTTCAGCCCTGTAATATACCGCATCCGGCTGGGGCCGTTATTGGCGGGGTTGAGCCGCAGACCGGCCAGTTTGAGTTCGGGCTGGGCCAGTTCGGCAATCTCGGGCGCACCAGCCTGCTCCATAATCAGCATCACGTCGCCCCTGTCAGACACGCTGATGGTCGGCGTGGGCGGTACGGTGACCAGATCGGCCAGCACTTTGGGGGGCGTCTGGTAAGTGGGCGTGTCCTGCGCGATGAGCGCCGGGGACGTCAGCAGGGCTGGAAACAGCCATACCCACAGTCGAATAGGTAACGGTCGAAGTCGCATTGTTGAATCAGTGTTTGAGGTTGGTTGCAACCTAAAAATACGGTTAAAAGTCGCAAAGCCTGTCAGGAAGGGGGCGAAAGACGAAATTGCCTGTTTAAATGACGGTAGTCCTGCGTCAAGACTATCTGACTTTATCAGTTGAAGCAGCACGATTTGGCCGCGAATTCAGTTGGTTAGTGATTACTTCGGTCATTTTTCCTGACGTCGGACTAAAAAAAGCAGTGACGGAGTTTTCGTGAACAAATTTGATTTTCAATTGACAACAATCTCTCCTTTTGCCGCGCTCGGACTGTCTGGCGCACTGACAGATGCCGTCGCCGAACAGGGCTATGCGCAGCCGTACCCCGTCCAGCAACAGGTCATTCCGGCTATCCTGGCCGGGCGCGATATACTGGGCATTGCCAAAACCGGGTCTGGTAAAACGGCCAGTTTTGTACTGCCGATTCTTCAGCTGTTCACGACCCGCAAAGCGACCCGTCGCCGGGTGATGCGGGTGCTCGTACTGGTACCGACCCGCGAACTGGCTGTGCAGGTAGCCGAGGTATTCCAGACGTTCAGCGAGTATCTGACAATGCCGCTACAAACGATGGCCGCTTACGGCGGGGTGTCGATCAACCCGCAGATGATTGCCCTGCGCAACGCCGAAATCGTGGTCGCTACGCCCGGTCGGCTGCTCGACCTGATCGATCAGAACGCGGCCGACCTCTCGACTGTCGATACGCTGGTGCTCGATGAAGCCGACAAAATGCTGGACCTGGGCTTTGCCGAGGAAATGAATCAGGTGCTGGCGCAGGTGCCCAGCCAGCGGCAGACGCTGTTGTTCTCGGCCACACTGGGCGACGCCATTCAGGATATTCGTAACAACCTGCTTCGCAATCCCGTCCTGATCGACATTGCCGAACCGGAGCAGTCGATTGAGCAGATCAGTCAGCGGGCGTACCGCGTCGAGCTGGAAAAAAAGGGGCCGTTGCTACGTTATCTAATTAAGCACAACGCCATGAAACAGGTGCTGGTATTCGTTTCATCGACCCGTACCGCTGATAATCTGGTGGTGAAGCTGACCAAGAATGGGATTCAGGCGGCTGCCATTCACGGTGACAAAAGTCAGGGGGCGCGTACCGATGCATTGAGCCGGTTCAAAGCTGGTAAGTTACCCGTACTGGTGGCTACTGACCTGATTGCCAGAGGGATCGATATTCAGCAGTTGCCGCATGTTATCAATTTCGAACTGCCCCGTTCGCCCAAAGACTACATTCACCGGATTGGCCGGACGGGCCGCGCCGACGCGCAGGGCGAAGCGATTTCCCTGGTTACGCCCGACGACGAGCACCATTTCAAAATCATTCAGAAAAAGATGGGTAAGCGCGTCGAGATACTACCCTCCGACGATATTAACTTGCAGGGCTTCTAATACACAATCTGTTATGAATCCGAAACGACTGGTACTGATCGCGGGACTGCTGTTGACGTTCCTGAATACCGGCTGGGCGCAGGAAACCGGTAAGTCGGCCCCACCTATCTACAACCCACAGGCCGACGCCCAGCAGGACATAAAAACGGCGGTTGCCAACGCCCGAAAAGACGGTAAGCATGTGCTGCTGCAACTGGGCGGAAACTGGTGCATCTGGTGCCTTCGCTTCAACAACCTGACCACGACAGACTCGACGCTCAGCCGCCTGCTGCGCCAGAACTACGAAGTGGTACACGTCAATTACAGTCCGGAAAACAAGAACGAAGCAACCCTGGCTCAGTTGGGGTATCCGCAGCGGTTCGGCTTCCCGGTCTTTGTGGTGCTCGATGAAAAAGGCAACCGTATTCACACCCAGAACTCAGCCTATCTGGAAGAAGGGAAAGGGCATAGCCCCAAACTCGTCGCCGAATTCCTGCAACAGTGGGCACCAGCCGCTACCGACGCGAAGACGTACGCCGAAAAGCGCTGACCCATAGCAACAACAAACTATTTCGGTAGGAGTCGGTTCAGTTTTAAGAAGTTTTTAAGTAAACGACTTACGCTATGAACCGACTGCTGTTTCTACTGGGTGCCCTGCTGACCGGTACGGCCTATGCCCAGACGGCACCTGCTGCCCACACCGCACCCCCGGCCCTGGTCAAGCTGATCGAAGGCATCACCAACAAGGAATTTACCCCTGATACAACGGTCGCCGGTCTGTCTAACGACGAGATCGCGGTGGTGACCAAAGAGCCAATTGCCAACTGGAGTCTGCCCCAAACGCCCAGTCCGCAGTTGTCGTATCAAAACCTGATCGTCGGCAAGCAGTCGTACCGGCTGGTCGTGGTCAAGAACCCGCAAGTGTCCCTGCCGACGGCTACCCTATTGCATTACACCACCGCCGAAGCCAAACCCGAGATCATGGCGCGGGGGACGTTGCACCCGGCAGCCGAAAAAGCCAAAGACTAGGCTATGTAGCCCAGACCGGTCCGCCGGCTCGGGTCCACGTCTGGTGGGCGCGGCAGCGCCCTAAAAAACTGCCGCCCTAATCAGCCGCCCTAGAAGCTGCCATCTTACGTAGTTGCCCTGACGGGCACCAGACGTGGACGTCTGGGCTACTCGTAGCCTGGACGTCCACGCCCGGGTGGGCGCGACAGCGACCAAAAAAGCATCCGCCTGACGTAGTTGCCCTGTCGGGCACCCGGACGTGGACCCGCGCCGGCGGACCGGTCCAGGCTACACAATCCTCAAACGCTACAAAGCTTCCCAGATCACCCGGTTGACTTTACCCTGCACGCCGATGGTCTGGAAAAACTCCAGCCAGTGCAGTTGCTGCGGCCCGAGGTGGTCGGTGGGGGATTTGACTTCGACAAACGAATACTGCCCGTCGTCGGTCCAGACCAGCAGGTCGGGGAAGCCGCGCGTATGCTCCCGGACGTTGCGGGCCATTTCAAGCAAAATCAGCCGCAGCTGCTCAATATCCAGCAGGTCGATAATGCGCAGGACCAGCGTCATCAACTCGTCTGACCAGTCGACCAGCAAGTTGGTGATGCCGTATTTAGCGTTAAATGTCCGGCCGGTATGGCGTCGCCAGTCGTCTTTGGTCGTTAGTTCGGCTAGTCGCTTTTTCAACAGGTCTTCGCGCCGACGGTAAAATTCGGGCAGGTAAAAATCCGACGGAGCGCGTTGCAGCGGGTGGTGAATGGCCGATACGTTGGCGTCGTAAATGATGTCCCAGAACACCAGCCCAAACAGCCCCCGCCACGGATAGTTCTCGGTGAAAGCCGCGTCGTGGCCCCGTTCGAGATAGTAGTTCATCACCCCCGCTTCGACGTGGTGCCGGTAAGCTGCCGGAATCGGCACGCTTTCGGCGTCGGAGAGGAAGCGCGTCGTGGCTTTACGGGTGCGCTTTTTCTCGCTCAGGCCCAGAATCCGCTCCCGAAAATCGGTGGCGAAATAGCGTTCGTCGGCGTTGAGCGGGGCTACGGCAATCTCGTCGCACAGGGCCAGGGCTTCTTCGACGGAGCCGTTTTTATACAGCAGCCGCACGCGCCGTTCGCGGGCCGGTACACGATCCGACAGTTCATACACCGCCAACGCCTGTTCGGGCAGCTTCTGCCGTTCGAGGTGAGCCCCCACGCGGCACACCAGCTTCTGATACCCCGGAATGGCGATGTCGCTTAGTTCGGGCCGGGTTTCGTTCCAGTTCAAAAACCAGTTGTAGGTGTCTTCGGCGGGTAATTCGGCTTCTTTCTGCTCGTAAAACGTTTCGGCCGTCAGCGAAATCAGCAGCTTGTCTTCCACTTCCTTGCGCGTACGGAAACGGGCCGTCATCTGACTTTCGTCGTACCGCTCGAAGTTGACCATGCCCAGGTCGCGTACCACAAACTCGGTCATGTTGCCACCCCGGTTGCCGAAAAACAGGTACTTGACCATCATGTCTTCGGCCTCGAAGTTGAGCTTCACAACCAGCTCCCGGGTCGACAGCGCCGTGACGATCTCGCCGAAATCCAGCTCGTTCAGGGCATAACGCGTTACCCCTTCTTTCTTCTCCTTGCTCAGTTGCCGCAGTTCCTCCGGCTCAAACGGCAGCAGGTCGAGTAGTTCGGGCCTGGTAAAAACGCCCAGCGCAGCCTCTCTCATGGCTTCGTGGTGCGCGGATAGCCGGTCGATAAAGCCCGCAGTCAGCAGGGCATCAGCGGCACCCGGCAAGTCGATAATTTCAGTATAGTTTAGTTTATTGAGCCTAAAAAAGAGTCCTTTGCGGTTGCTGAGCCGCACATACAAGCTCTGGGCGTCGAGACTGAGGGCGTCGAACCGGCGAATAAATTCCCGCTCCGAATCGTTCAGCAAATTGCCGTACAACCGCTTGACGAAGTCCAGCACGTAGCGGAAATTGTCGAGGTAATACCGAGGGGTCAGGATAACTTTCTGGCGTCCAACCATGCAAACAGCGATTTTCGGAGGCCCGGCTCCGGCGTTGAGTAAACGGACATGATGCCCCACAGCAGCGGGTGTCCGGGGTTATAAAAAGAACAAAAAAACGGCCTGATATGTCCCCAGATGACGTATTGAATGAGTTAATCAGACAAGGCATCCTGTCGCCCGAACAGCAGGTGGTAGTGGCTGAGTATGAGCGCAAAAAACCGGTGTCGATTCACGGCGAACTGCGGTCGATGCTCTACGTCGGCATTACGGCGCTGAGTGCGGGGCTGGGCTACCTGATTTACGCTAACTTCGATCAGATCGGGCATGGGTTGTTACTGCTGGCGATGGCCGCCGGGTGCATCGGCTGTCTGGCCTATGCCTGGCTGAACCGACCCGCCTGGTCGACGGGTATCGTGACCGACCGGGCCGCGTTTACCGACTATGCGCTGCTACTGTTCTGCCTGCTGTTTCTGACGCTGGAAGGCTACGCGCAGTATCAGTACACCGCCTTTGGTACCCGCTACGGACTGGCGACGCTGTTGCCCGCACTACTGTTTCTGCCGCTGGCGTACCGCTTCGACCACCGGGGGGTGCTGGGTATTGCACTGACGGCCCTGATTTCGTGGGTAGGGGTAACGGTGAGGCCGCTGAATCTGTACCTGAAAACCAACTTTTTTGCCCAGCCGACGGTGCTGTCGGCGATTGGCTTATCGCTGCTGCTGATCGGCGCGGCCCTGCTGCTCGAACGGCGTCGTATCAAGCCCCACTTTACCTATACCTACCTGACCATCGCCGGTAACCTGCTGCTGATCGCTTTGCTGGGCGGACTATTCAATTTTCGCGAACAGCGGGTGCTTTACGCATTGGCCCTGGCCGTTACCTGCGTCGCGCTCGATCTGTACGCCCGCTCCGAACGACGTACCCATTCAGACCGCGCAGGCGGATCGTTTCTGTTTCTGCTCATGGCGACCGTCTACGGGTACATCGGTCTGACGTTTTTATTTTTCACGTACCTGCACCCGACCAACTGGGGCGAAGGCTGGTACTACTGGTACTTCATCGTGACTGGTATTGCCCTGATTGCCTACCTAATCCGGCAACTGACCGGCACTAAGCGAACGACAGCATGAGGGCCTACAACCAAGCGTGGATTCACAACCGGGATGTGTTGCAGCAGGTTGATCGCTGGCATCGGCTGGGTTTCCTGACCGATGCGCAGCAGGCGACTGCCCAAACGACCTATCCGGTGGGTTTTCTGCAAACGAACAGCTACGTCGAGATCGGCCTGTTTCTGTTTACGACGGTCGTTATTCTGGCGGTGTATCTGCTGGTGCTGCCGTTTGCGTCGGCCGTCGAGGAAGACCGGCTGGCCTACGGGCTGGTCAACGCGGGCTTCGGACTGGTGGTGGGCGTGGTGGGTAATGTGCTGATAAACCGGCGGATGCTGTACCGGAATGGAGTCGACAATGCGTTTGTGGTTATGGCCACGGCGTTCGTTGGTTTCGGCCTGAACCAGTTCATTCCCGAAGGGGTATCGCTCAGTACGCATTGCCTGCTTACGCTGCCGGTGCTGGTGCTGGTGTTCTGGTACTACGGCGATACGCTCATTGCCTTTTTGCTGTTGATGACGGCTTACACGCTGGTATATAACGTAACGCTCCACACCGACGCGGGCCGTGCGCTGTTACCATATGCCATGATAGTCGCGTCGGTAGCGCTGTATGGTTTATCAACCTGGCTGCTGCGACTGGAGAAGACGACTTACTATCTTGACGGACTGCATTTAGGACAATGGCTGGCGCTGGCGATGTTGCTTATCAGCAGTAATTATTACGTGGTGCGCGAGTTGAACGGCGTGCTGGCTGATTCGGTGCGGCAACTCGACGATCTACAAAATCAACCCCTGCGTGCCCCCGGTACACTGGCACTGCCGGGTCTGTTCTGGGTACTGACGTTTGCCCTGCCGCTGTTGTATCTGTGGCTCGGCACCACCCGGCGCGATCGGATGCTGCTCATTCTCGGTCTGGCGGGTCTGACCGGTGCTTTCGCGACGGTACATGCCTACTGGCACCTCGTACCGACCAATGTCGCCCTGACTATCGGCGGGCTATTGATGATCGGACTGGCCGTGCTGGGTATCCGGCACCTGCGTATACCCACCCACGGCTTCACCGACGCGCCCGATGAGGATAGTACGTCCGAAAGCGGGCTGGATTCAAGTTTGCTGATAGCCAGGCAGACCGGGCAAAATACGCCCACCACTCCTCATCCGACCGGACGCCCCGAAGGTGGAAAATTTGGTGGTGGCGGAGCTGGCGAATCGTATTAGCTGTCGTAGCGAAAAACACAGATCAAATCGGTGAACGATTGTCTGTTTACCGATGTTATTTTTTTGCGAAACGGCCCCTGAAACGCTGTAAAACGCGAAAATCCTTGTATTTTCAGGGCAGTTTTGTATTCAGCTCTCCCAGGCTGGTTCCTCCCGGCTTTCGTCACCACCTGTACCGTTACTTAGTGAACTCCGTAGCATACGGCTGTGGGGTGTTATAACCTTATTTTCACAAACCCGATCAATGCCGGATAGCGCATTCACCATTTGTATAACTATGGCCCAGCAGTTGAGCATGGGCGTCTTAAATCCACTTGCAACCGATCAGATTCTGCCTGTTATCAGCCCGGTAGTCGACCAGCGGGTGTGTACGCAGGGGCAGGCTGAAGCCGCCAATCTGGCCTTCGACAATGCCGTCAGACAGTATTTACTCGACTGGATCGCGCAGGGAACCGTACCGGGTAGCGATCGCAGTCCGGATGCGCTGACGGACTCCGAGGAATTCGTTGAACAGGGAGCCCTGCGGCAGTTTTTCAAGCATCATCAGGACGACGCGCTGGAACTGTTGCTTCAGAACGACGCTATCGCCCGGCACCTGATGCGCCCGGCCAGCGAGGTGTGTTTCACGGACGATCACTACGAACCACTGCTGGCTCGTTTTGAACGACGTATTTACAACCTGGCCGCGCACCGCGAACACCTTGAAGTGCCGTTTCGCTACAGTCCCGCCAGTCGGCAAGGCGATTACGGCGACTCGATTGGCCTGGCCGATCTGCCCCCCGGCGAAGGGCGCGAAGACATTGGCTATTACTTCGGTACCCGCCGGTCAGACCGGACGGCGCTATCGCTGCTGGGCCAGAAGTTAACCACGCAGGCATCGAAGCAACAGGCTACACTGCCCGTACACGTCATCACCAAAGCGTATATGACCGAGGCCATGGAACTGGTAAAAGCCCAGACCACACAATTGCAGGCCGAGGGCGACGATCAATACCATTGCTTCATCATCCAGACGCGTCACGCAGCCGACGACCGCCACCTTGGTGCGGCCCTGCTGCTGATGCATTCATCACAACCCGATACACCGCAGCGCATTCTGTTTTGCGATACACTGAATCCCGAAGGGACACCTCCCTGGTGGCATTCGTTCAAACATAAGATTGACTCGGTATTCCCGCAGCCAGCCGGTGAAGCACTTGCTTCCGGGCGACTGGAAGATGCCGGTGTGAAATTACAGCGTCTGCACGACGGTGTTCCCGTCCGGCATCAGGATATCGACTGCGCATTCTACACGTATGCCATCGCCGATGCCCTGATTCAGCTGGCAATCGAAGCCCCTTCGCTGATTACGTCGGGCAGTACGGAAAGCATCGTCAGCCACATGACTGAGCGCATGACCGACTACTACGTGCAGGCCGATATTGCCCGCTCGCCCGAGACTGTCCGCGAGGCCAACGTATTGCACCGCTGGAACACGGGCCGCGATGCGTTGCTCGCCATCAGCCGGGGCACGCCCGCTGTGGCCGTATAGACAAGATATTGGGTGAAAGTCCAAGCATATAAGCAAAACAAAAACGCCGGGCTGCAGCCCGGCGTTTTTGTTTCATAGTAATGTCGAAGGGTAAACCCTACAAGTACAGCTGCACCATCTTCTGCCAATCGGTGGCCTGATGAGCGCGTCCCTGCCAGTAGTGTAGCTCGTGGTTGACCTGCTTGGTTTGCAGTGCCTGACTAAGTGCCTGATTACTTTCCAGGAATGGATCGTCTTCCCCGACGGTCAACACCAGTTGCATCCGGCGTAGCGCGGCCAGGAGGTCTTCTTCGTGGATATTGGGCAGGAAATGATTGGGTGTATGGAAATAAATGGTTTCGTCGTAATGGCCGTCGAACAGATCGCGGAATTCGGCTACTGGAGCCGACAGGTCGTACCGGCCACTCAGGGCTACGACTTTGTGAAACTGATGTGGATGGCGCAACGCAATATTCACGGCATGATAGGCCCCAAAACTGCACCCATGGACTATGCGAAACGGTTGCGGGTTGCGGTGGTTCATCAGCGGCACCACCTCGTCCATGATATAGCGTTCGTACTGTTCGTGCCGCTGTACGCGCTCATGGGGCGGAATCCGGCGGCTGTAGAGTCCATCCGCGTCGATACTGTCGACGCAGAATAGTTGCAGCCAGCCATTTTCGATCTTCTCGCGCAGGGCATCAACCAGGCCCCAGTCCTCGTAGTCGTAGAAACGACCCCGACGCGCCGGAAATACCAGTACGGGTGTGCCGCTGTGTCCGAAGATCAGCAGCTCCATATCCCGTTGCAGGTAGGGACTAAACCATTTTTGGTACTCGCGAAGCATACTCAGATCAGAGATATGGAGTGAAGTTCCGCATTTTTTCCGGCCCGGCAGATTACGATATTGTAAAATAATCGACTCTGCTTTAGTGCGTCAGATCGGGTACCCGCGTGGTTAGTTCGCGACGCCAGAGCGCATACCCGTCCGGGTTCATGTGTAGGCCGTCGGGCTGATATAATTCCCGACGTGGCTTGCCATCGGGTGTCAGCATAACAGACGTCAGATCGACGAACGAGAACCGGGGCAACCGCTTGATTTCGTCGGCGATATACCGGTTGGCCGTCCGAATCTGCTCGACAATGTGCCAGCGTGCCGGGCTGGGTTTGATCGAAACAAACGTAACGTCGGTATTGGGCAGATCACGCTGGAGTTTAGCGGCCAGCGCGCAGAACGACAAATAAACTTCTTCGGGATGTCGGTTGTCGCCGAGGTCGTTGTCGCCCGCGTAAAGTACCACAGCACGGGGGTTAGCGGGAACGATGAGCCGCTCGAAAAACCAGGCGCAGGCGGCTAGTGTCGAGCCACCGAAACCGGCGTTGATGGGTTGTACATCGGGGAAATCCCGGGCCAGGTCAGACCAGAGCCGAACGGTTGAACTACCGTAGAAAATTACACTGTCGGATGGGCTACTGCGGAGTTTTTTTTCAAGCGTCCTAACCTCGTCTTCGTACCAATTCATGCGTAAAAATACACCACGACAAGGATTTTACGGCCAGAATTGCCCAATTAACCCGATTTCTTTGAACAAGCGGTCGGGCCGGGTAGCTAGTCGCAGCAACGGATAATCTGAGGGAATCCGTCAAAATCCGCGTCATCCGCGTGCCATCCATTCCTGAAGCCCTGTAATCCTGTTTATAAAACAACTAAGTTTGGTCCGCAAACCAACATGACGATATCCCTCGCATGAAAACCGTAGATTCCTACAATTTCGCGGGCAAAAAAGCCCTGGTTCGGGTCGACTTCAACGTCCCCCTCGACAAGCAGTATACCATCACCGATGATACACGCATCAAAGCGACCATCCCGACGGTCATGAAGATCGTCAACGATGGTGGGTCAGCTATCCTGATGTCGCACCTGGGTCGGCCGAAGGGTGGTCCCGAAGAAAAATATTCGCTGAAGCATATTCTTCCCGCGCTCGAAGCTGCGTTTGGCCGGCCCGTAAAGTTCGCCGATGACGCCATCGGACAGTCGGCTATCGATCAGGCGGCAGCCCTCCAGCCGGGTGAAATTCTGCTGCTCGAAAACCTGCGCTTTTACAAGGAAGAAGAAAAAGGCGACAAAGACTTTGCGGAAAAGTTGTCGAAGCTGGGCGATGTGTGGGTCAACGACGCCTTCGGAACAGCCCACCGCGCCCACGCGAGCACGGCCGTTATGGGGCAGTTCTTCACCGATAAGGTGGCTGGCTACGTGATGCAGGCTGAACTCGACAACGCAAAGAAGATTCTGGACAACGCCGAGCGGCCCTTCACCGCGATCATGGGCGGAGCCAAAATCTCTGACAAAATCCTGATCATCGAAAAGCTGCTCGATAAGGTCGACAACTTCATCATCGGTGGCGGTATGACGTATACATTCACCAAAGCGCAGGGCGGCAAGATCGGCAAGTCGTTGCTCGAAGCCGACAAGCAGGGCCTGGCGCTTGAACTGCTCGAAAAAGCGAAACAGAAAGGCGTCGCGATTTATATGCCTGCCGATAACCTATGCGCTGACGACTTTTCGAACGACGCCAACCGGCAGATCGTTGCTACCGGCGAAATCCCCGATGGTTGGGAAGGGCTTGACATCGGCCCCGAAACCATCAAGGAGTTTACAGACGTCGTACTGAAATCGAAGACGATTCTCTGGAACGGCCCGATGGGTGTATTCGAGTTTGAGAACTTCGCCAAAGGTACCAACGCTATTGCCGAAGCCGTTGTGAAAGCGACGGAAGAAAACGGCGCGTTCTCGCTCATCGGCGGTGGCGACTCAGCCTCAGCCGTCAACCAGGCGGGTTACGGTGACCGCGTCAGCTACGTTTCGACGGGTGGCGGTGCCTTGCTCGAATACATGGAAGGCAAAACCCTCCCTGGCGTAGCCGCGCTGGAAGCGTAATATTCAGTTTGTAGTTTGTAGTTTGTGGTTTGTAGTTCTCACAGTGCAGCCAACTACAAACTACAAACTACTCAGCCCCGCCCGGGCTTTGTTGTCGATGCTGTTTTTGTATTCGTGATTTTTCTGGGCGAGGGCCCGCTGGAAGAACGACCGTGCTGTAGTGCGGTCGTTTTTGTTTGTGATATACCCCAGTTGCAGCGCCGACGATGTGCTGAAGGAGCATTTAATAGAATGGCTGGTCACTGCATTAGGCCATTGCTATATCGCCAAAATCCTTAATTTTGAGTGTATGGAAATGACTGTTCAAATACCCTTCCGGCAACTGCTAACGCTCGTCAAAACATTGACACCTGCCCAGAAGGCTAGGCTAAAAAAAGAACTGACCGAGGAGACAGAACCTGTTCAGGAAAAATCGCGCCTGACCGAATTACTGCTGAGTGGACCAGTTTTAACGGAAAAAGAAATCGGAGTAATTGAAGAAACTCGTAAATCAATCAACCAATGGCGGACAGAGTCTTGATGATTGATACGTCACTGCTGATTGATTATTTTCGTAAAACAGACAAGTCAAAAACAAGGCTCGTTCAACTCTCAGAGAAATTTGACCAATTAGCTATCTCGACAATAACCGAATTTGAAATATATACTGGCGCTACTGAAGTGCAGATAACGTTTTGGGATGCTTTTTTATCCGAGATCAGTATCGTCCCGCTCGACAGTACGGCTGCGCGCGTCGCTGTTGAGATACAACGCGATTTGAAGAAGCTTCGTAAAAGTATTGACAAGGCAGATTTGTTTATCGCGGCAACAGCTGTGGCGAACGGACTTATGTTAGACACGTTGAACCGTAAGCATTTTAACGATATAAAACGATTGACACTTCTTGATGATAACATCAGTTGACAGAATTACAAACCACTGAGCCCCGCTTTGGCCTTGTTGTCGATGCTGTTTTTGTATTCGTGATTTTTCTGGGCGAGGGCCCGCTGGAAGAACGACCGTGCTGTAGTGCGGTCGTTCTTTTGTTTGTAGATATACCCCAGTTGCAGCGCCGACGATGCGCCGAACGACAACGGTGATTCGTCGTAGGCGTCGCTGAGGGCCAGTGCCCGGACGAAGTAAGGGATAGCTGCGTCGGGTTGGGTGCGTCGTTGCAGAATCCGGCCCATACGGTAATTGAACTCGGCTTTTTCGGGGAGGCCAACGAACCGGGCTTCGGTGTAGGGGCGTAGGTAAGCGAGAGCACTGTCGAGAAAGCCACCGTCGCTGGCGAGTCGTGCGCGCATCAGCACCGGTTGGTTGGGCGTGGCTCCATGTTTCAGGTACGTTTCCGCAAATCGCTGAGCCGCCTTGTCTGATTCCACCGTCGTTCGTCCGCTGGCGAGTGCCCGTTCCAGAAACGGTCGGCTCTGACTGTCGGGGTAGCCAGCCAGCCAATGGCACAGGAAACGTTTGTACTGCGAATCCTTACGAAAGTTCTGCCCCTTATAGTCGGTCAGGAAGCGCGCGAAATGGGCGTCGGCGGTGGCGTACTGGCTTTTTTGCAGGTAAATGTCGCCCAAGATATTATCGACGATGGGTAGGGGCAGATACGTCGGGCCGGTGGGTCGGTTGGTCAGGTACGCCAGTGCCTGTTCACTGTGGCCACTTTTCTGCTCGATGGTCGCGCCGAAAAAATGCAGCAGCAGGTTGTCTGGTTGCCGGGCGACAAGCTGATGCAGAGCCTGTTCGTCGGAAGGAGAGAAGGTAAGCACGTAGGCCCGTACCATCAGATCGATGAGCTGGGCTTCCAAGCCGAAATCGGGGTCCTGCCGGGCGCGGAGCAGCATCTGCTGGCCCTGCGCTATACTGCCGCGCAACCCCAGCAGTCGCGCCACCCACGCGTACGATTCCGGCACCGACCCGATCATCACGTATAGGGTACCGAGCGACTTGTAGGTTGGCAGGAAATCGGGAAACAGTTTCTGGTTATCGCTAAGCAGCCTGTATGCTTTGATAACGTCCCAGCTGGCGCTTACTTCCTTGCCGAATTTGAGTTTGCAAAACGCCCAGTGGAGCCGCACTTCAGCCTGTAATACCCGCTGCCAGGGCGAGGAGTCGGGGAGTTTTTTGAGCGCGTCGAGTCGATCATCCTCCTGATGGCTTAGCTGGGCAAACAGCGCGTCGTTATCCGAAGTCGTCAGCGTCAGCATGTCGGCGTAGTCGTCCAGAAACAGCCGGATACCGGGCGACTGCGTGGCGGGTTCGCGCGCGAGTAGCTGGCGGGCGGGCTGCACCTGTAGCTGTTGCATCTGTGCGAAGGCACGCTGCAGACCGGGTGTCCAGGTAAATGCCTGCGCCTGGGCTAGTTGGGCAATGAGAAAAAAAAGAAATGTCAGCCGCATAGGTCGATAACGCAGAAGGTCGCCACAGGGCGACCTTCCACTAGCACTATTTGTACATATTGCGATCAACTTACCGACCACGACCCGTCGCAGCGGGTTCGGGGACACCTTCGACATCGGCGAAAATCCGGCCGCAATGTTCGCAGACGATGATTTTCTTCTTGTCTTTGATGTCGGCCTGGCGCTGGGGTGGTACGACGTTGAAACAGCCACCGCAGGCCCCGCGCTTCACCATCACAACGGCCAGGCCGTTGAGGGCGTTACCACGAATTTTGCGGTAGGAGTTCAGCAGACGTGGTTCGATCGTCGTAGCCTGCTCGTCGCTCTGCCGGATGATCTCTTTCTCTTCGTCCTGGCTTTCCGAGGTAATCTGATCGAGTTCCTGCTTCTTGGCTTTCAGGTCTTCCTTACGCTCGTTGAGCAGGCCCTGCGTGTTCTTGATTTCCTCGTCTTTGCCACGGGCGCGGAACTGCGCTTCGTTGGTGCGTTTTTCGGCTAGTTCAATTTCCAGCGATTGCAGTTCGATTTCTTTCGAGATCGCGTCGAACTCGCGGTTGTTCCGCACGTTCATCTGCTGCTCTTTGTACTTGGCGATCAGCTTCTCGGCGTCTTTCTTGGCCGCCCGGTTGCGTTCGATCTCTTCGTCCAGCGTTTTGATTTCGCTCTGGAATTTACCGATCCGGGTTTCATAACCCGCGATGTCGTCCTCGAGGTCACGTACTTCCTCGGGCAGACCACCGCGAATTTTTATGAGTTCATCGAGTTGGGAGTCAAGGGATTGCAGATGCAGCAGGGCGTCCAGTTTTTGCGCAATCGTAAGTTCCATTCGGAGCGTTTTTTAAGTATATGGTGACTAACCGGGGGCGGATAACTGGTTGCGCAGGTCCGGATAACGGTTAGCCGTAGTACCGTACGGGATTTGTGTCCGTTTCGGAAAAAATTATCGCAAAAGTAACGAATTTTTTGGCTAAATGCCGGACCAATACCTCTTTCGTGAATACTTCGCTCTCGTAGTGGCCGATGTCGCAAATGATTGTCCGGCCGTCGGCGTCGAAAAACTCGTGGTATTTGTAATCGGCCGTAACAAACACCTCGGCCCCCGCCCGGATGGCATCGTTGAGCAGGAAGCTGCCCGCCCCCCCACATACGGCCACCCGCTGCACCGGTCTGCCCGGTAAAGCGGTGTGCCGAATGAGCGGCAGGTTCATTTTTGCTTTCAGATAGGCCAGCCAACTGGTATCTGATATCGACTGCGGCAGTTCGCCCACAATGCCCGAACCGACGGTCTGATCGGCGTTTTCGAGCGCGTAGAGGTCGTAGGCAATCTCTTCGTACGGGTGGGCTTTTCGGAGCGCTGCCAGCACCGGTCGCTGTTGATGCTTCGGAAAAATGACCTCGATACGGTGTTCGGGTTCACGGTGGTATTCGCCCGGTTCGCCCAGTACCGGGTTGGCCCCCGCTTCGGCCTGATAAGCCCCTGTCCCTTCGACCCGGAAGCTGGCATGGCTATAGTTGCCAATATTACCTGCGCCGGCTTTATGCAGCGCATCGAGTACACGCTGGGTGTCGGCCAGCGGTACGAAGGTCGCCAGCTTCATCAGCGTCTGCGTTTTAGGGGCCAGAATACGCACATTTTGCAATCCCAGCTTTTCGGCAATCATGAAATTAACGCCCCCCGTTACATTGTCGAGGTTGGTGTGGGTCGCGTAGATGGCTACGTCGTTTTTGATCGCTTTAATGATCGTGCGCTCTACGTAATTGCTGCCGTTCAGCTTTTTCAGTCCTTTGAATACAATCGGGTGGTGCGCCACGATCAGGTTGCACCCTTTCGCAACGGCTTCATCGACAACGGCTTCGATGCAGTCGAGCGTCACCAGAATGCCCGTCACGGCTGTGTCGGGATCACCCACGAGCAGCCCGGCATTGTCGTACGATTCCTGGTAGGCGAGGGGGGCTAGGGTTTCGAGAAAGGTGGTGACGTGACGAATGGTCTGCATACGGAGCGTGGCTAAGGAAGCGCAAAAATGCACATTCCCCGCTGTTATCACCCTACCGGATTCGTTAGCGTGCCGATACCGTCGATGCTGATGTTGACTACATCGCCGGGTTGCAGTGTAAAGGCGTCGGGTGGCACCAGCCCCGTACCGGTCATTAGGAAGCAGCCGTGCGGGAATGAGCATTCGCGGTACAGAAACGATACCAGTTCGGTGTGTTGCCGCTTCATCTGACTGATCGCCAGTTCGCCCGAAAACACCGTTTCCCCAGCCCGATCGATGGTCAGGTGCATCATCGTATCGGGCGAAATGGGTTGCTCCGGCACGTACAGGCAGGGGCCGAGTGCTGCGCTGCCGTCGTAGGTTTTGGCCTGCGGCAGGTAAAGCGGATTTTCGCCTTCGATGCTCCGCGAACTCATGTCGTTGCCGCAGGTGTAGCCGACAATCCGGCCCGCCGACGTGACAAACAATGTCAGTTCAGGCTCCGGGACATTCCAGGTCGAGTCGCGCCGGATACGCACGGGCGCACCGGGACCAACAACCCGTTCGGCCGTCGATTTGAAAAATAATTCGGGCCGTTCGGCGTCATAGACCCGGTCGTAGAAGTTATCGGCCCCGGCCTTTTTCGATTCTTCCATACGGGCGTCGCGACTCCGTAGGTAAGTCACGCCCGCTGCCCATACTTCCTGCCGACCAATAGGGGCCAGCGGTTGCGACAGGTCCGGGGCGGCTGGCAGGGGTGTTGCGCTGGTCGCCAACTGGCTCAGATACTCGTGTAAATCGTCGCGGTTGATGAGCTGATTCCAATCGGTATCGATCTGGAAAAACTGACTGTTTGCGTCCAGAATAGCGCCAGTTGACAGTTTATATAGTTTCATAGCTGAAGTTGCCTGTTGCTGATAAAAGAAGCAACGCCCGTTTTTTACTCCGCACCCTTGTACTGTGGGCACAACCACCGATTTTTGTCCCATGCAGGAAAAGCAACGAATACTGGTCTTATGCACGGGCAATTCGACCCGTAGCCAGATGGCGCATGGGTATCTTCAACGGTTTGCGGGCGACCGCGCTGACGTGCTGAGTGCGGGTGTCGAAACGCATGGGCTGAACCCCAAAGCGGTGCAGGTGATGGCCGAAGATGGCGTCGATATCAGTCACCACACGTCTGATCTGGTCGATACCTACGCCCAGCTTCCTATCGATCATGTCATCACTGTATGCGATAGCGCCAGCGAGCGGTGCCCCGTCTGGATTGGCCGGACCCACCGGCTGCATCATAACTTTGAAGACCCTTCGAAAGGCAGCGGATCACCCGACGAAGTGCTGGCCAACTACCGCCGTATCCGCGATCAGATCCGGGAATTCAGCCAGAACTTCGTGGAAAAATACGTATCTTAGGGTATTGACAGGATTACAGGATTGACAGGATTTGACTGTACGCGGATGTCACAGATTGTGGCGGATGATCGCGGATTTTATTGATAAAAACGTCATCTGCATGCAATCAAATCCTGTCAATCCTGTAATCCTGTCGAAAAAATAAATGCTGCAAAAGACACGGGGGATCGCCCTCAGTTATATCCGTTACCGCGAAACGTCGATTATCTCCCGCGTCTATACCGAGGAGTTCGGGTTGCAGAGCTACATCGTCAACGGGGTGCGTTCGGCCAAAAGCAAGAATAACCGAATCGCGCTGTTTCAACCGCTGACGCTGCTCGACATGGTCGTGTACTACAAAAACGACCGCGATTTGCACCGGCTGTCGGAAGTGAAAACCAGTTTCCCGTTTCAGAGTCTGCCGTTTGAGGTCACGAAGTCGACCATCGCCCTGTTCGTGACGGAGATGCTGAACAAAGTGCTGAAAGAAGAGGCCAGCAGTCCGACGCTGTTTACGTTTCTGATCGACTCGGTGCTGTTTCTGGAGCAGGCCCGCACCAACTACGAGAATTTCCACCTGTCGTTTTTGCTCAAACTGTCGTTCTTTCTGGGTTTCGGCCCTGAATCGGCGCGCGAATTTGAAAATCAGCTGCGCGAACACTCCGTGCCGTTCCTGCCCGACGACGCCATGGATAAGGCCCTCAACGGCCTGCTGCGACTGCCGATCGGTGCGCCCATTGAACTGAGCCGCGCGGCCCGCAACGAACTGCTCGACGCGCTGGTGGCTTACTACCACGTACATATCGACTCGCTGGGCGAAGTCAAATCGCTGCCGGTGTTACGGGAAGTGCTGGGGTGATTTTAACGCTGATTTCAGATCGGTTAAACGTCCGTTAAATCAACTATTGGCGTTAAACGGACAGGCTTACCCGTGTTCAAAGTAGTGTAATTGGTTTAAACAACCTACGACCATGAACACGATCAAACACGTTATAAGCCGCTTTGTGCTACCCGTTTTGCTGCTGGTTTCGATGGCTTCCTGCTCTGTAAATTATGGCTATCGCCGGCCCTATTATCGCCCGCATCCGCACTATGGCTACGGTCGTCCGGTGCCACCACCACCCGCCCGCTCCGGCTGGTACGGCCGCTGGTAATAAACTGACGGTCAAACGCCGTGGTCCCGATCAGTTGATCGGGGCCACGGCGTTTAAACTTTTCGCTTCAACTCGAAATTCTGGCCGAGATACAAGCGCCGGACCTGTTCATCACTGGCCAGTTCTTCGGCGGTTCCCTGCTTCAGAATTTTGCCTTCGAACAGCAGATACGCCCGGTCGGTAATCGACAGTGTTTCGTTGACGTTGTGGTCGGTGATCAGGATGCCGATGTTGCGGTGTTTAAGCTTGGAAACAATACTTTGAATGTCCTCCACCGCAATCGGATCGACACCGGCAAATGGCTCATCGAGCAGGATAAACTTTGGATCGACGGCCAGCGCGCGGGCAATCTCGGTCCGGCGACGTTCGCCCCCCGACAGGACTTTACCCTTGCTCTTACGGACGTGCGTCAGACTAAACTCATGGAGCAACTCTTCAACTTTATCTTTCTGCTCCCGTTTGGGCAGGTCGGTCATTTGCAGCACGGCCAGTACGTTTTCCTCGACGGTCAGGTCGCGGAATACGGAGGCTTCCTGCGCCAGATAGCCCAGCCCAAGCCGCGCCCGTTTGTACATGGGCAGGTCGGTAACGTCGACGTCGTCGATGAATACGTGGCCGCTATTGGGTTTGACCAGGCCAACGGCCATGTAAAACGACGTTGTTTTCCCGGCTCCGTTTGGCCCGAGCAGACCGACAATCTCGCCCTGCGAGACCTGGTAGGATACGTCGTTATTGACGAGCCGGGAGCCGTATTTTTTTATGAGGTGTTCGGTTCTGAGAATCATTTGATTAGTGCTTAGCGATCGACACAAATCATTTTGTCGGTAGCCAGTTTGCTACCGACAAAGTTGTGACTTATCGGCAGGGTTTACCAGCTATTTTAGCCGACAGTAACCCCCACCGCTCTTTATTAACAAATATTATGAGCCGTCTATCAGTTCCCGACCGTATCCGTTCGTACAACGCGGACCGCAATCCCCGGTTTGTTGCGTACAAATATGCCGCCATGCGAGAAAGTGCGTTTCGCTTTTTTCGCGGCACCTCTCATCTGTTCAACAACGACATCCCGGCTGATTCGTTTATCTGGCAAGCCCCGCTGACGTGGAATGTGGGCGACCTGCACATCGAGAATTTTGGTTCGTTCAAAGCGAATAACCGCGTCGCGTATTTCGACCTGAACGACTTTGACGAGAGTATTCTGGCCCCCAATCTGGCTGATTTAGCCCGCCTTACCTGTAGCTTGTTTGTATCGGCCGGTGCGCTGCAGCTAAACGACGCGGAGGTAATGCAACTGGTGAAAACGCTCATCGATACCTATGCATCGACGCTGGGCAAAGGATACATCCGGTCGCTGGAGCAGGAAACGGCAACGGGAATTGTCGGGCGGTTTTTGCGGACGGTTGAGTGCCGGAAACGGCGGGCGTTTCTGAAAAGCCGGTTGCATTACAAAAAGCATACAGTTCGGTTCCGCCGTCGGTCAGCGCGCATTAGTCCGGCCGATAGCGAAACCCGGCAGCGAATCGAGACGGCCGTACGCGTGTGGGCACAAACGCAGCCCGACCCTGCTTTCTTCGAGGTGCTGGATATGGCGCATCGACTGGCTGGAACGGGCAGTCTGGGCATCGACCGGTATATCCTGCTCGTCAGGGGGTACGGCGAACGTGGGAAGGAATATCTGCTCGATCTAAAGCAGGCCGTACCATCGTCGCTGCAAAGCCAGCTATGCGATGCGCAGCCGACCTGGACAAGTGAAGCTCAGCGTATTGTCGAAGTGCAGAAACGCATACAGGCGGCTTCCCCGGCCCTGCTGCATCCACTTACGCTCCCCGGTGGTACGTCGTACGTATTGCGCGAACTGCAACCCGTTGACGACCGCATTGCGCTGAATGATCTGATTGGCAAGCCGCGTAAGCTACTCAGCGTGATTGCCACGATGGGGCAGTTGTGCGGTTGGGGACACCTGCGGGCGAGTGGTCGTCAGGGGTCGGCCATCGCCGATGAGCTAATCGACTTTGGGCAGAATCATACCCGCTGGCAGCAACCGCTGATCGATTACGCCCACGCGTATGCCCAGCAGGTCAAAGCCGATTACGAAGCTTACTGTGACGCGTACGATCAGGGTTTTTTCCACGCTGTCACGCCGGAATAGCCCGGCTAGGCACACCGGATGTCTTTCAGCATCAACTGGAGCGATACTGTACCGTTGAATACGTTCTGATCGATCTGATAGCAGATAGAAAACGGTTTGCGGGGCTGCAACTGTTGCGCGTACTGCGCCATGCCGAAGCCAACCGCCGTGAGCTGATGCCCGGTCCGGCTTTGCTGAAGTTGCAGCTTCAGGTGTTTTTCTTTCATAATCACCGGTTCGGCGGCCAGGTACACGTCTTCGGTTACGAATACCGGCTGCATATTGTGCGGTCCGAATGGCCCCATCTGCTTGACGATGCGGTACAGCTTGTCGGTGATTTCGCTGAAATCGAGGGGCAGGTCGATGTCGATAAGCGGAGTTAAATGCTCTTCCTGAATGCGTGCTGATACGACGGCCTCAAACTTCTTCCGAAAGGCGTCGATGTTATCGACGGGCAGCGTCATGCCAGCCGCGAACGTGTGGCCGCCAAACTGTTCGAGCAGATCGGCGCACTCCTCGATGGCTTCGTACACGTCGAAACCCGGCACCGACCGCGCCGAACCGGCGGCTTTGTCGTTGGACTGGGTTAGAATAATCGTGGGCCGGTGAAAATGTTCGATGCAGCGCGACGCGACGATACCAATCACACCTTTGTGCCAGGTAGCGTCGAACAGTACCGTCGACTTGGCCTGGACCAGCGTTTCATCCTGCCGGATCATCGCCAGTGCCTGATCGGTCATGGTGCTGTCGAACACCCGCCGGTCGCTGTTGTGTTTGTTGATGGCGAAGGCAAAATCGTCGGCTTCCTCGTCTGATTCGGCCAGCAACAGTTGAACGGCGGCTTTCGCATGTTTGATGCGCCCGGCGGCATTGATACGCGGCCCCAGCCCAAATACGACATTGGTCAGGTCGAGCGTGTTGCGGAAACCGGCGACCTTGATCAGGGCTTTCAGTCCCGTACGGGGCTGACTATTGATCTGCTTCAACCCATAGTACGCCATGACCCGGTTTTCGCCCGTCAGCGGTACAATATCCGACGCGATGCTGACCGCGACCAGATCAAGGCTGGGATAAAGTACGTCCAGATCGATACCCTGATCCAGACAGAACGCCTGCAACAACTTAAAGCCGACGCCACAACCGCTCAACTCCTTGTAGGGATATGCGCAGTCGCTGCGTTTAGGATCGAGCACAGCGGCTGCGTCGGGTAGTTCGTTGCCGGGGCGGTGGTGGTCGCAAATAATAAAATCGACGCCCAGAGCTTTCGCTTCGGCGACCCGATCGATGGATTTGATCCCGCAATCGAGGGCGATGATGAGCGTAAAGCCGTTTTCTGCCGCCCACTCGATACCCTGCCGTGAAATACCATACCCTTCCTTGTAACGGTCCGGAATATAAAAATCAAGCTGATCGTGGTAGGTACGCAGGAAGCTGTACACCAGGGCTACCGATGTTGTGCCATCAACGTCATAATCACCGTATATCAGGATTTTCTCCGGCTGTGGGGCATGCAGGGCCTTCTTCAGTCGTTCGACGGCCCGGTCCATGTCGCGCATGGTGAATGGATCGTGCAGGTGTGTGAACTCCGGCCGGAAAAACAGACGGGCTTCGTCGAACGTTGTAATGCCACGCTGCACCAGCAACCCCGCCAGAAACGGACTTACCCCCAGCGACGCCGTCAGCGATTCAATGGCCGCACGTTCGCCAGAAGAGTCGGGAACTGGTCTGACAAGCCATCGTTTGGCTGGCGGTGGCGGAAGCTGTACTATCATAAACGCAAGATAAATCCGTTTTCCATAAAAACTCGATGCCCATGACCCATTTGCTGCTTTCGCTCTCGTGGCTACTCCCTACGCTTTTGTCGCCTGCCGTCGCGCCCAAATCCAGTTTGAAAATTACTGTTCAGAACGTTCAGGAACAGAAAGGAAATCTTTTCGTCGCGGTCTTCAAGCCCGGAACATCCTTTCCGCAGGGGCAACCATTCGAAGGAAAAAAGGTGACTATCAGTGGTGAAAGCGCAACCGTCACGTTTCCGGTCGAGCCGGGCGATTACGCAGTTGCCATCTACCACGATGTAAATGGAAATGGGAAGATGGACAAAAACATGCTGGGTATTCCGAAAGAACCGTACGGGTTCAGCACCAATTTTAAACCGAAGATATCGGCTCCCAAGTTCACGGATTGCCAGATTACCGTCGGTGAAACAGCGAAAACAATCAGCATCAAGCTGATTTAAGGTCTTTTTCGGGAAAGGCACACACCGGCTTGTCTGGTGGTCAGTTACATACCCAATAACCACGTTCGCCGACAATCCTGTAATACTGGTAAGCAATTCAGTAATTGGTATACAGCCCGGCTGGCGGAATCAGTCGAATTTTGCTTCTGATAAAAAAGACAGGAGTATAATGTTTCGATCCGTAGTCACCAGCATTACCTTTTTCATTGGACTCGCCAGCAGTGCCAATGCCCAATCGACAGTGGACAGTAGCCGGGTCGGGGCGGCCAAACCGGTAAAGAGATACCAGGCGACAGCACCGAAAGCACAGCCGTTTGGGGCCACCGCCTTCGGGCCGTCGAAGCAGACCACCGTGCGCTGGCTGGGTTTTGCCGGGTTTCTGGTTAATAGCCGGGGTACGACTCTGATGGTCGACCCGGTGCTGGAAGGGTTCGATATGCCTGTATTAATCGATCCGCCCATTGCGCCGAAAGCGGTTCCGCACCTGGATGCAGTACTGGTTACCCATAGCGACAACGACCACTACAGCGTGCCGACGTGTCGCGACCTGGCCCCCGTCACCAACGCATATCATTCTACAGTTTACGTCGATTCGCTGATGAAAAATCAGCTGTTGTCCGCCGTTGGCCACGCAATTGGCGATCGTTTCAGGGTGGGCCCGGTACGGGTGACGGTGACGCCCGCCGACCATCCCTGGCAGAATGCGTATCCCGGTACCAGCAAGCGTTTCTTCAAACTCGAAGACTGTGCTGGCTTCTGGATTGAAACCCAGGACGGCATCATCTGGGCACCCGGCGACTCGCGCCTGATTGCCGATCACCACCTCACCCGACCAACACCCGACGCCATCTTCTTCGATTTTTCGGATAGCGAGTGGCATTTCGGTTTGGCGAATGCGGTGAAAGTGGCCAATGCGTATCCCAATACGCCCCTGCTGCTGTGCCACTGGGGGTCTGTCGATGCGCCGGACTTCACGCCGTTCAACGGTGACCCGAAGGAGCTGGCGAAACTGATTGTCAATCCCGACCGGGTTCGTGTGCTGGCACCTGGCGAGCCTTTTACGTTGAAACCACTCAAAAAGAACCGTCAATAGATGGACAAGATTTGCAAACTGCAAACCGTAGCTCAATTCACTGCTGAGCGTGGGCAACGGGTGCAGCACCCGCTGGTCTGCGTTCTCGATCAGTCGCAATCTACTCCCGTACAGACGGGACGGTGGCTGTCGGAACTTTACATTGTGTTTCTAAAGGAAGCCAAATGTGCTCCCCTGGTCTATGGCCGTAAACATTACGACTACGACGAAGGTACCATGTTATTTATCGCGCCGGGGCAGGTGTTCGGCCTGGAGGAAGACAACGTCGACAGCATACAGCCAACGGGTTGGGCACTCGCCTTTCACCCCGATCTGATTCGGGGCACCGGTCTGAGCCACCCCATCAAAGAGTACAGTTTTTTTGGTTACGAAGCCAACGAAGCGCTGCACCTGTCGGACCGGGAGCGGGTGCTGGTGCTGGAGGGCTTTCGCAAAATCGGAGAGGAACTGGCCTACCCGATCGATAAGCACAGTAAACGACTTATCGCCAACAATATCGAGCTGATGTTGAATTACTGCGTGCGCTTCTACGACCGGCAGTTTATCAGTCGCGACCATGTCCATAAAAATGTCCTGGTTCGGTTTGAGACGCTGCTAGCCAATTATTTCGACTCCGACGAGCCTCGGACACTGGGGTTGCCTACGGTGGGCTACTGCGCCGACAAACTCAACCTATCAGCCAATTATTTTGGGGATCTGGTGAAGAAAGAAATGGGTCGATCGGCGCAGGAATACATCCAGACCAAAGTAATCGAATTGGCCAAAGAACGGGTGTTCGACCGGAGCAAGTCGATTAGCGAAATAGCCTACGGCATGGGCTTCAAATACCCGCAGCATTTTACCCGGCTGTTTAAACTGCGGGTGGGGCAGTCGCCCAACGAATACCGGCTGCTGAACTAACTGGTGGTTGTGTACCCACGGAAACCGGGACAGAAACTCAACTCAGCCAAGTTTAGTTTATCCCCGCATAAACCGCACAAGCCCGATTTCGAGCAACAGAAAACCAAGCGCGCCGATCAGGAAGTATTTCCACAGACTTTGGCCCAGATTTTCACGCTCCAGTACCTGTACAAAGTCGCCATCCTGAATACTATCGAACACTTCGACGTTGGGCTGATTCGCAAACGCCTGTCGCAGTTCAGTGGCTGAGTAAAAATTCATCTGCGACTCCTGCCGCCCCGGATTGAAAGCCAACAGGCGCTCTGTACGGCCTTTACTATCCTGCAACTGGTAGTAGCCGCCCTCTATGGTTTGCCCTTCCGCCAATTCGTTGCTCCTGGGTAATTCCAGCTGCAACTGGTTGCCCACAAGTCGCTGTGTCGGAATGATGTCGAGTTTGTCGTGTTTCAGCTTGTATACGGCGCGCTCCGACGAATTCCTGACCGGTATCGATACAAGTCCTTCGTCAAACGAATACGCTGTGCGCTGCGCTCGTACGCTCAGCGCGGCCATCTTGTACATGACTGGTACAAACAGGGCGTGCTCGGCCAGATTGCCGTAAGCTGAGGATAGGGGGGCCGCCAGCACATAAACCGTTCCGGCACCCGCCCGTGACTGCGTCAGCATGGGACTGCCGTCACGCAGCGCGAGCAACCGGGTGCCGGCACTCCACCGCCAGACGGGGGCCGCTGAGGGCATGTTGAGCGGTTCCGACTGATAACTTTGCTGAAAGACATCCTGAAAAAAGGGAATCCGGCGGTCAGGTTCGGCTACGGGGATCGTAGCCGCTGGTGCGCCCGGTTGATTGCCGGACGTTTGCACCCCGCCAACGCCCAGTGTGCTTAAGAATGGGCTGTAAACAGTAGCGTCGGGCTTATCCGGTGGAATAATGGCGAGGCTACCACCTTGCTGCACAAAGCGTTCGAGTTCGGTGCGCAACGTTCCCGACACCTGCTCAACGCCTTCCAATACAACCAGATCGGTTTCCTTCAACTGGCCGACGTCGAAGTTCTGCGCGTTATAGCTGCGTCTGACAAACAGACTGTCGTTGGCGTAAACGGCGTTTATATAATCCCGCCCGGTCGCTGTGCCCGACAGGTGCAGTACCCGCACGGGGGGCGACGCTTCGATGACGAAAAAGTACTGGTTATCAAACGTAATGGGGTAGTCCTCGAACACGATTCGTCCCCGGTGATACCCTTTCGCGGTAACGTTGAAATTCAGCGATACCGTTACCGACCCGCCGGGGGGAATCGTAGCCGACGCGGTCGATGTCTGGGTATCGTCCAGGTAGAGCCGGACGGGCAGGTTTTTCACCGCTTCACGTCCGCCATTTTTCATCGTTACGTTCAGACTGTTGTTCTGTAACTCGCGGATAAAGGGCGTCGATAGCCAGACGGAATCGACAAAGACGTTCTTTGTCGCCTGCGCGTCGAGCGGGACGATAAAGAGCCGATCAGTTGTGTCTATTTTTAGTTTGGAGAGGTCGCCTGCCGTGCTTTTCTGAAAATCGGAGAACCAGAACAGTTGATTTCGGGCACTGGCGTTGATGCTGCTCAGCAAGTTGCGTTGCCGCCGATACACCGATTCGAGTGATCGGGGCGTGTGGGCAAACCGAATCGACGTAACCCGATCGCGTACTGATTCAGCCGTGGCAGTCTGCTGCTCAGCCGCCGAAAAGTCATTGGTAATCAGTTGTAGTGAGGTCGCATTACGAAAAATAGTCAATAGTTCGTCGAGCTTGCCGATGGCAATATCGAGATACCGCTTTTCGCTGCGCTCGTTCTGCATACTGTACGAGTTGTCGACGTATAAGCTCGTCACGCCCTGCTGCGACAAACCCAACCGGTTTTTGCCGGGTATAAACGGCTGCGCAAAAGCCAGTACCAGACACACCAGAAACAGACAGCGACAGGCCAGTACCAGCCAGTGCTTGAGTCGCCGAAACGATTTGGTTTCGGCTTGTACCGTCCGTAACAGATCGATATTGGAAAAATAGATCCGGCGTGTTCGGCGAAAATTGAACAGGTGAATAGCAATGGGCAGTGCCACGGCCGATAAACCGATCAGGAAGGAGGGGTACAGGAAATTCATTCAGGTTGGTTGCAGCAGACGTCTACCTATTTAACGAAGTGGGGCAAACGTTTGGTTTTCCGACTGGTAAATTACACCGGAATTGTCAGCCGGAAAAAATCTGTTTTCGTTCTCAGTACATCCGTATAAGTGATCGACGCATTTATATCGCCGACGGTGTCAAAATCCCGAACGGGTGTATGTCCCACGATCTGGTGAAAACCCGCCAGCAAATCGACTGATGTTTCGGATCGATCGGCCCACACAGGACCGCCATATGGAGCGAACCCACCCCGGGGTGGCCCTACTTCGGATAAATATTTTCGCGTGGCTTTATTCCGATGAACGTCGTTGAGAAAACCCGCCAGATCGTCGGCAGGAGTGAATAGCATATCGGCCTGTTGGGTCTTGCTCAGTAGCCGGGCCAGCCACCCCGCCGACACGCCAGCGTGGGTAAACAGTATCGGGCCCTGCTGGTAAGCTACTTGAAAGAGCAACCGGTTTTCGTTAAATAACTGGGTAAGTCTGGGCTGAATAGACCCGTTAAAACCAGAACAGGCGTAAAACGGGTAATGAATATACTGCGCATCGTGGTTGCCGATCAGCAACGTTACACGGTCGGAATGCTTTTTCTTGTAACGAATGATCGCTTCCAGATTGGCTACGATCTCATCGTTGTCGTACAAGGGGCTGTCGACGTAATCGCCGGTAAACACAACATGATCGACATCGTTCAGTGGCGCATCGCGCCACGTATAGCTGCCGTGAATATCGCTGATACTAAGGATGACCATTGATAGATTTACTTTTCCTGAATGATGACCGCTGATGTTCTGAACCGCCGGGCGGCCCCGTGTGATTCGCCTGATTTGTGGATTTCACCGATTAGTCGGGGTATCATCACGATCAATGATAAATGAGTTAAAGGCCAGCAAAAAGGCCGTCGAGCGAGTGCTCGACGGCCTTTCCAGAAATCAGTGAAATCCAGAAATCGGAAAAATCATAGTTCAGAACAATCAACGGTTTTACAGCGTCCGTTTTACTTCTTTCAGTTCAAAGCTTTCGATTACGTCACCAACTTCGATATCGTTGAAGTTTCGAATGCTCAGACCACATTCGTAACCTGACCGAACTTCGCTGACGTCGTCTTTGAAACGTTTCAGCGCACTGATCTCACCCGTGTGTACCACGATAAAGTCGCGGATGATACGGATCTTGTTGTTTCGTTTGATTATACCGTCGGTGACGTAGCTACCAGCTACTGTACCGACTTTGCTGATCTTGAATACGTCGCGTACTTCAACATTACCCACGATCACCTCTTCAACGGTAGGAGCCAGCAGACCTTCCATGGCATCTTTCACCTCGTTGATCGCATCGTAGATGATTGAATACATCCGAATTTCGATCTGCTCCTGTTCGGACAGCTTCCGCGCACTCGCCGAAGGACGTACCTGGAAACCGACGATCACCGCATCCGACGCGGACGCCAGCAGAACATCCGACTCGGAAATCTGACCAACGGCCTTGTGAATGATATTGACCTGTACTTCTTCGGTCGACAGTTGCAACAGCGAGTCAGAAAGTGCTTCGACAGAACCATCTACGTCGCCTTTAACAATCACGTTCAGCTCCTTGAAGGTACCAATCGCTTTCCGGCGACCAATCTCTTCGAGTGTAATGTGCTTGCGGGTGCGCAGCGTCTGTTCACGCAGCAGTTGTTCACGCTTGTTGGCAATTTCACGGGCTTCACGCTCCGTCTCCATCACGTTGAACTTATCACCAGCCTGCGGTGCGCCCGGCAGACCCAGAATCTGAACCGGTTGTGCCGGCCCTGCTTCTTTGATCCGCTCACCCCGGTCGTTGGTCATGGCCCGAATACGGCCGTAGTGGGCACCAACGAGCATAATGTCGCCCTGTTTCAGTGTACCGTTCTCAACCAGTACGGTCGATACGTAACCCCGACCTTTGTCGAGCGAGGCTTCGATAACGGTACCCAGTGCCCGGCGGTCGGGGTTTGCCTGCAACTCGAGCAGTTCGGCTTCGAGCAGCACTTTCTCCAGCAGGTCGTCAACACCCATACCGGATTTCGACGAAATCTCCTGTGCCTGATACTTACCACCCCACTCTTCGACAAGCAGGTTCATGGTTGCCAGTTCATTACGAATCTTTTCCGTATCGGCACCCGGTTTGTCAACCTTCGAGAAGGCAAAGACAATGGGTACACCAGCTACCTGTGCGTGGTTGATAGCCTCCCGTGTTTGTGGCATGACGCTGTCGTCGGCCGCAATCACGATGATAACTACGTCGGTTACTTTGGCACCACGGGCACGCATGGCCGTAAAGGCTTCGTGACCCGGTGTATCGAGGAACGTAATGGCACGATCATCGACGGTTTTCACACTGTAGGCACCGATGTGCTGCGTAATACCCCCGGCTTCACCAGCGGCTACTTTCGCCCGACGGATGTAGTCAAGCAGCGATGTTTTACCGTGGTCAACGTGACCCATGATCGTAACAATCGGCGCACGGTGCGATAAATCTTCCGGTGCATCAACTGTTACGTCGACACCCGCTTCAGTTTCATCTTCTGCCGATACGAACTGCACATCAAAACCAAATTCGTCGGCAATGACGGTTATCGCTTCGGCGTCGAGCCGTTGGTTGATCGACACGAACATACCAAGGTTCAGACAGACCGAGATAACCTCGTTGATCGACACGTCCATCAGCGATGCCAGGTCGTTGGCCGATACGAACTCGGTAACCTTCAGGATTTTTGCTTCCAGCTCCTCCTGTTCGTTCATCAGACGGCGATCCTCTTCGCGCTGTGTTCGGCGATCGCGACGGCGGTCGGCACCCCGATTAGGCTGATTGCCCTGCATCCGGGCGTTCGTCTGCTGAATCGACTTACGAACGTCGGCTTGCGTCGGCGCTTCCCGGCGGGTATTGTTGTTGCGGTTATTGCCACTACCACTACCGCCCCGAGTGCCACCCCGGTTGGCATTGGTGTTGTTGTTATTCGTGTTTTGGTTCTGCCCGCCCCGATTCGCATTTGCGTTGTTGTTCGGGGTTTGGCCGCCCTGTCCAGTAGCAGGCGTTGCCTGACCGGGAGCCCGGTTGTTGTCACGTGGTGGGCGATCGTTGCCCTGTCCATCACGCGGACCACGGTCATTGCGCACATTAGCAGTGCCCTGACCCTGTGGCTGACCACCACTAGTGCCGGGTGCAGCGGTGCCGCCAACAACACCATCACGTCCACGGATACGTTTCCGCTTCTTTTTATCGGCATTGCTGCCACCACCTCCACCCTGACGGGGGTTATTGACAGGCAGTTCGATTTTACCAAGAATCTTCAGTCCGCCCAACTGGTGACTACCAGCTGCCCGAATCGTTTCGGTCGGCTGTTTGGCGTCTCCTTCTGGAGGTGTACTGACCGTCGGTGCCGGTGTTGCTTCAGCTTTGGCAACCGTAACCGGTGCAGACGGCTTGTCGACAACCGGAGCAGGGGTAGGCTCGGCTTTAACCGGCTGTGGCGCTGGCGTTACGACCGGCTGAACCGGCGCTGATACCTGCGGAACCGACGTTTCTGCCGGTTTAGGCTTAGGTTGTTCAACAGCTACCGGAGCAGGTTGCTGTACAACTGGCTTTGGTTCGACTTTCGCTACCGGAGCGGGCTCGACTGGAGCAGGCACAGGTTTGGGTGCTTCAGCTACGGGAGCCACTGGAGCAGGTGCTTGCTGAACAGGTTTGGGGGCTTCGACGACCGGCTTTGCTGGCTCCTGCGTTTGCTTGACCGGTTCTGCCGGTGCTTTTGCCGCTGGAGCAGATTGTGCAGGCGATTGTGTTTCGCCTGACCGGGTCTCGCCTGACCGGGTTCCTCCAGATAGGGCATTCAGATCAATCTTGCCGACAACCGTTAGACCAGGCAATCCCGTGGGAGCTGTCTCGGTAGCGGGTTTTTGCGGCTGTGGAGCCGGTGCGGCTACTGGTGTGGCCGGTTTCGCTTCAGAATCGGCACGGCGCGCGTCATCACGACGGTACATAACGACATCTTCCTCCTGACGACGCGGTGACTCGACGACCGCAGCAGCAGGGGCTTCGGGCCGACGAGCTCCGTTCAGGAGTTCCGTTGACTTATACTCTTTCGCTAACACCTCCAACTGCTCCATGTTGATTTTGGTGTTAGGATTACTATCAACCTTAAACCCTTTGGCAGACAGACGCTCAACAACCCTGGCGGCTGCCTGGTTGAGAACTTTTGCCACTTGGCTCAGGCGCATTGACTTATCTTCTGCCATATTATCGGACTGTAGTCGGCAAATTTAATGGTTACTGTTATGGTATGAACACGAGATCCCACAATATAAATCCCGTTTTGTCAAGAATGAACGGGAATGCTACCCGAAGACGCATACTTTGCGTACCGCCGGGTAGCATTCCGATAGTAGCTACTAATCAAACTCCTGTTTGAGGATATTCAGAATTTCAACAACGGTGTCTTCTTCCAGATCGGTCCGGCGAATAAGTTCTTCCGGGCTTAGTGCCAATACACTTTTGGCCGTATCGAGACCAACTTTACGCAGTTCTTCAATCATCCAGCTGTCGATCTCATCCGAGAACTCCATCAGGTCGACGTCTTCGTCGTCTTCCTGCCCTTCGTTATCACGGAATACGTCGATTTCCATATCGACCAACCGACCCGCCAGTTTGATGTTCTGCCCCCCCTTACCGATCGCGAGTGATACCTGATCGGGCTTTAGAAAAACCGACACGCGTTTGGCTTCGCGGTCGATGGTCATCGAACTTACTTTTGCCGGGCTGAGGGCACGGCTGATAAGCAGTTCGAAGTTTTCGGTGTAGTTGATAACGTCGATGTTCTCGTTGCCCAGTTCACGAACGATACCGTGAATCCGCGAGCCTTTCATACCGACGCAGGCCCCTACCGGGTCGATACGGTCGTCGTAGGACTCGACAGCTACTTTTGCCCGTTCACCCGGCTCCCGTACGATCTTGCGAATCGAAATCAGGCCGTCGTAAATTTCGGGTACTTCAATTTCGAACAACCGTTCCAGAAACACCGGTGATGTACGTGACAGGATGATTTTGGGCGTGCCATTGTTCATATCGACCCGGCTGATGACGGCCTTGACGGCGTCGCCCTTGCGATACCGGTCTTTCGATATCTGCTCAGTGCGGGGCAGGCTCAGTTCGTTGCCTTCGGGGTCGGTCAGAATGATCTCGTGCTTGAGCATCTGGTACACTTCCGCGCCCACCAGATCGCCCACCTGATCTTTGTACTTCTGGTACAGGAGTTCCTTCTCCATGTCCTTGATCCGCTGAATAAGCGTCTGTCGGGCTGTCTGTACCACGCGCCGACCGAAATCGTCCAGTTTCACTTCTTCGGCAACCTGTTCGCCGATCTCGAAGTCGTCCTGAATTTTGCGGGCTTCAGCGAGGGGAATTTTATCGTAGTCCCAAATGTCCTCGGAATCGTCGTCCACGATTTCGCGCGTACGCCACATTTCAAGGTCACCACTTTCTGCATTGATGATAACGTCGAAGTTTTCGTCGGTCCCGTACTTTTTACGGATCATCGTCCGGAAGACTTCTTCCAGAATGGCGATCATGGTGGGCCGGTCAATATTTTTCGACCGGGCGAAATCGGCAAACGATTCGATTAATAGTCCACTGGTCATGGTTGTCGTAAGTGTTTATGAGTGGCGGGTCGGCTCCGTGAAGGGTGCGTCTACCTAGTTGAATACGATTTCTACCGTTGCTTTTTTTATCTGATCGTAGCGCAGGGTTGTGGGACCGCTCAGTCTGACGATGCCTGCTTCCTGCTCTTTCTTCTGCTTTGTCTTCGACCGGACTTCCGGAATAATGTCGAACACAATCCCCGTTTCATCGGCAGCAATGAGCGTTCCCCGGTGCTGCTCGTTATCGGTCAGCATAACCAGCAACTGACGACCGATGTTACGTATATACTGCCGGGCAAACGTCAGCGGAAAATCAACGCCCGGCGACGATACTTCGAGCGTAAACGGAGCATCATCGAACAAGTGTTGTTCTTCCATGTCGTTTCCCAGCTGACGGCTGATCGAGGCACATTCGTCGATACTGATTCCCGTGTCGCTGTCGAGTAGAATCGTTACTTTGATTCGCCCTCCCCGACGTCCGACAACCTGAATGTCAACGATATAGAACTGATCGTCGTTGAGGTAAGGGGTGAGTAATGCTGAAATTTGTTCTTTATCGTTCATAAAGTAAGGCTAACAAAAAAGGGAGTCCCGACTCCCTTTTTTGTTGCATTGCCATACGGTATTTGCCTGGCAAAGATAACGTACTTTTTCGCGATTTGCAAACGGTGCGGCCGGTCGGAAAGCGGTCGTATAGCTGGCAAACCCTATTTTTGGCTTTCATACGAAACGGCACGCTGATTGTCGTACTCAATTTATGTCATTACGTACGCGGGCTGGACAGCTCATCTCGTTTTTTTTTCGGTCTGTATTCTGGTCCATCACCATCGTGCTGGCACTGTATACCCTGTTGGCCTACTGGCTGCTATATACGCTGAGTATTGAACACTGGCTGGCCGGGATGATTATGATTTCGATTCCGGTCGTCTGGCTGATGAACCTGATCGTGGGCGTAGTCTGGGGGTTTACGCGGCCCTGGCGAACCTGGCTCCCAGCGATAGTCGTGCTCCTGGGCGTGTTGTTGTTCGGGCGTCGTACGTTTTCCTGGCATTCGCCGGAACCATCTGTGGCTTCGTCGGTAACGTTGTTCAGCTATAACGTGCAGTCGTTTTTCGTCAATAATCAACCCGACCGGACCAAACTGATCCCGGAGGTAAAGGACGCCATTGATTACGTAGTGAACTACGACGCGCCCATCAAATGCCTGCAGGAGGCTACCAACGTCAAACCTATACCGGCCTACAATTTGTACCAGCGAATGCAGGAAGCGGGCTATAAATACTCTATTGTATTAAACCCGGCCGAACTGGACAAGGAATACGGTAACCCGGCGATGGCTATTTTTTCGAAGTACCCCATCATCCATTCCGACCGCGAAGCGTTTGGAACGAACAACGGTATTCTCTGGGCTAACATCAAGATCGGCAACGATACAATTCGGGTTATCAACGTACATCTGCACTCGATGGGCATTCGGGTAGGTAAGGTGCTGAAACAGCAGGAGATGACTGGCGTAAAACACGAAACACATGGCGTACTGAGTGCCCTACGGACGGGCTTCATTGAGCGGCAGTGGCAGGTCAGGCATGTCGAACGACATATCCGGGAAAGTGAATTTCCGGTACTCGTAGCGGGCGATTTCAACGATACACCGTACAGCGTGGTCTACGAACGGATGCGCCGGGTACTGCCCAGCAGTTTCGAAGATGCCGGTCATAGCTTTGGTTTCAGCTACAACCGACTACCGGGCTATATCCGTATCGACAATCAGTTTCATGATCCCCGAATACCCGCGCTAAAGCTGGAAACCATCAACACCGTCCGCTATTCCGATCATTATCCGTTAGCGGGAACGTACGCGCTTGGCGCAGGCAGAAACAAGTAACTGGCTGGTGTCAGGGGTGGGCGTTGACCCACGATTCGCCATCGGTAAACACTTCTTTCTTCCAGATGGGTACTGTCTGCTTGATCGTGTCGATGATATAGCGACAGGCGTCGAACGCGTCGGCACGGTGGGGGGTCGATACGCCAATCAGTACCGCAATCTCACCTACGCGCAACAGCCCTTTTCGATGAACGACGACGCACTCGAGAATCGTCCAGCGGTTGCGCGCTTCATCTACGATCTTCTGCATTTCGCTGATTGCCATACGGTCGTAGGCTTCATACTCGAGGTGGTCGACGGGGCGCTGCTGTGTATTGTCGCGTACCAGACCCAGAAAGAAGTCAACGGCACCGGCCTGATCGGATTGCAATAGGGTAAGTGCCGACGAAATGTCAATAGGGTCGCTAGTGATACTTATCATAGTCTGATAGGAATGGTGTTGAACGACAAGCGGGCTGATGATTAGCCGCCACTAACCGGCGGAATGAGAGCCACTTCGTCTTTTGTCGATAAAACCTGGTCAGGCTCGGCGTATTCACCGTTGACAGCTACCATCAGCGACCGTATCCGGCCTAAATCCGGAAATTGCTCAGTCAGCGCCTGAAGCAGATCACTGACCTGCGCGCCTTCAGCCAGTGGCAGCGATAACGACGATTGGCCGGTCAGGTCGCGTGTGATGCCGAAAAGAAGAACAGAAATTTGGAAGTTCATTGCTCAAAAGTACTGAGTAGGAGTGAGGGTATCCAGCCGCTGGCTGATTTTAGTTAGTCTGGTGTACTCACAGAAAGGGCCACTATCCAACGATAGTGGCCCTTTCTGTGAGTACACCAGACTAACTACTACTTCGAGTTGTCCATCTTGCGCTCAGCCTTCTTCATACCACGGTCGGCTTTGTTAAGTGCCTTGTTAGTGCCGTCTTTCACGTCTTCTTTCGTGTTCGACGCAGCATTCGACATCTTGTTACCGACACTCTTTGCACCGTCTTTGGCAGCTTTTGCCGATGCTTTCGTTTCGTCTGCTACAGCACGACCAGCTTTCTTAGTCGCACGACCCGCTTTGTCCATGGCAGCGTCGGCTGTGCGACCGGCCTGTTTTGCCGTTTCTTTCGCGTTCTGCTTGGTATCCTGCGCCGAAGCAACAGCCACCGTAAGGGCCAGCGAGAACGCCAGCATCATTATCTTTTTCATTTCGTTGTCAGTTCAATGGTAGTATGGATAAAACCACCGGACAACGGAATTGTTTGCCCTTGTTTCGACTATCGGTGCTTGAATACACTTACCTGATACACGCAGGCCATCATCCGCTTGATCTGCTGTTTGCGGGGCAGTGTTGTCAGGGCGCTTTTGCGATTCAGTCGCAGCGGCTGGCCTTTGAGCGAATCGCCCGGAATGCTGTTGATCGTCTGAAGCAGGTAGTCAGTTTTAACGGCGAAACTAACGCCCTCGGCCGTTGTTTGCTTGCCACTGATAATGCCGATCAGGTTCCCTTTTTCGTTGAGCAGTGGCCCGCCGGAATTACCGGGGTTTACGCCGATTGCCACCTGATAGGCGGTCGAATCGCCCTGATAGCCCGTCGATGAACTCAGATACCCTTCTCCGTAGACAATCTCGTCACGGGGATAGCCCAGGGTGAATACGCGTTCGCCCAGATCCGACGGGTGCGGATCGACTCCATAGGGAATGGCAACTGTCGACGGACGGAATGACGCATCACTGCACAACTGGAGAATGGCTAGGTCGTGGGGCTGATCGTTGTAGACCACCCGCGCTTTATACACCGCTCCCTGCTGACTCTGCACGTAAACCGAATCGGCATCACGTACAGTGTGGTTACTGGTTACCAGATACCCGTCGGTGGTAAGCATGAATCCCGTACCGGCCACCTGAGCTGATGCGACAGCCGCGTTGAGTGCCTGGCCCCGCCCGTCGAGATCGTTCAGAATCCGTCGCTGCGACGATTTCACCGCCTGGATCTCTTTGCTTAGCTGGCTATACTGCTGCTGTTGCTGCTGATGACTGTTCTGGTAAGAGCGATAAATAAAAATAGACATAAACGTTGTGACGACAGCTACGGAAGCGGCCACCGCCAGCGTCGTACGATACATCTGCCACAAGGAGCGCACAGGTGTCTGCTCTTCACCAAACGTCTCGGCTTGCCGGTGCATCTCGTCCATGTCGATTGACGCCTGTACGGTCGCCAGTTTACGGCGTAGCCTGACCCGATCGCCGTAGGCTCGGAGGGCATTTTCTAGTTCCTGCTCGTCGTTCATAGTCGTGCGTTGTTAAACGGAATGGTTGTGGTTCTCTAAATTGTAAAGTTGGCTAGTTGCTGGCACGCTCTGGCTGACGCCGGATGGCAACTTTGCAACTGTCTAACTCTACAACTCTATAACTTTTTACTGTTTGTATTCGGCAAAAAATAATCGTTTCAGCCGCATCAGACATTTGTACTTCTGCGTCTTGGCATTGTCGGCATTGGTATAGCCAAACTTCTCGGTGATGGCCTGCATACTCATGTGCCGAATGTAAAAATCTTCAAGCAGCGTGCGGCAGGGTTCCCCCAGCCGGTCAAGCGATTCGGCCATCAGGTCGAACTGCCGGTCGCGCTCTTCGTGGTCGGTCATGTCGTCATCAACCCGCACCGACTGGTCTGTGTCTCTGACAATGTATCGTCCGCGCTGGGCGAGTTGCTTCAGCCACAGCCGCCGACCTACCGAGTAGAGATACGTTTTTAGCTGGCACTGCAAATCGAGCGACCCGGTCCGCACTTTTTCGTACACGACAATCAATGCTTCCTGATAAATATCCTTGGCGTCGTCTTCGCTACCACTATTGCTGGTGACGAAGTGCAGCACCATCGGAAAATACTGCCGGTAAAGCTGTTGGAGAGCTGAATCCGATCCGTTGGACAGCCCCATCAGCAACTCAGCGTCAGTCAGGTTCGTACGTCTGCTTTCCTTCATTACGTTGCTCATTGATTAATACCGGTGCGCTAGAAACGTAACCCAAAAAAAAGATGAAAAATTGTGGGTTACCTTTCCGGCTTACGTGTATTAACAGCGACATTGATAATTTTTCACTTAAAAAAACACTCCGATAAAACTATGAAAGCAATCACGAAATCTGCCTTCTTCTTCATGGCCATGATCGCCCTTGCCACCTCGTGCAGCTCGAAAAAGACCGAATCGACCGAAACTACCACTACCAGCGAAAGCGGGTCAACGATGGCTGGTGACTCAGCTTCGACGATGATGGGTGATTCGGCTTCGACGATGGCTACCGATTCAGCTTCGACGATGATGTCGGCTGATAGCGCTAAGTAATCGTACTAAGGCACAACTGCCGGTATCTTTACCGACAACGCTATAAACGTTTAAAAGGCTCACTGATTCGTCAGTGAGCCTTTTCATTTTAACAGAAAAACAGATGTATACTGCCTGTTAGCTGTAGTTAGTCCTCTTTCTCAACTGAACCCGTTGCGTCGTGCTCATCTTCGGTGCTCTGTTTGCTTTTGTGCTTACCACGCGACGTTTTGCCCTGATTCTCATCGGGCAGGTTGGTGTTGAGTTCGTACTTCTTGGTTTCGTCGGCTGTATCGCGGACGGTTGGTTGTGGGGCTCCCTTGCTCATAACGTTAGTTTGATTTGGTATTAATCAAACGCCGGGTTCGTCCGATTGTTCGGATAAAACAAACCGCCCCGATGCAGTCCTGCATCGGGGCGGTTTGTTTTATCCACCAGTGTAAGTTGGCTTAGTAACCGGGGTTCTGTTTCAGAACGCTGGTACCCTGGTAGTCGATCTGCTGTTGCGGAATCGGCATATACTCATCTTTACCAGATGTAAATTTACCGCCTGCGTAGGCAACTGGTAGCTTCAGGCTTTCGTACGCCAGGAAGTTGTTCAGCGTCGTAGCGGCTACGCCCCAACGAACAAGGTCGAAGAAGCGGTGACCTTCACCCGACAGCTCCAGCTTGCGCTCGAAACGAACGGCCGTGCGCGCAGCATCTTTGCTGGCAAACGCTGTCGAATACGTATTGATTACGTAGTTGGCTGCGTTGCCACCCGCGTAGGCTTTCACCCAATAGGTTGGGTTGGCTGCCCGCGTGCGTACCTGGTTGATGTAGGTACGGGCCGTTTCCAGACTACCCACTTCGATTTCGGCTTCAGCCGCCATCAGCAGTACGTCAGCGTACCGGATGATCTGGTAGTTGATGGCTGAATAACCATCCGTCCAGGAGCTACCATCGGTAAGCGTTTTGTCCTGCGATTTGTAGAAGACAAACTTTTTGGGCGAGTAGGGGCCCGCAAAGCTCTGGTCACGAATCCAGTCAAGACCGGGGTGATTCTGCCAATCGAGGTAAGGAAGCCCACGGCGACCAACCGACCAGTCGAGACGGGGATCAACCGGGCCGGCGTCGGGTGTGAAGGCTGCGCTGGAAGCGATACCCTGATCGGTTTTGAGCTGGTTAGCCCCTGTGTTGTACGATCCGTCGAGCAGGGGTAGTCCAGCCGCTGTTGTGCGGAACGAGTTACCCAGTTCGAAGCTGGGCGCGAAGAAACCGCAGCAGCCGGCCGGGCCGTTCGATCCCGTGTTGTAGGGGAAGTTCAGTACCAGATCGGGGTTTGCGTTGTCTGAGCTACCCGTGTTGGCGGCCGCCTGAATGGCAAATACCGACTCCGAGTTGGTTTCCGTCGCTGCGTTGAAAATATCCGTGTAGTTCGCAACCAGGGCATACTTCGTGCCACCGGCCGTTGTACCACTGGCGATAATCAGATCAAACAGCGTTTTTGCCTGACTGTATTTGGCCTCGTACATGTATGTCTTAGCCAGATACGATGCAGCAGCCCACTTGTTGGCCCGGCCTACGGCCGATTGTGTAGCAGGCAGGTTGTCGTAAGCGTACTGGAAATCGGCTTCGATCTTCGGCCAGATGTCGACGTTGTTGGCGACCTTATCGATGCCGGTGCCGTAATCGACCGTTTCATCAACGTAGGGGACCATGTTAAACGCCCGCTTCAGTTCGAAGTAGTAGTGAGCGCGCAGGAACCGGGCTTCGCCCGAGATCCGCTTCTTGTCGTCGGCGGTTACGTCTGAGCCGGCAGTAGCCAATGTACGCAGCGTTGCATTAGCGCGCGAGATACCTTCATACATGGCATTCCATTTCCCGCCCGCTTCACTGCTGGTTGCCAGTACCTGATACGTTTCGTAAGGCGTAATTGCACTGAAGTCTCCTGAGTTTGACCCTTTATTGGCATCGCCCCCAGAGATACTACCCCGCATCCAGTTGTAAGAACTGGCGGTTTGTGTGTAACCCCGGCCATTAAGCTGCGCGTAAGCCGCGATCAGCACCCCCTCAACACCAGCTTTCGAGGTCAGCTGCGTACTGGACAACTGACCCGTGGCTGGGACATCCAGGAATTTGTCGTTACAGGCGAAGGTAACGCTCATCAGCATCGCTGTGGCTACCGTGCCCTTCACAAGTGAATATTTCATATGTCTGTTCTACTTGATAAGGTGAACCAAAAGGTGGGCGGAGTACAGAATAGATATTCCGCCAAAAGTGATTACAAGCCCAGACTCACACCTACGTTGTAGGCACGTGTGATGGGATAGTTACCTACGTCAACACCAAAGCTGGTGTCAGCCGCACCGCCAATGCTTGGATCAAGACCCGAGTACTTGGTAATGGTGAGCAAGTTAGTGGCCGATACGTATACGCGCAGGCGGTTGAAGTTGATCTTGTTAAGAACCAGTGATGGGAAGGTGTAACCCAGCGTCAGGTATTGTAGACGGGCGTATGAACCATTCTCAACGTAGTACGAGTTCGCCTGTGTGTTTGTGCTGAAGTTCGATACGCTTTCGTAGATGGGGACACTCGTGTTGGTGTGTGTCGGCAGCCACGAATCTTTCACGCGGGCTGCAACCGCAGCACCCGTGAACGACGGATAGAAGTCCGTGTACCACTTCGAATAGTTGAAGATTTGGCTACCCAGCGAAGTATACAGGTTGGTGTTCAGGTCGAAGCCTTTGTACTTCAGCGTCAGCGTGATACTACCCGTAAACTTCGGAATTGGACTGCCAAGATACTGCCGGTCGTCGTCACTGATTTTACCATCGCCGTTCGTATCAGCATAGCGGAAGCGGCCCGGAGCGGCACCATCCTGAGTGGGAGCAGCGGCCACTTCTTCCTTGCTATTGAACAGACCGATCACTTTATAGCCATAGAATGACGACAGTGGATGACCGGGCTCGTTACGGATAACAGGCGTACTCAGCCGTTGTGAACTGTTGCCGACAGCTGTAAAGTACGGAACACCAGGAGCAAGCGACGTAATCTGGTTTTGCAGCAAACCGCCGATCAGGGTCACTTCGTAACCCAGACCACCGGCAATGTTACCCCGGTTGGTCACCAGCAGGTCGATACCCTGGTTACGCATGCTGGCAATGTTCGAATACGGAGCCGCAGCGCGGGTACCCACTACGCCGGGCAGGCTAAGCTGAAACAGCAGGTCGCGGGTATCTTTGCGCCAGAAGTCAAGGGCAAATTCCAGTTTGTTGTTAAAGAACGAACCGTCAAGACCAATGTTCGAGGTGATGCTGCTTTCCCATTTTGCTTCTGCGTTACCAATCTGACTCCGGTAAAAACCTGCATTAACGGCGTTATTCGTACCATTGATGTCGTAACCGTTACCGGCGTTGGAGGCATACAGGTTGTACTGGTTCGTTGCGCTCAGGTAGTTGGAGTTACCCATGATGCCGTAGCCACCCCGAATTTTCAGATCCGAAATCCAGGGCAGGTTCTTCATGAAGTCTTCCGACGACAGACGCCACGCTGCTGATACGGCCGGGAATACCCCGTAACGGTTACTTGGCGCAAACTGCGACGAACCGTCACGACGAACAACGCCGGTCAGGATATACTTCTCGTTGTAGATATACCGTGCCTGACCGAAGACCGAGAAGAACTTGTTGCCCAGCCCGTTGCCGCTGTACGTCTGGCGGGTTGCGCCTGGCGTGGTGGTCGAGATCGTTACGTAGTTGGGGTCCGTTGTGAATGGATTGATCCCCGATCCACCGACGAATCGGCCAAGTCCCGTATTCAATGACTCAATACCGCCCAGTACCGACAGTTCGCTCTTGCCGAACGTCTGTTTGTAGTTGGCCGTGTTGGTAAACGTCCAGGATAAGCCATAACTCGACCCTTCGTTGTAGGTATAGGTCGTGTTGTTCTCCGAGTTCTCGTACTGCACCCGGCCGTAGCTATTGGAATAGCCCGAGTAGTAGTTGCCGCCGATGCTGCTCCGCAGTGTCAGGTTGGGGATAACGTCGTATTCGACGTACGCGTTACCAAATCCGTAGATGTTGAAGTTACCGTTGTTGGCCAGTGCCTGCCGGTTAGCAACTGGGTTGTTTGGGTTGTTAAACCCAGGTGCTGCCGTACCGGCGTAGCCACCAAACGAGTTGTACACCGGAATAATTGGCGCGATACGAAAGGCGGTTAGTACATCATTCTCATCCGTTGCTGAGCTTGAGTTGTTGTTTGTACCGTTACCTAGTTGGCTACCAACGCTGCCCAGTACACCGACGTTGCGGATGTACGCAACCTGAAAGTTTTCGCCAATGCGAATCTTCTTGCTCAGATCAAATTCGGTGTTGGCCCGCAGATTGTAACGCGAGTAATTATTGTTCAGCACGATACCCTGCTGATTCTGCATGCCCAGGCTGATGTAGAAACGACTGTAGTCGGTACCGCCCGAGAAGCCAATCGTATGACGCGTCAGCGGGGCAACCCGCGTGATCGCCTTGTACCAGTCGGTCCCCTGCTTGTTGGCCGGAATAACGTTGTAAACCGCTCCGTTGGTCGAATTGGTATTGTACTTGGCAGCTTCTGCCGACAGATCTACCTGCGACGCCGACAGCCCTGACCGGTTGCCCACCAACAGATAATCGGGTAGCACAGGTGTTGACCCTGTACCGTACTGACCATTGGCAATGCCGTTGAAATCATTGGTCAGATACGTACCCTGATAGATGTCGTTTTTACGCGCCTGCCAGGCCCAGTCTGCCTGTTCCTGTGGATTCAGAAACTTGGGGCCATGACCCGGATCGGTTACGCCATACAGTCCGTCGTAGCTAACGCTCAGTTTCTGCGCCCGGCGCTGCCCGCGCTTGGTGGTGATAACAATAACGCCGGAGGCTGCCCGCGCTCCGTAGATCGATGCCGAAGCCGCGTCTTTCAGTACCGTGGTGCTTTCGATGTCATCGGGCGGAATGAAGCTGATGTTCTGGGTTGGAACGCCGTCAACGACGTACAGCGGCTGGTTACCACCAAACGAGCCGAAACCACGCACCCGCACTTGGCTGCTGGTGCCCGGCTGACCATTCGTAATAACCGTTACCCCGGCTACGCGCCCCTGCAACTGCTGCTCGACGTTGGTTGAGGGAACGACCCGAAGTTGGGCTGGGGCTACCGTAGCAACAGCACCTGTTACGTCACGGCGGTTTTCCGTCGTGTAACCCGTTACAACCACTTCGCTAAGTGCCGTTGCATCTTCAACGAGCAGAATGTCATAGCTGGTGCGATTGCCCACCTGCAATTCCTGGGTTTTGTACCCAATGGCAGAAATGACGATAACCGGATTTGTACCCCGAATCGGGAGGGAGTAGTTGCCCTCGGCATCAGTCGAGGTACCTGTCTGGGTACCCTTCAGGACGACGTTGGCACCCGGAACGGCACCATCGGGACCCGTAATTTTACCCGTCAGCCGACGGTCCTGCGCAGAGACATGAATACTCCACAACAGCATAACTACAGCCACAAGTGTGGTTTGCAGCAACCTGTAGAACGATGTTCTCATAAAGGTTGTAGAAAAGGATTTAGAAATAGTTAAGAAGTAATACCAATGGTATTATTCGTACAAATATTATAGCTGTTTAGGCATAATACAAGGTGCTATCTTATTTATTATTTAACTATTTAGACAATGGATTATGAAAAACGATCATTGCTCCTGTATTTATCGTATTAACACATTGATATTCAGCATTTTACGTAAAACGCTTTAGCTAGTTTCATTAATTGCTAATTAATCTTTATTTTGTTCAGTTAGACGGAATCAAATCCGTGCGGCATCTAGTACCAGTTCATATTGGCTATAGGGATATACCGCATTCTGCAGACTGTGAAACCCCTGGTTATATTTACTTTATAGAAGAACTGTAAATTTATGTAAAGCACAATTACTCACTATTCATTAAACGTCTGCAAAAGGACGATGCCCGGCAGGAAACGTTGATAGATTGGTAAGCCTACGGCAAAGGGTCGTTACCTTTGCCACCCATGCATACGAACTATTACTTTCTGCGCAAACTCGCTCCCGCTCTGATCGAGCCGCTGGTCGGGTTACGATTTATGAACTGCTTCAGTCAGGATCGCGATGAAGTAATACTGGTGTTCGCCCAAGCAAAAGGGCCGCTTAGTTATTACCGGCCTTTTTATATCAAGGCTACGTTACGCCCCGACTTTTCCGGCCTGGTTTTCCCGGAGTCGGTGCGCCGGGCGCGTCAGAATAGTGTGGATCTGTTTGAGAAGTTAACCGAGGCCGACGAACCAACCGATACCGATCTGGAAGCTGCATCGACCAATCGGCCGGGGCGAGTCGTGACGGCGGTTTACTCATTTCAGAACGAGCGTTGTCTGGCCATCGAGTTGGAAAATGACTACACACTGGTCTTTAAATTCTTTGGTAACCGCCCCAATCTGCTGGCTTTTCAGGGCGATACCGTCATCGACCTGTTTAATCATAAGCTGGCAACCGACTACGAGCTGCATCTTTCGCAGTTGAACCGGCCAATCGACCAGTCGTACGAAGCTTACATGGCCGCTGAATTCGACCACCGTGTGCTGTTTCCCACCTTCGGTAAGGTCGTTAACGAGTGGCTGATTGCTCAGAATGGCGGGCCGGTGCAGGGCGTCGATCGGTGGCCGCTGATTCAGAAAATGCTGACTTTGCTCGATGATGATCGGTTTTATCTGACGGTCTGGCATTACCAGCCGACACTGAGTCTGTTGCCGGTGGGAGAAGTACAACGGGAAACCGACGATCCGATCGAAGCAGCCAACCAGTTTTTCAGTCAATTCAACGGGCGGAATACCATTGAGCAGGAGCGTGGAGCCTGGCTGCGTCTGCTGGACAAACGACAGAAACGGGCCAACGCCCTGATCGACGCGGCTATGCAGCGGTTGATGAGCCGCGATGAGGGATTGAGTCATGAACAGATGGGACATATTCTGATGGCGAATCTGCACGACATCGATGTGCCGCCCGGTATGCGATCACCAGAGCGGGTATCGCTGTACGACTTCTACCACGACCAGCCGGTAACACTGAAGCTCAAGCCTGACTATACTCCGCAACGAAACGCGGAGAATTTTTACCGGAAGGCGAAAAATGAGAAAATCGAAGAAGAACACCTGACCGCACAGGCCACCTCCCAGGAAGCGGAACTGGTAAAAATCGATGAACAACGCCGGGCGCTTACTGAACTGACCAGCCTGAAAGAACTGCGTCGGTACGTAAAGCAGCAGGGGCTCACCGGCGAAACCGGCGTAACTGCTCTCTCCGCCGACCAACTGTTCAAAGAGGTCAATCTGGACGGATTTCGTATCCTGATCGGTCGCAATGCGCGTAATAATGATCTGCTTACGCAGCGGTTTGCGTACAAAGAAGACTTATGGCTGCACGCCCGCGATGTGTCTGGTTCGCATGTACTGATCAAGTACCGGGCGGGAAAGCCGTTTCCGCGTAACGTAATCGAGCGAGCGGCCGAACTGGCGGCCTGGTATTCCCGACGGCGTACCGATAGTCTTTGTCCGGTTACGGTCACGCCCCGCAAATTCGTGCGTAAGCCGAAAGGACTGGCCGAAGGACAGGTGCTGATCGAGAAGGAAAGCGTCGTGATGGTCGTGCCGAAGGGTGAATAAAAAAACCGCCCGGCTATCACTAGCCGGGCGGTTGCAAACTATATGTACTGTCGATACTACTGCTCGACGTTCATCTTCAGATTAGCGAGGATAAGTCGGTTCATTTCCTGCCATGTGTGATCCCATGAATTTTCGGTCAGGAACTTGTCGATCTGTGCCCAGTTTTCGGGGTGGCGACCCGCCAGTGCCCGCTCGATGGCTTTACCAAAGGCTTCAGCCGTATCCGCGATCTGCACGAAGTCCTCGTTTCCGTACGTTCTAACTACGTCGCGGATCGGTGTCGACACCACCGGCAGACCAGCCGCCAGATACTCCGGCGTTTTGGTCGGGCTTATGAACCGGGTCGAGTCGTTGAGGGCGAAGGGCAGAATAGCTACGTCCCAGTTGCTGAAATAAGCAGGCAGATCCTTGTAGTTTTTCATACCCGGATAATGCACGTTCGGCGCGTTTGGCAGCAGTTTCCGGTCGATCTTAACGATGGGACCAATCAGGACAAACTGCCAGTCGGGATGTTGGGCTGCCAGTTTCGTCACCAATTCGTAGTCGAACCGTTCGTCGATCACTCCGCTAAAGCCAATGCGTGGTCGGGCGACTGACGCCTGATCGGCGGGATCCGGCAACGATTGCCGGGCGGTAGAGAAGTGATTGAAATCGATACTGCTCGGAAACGCCATCACCTGAGGGTGGCGATTCTGCTTGGCTTCAAACAGACTGATGCCACCCGTAAAGACGATAGCTGACCGGTCGATCAGGCGCTGCTCCTGCTGTAATAGCTGCGGAGGAGCACCCCAGAACGCCGATAGTTCGTCCATACAATCGTAGATCGTCAGACGGGGTTTGATATGATCGCTGAACAGCAGCGCCATGGGTGTGTAGTACCAGGCAACAAAGTTGTTCAGTTGGTTTTCACTGATGAATTCATCCAACAGCTGCCGTTGCAAACGAATGGCTTCATCGGCGGGTGTGTGATGAGGAATATGAGGAGTGAGTACCGTTACCCCTTCCGTGGGCTGGTACTTACTCAGCTGAGTTTGGTCAGACCAGACGGGTTCTTCTAAAAACCAGACCCGGTAATTGGCGGTAGCCCGGCTCAAGAGATGCTGTGGCCGTTGATAAACAAAATTCCAGCGAAGGTGCGAAAAGCAAAGGAGGTCGGTTATTGGTTTTACCGACGATGTACCGGGTTTTGCTGGCGACTTAGCAATGGATTTTCCTTCAACGGAAGGCGACGTTGAGTCAGTAGTGTTCATGCGTTAAGCGGGGGGAAAGACACCCGGCAGGCTAGATGATTGCCCACCAATAGGTTCATCTGCGTACCTGAATTGAGAACCGTATGTACCGGCAAAAAGTTGAGATTCGCACGGAATATCTACCGTAAAGGGTACATATATGAGCGAATGGCTACACCGCCGGCAGGTATATGTGGAATGTTGTGCCTGTGCCTTCGACACTATTGGCCGTTATGAAACCTCCGTGCATATCAACTACTTTCCGGCAAATTGCCAGTCCCATACCGGTACCGGTATACTGTGAACGCCCGTGTAACCGCTGGAAAATAGTAAAGATCTGCCCGAGGTATTTTTCGTTGAATCCAATTCCGTTGTCAGCGACGGTAATCCAGGCGTAGGCATGGGGCGGAGTATCAGTTTGCCGTAAGTGTTCTGGTAATGAATCCGGCGACGCCACTCTACCGCTGATCTGTATAGTCGGGGCGGGGGCTGTGGGAGCGCTGGGCTGGAATTTCAGGGCGTTGGCCACCAGATTTTGAAATAACTGATGCAGCAGTACAGCATCACCCTGCACCGTGGGCAGCGGCTCGACCTGAACCTGCGCCTGCTGATCGTGAATGCTGAACTCAAGGTCGTCGACTACCTGCGCCAGTAAGTGATTCAGGTTGACGGGTTGACGGGCCACCTGGGTTCCCGACAAACGGGCGTAATTGAGCAAATCACCGACTAGGTCGCGCATCCGCCCGGCAGACAGTTGCATCCGGTGAACAAGGTCGGCGGCAGCCTCGCTCATGTCGGCCGAAAACTGTGTTTTCAGTACATCGCTGAACGAAACGATTTTCCGCAGGGGTTCCTGCAGGTCATGGCTGGCGATGTAGGCAAACTGCTCCAGACTCTGATTCGACTGATGGAGGTTCTGAACCGTCTGTTCCAGTTGTCGGCGCATTTGCCGGTCATCGCTGATGTCCTGCACCGTCGCTACGAAGCCATCATTGAGCGTCGTTAGGGAGATAGACAGCCAGCGGGCATAGTGCGGAACGTACCGATCAATGACCAGACTACCCCCCGTTTTGACCAACTCGCACAACCGGCCAAACTGATCGGAGGTCAGTGGGTAGAGCGTCGATAGTAGTTGCCCCAGTGGTGGTTTGTCGGTTCGCTGCGCCAGCTGAGCAACCTGTCGGTTGGTCATCGTTACCTGAAAATCAGTGATCTCCTGGTTCGTATCACGAATAGCATCGAACACCAGCACCGCATTGGGCGACGAGTCCAGCACGCCGTTCAGCAAAATGGTTTGGTGGGCCAGCCGGCGCGTAAGCTGTTGCAGGTCACTGGGTTCTGTATACGCCAGTAACAACCCATCCGGCCCGAATGGTGATACGGATTGCGTAACCTGAATGTCGCGCTTGCCGATCTGGTAATGCTGCTCAACCCGGCGAAACTGGCCGGTTTCCAGCACATCCAGATACGTTGTCCAAAGTGTCGTCTGGCGAATGGATGGAAAGTAGTCGCTCAGGTGCGCGCCGATAATTGGGGTTTTCGAGTCGGGTTGCTGGTCGCGTGTGTCGCGTCGGGCTACTTCGTTCAGAAACTGATAGCGGAAATCGATGATGGGCGCATCGGTTGCTTCGCTTGCCCGTACCGCCACCAGTCCGACAAGGCCACCGGTGCTATGTGTAAGTAATTGATGCCAAAGCGTATCGAACGGTGCCGGGATAGGCAGGTTCGACAGGGGTTCCGGTTCAGGACTAGACGTTGGAATAAAGGATGACATACAAAACTCAATTGGCACGGCTGCGCATACAGGTGTATATAACCCGCAAATGAGAGTTTCGATTAAAAAACGATTAGATGGAGTTGACCAGTTGTAAGCGAGTCAGTTGGCTACCAGCGGTATAACGGGCCATTAATAACGTCGATCACTGGGCTTTATCGGCCGATACCGGAGACTGATTGAGTTCAAACAGGTACCCGTCGGGATCGGAAAAATAAAGCTGGACGATGCCATCGAACCGGACCTGCCGATGATACGGGATCTGCTTTGCTTTCAGGTAGGCTTCCGATTTGGCAATGTCGTCCACGTACAACGCGTAGTGGCTCCCGTTGCGGTCGTGGTTGACCTCCTGGGTACGGCCGTTGAGCAGGTGAATCATCTGCCCATTGCCCAGATCAAACCACGCGCGGGTTGCTTTCAGATTATCGGGAACGGGGGCTGGTTTCAGACCCATCACGTCACGATAAAAAGCCGCACTCGTCGGAATGTCCTTGACGTGAATACCAAGGTGATTATGCCGGACGATACCCAGCTTGTCTTGCCCGATGGCTAATGTGGGCAGCAGCAACAACGCGTAGAAAAGGTGTTTCATGGGGCAAAAAGCAGCTATCGCACCAAAACTACCTCACGCTGCCGCCCCGACGCTGTTTCTATCGTCAATACGTAGTGGCCCGCTGCCAGCCCTTTTACCGAAAGCTGACGGGTGTAGTTGCCGGGGGGGAGCGCGGCTTCCGACAGGCGGGGGCCAGCTTGTCCGGTAAGGCTTGTCAGGCCAGCCGAAAATGGACCTGCGCTACTCGTTGAAAATCGAATCGACAGGTTATCCGAGACGGGATTGGGATACACCGAAACCGACGTGCCGATGGGTTCGGCAACAGCGGTAATGACATTGCCAGCCTCTGTGGCCTTTAGAATCCAGTTATTGGGGTCGATCACAATGCCCGTAACCGCACCTTTGGCGGGTAGCGTGAAGGTTTGACTGGCGGTGTTGTTCAGTACGGTAACGACCGTATCGCCCGCTGCCGACTGCACCCGAAGCTGGACCGGCATGGTAAACGAACCGGGGTTGGTCGAAACGGAGTTGCGTTGATCGAGTTGCACCGTCACCGTTCGGGCAGTTGGCGTTCCCGTAATGATGTAGCGATAGGTCGGGTAGCCTTCGCCGTAGATCCACTGCCTGAAAAAGTAGTCCAGCTTACGACCGGATACCTGTTCCGCCACAGCCTGAAAATCCTCGGTAATCACTGTCTGGTAGGCCAGCGACAGGGTGCTGGTGTAGGTACGCAGAATCTGAAAGAAGGTGTCGTCGCCAACGATGCCCCGAAGCATATGAAGCACGGTGGCCCCTTTGGCGTAGCTGCGGGCGCTGTTGAAGATATTGCTGAAATTGCTGATGTCCTGCACGTAGATACTGCCGGTGGCCGTTCGGGCGCGGTTCAGGAAGCTGGCCATCGTGGTCTGATACCCCGACTGTCCGCTGACCGATTCCGCGTAAACCGCTTCGGCGTAGGACGCGAATCCTTCATTGAGCCAGATGTTCTGCCAGTCGCGGCAGGTGATTTTATCGCCGAACCACTGGTGCGCCAGCTCGTGGGCGATTACGGCGGGGGTCAGGGCACCGGCTTCCATCGAACTGATTGTCTGGTGTTCCATGCCACCGTTGCCCTGTCCAAACTGGGCGTGGCCGTACTTCTCCCGTAGGAAAGGGTAGGGGCCAAACCTGGTTGTAAACAATTGCAACATCGCCGGTGTCAGGTCCAGACTGGCCTTGACCGACGACAGGATTTCGGGGTAGATATAGTGGGTAACAGGCATAGTCTGCCCGTTGTAGGTGAATGGCGTGTCGTAGCGCGTATAGTTCGACATCGCGATCGAAATCAGATACTGGGCAATGGGATGGCGGTTGCGCCAGGCGTACGTTGTCGTGCCGTTGCTGTTGACCGTGGTGCTGACCAGCGTACCGTTTGAGACGGAGACGAATACGGAGGGGGCTGTGATCCGCACATCCGACGAATCCGCTTTATCGGCGGGCGTGTCTTTGCACGGAAACCAGTCGGGTGCGCCGTAGGGCTCGCTCAAACTCCAGATCACCGGGTCGCTTGTCCGCTCGTGCGTGCTGAACGAAAAGCTGCTCTGGGCCTGCCCATTTGGAATACCCTGGTAATAGACGACAACGCTGTAAAGCTGGCTGTTTGTCAAGGCCTGGTCGGGGGTGATTGTCAGGCGGCTTTGCGCAAACTGATAGGCTAGTTTTCGTCCGTTCGCCTTCACTGAATCGACCCGTAATCCCAGCCCGGTGGTCGTTGTCGTTGAGTTAAGGTCGAGGAAAAAGGACGATAATGAAGAAGCGGTGCATTTGAGTTTAACGGTCACTGCTCCGCGCAGGTACTTAGGGCTATAGGTCAGATTCAGGTCCAGCCCATAGTAGTTGATGTCGATGTTGTCATCACCGGGGTAAGCCAGCCGGGCTTTGGGATTACTCGCCTGCCGCGTCAGCGCGCGGATTTTTCCGTCCCGGCAGAAGTCACCGCCGTCGGTGTCGGGGCTTAGCTGTGCCAGCGAAACAGAATAGAACAGACACAGGATACCGGTCAGGATTCGCGCAGGCGAAAGCTGGCGCATAGCGGATAGCATGGTATAATAAGAGTAGGGTATGTAATTATGACTGAGAACTGGCCGGATCGTTACTTGATGGCAGTATCGCTTTGAGTGGCTGGTCGCTGTGTTCAGCCTCCGCCCGGAGCGCATCCAGCCGACGCTGATCGGCTTCGGGTAGCTGTAGCTGCCAGCCCATCGATGATGCCAGTTGAAACATCATGTACTGAATCTGATTGTTGGCGATTTTGGGCAGGTCGCTCTGCATCGCCCGTTCATTCATTACCTGCTTGGCTTCGCTCAGAATCTGCGTATAGTCGGCCCCGTTGAAATGATTCAGGATACCCGCCTGAATATCGTAGAACCGGTAATCCGTATCGATCGACAGCACTTCGGGCTCAGGAAAGGCTTCGATCACCAGCGTTCGGTTGTCGGGGCCGGGTGCCTGAAATCGCACCTTGGCGAAGTCGAACCCGACCAGCACTTTTGATTTGGCGATGACCATTGCCTTCTTGGGGTCGTTGAGCAGGTACAGGATTTTCTTCTGATCCTGGTAATTATAGATTTCCGAGAAATACCCTTCAGCCATGACTACTTTGAATACCTTTTCGATACGCTCCAGCAGCAACGTCGACTCGTGCCGAACATAGGTTATACCGGTGCGTTTGCGCAGCACACTGGCGGCTGCAACACCCCCGCCCGCCCCAACGAGCAGCAACAAAACAGTAGTCAGAAAATCCATAGCTGGGACTAAAAGTAGCCGAATTCGGTACATGAAAAAAGTGTACTACATAACAGCTAATCAACTGTTTTGCAGTACACTTTGTCTATTGGTAATTGCAGTTACTTAGCGTAAGCTACTGCGCGCATTTCTCGGATAACGGTAACTTTGATCTGCCCCGGATATTGCATTTCTTTTTCAATTTTCTGCGAAATTTCGTACGAAAGCGCTCCCGCACGGTCATCGGAAATATGGTCGGCGTCGACCATAATCCGGAGTTCCCGCCCAGCCTGAATAGCGTAGCATTTCGTAACGCCGGGGAAACCGCCCGCCAGTGCTTCCAGGTCTTTCAGCCGCTTGATGTACGACTCCATCATCTCCCGGCGTGCGCCCGGACGCGACCCCGATACGGCGTCGCAGACCTGCACGATGGGCGAGATCATACTCGTCATCTCGATCTCGTCGTGGTGAGCACCGATGGCGTTTATTACCTCCGGATTTTCCTTGTATTTCTTAGCCAGTTCCATCCCCAGAACAGCGTGGGGCAGTTCGGCTTCTTCGGGCCACACCTTACCGATGTCGTGCAGCAGTCCCGCCCGCTTGGCCAGCTTGGCGTTCAGGCCAAGTTCTGCGGCCATTGTGGCGCATAGTTTGGCTACCTCACGGGAGTGTTGCAGCAGGTTCTGCCCGTAGCTGGAGCGAAAGCGCATCCGGCCAACCATCTTAATCAGTTCGGGGTGCAGACCGTGGATACCGAGGTCGATCACCGTCCGTTCGCCGATCTCGACAATCTCGTCTTCGATATTCTTGCGGGTCTTGGCCACAATTTCCTCGATGCGGGCCGGATGGATACGACCATCCTGCACGAGCCGGTGCAGAGACAACCGGGCAATCTCGCGCCGAACCGGGTCGAATCCCGAGATGATGATGGCTTCGGGCGTATCGTCGACGATAATTTCGACGCCGGTAGCGGCTTCCAGTGCCCGGATATTGCGTCCTTCGCGCCCAATCACCTTGCCCTTTACATCGTCGGATTCGATGTTGAACACCGATACACAGTTCTCGATAGCGTGCTCCGTAGCGGTACGCTGAATCGTTTCGATCACCACCTTCTTAGCTTCTTTGGTGGCCGTCAGCTTGGCTTCCTCGATGATATTCTTGACGTACGATGAGGCCCGTGTTTCGGCTTCGGCTTTCAGGGTATCGATCAGTTGTTCGCGTGCCTGATCGGCCGAAAGTCCGGCGATGCGCTCGAGTTGCGAGACTTGCTCGGCCAGCATCGTATCGGCTTCCTGCTGCCGCCGATCGGCGTCTTCACGCCGTTTGACCAGCGCGTCGTTCTGTTGATTGAGGGAATTGCGCTGCTGATTGATCTCGTTCCGCTGCTGATTCAACTCCTGATCGCGGGCGCGCTGCTGATCGGCCTGCTGGGCCAGTTGCTGCTCGCGCTGCTTGAGTTTATTTTCATTCTGCTGAAGCAGATTCCGCTTCTGACTCGTCGTTTCTTCAAACTCCGCTTTCAGGCGAATGTATTTGTCTTTGGCTTCGAGCATCCGTTCTTTTTTGACGGTCTCGGCCTGCTGCTCGGCATTTTTCAGAATAGCGGCCGCTTTTTCTTCGGCCTCCTGTTCACGTCTCGCGTGGGTATCGGCCATCGTTCGCCGGCCGATCACGAGCCCCAGTCCGCCACCGGCCAGTAAAGCCAGGATGGCAATCCAAACTGGAATATCCATTGGAAGTATATCGTTAAGGTTGAAAAAATAATTCAGCAACCTGCTGCGATACGACTACCGATTACAGTACAGTCATCACGAAAAACGAAGGGTGGTTAAGGAAAAAAGACGGGCCTAGATGGCTAAACAATCGTCTCTGATCGGTTGGTTTTTTCGTTAGTTCAGTGATGAATTATAGCGACGTGTAAATCAAATTAGACAACAAAACTGATTACGCCGATGTGACGACGTTGTCGAGTTGTGCAATTCGCTTGTATAACATTTGTTGTAATTGCTGCCCTTGCTGGTCACTTCTAAATTTATTGACTAACCCGTCGAAGGCAATGCGCATCATCGCTTCGCCGGGGTTATCGATACCCTCTTCCTTCAATTCGTCCAGTAATTGCTGCAACCGTTCAGCGGCATTTCTAACAAACACCTCTGTATCCGGCTCAACCAGTAGTTTGTAGCTGATGCCGGCAATTTTGACGTTTACAGGTCTTTCTTCTATGGCTGAGGTCGGCAATGTAGACATTAGCCAGGGGCAGTTAATAGTTATGACAAATTACTCCAGTGCGTTATACATCGGTCTAAAGTCCGAATATATTCGTCGAGTTGCTGCTTTAGTTCGGCATTCGAATCTGTTGCAGACAGATTGTTACCTACAATCTTACCAAATTCTTTCGACTTTGGCAGTTTTTTCTTCGAATCAGCTAGTTTTTTCTCCAGCTTCTTTAGTTCCCGTTCCTTTAATACCAGATCTTTCCGAATTTCCTGTCGGTCACGCTGTAGCTTCTCGATTGTACGCTGCGACGTCTTGGCTTCCTCCTTCAGCTGAACGATGTTGTCCTGTAGCTGATCGATCAGCGACCACAATTGAAATTCATTGATTCCATTTGGATTCATCGGGGTGGAGAGCAGGACCAGTAATCTGCCGGGCTGACAGATTACCGATAAAAAAGCACTTATTTACGAATTATAGCACCCAGTTCACGCTCGAACGCGCCCATTAGCCGCTGCATCGTTTTGTCGATGGTCGCGTCGGTGAGTGTCTGTAGCGGGTCCTGCAACATAAAGCTGACGGAATACGCCTTGCGATCGGTACCTAGTGTGTCGCCTTCAAACACATCGAATACGTTGACGGTCTGTAACAGCTTGCGCTCGGTCTGATGAGCCAGCCGGTCAATCTGCTCGAAGGCAACGCTTTTGTCGAGTACCAGCGACAGGTCGCGCCGGACGCTGGGGAACCGGGGTACTTCCTGGTAACGCACCTTTGGGCTACCCAGTTTCATCAGGTAATCCCAATCGAAGTCGGCGTAAAAAACAGGTTGCTTCAGGTCGACCAGTTTGGTCAGCCGGGGTTGCACCAGTCCTACGCTCACGACCGGTTTTTTGTTGACCAGATACGTCAGCCCGTACTGAAACAAGGTCGGGTCGGCGGTTTGCGTCTCCGTCCGGCGGTCCTGATCGGGGCCGATGCGAAACAGGTTCAGCACGCGCTGCACAGCCGCTGCCAGATCGGTATACGCCACGGGCTGACTTTTCTGTTGCCAGCTTTCTGCCTGTCGATTGCCCATCATCGCCAGACTCAGCCTCATCCGCTCGGTGTACTTCGTCGCGCCGTCGTCGGTAGTGGTCTGGAAATATACTTTGCCGAACTCGAACAGGCTCAGGTCTTTCTGCCGCCGATTGAGGTTGTACGTCAACGTTTCGAGGGCCGAAAAGAGCATACTCTGCCGCATCACCGACAGTTCGTCGCTCAGCGGGTTGAGCAGCGTTACGTCGGTGCCGGGCAGGCTGGCCCGGATCGCGTCGTGGTAGGTGGGGCGCGTGAGCGAAAGCGTCAGGATTTCGTAGAAACCACCGGCCGCCAGGGTCTGTCCAACCCGATTCTGCCACTGATTGACGTCGTTTTTCGGGAACTCCGTCAACGATTCGGCCGACAGGTTGCCCGACAGCGGAATGTTGTCCAGCCCGTAGATGCGCAGAATTTCTTCGATTACGTCGGCTTCGCGGGTAACGTCGACACGATACGGGGGCACGACAGCTGTAAACCCGTCTGCCGTTTCGTCGGCCTGTTCGATGTCGAGCGCGGACAGGATGCGGTTGATCTCGTCGTGGGCAATCTGAATCCCGATGAGCCGGTCGATGTTTCGGTACCGAACCGGCACTCGAAACGGATCAACTGGAGTGGGGTACAAGTCCGTAATGTCGGACGTGATTTGCCCACCGGCGACCTCCTGAATCAGTAACGCGGCCCGTTTCAGCGCGAAGACGGGCATATTGGGATCGGTACCCCGCTCGAACCGGAATGACGCATCGGTTTTAAGCCGGTGATGCTGCGCCGTCTTCCGAACCGACTGTGCTGAGAAGTACGCTGATTCCAGAAAGATGCGCGTCGTTTGCCCGGTTACGCCCGATTCTTTGCCACCAAACACACCCGCGATACACATTGGTCCGTTGGCGTCGCAAATCATCAGATCGGTATCTGTTAAGCTGCGTTCTACCCCGTCGAGCGTTACGAAGGCTGTACCGGCGGGCAACGTCTTCACGATTACCTGATTGCCCGCGATTTTGTCCGCGTCGAACGCATGCAGTGGCTGACCCAGATCATGGCAGACGAAGTTGGTGATGTCGACGACGTTGTTGATGGGGTTGATGCCAATCGTCCGTAGCCGCTGCTTGAGCCAGTCGGGCGATTCGCCGACCGATAGGCCGCTGATCGTCAGTCCGGTATAGCGGGGGCAGGCGTCGACGGCCTCGACGCGAACGTCCAGCGTAAAATCAGTATTGCTAACGGCAAAGTTGCTGACGTCGGGGAGGTGCAGCGGACGGTTCAGTACAGCGTGCAGGTCGCGGGCGGTGCCGAGGTGCGACGCTGCATCGATGCGGTTCGGTGTGAGCCCGATGATGATCTGGTAGTCGGCTTCGAGGTTGAAATAGCGGGCGGCCGGCGTGCCGTTGGGCAGCGGGGACGCCGGACCGTTGGCCGAAAGCACTATGATGCCCGCGTGCGATTGCCCCAACCCGATTTCGTCTTCGGCGCAGAGCATCCCTTCCGAAGCGGCTCCCCGGATTTTTGCTTTCTTGATCGTAAACGGTTCGCCACCGGTGGGGTACAGTGTAGCACCCACTTTGGCCACGATAACTTTTTGACCGGCGGCTACGTTGGGCGCACCGCAGACAATCGATAACGGTTCGGGATCGCCCGCGTCGACAGTGGTCAGGCTAAGCGAATCGGCATCGGGGTGTTTGGTACAGGTTAGTACTTCGCCCACGACCAGCCCGTCGAGGCCGCCCGGTACAGCGTCGAACCGCTCGATACCTTCGACTTCGAGACCCGTTCCAGTCAGGCGTTTGCCAACTTCTTCGGGTGATTCGGGTAAATCAATGAACGTTTGTAACCATTTATAGGAAATCTCCATACGGCGGCATTGCGATAAAAATGCAAAGGTAAGGAGAAGGGCAACCCGGTAAAAGGAAGAACGTAGAAAGCCGCTGGCTTTAGGTAGTCAAAGTCGTCGGAGGACTGTTTTCGGGCAGAGTACAGGATAAGGGTCTGCCAGCCGTACCGTCGTCGTGGCTGCTGCGCAACTCGACGTGACGGTTACCGTGTATTTGCCCGCTTTCACGTTCGCCAAGTCCTTCGTTGTTGCGCCGTTGGACCACGTGTACTGATACGGTGTTGCTCCTCCGCTGGCCGTCAGGGTAACGCGTCCGTCGCTGGCCCCGAAGCAGGTGGGGGCAACAGCGGTGGTGGATAGCGTTGGGGCTGAATACGCCGTGACAGTCAGGCTGGTAACGGCCGTACAGCCGTTGGTGCTGGTGACCAATACGCGCAGCGTTCCCGTCGTCGCCGTCCAGTTCACCGTTGCGGTCGTGCTGGCTGGCGTTCCCCCGCTGGTGATGGTGCCTCCCGTTACCGTCCAGCTGTAGGTGCCCGCCGTGCTGCTAACGCTGTATGGCAGTGACGAACCGACACAGGCTGTGGCCGACCCGCTGGTAAAACCAATGGCTGGCGTATCGCCGGTAACGACGACTGAGGTCGTGTCCTGACAACCGGCCGCATCGGTTACGGTAAGCCTGAACCGCCCTGTACTGGTGGTCGAGACAACCGCCGTCGTGACCAGCTGCTGATCGGCCGTAATCCACTGGTAGGTGTATGGCCCACCCGAACTGTTGGCCGATGCTGTGAGCGACGTTGCCCCCGTGGGGCGGCAGACAACCGGGTTTCGGGGGGTGATCGTCGGCTGTATCGTGTTCGATGCATTGACGAATTCAAGACAGACCGAGCCGGTTTGGCCCAGTTCGTTGACGACCGTTACCCGGATGGTATCCCGCCCGCAGTTAGGGGCATTAGTACGCATCGTGTATAGCAGGCAGGTGTTGTTTGATGGGTCGATACTGACGGAACCAGTCAGTGTGCCACCTACGACGTTCTGGATATAGTTGGTACTGCCACAACTGCTCAGCCGAAGGCAATGCTGTTTCCGCTGACCGGGCGTAACCTGGGCTGCACGGTAAAAACTGGTTGGCTGATTGGCCGTAGGGTCCAGCACATCAACCGGCGCATCATAGTTTGAGTAGTAGCCAAAGTTGCCCGTGGCGCTCGATCCGCTGATGACGCCGACGTGAAACCGCTGACTGGCGGTCAGTACGTTGGCCTGGCTAAAGGGTGAAGCGGTGTTGGCGGTAAAGCTGACGACGGAATAGGCCGTGCCATTTACTCGTACGCTGTCTTTGACTGCGCCCTTAACCGTGTACGACTGGTTGTTGAACAGCAGGCTCGGCAGGGCTGAGGTCGGAATGATGACCAGTGCCTGCTCGGTCGTGCTGCCTACGTTGCGAAAGAAATCCGTGCGCAAACTACCCGTGCAGTTGGTAATGGGCGGCAGGATAGCCATCCCGTATTCGTTGGCGGCCACCGACGAAACCTGATAAGCGTAGAATTTCCTGTTGCCCGTTAACTGAAAGGCCCGGCTGAATGCCGAGTTGGTCAGGTTATAGGTATACACCTGCCCGGCATCGAGCGTGACGGTGGTCAGGGATGTGGGTGGCCCGGTCGCTGTAGCCGGACCCGTAATGGTGAGACTGGTTGCTTTCTCGATCGCGACAACAAAGACGTAGTCGGACGCATTGGTGTTATTCTGGCCGTGAACGGCTACGTACTGCTGCCCCGTTATCCGGGCCGGAACAAGCTGATCGAAGCCTGCGTCGCGGTTACCGCTGTAGGGGTTGTACGTATGTTGCGAGCCGGAGTTGACGGCCACCGGCTTGTCGGACGTGACCAGCAGGCCCGATACCGATGAGTTGCTGGATGTCGTAGTCGTCAGCGTGGTCGAGGTAACCATGTAGGTTTCCCCCGCATTGAGCGATACCGTGAAGTTCGAGGGATCGGTAATGCCGAACAACGGTACCGGACTGCGAATCCGGACGGTGGTGTTGGCTTCGGTAGCCATCACACTGACGAAGTGCCGCTGATCGACAGCGTTCTGCGTTGCCGACAGTCGGGTCTGACTACCGGCGTAAAAAGCGTAGCCTAATCCAGCCTTGCCTTTCAGCGAAATAATGTCCTGATTGTTAACGGGCGTCAGCCGGTAGGTAGCCTGAATCGGCTGGTCCGACTGGAGAATCAATCCTTTGTTTTTTTCCTTCGCGTTGGGGTTGGGCGACATCACCACTGACAGGGGCAGGGCAATGCTGGTTGACGTCGCCGACGTGAGCACCACCTGCTGGCTGAATGAGCCGTCGGGCGTTTTGATCGTGACGATAGCGTTGGCCGATCGGGTCGACAAAATCAGATCCTGCGTTCCGTACTGGGGACTGCCAACCGCCGGATTACCGTAGATGGAAGGCAGGTAGTAGATGTTAGGCTGGGCACAACTGACGGTTTGTACGCACTCGGGGCAGTCGGGGTCCTGGCAGTCGATCAGGTTGTCGCCGTCGTCGTCAATCCCATTGTTGCATATTTCGGCCGTTTGGGCGAACACGGCTGTGCTAAGTGCACTCAGGAATGAGATACCGATTAAAAAGGCGAGAAAAACTAATTTCACTTGGTTGAGAGAGGAATGCAAAGTCTATAGGGGCAATAGTTATGCCACGAAGTGCCTTGTTTCCTTAAACATCCACTGCGCTTATTCGTGCGCTACATGCCGTTCTCCCGCCCGGACTGGTACCGACAGTTTGTTTTCGGCGGGGGGAAGCGGGCAGGCGTACGACGGATTGTAAGCG
>CAZOQC010000019.1:0-107322 GCA_964581865.1 uncultured Spirosoma sp.
TTTCTTCCGAAAGAAGGAGATTGCCTTCTTCACAGACTAATTCACGTAGCTATAAGCATATTATCGATGATGTCTTTTTTATCCTGTGCAGGATACATGTGTAATTTCTGATTAGCAGAGGCAAGCGAATTGGCAAGAAAAGGAGTGCCATCTGATTTAGAAATGCATCCAATCAATCTTTGATAATTCATCGGTTTTGATGAATCGTTTATAAGTCCCGTGTCTATCAGTGCATTAATAAAATAAACGACCTCCGCCATAACATCATTACGCCATCTTATCGGGGAGAAAGAGCCAATACGATGTTTAGAGAAAGCACTTATAAAATCGTTTTCAGATGTATCAACAATAAATACGTTATTCATCAATTTATACAGTTCACGCGGTGAATCCGTATCATCTGCCCACTCATACGACGTGACTGATGAATTCACTTTGTTATTATTTTCTTTAAGCTCCGCGAAATAGTCATCATAGTTAGCATTACTACCTGGCCCCGCACCAAGCATACTTATCTGAATGATAACTGACATGATAGAATTTTCCCGCCAATAAAGTATATGCAGTAAAGGCAATGTAAATTCTACTTGATGTAGCTCGTTGTCTTGAGCTTGGTCAGCAAAGATTTCATCATAAACAACTTCGAATCCAGGCTTGCCAAATTGAGTCGACACCCAATCTAGGTCAATAGGCCCGCTCCCTGTATTGAATCGATCCTGTACATCTATCGAGAAACGGTATATACCTTGTTTCAAATGATTTAATCGATTGATTACCAAACCAATTTGTCTCTCATCCAGTGTCAATATATCGGTAAGCGCGTCCTGTTCCATCCGACGTAATCGACGTTCATACGGTATTGGATGATTATAATGATGGAGACTTATTTGAGGCTTTTCTCCTTCCTTATTAATTGTCTTTATGTCGAGCGTTTGTAGCTCAGCTATCAGATTGTTAAGATAGATCAGGCTCGTAATTCAATTTCAGGTAAACGGTTGACGGCATCCTGTTTGAGCGATTCGACAATACGGACGTATTTCCGCGTATGGTCGAAACTGGTATGCCCCAGTAGCGACGATGCACTGTTGATGTCAGCTCCGTACAGGATCAGATTGGTAGCGAACGAGTGCCGGGCTACGTGAAACGTGACGGTTTTATCTATACCCGCCCGATTCTTCCAGAATCGTAGATTCTTTGATACGGCCGTATGTGAGGGAAGCGTAAAAATTAGTTCATCAGCCTTTCCAGGTGGTCCTAGTAGCCGTTGAGCCGATGAATTGAGGTTGATAATTACCGGCTTCTGAGTTTTATTCTGAACGATACGAATACGACCCTCCTGGTAATGCTTCCAGCGTAGGGTATTGACATCGCTGTATCGTAGACCCGTGTTACAGGCCAGCAGGAACGCCCGTTTTACCTGATCGTTACCACATTCGGCTTTTGCCAGTCGCTGTATCTCATCGATACTGAGCACATCCTTACTGACGACGTTTTCGGGCCGCTTATTCTGAACATCGAGCGCAGGACTGACAGCAAACACCCCATCCCTTACTGCCTGTTTGAGCACCTTCTTGAATTTAGCAAAGAAGTCGTACGGAGTTTCCCCGTTCAAGTTGGGGTGGTTATCCAGCCACTGCGAAAAGTCACGACACAGGTTTTCCGTAACAGCTTTCGAAGACAGGTAGTCACTACCGACAAACTCACGCAGGTACCGTAGCGCACTAGCAATCATCCGCACATCCTTCTTGGTGTAACGGTCGATGTACAGCTGCATGTAATCGAAGAAATTGACTTTTAGCTTTAGGGCAGGGGCTACTCCGTTTTCCTGATCGCCTATCTGAAGCTCACGCTTGGCCCGAATATTCTCAGCCGTCTGGGTAACCGCCTTGTTGTGCTGTTTCTCCAGATCGTCTTTTGGGCGCTTGTAAAGGTAGAGCTTGAGGAACTCGTATTTCCGCTCTTCACCCGTATACAGGTCGAGGTATAGACTTACCCGGCCGTTGGCGAGTGCTTTCTTCCTGAGCTTGACGGCCATATTCGTATAGTGTGCTTTTAGATTCGTATAGCAATATAGAAACTATCGAGTAACAAATGAGTAACAGAATTTTGGTACTCATCCGAATCTAAAGGCATATCAAACGAATAGGAAAAACAAAAGCCACTGATATACAGTGGCTTTACTTATTTGTAGACTACCCTTTGCAGGGGGATTGGTACCAGGAGCGGGAATCGAACCCGCACGGACCTTACGGTCCACAGGATTTTAAGTCCGGCGCGTCTACCGATTCCGCCATCCCGGCTTATACAAAAAAAGCACCGTGGTCGGTGCCTTTTCGTTGAGCGAAAGACGGGGTTCGAACCCGCGACCTCGACCTTGGCAAGGTCGCGCTCTACCAGCTGAGCTACTTTCGCGTTATTAATTCGCTTTCTGACGTCGAATTGTGATGCAAAAGTAAGACTTATTCACTGCTTGTCAAGCCTGCGGTCCATATTTTTTCCGAGTAGTGAGGCAACGTATTCATCATGAACGGCTTATAAGCGATTTTTTTTCGCACCAATATATAACGGTCAATTTATAACCTTTACCAGTTACAGGCAGTTTTCAGCCCATACGCCCCTCATACGTGTTCCTTCACCCCCAACATGCAGCAACCTACAGAAGCATATATCAACGCTATTGGCCGGGCCGTTCCGGAGACATCGGCTTCGCAGGAAATAACGGCGCAATTCATGGCCGATATGCTTGAATGCGACGCGCGCGACCGGCGGAGGCTAATGACGCTGTACCGATTTACCCGCATCGAAAAAAGGCATTCGGTTATTGCTGATTATGCCCGGCAACGGGGTGAGTTTACATTTTACCCGAACACTGAAGGTATGGAGCCGTTCCCGACGGTCAGCCAGCGGATGCAGCTATACCGGCGCGAGGCTGTCCCACTGGCCCTGAATGCCATTCAGGACTGCTTCAACAGTTATCCCGATTTCGACAAAAGTCAGATCACACACGTCATTACGATTAGTTGCACGGGGTTGTATGCGCCGGGTCCGGATATCGAGATTATCGAAGCGCTGGGCCTACCGGGGCACACGCAGCGGCTGGCCATCAACTTCATGGGATGTTATGGCGCATTCAATGGATTGAAAACGGCCAGCTCAATCGTCAGGTCGAATCCAGATGCAGCCGTACTTGTGGTGTGCATCGAGCTGTGTTCGATTCACTTTCAGAAGAAAACGGATACGGAACACTTACTGGCAAATGCTTTATTTGCCGACGGCTCAGCGGCCGTTATCGTGCAGAGCAAACCCCGGCCCGACATTGCCCTGCGCCTGCGCTCGTTCTACTGTGACCTGTTGCCGGAAGGTAAAGCAGAGATGGCCTGGCACGTCGATAATTTTGGCTTTGAGATGACGCTGACCAGCGAAGTACCGACGCACATCCAGCGGGGCATCCGCCAGCTGATGCACCGGTTGCTGAGTCAGTGCGGACTCGACATGGACGATATCGGGCTGTACGCGCTGCATCCCGGCGGTCGACGGATACTGGAGGTGATCGAAGAGCAGCTGGGCCTATCGACAAACGACAACCGATACGCCTACGCCATCCTGCGCGAATATGGCAATATGTCGTCGGCGACGGTGCTGTTTGTATTGCAACGCATCTGGGCTGATCTGGCCAGCGGTGCGCTCGATATGCCAGCGCATCAGGCCAATATCTTCAGCTGCGCGTTTGGCCCCGGCCTGACGCTTGAATCGATGATTACTGAGGTAGTGATGCCTCAGCTGGAACCGGCCGAGGCTATTTCAGAATCTGCCAGTGCATCACCCCAATTTTCGTAAGAAAGTAATAGAGCGACGTTTTCAGCACCCCCAGTCCGTAGATTGAGCTGCGCTTGAAATTGATTGACGATGCTTCTTCGAAATATTTGGTGGGGCAGGTCACTTCAGCGATTTCGTAGCCCTTGTAGAAGATCTGGGCGATCATCTCGTTGTCGAAGATAAAATCGTCGGAGTTGTGCGTAAAGTCCAGACTGCGCAGTACCTCGCCCGAAAAAGCCCGGTAACCCGTGTGGTATTCAGACAGTTTCTGATTCATCAACAGGTTCTGTGTAAAGGTCAGAAAACGGTTAGCCACGTATTTGTACATCGGCATCCCGCCTTTGAGGGCTCCTTTACCGAGGATTCGCGACGCAAACACGACCGGGTATAAACCGTTGCCGATAATCGAGATGATAGCCGTCAGCAACAGGGGGGTGTACTGGTAATCGGGGTGGAGCATAACGACAATGTCGCCCCCAAGTTCAACGGCTTTTCGGTAACAGGTTTTCTGGTTCCCGCCGTACCCCTTGTTTTTGTCGTGGCGAATGACGTGGTTAATACCAAGCTGCCGGGCTACCTCCACGGTGTTGTCGGGACTGGCATCATCGACCAGAATAACTTCGTCGACAATATCAAATGGAATCTCCCGATATGTACGCTCCAGCGTCAAAGCAGCCCGATAAGCGGGCATGACCACAATTACTTTCCTACCATTAAACATGACCCAAAACTAATGTCTGTTAATCACTATGCCAATTATTTACCGAATCAGACTAGCCCCTTGCGTTGAATGACCGTAGATTTACAGGTCGATTTAACTTGCCTTCAGGCAACTGGCCGACGATTTGTTACTGTTGTTTATCAATTATAGCCGCCCGAAAGGCAGATCCGGTGCGTAATCAGGTCAACCGTACACGTGTCTTGTCGTTCGCGTTTTTCTCCGTGTAATGTCCAGCGAAACCTTATTTTTCATTGCTTTTGCCGCTTTTGTACTGGCTGTTATGTCGTTTGATCTCGGCATTTTCTCCAAGCAGACCAGCCACGTTGTCACGTTTAAAGAAGCCGCGACCTGGAGTGCTATTTGGGTTGCCTTGTCGGTCGCTTTTTATTTTTTCCTCAAGTCGTACGGGTACCTGGTACACGGCATCTTCGATATGGCTCAACTGGAGGAAGTCCGCAGCAAGTACGCGAGTCACGTCACGCTCGTACCCGGCAATTTTGACGCCAGCCTTGCCCGCTTCCAGAATAACATGTCACTCGAATACATCACCGGTTACCTGGTTGAGTACTCCTTGTCGGCTGATAATATTTTCGTCTTTATCCTGATTTTCAATTCGTTCGGGGTGCGTGAGCGCTATTACAAGAAGATTCTGGTCTGGGGTATTCTGGGGGCTATTATCCTGCGCTTTTTCTTTATTTTCATCGGATCGGCCCTGATTCAGCGGTTTGAGTGGATTCTGTATCTGTTCGGTGCCTTTCTGGTATACACGGGCGTTCAGCTCTTTTTTCAGAAAGACGAAGAGGACACAATCGACCCCGGTAATCATCCGGTGGTAAAGTTTGCCTCCAGATACCTGAATATTTTCCCCCGCAACGTAAGCGACAACTTTTTTGTACGGGGCAAAATCGATCACAAGCTTTACGTAACGCCCCTGTTTCTGATCGTTATCGTCATTGCGTTCACTGATCTTATTTTCGCCGTCGATTCAATCCCGGCTATCTTCTCGATCACGAAAGACCCTTACATCGTCTTTTTCTCGAACGTATTCGCCATCATGGGCCTTCGGTCGATGTTTTTCTTTCTGTCGAGTATCATTGAGCAATTCCGGTTTCTCAAAGTTGGTCTGGCTGTATTGCTAACGTTTATCGGAGCAAAAATGCTGGCCGAACCGTGGCTGCACGATCTGGGATTCAAGCCCGTTTATTCGCTATATATCATCGTCGCAATCTTAGGAATCAGCGTACTGGCTTCGTGGCTTATTCCGGAAAAACCCGGTAACAAACCGGCCTGATTACCTACTGACACCCACCGTATGCCGTGATTATTCCGGTTTCGCTCGCTGTTCTTCGCGCTTATCGCCGTCGGCTGACTAACCTTAGTAGCCGAAATCGGTCGCTGGTATTGAGCAGTCTGCCCGGTAGTCAGTGTCTTGATCTGCATGAATGCGATTTCTTGCTGAATCGGTCCTCATTCAGCCTGATCGCTGATTTAATCAGCCGGAAAGCGTCCATACCGCTTTGCGCGGTGGTCGATCCCCGGCACGAACGCAGCAATCTGGTCAGTCGTAAACTTCGCCAGATAAACCGGACGGCCCGGTTTATCATCGATGAGCGCGGCACCGACGATTTGTACGTCGGCTGGCCGTTTGTGCGGGGTAAGCTGCTCGACGGCACGGTTATTCACGCGCCCCTGCTGTTCTTTCCCGTAGCCATCAGTCAACCGGGGAATCAGTGGCGGCTGACGCGCCGGGCCGATGACCTGGGCTTCCTCAACCCTACGTTCTTAATTGCCTACAGCCAGTTCAACACGATCCGTTTGCCAGACGAACTGGCGGAAAAACCCCTGTCGGATTTCGACCGCGACCCACTGGTATTTCGTACACAGCTGTACGAATGGCTGCGAGACAGCCCACTCAACGTTGACTTTAACACCGATTTATTCGCCGACACGCTGCATTTCTTCGATCGGCAATCGGTACGCAGTCTCGATCAACTTGAGCAGCAGGGCGAGTTGAAACTATACCCGGAAGCCGTGCTGGGTATCTTTCCACAGGCAGGTTCTTATCTATCTCCCGACTACGATCAGCTGATTGAACTGGCAACCGAAACTGGTTTGCCCACCGACGAACCCATCATCACAACTGAGCGGTTGCCGGAAAAACAGTTACGGACGCCTTTAGCCCTTGATGCCTCCCAGGAAGCCGCTATCCGGGCCGTCCGGTCCGGTCAGTCACTTGTTGTGCAGGGGCCACCGGGAACAGGAAAATCGCAGCTCATCGCGAATCTGATGGCCGACGCGGCTGCGGCTGGTCGGCGGGTACTGCTGGTGTGCCAGAAACGGGCCGCGCTGGACGTCGTACAGGCTCGTTTGCAGACGGTGGGGATGGCCCCGTTTATGGCACTCGTCCACGATTTTCAGGACGACCGCCGAGCGTTATACGCGCAGATTGCCAGCCAGATTGACAACATCGACGCCTACCGGCAGCAGAACAATGGGCTGGATGCGGTGCTGCTGGAACGTGATTTTGAGCAGGAAAGCAACCGGATCGACGATGCCGTGCAGTGGCTACAGACCGTAAAGTCGGCCCTATTCGACACCTCCACCTTTGGCATCTCAGCGAAAGAATTGTACCTAACCAGTCGACCCGATCAGCCTTATGTCGATCTGGGCACGGTAGCAACGACGCTGCGGCTGGACGAGGTAACTGCCTTCACCGAGCGGTTAACGCAGTTTGTTGCCTATCAGGCGCAATTGGGCAATGCGCCTTTGTGGGTCAACCGGCACTCGTTCGCGAACTACAGCGTGGCTGACCGCCCTCGTATCGACCAAACGATCCGGCAATGGACTGAACTGGCTCAATCAGTGCAGGCGCAATTGCGTACAACCACTGGTCTAGCGTTCTCACTAAGCGAGTTACTGGTCTGGTCAGCCTATACTACCGAACTAACCAACTCAATCGCCCAACTCGATGCGCTACAGTCTGCATCGGTATGGCGCATAGTTGGTCAGTTGCGGACCATGCATTATCAGGCCGACGAGTGGCTGGCCGACGGCCAATTGGTTGCCTTGGCTCAGACATGGCAGTTGGCGGAATCCAGCGCGCTTCCGGATTCGATTGTGACGCTACACGATCTGCCCGCCAGTCGGCAATTGCTACTTGACGCTATAGAGGCAAGGCCGTCGTGGATACGCTGGCAATGGTGGCGGCTGGCTAGTACAGCCGGAAAAAAGGTAGACGAGCTACTCAGTGCAACAGGACTGACTGATTCAGAACCCCATCTTCAACTTCTGTTGGGCCGGATTGATAAGGGTATTCGCGCTGGGCAAATCCGGCAGGAAGTTACGCCCTGGCTACAGCGCATCGGCCTACCAATTACGCCCGATGCGGTACGGGAATTAGTGCAGGCGAGACAGTTGCTCGCCAGTCTGGATTTGGTTCCGCCCTTGCCGACTTTATTTGATACAATTGGTACCAGTGCGCAGCAGACGGTAATCGTCCTTCGTCAGCTTCGTGCGCTGTCAGCAGACGTGAATTGGTTTACACAAACGCAATCGTACCTGGCCGATGAACAACTCGACGGGCTCTGGACCCAGCCAAATCTGGCCGAATCCCTGTGTGCACCGCTCCGACAGAATTTCGATCTATTCGTAGAAGCCGACCGGTTGTACGCTGCTTTTACGCCGACTGAACGGTCCATTATCGGGCAACTGAGCAGTCACGAGCCGCACGACTGGGTCAGGCTGTTTCAGAACTCAATCCGGATGGCCTGGCTTGATTGGCTGGAGCAACGTCATCCCGAACTGAGTAGCGTTTCGTCGCTGAAAATGGCGCAGACCGAGCAGGCACTACAGGATAGCCTGCAACGTAAACAACAGCTAAATCGCGATATGTTGCTGATCAAACTGCGCGAGCAGACGTATCGAAAACTAACCTTTAACCGGGTCAGCAACGTCGTTACGTACCGCGATCTGCTCCACCAAACGACGAAAAAGAGAAACGTGTGGCCGCTGCGCAAGCTGATGGAAACACATGCCGAGGAAGTGTTCCGGCTGGTTCCCTGCTGGCTGGCATCAGCCGAATCGGTATCAGCCATTTTTCCGCTCCGGCCCGATCTGTTCGATCTCGTCATCGTTGATGAAGCGTCGCAATGCTACGCCGAAAGTGGCCTGCCGGCCTTCTTCCGGGGCCGTCAAATCGTTGTCACGGGCGATAATCAGCAATTGCGGCCAAGCGACGTGTACCGCACCCAGATCGATGACCTGACTGATGCCGACGAGGAAACACCGGCCGAACTGGAAGTTGAATCACTACTGGAACTAGCCACCCGCTACCTGCCACAGATGTGGCTGACGGAGCACTATCGCAGCCGCTCGCTTGATCTGATTACGTTTTCCAACCACCATTTTTACGAAAACCGATTGCAACTCCTCCCCTACTTTGCCCAGATCAATCAGCCCGATCCGGCGATTCGTTACGTGCATGTAGACGGCCGTTGGGAGCACTCTGCCAATATCATCGAAGCAGGGGCTGTGTTAGCGCAGCTCCAGCAGCTGGCTATCGAGCAACCGGGCCGGAGCGTGGGCGTAGTGACATTCAATTACCCGCAGCAACAGTTGATACAGAACCTGCTGGATGAAAGCCCGCTGACGGCTCAGATTCCGGGCCTGTTCGTCAAAAACATAGAAAACGTACAGGGTGACGAGCGCGACATCATTATTTTTTCGGTTGGGTATGCGCCCAACGAACAGGGTCGCCTGAGCATGCAGTTCGGCAGTTTAAACACGGCAGGGGGCGAAAACCGCCTTAACGTGGCTATCACCCGGGCGCGGGAGCGAGTTTATGTCATTACCAGCGTATGGCCCGAACAACTTACAGTCGGCAACGTATCCGGGGAGGGACCTAAGCGCCTGCGTGACTATCTGGCTTACGCCCTGCTGGTTTCGGAGCGACAATTTAAACCGCACCCGCAGCCAGCAACGGCTTTACGCACTACCAATCTGTTGAAAGATCGGCTGGTTCAGCAAACGTCGGATCGGTACCAGGAACTACCTTTTGCTGATTTAACCATCCGCACAGGCGACACCTACCAGTCTTTACTGTTGACCGATGACGATCAGTTTTACAACCAGCCGGTAAAACAATCACTCGCTTACTTACCGCTGGCTCTACGCGAACGTGGCTGGTTATTCAAACGCATCTGGAGCCGTAACTACTGGCGTAATCCGGCATTTACCAGCTAAAAAAAGCGGGACGTTTCCGTCCCGCTTTCCCCTTTATTCCTTCATCATACCGACGAACTGATCGAACAGGTAATGCGAATCGTGCGGACCGGGCGACGACTCAGGGTGATACTGTACCGAAAAGGCTGGTTTATCCTTCCGGCGAATACCCTCAATCGTATTATCGTTCAGATTGACGTGCGTCAATTCGACGTTATCACGATCCCGTAACTCATCGGCACTGACAGCAAAGCCGTGGTTCTGTGATGTCACTTCACAACGACCGGTAATCAGGTTCTTCACCGGATGATTTAACCCCCTATGCCCGTTGTGCATCTTATACGTCGAAATGCCACTGGCCAGTGATAGTATCTGGTGGCCCAGACAGATGCCAAATAGCGGCTTCTCGGCATCAAGCGCCTGCTTTACGGTTTCTACCGCGTAAGGCATGGCCGATGGATCACCCGGTCCGTTGGCAATGAAAAATCCGCTTGGTTTCCAGGCTGCCAGCTCTTCATAGCTGGTTTTGGCCGGAAACACTTTACAGAACACATCGCGCTCGGTGAAGTTGCTCAGGATGCTGCGTTTCACACCCAGGTCCAGCACAGCAACCCGCAGTTTCGATTCGGGATCGCCTTCCTCGTACGCTTCTTTCGTACTTACCTCAGAAGACAATTCCAGCCCCGACATATCCGGTACTTCCTGTAACATAGAAAGCAGCACGGCCGGATCCAGAATTTCCGACGAGATAATACAATTCATGACACCCTTCGAGCGAATATATCGCACCAGCTGCCGCGTATCGACACCGTGAATACCGACAATGTTAGCCCGCTCAAAATAGTCCTGCAATGAACCGTCAGCCGTGTACCGGGAATGAATGTCTGAAAAAAAATTACAGACCATTCCGCGAATTTTCACGCTATTCGACTCCTGCTCGGCATTGTTCAACACGCCGTAATTCCCGATGTGCGACGTTGTGTTGATGATTACCTGCCCGTAGTATGACGGGTCAGTATAGATTTCCTGATAGCCGGTCATTCCGGTATTGAAGCAGATTTCGCCACCGGCGGTGCCTTTCTTGCCGAGTGCCAGCCCCCGATAAACGGTACCATCCTGCAAAACCAATAAGGCTTCCTGTGCCTGTTTCATGAATGCGTTGGTCAAAAAGGTTAAAAAAAAAGGCTAACCGTTACCGGCTAACCCATTTTTGTATGATGACATTGATGACTCACCGATAATTATTCTTTACCGCCTTTCAAACGGTCTTGTAATTCTTTCAGTTCATCCGTCTTGCCGTCGCGGGCCAGTGCAGCCTGCTCGTTCCAGGTCGTAGCGTCATGTACGTTGAAACGCGAACCAGCCTCCGTCAGCACTTGCTGAACGGTTGCATCGTCAGCATCAGCCAGTTGGGCAAACGTCGTGATACCAGCGTTGTTCAGCAATTCAGCGATTTTTGGACCAACACCTTCGATGATTGTCAGATCATCACCCGTAGCAGGCGATGTCTCTGCTACTTCAGCGTCGGCAGGAAGCACTTCAGTCTCTGCTACCACGTCAGCATCAGCAGCTCGTGCTTCGGCCGTTACCGGTGCGGCTTCCGTACCGTCAGCAGCTTTCGCACCACCACTCCGGCGACTCCGGCGTGTACGGGTCGTTGCGGTTGCCTTCTCAGCAGCTGCGCTGATCAGGAGTTCGTTGAAATCAACCAGCTCGATCATGCATGTCTCCGCGTTGTCACCCTGCCGGTTACCCAGTTTGATGATCCGCGTGTAGCCACCAGGACGATTGGCAATCTTGTCGGCTACATTACCGAACAGTTCTTTCACCGTTTCCTTGTTCGTCAGCGCCTGAAACACAACCCGACGATTCTGGTTGTTGTCTTCCTTGGCGCGTGTCAGGATTGGCTCAACGAACTTCCGCAGTTCTTTGGCTTTGGCCACCGTCGTCTCGATACGCTTGTGCAGGATCAGCGACGATGCCATATTTTGCAGCATCGCTTCGCGGTGCGAATGCGTACGGCTTAGGTGATTATCTTTTTTACCGTGTCTCATTGTTGTAGTTAGTGGTTCGTAGTTTGTAGTTTATAGTTATGTGCCGTTGAAACGACGAACTACGAACCACAAACCACAAACTTTTTAATCTTCGTCTAGTCTGTATTTAGCCACATCCATGCCGAACGTCAGATTCTTTTCGGCCACCAGTTGCTCAAGCTCCGTCAGTGACTTCTTACCGAAGTTACGGAACTTCATCATGTCTGAAATCTCCAGCCGTACCAGATCGCCCAACGTACGAACGTCAGCCGATTTCAGACAGTTGTAAGCCCGAACCGAAAGGTCCAGATCCGCCAGTGACGTTTTCAGCAGCTTGCGCATATGCAGCACTTCCTCGTCAACGACGTTTTCCTCTTCCGGCTTGGCCGTCTCAAACGTCATCGTTTGATCCGAGAACAGCATAAAGTGCTGAATCAGAATGTAAGCCGCTCCTTTCAACGCTTCTTCCGGATGAATAGACCCATCCGTTTCGATGTCGAGCAGGAGCCGCTCATAGTCCGTTTTCTGCTCAACCCGCGTGTTTTCGACGCTATATTTCACGTTTTTGATAGGCGTGTAGATAGCATCGATGGGGATATGACCAAACGGCAACTCGTTGATGCGTGGCTCATCAGCAGGAACGTAGCCCCGACCTTTCTCCACAAAAATTTCCATCTCCAGATCCAGCGTGTCATCAATATGGCAAATCTCCATATCCGGATTCAACACCTCGAACGAAGGCGAAAACTTTGATATATCACCCGCTTTCAGCACCGACTGCTTCTTGATGCTGACCGTGATTTTGTTGTCAACCATGTCCGAGATTTTCTTAAACCGAACCATTTTCAGGTTCAGGATAATCTCCGTCACGTCTTCAACAACACCCTCGATTGACGAAAACTCGTGCAGTACACCGGGAAATTTTACGCTTGTGATAGCATAACCCTCCAGCGACGACAGCAAAATGCGCCGTAGCGCGTTGCCAATCGTTACACCGTATCCTTTCTCAAGGGGTTTGAATTCAAACACTCCGTGAAAGTCGTCGGCTTTCTCCACGACGACCTTGTCGGGCATTTGGAACGCTAAAATTGACATACGTTTCGTATTGTTTTACAGCAGTTCTCTGCCTTGCGTGAAGACTCAAAAATGAGTTTTCAGATTACTCGCCTTACGGCACTCGCCCATGTTGATTACAGAAAAATACCGCAGGTCGAATGTCTGTAAACCGTATGTATATGTAAACAGCAGAACCGGGCTGGCTCTGCTATTAGCTTACTTCGAATACAATTCGACGATAGCCTGCTCGTTGAAATTCTCAGGAATCTGATCGCGCTCAGGGTAGCTGATAAACTTACCCGCCATTTGCTGACTATCCCATTCAACCCAGTTGTACCGGCGGGGATTACGAGCCGACAAGCTTGTCGAAACCGCTTCGAGCGATTTCGATTTCTCGCGTACGCCAATCAGTTGACCAGGTTTCAGCGAGTACGAAGGAATGTTAACGACTTCGCCATCGACCACGATGTGTTTGTGCGCCACCAGCTGACGGGCAGCCCGGCGTGATGTAGCGATACCCAAGCGATAAACCGTGTTGTCCAGACGGGCTTCACACAGTTTCAGCAGGTTTTCACCAGTGATACCTTCCCGAACCTGAGCCCGGTGAAATAGCGCCCGGAACTGACGCTCCAGAATACCGTAGGTATATTTTACTTTCTGCTTTTCGATTAATTGCAGCGCGTATTCAGACTGTTTACGCTTGCGACCACGACCGTGCATACCCGGGCCGTAGTTCTTCTTTTGTAGCGCTTTGCTCGCACCCATGATGGGTTCGCCGAACTTACGCGAAATTCTGGCCTTAGGGCCTGTGTAACGTGCCATTCTTGACGGAATGAATAAGTGTGAAACATCGGACAGACACAACTCAATGTCGCCTGTCCTTATTCATGAAAAAGCTACCGGTAATCCGGCAGTATCGTTATACACGACGGCGTTTGGGAGGACGGCATCCGTTGTGTGGCAGAGGAGTGATATCACGAATCGTGGTCACTTCAATACCTGAATTCTGAATGGTACGGATAGCCGATTCACGGCCAGATCCCGGACCTTTCACAAATACTTCTGCTTTCCGCATACCCAGATCATGCGCAACGGCTGCGCAGTTTGACGCTGCAGTCTGTGCTGCATACGGGGTGTTCTTCTTCGAACCACGGAAGCCCATTTTACCAGCTGACGCCCAGGAAATAACCTGGCCGTTCATGTTGGTAATCGAGATGATAATATTATTGAACGTAGCCCGGATGTGAACCTGACCAACAGGCTCAACAACCACCACCCGTTTTTTCGCTTTGTCTTTACGTTTTGCCTGTGCCATTGTAAGTAGGTAATCGTCAGTGAGTCATTGGTGTGTATTACATGCAATCTGAATAGATAGCGGCAAATACCCCTGATGACAGTGAGCGACCGATTAATTATTTCGTTACTTTCTTCTTATTAGCAACCGTCTTACGCTTACCCTTACGAGTACGCGAGTTGTTCTTAGTATGCTGACCACGAACAGGCAAGCCTTTCCGGTGACGCAGACCACGATAGCAACCGATATCCATCAGACGCTTAATGCTCAACTGTACCTCTGATCGAAGTTGACCTTCTACTTTGTACTCGTTCGTAATCGCGTTACGAACGGCGCTTGCTTCTTCGTCGGTCCACTCGTTAGCTTTCTTATCTACGCTGATACCAGCATCGACCAGAATCTTTTTTGCCCGACTCCGACCAATGCCGAAGATATACGTCAGCGCGATTTCACCACGCTTCTTATCTGGAATATCTACACCTGCAATACGTGCCATGCTTAGCCTTGTCTTTGTTTGTAACGGGGATTCTTTTTGTTGATCACGTACAGCTTCCCTTTCCGACGGATCACGATGCAGTCTTCGCTGCGCTTCTTGATTGACGCTTTAACTTTCATGGTTGAAATAGTTTGTAGTTCGTGGTTTGTTGTTCGTAGTTCTGAAGCTAGAACTATAAACTACGAACCGAAACCTGTTATTTGTACCGGTACACAATACGCGCCTTACTAAGATCGTAAGGCGACATCTCGAGTTTCACGCGATCTCCGGGCAAGATTTTGATGTAATTCATCCGCATCTTTCCGGAAATATGAGCAATTACTTCGTGCTTGTTTGCCAGTTCGACCCGGAACATCGCATTCGATAATGCTTCTAAGATTATACCATCCTGCTCTATTGAGTTCTGCTTTGCCATATTTACGTTTAGGCTGCCATCATTTCCTGAGTATCTACCATGAGACTCGTGTTGGCCGTTACTGATTCGATATACTCGAACGTAGTCAGTATTTCCGCTTTGCCCTTCCGAACAGCTACTGTGTGCTCAAAATGCGCCGAAGGTTTCCGATCAACAGTCCGGATTGTCCACCCGTCACGCTCCTGAACGATGCTTTTCTTACCGAAGTTGATCATTGGTTCAATCGCCAAAATCATCCCTTCATGAAGCTTAGGTCCCTGCCCACGTTTACCGTAGTTCGGTACTTCTGGTGCTTCGTGTAAGTTTTGACCTACACCATGACCAACGAGCTCACGGACAACAGAATAGCCAAATTTCTCAGCATAAGTCTGAACAGCGTACCCAATGTCACCAACCCGATTACCGTCTACCGCTTTCTCTATACCGGCGTACAGAGATTCTTTGGTACGGGCAAGTAATCGTTTTACGGCAGAAGAAACGTTTCCCACGGGGTACGTGTAAGCACTATCGCTGTGGTAACCGTTCAGCTTGACACCTCCGTCGATTGTTATGATATCGCCGTCCCGTAATTCGTATCGTCCAGGAATTCCATGCACGACAACATCATTGACAGAGATGCAAAGGGAAGCCGGAAACTTGTTATACCCAAGGAATGATGGTGAGCCACCACTATCCTTGATGAACGATTCAGCAACCTTATCCAGTTCCTTGGTGGTTACACCCGGCCGAATAAGCCTGGCTACCTCAGCATGTGCTTTTCCAAGAACCTGGGCACTGATTTTTATCAGTTCGATTTCTTCATCGGTCCTGATATAAATCACTTTATCCTTTTTATCCGAACCGGCCATAATCAGTTAGGCGACAGCAGCCGTCTCATTAGTACGCCCTTGTATACGACCCGATTTCATCAGACCTTCATACCGACGCATCAGCAAATAACTTTCTACTTGTTGCAGTGTATCCAGTACAACGCCTACCATAATCAACAGTGACGTTCCTCCGAAGAACTGAGCGAAACCACTTGTCATACCAAGCAGGTTAGCGATAGCAGGTAGGATTGCTACAACTGCCAGCATTATGGCACCTGGCAATGTGATTCGGTCAAGTACAGTACCAATGTATTCCGACGTCTGGAAGCCAGGCTTAACTCCCGGAATGAAGCCACCACTACGTTTCATATCATCGGCAATCTGCGTCGGATTAACCGAAATAGCCGTGTAGAAAAACGTAAATACGATGATCAGCACAGCAAACAGAACGTTGTACTGCCAGGAAGTATAGCTACTGAACGCATTCTGAACACTAGCAGCGAAATCGCTTTTTTCTGCGAAAAGCTGAGCTACGTACCCCGGAATAAACATCAACGCCTGTGCAAAAATAATTGGCATAACGCCAGCCGCGTTTAGCTTCAATGGCAGATACTGCCGCTGTCCACCCACGACTTTATTCCCAATTACCTGTTTGGCGTACTGAATAGGAATCCGACGTACCGCCTGCGTCAGCACTACTGCACCCATGATAACAAAATACAGCGCAACCATTTCCAGTACGAAAATCAACAGGCCGGCAGTACCGCGCGATTGTTGCTCGCCAATAATGGCACCCGGAAGTCTCGACACAATACCGATCATGATAATCATCGATATACCATTACCGATGCCCTTATCCGTAATCCGCTCACCCAACCACATACAAAAGATCGTACCGGATGTCAGGATGAACAACGACGATATCGTGAATAAACCACGATCGATGAAAAGTGCATCCTGTGGAATGGTCGTTCGTACATAGGTCAGCGCTTGTACCGCAGTAACCACAATAGTCAACACGCGCGTTATCTGATTCAACCGCTTGCGACCTGACTCCCCTTCCTTCTGCATTTTCTGGAAGTAGGGTAGTGCCAGGGTCAGCAGCTGAATAGCAATAGATGCTGATATGTAGGGCATGATGCCCAGCGCGAAAATTGAGGCCTTACTGAATGCACCACCCAGGAACGTGTCAAGCAGACCAAGCAATCCCTGTGGATTCAAATTCAGTTTGCTTGGGTCGACACCCGGCAGAACAATAGCAGAACCGAGACGAAACGCCGTAATAAACAACAGCGTGTTGAGGATTCGACTCCGCAACTCGTCAATTGCAAAAATATTCTTAAACGTAGTGATCAGTCGGTTCATACGATTCAACGGCTTATGCCGCCCTCACAACTAGTTCGCGGCTTCCTCTTTAGCTTCTTTAACAGGCACTACTGCCTTTCCGCCTGCTTTCTCGATAGCGTCTTTCGCGCTGGCCGAAAAAGCATGTGCGTGAATTTCGATAGCCGATGTAACTTCACCACGGCTCAGAATCTTCACAAGGTCTTTCTTCGCTACCAGACCATGTTCCAACAGGAAGTTCAGATCTACTACGGTAGCGTTCGTTTCATTGACTAATGCCTGAATCGAATCCAGGTTGAGAGGCTTGTACTCAACGCGGTTGATGTTCTTAAAGCCGAACTTTGGCACCCGACGCTGAAGTGGCATTTGACCACCTTCAAAGTGAGTTTTACGGCTGTAACCTGAGCGCGACTGCGCTCCTTTGTGACCACGGGTAGACGTACCGCCCATCCCAGATCCTTGCCCGCGTCCGACTCGCTTGCGCTCTCTGACGGAACCTTTTGCCGGTCTAAGGTTGCTTAGATTCATTGGAGTTATTAATAAAAAAGATGATTCTTTTGGCTTTCAGGCTGCTTGCACTGAACGTGCGCAAAACCTGTGAAACCAAAAGAATCGCAAAGGTACCTAAATTTCTTCAATCTTCACCAGGTGTTGCACCTTGATGAGCGTGCCTTTCAGTGAATCGTTCAATTCACGCTCAACGCTCCGGTTGATTTTACCCAGGCCAAGCGACTTGATCGCGTTTTTCTGGGTCTGCGGCCGCTTGATCGTGCTGCTGACCTGCGTAATGCGTACTCGTGCCATGTCTTTTGTTGCCTGTTAAATTAACCGTTGAACACTTTGGCTACGCTTATCTGACGCTGAAAAGCTACCTGGTGAGGCAGACGCATTTTCAACAGGGCGTCAAGAGTAGCTTTTACTACGTTGTGCGGATTCGACGAACCTTTCGATTTCGCCAGAATATCGTGCACACCAGCTGATTCCAGCACAGCACGCATAGCACCACCTGCGATCAGGCCAGTACCGGGAGCGGCTGGCTTCAGCAGGACAAAGCCACCGCTGAACTTACCTTCCATCTCGTGGGGAACTGTGCGTTTCAGCAAAGGGATCTGAACCAGATTCTTTTTTGCATCTTCCACTCCTTTTGCAATAGCATCGGTAACTTCATTGGCTTTGCCCAGGCCGTAGCCGACAACACCATTACCATCACCAACGACTACGATAGCCGAGAAGCTAAACCGGCGACCACCTTTCACCACTTTGGCGACACGGTTAATGGCTACCACCTTCTCCTTCAGGTCGGCTTCGTTATATTTTGTAGGTCTTGCTGCGTTCGTATTCATCGCTTAGAACTTAAGGCCACCCTCGCGGGCTGCATCGGCCAGTGCTTTAACTTTACCGTGATAGAGATACCCGTTGCGGTCGAACACGATAGAACTGATATTTTGAGCAATCGCTTTTTCAGCCAGACGTTGACCCACTTTCTTAGCGGTTTCAATGTTGTTGCCATCTACCTCGCTCTTCAGTTCAACCGACGAGGCCGAAGCAAGCGTGTTGCCTGCTACGTCGTCGATAAGCTGCGCATAAATTGCGGTGTTCGAACGGAAAACCGACAGGCGTGGGCGCTCAGCCGTACCTGACACTTTAGCACGGATACCAAATTTGATCCGTGTTCTTCTTTCTAGTTTCGTTGCCATGTTATTTGATTCCGACCAAATAGGCTATTTGAGTTCATAGTTTGTAATCTGTGTATAAGGGAGCTCTTTACGATAAACCAGTACACACAAACTACAAACACCTTATTTCTTCGACGAAGACTTACCAGCTTTCCGACGAATTTCCTCACCGACGAAGCGGATACCTTTACCTTTATAAGGTTCTACTTTACGCAGCGAACGAATCTTAGCCGCTACATCGCCGATCAGTTGCTTGTCTGAGCCTTCGAGATATACTTTCGGGTTCTGACCTTTCTCCGTTACAGCCGTTACTTTGATCTCCTCGGGAACCGCGACATATACATTGTGCGAATAACCAAGTTGTAGTTCCAGTACGTTATTAGCAACTGACGCCTTGTAACCAACCCCAACAATTTCGAGGTTTAGTTTAAAGCCTTCACTTACACCCGTTACCATGTTGTTTACCAACGAACGGTACAGACCATGCAAGGCTTTGTGACGCTTCTGCTCTGTTGGGCGTGATACTTGGATCGTTCCATCTTCAACAGCTACCGAGATATCCCGATCTACCAGTTGAGTCAGTGTGCCCTTAGGTCCTTTCACCGTTACTACGTTCTGGTCATCGACCGACAGTGTAACGTTGCCTGGCAGAGCAATGGGTTTCTTACCTATACGTGACATTGTTCAGATCAGATTAATAAACGTAACACAGCACTTCACCACCTACATTGAGCGTTTTCGCTTCTTTGTCAGTCATCACACCTTTCGAGGTCGAGATGATTGCTACACCCAATCCGTTGAAAATACGGGGCAGATGATCGGCACCACGATACTGACGCAGACCTGGGCGGCTGACACGCTGAAGATCTACAATGGCCGACTGTTTGGTTGTCGGATTGTACTTCAGCGCGATTTTGATGCTACCCTGTGGTGTGCTATCGTCGTCGAACTTATAATTCTGAATGTACCCTTTTTCGTAAAGTACCTTCGTAATCTCTTTCTTTATATTGGAAGCAGGAATCTCTACTACCCGGTGCTTGGCCCGGATAGCATTTCTGACGCGGGTCAGGTAATCTGCTATTGGATCTGTGTTCATTCTGAGTGTTGCGTTACTTGCAAACCGATAGTTCGCAAAATTACGGAAACTGAAATGTTACTTGTGAAACGACGTTTACCAGCTTGCCTTGGTTACACCAGGGATCTTACCAGCCGATGCCATTTCCCGGAACGTTACCCGTGAGATACCAAACTTCCGCATGTATCCCCGTGGGCGACCCGTTAACTTACAACGGTTGTGCAGCCGAACAGGCGATGCATTCTTTGGCAGTTTGTCCAAACCGATGTAGTCACCGGCAGCTTTCAGGGCAGCCCGTTTTACAGCGTATTTGGCTACCAGTGCTTCACGTTTCCGTTCCCGCGCTTTAATTGATTCTTTTGCCATGTCGATTTCTTATTGATTACCGCCTTTTGTGAACGGCATACCCATTGCTTTCAACAATTCGTAACTCTCATTGTCGGTATTTGCCGTCGTTACGAACGTAATGTCCATACCTGAAATACGCGCTACTTTATCGATGCTGATTTCTGGGAAGATGATTTGCTCCTGCACGCCGAACGTGTAATTGCCACGACCATCGAATCCTTTGTCGCTGATGCCTTTGAAGTCGCGAACCCGGGGCAGGGCTACTGACGTCAAACGGTCGAGAAATTCAAACATCCGTTCGCCACGCAACGTCACCTTTGCGCCGATCGGCATCTTTTCCCGCAGTTTGAAGTTAGACACGGCTTTCTTCGACATGGTAGGAACAGCCTTCTGACCAGTGATGGTCGTCAGTTCTTCAACACCTACATCGACAAGCTTTTTGTCAGCTACAGCAGCTCCGATACCTTTGTTGATGACAATCTTGCTCAGTCGGGGCACTTGCATGATCGACTTGTACTGGAATTTGTCTTTCAACTGAGGAACAACCTCATTCAAATATTTCTCTTTCAGTCTTGGCGTTGCCATTTCTATAGACCTTTTATTGTTTGCGGTAAGCGTCCGGGATAAAGTTGCCCGTCTTCTTAGAGAAGCGTTGCAGTTTACCCTTTTCGTTTGCTTTACGACCAGTGCGAGTTGGCTCTCCGGTAGCCGGATCGATCACCATCAGATTGCTGATGTGAACCGAACCTTCGGTCTTCACCAGACTACCTTGCGGGTTCGAAGCTGTAGGCTTCATGTGCTTCGTAATCATGGCGACGCCCTCAACGCGAGCACGATCTTTCTCCACAATTACTTCTTTCACGACACCGCGCAACCCTTTTGAGTTCCCACCAATGACAGCAACGGTGTCGCCTGCCTGAATGTGGAATTTATGTTTTGGAAGCGTTCCTTTCTTTTCCATCGTTTATAGTACCTCGGGGGCTAACGATACAATTTTCATAAACTGCTTCTCGCGCAACTCACGCGCTACGGGTCCGAAAATCCGGGTGCCCCGTGGCTCATCGTTATTGTTGAGCAGAACGGCAGCGTTGTCTTCAAAGCGGATATACGAACCGTCTTTCCGACGTATTTCCTTCTTCGTACGAACGACTACGGCTTTCGATACCGTACCCTTCTTCATGCTGCTGGACGACAGAGCCTGCTTTACCGTTACAACGATCTTATCACCGACCGATGCGTAGCGCTTACCTGTACCGCCCAGGACGCGGATAACCAGCACTTCTTTCGCGCCACTGTTATCGGCAACTCCTAATCTTGATTCTTGCTGTACCATGGCTTACTTCGCTTTTTCGATGACTTCGACTAAACGCCAACGCTTATTCTTGCTCAACGGACGGGTTTCCATGATGCGAACAGTATCACCGATTCCACATTCGTTATTCTCATCGTGTGCAGTCAGTTTCTTCGTCTTGTTCTGAAACTTACCGTACAGTGGATGCTTCACTTTACGCTCAATGGCAACAGTGATCGTTTTCTGCATCTTGTTGCTGGTCACCCGGCCGATGCGCTCTTTGCGGTTATTACGCTCCGTCGTGTCTGTGGTTACAGTAGCGGCAGCTTGGGGCTGTGCTACGGCTACCTGCTCTTCTGGCTGCGGAGTGGCTGCTTGTTGCTCTTCCATGTCTCTTGTAATTAGGATTTAGCGGTCAGTTCCGTGTTCAGACGAGCAACCCGTTTCCGGCTCTCACGGATACGCATTGGATTCTCGATTGGCGATACAGCGTGTGCGAACTTCAGTTTCAGCAGTCGATCCTGCTCGGCGTTAAGTTCCGTTCGTAGCTGCTCGGCCGTTAATCCTGTCAAATCTTCTTTTTTCATCTTGTTTGTCGCTTAAGGCTACTATTCCTGAACCTGCTCCTGGTAATCGCGACGGACGACAAACTTGGTCCGTACCGGCAGCTTCTGAGCGGCTAAGCGCAGTGCTTCCATACCCGTTGCCAGATCAACACCCGTTGCTTCAAACATAATCGTGCCGGGTTTCACGACGGCTACCCAATACTCGGGAGCACCTTTACCTTTACCCATCCGCACTTCAGCAGGCTTCTTGGTGATTGGCTTATCGGGGAAAATCCGAATCCAAACCTGGCCTTCCCGCTTCATAGCCCGTGTTACCGAGATACGAGCAGCTTCTATCTGACGGGCAGTGATACGGCCTGGCTCCAGCGATTTTATGCCGAAGGTACCGAAGGCTATTTCATGACCACGCGATGCGATGCCGGGAATCCGGCCTTTCTGCATCTTGCGGAACTTAGTTCTTTTTGGCTGTAACATTTCTGTTAAAAGGTTTACAGTTTACAGTTCAGTCAGTCTATCGTATAAACGATGAACTGTAAACTCGTTTATCGTCTCGGACCGCCACCGCCACGGTTACCACCCTGACCGCCACCGCCACCACGGTTATTACCGCCTTGGCCACCGCCACGGTTACCACCCTGACCACCACCGCCACGGTTGTTACCGCCACGGTCATTGCGACCACCACGATCGTTACCATCGCGGTCGCCACGTGGGCCACGACGATCACCACGGTCAGCCGGACCAGCCGAACGTTCGTTAGCCTGCGCCTGACTCATCATAGCGGCTGGTGACAGATCACGCTTACCGTAGACTTCGCCTTTAAAAATCCACACCTTGATGCCGATTTTTCCGTAGACCGTTTGTGCTTCCGAGATAGCGTAATCGATGTCGGCGCGGAGTGTGTGCAGAGGAACACGTCCCTCCTTATACTGCTCCGACCGGGCGATTTCCGCACCGCCAAGACGACCCGACACCTTCACTTTGATACCCTGCGCACCAACCCGCATAGCCGATTGAATCGCCTGCTTCATAGCACGACGGAACGAGATACGAGCCTGTAGCTGCTGAGCAATTGCTTCACCAACCAGTTTGGCATCGATTTCAGGCCGCTTGATTTCGAAGATATTGATCTGGACATCTTTGCCCGTAATCTTCTTCAGCTCTTCTTTGATCTTATCGACCTCGCCACCGCCCTTACCGATCACAATACCCGGACGGGCTGTGTGAATAGTCAGCGTTACACGCTTCAGTGTACGTTCGATAACGACACGGGCGATAGCACCTTTCGGAATACGGGCTGCGATGTACTTACGGATTTTCTCGTCTTCAACAAGTTTATCCGCAAACTCTTTACCACCGTACCAGCTCGATTCCCAGCCCCGAACAATACCGAGTCGCAGGCCAATCGGATTAATTTTTTGTCCCATTTCTCTTATTGTTCGTTTTCTGAGGTAGATACTTCAGCGGGTTCGATGGCACCCTGTACTGTGCTATCGATCACAATCGTAATGTGGTTCGACCGCTTCCGAATCCGGTGACCACGACCCTGCGGAGCCGGACGAAGCCGCTTCAGCATTGGACCACCATCAACGAAAATGGTTTTTACATACAGGTCAGCGTCTTCAATCCGCTCATCGGCGTTTTTCTGCTGCCAGTTAGCCACGGCCGACAGCAACACTTTCTGTAGCGTGGCTGCACCAGCCTGTGGCTGAAATTTCAGAATACCCAGCGCCCGGCTTACCCGCTGACCACGAATCAGGTCAGCGATCAACCGCATCTTACGGGGCGACGTGGGCACATCTTTAAGTTTTGCTACTGCTTCCATTGTTTTCAGTTTTTAATTTGTAGTTTGTTGTTCGTGGAGTGAGTATGATTTGATACAACTACAAACCACAAACTCTGAACTACAAACTGCTTATCGTTTGCCCTTGTCTTTCTTTGCAGTGTGCCCCCGGAAGTTACGCGTGGGAGAGAATTCACCCAGTTTGTGACCCACCATGTTTTCCGTCACGTACACAGGGATAAACTTATTCCCGTTGTGAACAGCGAACGTGTGGCCTACGAAATCCGGCGAAATCATGGACCGACGCGACCAGGTTTTGATAACCGATTTGCGGCCCGAGTCATTCTGCGTCTGAACCTTGTTGTCCAGACGGAAGTCGATATAGGGGCCTTTTTTTAGTGAACGTGCCATTTCTGTTGGTTTGTCGTTCGCAGCTCAGTGGTGTCTGGTGTTACCCATTACCATCAAACTACGATCTATTTTTTGCGTCGGCTGATAATCATGCTTTCAGAAGCCTTGTTCTTCTTGCGGGTCTTCTGACCTTTAGCGAACTGGCCATTCCGTGAACGGGGGTGTCCGCCCGAAGCCCGGCCCTCACCACCACCCATCGGGTGATCGACAGGGTTCATCACCACAGCCCGGACGCGTGGACGGCGACCTAACCAACGGTTACGACCGGCCTTACCAACGACAACGTTCATGTGGTCGGGGTTCGATACAGAACCAACCGTACCCATGCATGTACTCAACACCCGGCGGGTTTCACCAGACGGCATACGCAGGATAGCGTACTTATCTTCGCGACCAACCAACTGAGCGTATGTACCAGCCGACCGAGCCATGGCACCACCTTTACCGGGTGTCAGTTCGATGTTGTGAACGATTGTACCGATAGGCATGGTGCTCAACGGCATGGCGTTGCCTACGTCTGGCGTCGAGCCTTCGCCCGACTGCACTTTCTGACCAACGGTGATACCCTGTGGAGCGATGATATACCGCTTTTCACCATCGGGATACTGCACCAGCGAGATGCGGGCCGAACGGTTGGGATCGTATTCTACAGTCAAAACTTCGGCAGGTTGGCCGACTTTGTCGCGCTTGAAGTCAATAATACGGTAATGCCGCTTATGTCCTCCACCAATGTAGCGCATAGTGCGGTGACCTTCGTTATTCCGGCCACCGGTTCTCTTCAGGGGCTCCAGCAGACTTTTTTCTGGCTTGGAGGTGGTTATTTCCGCAAAGTCGGGTGCCACGCGAAAGCGTGTACTCGGCGTTATTGGTCTTAGTTTTTTAACTCCCATGACTGTTTAAATGGTAGGGCAACGCCCGGTTTACAGGTCAGCGTAAATGTCGATTACTTCGCCTTCTGCCACCGTAACGATTGCTTTCTTGGTGGTTGGGGTCTTACCCGTCACAACGCGTCCGTTGATGTTTTTGCTGCGGTTCTTACCGTAAACCCGCATCGTGTTCACCGACGTCACATTCACACTGTACATTTTCTCGATCGCTTTACCGATCTCGATTTTGTTGGCTTTCTTGTCGACCTCAAAAGCATACTTTCCCTGCTTGTTCAGGTCCGTCATCTTCTCCGTGACGATTGGGCGTTTCAGTATGTTCATGTTCTTTGGTCGAGACTACTGGTTAAACAGCGTTTGAATAGTTGACAGCGCTGCTTCGCTGATCAGCAGTTGGTCGGCGTTCATCAGATCGTAGGTATTAACCTGCGCAGCTGTAGTCACCTTAGCTTTCTGCACGTTCCGGCTCGACAGTACAACATTGGCGTCGAGGTCGGGAAGAATCAGCAGTGTTTTACGACCCGTCAGGTTCAGATCATTCAGAAACTGAATGTAATCTTTCGTGCGGGGCGCTTCCAGTGCGATTGAATCGATAACCGAAATCTTCGATGCCTGCGCTTTCACGGCAAGTGCCGATCGACGGGCCAGCGACTTCACCTTTTTGTTCAGCTTGAAGCTATAATCCCGGGGGCGAGGTCCGAAAATAGTACCACCACCTACGAATACAGGTGATTTGGCGCTACCGGCCCGAGCACCACCCGTACCTTTTTGCTTCTTCAGTTTGCGGGTCGAGTGGGCGTTTTCAGCACGCTCTTTCGCTTTGTGCGTACCCTGACGCTGATTGGCCAGATACTGTTTCACGTCGAGATAAATCGCGTGCTGGTTCGGCTCGATACCGAATACCTCCTCGGGCAGCGTGACCGTTTTGCCTGTGTCGACGCCTTTGCTGTTATATACGATTACGTCCATGGCCTATTTCTCAATGATAACGTATGAATTTTTGGCTCCTGGAATCGAACCACTAACAACGAGCAGGTTTTGCTCAGACATGACACGCAGAATGCGCAGATTCTGCACTTTCACACGGTTGCCGCCCATACGGCCGGCCATACGCAGTCCTTTGAAGACGCGCGAGGGGAACGAGCAGGCACCGATCGAACCCGGGTGACGACCCCGGTTATGCTGACCGTGGGTCTGACCGCCAACACCACCAAACCCATGACGTTTCACAACGCCCTGGAAGCCACGACCTTTTGCCGTTCCGACTACGTCGACGAAGTCACCTTCGCCAAATACGTCAGCGGCCGTCAGCGTGTCGCCAAGGGTAAACTCTTTGTCAAATTCTTTGAACTCAACGAGTTTGCGCTTAGGCGTGGTACCAGCTTTCTTGAAGTGGCCCATCTCCGGCTTGTTGGTGTGCTTTTCTTTCTTCTCGCCAAAACCCAGTTGCACGGCCGCGTAACCGTCTTTCTCGACGCTACGGACCTGGGTGACGACACAGGGACCAGTCTCAATCACTGTACATGCCAGAGCCTGCCCGTCCGCATTGTACACGCTGGTCATCCCGATTTTCTTGCCAATTAAACCAGACATTTGTGTTTGTTTAAAGTAAGCAGGTGAAAAATGGTACTAAATTTCCGCATCGGACCTTCCGAATCGGGCCGCAAAAGTAGACATTATACCGGATCAATCCTATATCTGTCTCGCTATCAGGCTCAAAAACACATAAAAAAAGGTCGGGCGCGCTGCACCTGACCTTCTGCAACGAAGCGTTGTGCCATAACAGGGGCAACGTTGCTTCGTAAAAGTCAGATGTGGTTTCTGCCGGAGCGGACCTTCACCTAGCGTATGTGATTCCCTTAGATTCCGAGTTTGGGAGTGCAAAAGTAGTGATTCTCTGATAGAAACAAAAAAATAACACAGATAAAGTCGGAAGTAAGTCGATACTTTGTAACGATACGCTTTTCACATTGGCATAGTCTGAAAATGCCTACGTTTGTGACGACTGTATGTGCGCATACTATGACAGATTTTACCAGTAAAGTTGTCTTTATAACCGGTGCCGGATCAGGTATTGGCCGGGCTACGGCGGTAGCTTTTGCGAAAGCAGGCGCGCAGGTCGTCGTAACGGACATTAATGAGACAAGTGGTCAGCAAACGGTTTCTCTGCTGACCCAAGCCGATCGACAGGCTATATTCTTTCCCTGCGATGTGAGTTCAGTCAGTTCAATCAATGCAGCTATCAGTCAGACGATAGACACGCTGGGGCGCCTGGATATCGGTATCAACAATGCGGGTATCGGCGGGAAATACGGCCGCCTGCTCGATCAATCACCGGCTGATTTCGACCAGATCATGGCCATCAACGTCGGCGGTGTGTTCTACGGTATGCAGGCACAGGTTCGGCAAATGGTCAAGCAGGGTGGTGGACAGATTGTCAACGTAGCAAGCATTGCCGGGGTCCGCGGTATGCCGTTCGGTGCGCCTTATAGTGCTTCGAAACACGCCGTAATTGGCCTGACCAAAACAGCCGCTCTGGAATACGCGAAGCAAAATATTCGTATCAACGCTGTGTGCCCGGTCTACACCCACTCGGGCATGGTCGATGAGTTGATCCAAACCGCTCCGGGCATCGATGACAAAATGCGCCGAATGATTCCGATGGGGCGACTGGGGCAGCCGGAGGAGATTGCGCAAGCCATTCTGTGGCTATGCGCCGATGAGAATTCATTCATGACGGGGCAGGCGCTGCAACTCGATGGTGGCTTTACCGCAGGCTGATCAGGCCGTTCTAGGCGGGAAATACGTTTATCCAGTTTTCTTCGTGCTGACGCATAGCCGTCGCTTCGGCCTCTGATTTGTCGCCGTAGCCGCAGAGGTGCAATAAGCCGTGGGCCAGCACCCGGCGCATTTCCAGTTCCGGTGCAATGCCTAACTGCTGCGCATTGTCAGCGACACGATCGACACTGATAAAAATGTCCCCTTCAAGTTTGTCGTCTTCTTCACGCTGGTCGAACGTGATGATGTCTGTGTAATAATCGTGCTGCAAATAGTCGCGGTTGACCTGTAGTACATATTCGTCGGAGCAGAAAATGTAATTCAGTTCGCCGATTCGGTACCCTTCCTGGCTGGTCTGTTGCGTAAGCCACTGCCGGGTTTTCTGTTTATGCGGGAGTTTGTAATCGACATCTTCGTTGAAAAAGCGAATCATAGCGGACGGATCGGTACGAAATAAGTTTGTCCTTTACGGGCGATGCAGTAACGTTGCCGCAGCAAACCAATTACCTGCCTTACCCACAAAGATACCGTATGAAAGCTATTCAACTGAGCGAAACGCATCAGCCGGTGCAACTCATCGATGTACCTACTCCCTCACCCGGTGCTGATGAAGTACTTATCCAACTCCATGCAGCTGCCCTGAATCATCGTGACGTCTTTATACAGCAGGGCCTTTACCCCGGCATAAAACTACCGACTACCCTGGGTTCGGACGGGGCGGGTATCGTTACGGAGCTGGGAGCAAATGTCAACACTGTTCAAGCGGGCCACGAAGTCGTTATCAACCCGGGTCTGTACTGGGGAGCGAATCCGCGTTTCTACGGAGCAGACTTCCGAATCCTGGGGATGCCCGATAATGGTACTTTCGCCGAATACATCACTGTACCAGCCCAGTACGTCCATTCGAAACCCGCTCATCTGACCTTTGAGCAGGCAGCGGCCCTTCCGCTGACGGGGCTGACCGCCTGGCGGGCGCTGATGACTCGGGCCCGCTACCAACCCGGCGAACGGGTGTTGATAACGGGTATCGGTGGCGGTGCGGCCCTGTCGGCCATGCAGTTTGCCATAGCTGCGGGGGCCGACGTCTGGGTAACCTCCGGCGACGATGCGAAAATTCAGCGGGCTATCGAACTGGGCGCAGCCGGGGGTGTCAACTACCGACAGACTGACTGGCTGAAACTGTTGATGGCGCAGACGGGCGGTGGTCGGGCGGGTTACTTCGACATTATTATCGACAGTGCGGGAGGGCCGGGCTTCGCCAAGTTGATCGATGCTGCTGCCCCGGGAGGGCGCATCGTTTTCTACGGCGGCACAACTGGCAACATTACTGATGTTGTGCCACCGAAAGTATTTTTCAAGCAGCTCGATATCCTGGGTACGACGATGGGTACTGAACAGGAGTTTGCCGATATGCTCGACTTTATTGACGAACATAAGATCGTACCGATTATCGACACAACGCTTCCGCTGGCCGAGACGGAGCAGGCACTTCAGCGCATGGACGCTGGCAAACAGTTTGGCAAGATCGTGCTGTCGATTGCACGCAGCTGAGCGGTGACCAAATTAGTTTGGTCAATTTCGTGCTTACACAGTAAGTTTTTTGTCGGAATAACACCGTAAGGCAGGACTTATCCACAGGGCGATTGTGGATAAGTCCGCCTTGTTCACATTTGAGTACAGAGCAGACCGCCTACGCAATCTTCGATGAACTGCCGTATTTTTGCCAGATGGTTGAAACGGCTTCCTCACTCCTGCACACGCTGGCCAATCGGCTGGCCGTTCGTCGACAGAACGGATCGTTGCGGGCATTACGAGTCAACGAGGCCCTGGTTGATTTTAGCTCCAACGATTACTTAGGGCTGGCTCGATCGATACCCCTGCAAACGGCAATCCGGCAGGCGGAAGAACAGTACCCCGATTTGCGTAACGGAGCTACGGGTTCCCGGTTGCTGGCCGGGCAAACAACCCTCGTCGACGCCGTTGAGGTCGAACTGGCTCAGTTCTACCGGTCTGAGCACACGCTGATCTTTAATTCTGGCTACGATGCGAATATTGGGTTGCTGGCCTGCCTGCCTCAACAGGGAGACACGCTGCTTACAGATGAGTTGATACACGCCAGCATGATCGACGGGGCCCGGCTCAGTTACGCGCGTCGCGACCGCTTCCGCCATAACGATCTGGGTGATCTGGAAACCAAACTTCAGCAGGCCACCGGGCAACTATTCGTGGCCGTGGAATCGGTGTATTCGATGGACGGTGATTTTGCGCCATTGGCTGATCTGTGTACGCTGTGTGATCGCTACGGCGCGGCCCTGATCGTTGACGAAGCTCACGCATCCGGGGTGTATGGGCCCAACGGCGAAGGACGCGTGGTCGAGCTGGGTTTGCAGGATCGGGTGCTGGCGCGGGTGCACACGTTTGGTAAGGGAATGGGGGTACACGGGGCCGCCATCGCCGGATCGACACTACTGCGCGACTACCTGATTAATTTTGCCCGCTCCTTTATATACACCACGGCCTTACCTCCGCATAGCCTGCTGGCCATCCGTGAAGCGCACCGGCTGATTCAGCGTGATACGACCACCCGAACGCAGTTAACGACAATACTGGGTCATTTTCATGCACAGGTCATCAGGCAGCTACCCGATACGCGCTGGACAGACAGTTTGTCGCCGATTCAATGTCTGCTCGTCAGCGGCAACGACGAAGCCCGACGAATAGCTACGCTGGGGCAGCAGGCCGGACTGGATTTGCGCGCGATTCTCAGCCCGACGGTTCCGGCTGGTCAGGAACGTATTCGTATCTGCTTACATGCCTTTAACTCAGCCGACGAAATCGACCGGCTGCGAACGGTATTACAAATGGCTTTTCTAGCTTAATCATTTCATGTCATTACCGCATCAATTTATAGTCGCTGGCATTGGTACCGAAATCGGCAAAACGGTGGTTTCAGCCGTACTGACGGAAGCAGTGCAGGCTGATTACTGGAAACCCGTACAGGCGGGTGGGCTCGACGACTCGGACACCGACGCTGTCCGGCGACTGATTTCGAATCCGCACTCCCGTTTTCACCTCGAAGCCTACCGGCTGACCCAACCCATGTCGCCCCACGCGGCTGCGGCTGCCGATGGTGTAACGATCCGACTCGACGCGTTCCGACTGCCGCAAACAAGTAATGCGCTGGTTATCGAACTGGCGGGCGGGCTGATGGTACCCCTGAACGACCAGGACCTCAATATCGATCTGGTTGCGCAACTCGGCTTACCCGTGGTGCTGGTATCGCGCAATTACCTCGGCAGTATCAATCACACTTTGCTATCGGTCGCCGTTTGCCAGAGCCGGTCGATACCGATAGCGGGTCTGGTCTTCAACGGGCCGACGGTGCCAACCACCGAATCGCTTATTCTTAAATACACTCAGCTTCCGTGCCTGGGCCGCGTCGGGCAGGAAGCAACGATCACAACTGATGTCATTAGCCAATACGCCCAACAATTCCGCTGATTCACTCGCCGAACGCGATCAGCGGGTCATCTGGCACCCGTTTACGCAGATGCAGACGTCCCCACTACCCATTCCAATCGTCCGGGGAGAAGGGTCGGTACTGTACACAGCCGACGGAACGACTTACCTGGACATGATCTCGTCGTGGTGGGTCAATCTGCACGGTCATGCGCATCCCCACATCGCGCAGCGGCTCGCCGAGCAGGCGCGTACGCTTGAGCACGTCATTTTCGCCGGCTTCACGCACCAGCCTGCCGTTGAACTTGCTGAGCGGCTGCTTACTATTCTGCCCGACAATCAGGCCAAGATTTTTTACTCCGACAATGGGTCGACGGCGGTAGAGGTAGCCCTGAAAATGGCGTTTCAGTACTGGTTCAATCAGGGCAAGCCGCGCCGGAAGATAGTAGCCCTAACCGACGCCTACCACGGAGATACCTTTGGGGCTATGGCGGTGGGTGGTCGCAGTGCCTTCTCTGCGCCGTTTGCACCATTTCTGTTCGACGTCGATTACCTGCCGACACCCATTACGGGTCAGGAAGAAGCGACGCTGCAACTGGCCCGCGACTTGTTTACCGACGACGTGGCCGCGTTTATCGTTGAACCGCTGGTGCAGGGGTCAGGCGGTATGATTATGTACGAACCGGCTGTGCTGGATGCGCTGTTCCAACTGGCGAAAGAACATAATATCTTACTCATTGCCGACGAGGTAATGACTGGTTTCGGCCGGACGGGGCGCTTGTTTGCGTCAGACTATCTGACCGAGAAAGCCGATATGATGTGTCTGTCGAAAGGGCTGACGGGCGGCACAATGGCGCTGGGCGTGACGACCTGTTCACAGGCGATCTACGACGCCTTTCTGTCCGACGACCGAATGAAAACGCTGTTTCACGGCCACTCATTCACGGCCAATCCGTTGGCCTGTTCCGTCGCCCTTGCCAGTATGGATTTGCTACTGATGGACGATACGCAGCAGGCTATTCAACGCATCGCAGCCATCCACCGTCAGTTTGCGGAAACGATTGTCGGTCATCCGCGTGTCGCCGGGGTGCGGCAACGGGGTACATTACTGGCCTTTGACCTGAACGTTGGGGAGCAAACATCGTATTTCAACCACATCCGCGACTATGCCTACCAGTTTTTGCTGGAGCGCGGGGTGTTGATGCGACCGCTGGGTAATGTGTTGTACCTGATGCCTCCCTACTGCACTACCGATGATCAGTTGGCATACACCCACGAGCAGATTATGACGTTACTGGATAGCTTATAGTCTTAAACAGCATCCTCGCTGTTTGTCCTGTGGCAATAGCCAGGCGCGAAAAGCAAACAGCAAGGATGCTGTTTGAGACTATATTGGTCGAGCTGTCGTCTCAGGCCCGACACCACTGTCTGTTTCATTAGCTAACCGCCCTTGTTGTGTACTGGTCCATAACGTCGCTGGGGTGAATTTCCAGCACGTGAGCCAGCACGAGCAGCACAAGCGTACGCGACGCTATTTTTCGGGAGATACCCGCGATGGACGCAAACAGGTCGACGGTGATGCTGCTATGTTCGCCGAGGTGCTGCATTAGTTTATGCTCCTTATCGCCGTACGTAAACCGGATGGATCGTTCGGCCTGTTGCCCTTTTAAAATCTCACGCACTTCCCGGCTGGCCTGGACCGACTTATCGGCGACACGGACGTAGGCTTTCTTGTTGTCGGGATCGTTTTCCGGGTCGGGAATAATGTAATGGGGCCGCGTGGGGCTGGGCGGTACGCGAATCACCAGCACTTCCCGTTCGTCGTAAAGCTGGACGCGGTCGATTGTGTAGGAGATACGGGGGAAGCAGTATTTGTTGATCGCCCGGACGAGCAGGTACTCGTCTTCGTCGGCGTATTTGAGCCCTCGAATCGTCTTGTCGTCGGCCACTCCGATGAGCATGACTCCGCCGTATGTATTGGCGAAGGCGACGATGCCCCGGATAATTTTTTCGGGGTGATTTGTCTTCAGTTTGAACTCTAAACTACTACTCTCTCCCCGCTTGACCAGGTTCTTGAGTGCCTGATAGTCCATAACCGATGTGTTCATCTGGTTGAGTACTGACTGGTTATAAAGATACGAATTTCCCAATGACTTGTACATGTTTGCGCCCGATCTCTATTTTGCGCTAAAAAGTAACCGCAGGACGGCCAACTTTTCCCGGAAACATTCCGTTAGTATCGGAAATGGTCAGCGAGTTGACCTATTGCTTTGCAGTAGCGTTTAGGCACATACCGCCGACTGATTTGCAGTTGTTTGTCTTACTCAGAAAACACAAAAATGCTGGTAAACATTGCTCTGGTAGTTGGGACTTTTCTGTTTATGGAAGGGGTAGCCTGGTTCACACACAAGTACATCATGCATGGTCTTTTGTGGAGCTGGCACAGCGATCACCACAACCACCACAAGGGATTTTTCGAAATAAATGACCTCTTCGCTGTTGTGTTCAGCGTCGTTGCTATAGGCCTGATCCTGGCCGGTGTCGAGATTCCTGAATGGCGATTTCTGGCCTGGATTGGCGCGGGCGTGACACTTTATGGGGTTTTTTACTTCCTGTTTCACGACGTAATTGTTCATCGCCGGGTAAAAATGAAGTTCGACACGAGTGGGCGGTACATGCAGCGTATCATGCGGGCGCATTACATTCACCATAAGGTACATACCAAAGAGGGGGCAGAGGCTTTCGGCTTTCTCTACGCACCCAAACGCTACGACCGGGCGGTGAAAGAGCCGAAACCGGTTGCGACGCACGAGCAAACTAAATAGTCAGAGCAAGAGACAGTTAGCCGCTGTCTCTTTTTTTATACCGGTCGTTTAGCAAACCAGGGCTTTTCCACTTCGAGCTGACTGGCCAGCCGGAACAGCATTACTTCGTCGCCCATGCGGCCCGTAAACATCACGCCGATGGGCAAACCACCCTCCGACCAGTGCAACGGTACCGACATCGAGGGTTGACCGGTCATGTTGGCGATTACCGTGTACGAGATATAGCCCAGCGACTTTTCGGCCAGTTCGGTAATCATTTTGGTGCCTTTCAGGTATTTCAGTCCATTCATCGCATCGACCAGTTTCATCGTACGTTCTTCAGATACTGAATTCTGGAACTCGCCAATTCTGATCGGTGGACGGGGCAATGTAGGCGTCAGGAAGAGGTCGTACGTTTCGTGAAATTGACCCATTGCCCGGTTCAAACTATTCCAGCGACGTTTCTGATAGGCAACGTCAGCGGCCGTAAATCCTTCCGCCAGTCGACCGAGCGCCCACGTATTCAGTTCCACGTCGTCGCGCCGGACGGGTCGTCCCAGATACTGACTGATCTCCCGCAGGGTGGCCGCTGTTTCGCTCAGCACATTGACGAAAAAAGCTTCTGTGACCAGTGTTTTCTCGTACGGCAGAGACACTTCTTCGACAGTGTGGCCCAGCGTTTCCAGCAGTTGAGCCGTCTCGCGCACCGCTTTTACGCATGCTGAATCGGTGGTCTGCGGTGAAATAAGGTGCTGTGTCGAGAAGGCGATACGCAGCTTACCCGGCTCCCGGTTTACCTCGTCTGCGTAGGGTCGCTCCGGGGGCGCAATCCGGTACGGGTCGCCGGGGTTGTACCCGGCAATGGCATCGAGCAGCCCCGCACTGTCGCGCACGGAACGGGTGAGCGCATGACCGATGACCGCGCCGTTCCAAAGCTCACTGTAATTCGGCCCCAGCGACACGCGCCCCCGTGAGGGCTTCAGGCCGAACAACCCGCAGCAGGACGCCGGAATACGAATCGAACCACCCCCATCGCTGGCCGTTGCCGCTGGTACAATCCCTGCTGCCACCGCGACCGCCGACCCACCACTCGATCCGCCGGGCGAATAGGCCGTATTCCACGGATTACGGGCCGGACCATACAGCTTCGATTCCGTATAGGGCGTTAGGCCAAATTCAGGCGTGTTGGTTTTGCCGAATAGTACCAATCCCGCCCGTAGCAGTCGGCGGACGGTATCGCTGTCGGCAGGGGAAACAAAATTGGCATAGGCCCGACTGCCCGACTTCAAGGGGGTTCCGGCCCAGCCCAGTTCAAGATCTTTAAGCAGAAAGGGTACACCACGAAACGGCGCGTCGGCGGGCAGATGCCTGGCTACTTCGCGCCCTTTTTCATAAAGTGGCGTTACGATGGCATTCAACGTGGGATTGACGGCTTCGGCGCGGGCAATGGCCGTAGCCAGCAGTTCATCCGGGCTTACGTCACCGGTCTTTACCAGTTCGGCAAGGGCGGTGGCATCGTATTGGACGTACTCCTCGAATGGAAGCGTTTTTGAGGGCAAATTCATCAGTGCGTCGGTGATTGGTTCAGGGCTAACGGATGGATGCAAGGTTCACTTTTTCCGTCATTTATCCATACCTGACCACCACAGCCTGTCCTGCTATTTCGCAACTACGTCTTTACCGGCTTTACTGGTATCGATCAGATGGTCGCTGGCATGGCTGGTCAGCACATCGCCGAACCAGCGTACCCGCTCCGCCCGACCGGCCGGATCACCCGTTTCGAGCAGGCGAATGCCACCGGGCGTATCAACCGTTGGGGTTTCCCATACGACTTGTAAGCCTACCCACGCCAGCGCTTCGTTCAGCGGTTCTTCGAGCGCCGTATGACCAAAAATGCACAGGGCAAAGTAATCCGCTAATCCTTCACCCGCTACCGACTCGGCAACAGCCCGGTAATCGTCCAGCGTGTACCCCACAAATGGCTTACCGAAACGGACCCACATCTGCCGCATCACGTCATCGAGCGAACGGGCGTGTTTGGTCAACCGGCGAATGTGCAGGTCGAGCATCAGCGCGGCAACAGCGCCCTTGTGGTAGACCGACACTTTCCGATCAGGAACGCCTTTCTCGTAGCCATCGAGCCATAGATCCCACGATGATTCGGTCAATGACTGAAACGCCCGTCCGTTATTTTCGAAATGGCGTTTGAAAACGACCTGTAATTCTTTCAGATAAGCCTCATCGTCGAACACCCCGGACCGGCGCAGCATCAGATCGCCATAGTAGGTCGTAACCCCTTCGGCCACGAAACAGGTATCGAAATAGTTTTCGCGGGTAAAGTCGTACGGCAGCAGTTCGGTGGGACGGATACGAATAATATTCCAGGCATGAAACAGCTCGTGCGACGCCACGCCCAGCAGGTCATTGTACAGGCCAGCACCCTCGTCAGCCGGTCCCAGTACGAGCACCGTCGAGTTGCGGTGTTCGACGCCGTGATAATACGCCACCGGCAGCACCAGCGTCAGAAAGTGGTAATCGCCCTCCGGAAACTCACCGTACATGGCCACCTGCTGCGCGGAGAAACGGGTGAAATCGTGCACGATACGGTCGGCGTCAAAAGCGGGTTCGCCGTCGGTCCGCCAGCCGCCCTGAATCCAGACGTGGAACTGCGTTTTCTGCACCTCGTACTGTATATGCTGCAAACCAGGCGCGGCAATGAGCGGGCAATCGACCAGTTCGTAAAAGTCAGCCGCCTGTAACTGCACCGGTCCAGCTGTATTCGCTACAGCATCGACGCGTTTCAGCCCACAGGCGACAGTCCAGTTACGGGGAATAGCCAGATCAAGTGTACAGGCATCGTTGATATGCCCTTCTGCGTACAGGCATAGATTCACCGGATTGACGTACAGCAATGACTCATCGATGAAGCTGCTGCCCGCATTGAGTTGATGAGCGGCCGGAAGCAAGCTATAAAAATTATACCGGGCAATGATCGACGTACCGGTTTTGGTAATGACCCGCCAGCGATCTTTCGTGATCTTGCGAAACGGTAGAGGTTGCCCCTGTTCATCGGTGATCGCGAATCGCTGTATGTTTTTGGCAAAGTGCTGCAACTCGTACCGGCCAGGTCGCCAGGCGGGTAGCTGAAGTTCGACGACGGACCCCGGCACAACCTGCGACAGTTCGGCTTCGACAGCAATATAGTGCGGCAGTTCAGGGTCGGCAGACAGGCGATAGTGCATGGCGAAATGGCGTAATTCGGTGAGCAGATACGAGTCAATAACCGGCGTTGCTGGCGAAAGGGTTTCCCAAAAGTGACGGTCTACCCCCGTATACGACCGATTTGAGCAACCAAAATCGCCTTTATACGCTACTTCGCTGGCTGACAGGTGCTAATTTCACAACAGACGTTTGCTTAAACCGAAGCGTTCTGCTATTTTTGCGGACTCATTTCGGAACTCAGAAGTTTTTAGGCAATATAGATCATGAAAAGAACGTACCAACCATCGAACCGGAAGCGCAAAAACAAGCACGGTTTCCGCGAGCGGATGTCTACCGCCAATGGCCGCCAGGTGCTGGCCCGCCGTCGTGCTAAAGGTCGCTGGAAGCTGACCGTCTCGGACGAGAAAAAAGGCGATCGCTTTAAAGTTTAATCCCCGGTTTCTGGTTCGTCGTTCTGCGTCCTGCCGGGCGCTGAATGTCAACCTATTCGTATGCGGCAAACCTTCACGAAATCGGAGCGGCTTTGCAGCAAGAAAATTCTGGGTGAACTCTTTACGAAAGGTAGTACGGCCGTTGGGACGTTCTACCTTTTTCCGTTTAGACTGCTTTACCTGAACAAGCCCGAAGCCGCCGGGATGATGCCTGCTATCGTTATTACGGTACCCAAACGACAGTTCAAGCGGGCCGTCGACCGCAATCTAATCCGTCGGCGCGTGCGTGAGGCTTATCGGCTCAACAAGCACCTGCTCACCCCCCCCGCCGGTCGCACCCGCCCCCTCCCGACCCACCTCGCCCTGCTTTATACGGCCAAGCAGATTATTTCGTTTGAGGAGATAGAAAAAGGTATGAAATTAGCCATACAGAAGTTGTAGTTTAAGGTTCGTAGTTTGTTGTTCGTGGTTCGTAGTGGTTGATCGGCCGCCGGATGTACTGTTGGAACAACTACGAACAACAAACTATAAACCACAAACTATCACCTCCCATGCACCTCAGCAAACGTTTGACGCTTTTTGCCACGGCCGGACTCGTAGCGGGCGGTATCAGCTTATTTTCGTTCAGAAACGACGACCGTTTCTTCGAGATCGCCCGGAATCTCGACATCTACGCGACGCTGTTCAAGGAGCTGAACATGTATTACGTCGACGAGATCAACCCCAACCGGATGGTGAAAACCAGCATTGACGCGATGCTGAAAGGGCTTGATCCCTACACAAATTTCTACGCCGAAGACGAGATCGAAGATTACATGACTATGACTACCGGCCGCTACAACGGTATCGGTGCAGTTATCGGGCAGCGGCAGAGCAAGAACATCGTGCTGATGATCTACGAAGGTACCCCCGCTGAAAAATCGGGGCTACAGATTGGCGACGAGATTCTGAAAATCGATGGGGTCGACCTGAAAAGCCGCAAAGATGCCGATGCAGGCAAGCTCATCAAGGGGCAGAACAACACCGCCGTGAAGCTGTCGGTGAAGCGTTACGGCGTAACGACCCCGGTTGAGGTAACGGTGACGCGCGATGTGGTAAAAATGACCAACGTGCCTTACTACGGTATGCTGTCAGACGATGTGGGCTACATCGACCTGAAAGACTTCACCGCGACGGCGTCCCGGGAAGTACGCACAGCGGTGCAGGAGTTGAAGGGTAAAGGCATGAAAAAGCTGGTGCTCGATGTGCGGGAGAACCCCGGCGGGCTGCTCAACATGGCCATCGACATTTGTAACATCTTTATCCCGAAAGATTCGGAAGTCGTAACGACAAAAGGCAAGGTGACCGAGTGGAACAAGACCTACACGGCCATGAATGCCCCGATGGATCTGGAGATTCCGATCATTGTACTGACCAACAGCCACAGCGCGTCGGCGGCCGAGATCGTGTCGGGTGTGATTCAGGATTACGACCGGGGCGTACTGATCGGGCAGCGGACGTACGGCAAAGGGCTCGTGCAAACTACCCGTGAACTGTCGTTCAACACCAAATTAAAGATCACGACGGCCAAATATTACATCCCCAGCGGGCGGTGCATTCAGGCCATCGACTATAGCCATCGCAACCCCGACGGGAGCGTGGGCAAGATTGCCGATTCACTGCAAACGGCCTTTAAAACCAAAGCCGGTCGGACGGTATACGACGGCGGGGGTGTCTTGCCCGATATCGTGACGGAGAATCAACTGGCCGCACCGATTGCCCAGAGCCTGACCAACAAAGGATTGATCTTCGACTATGCGGTGAAATACCATCACGACCATCCGACGATCAAACCAGCCCGCGAATTCCGCCTGACCGACGCTGAATACGCCGACTTTACAAAGTGGGTATCCGATAAAGAATACGACTACACGACGCAGGTGGAGAAAGATCTGGGTTCGCTGGAAGCGTCGGCGAAGAAGGAAAAGTATTTCGATCTGATTCAGGATCAGCTTAAGTCGCTCAAGACCAAGATGTCGCACAGCAAAGATGCCGATCTGATGACATTCCGCAACGAAGTCCGTGCTTTGCTCGATGAAGAAATTGCCGGGCATTATTACCTGCAAAAAGGCATTAAAGAATCGTCCTTCGCCGATGATACCGAGTTGAAGGCGGCTCTGGCGCTGTTCAACGATATGAATCGGTACAACTCGATTCTGAAAAAGAAGTAATCTGTGCTTATTCTCTCCATCGATACATCAACTACGTCTTGTTCCGTTGCGCTGCATCAGAGCGGGACGCTACTGGGGTGCTACGAACTGTTTGTCGAGCGTACGTCATCGGCCATGCTGACCAGCCTGATCGATGATGTGGTGCGTCAGACGGGTTTTGCGCTCACTCAGCTCGATGCCGTAGCTGTCGCGATGGGGCCAGGTTCGTATACGGGTCTGCGGATTGGTGTCTCGACGGCGAAAGGGCTGTGTTTTGCGCTCGACAAACCACTGGTTGCGGTGAATACGCTGGCGGCCATGGCCGAGCAGATTCGCGGCTTTTACCCCGCCGACACGCTGCTTTGCCCAATGATCGACGCCCGACGGATGGAAGTCTACTGCGCGTTTTACGACACGGCCGGCGAAGAGCGGGTACCGACTAAAGCTGAAATTATCGACGCTGATTCGTTCGGTGAGCAACTCGCGCACCACCCGGTCGTTTTCTTCGGCGACGGTGCCGCAAAGTGCCGGGCCATGCTGGGGAAGCACCCGCAGGCTCTGTTTACCGAGCAGGTTGTTGCGCCCTCCGCCCGCACAATCGGTAAGCTGGCAACGCCCCTGTTTGCCGCCGGACAGGTCGAGAACCCAGCGACCTTCGAGCCGTTCTACCTCAAAGATTTTATGACGACGCAGCCGCGTAAGGTGGTTGTTTAAACACAGAGGAAACAGAGGTTCACACAGAGCACACAGTGTTGATTGTTCTCTGATTTCTCCGTGTAAACCTCCGTTTCCTCTGTGTTTAAACCCGAAAAAGGTTGTTGTTTTGCGGGTATGAAACATACGCTTACCCTACTCTTACTGAGCATTGGCCTGACGGCTTTCGGACAGGCTTCGGTCGCTTACTACCCATTCAACAACGTCGTGTCAGTCAGCAGCAACGCCGACCGTGCGTTCTGGGTCGATGCCCGTGTGCAGACCAACACCGTGTTCGGCTCGCTCAGCACGACATTCTGCCCAATGGTCAACATCGTTCGAAAAGAGCGGATCAACTATTACGCCGGACTAGGCATCCGGGCCAATTTCCTCAACGGACTGGACAGCCGCGACATTCTGGAAGGGTATTCACTGCATGTCGGGGCGCGGGCGCACGTACCGTTTGTGCCAAACCTGCGGGTCGCTGTCGAGATTGCCCCGTACTCGCGCAAGGATTTTAAAGTCGGCGTGCTACAGTCGTTTCTGGGGATTGCCTACCAGTTCGCGAAGAAGCCAAAACCGCTTTAACTGTATTTTGAGAGCGATTAGTAAAAAAATTTGTCATCCTGAGCCTGCGAAGGATCTTCGGCAATAGCATACAAACACGGGCTACCGAAGACCCCCGCTCCGGCGGCCCCGTTCTGTCGTCGGGATGACAAAAAATCAACATTACAACAACTCTATTTCGCTCCGTCGGCCTTGGCCCAGTTGGTCGCCAGCGTACCGATACCGATACCTAGCTGCGAACCGGCGTCGATGCTGAACCGGTACTGCGTTCCCGCGTACAGCGTCGAAATAATCGCGGCATCACTCTGCTTTTTCAGCCAGGTCGTTTCTACAGGGAATAAATACGTCAGAATGGTGTTGGCGGCTGCGGACTGGGCCGCGTGATCGCTGACATAGGCCGGGCTGTTGGGCATCAGCACCGACGTTTTGATCTGCGTATCCAGCTGCGCCGGGCGGGGTACGAAGTAAGTATATTTCGCCTGCCACCCGGTCGTCGTCACGTCGTGCAGGGCGCGGTTGAGTACGGCATACGTCCGGGCCGCGCGGAGTTCGTTCTGATGGTCTTCCTGAATCAGTTGCTCGGCAATCAGATTCCAGTGGCCGGCAATTGTGTACGTCGCCAGTCCATCGTTCCAGTAGTCGGCGGTGGCCCACTGATCGCGGGTGCGGCTGTCGGCAACGGCGCGAACTTCGGTTAGGCTGGTCTGAAAAGCCGTCGTGTTGGTCAGGGGTGGCGCTACGGGTGCCAGGCGGGTTACAGCCGTCGAGTCGAACCACGTTTTGACCCGGCCGGCCAGCGGCCCCACCGGCACCCGCGCCGGAATCTCCAGACTTTGCCACGTCACGTCGTACGGTGCTTTCGCTTTCAGACTCGTCCAGGTATCAGCACTATTGCTGAATCGGTCGGTACGGGCGCGATTCAGTGCCACTGCCACGACCGCAGTTGCCAGCGTTTCGGCCGCCTTCACATCACTCGCCACGTTGATTCCCGCCCAAAGCTGACTCTGCTTATGCTCCGTCGCCTTCGCCTTTATATAGTCTGCTTCGTTGGGAAAGAAATACGTCAGTATCTGCGCTGACGCTTCAGCAATAGCGGCTCCCTCTGAAGGATAAGACGGCACATCGGCGACAGGTACCCGCGTTATGATATTCTGCCGGTTGAGTGATGGCCGGTTGTACTGGTATTTCGCCCGCCAGGCCACCACCAGGGCGTCGTACTGCGCAGCACTTAGCAGCGCATACAACCGGGTGGCAAACGGCAGACTGGCGACGGGAGCATTAGGATCGGTTGCCAGATATTGGCCTGTCACGTCGTTATAGACGGGGGCTGTGTTGTACTTGGCGACGAGTTGCCGGGCAATTTGATTCCAGCGTACCACACCACCCTGCCCCCAATAGTTGACAGCCGTATTCTGCTCCGGTGTCGAGGTCAGCATTCCGTTTTTCACCGATGTCAGTTCCGTTTGATACGCGTCTGATGTGATCGCAGTTGGTGTAGGAACTGTGATACTGCCCGCTGAAGACAATAAAACGGTGCGCCATGTACCCCCATCCGCATCGGTTGTTGCCGGTTCAAAGTAAGGCAATACGCCTTCGCTGATTGTATTTTCCTTACAACCCGTCAGCCCCGTCCCTACCAGTAGCAGGGTCAGGCACAGGTTGCGTACCAATGAAGTATAAGTCATGCCCGGATTCCGGTTGGATGTGCTTAGTTACCGATGATGATACCCCCGTTCAGGCGGGTCGATTTGCCGATGTTCTGACCTTCGAGCGTCGTGCTGTAGCCAAAATTCAGACCCAGCCGCCCGACGAGCCGGAGAAACAGAGTGCCGCCCACTCGCCGAAAGCCAATTGCGTTGGTTGGAAACGGAATGCCGGGTCCGATGTCGGTACCGGCGGCATAGGGCGTCTGCTGCTGCCCCCACACATCGATATACACTCGTTTCGTAGCGTAACCCGTCCGGACGATGAACTCCGCTACGTCAGGCACGTTGACTTTCATCCCGCTGTTGGGATTGACCTGACTGGGATCGTATACATTGACGATCCGGTCGAGCGTAACGGGGCCACGGCGGATGTAGCCAGCCTGCCCGGTCAGGAAAAAGCCACCCGATTTATAGTGCAGCATGGTGCGCCCGTCGATATTTTTAGAGCCCTGCCCCAAGGCCAGCATGTTATCGTTGACATAATTCTGGATCGGCATCGAATAACCCAGCGCGAACAGCCACGACAGCCGCGACTTACCGAACTTATAGTCGAACGCTTCCCAGCGCAGCGCGGCCGTAACATCCTGGAACCCTTCCTGTTTGGGCTGATACCCCGCGCTGGCTTCGGTGCGTACGTAAGGGGCCGTAACAATCAGATCGAGGTCGTAGCCCAATCCGTAAATACCGTACAGATTGACCGCCTGTGTGGTAACCGTACCCAGGTTTGGATCACGGAAGGGCGTGGTCCCCCGGTAATAGGTGTTGTAGGTTTCCTGCGAATAGGTGACGGCCAGACTCGCTTTACGGTCGCCTTTCATAAAGCCATCCATCAGTCCCTGCGCCGTCGCCAGACGCGGCAGTTGCACACACAGAACGATCAGGCTAAGTCGGATAAGTTGTTGCATAGGCACATTGTAGGAACGTAAAGGTACATGATCCCGTACATCTGCCGATGAACTTTACCCGATTAATACGGACCCAAAAATGGCTGAGTCCGCCCGGATGTAACACTACACCCGGGCGGACTCAGCTACTAGTTATCCTGTTTTTTACAGACCCGAGCCGTCCGCTTTGCCACGCGCCACGGCGTATGAACCGATATTTTTGCCGCACACCAGGCCCACTTCGCAATCGAAACGGTAGTGAATCAATCCGTACATCCGTGACGTAGAAGCTTCGTTCGCCTTTGCCGTGAATGTATCCGTTTGTTCCGGAAAAATGCTGCTCAGCACGGTAGCCGCAGCACCGGAAAACGTAGAATGGCCTGATGTGTACGAGGGAAAATTGGGCAGGCCAACCGACGTTTTCAGCCCGTACTGCTGCGGCCGGGGATAGTAATAGTAGTACTTGGTTTCCCAGCAGCAGATACCCGCATCCATCAGTGTGGTACCGACCAGTGCCAGCGTGCGGGCCATACGCACTTCACTGTAGCGGGCTTCCTGCCCGGCGTTGGCCGCGATGCGGTGCCAGTGGCCGGGGGGAGTGTAGCTACCGGCGCCATCAGACCAGTAATTGGCGATACGGGCCTGCTCACGGGTTTGCGATTTCTGAATCGCCCGTAGTTCATCAAGATTTTTGGTAAACTCAGGGCTGTCGATAGCCGGGGGTGCTGCAGGCCGCAATTTTTCCAGCGTAGCCCGGTCGAAATTCCAGGTAGTCACGGCTCCATAATTAGGCAACATAGGTGGCCGGGCCGGACTTTCCTGACTTACCCAGGCCGTCAGTAACCCACGTCCTTTGGCCGCTTCGATCATGCCAGCCGTGAGCGTCTGATTGTTAGCCGCACTCATACCATCAGTACGGGCGCGGGCCATCACCTTAGCCGCTACCTGACCGCCCAGATCGTTACCCGCCGTTAGCTCCCCCGGCACGTTCATACCTGCCCATAGGCGGCTATTGCGGTGTTCGGCCAGCTTGGCGTCGAGGTAAGGAACTTCACCCGGAAACATGGCCTTCAGCACCGTATACGACGCCGTAGCCACCACCGCATCCTCCGACGGGTACGTGGGAATGGCCGATACGGGCAGGGCTGTCCGTACCGTAGCATCGACTTTAGACGGTGCCGTGCGGTTGTACTGGTACTTGTATTTCCAGGTAGTTACCAGCGCATCATACTGGGCAACGCTCAGGTACGCCAGCGCACGGGCCGAATAGGGCGGGTTGGCAAACGGGAATCGCGGGTCTGCCAGGGGGTTAGCCGCATCCGGCACCGGGTATTTGCCATCCGCGTTCGATGCAGGCGGCACATTATAGCGGGCGGCCAGTTCGCGGGCGATTTCGTTCCAGCGGAACACGGCTCCTGCTCCCCAGTATACCACGGCCTGCTGTTGCTCGGCGCTCAGCGATGTCGATTGCTCTTTCAGACTCGACAACTCAGCCTGGTACGCCGACGAGGTCGTTGCGGTGGGCGCGGCCAGTGTCACATCAGCAGGCGACGTCAGCACGTAGGTTTTCCAGGTCCCCGCATGTTCATCGACACTGGCCGGCGTGTAGGCCAGTGGCTGTGCTTCGTCGATGGTTTTATCGCAGGAAACCAGCACGGCCGATACGCTCAGCAGCCCCAGACTTCCTGTAAGTATAGACGCAAAAAATCGTTTCATGATTGTTCAGTTGTATTGGTTACCTGACGGCGAACTGGTATAGAACTCCCACCGTATAGCTGGTGCTCTGCCCGACGTTTAGCCCATCGACGACATAGCCGACGCGGGCGTTGACGCCGATGTTGCGGGGTTGAATTTTACCGTACCAGCCTACCAGTGTTGCCTCCATATTGTTCGTTGGAAATGGCATATCGTTCCGGCGAATATTATCACCACTCAGGCAGGCCTGCCGTTCGGCAAACACCTCCGTCTGCCACCCCCGGCGCAGCACGCCCAGCCGCACGGCCGCATCGTACACGTTCGGCACGCTCACCTGGTTGGTGTTGTATACCCGATCGTCGGCCTGATACGAGTCCCGGTCAATTTTCATCGTACTGCGCCAGCCGTACGAACCGTGCGCTGTTACATACAGCCCCGTCTTGGGATGCTTGTAATTGGCCAGCAGTCGCCCCGTCAGCGTCCGGCATTGCAGCCCGATCGACATCGGCAGAAAATCAGGGACGTAATTACCGACGGGTATCGACCCACCCACGATAGCATTGAGCGAAAAGCCCCCCGCCCGGATTGCTTTGACTTTCACCCAGGCCGACAGGTCCTGCACACCTTTCTGGCCGAGCAGGTTACCCGCGCTGGTGCTGGTCCAGACGTAAGGCAGACTCAAAATCAGGTTGACCCGGTTACTGATCCCGATAGCAGGCATCAGCATGGCGCTCTGGGTCGTGTGAGTGCCGATATTCAAGTTCTCCCGCTTCAGCGAATTTTCCCAGTACTGATTCCATGTGCTGTACCCATACATACCGGCAACACAAACCGAGTTCTTCTTCATATAAATGGCATCGTGCGGCATCTGCGCCCACGTTAATCCCTGAACGAGCAGGATAGCCAGTAATCCAAGTATATATTTCTTGTTCATTGCGCTTGCAAACAGATTGATTCGGAAAAAAGCAGGTCCTTAAAACCAGCGTGATGCATTGACCCGCTTCAGCGCATCGGCAAGGGCCGCATCGCCATACCTGACGACCAGCGGATCGATGGCTGGAATACCCCTTGTGTATTCACCAAACAGACAAACCGGATAGGGCTGACATGCCCCGCGATAATCCCAGCCGGGCCATAACCAGATCAGCCACCGATAATGTGCCCGTTACCAGATCGGTACATGACTACGAACGACATCGTTGATTACCTGGGGGGGGGTGAAGCGGTAAACGCCATTGGCATACACAGCCATCAATTTGATAATCGACGCACATCCCTGCAATGCCAGACTTACCCCCTACGCTACCATCAATCGACTGAACCGACTGATCGACGGGCTTGACGATGACGTAGCCCTGACCAGTTTTGTGCGTCGATGAACGTTGCCGGTTACCGGCCCGCCAACGACGCAGGTGTGGTGAAATCGGCTGAATCAGTAATGACCAGATGAGCCCCGATAAAGGTGACAGACGTGTCTGCAGCCAACTGTTGCCTGGGCAGCAATCGACATCCTCCGCAGATACAGGAACGTGCCTGAGTAAACGACAACGCTGTTACCAGGATGCGACGAAGCAGCAGGCGATCACCTGTACATCCTTTACGCTTCGGGCGGGGGCGAATGAACGGGCAAAGCCCGGAGGGGAAAAACAAACGACACGTCGGCGATGCGCACGGTCGGTACCCGCACAGCAGGCAGAAACTGAAATAGCTGCCGGGGTGTGGGCGAGTATTCCTTGAGCAGGAATTTCAGAAAGCTATTAGCCTTGCGTTCTGTATCTGTCGAGTTGGTCAGGTGGTCGTTGAGAAACGACAGCAGATCGCTTTGCCAGAATGGCTTACGATCCGTTTCCAGCCCGGTAATATGCAACGTATCACCCGCCACGTTCAGGCTGACGACACTGTAATAGTGCCCACGGTGCGTAAACCCATCGGAGGCTGTCTGCTTAATGTCGATCTGATTATTCAGCGGAATATCGAACTCAACAAGACTATCGACGGAGCGATATACCCGCAGTCGTTCTGACAGATCATGTTCAGCCTTATACCACGCACTGATACCTACCAGCACATAAGCCAGTGCATGGCAGAGTAACAGAGCTGATAAACCAACTGAAACTATTTTTTTCACACTTCGTACATTAAGCCTCCAAAAATAGTAATAATATGCCACCAAATACGCCTATTCCACTGGTTATTTTTTTGGCAATTACTCATCAGCGATCGACTACGGCCCTTTAAGTAAAATTACGGTTGTCCTTGACGACCAGCTAGTACATTCATTGGTCATTACTGATGATGCCTGTTGAACGACCGAAACCTGCAATCAAAATGCGTGTTTCGTTGTTACACCCGTAACTTATGATCTTCGATAACCACAACCGTCCCATCACCTACCTGCGGCTGGCCGTAACTGATCGCTGCAACCTGCGGTGCTTTTACTGCATGCCCGAAGCCGGTATTCGTTACCTGCCCAAGCAGCAACTGCTGACCTATGAGGAAATGGAACGGCTGGTTACGGTGCTGGCCCGGCTGGGTGTATCGAAAGTGCGGATTACGGGGGGCGAACCCTTCGTACGCTCCGAGTTGATGGCCTTCATGCACCGGCTGGCGGCTATCGACGGTATCAACGACCTGTCGATTACAACCAACGGCGTCCTGACAGCACCGCACGTAGCCGACATGGCCGCGCTGGGCGTCAAGTCAATAAATCTCAGCCTCGACACACTCGACCGCGACCGGTTCCGGCAAATTACCCGGCGCGATGAACTACCGGCCGTGCTGCGTACACTCGACGCATTACTGAACGCTGGTATCGAAACCAAAATCAATGCGGTGGTGATGGATGGGCAGAACACACAGGATATTCTGCCGCTGACCGAACTGACCCGCGATCAGCCGATCGACGTGCGGTTTATCGAAGAGATGCCGTTCAATGGGGAAGGCAGCCACTACCCGGTACTGCACTGGACACACCGCCGGATTATGGACGAGATTCAATCGTTCTACCCCGATCTGACCAAAATTCCTGATCCGCTGTATTCGACCTCGGCCAACTACCGAATCCCGGGTCACCAGGGTACAGTTGGGGTAATTGCTGCCTTCAGCCGGACGTTCTGTGGCACCTGCAACCGCATTCGCCTGACGGCGCAGGGTACGCTAAAGACCTGCCTGTACGACGATGGCGTCCTCGACGTGCGGGACCTGATGCGCTCCGGTGCCACCGATACCGAACTGGAAGCCGCTTTCCTGCGCGCTTTCTCCCACCGCCCCGCCAACGGCTTTGAAGCCGAAAGCCAGCGCGCTACCGTCACCGAATCGATGGCGACGATTGGGGGGTAAAGGTTTGTGGTTTATAGTTCGTAGTTTGTGGTTACGCTTCCCGCCGTGACTGACGCAAGAGTATTACTGCCGCGTTAGCCAACGACAAACCACGAACTACGAACTCAAATAATCGTTTGTGAACAGTTTCGACACGTCGAAGTGCTGAATCAGCTCCCCGTCGGGATAGTTGAGCAGGCGGTTGCGAATGAGCCAGCCGATGAAGCCGTTCCAGATGTCACGGCGCATTACCCCCCAATTCCCGTCGGTATCCAGATAATAATCCGATGCTATCCGCTGACTCTTTTCCAGAAAATCCAGGCTGGTCAGCGTCGGGTGATTGGCTGTTTCCAACAGGATTCGGGCGGCTTCGTCGGGGTCACGGACGGCAAATTTGACTCCTTCGGCCGTGGCCGCCAGAAACCGACGCAGCGCATCGGCATTTTCGCTGGCCCAATTGTGGCGAGCCGCCAGCACCGGACTGTACCCGTACGGAATCTCATATTCGTCGAGTAAAAACTGGTTCAGCTGAATATCGCGCTGCTCGGCTTCGACACCTTCCCACGGCAGAAAGATCCAGGTGGCGTCGGCTTCATTAGTCAGCAGGGCATGCCAGATATCGAGTCGGGCGGGTTTGTGCGATACGAACTGCCCCCGCCCACCGTCGTTGATAATCATCTGCCGGATAATCTCGTCTTCGTACCGAGCACTATACGACGCATACACCTTACCATCGAGCCGACTGGGCCGATCAAGACCGCTCTGTTTCAGCGTCACGATGGCACTGGCATCGCGGGCCAGTAAAGCCGCTACCGCCACCATCGGCACCTCATTCGTCTGGAAACTGATAATACTTTCCGACGGGGCAACGGCCAGTTCTGCCTCGCCCTGCGCCACCCGCCGGGCCGGTGTTAGCCTGTAGTCGTCTGCATCGGGCGAAATAATCTCGACGTGCAGGCCCGCTTTTTCGTAGCTCCCGTTTGCCAGCGCAACGTAGAATCCGGTATGGTTGGTATTGGGCGTCCAATCGATGGCAAGACGAATTCGGGTAGGCATAGCAGGACTGAATTATAAAGCTACCTACCTAACGTCGGCTGGTTGGCAAGGTTTAGCACACGCCCTTAATTTTATTAGCAATCAAACAGGCAATCTATATACGTTACCAGGCCGAATTGCCCTTAATCAAAAACGTCCGCCCCTAGCTGAACTGGCCTTAACCAGCCTGCCGGAGCGGACGCGAATGAATATATATCGGGCGTTTATTTGCCGTCGAAGCTCTGGGTCATGTTACGGTACAGCGTTTTGGCACTCCACTGACCACCGGCAATGATCCGGCGAACCGTAAATAACGGCAACTGTTCATCACGACCATCGGCCAGGGTAAAAGCCGCGACATAACCACGCTTCTGAATTTCGGGCAGGGCCGCTTTGTTCCACAGGCCAAACGGAAACGCGAAGTACCGGACTGGCTTACCCGTAATGGCTTCCAGCTTTTCCTTTGGTTCTTCTAACTGGGTTTTCCACTGCTCGGGTGTCGTTAATTTCTTTACGTTCTGGTGATCCCAGGTATGTGCACCGATGGTGTGGCCCTGATCCGACAGGTCTTTGATCTGGGTCTTATCCATGTAGTGCTGTTTCCCGCGCCGGCCAATAGCGACCGTCATGATGTAGAACGACGCTTTGAATTTGTGTTTGTTCAGAATGGGCAGGGCCGTCGTGTACTGATCGAGATCGCCATCATCGAACGTCAGCATAACCGGCTTCGACGGCAGGGCCGCCCCAGTCGTCAGGTAAGCATATAGCTGATCGGGCAGGATGGGGTGAAAACCACTGTCGGCCAGCATCTGCATCTGATCGGTGAAGGCCTGCGTCGGGATGATGTAATCGCGGGCACCTTTCGAGTCGCTGCCTTTCCAGTCGCGGATCTGGTGGTAACACAGGATGGGCACCTGCGTACGGCTCAGAATCGCAGCCGCATCCGCCACTTTACCGGCCGGAATTTTGGTTGGATCAGGGGCCGCTGTCGTTTTTTCGGTTTCCGACGAGGCTACGGCGGTTGTCGAATCGGTGGTTTCGCTGGCGGTCGAGCCTTTCGAGCCGCAATTGGATAATCCGCTAACGAGCAGGGCAGAAAGAGCGGTCGTTAGTACAAGTGACGTGATTTGACGAGTAAACATAGTAGCGTAATATGCCCCAAACTTACTGAAATTTGATGAACCGGCTCATTGATTAGTTCACGAGCGGACATCCCGCATAAACTGCGCAAACTGATCGAGTGAGGCCGGATTGCGCAACGTGTCTTTGCTGGCAACCAGCGAACTATCCATACCCGACAGGATTTTTTTCACCGGCGTTTCCAGCTTCTTGCCGCTAATCGTGTAGGGAACCTCACTGATGGCATACACCGCGTCGGGCACATGACGGGGACTGAATTGTGTTCGCAGTGTCTTTCGGATGGTATCGATCAACGTGTCAGTTAGTTGGGCACCGTCGCGGAGCACGACGAACAGGGGCATAAAATACCGGCCGCCCGGCTCTTCCACCCCCACGATCAGGCTATCGGAAACGTCGGGCAGGCTCTCGACAGCACTGTATATTTCACTGGTGCCGATGCGGACACCATCCCGGTTGAGTGTCGCATCGGAGCGGCCGTAGATAACTACGCTGTTGCGGGGCGTAATGCGGATAAAATCGCCGTGCCGCCACAGGCCGGGAAAATCAGTGAAGTAACTGCTTCGGTAGCGCTCGTTGTCGGGGTCGTTCCAGAAATAGATCGGCATCGACGGCATCGGTTGCCGGATAATCATTTCGCCCAGTTCATCGCGCACGGATTTTCCCTGTTCATCGACCGCGTCGACGCTGCACCCCAGCAACCGGCACTGGATCTCACCTTCGTACACCGGCAGCAGCGGGTTTCCCCCGACGAAGCCACTACAGATATCGGTACCGCCACTCAACGAAATCAGCCAGCCGTTACTTTTTACCGACTCATAAATCCAGCGGAACCCTTCGCTCGGCAGGGGCGACCCGGTCGAGCCGATGCTGCGTAACAGCGTCAGGCGGGTGGTATCGATGGGTCGAAGGCCGGCCCGCATACAAGCCAGATAATAAGCCGCGCCCCCGCCGAAATGATTGACGCGTGCCTCCTCGGCCAGCGTCCAGAGCGCGTTCAGATCGGGATAACCGGCGGCCCCGTCGTACACGACCAGCGTGGCCCCGACCAGCATCGACCCAATGGCGAAATTCCACATCATCCAGCCGGTCGTCGAATACCAAAAGTAGCGCTCCCCCACGTGTACATCCTGGTGCAGGGCCAGCACTTTCAGGTGTTCGAGCAAACAACCCCCGACGCTGTGCGTAATGGCCTTCGGTTTGCCCGTCGTTCCCGATGAATACAGCACCCAGATTGGGTCGTTGAACGGAACAGGTTCAAAAACGAGTCCGTCGGGGGTGGGCGTTCTGAGCACATCGTCCCACAGCACGGTTCGCTCCAGCCGACTGGCGGTGTCGAGGTAAGGTACCCAAACGAGCCGTCGTAATGTGGGTAAGCCAACCCGTAGCGAGCGTATGGCGTCGGTTTTGTCGATGGGTTTGCCGTTGTAGGTATAGCCGTCGGCCGCAATCAGAATTTTCGGTTCAATCTGCTGAAACCGGTCGATGATACTGGCCGTACCGAAGTCGGGCGAGCAACTCGACCACACCGCTCCTACGGCGTTTGTGGCCAGAAAGGCGACGATCGCTTCCGGGCCGTTGGGCAGGACCGCCACCACCCGGTCGCCCAGCCCGACACCCTGACTCCGCAGCCACGTTGCCACAGCCGCGACCTGCGCTTCGAGCGTAGCCCACGACATGGCCTGTACCCGCTGCCGCTCCGACGCAAACAGCAGGGCGGGTCGCTGACTGGTTTTGTGGCGAAAGATATGCTCGGCGTAGTTGACCGTTGCCCCCTCGAACCACCGCACCCCAATCATATCATCGTCGCTCGGACGGTAGATAACCTGACTGTACTCGGTATGACTTTGAACGTCGAAAAACTGGTAGATGCTCGCCCAGAAGTCTTCCAGATCCGTCGCCGACCAGTCCCAGAGGTCATCGTAATCGCGGAAATAAAGCCCTTTTTTGACGAACAGCCAGTTGATGTATTGTTGAAGCAGCGATTGGTCGGCAGTACGGCGGTCGGGAGTATACAGACGTTCGGGCGTGGAGTAAGTCATACGAGCGAATGGAACGTTAATGTACTGGCTAAACGACAATCCGTTATCTTCTTATACCTGCGGATTGTTTTTTAAGGAAATTGCGTTGTCAGTCAGATCGCTACGGGTGCACTGTTCAGAAAAGACGAACCTTTGCGTCCCTTTTGCATTTTAGTTGGCATTCATTCAAGGTTCACAGGTCAGTAAATAAGGGTAATCAGAAAACCAGTTAGCTGACTGGCAGTTTGTTAGTCAACAGCTATTGCTCCTTGAACCATCTCACAAAACAGTACGACTTACTGTAATATTCCATGAATCAGGATTCAGACTCGAACGACCGTAACGACGGTTCACGTTTCGACGGCCCGCGCCGGGATGGTCAGCGGCCCACACGTTCTACCGATCGTCGGGATGACGACCAATCGCGGAGTAGCGACTCCCGGAGCACCAACTCTCGGAGTGGCGACTCCCCGCGCAGTGACGACCGTCCGCGCTTTTCCCGCGACAACGACCGCCCGCGGTTCAGTCGCGACAACGACGAGCGGCCCCGGAGTAGCGACTCCCGCAGTAGGGACCCACAGAGTGGCGACTCGCGTTTCAAGCGGGACGAACGAACCAATGATCGGCCCCAGTTCAACCGGAGCAACGACCGTCCACGGACTGGCGACTCGCGGAGTGGCGACTCCCGGAGTGGTGACTCGCGATTCTCGCGTGATGGCGGGAATGATCGTCCCCGTTTCGATCGTAACGACCGGCCACAGGGTGGCAACGACCGTTTCAATCGGAGCAACGACCGGCCAGGCTTCAAACGCGACGACAACAACGATCGTCCGCGCTTTAGCCGCGAGGGCGGATCAGACCGGCCCCAGGGTGGAAGCTCCCGGAGTAGCGACTCCCGGAGTGGCGACTCGCGTTTCAACCGCGACAGCAATAGCGAACGTCCTCGATTCAATCGGGATGAGAACCGGAGCAATGATCGTTCGCAGAGTGGCGGCAATGACCGGCCCCGTTTTTCACGCGATACGAACAGTGAGCGCCCTGCGTTCAGCCGTGATGGCGATTCCGGGCGTTCGCGGACTAGCGACTCCCGCAGCGGTGATTCCCGTTTCAACAAGACGGATCGCGGTACCGACCGTCCTAAATTTAACCGCGACGACAACCGAAGCACTGACCGGCCCCGTTTCAATCGGGAAGGCAGTTCTGACCGGCCCCGGAGTGGAGACTCCCGCAGTGGCGACTCGCGTCCGGCACGTGGCAGCGAACGGCCCCGGTTCACCAGTTCGGGTACTGATGACTCCCGCAACAACGACCGGCGGAGTGGCCGGCCAGCGGAAAGCAATGAGCGGTTCACCAGCAAACAGCGGAAGGAGTCGGGCGAACGGCGCACCGGCAAATACGATAAAGCGCCTGATTACGAGCGCGAAACGTCCCGCCTGAATCGTCCACGCCCCTACGACAAGCGCGACCCACGTAACAGCCACACAAAATCGACCCAAACAACCGAACCAACGTCGCGCCAACCAGCCGACGACGGTACGATGCGCCTGAATCGGTACATCGCCAATGCAGGTGTATGCTCACGTCGGGAAGCGGACGAACTTATCGAGCGGGGCGACATTTCGGTCAACGGTAAAGTCGTAACCGAGATGGGTTTCAAAGTGAAGCCGGGCGATACGGTGAAGCACGGCACGAAGGTGCTCAACCCGGAAAAATTCACCTATGTGTTGCTCAATAAGCCAAAGGATTTCCTCACCACGACGGAAGACCCCGAAGAGCGCCGGACAGTGATGGAGTTGGTAGCTGATGCCGGTTCGTTTCGGATTTACCCGGTTGGCCGGCTTGACCGCAACACAACGGGTCTGCTTTTGCTAACCAACGATGGTGAACTGGCCGATAAGCTGACGCACCCGTCGAACAATATCCGCAAAATCTACCAAGTCGAAATCGACAAGCCGATCACGGAAGAACATTTCGAGACGCTTCGTTCAGGCATTACCCTGGAAGATGGTCCGATCAAACCCGACGCGCTAAGCATCGTCACGGCCGACGCGCATGTAGTAGGCATCGAGATTCACTCGGGCCGTAACCGCATCGTCCGCCGGATGTTCGAGCACCTCGGCTACGAAGTCACCAAGCTCGACCGCACGACCTACGCAGGCCTGACCAAGAAGGAACTGCCCCGTGGCAAGTGGCGCTTCCTGGAGCCGAAAGAAGTCGTGAAGCTGAAGTACTTTAATTAAAGAGTGAAAGAACGAAAGAGTGAAAGAGCGAAAGTTGCTGACGCTGGCAATCGCTCTTTCACTCTTTCGTTCTTTCACTCTTTGAAACTCTATGAACCACCTCTTCCCGTACATCGAACGGACGCTGGTGCAGCCGGACGTCAGTATCAGCGAGCAGTACGCCGTGCTGGACGAAGTCACGCAACTGGGGTTGGCGGGGCTGACCGTCGCGCCGTTCTGGGTGAAGAAGATGCGTCGCGAACTGGGCGACACGCACCCGGCGGTACTATCGGCGGTGATTGGTTTTCCATTCGGATACCAGCGCACTGAAGTCAAACAGCTTGACCTTGAACTGGCCCTGAAAGACGGCGCTACGGAGGTGGAAGTCGTGCTGAACACCTCCGCGTTGTTATCGCCCACATCAGTCTGGCTCAAGATTGAACTGGCGAAGCTGGTAGCTGTAGCCCACGCGCAGGAACGACTGCTGACGGTAATTCTACCCACCGATCTGCTCAACGCCGAACAGACCGACCGCATGATTCGGCTGGCGACCGACGCCGGTACGAATTTCCTCAAAAATGGGACGGGCGTGGCCAGTCAGTCGTTCAATATCGAATCGGCCCTGCACTTTCGGCAGGCCGTTCCCCGGTCAGTGGGGGTGAAGATTATCGCAGATGGCGCTACGGAAGCTGACCTCGACGCGCTGGTACAGGCCGGTGTTGAGCGGCTCGCGATAGCGAACCGGATCAGTCTCTAATCGTTGGCTCGCTTGCGCAAACCCCAAACATTCCGGGATGCGCAGCCGTTAGTGACCACAACCAGACGCCGACAAAATCGAACGTTTAGTGGTTGATCAACGGTCATGATAACAAACGAATCGACGGCCCCTCAGCCCATACAAAGCAGTAAAGGTGGTACGGATAACGGCCCACGCAATGTGTCGCGCGACCGGCAGAACCCCGACCTGCTGACGCCCCCGCCCACCGACCACGGCACCTTACCCAATCTGCGTTTCTCATTCAGCGACGCCCATAACCGACTCGAAACCGGCGGCTGGGCGCGTGAAGTAACCGTGCGCGAGTTGCCTATTGCGACCACGCTGGCGGGGGTAAACATGCGGCTCGATCCGGGCGACCAGAGCGGGGTGCGCGAGATGCACTGGCACAAGGAAGCCGAGTGGGCCTACATGCTCGACGGCCGCGCCCGCGTGACGTCGGTCGATCAGGAAGGACGCAACTTTGTGGACGACGTAGGCGTGGGCGACATCTGGTATTTTCCGGCCGGTATTCCACACTCGATTCAGGCGTATGCCGAAGGCTGCGAATTTCTGCTCGTGTTCGACGATGGGGCATTCTCCGAAAACAGCACCTTCCTGCTGACCGACTGGTTTGCTCACACGCCCCGCTCGGTACTGGCCAAAAACTTCGGCATTTCGGAGGACTTACTGACCGACATACCAGCCAAAGAACTGTACATTTTCCCGACCGACGCGCCGAAGCCCATTGTCTGGGATGAGATCAGCAGTCCGCAGGGGAAGGTACCGAATCCGTTTACGTTCCACGCGCTGACGCAGACGACTAAGCAGGCACCCGGCGGGTCGGCCGGTATTGTTGATTCCACGAATTTTCCGGTGTCGAAAACCATCGCGGCTGCGCTGGTGGAGGTGCAGCCGGGCGGCATGCGCGAACTCCACTGGCACCCCAACGCCGACGAATGGCAGTATTACATCGAAGGGCAGGGCCGCATGACCGTGTTTGCGTCGGGTGGAAAAGCCCGCACTTTCGATTACCGCGCCGGTGACGTCGGCTACGTGCCGTTTGCGATGGGCCATTACATCGAAAACACCGGCGACACCCCGCTGCGTTTTCTGGAGATGTTCAAAAGCGACCGTTTCGCCGATGTCTCCCTAAGCCAATGGCTGGCGCTGACACCCCCGGAACTGGTCAAAGCCCACCTCAACATCGGTGACGAATTTATCCGGCACCTGCAAAAACAAAAACCTGTCGTAGTAGCCCCCCAATCCCACTGAGCACCATGCGTCGTCTGGAAGGAAAAGTTGCTGTCATTACCGGTGCCGCCCGTGGCATCGGCCGGTCCATTGCTGTAACCTTCGCCCGTGAAGGTGCCGCTATCATGGGCATCGACAAAGCCGCCGAAGTCAGTTCAACCACCGCCTACCCCGTTGCCACGGCCGATGATCTGGCCGAAACGGGGCGACTGGTCGAAGCGGAGGGCGGGAAATTTATCGGCGTTGCGCTCGACACGCGCGACCTAAGTGCCCTGCGGCAGGCCGCCGAACGCGCCGAGCGCGAACTGGGGCCCGTCAACGTGCTGGTCGCCAACGCGGGTATCCAGGTGTTTGCCCCGCTGCTCGACATGACTGATGCGCAGTGGCACGACGTGATCGACGTCAACCTGACCGGTACGGCCAATACCGTCCGGGCATTTGCCAAACCAATGACCGAGCGCAAACAGGGCAGCATCATCCTGACGGCGTCGGGGCAGGGCAAGAAAGGGTTCCGTCACGGGTCCGGTTATGCCGCGTCGAAGTGGGGCATCATCGGGTTTATGAAATCGGCTGCGCTCGACCTGGGGCAGTATCACGTGCGGGTCAATGCGCTGGTGCCGGGCCTGATTGCGACAGATATGACGATGAATGAAACCCGCCTGAAAGAAGCGTACATGGACTACCGCTCGAACCCGCCCGAACACCTTTCGGAAGCAGAGGTCGCCAGTGTGCGGGGTGAACGAACAGCCATGCGCCTGCCCTGGCTCAGCCCCGACGATATGGCCCCAATGGCTCTGTTTCTGGCCAGCGACGAGTCCGGACGCATCAGCGGGGGTAGCTTCGATGTCGACGCGGGCGACAGCGCACAGTTTACTGCCTAACTTTTCAGCGAAAAACCGGCCCATCAACAGGATGTTTCCGGCCTGACTGTCTTTACAGGTGAACGGGGTGCTTCTGCCCTGCTGTTCACCTGTTTTCGCCTTTATTCTGTTTCCTCCATCCGATGACGAATCGTTTTTTCCGCCTGGCAGTATGGCTGCTGGCACTGGTAAGTACGTTACAGACCGTCGCGTCGGCTCCCAAACGCGAATTCTACCAGCTCAAAATTTACCACGTCCGGGATGCCAACCAGAAAAATCGGCTGGAGACGTATCTGCAAAAAGCGTATCTGCCCGCGCTGCATCGGGCAGGCATCAAACAGGTGGGCGTATTTGAACCCACCACCGGGGCCGATTCGCTTGTCTACGTGCTGACGCCGTTTAAATCCGTTGATCAGTTTTCAAACCTGACGGAGACGCTGACGAAGGATAAGCAGTACACGACCGATGCTGCTGACTACATCAACGCCCCGTTTGACCAGCCGTATTACAGCCGGTTTGAGTCGGTTTTGATGCAGGCGTTTGCGACGACACCAACGCTGGTAGCACCCGCCCTGTCGGGAAATCGGGCCGACCGGGTCTATGAGTTACGTAGCTATGAAGCCGCTACCGAGAAGCTGCACGAAGCGAAAATCGCGCAGTTCAACAACGGAGAACTGGATATTTTCAAGCGACTGGGGTTCAACACCGTATTCTGCGGACAGGTACAGGCCGGTGGCAAAATGCCGAATATGTATTACATGACAACGTTTAGCGACAAGGCCGACCGCGACGCGCACTGGAAGGCATTCGGCGCCGACCCGGCCTGGAAAACGCTCAACGCGCTGCCCGAATACGCGCATAACTTCATGCGGGCCGATACGTACCTGCTACACCCAACGGCGTACTCTGATTATTGACAACCGGGCTTGAGAAGCTGATTGATACGATTGTCTCCAGCAGCAGCCGGGTTATTAATTTTTCAGATTAGCCCTGTTAGTGACTAACTTTCATTCGGATCGTTTTACCCCCGGCCCCCTGAAGGGAGAGTGGTTCATTCGCGGAGCACTCCCCTTTCAGGGGGCCGGGGGTAAAACACCAGAACTCAATAGCTTCCAGCTACTGGGGGCAACCCGTATTACTCGATACAATTACGGTTTTACGGCTATCGTCCGCGATACCGTAACGTCCTTGGTCGCCCGTATATCGTCGGACGATGCGCCGATCATCAGTGAGAAGTCGCCTTTCTCGACCAGCCATTTCTGGTCGGGGTTAAGTAGTTTCAGATCATCCGCATGGAGTACGAGCGTGACGGTTTTCTGCTCGCCTGCTTTCAGCGGCACCCGTTCGAACGCTTTCAGTTGCTTCACCGGTCCAACTACCGAACTAACGTTGTCGCGTACGTAAAGCTGTACCACTTCGTCGCCGTCGCGACTACCCGTGTTCTTCACCGATACCGTTACCGTGATGGTCACATCATCGGCCCGCTCGGCGACGGTCGCACTTAGATTGCTGTACGCGAACTGTGCATAACTCAGGCCATAGCCGAATGGGTACAGCGGTTTCGTATCCATTTCGACGTAATCGTGCCGGGCCGGTGCTTTATAATTATAGTAAATCGGCAACTGACCAACCGACTTCGGAATGGAAATGGGCAACCGACCGGCCGGGTTGTAATCGCCAAAAAGCACATCCGCGATCGCGTTGCCGCCCTCCTGCCCCGGATACCAGGCATTGACGATAGCCGGTACGTGCGCAGCAGGCCAGTTCAGGTTGAGCGGTCGCCCTTCGATCATCACCAGCACCACGGGCTTACCGGTCTGCACGATGGCTTTCAGCAGGTCGAGTTGTTTGCCGAGCAGGTCCAGACTGGTTCGGTCGAAGCCCTCACCACTTTCCATGTCACTGATCGCACCCTCGTCCGCTTTCACCGTTGCCGCTCCCGTGCTTTGGTATTCGGTCCTGAAGTCGCGCGCGCTGGAACCACCCAGCACCACCACAACAACGTCGGCCTGTTGCGCGGCCTTTACCGCTTCGGCAATGTTGGCAGTCGTCGTATCGCGAATGGCACAGCCTTTCACGTAGGTGATCTCCGCCCGGTTGCCCAGCTTGTTTTTGATGCCCTGCAACACCGTTACTACGTTACCATCGGCCTGCGGGGCGGTGTAGTCGCCGAGTTGGTTGTAGACATTGTCTACGTTGGGGCCGATGACGGCAATTCGCTTGAGTTGACTGTTCAGCGGCAACACGTTCCCTTCATTTTTCAGCAGCACAACCGATTCCTGCGCCACCCGCCGGGCCAGCGCGATGTGTTCCGCAGATCGCACGTTGGTAGCGGCTTTTTCGGGTGAAACGTACGGATTCTCGAACAGGCCAAGCTGAAACTTCTGGCGCAATACGTGACTGACGGCCGTATCCAGCACCGCCTGCTTCACCAGTCCCTGTCTGACCGCGTCCAGCAGCGATTTACCAAATCCGTAGCCGCTCAGATCGGCATCCAGCCCGGCGTTGATTGCCTGCGCAGCCGCTTCGGTCGCGTTGGCCGCCGTGTGGTGATTGCTATGTAAGCCCGAAATGCTACCGAGATCGGAAACCGAAAAACCCCGAAACCCCCACTGATCGCGCAAAACGGTCTTCAGCAGCAACGGGTTGGCCGTGCAGGGCACCCCATCAATGGAGTTATACGCGGTCATGATCGACCGGGCACCAGCCTGCACAGCCGACCGGAACGGCGGCAGATACACCTGAAACAGTTCGCGCATACCCGTCGCAACGCTGCCGCCGTTATGACCGCCCTCCGGCACGCCATAGGCCGCGAAGTGCTTCAGCGTCGAGATAATATTGACGCCACTGTTGATGCTGTTCCCCTGAAAACCGGTCACCATCGCCACCCCCATGCGGCTGTTCAGCACGGGGTCTTCACCGTAAGTTTCTTCCACCCGCGACCAGCGCGGCTCACGAGCCAGATCGAGCACGGGGCCGTAGCCGTCGTGCGCTCCCTGCAAGCGGGCTTCCTTCGCAATGGCAGCGGCCATCTGCCTGATCAGCACCGGATTCCAGGTACTCCCCTGCCCCAATGCCGTCGAGAACACCGTCGTGCCGATAGCCATGTGCCCGTGGGGGCATTCCTCCGACAGCAGCATCGGGATGCCCAGCCGTGTGTTCTCGATTACGTATTTCTGGATGGCGTTGGTAGCTTCGGCCGCCAGCGCCGGATTCAAGCCGGTTGTCAGAGTTTTCTGTGTCCAGGGGTCGGCGCGGAGGGTAGCCCACAGCATCCCGATGTGCTGCGCCTGTACGGCCTGTGTAAACTTTTCGCTGACCGATACGCTGTTACCCTGTTTCTGGTACATCTCCCAGCCCAGCAGCGTCGACAGTTGCCCGACTTTCTCTTCAACCGTCATTCGGCCCAGTAAGTCACGCACGCGCTTATCAATGGGTACTGATGCGTTTTTGTAGAGTGGGTTGGTTAGTTTCTGCGCGTTAGTTACCGACAGAATCAGGGATAGACAAGCCGCCATGGCTAGCGATCGGGAAGCAAACAATGGATTCATCCCGAATGATACGCACAAAATCGGTGGGACGTCGCCCAAAGCATTAAACCAATCCTATATTTTAATATTTTTTATTAAATATGAGTCACTCAGAAATAGCCAACCGATTAGTCAATTGTCGATGCTATTTCATCATTCGTTTACCTGGTTTGCTTGTAGCAGTCAACGGAAGACGCCTATATTGGTCTGCCTGTTCGCCTTACCACACAATGAAATTTATTTACAGCCTTCTTTTCTGTCTCTCCTCTTTGGCTGGTTTCAGCCAACAACCCATTTACAAGGAATTTGAGGTTGACAGTGCCGCCATACCAAAGGGTGGCATGGATTACCTAAGCGTCTTCCTGCAAACGAACCTACGCAAACCTGTACAGGCTGAATCGGAAGGTGCTGGCGGGCGGGTGCTAGTGCAGGGCGTTGTCGAACCCGACGGACACATCACCGAAGTCAGGTTACTCAAATCGTTGCGGCCCGACCTCGACCGGGAAGCACTCCGGGTGTTTCGCTTATTCAACGCCTGGAAACCAGCCCAAAAAGGCGGAGCCGCCGTTCGGCAACTGGTAATGTACCCCGTCGATTTCGCGCGCAATACGCCATTTACGTATGAAAATGGGCAACGTACCGACTACTACGGAGCGGACAGGAAACAGACAACCGAGGTCGCGACAGCTACCCACAAGCAGATAACGCCGGTCGATAGCCTGGGCATTCCAACCGGCGATATGCTAATCTACGAGCAGAAAGGCACTAAGTGGTCGAAAGTGAACCGGCTGACGCTCAGGCGACTGAAAGCTCCCAAAATTGACAGCCTGACGAGAGTAGCCGAAACGGTCGGCTATCATAGCCATAAAGGGGTATGGATCAACTACGTATACGAACTGGCCAGCGACGGTACACTGGTCAGTAAAACATTATATGACGCTCTCGAACGGTACCCTACTCGTTATCATAGCAATGGGTTAGTGGCGGAATCGAGCCGACAGGAAAACAGTCGCAGTATGACTATATCGTGGTATCCGAACGGACAGATCCGGCAGATTCGTTTTGACCCAGGTACATACAATCACCAATACAAGTTCGAGCGAATACAGGATTACTGGGACGCGGCCGGCAACCACCTCGTCGCTGATGGAAACGGGAAAGTTACGTACGAATCCATGCGTACTTCGTACACCGATCCAGCCCGGCAGGTCGTCTATACCGAGCATGGAGAATATCTGGATGGCAAACAGGAGGGCCTCTGGACGGGGGCTTATGCCGATGGCTCCTTCGGTTATGAAGAACTCTATGATCGGGGAGATCTTCAGTCGGGGAAAGCCCACACGGGCACCAAAGAGTCGGTGACGTACACGATGCACGAGCAGCTGCCGGAGTTTCCGGGCGGCATGCAGGGATTAGGCCGATTTATTACCGAGAATCTTCGCTACCCACCCGATGCGCAACGGGCGGGTCAGCAGGGGCAGGTGATCGTTAGCTTCACCGTTTGTACCGATGGGACTCTGTGCGACTACGAGGTGCTGAAAAGCGTATCTGGCCTAATTGATCAGGAGGCTTTACGGGTGGTCAAACGATCGAGCGGCAAATGGAAACCGGGCATTCAGCGCGGGGAGCCTGTTCGGGTCAAATTTAATATGCCGCTCAACTTTACGCTTACTAATTAAATTCAGGACTTACTTCCGTTGTCAAAACCACACTATGAAACTAATCTATTGCTTGTGCCTGTGCTTCTTTCTTTCGCTGGTTAGCTTCGGTCAGCAGCCAGTTTATAAGGAATTTGAAGTTGATAGTGCTGCCGTTCCACGCGGTGGCGTCGACTTCATGGCCAAATTTCTGCTGGCGAACCTGCGCAAGCCCATACAGGCGGAGTCGGAAGGCGTTGGGGGACGTGTGCTGGTTCAGGGCGTTGTGGAGCCGGACGGACGCATTACAGACGTCACCCTACTCCGGTCGCTCCGGCCCGACCTCGACCGGGAAGCCCTGCGCGTGTTTCGTCTGTTCAACGCCTGGAAGCCCGCTCAGAAAGGGGGAACAGCTGTTCGGCAACAGGTGATGTACCCGGTCGTGTTCGTACGGAATACCCCTTTTCTGTATGCTGATGGTAAGCGAGTCACATTGTACGGAGCCGACCAAAAACTGACTATCGATTCGATAGCCGCTAAGTACAAACAGGTAATGTCTGTCGATAGCAACGGCATTCCGAACGGCGATATGGTCGTGTACGAACGCAGCCGCAGAGGCTGGAATGAAGTTAACAAGTTGCCGCTCGTCCGGGAAAAAGCGGCCAAATATGGTCCAGCCAATAGTTCAGCTGAATTGATCGGATACAGAAATGGCAACAATCTCTGGTTCGATTACGTATACGGGCTGGATAAGGGAATACTGTTTCGAAAAACACTCTACGACAACGGCAAAATAGTAGGCTCCCCCCAACAATTTCACGATAACGGCGTAGCGATGGAAACAGATTACGTCAACGGTGGGCGTACGTTTCTGGTGTCATGGTACCCGAATGGACAGATTCGGCAGGTTCAGTTTCGAGAAGAAGATCCATCTGGAAAAGGATATACCTATCAAATGGTCAACTACTGGACACCCGACGGAAAGCAGCAGGTCATTGATGGCAACGGCAAGGCCGTTTTCACGTTTGTAAACCCATCTAAAACCGACTCAACAAAGCAGGCTCGCTACGTCGAACAGGGCGAGTACGTATACGGCAAGAAGCAGGGATTGTGGACTGGTCATTACGACGATAACTCGTACGATTACGAAGAACTGTACGACAAAGGGGTATTGCAGTCGGGTAAATCACGCCGGGGAGAGAATGCGCCCGTAGCATACACGGTAAGCGAAAAACAACCCGAATTTAAGGGTGGTATGCAAGGACTAGGACAGTTTCTGGCGTCGAATCTTCGCTACCCTGCCGATGCTCAGCGAAGTCGGGAGCAGGGTCAGGTCTTCGTCAGTTTCGTTGTCTGCACCGACGGTAGTCTCTGTGATTATGAAGTAATCAAAGGCGTATCGCCTACCGTCGACCGGGAGGCCCTCCGGGTCGTCAAAGCGATGAATGGCAAGTGGCAACCTGGCGTACAACGTGGCGAACCCGTCAGGGTCAAGTATAACCTGCCGATCAACTTTAAGCTTGAATAAATCCGCATCAGACCGGGTCGTTGTTTAGTTTCGACGTCTTTTTGGTGTCGGCCATGAACAGGTACACGACGAGTGAAATAGCGATGGCCCCGGTGATGTACCAGTAGAAGTACGATTCGTGGCCGAGGTTTTTGAACAGCAGCGCGATGTATTCCGCCGTTCCGCCGAATATCGCGACCGTCAGTGCATAGGGTAAACCAACACCCAGCGCCCGGACTTCGGCCGGAAACAGTTCCGCTTTCACCACGGCGTTGATGCTGGTGTAGCCGCTGACGATCACCAGCGCCAGCAGCAGGATAAAAAACGCTTCCCATTGCCCCGATGCGTGACTCAACACCGTCAGCAGCGGTACAGTGGCCAGCGTACCAAACACACCAAAGCCCAGTAGCAACGGCCGGCGACCGATACGGTCGGACAGCAGGCCGAATACCGGTTGCAGAGCCGCAAAAATCAGCAGCGACAGAAATGATACCAGCGTCGACTGCCCTTTGGTCAGGTGTACGGTGTTGACCAGAAATTTCTGCATATAGGTCGTGTACGTGTAAAACGCTAGTGTACCGCCCAGCGTCAGACCAATCACCGTCAGTACGGCTTTCGGGTGTTGCAGTAGTTCGCGCACCGTGCCTTTCCGTTCCTGCGGTTTGGTTTGCTGGGCTTCAAACGCCTGTGTCTCGTCGAGATGCCGACGCAGGTACAGCGCCACGACCGACAGGATCGCCCCAATCACGAATGGAATTCGCCAGCCCCAGTCGTGGAGCTGATCTTCCGTCAGCAGCAGCTTTTGCAGGATCAGTTGAATACCAAGCGCGATGAGTTGCCCGCCAATGAGCGTCACGTATTGGAAGCTGGAATAAAAGCCCCGCCGGTCGGGCGTCGCCATTTCGCTGAGGTACGTTGCCGACACGCCGTATTCGCCCCCGACGCTCAGTCCCTGCAACAGCCGCGCCAGCAGCAATACGGCAGGAGCCGCCAGCCCAATCGTTGCATAGGTCGGAATACAGGCAATTAGCAGCGAACCCAGCGACATCAGCAGCACCGACAGGGTCATCGCCCGTTTCCGACCAACCCGATCCGCCAGCGTACCGAATAGCCAGCCACCGATGGGCCGCATCAGAAAGCCCAGCGCGAAAATACCGGCCGTATTCAGGAGTTGCGCCGTAGCGTCGCCGGTTGGGAAAAAGGCAGCGGAGAAGTACAGCGAAAAGGCGGAGTACGCGTACCAGTCGTACCACTCGACCAGGTTACCAGCGGAACCACCCAGAATGGCTTTGAGTCGGCGGGGAGAAATAGGGGTCATATTGATAGTGGTGCTATGTCCTGAACGGTGACCGCTGATTATCTGAACTGTGATTTGTCCTGAACTGTGATTGACACTGATTACGCTGATGAACTATGATTTCTTTTTCTGGAATCAGGGCAATCAAAGTAATCAGCGTCAATCATAGTTCAAGATTGTCTGAACTGTGATTTTTGTGATTACACTGATGAACTATGATTTCTTTTGGAATCAGGGTAATCAAAGTAATCAACGTCAATCATAGTTCAGGACAATCACCGTTCAGATAATCAGCGGTTACAGTTCAGGGCTGATGTTCGTACCTTTGTGGGATAACCTCAGTGCTCATGTCGCTCAAGCAAGTTCCCCTTCATTCGACTCATCAACAGGCCGGTGCGAAGATCGTACCGTTTGCGGGTTTTGAAATGCCCGTCCGTTATTCATCCGATCTTGACGAACATAATACGGTCCGTAACGGCGTCGGCGTGTTCGACGTGTCGCACATGGGCGAGTTCATGCTCAAGGGCGAACACGCGATCGACCTGATTAACCGCGTGTCGGCCAACGACGCCCGGGTGCTGTACGACGGTAAGGTACAGTACAGCTACCTGCCCAACGGCAAGGGCGGCATCGTCGACGATTTACTCGTGTACCGCATCAATGAGCACGAATACATGCTTGTCGTCAACGCGTCGAACATCGACAAAGACTGGAACTGGATCAGTCAGCACAACACCGACGGGGCCGTGGAGATGATCAATATTTCCGACGAAATGAGTCTGTTTGCCGTGCAGGGGCCAATGGCTGCCAAAGCCATGCAGGCGCTGACCGACGAAAATCTCGACGCCATTGGCTACTACACGTTTGTGAAAACCAACTTCGCGGGCTGCGCTAACGTGATCGTATCGGGAACGGGCTACACGGGGGCAGGCGGGTTTGAAATCTACGTATCGAACCATCAGGCCGAGGCCGTCTGGAACGCCATTATGGAAGCGGGTGCCCCTTACGGTATCAAGCCAATCGGACTGGGTGCCCGTGATACGCTGCGGCTCGAGATGGGTTACAATCTCTACGGCAACGACATCACCGACGAAACGTCGCCTATCGAAGCGGGACTAGGCTGGGTTACGAAATTCACGCATGACTTCATCGACGCCGACGTACTGAAACAGCAGAAAGAACAGGGTGTGCCGCGTAAACTGGTTGGCTTTACGATGATCGACCGGGGCATCCCACGCGGCCACTACGAAATCGCCGATGTCGACGGCAATACAATTGGTGAGGTTACATCGGGTACGCAATCGCCGACGCTGAGCAAAGGCATCGGGCTGGGTTACGTCCCGACGGCGTTGAGCAAGCCCGGCAACATTATTTACATCAAAGTCCGCGACAAGCTGCTCAAAGCCGAAGTCGTTAAACTCCCTTTCGTACGCTGATTTTTCTGTGATTTGTCTGAACTGTGATTTTTGTGATTACGCTTATGGACTATGATTTCTTTTTCTGTAATCAGCGTCAATCACAGTTCAAGATCGTCTGAACTATGATTGACGCTGATTACACGGATGAGCTGTGATTTCTTTTGGAATCAGCGAAATCAACTTAATCAACGTCAATCATAGTTCAGACAACCACAGTTCAGGACAATCAACGGTCTAACTTACCCACTATGAAACAAATTGACGTCTGTTTAACGCCTGACCTGCTCGATCTGCACCGCATGGAAAATACCATCGTGGTCGTGGCCGATGTGTTCCGGGCGACGAGTTGCATGGTTACGGCCTTCGCCTACGGTGTGAAGAGCATCGTTCCGGTAGCGACCATTGAAGAATGTCAGCGTTACCAGGAACGCGGTTTTCTGGCGGCTGCTGAGCGCAACGCCCGTAAAGTTGACGGCTTTGAACTCGACAATTCGCCGTTTACGTACATGGATGAGCGCATCCGGGGGCTGGACGTGGCGATGACAACGACCAACGGCACCCTGGCAATTACCAAATCACGGTCGGCGGTGAAGGTGCTGGTCGGGGCATTCCTGAACCTGGAAGCCATCGCCAGCTATCTCCGCACCGAACCATACGACGTACTGGTGCTCTGCGCGGGCTGGAAAGGCCGGGTCAATCTGGAAGACACACTGTTTGCCGGGGCACTGGTCGAGCGGCTTAAAAACAGCTACGCCCTTGCCGAAGACAGTGCCATCATGGCCGGGCGGCTTTATGAGCAGGGCAAAGACAACCTGCTCAATTTTATGGCCAACGCATCGCACATCCGACGGCTGCAAAAGCTGGGTATCCAGAAAGACATTACCTACTGCCTGCAGCACGACCTCTACGACGTCGTTCCGGTACTACGCGGCACGTCGCTGGTAGCGATGGAACCGTAATCAATCCAACAAACAACCCCTGAATCCCCTGAGAGGTTGTTTGGGGTAGCATTTTCCGAATCGAAAAGGCGCTATTTGTCATCCCGAGCCTGCGAGGGATCTTCGTTAAAAGCAAGAAAAACCGCCTGTTAGCGAAGATCCCTCGCAGGCTCGGGATGACAAGACTCCTTCCCCAAACAACCTCTGAAGGGGACTTTGCTCGTCAGTGAACAAAGTCCCCTTCAGGGGATTTAGGGGTTGTTCATGACAACTACAGCGACTCGCCCAGCAGCCGCTTCAGTTCGAGCTGGTTCAACAGCAACTGATACTGGAACGTCAGGCGACCGAGTTCAGCTTCTTCGACGCCCGTTTCGGCGCTCTGCAATTCCACGTTCGTAATAACGCCATTTCGTAGTCGGGCATTGGCAATATCGAGTGCCTGCCGCGATTGCTGCACCTGCGTTTCGAGGTTAGCCAGCCGGGCCTGATTGCTACGAATGTCAGCGTTTAACAGAGCAACATTCTGACGAAGCTGCGCGTTGGCTGTTTCGACGGCGTACCGGCTGGCGTTCAGGTTCAACTGAGCCGCCTGATTCTGCAATTGATAGCGTTTACCGGCATACAGCGGAATCGTCAGGGCTACTCCGGCGGCTACGTTCGACCGCAGTTGCTCGACGTTTAAGGGGTATCCGTTTTTGTAACCCGCCGTACCGCTGAAGCCAAAATTGGGCATCCCCGATTTTCCCGTCACCAGAATATCCGTTTCGGCCGCTTTCACCCGGTCCTGCGCCAACAGCACTTCCTTGTTGCCCGCTGCCGCCGTTTGCAGTTGTCCGTTCACATCGAACAGCGATACGGCAGCCGTAGTCATCCCCAGTTTAAACTGCTGAGCGGCCTGACTCAAATCGGGATTACCATTCCCCGTCAGGAAAGTGAGCTGAGCCACCTGCCGTTCGAGCTGATTCTGTAACTCAATTTTGCGGTTGGTCGACGCTTTTACCCGCACCTGCTGTGTCAGTACATCGTAGGGCAGGGCATCGCCGTTTTGCAGTCGCTGCGACAGCAGCCGCACGTTGGCGCCCGCCGTCCGAATCACCGAATCCTGCACCACGATAGCCTGTTGCAGGTAGCCAATGCCGTAGTAAGCAGCCGCCACCTGATAGCCAATGGTCTGCTGGGTCAGCTCGAAATTCCGGCGCAGAATCTGCACGTTATCCGCAGCCTGTTTGATAGCCGCGTCGGTCCGGCCAAAATCGTAGATAGTCTGCCCGACCGATACGTTGCCATTGATGTTATTATTCGGAGCCAGCTTCAGCACTGCTTCCGTACCGTTGATCGGAAACGTGACGCTCGGCACCGGCGTGATGTACGTATACGACCCGTTTAGGTTGACCTGTGGGCGCATGGCCGTACGAGCGATATCGACCCGTACTTCTCCGGCCTGAATCAGTTGTTGCTGCTGCTTCAACACCGGATAATTGGTGTTGGCCTGCTGAATCAGCGCCCGCAAATCGCCCGGCAGCGTCAGGTCAGCGGGCTGCGTCTGAGCCCGCACGAGCCCCGCTGTCAACAGAGAAAGAATGGTAAGTATGGTGGCTTTCATTGGAAATCAGTTTGTAGCTGGTGGTTCGTAGTTTGTGGTTTCACAAGTAAGCGTCAGCCAACTACGAACCACTAACTACAAACCTCGAACTAGATATTAGTGCGCTGCGTCGGCGACGGCCTTAGCAGTGGCCGCGTCCATTTTGCGATTTTTGATAAAGAACAACAGTGGGAATGAGACGACGAAGAATAACCCCGCCAGCTTGAACGTATCGAGGTAAGCCAGCATCAGCGACTGCTTCTGAATAATCAGATCGAGGTTGCGGTAGGCCCCCGTCACCGCGTCCAGCGCGTTGATACCTTTCGAAGCCAGCCCCTGGGTCAGGGCATTGATCCGGTCGGTAAACAGCGGATTCTCCGGTGATGTGTTCACGATCAGATCGCCCCGGTGAACAGCGGCCCGTTGCGTCACGTACGTATTCGTGATCGCTACGCCGAACGCGCCACCCAGCTGCCGCATCATGTTGGTGATGGCGATACCCGTTGGCAACTCGGCCACCGCCAGTGTCGACACCGATGAGTTGATGAGCGGCACGTTGACCAGCGCCAGCCCTACACCCCGAATCAGCAACGCTTTCAGAAAGTCGGGGTCCTGCGTTTCGGCATTGTAGGTCGACATCGTGAAGCAGAACGTCGCAAACACGATATAACCGGCCATCACCACGTAGCGGGGCGATACCCCCTTGCTGAGAATCATCCCGACCAGCGGAAAACAGAACGCGGCAATGGCCCCACCCGGAATCAGCAGTGCGCCGGTTTTTGTCGCCGTAAAGCCAACAATACGCTGCACAAACAGCGGGTACAGCAATACCGATGTAAACAGACCGTAGCCGACCACGAACAACAGAATTGCCCCAACCGCCAGATTGGTATTTTTCAGCACGCGCAGATTGAGTACCGGTGCGCGCGTTCCGTACAGCTGCCACCAGATAAACCACGGGATCGCGATGACAGCCGCAACGGTCAGGCCCAGAATGGTGCTGTCATCGAACCAGTCGTCGGCTTCGCCCCGCTCCAGCACGTACTGAAGTGCTCCAACTCCGACGGACAGCAGGATAATGCCCAGATAGTCGATCTTGATCTGTCGCCGGTCGATGTTAAATTCTTCCTCTTTTTTCTCGACATACGTGAGGCTCAGAAACACCGCCAGAATACCAACCGGTACATTGATGTAGAACATCCAGCTCCAGTGGAAATTATCGATGATGTACCCGCCGAGCGTTGGGCCGAACGTAGGACCGAGCACAATACCCAGCCCAAACAGAGCTGACGCCGTAGCGCGCTGCGAAGGGGGAAAGGCATCGAACATGATCCCCTGCGACGTCGACAGCAAAGCACCACCGCCCACACCCTGCATGAATCGGAAGAATACCAGCGTCCAGAGGTCTGTCGAAACACCACAGCCGTACGACGCCAGCGTAAACAGGATAATCGACCCGATGTAGTAATTCTTCCGGCCAAAGTATTTCTGCAGGAAACCCGTCATCGGAATCACGATCACGTTGGCGATACCGTAGGAGGTAACAACCCACGAAACGTCTTCGATGGTCGCGCCCAGGTTCCCGGCAATATCATTCAGACCGACGTTCACGATAGACGTATCGATCAGCTCCATGATAGCCGCCGATACCGCCGTAATCACGACGATCCACCGGCCAAATCCAGATTGTTGCGCCATTCTCTTTTGAGTTATGGAGTTGTAGGGTTGGATAGTTGTATAGTTGCTATCGCGCACGGCTAGTGGCCGGAACTGGACGCGCCAGTCCCGACGGGAGGAACCGCAACTGCACAACTCGACAACTATGAAACTTTACAACGCCTAGTTAGCGACACGAACTTCAGCGTCGACGCTCAGCCCGGCACGCAGCTTGCTTTTGTATTTTTCCGGGTTTATGATTTCGATCTTCACCGGAACGCGCTGAGTAATCTTAACGAAGTTACCCGATGCGTTATCGGCAGGCAGCAGGGCCGAGCGGGCCCCCGTGGCATCAGCCAGCGATGCCACACGGCCTTCGATCTTGAGGTCAGGGTAGGCATCAACCTTAACATCGACCGGCTGACCGATCTGCATGTTCTCCAGCTGGGTTTCCTTGAAGTTGGCAACTACCCAGAATACCGAATCATCGACAATCGTAAACAGCGTCTGACCGGGCTGTACATACTGACCAACGATTACGTTTTTCCGGCCAATCTTACCGCTGATCGGGGCTGTCAGCCGGGCGTATCCGACTTTGAGTTTAGCCGCGTCGATAGCCGCTTGCTTTACCTTCAGTACCGCCTGAATCTTTTCGATGTTGGCCTGTGCTTTGGCAATACCTGCCGAGGCAATACCCTGTGAGCTGCGGGCCAGGCCGATCTGCGCTTCGTTGGCCTGATACTGTTTGGCCTGCACGTCGACCGTGTTGCGCGAGTCTTCCAGTTGCTTCTGCGTCAGTGATTGAGCCTGGTAGAGGTTCTGATCCCGCTTCAGGTCAGCCTGCGCCTTGTCGCGCCGTACCGCCTGCACAGCCGCATTCGACTGAGCCACTTTCAGGTTCTGCGCTACGTTGCCAGCGTTGGCCTGCGCATTCTGCAGATCAGCGCGGGCCGTAGCCAGATCCGCCAGCGACTGCTGGTAGTCGGCCTGTACCTGCGCCAGGGCGACATCGTATTCCTGCGGGTCGATGGTTACGAGTGGCTGGCCCTTTTTTACGGTTGTGTAATCATTAACATTGACCGCCTGCACATAGCCGGCTACGCGGGCCAGCACGGGAGCCGTGTTGCCTTCGATCTGCGCGTTGTCGGTCGATTCGTACAATTGACCGTGGTGGTAGGCCTGATAGCCAAAATACGCACCGATAATCAGCACGATAGCAATAATGACGCGCGGTAAATACGTTTTTACTGCACTCTTCTCTTCTACTGGGGAATATGTATCCGTTGCCATGGGGGTCCGGTTTACCTGGTTGCGTTTGTTTGTGGTGTAACCTTTTAACTAGTCAACCTGTTTGACTAATGTAATGCAAATGTATAACCAGATCAGATAAAGTCAATCTGGTTGACTATATTTGTACAAATAAAAGTCTCCGGTTGGTTCGCCGATCGCTGTAAGATTTAGTTTAATCGTGGAAAAAGCTAAAAAAGAGTTTGATTTTGCCGAGTTGCGGGCTGTCCGGCAGCGGGCTGTTGGCCGGTTGTTCTGGCAGTTGAAACGGTACATCGATAACCACACGGAGCCTGAACTCAGCCGTCTGGGCTATACCGACTTCAAGATGAGTTACATGATGGTCATCTCGAACATTGAAGAGGACGGTACCACAAACAACGAACTGGCGAAGCGCGCCAACGTTACCAAGCAGATGATGAGTAAGATGGTCAGCCTGCTGGAAAAGGAACAATACATTTACACCCGCAAAAATCCAGACGACTCCCGCTCTACCGTCATCTTTCTGGACGAACGGGGTAAGGATTTGTTGATCGATGTTCGGCAGTGTATCGATAAGGTACGGACTAAACTCGATGGTATCGTCGGACACGACCGTATGGAAATGTTCATCAACACGATGGTTGAACTGGTTACGGCACTGGGCCGGGAAGAACAGTAAAGCGGCTGGTTTGTTCTGGATAAACTGACCACGGGTCAGCAGCCAAACTACAGCAGTATGTTTACGTCCATAAATCCGTACAATCAGCAGCCGCTGAAAACCTACCGGGTCGATAGCGCGGCACAGCTCGAACGCAAACTCACCCGCGCCGACCACGCCTTTACCGACTGGTCGGCCCTCCCCCTCTCCGACCGTACCCAGCACCTGCGCAATGTGGGTGACTACTTACTGGCTCATAAGCAGGATCTCGGTGATCTGATTACGGCCGAAATGGGCAAGACACTGGCGGAAGCCGTTTCCGAAGTCGAGAAATGCGCCACGACCTGCACCTTCTATGCCGACAATGCCGAGCGTTTTCTGGCCGATCAGGTTATCAAATCCGACGCGCAGCATAGTGTTGTCAGCTATCAGCCGCTGGGCCCGGTGCTGGCCATCATGCCATGGAATTTCCCGTTCTGGCAGGCCATGCGCTTCGCTATTCCGGGTCTGATTGCGGGTAATGTGGGGCTACTCAAACACGCCGGAAACGTAATGGGCTGCGCGCAGGCAATGGAAACGATCTTCCGGGAAAGTGGCCTGCCCGACGGCGTATTTCAAAACCTGCTCATCGAAACCGACACCGTAAAGGACGTACTGACCGACTGGCGAGTCAAGGCTGTAACGCTGACCGGTAGTGAAAAAGCGGGGGCATCGGTGGCGCAGATTGCCGGTAGTCAGGTTAAAAAATCAGTACTCGAACTGGGTGGCTCCGATGCGCTGATCGTGCTGGCCGACGCCGATCTAGACAAAGCCGCCGAAACAGCCGTGAAGTCCCGGATGCAGAACGCCGGGCAAAGTTGCATCGCGGCCAAGCGATTCATCGTGGAAAAGTCGGTGAAAGACGCCTTCACGGAACGGGTACTACACCACATCGAATCCATCAAACAGGGCGACCCAACCAACGCTGGCACGACAATGGGCCCAATGGCCCGGCTCGATCTGGCCGAGACTATTCTCAAACAGGCACACGACACAATTGCCAAAGGCGCAAAACTCCTGACTGCTAAAATCGACGCCGACGGCTGTAATGTTCAACCCATGTTGCTCGATCATGTGAAGCCCGGCATGGCCGCGTTCGACGATGAAACATTTGGCCCATTGGCGGTCATCATCACGGCAAACGACGACACCGACGCGATCCGACTGGCCAATCAGTCGCGCTATGGGCTGGGTGCGGCACTCTGGACGCAGGATATAGACAAAGCAAACCAACTGGCGCGTCAGATTCAGGCTGGGTCTGTATTCATCAATGGCCTGATGCGGTCGGACCCACGCGTGCCGTTTGGCGGCATCAAACTATCGGGCTTCGGCCGCGAATTGTCGGAGGTGGGCATGAAGGAGTTTGTCAGTACCAAAACGATCTGGGTAGAATAAAGGTCGTTTAACCAGCCCTGCCAAAGCGTTTGGACACTACTGTCCGAACGCTTTTTTGTTTCCCGTTCAAAAAGTTTCGAATCGCCCGAAGACTACCCGCCATATTAAAAAGCTATTAAAACAAATATCTTTTTAAGCAAAAATGGCGACTTACCACGACTACGTTATTAAAAATGGGCAGTTTATTGGGCAGTTCGACGAAATGTACCAGCGGTTCGACCAGCCCTGGATGCAAGACCAGCAGCCAAATCCCTATGCCCGACAGGCCGGTATTTTTCACATCAAAAAATTTGGTATTCAATCAGTCCTGGAGTGTGGTAGCGGCCTGGGTTATTACTCGCAGGAAATCTACCGACAGACGGGTATCGTACCACAGGGAATCGAAACTTCCCCTACCGCTGTCGATAAAGCCCGTGTGCTATTTCCGCATCTAAGATTTGCCATCGACGATGTACTGAATCTGGCTAGCTACCCCGATCACGACGCCATTCTATTCGCCGAACTAACGTGGTACGTGCTGCCCCAGCTCGATGAGTTATTTGCCATTATGGCGGAGCAGTTCGCGGGTAAGTACTTCATCAACAACCTGGTATTCTACAAAGGCACCCAGCAATACGGCACTGAGTACTTTACCAGCCTGCGCGAATTTATCGACTACGTTCCGTTTGAATTGGTTGGGCGTTGCGAGGCCTCCACCGAATCTGACAGCACCATCGAAACCTCTACCATCTTCCGCATAACGGCATGATGGTTCACGGTGTACGGTTCACAGTTAAATCGTACACCGTGAACCGTATACAGAAAACCGTAAACCACGCACAGTTTACAAACTGTATCCGCCGTTATACGCTCGCCGGACGAAGCGGTTAGCGTAGTCGTAATTGGTAATTTTCATGGCTGGTCCGTCCCAAAGCAGCTTTTTACGACCGGTAAATTTGTCACCTTCCCGCACCATGTAGGATCGCGTCGCCAGGTTACCCATGAGTACCGTTTCGGTCAGCGGACCGGCCTGCTCGAAGGGCGATGATGTGTAGGCTCCGTGGCCCTGCTTACAGGCCTTCACCCACTGTTGCTGATGCCCGTCGGTTTTACCATCGACCAGCGGAGTTTTGGGAGCGGGCAGCGTTTTATCAGACAGCAACAGCTTCGGCTCGTTGCCGAATAATCCGCCCGTCAGCATGCCCTTCGTACCGATAAACAGCATACCACCATCGTCCGACCGGAACAGGTCGTCGTACGCTACGCCCTCCGGCAGCGGGGGCCGGATGCCGCCGTCGAACCAGGAGAAGTTGATCTCTTTTACTTTCTTATCGTTCGAGGGAAACGTCAGGTGAATCGACGCAGAGGGCGGGCACGAATCATCGAAGAATGCTTCTTTGAAGAAATCGGCGTACACCGAACCAACGCTGCACTCGACTGAGGTGGGATAATTTAGCTTCATCGCTCGAAACGGCACATCCATGAAGTGACAGCCCATATCGCCTAGCGCACCGGTACCAAAATCCCAGTAGCCACGCCAGCGAAACGGCATATACGCTTCGTGATAGGGGCGCGTGGGCGCGGTGCCAAGCCAGAGCGGCCAGTTGACGCCGGGCGGGATGGGCTGCGACTCCCCCCTGTCTTTCGGCGACTGCACCCCCGAGGGCCACACCGGTCGATTTGTCCAGCACTGAATCGTGTGAACGTGCCCGATGATGCCGTCCTGAATGGCGGTTTCGATAATACGCGTAGCATCGCCCGAACTGCCTTGATTGCCCATCTGCGTTACGACTTTGTATTTGCGGGCCGCTTCGGTCAGCATCCGGGCTTCGTAAATGTCGTGGGTGAGCGGCTTTTCGACGTACACATGTTTACCCAGTTGCATAGCCGCCATCGCAATCGGCGCGTGCATGTGATCGGGTGTACTGACGATTACCGCATCGAAGGTCTTGGCTGCCTTGTCGAACAATTCGCGGTAATCCTGAAAGTAAGGGGCATTGGTGAATTTGGCGCGGTATTTTTTCGCCTGCCGGTCGTCGACGTCGCAGAGGGCCACGATATTGTCAGTACCGGTATTGTACGCCTGCTGAATATTGAAATCGGCTTTACCCCCGCAACCCACAGCCGCAATATTCAGCTTGTCGGACGGCGCAATCACGCGCGAACCATCAGCAAGGGTACCGCCCAGTACGTGACGCGGCACAATAGCGAAACTACCGGCGGCCACAGCGGCTGTCGCCAGTAAACTGTCCTTGAGAAACGAACGACGCGACTTTTTGGCGAACGGGGTCATGGCGACGACGGTTTGATTGAGCGATGGGCTGTATATGTCCGGCAGCTACGCAAGCTAACGCATCCACCGGACAAAATCACCTAATAACACAAGTCAATCTACCATCAAGTCAATTAACTCATAATCTGACCCATTTTCATAGCAATACCCATGTCGCCTTTTACTTTCAGTTTACCCGACATAACGGCCATCATCGGGTTCAGATCACCGGTGCCGAGTTTCACCAGATTATCGACGCTGACCTGCAATTCGCAGTCGGCGGGTTTGTCGTCGTTCGATACGGCAACGGGTGACTGATTGCCATCGACGTATACGACGCCCTGGTCGGTTACAATTTTGGCGGTAGCCTCAAAAGGAGATGCGTTGGCTGCTTTCCGGCGAACCTGTTCGGTAATTTCCTGAATCGTCATGTTGGCTGTGTGAGTCCGGTTTTGGGAGACCCGGCGCGAAAATAAGGTTTTCCCCCTGTGTCGCTATCCGTACGCGGGTCAATCCAGCGTATGTCCGTACTTTTGTCGATGCGATCTCAATTTCTGACCCTACTCTGCGTTCTGACGTTTCTTAGCTGCGGCATCGGCCTGTTCGATGCTATCGTCTCGCTTACCCGTACGCAGGATGTCGCCGAGACAACCGCCATCACGCGTAAGCCCCTCCCCGACGACCAGCGTAAAAAGGAGAAAGCCTATTTTGAAGACCGCGCATCGGGCGACGTCCCCATGCCCGACGACCCCGACCTGATTCAGCCGCTTGCTATCGCCCAGCTCCTTTACTCTGCCCTGACGCTGGTCGGTGCCATTCTGATGTTCCGTCTGCGCCGGATTGGTTTCTGGATCTATGCAGCCGGTGCCGCCGTCGGCCTGATTCTCCCCGTCATCCTGGCCGGTTTCGGTGCGCTCAACGTGTCGTTCGGCGTCTTCTTCAGCCTGCTATTTGTCTATCTCTACTGGACGAATATTGGCGAGATGAAGTAGTCCGCTATCGCGTAACGCATCGGCCTATAAGCTGCCTGATTATCTGGTCACGTTAGATACGCAGCACAACATGGGTAACTAACAACCACTTACGCGGCCACGGCTTTGAGCAATTCCCGCTGTCTGGCTTCGGGTACATTAAGGCGGTTCATTTCCTGCTTTGCTTTCTGATAGGCCAAATCCCGGTTGTAATTGCGCTGGGCGTTCAGCCAGAATGAAGCATCTATGTCCAGAACCGCTTCTAGCTTCAGTGCCATCGCAACTGAAACACTTTTTTTGCCCCGGATCAGCTCCGAAACAAACGTAGCACTCACCTCTGTTTGGTTAGCCAGCTCCTTCTGAGTCATCTGACGGGTTTCCAACTCGTCGGTGAGCAGTTCTCCCGGATGCGTGGGATGTGCAGCAAAAATCTCCTCTCCGTTACGATTGAGTATCATCAGTGGTAGTCCGTTAATTCTTCGATCAATAGTATCTGAATCTCACCTTCTTCGCTAATCGACAAAACGACGCGATACTGCATATTGACCCGTACGGCATATTTACCTTCCAGATCGCGCTTCAAGGGATGAAGGTTCAGCGATTTGTTTTGCCGCAGTATAGCCAGACTACCGGCTGCATCCAGTTTGCGAATTGTCTTTTGGTAGGCTCTGAGCACTGATTCGCTGAAAGGCTGTTTACCCTCATACTCACCGACAAACCAATCTTCCAGTTGCTGGGTAGCGAAGCGGATAATCATAGTACCGCAAACGTAACAATAAACCACACAGGTTTATTGTTACGTTTGCGACAAATTTCGGCACCATCGTTTGTGAGGGCCGAATAATGAAATGACCGGTACATCAAGTCGATAGTCAGCGCAGCAGACGATGAAATACGTCGATTATTCCCAAAACCACTCGTGTAATACCAGATATAGGGCATAGCTTTTCTTCGTAGCTTGGGGGCTAATCAACCCAATCACATCCATGTCCTTCCGCTTTTGTACCCGGTTAACGGCTGCGTGGCTGCTATCGGCGGGGGTGGCCTTTTCGCAGGCCAAACTCGTCGAGAAAGTCACCCGTCAGGGAAACGAACTTGTTATTCCGTACGAAAAGTACGTGCTGCCCAACGGGCTGACACTCGTTGTCCACGAAGATCATTCCGACCCCGTCGTTCACGTCGACGTAACCTACCACGTCGGGTCGGCACGGGAAGAAATCGGCAAGTCGGGGTTTGCCCACTTCTTCGAGCACATGATGTTTCAGGGCTCCGACCACGTGGCCGACGACGAGCATTTTAAAATCGTAACTGAGTCGGGCGGTACGCTCAACGGCTCGACCAACCGCGACCGGACCAACTACTACGAAACGTTGCCTAGCAATCAGCTCGAACGCGCAATCTGGCTCGAAGCCGACCGGATGGGCTTTCTGCTCGATGCCGTAACCCAGAAGAAATTCGAGATTCAGCGGGCCACGGTGAAAAACGAACGCGGGCAGAACTACGACAACCGGCCCTACGGCCTGTCGGGCGAATACGTCGCCAAAACGCTGTATCCCTACGGGCACCCCTATTCGTGGCTGACGATAGGCTACATCGAAGACCTCAACCGGGTTAACGTCGATGACCTGAAAAACTTCTTCCTGCGCTGGTACGGCCCTAACAACGCCGTATTGACCGTTGGTGGCGACGTGACACCAAAGCAGGTGCTGGCCCTGACCGAGAAGTATTTCGGCTCGATTCCGCGCGGTCCTGAAGTGACCAAGACGCAGGTACCGTCGCCGATGCTCGACAAAGACCGGTACGTGTCGTACGAAGACAACATCCGGTTTCCGATGCTCCAGATCGTGTACCCAACCGTACCGAACTACGACGCCGATGAAGCCCCCCTCGACGCGCTGGCCGAGATTCTGGGCGGTGGCAAGAACTCGTTGTTCTACAAAAATCTGGTCAAAACTCAGCAGGCGGTGCAGGCCAACGCCGGTCACCCAACGACGGAGCTTGGCGGTCAGCTAACAATGACGATCCTGCCCTACCCCGGCAAGAAACTCGACAGTACAGAAGCGCTGGTGCGGCAGACGATGGCCGAATTTGAGAAACGGGGTGCCACGGATGATGACATCGCGCAGTTCCGCGCAACCCGGGAAGCCCAGCTGATTGAAGGTCTGTCGAGCGTATCGGGTAAAGTGTCGCAGCTAGCGCAGTACCAGACATTTCTGGGCAACCCCAACTACCTGCCGCAGGAGTTGAAGCGGTACAGCAAGGTCACGAAAGCCGATGTAATGCGCGTGTACGATAAGTACATCAAAGGCAAACACGCCGTGATTCTGACCGTCTACCCGAAGGGCAAGCCTGAAATTGTGTCCAGACCCGACAACTACACGGCGTCGACAGCGGATTACAAAGCACCCGATTACGGCTACAACGGCCTGAAATACGCCAAGGCAAGCGACTCGTTCGACCGCAGCAAGAAACCCGGCCCCGGCCCGAATCCGTCCCTGAAAGTACCGCCGTTCTGGACCGACAAGCTCGCCAATGGCATTAAGGTGATCGGTACGCGTAACAGCGAAGTGCCAACCGTAACGATGCTGATGACAATCAAAGGCGGTCACCTGCTGGAAGCGAAAGACCCATCCAAGGCGGGTATTGCCCAACTGACGGCCGCCCTGATGAACGAAGCGACGCAACGGTACACCAACGAACAGCTGAACACGAAGCTCGAGAAACTGGGCAGTAGCGTCGATATTCGGGCAAGCACCGAGGAAATCAACGTGTCGATTGAGTCGATGGTGAAAAACCTCGATTCGACACTGGCGCTGGTGGAAGAAAAGCTACTGCGGCCCAAGTTCGCGCAGGACGACTTCGACCGGTTGAAAAAGCAGCAGATCGAGTTGATCGGTAACCAGAGCACCCAGCCCGTAGTAATTGCCAACAAAGCCTACAACCGACTGCTCTACGGCAACGGCAACATCCGCGCCGTACAAACGAGTGGTACCATTAAAACGGTCGAGTCGATCACGCTCGACGACGTAAAAGCGTTCTACAACGCGTACGTGTCGCCATCGGTGGCCAGCCTGGTCGTGGTGGGCGATCTGGAGCAGAAAGACGTTATGCCGAAGCTGGCGTTCCTCACCAAATGGCAGGCCAAACCAGTCAGTATTCCGGGCGAAGCGGCTACGAAAAAGATCGACAAAACCCGCATTTACCTGATCGACAAAGATCAGGCGGCTCAGTCAGAAATCCGCATTGGTTACCTGACCAACATGCCGTACGACGCGACCGGTGAGTACTACCGCGCCGGGTTGGCCAACTACATGCTGGGCGGTGCGTTTAACAGCCGTATCAACATGAACCTGCGTGAAGACAAAGGCTACACCTACGGTGCCAATTCGCGGTTTTCGAGTACCCACACCGCCGGACCATTTACGGCGCAGGCGGGCGTGAAAGCGGCCACGACGGACAGCTCGGTGGTCGAGTTTATCAAGGAGATCACCAACTACGGCAAAACGGGGATTACCGATCAGGAGCTGGCTTTCGTGAAGAGTTCGCTGGGCCAAAGCGATGCCCTACGCTACGAAACGCCGATTCAGAAAGCGTACTTCCTGAACCGGATTATCGACTACAACCTGCCCCGCAACTTTGTCGAACAGCAAAGCGATATTCTAAAGAAGATCACGAAAGCAGAAGTCGACGCGATCGCCAGAAAACAACTCCCCGTCGATAAGATGATTATCACAGTTGTCGGCAACAAAAAGCTGATCGAGCCCGGCCTGAAACGACTGGGCTACGAAGTGATCGAGCTGGACAAGGAAGGTGAACCCATGAGCGCAACGTCGACGGAAAAAACCACACAACCGCCTGCCAGCGCCGGTGGCTCGTCGGGCAATCCGAAGAAGTAGCCTTACCCGGTGGGATACCAACCCCGGAATAATCGAAAAAGGGAAGCAGACTACGTCCGCTTCCCTTTTTCATGACCAGCCCAGCAAACTACTGGAATAATTTCGGGTTATAATCCGACACAAACAAATGGTTTACTTATGATACGCAACGGAAAAACGTTCTTACTACAGGCATTGATTATCAGCACACTCGCCGGTCTGGGCAGTACACTAACCAGCTGTTCGAGTAAGAAAACCGAGGAAACGACCAGTTCATCGACCGACACATCGACGGGGTTTATGGGCCGTCAGGGCGACACAACCGGTAGTGATCCGATGATGAGTCAGCAGGCCCCGGTCGACAGTGCGGCCGGCGGCACAACCGTCGTCAACGAAGTAAAAGTAAAGCCCAAAGAACAGTAGACATTGAGCGGGGGCGGTTTTTCAGAAACCGCCCCCGTGCGTTTCAGGGGTATGGCTATCTGTTCAACCGATGCAACAACAGGTATTACTCGACATGCTGGTTCAGAATCAGCTAACGTGCGGATCGACTTTCGACCTGGTAACGGCCGAAAATGGTACGATTCGCCTGAATCCACAGGCTGCATCGGCCGGGTTCATCCTGCGTCACACAGGCGAGATGTTCATAATGTTCGGCTTGTTCTTCGGCTTACCGACAACCGTTCAAAACTCGACAATGGGGCAGCAGGACACTGGGCAGGGCAATGACGTCAATAGCAGTCGACAACTGATCGAGCAGGGGTACGAACGCTTCCGGTCCTGCATCGACACGACGCCCAACGAAGCCTGGCTAGACCCGATCGACACGCCTTTTTTCGGCACCGTTTCGCGCATGCGACTGTTCTCGCATGTGCTGTATCACAACGCTTACCATGCCGGTCAGATTGGCCTGACACTGGCGCGGGGGCAACAACACGGAGCCAGGCTATGATTCGCATTCACTTCCTGCTACTGCTGACACCTGGTTTGTTACTGATTGGCCGATCGACCCTGGCACAGGACAAGACCCACGCCTTCTTCATGGTTGGCGACTACGCATCGCCGAACTGGGAGAAGCTTACGCTCGATAATACAAAGTCGGGGCAGCAGATGACGTATGCTTACAAACAGCACGAAACAGGCATTCGGCTGGAACCCATTGGCAAGAAGCGGCTGGATGGTCAGACGGTAGTGCTGGTCAGGATGGCGGGGGTTGGTCAGCCGTATCTGATTCGTCGGGACAGAGCGGGCAGGAAACTGGTTATGACAAGTCAGGATGGGCAGTACAAAAAGACGTTTACGCTCGGCTATGAGGGTCCGGTCAACGGGGTCGGCACCTATTGCGGGAGCTGCGCCAATGAACCCGCTGAGGCATTGAAACTGGTTGATGCTTATTTCTCCTCAGTCCCATAATGCCAGTCGTGTGAATCTGGTACGGTTTCGTTGTCGATCTGCATACGCAACGCGAACCCCCAAATCTGCGGACTGCTGCGGCATAGACAGTATCGGCCCGTTAGGCGTAGGATGTCTGTTCCGGCAACCAGGGCGGGAATCGGTTAGTGGTACCAACGGGTAAGTCAGCAACCACGCGCAGCTAGCACCTGATCGCTGGTGGCCCGATTGGGTACTGCGTTGTTTCGTCCTGCAATCGTACTATTTTTACTAGCCGCTTCACGAGCTACCACCGTATGCACGAAACACTCCTGTTATCACTTGCTCTGCTGCTTGCCGTCACGCTGTTTGTCATGCTGGGGCAGCGGCTACGCATTTCAACGCCTATTTTTCTGGTTATCAGCGGATTGGTTCTCAGTCTGTTTCCGGGCCTGCCACCGATCAGCGTTGATCCAGAACTAATCTTTCTCCTGTTTCTGCCGCCCCTGCTCTACGAAGCCGCCTGGTATATGTCGTGGAAAGAACTCTGGCGGTTACGACGCATCATTCTGGTCATGGCGTTTGGACTGGTGCTGTTTACAGCCACTGCAGTGGCCTACGTATCGTACATGCTGATTCCGGACTTTACACTGGCACTGGGCTTTCTACTGGGCGGTATCATTTCGCCCCCCGATGCGGTGGCTGCCGAGTCGGTATTACAGAGCGTATCGGCCCCCAAACGACTGATGAGCCTGCTGCGGGGCGAAAGCCTGATCAACGATGCATCGAGTTTGGTGGTGTTTCGCTTCGCGCTGGCGGCTGTCCTATCAGGGACGTTTGCGATGCACAAGGCGGCTATGGGGTTTGTAACCGTCACGCTGCTGGGCGTTGGTGTGGGGCTTGGCGTAGCGGGCGTCTTCTACCTGATTCACCGCTTCCTGCCCACGACCACGCGCATCAACATCCTGCTGACGTTCATTGCCCCGTATATTATGTACTTGAGCGCGGAAGAAGTGGGCGGTTCGGGGGTAATGGCCGTTGTCAGCGGGGGGTTGTTTCTGTCGTACCACAGCAACGAAATTCTGGATCACACGGCCCGTTTGCAGGGAACCGGCATGTGGGCGACGATCGTGTTTGCGCTCAACGGGCTGGTATTTATCCTGATTGGTCTGGAGCTACCCGTCATCATCCGGGCACTGGGCGACTATTCCCCCGGCGAAGCGATCTATTATGGGCTTATTATCACCGGCCTGCTAATCGTTGTGCGGATGGTTGTTTCGCTGAGCGCATCGGCATTTACCCGGTTTATTGGCAAGTACATCACCGTTGCCGAACGCAATCCGGGCTGGCGGGGGCCGATCGTGCTGGGCTGGGCCGGTATGCGCGGGGTCGTATCACTGGCATCGGCCCTGTCGATTCCGCTGACCCTGTCAGATGGCAGTCCGTTTCCCCACCGCAACCTGATCCTGTTTATCACCTTCGTCGTTATCCTAATTACTCTGGTCTTTCAGGGGTTGACACTGCCGATAGTGATGCGGCTGGTAGGCGTCACCGAAACGAACGATGGGCCGTCTGCCGAGGAGCAGGAACTGAGAATCAGGACGCATTTACTATCGGCTGTGCTGAATCACCTCGATAGCAACTACACCGGCGAACGCAACGAACTACTCGATAACCTGCGCGCGAAAGTGGCAACCGACCTGCACGCGGCCCAGTCACCCGGCCCCGTTAGCCTGCACGAGCAGCAATCCCGATACAATGAAATCATGCGTGACCTAAGCCGTGTCAAACGTCAGGAACTTCGGCGGTTGCGTAGCGATGAGGATTTCGACGACGACGCACTGCGCAAAGCCGAAGCCCGCATCGACCTGAACGAAGAAGTTATCGACCATCCCATCCGAGAGTAAGTTTTTAAACACAGCCTTATTTAAACACAGAGGCACAGAGATTTTACGGAGTAAAGAGATCTCCTCTGTTTTCTCTGTGAGTCCTCCGTCTCTCTGTGTTTAACTCGACACGCTGTTAGCAATCCTATTGACAATGGTTAAAAAAATTGGGGTAGGCGTACTTGTCCTGTTAGTTGCACTGGGTATCTGGCAGCGCGACCTCGTCAGCTACGGCTGGATGCAGGGCAAAGGGCAGCTTCGCATTCTCTGGAACACGCAGCCAATCGGCACCCTGCTCAACGACCCGGCTTACCCCGACTCGCTGAAGCAGAAAATACGGCTCATTCAGGAAATAAAGCGGTTTACCGTCGATTCGCTGGGGCTCGATCCGTCGGGCAGCTACGAATCGTTCTACGATCAGCATGGCAAGCCGATTCTGTGGGTCGTTACGGCGTCGCAGCCCTACGCGCTCGTCGCCCATACCTGGACGTTTCCGGTGCTGGGTACGTTTTCGTACAAAGGTTTCTTCGAGAAAGACCGCGCCGACACACTTGTGGCCCAGTTGAAACGCGATACCCTCGACACGCGTATCGGCGAGGTGTCGGCCTGGTCGACGCTCGGTTTTCTGAACGACCCGATTCTGTCCAGCATGCTCGACCGGCCGGTGGGTGATCTGGCCGAGCTGATTATCCACGAACTAACGCACGGGACGCTGTTTGTCAAAAACAACCTGGAGTATAACGAAAATCTGGCCGATTTTGTGGGTGAATACGGGGCGTTACGCTTTCTGGCGATGAAATACGGCAAGACATCGGTACCCTATCACGACTACCTGGCCCGTAAGAATTTCTACGGCCGCTACGATGAGCACGTGCTGCGCGGAGCACGGCTGCTGGATAGTCTTTACAGGACATTTAAACCGCAGACGCCTGGTCTTGTCAAAGATTCGCTGAAGTGGCAAACCATCGAACGAATCGTAACGAGCGCTGATACATTAACAGATGAACGTACCGGGAAGCAAGCGCGTTTAGTAAAAAAACGGCCGGTGAACAAACTAAGTGGCCCTAATAATGCGTACTTTATTGGGTATCTTACGTACCGGAAACAACAGAATCGATTTCAGCAGGAGTTTGATAATCAGTTCGGAAGCAATTTCAATCGGTATTTAACGTACCTAAAAAAAACATATCCGTCGCTTTGATGTCCTGACCGGACACCCGGGTTCTATGAAGAAACTACTCTTTGGTCTTGGCTTTGTGGCTGTACTGGGCACCGGCTTTTCGTTCGTGAACGCGTACCGACGCGTCGTGAACAATAGCTTCGGACCGGGTGAGCACCTTGAATACCGGGTTCACTATGGTTTCCTGAATGCTGCCGAAGCCACTGTCGATGTCAGCCCCACGCTGTATAAAGTCAACGAACGCCCCTGCTACCGGGTCAACGTCGACGGTCGGACGGTCGGTGCCTTCGATCTCGTCACGCGCATCCGTGATACGTGGCGCTCGTATATCGACACCTCAGCTATCCTGCCGCAGAAGTTTTATTCCAACCTTCAAGAGAATGACTACCGGAAGGAAGAAAATATTACGTTCAACCACGCAACGAACACGGTCAAGGCCGAGGAGCGCACCGAACGCGATATCTTTCACGTCCCCGACAACGTCCACGATCTGATTAGCGGCTACTATTTTCTACGCACTATCGATTTCACCCACATCGCTGACGGGCAGGTGCTGGAAGTGCCGGCCTTCTACGACGATACAGTCTACAATATGAAAGTGCGGTATCGGGGCCATCAGGTGCTAAAAACCAAACAGGGTAAGATCAACGTCATCCGGCTTAATCCGGTGTTGCCGTCCAACAAGCTGTTTAAGGAAGAAGAATCGATCCGGATTTACGTATCCGACGACATCAACAAGATTCCCGTCAAAGTCGAAATCGATCTGTGGGTTGGCTCGATGGTGATGGATCTCCGCCAGAACGGTGGCCTCAAACAGGGGTTGAAGTATTTCTAAATCACATTCGATTGTATAACAAAAAGCCGCTGGGGTGTGTACCCCGGCGGCTTTTTGTTGTGTCTTGTTTACCTCACCCCAACCCCTCTCCTAAGATAGGAGAGGGGCTATTTTCACAAGGGGATGGGTAGTTGATATAAGACCTATAGTTGTTCGATAACCCATTTAGTTTTAGCAATCAACGTGAGTCTTTAAAGAAGCTCCTCTCCTGTTTTAGGAGAGGGGTTGGGGTGAGGTTGGCAGTGTCCAACCTACTCCGCTAGCCCGTACAACTGATTGAACAGCAGTTTGAACGTGCCTTGTGACTGCGCCCGGAAGGTAATTTCCGGTCCGAATGCGTAGAGTTTGCCAGCACCAACCGGAGCCATAAAGGCCGTGACGCCGTCGCGGAGGTAAGCCTGTCCCCATGCCCAGCCGCTGCGGAGGGGTTTGTCGTTGGGGAACCACATCAGCGGCTTGACCAGCCCTTTCGCGATGGCTTCGGGGGCTAGTTTAAACACCGGGCTCGAATCGAAATACACGTCCGTTAGCGTCGGCATACCCCAGGTGGCCTGTTGGGAAGAGTCGAGGGTGACGCGCAGGATACTGCCGGGAATAAAGTATTTCTCGTTGTTGAGCGGGCGTTCCTGCCCGTTTGGCCCCATATCGACCAGCGCATTACGCACCGGCAAACCAAGGTGATAGGCCAGGTTCGTACTGGTACCGATCGTTACGACCTGCCCGCCTGCTTCCATGAACTGCTTCAACTGCGGCACCGATTTTTCGGCCGTAATGCGACCCAGCCACGGCCGGTAATCAGCGGGGATTTCTTCGGCTTTTGGCCCACGTGACGCAGCCCCACCGTATTCGTTTTCACCCCGCGTATTACCCACGGCCGGAATCGCCCGGGTCACGAACACAATGACGTCGTACTTCTTTTTCAGGTTGCCCGCGTCGATATCCTGCGCATAGACCAGTTCGGTTGGGTAATGGTATTGCTCCATCAGCCAGCGCACCCAGCCCGACGCCATCGATCCGCCGTAGGTGTCCCACAGCCCAATGCGCATCGGCTTCACCTTCTTCACGTTTGCCGGGCGTTTGCCGGTACTCGTCACGGTCATCCCCGATGCATCCAGGATTGATTTGACGTTGGCCGACGCTGGCACAAAAAACGAACCGGCCGGTGCTTTGTCCGTACCTACCGGCATCCGATACACCTCGACTCCCGCTTTCAGCAGATCGTTGACGGCGATAAACGAGTTGTTGACCTGACTGTTCAGCACGTAACCCGCGCCCGAACCACTGACCTTGCCAGCCGGTGCTTGCAATTCGCCGTAGGGTAGTTTTTTAAACGGGCCATCGAACGCGTCAAGCAACCGGTCGAACTGTACGTTCATCTGATAGGCCAGCGTCCAGCCAGCTGCGTCGTAGGGGCGGATTGGCGGACCACCGGGATACTGAAAATCGTTGGGATGATCCTGCGGCTCGAACATATCCAGCACGTGCGGCCGGAACGCCTGATCGAGCTTAACGACGTACGAACCCACCGGGTATTTTTTACCGGCCACGCTGAAGTCAGCCGTTGCCTGCTGTATCTGAATGCCCGTTTTAATCAGCGCATTGACAAATTTTACCGCCGTTGGCCAGTCAGTCTGACTCGCTGGGATGATGTAGCCACGCGGATCGCGCAGGGACGAGTCGTTCAATACCGCCGTAAAATACTTCGTGGGTATGCCTTCGCCACGCGGGGCCGGTGCCTGATCCGACATAGCCGTTGTGCTACCGGGGGCAGTCATGCTGCCCGGCGTCGCCACACCCGGCGTCGTAGTCGTGCTGGCTGGCGCGGCAGCCGGTGTCTTTTTCTGATCGGCCTGGTACAGCTCATTGATCGACTCGACCCGCTTCGGCGACAGGGTCCAGTAATTCTGACTACCGCGCTCGATCGAGTTTTTACCCATCCGGTAAATGTTGTACAGCAGCTGGTCGCGCTGCCGGGCCGCGTAGTCGAGCACGGCGTAGTTGAGCGACACCGAGTAATCGATCGACTGCCGGAATTTCCACCGTTGGGGCGTCACTGGATTCGGCGTGTTGCCGTTTGGAATCAGCCGCGACGGAACCAGCGGAATGGTTTCGGGCGTCGGGCCACCCACAATCTCTGTCAGCAAACCGATCATGTTGTGGAAGTGCGTCGTTGTGCGCAGCCCGCCGTTGTACCAGGTCGAAAATACCGAGCCGTTGAGCCGCGTGTAACCGGGCTTGTTCTCCACGTTCAGCCGGTTATACATAGCCGCACCCACCGCGTCGATACCCGTAATCATCAGCGGGTCGAAGACGTAGTTGAACGGGTCGCGGTACGGCGGACCAGCCAGCACCGAACCCGCCGGGCCGCGCTGGTGGTGATTGTACATGATCTGCGGAATCCAGTCGACAAACAGTTGCCGCCCGATGTTCTGAGATTCCTTCAGGTTCATCATGTAGAAATCGCGATTGTTGTCGTGACCGGCGTACTTCTCGTACAGACGGGGTAGATTGTCCAGCGACCGCTTCTCCGGCGACGGGTTGCGCATGTACCAGTTCGACACCAGCTCCTGCCCGTCGGGGTTGGCGTGGGTCATCAGGATCACGACGTTGTCGAGAATCCGCATCGTTTCGGGGTCGGTACGGCTAACGAGTTGGTAGGCCGTTTCGATCAGCTGGTGCGTGCCCACGGTTTCGGTCGCGTGCAGCCCGCCATCGATCCAGACGACGGCTTTGCCTTCCTCGGCCATGGCCCGCGCCTGTTGCTCGGTCAGGCCCTCGGCCCGCGCCATCCGGGTCGAAATCTCCTGATAGCGAGCCAGCTTTTTATGGTTTTCGGGTGAGGTAACGATCATCATAAACTGGTCGCGCCCTTCCTCCGTCTTGCCGATGACGGTGAGTTTGGTACGGGGCGAAGCCGCCAGTTTTTTGAAATACGCTTCGGTCTGGGTGAAGGTCGCGAGCTGGTAGTCGTCGCCGATGTTGAAGCCGAAGTGTTCTTTTGGCGTCGGGACGGTTTGCGCCGGAGCCGACACACGCAGCAGCAATGCTGTACTTAACGCGAGTAAAGTTGTACGGAACATAGAGTTAGTTTAAGCTATACAAGCCGCTGATGAACCAATTCACAAGTACGCCATTTTCTACGGCTTAGCTGATGATATGCCGTATAAGATTTGGCGCAATGCCCGTTTTTACTGCGCGAATGACGTATACATCGCATGTAGCCTGGACGTCCACGTCCGGGTGGCCGTTAGGCCAATAAAGCTACCGCCCTACGCAGTTGGCCTAACGGCCACCCGGACGTAGACCCGCGCCGGCGGACCGGTCCAGGCTACTACACGCTGTCCGGATCCAGCTATAGACCCACGCGGTGGCCGCCACGCGGTGGCCGATACGGGCTGCGTTATTTCTGTACGCTCAGGAAGGCGACGATAGCCCGGAGTTCATCCTGTTTCAATGAACCGCCGTAAGCCGGCATGTTTCCCCCACCGTTGACGATCTGTACATCGAGTTGGTCGGGCGTCCACGTGCGGCCGATCACGCTGAGGTCGGGCCCTTTGATACCGCCTTCGCCATTTATCATGTGGCAGTACTGACACCCTTTTTTGTAGAACAGCATGGCTCCACGCTCCAGCTGTGGATTGTGATAGCTGACGAAGTTGGTAACCGGTTTTGTGTCGAACCGGGGCGACCACGGGGCTATCTCGCCAGCCACCAGCAACGCACCAACGAAGATAACGACGCAGACCACGCCAAATACCGCCCAAGGCCGGCGGATGGGGCTTCGCTCACCCGTTCCCGACAGAAACGGCAACGCCAGTAACGCGCCCACAGCCAGCACCGGTCCAAAGAAAATCAGGTACGACTCGGTTCGGGGCGGCACCAGCGCAAACAGCGCAAAAATGGGCAGCATGTACCAGTCGGGCGCGGGAGTCGTTTTAATCAGCGACGGATCGGGGGGCTGTGTCAGAGCGGGTGGACCAACCGTGATCGCCAGCCCGACAATGGCGATGATGACCAGCGCACCGAACATGGCATCGCGCCAGGCTGCGTCGGGCCAGAAGGGTACACCTTCCCGCTTCAGCATGGCTTCGTACCACTTGCGGTACGTTTTCGGATCGACCGGCCGACCGGCTTTGGGTGGTTCGGAAATGCCGTTGCGGATAACCAGGAACAGGTGAAAACCGATAAGCCCGAAGATCAGCGCGGGAAACAGAAAAACGTGATACGCAAAGAACCGGCTCAGCGACTGCGCGCCGATCGTGTCGCCCCCCAGGAGCAGCCGGGCTAGCGTGGTGCCGATGAGCGGAATCCGGCCCAGGTTCTGTGCCGCCACCACCGACGACCAGACCCCGTTGGAGTCCCAGCGCAGCAGTTGGCCCGTAAAACCCATGATGATCGTCAGGAAGAGCAGGAAGACGCCCGTAATCCAGTTCATCTCGCGGGGGTACTTGTAAGCCGCCATGATGTACACCCGGATCATGTGGACGCCCACGAAGAGTATCATGCCCGACGCGCCGAAAAAGTGAATACCGCGCAGCACCCGGCCAAACATAGCCTGATCGGTAATGAACTTCAGGGACTGGTAAGCCGCATCGGACGAAGGCTGGTACAGTAACGCCAGACCAATACCCGTTACGACCTGGAGGATAAAGCAGAACAGCGTGGCACTGCCGAACACGTAGGCCCACTTGGCCCCCGGCGGCACCAGGTGGTTCAGAATCGGCCGGATCGCTGACATGACACCGGTGCGGTCTTCGAGCCAGTCGCCAACATTGCGGAGAAAACGTTTCATCGGATTAGCCGTCGCTGAATTTAGTGATGGGGATCGGTGCTGTACCGACCTGTACCTGCCCCTGTGCTACCCGCACGGCGTAGCGCGGTAGCGGCTTCGGCGGTGGGCCAGCCGCTACTGTACCGTCGCGGTAATAGACCCCGCCATGACAGGGACACATAAACAGTTCGGCGTCGGCCTCCCAGCGAACCGGGCAACCCAGATGCGTGCAGTTGACCGAGAAAACGACAAACTGCCCGTCGGCTTCGTGCCGGACCCAGGCCGCCGTGTGCGCCGTCGATCCGGCCCAGGCTTTGGGGTCCGCATTCTCGAACTTGACGAGTTTTGTAACGCCCACCGGAAACTGGTCGGGCGTACCGACACTGCGCCACACTTCGGGTTTGTCTTCCAGCAGCGGAGCCACCAGCGCACCCACCACCGGCACGGCCACCGCAGCAGCCGCCAGCCCGCCCAGGCCCAGACTGACTTTCATCATGAAATCACGGCGGCTGTCGTGGTCAGGGTGTTTAGCGACGGGCGGGGTGTTTTCGCTTGTCGGTTCCGATTTTTCCTGATTCATATCGTAAGTCGGTTATCCAGCCCACCAGGGCGATGGTAAAAATTACTAAACCGGCACCAGCGATGATCCAGCCTGCTTTGACACCCCAGCCCAGAAAAGCCAGCCCCATCGCCAGATAGAACGGCCAGTACGTCGGGCGGGGCAGCTTCGAAGGCCGGGCTTCTTCCCAGTTTTCGCGGTTCTGAATTCGGTCGTTTTTGTCCTGTTCCAATGTGGTTACGCTTAAAAAATATAACTAGCCAAGTGCTGGCCTGTTTACCACCCAGCCCCCTGAAGGGGGAGCGGTTCATTTGCGGAATGCTCCCCCTTCAGGGGGCTGGGTGGTATTTTCGCCTTTGTCATCCCGAGCCTGCGCGGGATGACAGAAAAAGCGGGGGCATACCAATTATCGCGATGTGGCTAACCGAGCAGTTTCTGACCCTGACTCTTCCTGCGTCAGCCAGGCGAAGAACAGCCAGAGTGCGCCAGTTAGATACACCAGACAGCCCGGCACCCACATCAGCAGCCCCGCCGTTTGCTGATCGACGGCCGGTTCGAGTTGCCAGCCATTCGGCAGCAGGCTAACCATAGCGTAATAGGTTGGATTAGGGGCGTAGGCATGGAAACTACCGGCGGGCGCAAACGTAATCAGCATACCCAGCAGCGAACAGCCCACGCAGGCTGTGAACAGATACAAGACCCCCGTCAGTGGGAAAATACGCCGGTCAGGTTGCGGACCAAGTACCGGCCAGATAAAGCAGACACCCGCCAGCACCAGACTGACCGAGTGTGCCAGATGAATCAGGTTCGTTGCCCAATCCGCCGACGGACCAGCCAGCGTACAAAGCGGCATAACACCAGCATCACCATGCACAACACTAGCTCCGTACACGGCCGGAATATGCCAGAACCACATCGTGCCCAACCCGATCAGCCAGCCCAGCCACGGCACCGCCTGAAAAAACGCGGAAACACGATCGACCACCAGCCCCGCTCGCCCGACTGGCTGACGGGGCAACCCCAGCACCAGCAGCGGAGCGACCAGCAATAGCAGCAGCATGTGGCTAATCATGTGGGCACTCATCGAACAGGTTATGCCCAGCAGATGAAGCGGAGAGAATTGTACCAGTGCCAGCAGCACTAATCCAGCTGCGTATAGCCCCGTGCCCCGCTGCCACCGCCAGTCCGCTGCACTGCCGTAAAACAGCCCCAGCGCGAGCAACAACCCGACGCTGACCAGATCGATCGACCAATAGTGCATAACCGAACTCATGACGCACGTGGGGTTAGAAAGTGAGGCAACACGTACACGACCACGAACACCACCGCCCAGACGATGTCGACAAAGTGCCAGTAAATACCCACCGACGGCAACAGGGCGGAATCAGGGTCGTCCAGATCGCCCAGAAACGCCAGATACAACACAATCGACAGCACGATTAGCCCAATCAGGACGTGCAGACCGTGAAAGCCCGTCAGCGTGAAAAAGCTGGTCGTGAACGTACCTTTGCTGATGGTTAACTGCCTGCTCAGCAACCCGCTGTATTCGATCCCCTGCCCAACCAAAAACACCGCGCCCAGCACGACCGTCGCGATGAGCCACAGCCGCAACTGGGTCGTATGCCCCCGCCGGAAGCTGACCTCAGCCCGCCAGAACGTGACGCTACTACTCAGCAACAGCACGGTAAACAGGCCCGTTGTCGTCAGGTCGAGGGTACTGGCTACGCGGGGGTTGAGCGCTGGCACGTAGGTGAAATACACAAACGCCATCAACAGGGCCAGGAAGAAAATGGCTTCCGACCCGACGATTAGTTTAATCAGTGTCTTTTGTTCCATATTTTTCTTCGTCGGACTTTTTGTGATCGCCAATCTCCGGGTGATTCAAATCGTGTACGGGTCGAAAGCTGTAGACCGGCGGCAGGGTGGTAAAGTTTTTCAGGGCCGGGGGCGAACTCGTCAGCCACTCGAAGGTATAGCCGTCCCAGGGATTATCACCCCCTCGTTTACCCCGTTTCAGGGCATCGTAAAGCAGGTACAGAAACAACAGCATAGACCCGCCCATCAGGAAAGCGCCCAGCGACGAAATCAGGTTGAGCGGACTGTACCCGGCCAGATTCGGGTAGGTATACACCCGCCGGGGCATCCCGATGATGCCGAGGATGTGCTGTACGAAAAAAGTCAGGTTGAACCCAACCACGAACAGCCAGAAAAACCATTTGCCCAGTACTTCGCGGTACATCCGCCCGCTGATTTTGGGGAACCAGTAAAAGAAGCCCGCGAACAAGCCAAACAGACTACCGCCCAGAAAGACGTAGTGCAGGTGCGCCACGACGTAGTACGTATCGGTCAGTTGCCAGTCGATGGGGACGATGGCGAACGAAATGCCACTCAGTCCGCCGATGGTGAACTCAACCAGAAAGGCCGTGGCAAACAGCATCCCCGTCGTGAAGCGAATCGAGCCGCCGTACATCGTACCCAGCCAGTTGAAAATTTTGACACCCGTCGGAATGCCGATGAGCATACTGCTGACCGCAAAAAAGCTATTGACGGTATTGCCCATCCCCGTCGCAAACATATGGTGAATCCACACGCCGAAAGCCAGCAGCGAGATGGCGATACCTGACCCAACGACAAACGGATAGCCGAAAATGGGTTTGCGCGAATACACCTGAAACACTTCCGACAATACTCCGAACGGGGGCAGCACCACAATGTACACTTCGGGGTGACCAAACAGCCAGAACAGATGCTGCCATAGCAAGGCCGACCCACCCGCATCGGTATTGAAAAAGTGCCCGTCGAGCTGCCGATCGATCAGCAGCATAACCAGCGCGGCATTGAGCGAGGGGAAAGCCGCCAGAATCAGAAATCCGTTGATCAGCACCATCCAGACAAACACCGGCAGGTACCTGTATTTCATACTCGGCGTCCGCAGCGTAACGATTGTCACAACCAGATTAGCCGCCGTCGATACCGTGCCGATACCCGACAGCAGCAGCCCGATGCAGTAATAGTCGATGCCGGGCGAGGCCGAGTACTGCACCTGATTGAGCGGGGCATAGCTGAACCAGCCCGCGTCGGGCGCACCACCCGCCAGAAAGCTGAAATACAAGAGCAGCCCGCCGAAAAATGAAATCCAGAAGGCGAACGCATTCAGCCGGGGAAAGGCCATTTCATTGGCCCCGATCTGCAACGGTACCAGATACACGGCCATACCCAGAATAGCGGGGGTCAGCACGAAGAAAATCATCGTCGTGCCGTGCATCGTAAACAGCTGATTGTACGAATCGGGCGCGAGAAACGTGTTTTCCGGTACCATCAGCTGCACCCGCATCAGCAAGGCCAGTAAGCCCCCGACGAACAGGTAAAACAGCGTCATGAGCAGGTACATGATCCCGATCTGCTTATGGTCGACCGACGAAATCCACATCAGCAATCCCTGATCGGCATTGACCGTTGCACCCGGCAGGGGCGATTGCGGTTCGGGGAGTTGTACGTCCGTTATCATTTCAGCGCGGTTAAGTAATCGACCAGTACGTTGATGCTGTCTTTCGGATAAATGAACCGGGGCATCAGCGCGCCGGGCTTGACGTGCTGCGGGTCGGTGAGCCACTTTCGCAGGTTGTCGGGATTGTTTTCCATCAGTCCAGCCAGCATCGTTTTACGACTACCGAAGTGCGTCAGGTCGGGGCCGACGTTGCCGTTGGCAGCCGTTCCCCGGATGCGGTGGCAACTCCCGCACGGCTGATGGCTGAAAAACGCAGCCCCGGTCTGTGCCGATGCCGGTAGCTGAGCCGTAACGTCCTGCCCTTTCTGCGCGACCCACTGCCGAAACTCAGCTTCGGGCTGGGCAACGACTTTGATCCGCATCCAGGCATGTTGCGCCCCGCAGAATTCGCTGCACGCCCCCTCATATACGCCGGGCTTGTCGATGGTGACCCAGAGGTGATTCGTGCGGCCGGGAATAGCGTCCATCTTGGCCCCCAGTTGTGGCACCCACCAGTCGTGAATGACGTCGGCCGCGTCGATGTGCAGTAGCAGCCGCCGGCCAACGGGCAAGTGAATTTCGTTGGCGACAATAGCTTTTGAACCGGGATAGCTGGCCTCCCACCAATAGCGATGCCCGGTGATAACCACGTCGGGGCGCTGACCCTTGTCAGGCGGCAGCACATTCGCCATCGTGTCGAGCGTCAGGTACATAAACACCGCGACCAGCAGCGTCGGTACGCCAATCATCAGTCCCTCGATGACTTTATTACCCGTAAACTGCTTTGGTTCCGGGTCACCGGGTCTGGCCCGAAACCGGACCGATACATAGATCAGCAACCCGACAACGGTCGTCAACACAGCCATAGCCGCAATGACGAAGTAGACTGTCAGCGAAGCAATCCGGTCAGCCTGTTCGGAAGCGGGCGATAGAAAGGAGGGCAGCAGTGAAATTTTGTCCATACAAACGTCAGACCGTAGGGTCGACACATCCGGCTGATCTGGCAATCTGATTACTACTTACCTGGCAACCACAAGGCTGTGCGTACCGACGACCGTTTGGTTGCCGTTCGCACGGGCTACAAATCGGGTATGTAGCCACCATTTCACCCGGTAGAACTAACCACGGTAGCGTCAAATGGTCTTGCCGGTTAACAAAAATTTAATGCACACAGTCCTTACTGACAGGCTTGTTGACGGCGTGGCCAGCAGGTAGCTATTTTGCACCGTCGACCGGTCCATACGGGTCAGTTCGGCTTTATAATCGAACAGCAAATCATCGACTCACTGGTTGATCTGGTTGGCAGCGGCCATGGTTTTCGACGCATCCTGCCGCGCTTCGCGAGCCTCCTGCTGTTGTTTCTGCGCCCACCCCTGCCCGCTTTCACTGGGCCGCACGATGGGCACCTGCAGGCAGATGCTGTGTGCGGGCAGTACCTGACGCCAGTCGGCGATCAGTTGTTTGTACGCCTGCCCCACCGGCCGGATATTCCGGTCGAGATCGTACAGGCCCAGCGGGTTTACGTTGCCGTTGTTCTCGCGCAGGGCCGTATCCCAGTCGATCTGATCGGTCAGCGAATACCAGGTAAAACCAACGATCGGGACGCCATCGTTGCGCACCCGCAACACGTTGGCCCACTCTTTCCAGAGCCAGTTCACGGCTTCGTCGCCCCGGGGTCCCTGCCACAAATTCGTTTCGGTGTGCATCACCGGCAGGCGGTAGCGGTTGTGGTATTGCGTCGTAATCACGTGGTACCCAAACACCTCCCCCGACCCGACCGTATTGCCATCGGCCAGTACGCGATGCTCGTTGGTCTGGTAGTAGTCATTGCCCATAATGCAGTACTGCTTCAGACTCTGACCAAAGAAAAAATGATATTCGTCGCGGGTCATGCCGTTGTCCATCAGGTACTCATACATATCCGAATCGACACGCAGCCCGTAGTTCAGGTCGAGCGACAGAAACCGTTTGGCGTTCATCGACTCGGCCGGTTTGATAGCCGCCGGATTCTCCGCGTGGAAGTACTCCGACGATTCACTTTGAATAAAGATCGCGTCGGGCCGCACTTCCAGGATAGCCTGCATCGCCAGCACGTTCGCCTTGACAATGTGCTTCAACGCCGTTACAAACCCCAGGTCGGTCGATAGCTGCTCGTTCCACCAGCCGTAGAGGGCCGAAAACTTGGCGCAGATGTACATCTCGTTGACGGGTGTGTAGAGCTGTACCCACGGAAACCGCTGGGCAAACGCTTTGGCGTAACTGGCAAACAGCCGGGGAAAGTCAGGATTCTGAAAGGTGCCGATCCAGTCGGGCAGGCCGAAATGGCATAAGTCAACGATGGGGATGATATCGCGCCTGTGGAGATCGGCAAACGTCTGATCCGCAAACTCCCAGTCGTACTTGCCATCGCCGAGAAAGGTCGAGAAGATTGGCGGACCGTAGCGCAGAAAACCAATACCCAGGTCCTGTACAAGGTCAAAATCTGTTTTCCAGTGTTTATAATGACCGCATTTTTCCAGTTCGTCCATCCGGATTTTTCCGTTCTGGATGGTGGGATTACTATTCTCAATACCGGTGGCAAACAGGAACTGCGTCGTCATGAAAAGGCAGATTTATATGGACAAGCTGACTGATACAGAGACTCCCCCGCTGGCGGTTTGTTTTTTAAGTTATGATTAAAACAAGTGGTTGGCACCACAGCCTGACAGACTCATTGGGTACTGAGTTACGCTTAGTATACCGCTTAGTCTATTCCCGCCAAAAAAGTACCTATAGTGTACCAACAATCGTATTTATTCCGTAAACTGCCTCAACCAGCCAGTTAAGTCACACGTACGATTAAAACGGTTTCTAGTATGGAACGATCCATTCAATCAGTGGTTGACGTATTTTGTAGTGATGATTGGTATATCGACGACTGGAAGATCCAGTTTTTATTGTCGGAGCGGCACTTGTACGAGATTCGTAAAATCGCATCAACCAGCAACTGGTACGAAGATCAGATCGTGGCAGCCACCTGCATGAATAAGCTGACTATCTGCTTCGAGAGCATTTATAAATTTCACAAAACCTTTGGCACGCTACCCGTCATTGGCGACCGGTTATTCGATGAAGACAGTGGTATGAAGGTGCACGATCGGTCTATCGACGGTGCCCTGATGACCATAACGTTTGTGCTCGGTAATTGACGCGTCGGTAGCAGGCGTATACCTATCTGAAAAACGGCAGTCGACTACCATCGATTGTTTTTTTTGAACACCATAACTAATACATTAGTTGTAAAACTAACACATTAGTCATACCTTTCGTCGCAACGTAATTTACCAGTGAAACCAAGCCGTCATGCGTGAACTGACCAAAGCCGAAGAAGAGATCATGCGGGTATTATGGCAACTAAAGAAAGGGTTCGTCAAAGACGTACTGGCCGAGTTACCTGAGCCAAAGCCAGCTTACAATACAGTGTCGACGATTATCCGGATTCTGGAAAAGAAGGAATTGGTCGGGTACACGGCGTACGGCAAAACGCACGAATACTTCCCGCTGATTACCGAAGAAGCATACCGCCACTTCCAGACCAGCCAGCTCATGGAAAACTACTTCGACAATTCACTGAAGAAGCTGGTGTCGTTTTTCGTGCAGCAGAAAAACATCAGCCTGTCCGAAGCCGACGACATCATCAGGCTACTAAACCAGCAAAAGAAGCCATGAATACCCTCGACTACTTTTTTAAGGCCAACCTATACGGTTTGCTCTTCGCCGATTGCTATTACCTGCTGCTACGTCGACACACGTTTCTGCACCTGAACCGGGCCTATCTGCTGGTGTCGGCACTGCTCACGCTGACGTTACCACTGGTAAGCCTGACGCCAGCCGAAACGGCGGTACTACCGGTAGCCGTACCGGTAGGCGTGATTACGCTACCCGTTATGGCGGCAGCGCCCGTCGTCGTCAGTCAGGACGTGCCCGGACCATATTGGGATCGACTCCCACAGTTGCTCTATGCGCTGGTTGTGCTGGCATTCCTGGCTCGTATGGGCTGGCGGGTGTGGCAAATAAATCGGCTAATCAGCCGGTCGGCGCGCAGACAGTATCAAAATTTCACGCTGGTATTCGCGGCCACGGACACTGTAGCGACGTTCTCATTTTGCCGATATATCGTGCTTAGTCCGGCTGACGTGGATAATGCGCTGGTCTTGCAACATGAACAGGTGCACGTTCGGCAGTGGCACAGTGCCGATGTACTGGGAATGGCCGTTTTACGGGCGCTGTTCTGGGCCGTTCCGGTGCTGTGGCTGCTCGACCGGGCGCTGCGGCAGGTCCACGAATTTCTGGCCGATCAGGGTACGGTACAGCAGGTTACACAGCCTGTTGAGTACACGCAGTTTCTGGTCGACTACGCGTTTGGAATACGCCCGGAACCCCTGACGAACGGCTTCTTCAATCCAACGCTGCTCAAACAACGGATTCAGATGCTGCACCGACAGGCGACGACGCGCTGGGCATTGGGCAAGTACATGCTGTTGCTGCCACTGTCGCTGGCCCTATTGGCGATGACATCGGTACCACATGAGCTGGAAACGCTGGTGCAACAGGCTACGGAGAAAACAATTACCGTAAAAGGCCGGGTGACAAGTGCCACCGATGGGAAGCCGTTATCAGGCGTATCCGTCATGGACGGAAACCGGCTGACCACGACTGACCAAAACGGCCTCTATACGCTGATTGGTGTTGGGCGAACGGCGAAGCTGGCGTTCAATTCGCTGGGCTACCGAACAGATCAGTGGCGCATGGATGCACTGACTGGGAAAATAACCAAAAACGTACTGTCGCTGAGCCCCAGGTTGCAACCCACGCTGGAAGATGAGTTACCCGCTATGGGCGCAACAGCTGCATTTAGAGCGGTGAAGCCGAACCCGGCCATGCCCCTGAACGCAGTACCAACCAGCATTGTGAAAGATGGCAAAACATACAGTTCCGTTGCTGAACCGGCTACATTTCCAACGGGAATTCCGGGGTTGATGAATTACGTCGCGCACAACCTGCACTATCCGGCAAAAGCCAGAGCGGCCGGTATCGAAGGAGACGTATATGTCCTGTTTACTGTCTCACCATCCGGTAAGGTAACCGACGCCAGAGTCAACAAAACGATTACGGCACCCGGTAGCGGCTGTCAGGAAGAAGCCGTTCGCGTTGTGAGTCAGATGCCCGGTTGGATTCCGGCCACCCAGCAGGGACGCCCCGTAGCGGTTCGCTATCAAATACCGATTCGGTTTGCACTGGAACACACATCGAAGACGCAAAAATCAGCCCGGTCAACACCGGCCGATACGTTGCCAGCCAAACGTACACTGTGGCATCCCGCAGGAGACTTCCCCGGTTTTTCACCTACTACCGGACAAAGCCGCGACCGCTACGCCCTGCCCCTCCCCGATTCGCTGCGGCTGTTCGCCCGTCCGGCAACTATCCGAATAAGCAGTGTTTTAAAGGGCGACCCACAATGGGTTGTCGATGGTGTCAACGTAGACAATATTGATAATCTGAAACCCGATCAGATTGAAACAATCACCGTGATAAAAGATACTCCGTCAACCGCAGTTTACGGCGAAAAAGGAAAGAACGGCGTCATTCTCGTCAAGACGAAAAAGCCATGAACGTCCTCGACTATTTACTCCGCTCGACGCTGTATCTGCTGCTGTTTGCGGGCTGTTACCAGCTATTGCTTCGCCGGACCACGTACTTCGGTTTGAACCGGGCGTACCTGCTGTTGACACTGTTCGCGTCGCTCCTGCTACCGTTCGCCAGCCTGCCCGATTCAGCCAGTGAAACGCTGCCAACGGGGGTGATTACGTTACCCTCAATCACTATTGGCCGACAACCGCAATCATCAGCATTCGACTGGTCTGTGCCTGTTATGCTGTGGATTGTGTATGGTACGGGTACGTTGATTATGCTACTCCGGTTGGCGTGGCGACTTGGCTCCGTTCATCAGCTTATTCGTCAGGGGACAGCCCAGCCGCAAAGCGGTTACGTACTTGTTCGGCTGACTCATAATCAGGTCGCGTCGTTTTCCTTCAGCCGCTACCTCGTTCTGAGTCAGGGCGACGCACAAACAGCACCCGATGCCCTGATCCGGCACGAGGAAGCGCACATCCGGCAACGCCACACGGTTGATATACTTTGCCTGGAAGTCGCACAGGCCGTGTTCTGGTTCAATCCGACGCTCTGGTATTACAAGCGGGCGTTGCAGGAGGTCCACGAATTTCTGGCCGATAAAGCCGCAGCCGGGCAGATTAACACGAATTATATGCACCAGCTCGTTTCGTACGCGCTCGATGCACCGGTCGCTGCCCTGACAACCCCTTTCATTTCCTTTTCAACCCTTAAACAACGAGTGATTATGCTACAAAAACCCACGTCTCCCCGCCGGGCGCTACTCGGCTATGCGCTGGTACTGCCATTGGCGGCTACCCTCGTGATGTGTACGCAGGCTGAGCAGGATAAGCCGGTAACCCAGACCGAAGCATCAGCCCCAAAACCCGTAAAAGTCGATGGTGAAGTATTTACCGTTGTCGAGCAACAACCCGAATTTCCGGGCGGGATGAAAGAACTGGGCAGCTACCTGCAGGACAACTTGAAATATCCACAGGCAGCACAAAAAGCGAATGCAACGGGCCGCGTATTCGTGAATTTTATCGTGACGAAAACCGGTGAAATTACCGACGTGCGTGTGCTGAAAGATGTTGGCTTCGGTACGGGCGAAGAAGCCGTGCGGGTCGTCAGCAAAATGCCCCGCTGGGAACCAGGACGGCAGGGTACCGAACCGGTTAACGTCCGGTACAATTTGCCGATCAACTTCCAGCTTGACTCGGTCAGTGAGCCGACGGGTTACCTCAAAGACATCAAAACGGTTGTCTTGAACGGTGAAGAGGTTACCAAAGAGGAGTTTCAGAAAGTCCCCACGGAAAACATACTTCGCGTCGACGTCGATAAGGCAAATGGCGCTATCAAGGTCACGACGAAGTAAAGCGTGTGTCACTGCGTTGGCTGACCATACATGGTTTCACGCAGCTGAACCGACCGCCGGAATGGCGTTTTGCGAATGCGAATCCGGAACAGGTTATCGAAGTCAGTACCGTTGATCTTCGTCAGCGTTGGTGTTGTACCCAGCCCCCGCGCCAGTTCCAGTATGGTATTGCTGTGGCCCACGACCAGCAGCGTTTTGTTACGCTCACGATTGATTCGATCGACGCCCGCGCTGACAGGTGATGCCGGATACGTGGCGATGGGTATGCCTAGCCGTTGCGCCAGTGGCCCGGCAGTCTGCTTTGTACGACGATACGGCGTGGTCAGAATCAGATTCACTTGCCTATTCGCTAACGTATCGGCCAAAGCGACAGCCCGCGCCTTGCCCACAACCGACAAATCGGTCGAGTCAGATTCATCGACTTTTTCGGCGTGGCGCACCAGATAAACCGTCGTTGTCGAGCAACTGGTGAGGAGGAGCAGTAAACCGATAGCGAGTTGTTTCATAGGTTTGTCGCCCAGACGTCCACGTCTGGTAGCCGCAAGAGCGGCTAAAAAAGCTGCCGCCTAAATCAGTTAGCCAGACGTGGACGTCTGGGCTACAAAAAACGCCCTCAGCAATGAACTGAGGGCGTTTTTTGTGTCAGGAAATATCTACAGATCGCGAATCCAGATGTTGCGGAAACCGACCGGGTTGCCGTGATCCTGTAGCAGAATTGGGCCTGCACCATGAGCCTGCACTTTCGGGTAGCCGATGTACTCCGTCGTACCGCGAATAGCCGCGTGATTTTGTACCAGTACCCCATTGAGCAGTACCGTTACGTAAGCATAGTCGGTCATCAGGCCAGCCTTGTTGAAGCGGGGCGCCTGATAAACGATGTCGTAGCTCTGCCACTCACCCGGCTTACGACTGGGGTTAGCCAGCGGAATCGCCTGTTTGTAGATCGAGCCCACCATACCATCGACGTACGTCGGGTTTTCGTAGTTGTCGAGCACCTGTAGTTCGTAACGGCCTTGCAGGAAGATACCGCTGTTGCCCCGGCCCTGCCCTTTACCTTCTACTTTTTCGGGCGTCTTGAACTCAATGTGCAATTGGAAATCGTTGAATTCTTTTTTCGAGCGGGCCGAGAACCCCTTCGTCGAATACATGATACCATCGGTTACGGGCCACTTCAGCGGACCCGCATTTGTCTTTTCCCAGTGGGCCGGATCGTAGCCCGTGATGGCTACCCACTGATCCGTATTTTTACCATCGAACAGCACGGTGGCGTCAGACGGTGGCGTGGTGCCGCTGGTATTGGCCGACACGGTACCCGGCGTTACGACGGGCGGTACCGGCTCGTAAATTTCGGTCGATTCAGGCGTTTGTTTACTAGGCTGATTCTGAGCCATCGACGCTGGCGACAGCGCCAGAGCCAGTAGGCCAGCGCAGGCGGCAAGGGTTACTGATGTTTTCTTCATGAACGTAAAACAGGGTTACTAATTTGTAGGTCGACTTCCGGGCAGAACTACTCAGGCGGACTAAATATAGCTGTTAGGAAGGCCCGGAATAGCCGTTCGGTTTAGCATGGCCCAAAGATATAGTAATTGCAGTAGTTGGGCCATCAGGGGCAGAAAATTGGTAATTTCGGGCGTAAAACTTCCATTTTCTTCATGTCAACCCCATTTTACGCCATCAGAACACGCTGGCTGCTGGCTGTCGGCTGGACACTCGGCACAGGACTGGCCCTGGCGCAGCCCGCGCCCGAAGCCGGTACGCCGATACCCCTCAACGACCTCAGTGCGTTTACCAATCCTGCGTCGAACTGGCACATCGTCGGGTCAGCACGCGCTGATCTGAATAAGGCCAACACGCTTTTCACCGATAAAGGAACGGGTGTACTGGCCAACCTGCCATCCGATAAGAAAAACGTGAAAGCCGGTGACCTCACCACGCAGCTTCAGCACGGCGACGCGGATCTGGAGCTGGATTATATGATGGCGAAAGGCGCAAACTCGGGCGTCTACTTACAAGGTCGCTACGAGATTCAGCTGGCCGATAGCTGGGGTACCAAAACAGCCAGCACCGGCGATAATGGCTCCGTCTACGAACGTTGGGACGATAAAAAACCCGCCGGTCAGAACGGCTACGACGGCCATCCCGCCCGGCAGAACGCCAGCCGCGCACCGGGTTTGTGGCAGCACCTGAAAATTTCGTTTCAGGCACCCCGCTTCAACGCGCAGGGTCAGAAAACAGAGAACGCCAAATTACTGAGTGTCGAGCTGAACGGCGTTTTGATTCACGATAACGTCGAGCTGAGCGGTCCCACGCGGGGAGCGATCAGCAACGACGAGAAAGCCACTGGTCCGCTGGTATTGCAGGGCGACCACGGAGCCGTTGCGTTCCGGAACATCCGCTACATCGCTTACGACAAGCCCCGTCCCGAATTAACCAACCTGACGTTCTCGGTCTACAAAGGTAAATACGAGAAAGAGCCGGAGTACGACAAAACGGCACCCGAATCCGAAGGACCAACTACGGTTCTGTCGTCGGCCGTTAGCCGCATTCCAAACGAAATGCTGATTCGCTACAAAGGCACGCTGCGTGTGGCGGAGCCGGGCGAATACCGCTTCCGGCTGGGTGTGCCGGGTGGCGCGGGATCGCTGAAAATCGGTGATCAGATGGTTGTACCGCTGGTTGGCTGGGTTGGTAACGGCACCGGTAAAGTCACCCTGCCCAAAGGCGACGTACCGGTCGAACTGTTTTATTCAAAATTCATGGACTGGATTCAACCCGCGCTGGGTCTAAGCGTTGCCGGGCCGGGCGTACGTGAGTTCGTTATCAGCGACGCCACAACAGCCGGGGGTGAAGAAGTCGATCCGATTCTGGTCGACGCGTCGGGTGCCAATACCGTTCTGCGCAGCTTCATGGACGTACCGCCCGATATACAATCCCAGGGCAAACGTACCCGCGTCACCCATGCTATCTCGGTTGGTAGCCCCGACAATGTACACTACACCTACGACCTCGACAAAGGCGCACTGGTACAGGTATGGCGGGGCCAGTTCCTCGACACGACGCCGATGTGGCACGACCGGGGCGATGGTTCGTCGCGGCCGATGGGCATGGTACAGCGGATGGGTACACCCATGCTGTTTCTGGCGAAACTTCCTTCCGCGCAGGCCAGCTGGCTAACCGACACGACCGGCACCAGCTACCGCCCGAAAGGGTATGTACTGGACGAACAAGACCGCCCCACGTTCCGCTACCAGACCTACGGCGCATCGGTCAACGATAAACTCCGGGTGCTGGAGCAGGGGCAGGGTCTGCAACGTGAACTGACCGTAACCAACCCGGCCGGTGATCTCTACGCCCGACTGGCCAGCGGCAGCACGATCAACGCGATGGACAACAATATGTACCTGATCGACGGCCACGCATACATCCGCATCGACGCGCTGGATGGGGCAAAACCGATGATTCGGGAAAGCGCGGGCGGTCAGGAACTGATCGTACCGGTGAAAGGCAAACTGACATACTCAATCCTTTTCTAAACTAACCCCACCCCCGGCCCCTCCCCGTTAGGGAGGGGAGCGATTGCTTCGCTCTTCACTCATCAGCGAGGACAGTGCTCCCCTCCCTAACGGGGAGGGGTTGGGGGTGGGGTCCAATCGATATGAAAAAACTACTGACTACGCTACTCGCGGCTGCCAGCCTGACGACGGCGCTGGCGCAGGAGTCGCCGAAGGAGGAGGACTTCTTTAAAATTCAGAAACTGACCGCGCCCGAAGGTACCCTGCTCGAAGTGGGCGGGCTGGTTACGCTGCCGGGCGGTAGCCTGGGCGTGGCCACGCGCCGGGGCGACATCTGGATCGTGGAAAATCCCACGAGCCGCGCGCCCTTCTTTCGCAAGTTTGCGTCGGGGCTGCACGAGATTCTGGGG
>CAZOQC010000020.1:0-106470 GCA_964581865.1 uncultured Spirosoma sp.
TGGCAACAACAACAGCACGAACCTGCGCGATTGGTGGATGTATGATCCTACACAAAACCTGTGGACCCAGAAACTTCAGTTTACGACCGATCAGGCAGCCATCGCCCGCAGCTATGCCGTTGGCTTTGCGATCAGCGGTAAAGGGTACATCGTGACGGGCAATGGAACGACTGTCTGGCAATACGACCCCGCCACGGATCTGTGGGCAACGCTGGGTGTGTTCGAAGGCGCCGACCGGCAGTATGCACAGGGTTTTGCTATCGGCAACAAAGGATACGTAACGACGGGTGGCTCGTCGAGCCGCTACGATGACCTGTGGGTGTTCGACCCCGCAACGGTTCAGAACACGGATGCCTATTGATCAGAAAGGCGCCGGACAATCGTCAATGATTGTCCGGCGCATTCTGTTTGTTACACTGGCCGTTCTGGCTTTGCTGACGGTCTATCAGGTATACAGGTCCCAATCTGCTTATGAGCTGCGCCTGTACAAAACACCGGCAGGCTGGGGCTACGACGTACGTAATCACGGTAAACTGGTTATCCATCAGCCAGCTATACCCGGTATCGCTGGTGATCGCGGATTTGCCGACGAAACGCAGGCCCGGCGGGTTGGCGAACGGGTTATCGATAAGCTACAGAAGGGGCAGGACCTGCCAACCATCACACAGGATGAACTACGGGCGATGAATATTTCGCTGCCCTGAGTCTTCACTATTTACTTTTCAGATGCATTTTATTCACCGAGTTGCCGGGTTGCTGATGGCTGCACTCTGCTTATGTGCCTGTCAGTCGGGGAGGCTCGACATCGGGCAGTCTATCATCGATCCGCAGGCGTTTTCCATTCAGGCACTCGATACGATCAGTATCCGGGTGTCGACTGTTCTGTCGCCCGATTCGTTTATAACGTCGGCGCAGTCGGCAGCGGACAGCGCCTTTCTGGTGAGCCGCTGGGCCGATGCCAACACCGGTACGTTGACGACGCGGGGCTACGGCAACGTCGACTATACAGCGAATGCGCTGGCCTCGACCGCAAACTTGACGCTGGACTCGCTCGTATTTGAACTGGGTTACGCCTACGTGTATGGTGACACTACAACAGCCTTTAACGTCGAAGTGCATCAGTTGCAGACCGCGTTGAGCCGTGATAAGATCTACTACAGTACCAGTTCGGCACCATACGATAGCAAGGCACTATTTGCCCGGACGGTGACCCCCGGTCCCGGCACGCCCGCTTCCCGCGTGTATCGGCAGGTTCGCTTTCCGATGAATACAACCGTGGCGCAGTCGTTTTTTGCCGCATTAACCAGTGGGTCTATTATCGACGATGCAACGATGGATGAGTACTGGAAAGGCTTTGCCATTGTTTCGCCCGCGTCGGGAAACACGATGGCCGGCTTTTCGACAAACAATCTGACGGGATTACGGCTCTATTATCATTCCACAGATAATAATACCGATGTTGTCATCAGGTCATCGTCGATTCATTTTCCGCTCAACAAGACCCACTTTACGCAGTTTATCAGCGACCGGAGTGGTACACCGCTGGCTGCGCTGAAAACAAGGTCAGACGCTGTCAGCAGTAGCCTGACCAATCGTAGTACCACCCTAGCACCAGGTATGGGGCTGCGTACCCGTATCGAGTTTCCGTATATCAATCAGTTTGAACTACCGGCTGGCTACGCGGGTGTCAACAGCGCCCAACTGGTGCTGGAGCCCATTCGCCAGACGTTGCGGGATAACATGACCCCGCCAGACCTGGCTATTTTTGAAGCGAATACGCAGAATGAATTGCTGTCTATCGTGCCAAGTGGGGCCACCGGGATCGTAGCGCAAAACAACGCTGCGGGCTACTTCTACGACGTTACCCAGCCGGAACTGACAGACAGTTACACATTCGACATTACGCAGTACGCAACGAATTTGATTCGGGGGCGCGTACCAAATCGGCCGCTTATTATCACGAATACGTCGAATGATCTGCGTACGCTGGCCCGGCGGGTTACCATCGGCGATCAGCAACGGTCGACCGACCGGATTCGGTTGCGGCTCTACCTGACATCGGCTCAGTAGCCGCCAGTAGTCAATAGATTGAACGGTGCGCTCACTACCTGTCTTCCACGGCAGCTGGTGAGCGCACCTTTTTTGTGGGTAAACGCGTAGAAAACAGGGAGTTGTTGGCGCGTGAAGCGTATAACCAGCGAATGTGCGTCTTTGGCTGGTAGTGGCTGCAACGAATACATAGGGTCTAACGTAACGGCCTGGTATATAGACGAACCGTTTGTTGAAAACTAACCGCAGCTATAGTCTGGCTGGACTAATTTGCGGATTACAGTTTTCCCGTTCAGTGCGTTGTCCCCCTGCTCTCTCTATGCCTCATCTATACGTTCGGTTTTGTTTACTGGTCAGTGCCTGTCTATTGCAGTATACGAGCTGGGCGACGCACCAGGTTGGCGGACAGATCGAGATGAAGCTGGTGGGCGACGTACCGGGTCACTACAGGGTTACGGTAACCAATTATCTGGAAGCCGGGCAGTGGGCCAATCAGCAGATGGGGGGGCTGGTCGGGATCTACCGCAAGCGCGATAACGTATTCATGCAGTCGTTTACGCTGGTCGAAACGGGTAGTCGGTCATCGGTTCCGTTTACGAATGCGTACTGCGCCGAACAGCAGAATCTGAATTTCATTGTTGCTACGTTTGGCTACGAGTTGTACCTGACGCCCGCCAGCTATACCGATTCACAGGGATACTATATGTCGTACCAGACCCGCAACCGAAACGGGGGTATCAGCAACATTGTCAACCCGTCGCAGGTGGGGTACACGTTCTATCTGGAATTCCCCGCCCTGCAACAGAACGGCCGTATTTTCGAGAATTCGTCCCCCCACTTCACCGCTATCAATGGCGAATATCTTTGCCTGGGTGAGCCGTTTACGTTTCCCTTCGGCGGTACCGACCCCGACGGTGATGAGCTGCGCTACTCGCTGGTAACGCCCCTGAATCAGAAAGGAACTACGAATGGGCAAAACAATACGGTTTCGGCGGGGCCATACCCGGAAGTAACTTGGCAATCAGGCTATAGTGCGACCAGTGCCATACCGGGCATACCGGCGATGAGTGTCAACAGCACCACCGGTCAACTCACCGGTACGCCCTCGAAAACCGGGCTGTTTGTGTTCGCTGTCAACGTAGAAGAATACCGGAACGGCGTTAAGATCGGGGAAGTTCGGCGCGATTTTCAGCTACTCGTCGTTGAATGCCCTCCGCAAACAACCCCCGATCCGGCCGTACGGATTCAGGCCAAACCGGCCGATATGACCAGTCTTACCCTGTGTCAGGGGCAAACGGCAACGATTCAGGCCGCCGAGAACCCCAACTGGAATTACCAGTGGCGACAAAACGGCGTCAACTTGTCAAGTGCTACCGGATCGAGCCTGACCGTCCGGGAGGCCGGGGAATACACTGTTTACGTGTCGCTAAAAACCGTTTGCAGTAAAGCCGCCGACTCCCCGACCATTCGAATCAGCGTCGTTGGTGCCGAGGCTACGCTCGCCCATGACGGGCATCTTTGCGCCACGACGGGTACCGTGTCGTTCACGGTCGGCAATGCGGCTGGTGCCGCCGTACAGTGGTACCAAAACGGCCAGTTGGTGCCACAAACCACCGATGTACTCAGTACCCAGCAGCCGGGGCAGTTCTACGCGCAGCTAACCTACGCACTGGCGGGCTGTGTCTCTAAAACAAACCCCGTCGATGTCAGCCGGTCGGCGGCTGTACTGCCAACCATCCAGTCGAGACAACCGCAACTTTGCCCGAACAGTACACTGACCCTCGAAACGAGCGGTGGGGTGCAATACGCGTGGCAGCAGGATTCGCAGCCCCTGAGCCTGACAACGACAGCCACGACGTTTTTCGCCACAACCACAGGCAGTTATGTTGTATTCGCAACTGATTTTTACGGCTGCACGGGCACGTCGGCACCGTTTGTCGTGACGGCCGTACCGCCCGTCAGGCCACAACTCGATTCGATACCTGATGGGTGTGGTATCGACGTGCCGCTTGTTACGCTTAACGGACAGCCAGCTGGTGGACTGTTTGATGGGCCGGGTGTAACGGGGAATCTATTCAATGCCCGCGCGGCTGGTTTAGGCACTCATCTCGTCACGTATACCGTGAAGCCCGCACCGTTCTGTGAGGGTGTAACGGCCACCCGCCGGGCGGTTGTCGCGCCTATCCCAACGATCGACCTGCCTGATTCGATGGTCACTTATTACGGGAACACGTTTACACTGTCACCGTCGCTGACCGGCAACCCGAACCGGTTTCTATGGTCACCCGCTACGTTTCTGGACGATCCTGCCGTAGCCAGCCCATCGGTCGTTCAGATACTCAACCCGATCATGTACACCCTGCGTGTCAGTAATGCGTCGGGCTGCATGGCTTCCGATAGTATTCGAATCCGGATCGTAGAGCGAATATATGTGCCGGATGCCTTCTCGCCCAACGGCGACGGCCTGAACGACTACTGGAATTTGGTGGGCATTGAGGCATTTCCCGAAGCGGTCATCACCATTTTTAGCCGCTGGGGCGAAGTTATTTTTCGCTCCGGTCAGGGCTATCACGAGCCGTTCGCCGGGCTGATGAACGGTCGCGAGCTGCCTGCTGGTATGTATGCGTACACGGTCGCTACCGCCCCGAATCGGCCTGTCATGCGCGGTCAGCTGATGCTGATTCGGGACTGATTGAACTGGCCACAAAACAATAAAGAGGACGGGTGCAAACTCCCATCCTCTTTAAAAACTACCTTAACCTATGATAAGACTGTATGTTCTCAGACACTAAGATCCCGTTGGATTATCGTATCGTGTCAGTAAATATACGGCTATTCAGAAAGCATAGATTAGGTTGTGTCGTATTTATTTAAAAAATTTAAAATAGTGCGTTCTGCTGGTAACAGGCGAGTAATCAGGGAAGACCGTTCTGAAATGTAATCTCCGTGGCCAAGCCAATGGCGCTCATCCGAATCGCTACCGATCGGCTAGTCGATTTACTGCCTGCTTTATCGCACTGTGGGCCTTTCTCCAGAAAGTAGATATAAAACTTCTGGTTCCGGTCGGCAATCTCGTTGATATCGGGTCGACCCAGTAAATCGCCGATCGTGTCGACCCGCTTCCCTTTCAAGTTCTGTATCTCGGCGCGGAAATCGGGTAGAATAGCTGCCCGGATGCCATTACAGCCTCCCCGGTCGCTACGCCACTTCTTCAGATCGAGTCGGCCGAAGCGGTCGGGTGGTGGCTCGCAGCTAAACAGACCGATCAATGCCAGCAGTAAAAACGCGTTACTTTTCATTGTAGATAACCTGCGTAAGTGTCTGGCCAACCGCTTTCAATGTGGTGCGGTCGATATTCGCCATTGTATCATCGGCGGTGTGCCAGGCAGAGAAGAAACCACCCATTGTTGGATTGGTGTGGATCATATCGATCATCGGAATTTTCGCAATCAGGTTTGGAGCCAGATGATCGTCTGTGATCGTGCCGCCTGGCTGGTCGATAAAAAACTGACTATACCCCAGCCGACTTGCCGTACTCCAGACTGTATCGACGATCGCTGGTGCCAGCTGCTGCGAGTAGCCTTCGCGGGTAAACGTGGCACCTTTGGCACCGACCATATCGAGCAGGATGCCGTAGTAGGCCGAATAGCCCGGCTTGTGCAGGTTTTTGGCCCAATAGCGCGACCCCAGGCAGAAGCCGACGAAGTCGATGGGCTGTCCGTTTACCGTCAGGCCGTCTTTCGTATCGTTCTGCGCTTTTTCACCATTACCCCAGTCTTCGGCGTCGAAGAAAATAAGATCGACACCCACGTCCGGTTTCTGTTGCGCCAGTTGAATAGTACGGGCCAGTTCGAGCAGTACACCTACGCCACTCGCCCCGTCGTTGGCGGCCGGAACCGCTTTACTCTGATCGGCTTTATCGGGGTCCTGATCGGCGACCGGGCGCGAATCCCAGTGTGATGCCAGCACAATGCGTTTGGTTGCTTTCGGGTTAACGCTACCGATGATATTCAGGCAATTCAGCTTTGTGCCGTCCCAGGCCGTCGCCGTAAATGGTTGCTCGGTCACCTCGCAGCCAAACTGTTTCAGCTTCGCAATCAGGTACTGCCCGGTTTTCGCGTGCGCTGGCGTGTTGACCACGCGCGGGCCAAACGCCACCTGCTGATTGACGTACTGATAGGCGGAATCTGCGTTGAACGCAGGTGCGGCTACCATTGTCGCCTGCTGCGTGTTCGCTCCGCTTTCTTGATTCGCTTTTTCTTTGCAACCCGCCAGTGTCAGCACGGCAGCAATGAGTAATAAGGTGGGTTTGGTCATGGTAGTAAGTAAGGTCGGAGAGTCGTGGAGGAGATTGTTAAGCCGCAGCGTAGCCGGATAAGGCCCGGTATTGGGGCGGGTGGAACGCTAGAACAATATCTGTTTTGTTGATACCCCGCGCAACCAGTTCTTCAGCCACGTGTAAATCGGTACTGTTTTCGAGCAGCCAGACTTTACCGGTTGGTTTGATCGCCAGATGAATCAGAATAGCATCGACGTACTGACTTGGCGATGCCCAGCCTGTAGCGATCAACTGATAATGTCGATGTTCTTTATCGGCAAGCATCAGGCGCCGGTATTCCTCCGTCGTTGTAGCTGGGTCCTGCTGCTCCGACAGAAAATCGATAACCAGTGCCTGATACCTGTCTATTTGCTGTGCCGTATCCATTGGACAATCGTTTTGTGAATAGGATCATAGACGGCAATATTAACGGAATATCGCTGTGTAACGACGTCAAAAATCCGCTGTCTGCTCATCCGTTCGAAACTGGGTTGTGGTAGCCATCATGCGTGATTGTCCAGCCATCGGCAACCAGTGCTTCCCGGACAGTATCATGAAAAACGTCGCGAGCCATATTATTCCTCGTAGGCCCAGTCGATCTGATGCTTCATGTCTTTGATCGCCAGGCCCTGCGCTTTGAAGTACGAACGGATCTGATCGACTTTATCGTATTGCTTCTGCTCCTTGTATTCCTTGTACAGGGTCAGAAGGCCATCCAGCACCGGCTGATTATCAGTTCCTTCCTCGTGCAGACCCAATACATTTTCCAGAAATGACAGGTACGAGTCGCGGAGCAGGGCAAACGTCTCTTCACCTAATGAAGCGGCCTGCAACTGACCCATATACAGCATATTGATGTACTTGAGCAGGGTAAATAACTGCGCGATGCCGACAGCTGTATTAAGGTCATCGTTGAGCGCGTCGTAGAACTGGTGAACGGCCTTCTGAATGTCTTGCTGCTTAGCTGGATCGGGGGTAACGCCGTCGGTAGACTGGTATGTCAGTGCTTTGGCAATGCGCATCCCGTTGGCGAGTCGTCGATAGCCTTTTTGCGCGGCTTTCAGGGCATCGTTGGAAAAGTCGAGTGTGCTGCGGTAGTGTGATTGCAGCATGAAAAACCGCACCGTCATCGGGCTGTACGGCTGATCGAGCAGGGCGTGCTTACCGGCGAAGAGTTCGGCGGGCAGGAACGAGTTGCCCAGCGACTTCGACATTTTCTGCCCGTTTACCGTCAGCATGTTTGAGTGCATCCAGTAGCGGACGGGTTCGCGGTCGTTGAGACCCCGGTCCTGCGCGATTTCGCATTCGTGGTGCGGAAACTTCAGGTCCATGCCGCCCCCATGAATGTCGAACTGCTTGCCGAGGTACTTGGTGCTCATGCACGAGCATTCGAGGTGCCAGCCGGGAAATCCTTCGCCCCAGGGCGAGTTCCAGCGCATGATGTGCTCCGGTGCGGCCCGTTTCCAGACGGCGAAATCGAGCGGACTGCGCTTCTCCGACTGCCCGTCGAGGTCGCGGGTTTCGTTGAGCAGGTCGTCCAGAATCCGACCCGACAGCTTGCCGTATTCGCCCCCGCGTTTGTTGTATTCTTCGATGGTGAAGTATACCGAGCCGTTCGATTCGTAGGCCAGTCCTTTGTCGAGCAGTTCCTGCACGGCTTCGATCTGCTCCAGCATATGGCCCGTCGCGGTGGGTTCGATGCTGGGCGGCAGCATGTTGAACTGGGTCGTGACGGTGTGGAAATCGTTGGTGAACCGCTGCACAATTTCCATCGGCTCTACCTTTTCCAGCTTGGCCATCCGGCCGATTTTATCTTCGCCCTCATCGCCATCACCGACGAGGTGCCCCACGTCGGTCAGATTGCGGACGTAGCGCACTTTATAGCCGATAAACGTCAGATAGCGAAACAGCGTGTCGAAGGTCAGAAACGTGCGGACGTTGCCCAGGTGTACGTAGTTGTATACCGTTGGGCCACAGACGTACATACCCACGTAGGGCGGATTAAGCGACTCGAATCGTTCTTTCCGGCGGGAAAGTGTATTGTATAAGTGAAGCGGTTGCGCAGCGAACTCGGTCATACGGCAAAATTGGAACGGCAAAGCGGGCAAAACTACGCATTGTCGGCTGGAAAACGACAGGCAGGTCGACCCGCCCGGGGGTTTTGGCTATATTCGCGTTTTGTTTTTAGAAGGGCCTGCGGGTCCGTCCGTTATGCAGGTTGTTGAAGTGGGTAACAATGCCCGGTATCAAAACGAATTTATCCAGTTCCCCGTTCGGCTGTACCGCGCCGATCCCTGCTGGATTCGGCCTCTCGATACCGATGTAGACGAGGTTTTTGATGCCACACGCAACAAGCGGTTTGAGCACGGCGACTGCATCCGGTATCTGCTGCTGAACGATAAAAGCGAAACCATCGGCCGCATCGCTGCTTTCGTTGACTACGACATTGCCAATCTCGATAACGACCAGCCCACGGGGGGCGTCGGTTTTTTCGAGTGCATCGACGATGAAAAGGCGGCTTTTACCCTGTTCGATACGGCCAAAGCGTGGTTGCAAAGCAAAGGCATGGAAGCGATGGACGGCCCGATCAACTTCGGCGACCGCGACCGCTGGTGGGGCCTGCTGGTCGACGGGTTCGACCGCGAGCCGAACTACTGCATGCCCTACACCAAGCCGTACTACATCCCGCTTTTCGAGAACTACGGCTTTCAGGACTATTTCAAACAGTTCACTTTTGGTATCCCGACGACCTGGGCGCGGCTGACGGAGATGTCGCAGGCGGTGAAAGACCGGGCCAGGCGCGTTTACGACAATCCCGACTACGACTTCCGCACGATCGACAAGCGCGACCTGCCCGCTGCTGCCGAGCAGTTCCGGCACATCTACAACGCAGCTTGGGGTGCCCACGCGGGCGTGCATGAGATGACCGCCGAACAGGCACAACTGCTGATGCAGAAACTGAAGCCGGTGATCGATGAGAAGATCATTTACTTCGCCTACTACCAGGGCGAACCCGTCGCGTTCTTTGTCTGTCTGCCCGAACTGAACCAGATTTTCAAACACGTCAACGGTAAACTCGATCTAATTGGCAAGCTGAAATTTCTGTGGCATACAATCCGCAAAACAAACCGGAAAGCATTTGGCGTCGTGTTTGGCGTATCACCAGCGCATCAGGGAAAAGGGCTGGAAGCGGCTATTGCGCTCAGGATGCCGCACGAAGCTGATAACAATCCCGACTTCCAGTACACCCAACTTGAGATGAACTGGGTCGGTGATTTCAACCCGATTATGGTGCGGTTCGTGAGTCAGCTTGGGTCAACGATTGTCAAGACGCACGTCACCTATCGCTACCTGTTCGACCGCACCAAACCGTTCAAACGCTGCCCGGTGATCGGGCGAAAAAAATAACCGGTTCGTGGTTTATGGTTTGTAGTTCGTAGTTAGCTGCCGCCGGGAAACCACGAACGACGAACTATAAACCACAAACGAACAATCATGAGTCTACTTACCGTTGGGTCTGTCGCGTTCGACGCCCTCGAAACCCCGTTTGGCAAAACCGATAAGATCATCGGGGGCGCTGCTACGTACATTACGCTATCGGCGTCGTATTTCACCAAAGACAATAACCTGGTGGCTGTTGTGGGCGACGATTTTCCACAAAGTATGATTAGCGACCTGAATCAACACGGTATCGATACCGAAGGGCTGGAGATTCGGCAGGGCGAGAAAACGTTTTTCTGGTCGGGCAAGTACCACGACGACATGAACACCCGCGATACGGTGGAGGTGCAACTCAACGTGATGGAGCATTTCGACCCGATCATCCCCGCATCGTACCAGGATTGCCAGTATCTGATGCTGGGCAACACGGCCCCGGGCATTCAGCAGAAAGTAATCGAGCGGCTGACGAACCGGCCCAAGCTAATCGTACTGGATACGATGAACCTCTGGATCGACATTGCCAATGCTGATCTGATGAATCTGCTCAAACTGGTCGATGTGCTGGTGGTGAACGACGAAGAAGCGCGGCAACTGACCAAACAACCGTCGCTGGTGAAAGCCGCTGCGAAAATCAAGGAGCTGGGTCCGCAGACAGTGATTATCAAAAAGGGTGAACACGGTGCGCTGCTGTTTCAGAACGATCAGGTGTTCTTCGCCCCCGCGCTGCCGCTGGCTGAAGTCTTCGACCCCACGGGCGCGGGTGATACGTTCGCGGGTGGCTTCATCGGCCACCTCGCCAAAACCGACGACATCTCGTTCGACAACATGAAACGGGCGATCATCTATGGCTCGGCGATGGCGTCGTTCTGCGTCGAGAAGTTCGGGGCCGAGCGCATTATGAACCTGACCGACGACGAGATCAAAACCCGCGTGAATGAATTTGTGAAGCTGTCGGCGTTCGGGTTGTAATTCTGAACTGTGATTGTCTGAACTGTGATTTTTTTGATTGATTTGATAGACTTTGATTTCTTTTTTGAATCACAATCCATCCATGCAATCACAAAAATCACAGTTCAAGATTGTCTGAACTGTGATTACTCTGATTATACTGATAGACTTTAATTTCTTTTTTAAATCAGAAAAATCAAAGCAATCACAAAAATCACAGTTCAGACAATCACAGGTCAGGACAAATCAGCGGTCAAAATCCTTCCTTTTCGGCCTCTTTGTCTTTCTTCTTTTCCTTCTCCTTGGCGATTTCCTTCGTCACTTTTTCGCCCGGCTTGGGTTTCGGCTTGGGCGCGGCCTTCACTCTCGTCTTGTACTGATCGAGGTAGCGGTCGACGAACAGCGTCTTCTCATCAACTGTGGCCGGAACCACTTCGATAGCTGATTTACCACTGTTTTTTGACCCCGCCAGCAGCCGGTCGTTGATTTCCTGCACCGACGAAATGATAGCCAGCTGACTCATCGAACCGGGACCGTTGCCGGGCTTGAAATCGTAGAACACCCACACGTCGGGCGAGGCTTCCAGATAGATACTCGCTTCGTCGCCGTTGGCCGATTTGCGGATTTCCACGAAGCCGTCCATCTGCGCGTTGATATCCGTTGCCATCATGTTCGATACGCCCAGCTGCCCCGTGCTGTAGAAGGCATTGAACTTGTTAGACCAGCGTAGGTTGGCGTTGGCCAGCACCAGCGATGCCAGTAGTTTCGGCGAGGCCTGATTGAGCGGCACGTGCTGATTCTGCGCTTTCGTGCGGTAGGCCTCCACCTCTTTCGCGCCAATCAGAGGCAATAGCTTGTCGGACAGTCGGTTCAGATCGTCGTCGGCGGCTTCAGTGTTTTGCTCTTCCTGATTGGTACTGACCAGCTTTGCCGCAATCGACGTGCTGATGCCCTCCGGCACGGGGAACGTAAACGCCAGCAGCGTATTGAACCGGTACTGACTGCTGTCGATGTTGATCCGGGCTGACCCCGACGCGAGCAGGTATTTGTTGGGTGCCGAATTGAGCAGGTTCATCGGGCCTTTGAATGTAATCAGCCCGCGTTTGTCGTTGAACGTAAAGGCATTCTCCACGTCGTCGGACGAACTATCAGCCGCCACAGCGACCGTATCGGCACTGCCTGCGCCCGACGAAATGCGATAAAGTTTGTCCTTTTCGTCGTAACGCATGACGCCCGTTGCCGTAAACAGGTCCTCATCGTGGCCGTCTTCCTTCGGCGACAGGAACGTTGGGTACAGGCCCGCCCCACCGCCCCGGAAGTGAAAACCGGCTACCAGTTCCTGACCGCCTTCGTTCTTCAGATTCTTGTCGACTTTGATCTCCAGCCGTTCGGCCACCTTCTCCTTGAACGGAATCCAGCCGCCAATCAGATCGGCCCGTTTTTTCAGGGCGGGTTTGATAAAGCCGTCCAGAGCCAGATCGGGGGCCGACGCCTGCATCAGAATCGCGCCTTTGTAGAGCATCTGCGGAGCCAGTTGCAGGTTATCGGCCTCATCGACTTCGGCTTTGGCGACGGTCGTGTAGGTCTTCACTGTCGAACCGGTCCGGCGGCTGTTCCGGCCCTTACGCGCGTCGGCGGTGAGCGTCGGCGGGGCGGGGGCCGCTGTTTCCTGCAATTCAAAATTGCCCATCTTCACACTCGCCGTGTCGCCCTTCATCAGCGGGTAGAGGTACGTCGCGTCGCCGGAGAAGCGCGTGCGCGACAGCACCTGAATATTGCCATTTTTCAGGTGGTGAAACCGGCTCGTTGTGTCGAGTTCGAGCCGGGCATTCTTGAATGGCATCATCTCGCCGTTGCGCTTGATCGCCACCAACCCTTTGTCGGGCTGAATCCGGGCGTCGGCCGAGGTGACGTAGGGAACCCCGCTGATGTTCAGCGTCATCTTGTCGACGTCGTAGAGCGCGGCCGACCCGTTGAACGTCAGGCTTTCCTGCTCCTCCGCCGTGGCTGTAAACGTCGAGGTTTTTACGTCGCCTTTCATGGCAATCGTCTTGGCGTTGACATTCCACTGTGCCTTGTTGATGTTGGTCTTGTAGGCGGCAAACGGGAAGTCCATGCTCGAACTCAGCGTGTCGGTGATGTTCTGCCGGTTGTTGATCGCCAGCCCGACGACGCCCTTCGTCTGGTTGAAGTCGACATCGATGTCGTTGCCCAGCAGAATCGGTTTGCTATTTTCCTTGTCCGACAGAATTTTAAACTGCGCGTTGTCGGCCAGGAAGCCGTCTTTGTTGAATTTGATACTTTTCGACACCGCTTCCGAGTCTTTCCGGCGTAACGTACCATTGCCAAACAGACCTTTCGACCGGAGCACCAGCCCCCCTTCCAGATTGGTCGTGGCGTTGTAGAAGACAAAGTTATTTTTCTGAGTCGCGATGACCATGCTGTCGGCTTTCGGCCACCACTTCATCGTGTAGTCGCTGAATTGCACCTGCGGAAAATACGTCGGCCCGGCCATCCCCTCTTTGATCGTGCCTTTTTCGCCCGACGTAATCAGCGAATCGGTCGTAAACAGCATACCCTGCGTGTTCAGGCTGGCGGTCAGGTGATTCAGTATCCCCTCCGCGCGCAGGCCGTTTTTGTCCATCGTAATGTCGCTGGTAAACTTCGCCGTCGCGGTTTTGCTGCCATAGACCGGGAAGCCTGCTGCCGGGGCTTTATACACGAAACCCAGCGTGTTGTCGGGCATGGTTTTCAGCTCGGCCTTGAAGGGCGGAAAGATGCCATCGGAGTAGAACGTGCCCGTAAACGAAATATCATCCGACCCCATGCTATCCTTATCAATGGGGGGTACTTTGAAGTACACCTTTTGATTGTAAACGAGGTTGCCCCGTACCGGCTGATTGAAGTACACGGTCATCCCTTCGGGCATCACCATGCGCTGCGACGTTTTCTTGCCTTTGATCTGCCCCGATTTATTGTCGGATGCTGCGAGGTAAACTGTACCGGCATTCTCGTATTTAATGTCGCCCCCGACTTCGCCCGTTTTGCCCTGCGCGGCTAGCTTCTGCGACGAGAACGTGATCGAGTCGATCTTGCTCAGATTCATCGAAAACTTGTCGTAGTCGAACTTGATGTCGCGCCCGGCGTAGCGAAGCGTACCGGCCTTGATCTGCCCGTTCAGGGTAAACGAACGGTTTTTGCCGATGCGAATGGTCTTATCCGATGGTGTGCCAAATACCTTCAGCGAGTCCGACATGGTAAAGCGGGTGACGCCCCGGACAGTCAGAATCTTGTCGTCGAGGTTGATCGTCGCGTTTTTCAGGCTGTCATTCGAAGGGAAATACGACCGGACCTGGAAGTTGTCGTAATCTTTCTTGTGGGCATACGCCAGCACGTACAGCACCCCTTTCCGACTCAGCCGCAGCAGCCCCGTGTTGGCGTCGCGGTCGAGGTAGCCTTCCTGCACCATACGATTCAGCGAACCACGCAATGCCGTCGGATTCACCTTTACCGATGCGATCAGGTCTTCGGGTGAAAACTGCTGTACCTTCTTCGTTGCGATGTAGTTAGCCGCGATTTGCAGCGGGTGAAACCCATAATCGACGGTCAGATCGGCGTAGCGTTGCGGCTGGAAGTAATCGTACGATTCGAGGTAAACCGGCACTTCCTGCTTGGCGCCCACCTGATAGAAATCGACTTTTTTGCGGGTAATGTCCCACCGCATCACTTCGGGCTGAATGTAAAACTTGTGGTAGGAATCGGCGAAGGGAATCCGGCCGTTTCCGGTGCGGTCTTCCCGATTCAGCCACGCCACCCGCTGCGCCTTGTCGAACCGGAACTGTGTGGCCGGGTGCGTAATCGAATCGGTGTCGACGTAGCCCACGAAGGCTGCCGACTGTGCCGAAATGGTCGAGTCGCGGAAGTCGAACCGGCGGCTGCTGACTTTCATCACCGGCTTGCCCACCGACTTGATAATGAGCAAAGCCGGTTGCCCACTCGCCGACGAGCCAACCAACTGCGCCCCCGCCAGCGCCAGTCCACCCCGATAATCGACGTCGGTGCCGAGATTAGGAATACGGGCGTCGCTCTGCCACGACATAAACCGTGGGTACTGCGCCGGGCCGCTTTTCTTCCGGCTGACGTACTCAAACACGCCTTTTACCGGCTTCGAGCCCTCATAGGTCAGCGTCACATCGTCGGCCTGTAAGCGTGGGTTGGCAATAGTCATTGCGTAGTCCGTCAGGGCGACCGAAATGTCGGGTCGGTCGGCGGTGGCCCACGTCATGGTGCCGCCTTTGCCAACCAGCTGTCCGTTGGTCAGCATCAGATCAGCCGATGTGTTGCTGACCAGCGCAGAATCACCGTTGGCCACGATAGCCAATGTCACGCCCGTCAGCGTCAGGACTGCGCCCGACACGCTCGGTATTGGCCGACGCTGCGGTACGTACTGCACGCCCATTTGCCGGGGCATTGTTGAATCGCCCGGCGTGGGCTCATCCCAACCATCAAAGCGCGACCGTTCGGCGGCAGCTTTGGCGATGGCGGCTGAGTCGGCGGGGGTGATCGTGCCGGTCATCGACGCTGGAGACGTCGGTACGGCGTCGACGTAACGAAACTGGAACGAACCGCCCTGCGCGTACAGCTTATTGTACCGGCCCGCATACAATTCGCGCTTTTCCAGAAACAGCTTAGCCGTCTGCATACTCTGCGCGAACGTTTTCGGGTCGACCGTGTCAAACAGCTTCTCCGCCAGGCTGAGTAGTGCGTCGACCACGGCTGCGTTGGTCTGCTGCGTCGTAATGGCGTAGTACAGCGCATCGTAGAACGGGGCAAAATGCGTTGCCGCTGGTAGTCGCTTCTGGTTCATCTTTCGACTCAGCGCCATGACGCGCTCCTGCTGCTGCGCCGACAGCCGGTTTTCCGACCACAGCGCCTGTACGTTCGTACCTGCCCGAACGGCGACCGGGCCACCCGTCGCCATCAGCTTCTGCACATCGGCCATGAACTGATCGGGTTTATCGGAAATACGCACCGCCTGCCCCCGGCTAAGCAACGGGCACGACAGGCAAAGCAACAGGTATAAAACGCGTCTCATGAGCAAGGTCAAAAGCAATTCATTGGTGAACCAGACCCGGCTTGTTATGCCGGTCTGGTGAACAGAAGCGACGACCAGTCGCGCAGGGTCAGGGCGGTACCGACTGTCAGCCCCGCATCGACGGCGCACTGCCGGATGTCGACTGCGTCGTGCTGGTAAAAACCGCTGACCACCAGTGACCCGCCGGGTTGCAACAAACTCGTATAGGTCGGAATCTCGGCCAGCAGCACGTTGCGGTTGATGTTGGCCAGTACTATTTCATAACGAGTCGCCGGGTCAACGTCGGCAATCGTACCCTGAAACACTGTGATCTGCGGGCAGTCGTTCAAATCCGCATTCTCCCGCGCATTTTCTACGGCCCACTCCTCGATGTCGAACGCCAGCACCGACGCAGCGCCCATTCGGGCGGCCAGTACGGCCAGAATACCGGTACCGCTCCCCACATCGAGCACCGCTTTTCCGGTAAAATCGAGTGCGAGTTGCTGCTCCATCATCATCGCCGTCGTTTCATGATGCCCCGTGCCAAACGACATCTTTGGATTGATGACGAGGTCGTAGCGAAATGCCGGGTCTGGCTGGTGAAACGACGCCCGAACCCGCACGGTGTTGGCTACCTCAATCGGCTCGTAATCACGCTCCCACTCGGCGTTCCAGTTCCGCTTTTCTAACGAATTGACCTGATAGGCTATTGCTGTCATCGGAGTGTATTTGGCGACCAGTTCGCGCAGAGCGTCCGCGTCGAAATCGGCTTCGGGGATGTACGCGTTCAGCCCCTCGTCGGTTTCGACAAACGACTCGAAATTCAGTTCAGCCAGTTCGGCGGTCAGAATATCGGCAAAGTCGGGCGAAACCGTCAGTTGTACTTCGGTATAGTTCATGGGTCAAAGTAACGAAAAAGGCGGGTGCCGGGTGAATGCCTGGCAGTTGTCTCCGGCAGCATCCCTGCTGTCGTAGCCGCGTCAGCGGCTTATCATGCACTACCAGATTAGCCTGCGGCTCCGACAGCAGGGATGCTGTCGGAGACAGTTCTCCACAAAGCGCAATCAGGTTGACCAACCTACTTACTGAGTAGAAATACTCTATATAATTTGGTGATTTGGCAGGTAGTCAAAATTTTAATGTGATATTCAAACAAATACAGTTGATTTTGGTTGGCGCGATTTTTAATTTCACAAACAGAGCCGCCGGTACCGTAAGCGACGGGTCGACTTTCCTGCCGATGAACTTGACGACGCGTTTAGTTACCCTCCTCTTTTTTTGCTTCAGTGCCGGTACGCCCACCGCTTTTGCGCAAACGGATTCACTTACGCCCGAGCAGGCCCGCGCCGACTTATCATTTCTCAAGCGTAAACTTGATTTACTGCATCCGGGTATGGGGTACTATACGCCCCGGCCCCGCATGGAGCAGCTCTACGATTCGCTTTATAACGGACTGACGGCCCCTATGCCGTACCTCGCCTTTTTTCGGCAGGTTAGTCCGCTCATAGCTGCCCTGAAAGACGGGCATACCAGCCTGAGCCATCGCCGAAACTACATCGGCAAACAAACGCGCTACATTCCGTTTTTTATCCGGCCGGTTGGCGATCAGTATTACATCAGCCACAACGTCTCGCCCGATACGAGTTTACACCGAGGGGATGAACTGCTGGCGATCAACAACCGCCCCATTGCCGACCTGCACCGTGATTTGATGGACGCTGACCGATCTGGCTCCGACGGTGATAACCTGACCGGCCGGCGGCAGTGGAGCCTGCTGCAATTTGCCGATTATTACGCAGCCCGTTACGGCTCTGCCGATTCGATTACGATTACGTACCGCACCGTGGGTGACACAACCATCCGTGAACGCCGGATTCGCTGTTCATCGCTGCAACGGTTTCGGACGGTGATGCAGCGACGGTACCGAAACGAGGTAGACCAGCGCCCCAACCTGTCGGTGCGCGTGGTCGATTCGCTGACCCAGACAGCCGTACTACGGGTGTCGTCGTTTATGAACACGGGTAAGAAAGGGCCATTTCAATGGGCGTTTAACCGACGACTCAAGCGGGCGTTCCGGCAACTACGCAACGAAGGGATACAAAATCTGATTGTCGATATGCAGGGTAATGGCGGTGGCGTCGTAACAAATTCGGCCCAGCTGCTGCGGTACTGGATGCCGAAACCGTTTACGATGATGGAGCGGGAGGAAATGAAGCCAGCTGCCCGCCAGGAACTCGTAACCCGCTGGAACCCCGTATCGGCCCTGTACTTTAGCTGGCAATACAAACGGAACAAGCTGGGGGGCTTCGCCAGCCGGTCGGAGCGGTGGCACTATCGGCCCCGGCGGCATCTGGCCTTTCGGGGCAATCTATACTTCCTGATGAATGGAGCGTCGTTTTCGGCTACGACGACCGTACTGGCCAAAACGCTCGATGCCGGTATGGGTACGTACATCGGCGAAGCCAGTGGCAGCGCGTATTGGGGTGATTTTGCCGGCCATTTCAAGACAGTGACGCTGCCTGCTTCCCGCATGCAGGTACGTATCCCATTGAAGAAGCTGACCCACGCGGTTGTGGCCGACCGCGCGAACGGATTCACGGTTGAACCGGATTTTACCGTCACACGTTCTTATGATGACCTGCTGACCAACCGCGATTATGTGCTGGATTACACCCTCCGGCTGATTCGTGAAGGGGTCGTGGCCCGGCAGCCGATTCGGACGCGTCCGTTGCAGGCGTCGCGCTGAGGTCGTAACTTAGTTGCGCAGCAGCCACTCGCCTGACTGCCAAAACGTGTACCGAAAACCGGTTGTTTGTGTATTGTATCGTCGACGTTGAAACAACGGGCGGGATCAAAGGCCCGACCCGCATTACGGAAATTGCCATTTTTCGCCACGATGGGCAGCAGGTTGTCGACTCGTTTCACACGCTGCTGAATCCGGAATGCCCCATTCCGCCCTTTATCCGGCACCTGACCGGTATTTCCGATGAGATGGTGGCCGATGCCCCGCTCTTTTCGGAGGTGGCTACCGAAATTCTGCGCATCACGGAAGGAGCCATCTTCGTGGCCCACAACGTTAGCTTCGACTTCGGATTTATTCAGAAGGAACTGAACTGGGCGGGGTATGACTTTCTGCGCCGGACAATCTGTACCGTGCGGTCGAGCCGGAAGATTCTGCCCGGTTACCCGTCATACAGTCTTGGCAAGCTGTGCCGTTCGCTGGAAATTCCGCTGACTGGTCGCCACCGGGCTGCTGGTGACGCAGCTGCGACGGTGAAGCTGTTCGAGATGCTGCTCCGCAACGATCAGCACGGTCACATTCCCCGGTCAACCGCTGCCCTTTACTCCGGCGACAATTGATTTTTGGTATGTCGACGCCCGATAGTATCGTCCATTCTCGGCGATAAAGTATCCAGCTACCGAAAATCCTTCCTGATGTCAGGATGACAAAATGGGTGTGATACAGACAAAACAACTCATCCTCTACCTCAATACTATGCGCGTCGGTTTACTTTTTTGTGCACTACTTATGCTTGACGTTATCACTGCCGACGCTCAGTCGGGTGGCCCGATCCAGTACCCCCAGGCCCGCAAAGTTGACCACACCGATACCTATCACGGCACCGTCGTGGCAGACCCGTACCGGTGGCTCGAAGACGACCGCTCGGCCGAAACGGCAGACTGGGTGAAGGCGGAGAACAAGGTCACCGACGCTTATATGAATCAGATTCCATACCGCAGGCAGTTGCAGCAGCGGATGGAGACGATCTACAACTATCCCAAGTATTCGTCGCCCTTTCATCAGGGAACGGGCGAGATGGCGAAGTGGTACTACTTCTACAAAAACGACGGTCTGCAAAACCAGTCGGTGCTGTACAGGCAGATGGGGCTGGATGGGAAGCCCGACGTGGTTATCGACCCCAACCAATGGTCGACGGATGGCACCACCAAGCTCACGGTATTTTCGCTGTCGAAGAGCGGGAAATATGCCGTTGTCGGTACGTCGAAAGGCGGGTCCGACTGGTTCAGCTATCGGGTCATGGATCTGACCACGAAGCAGTATTTGCCCGAAACCCTCGATTGGGTGAAGGTATCGGGGGCAGCCTGGCAGGGCGACGGCTTTTACTACAGCCGCTATCCGAAGCCGGAGGGCAGTGCCCTTGCCGCCAAAAACGAGAACCATCAGGTATTTTTCCACCGGATCAATACGCCACAGTCGGCTGATCGGCTGGTGTATGAAGACACGAAAAATGGGCAACGTTTTCACACGCTCGCCACGACCGACGATGAGCGCTTTGCCGTGTTGTCGGTAAGTGACCGGGGGCAGGGGAAAGACGGTAATGCACTGTTTTTTATCGATAGTCAATCAGGCAACAAAACCTTCGCGCCCATCGTCGCTGACGTAACTGACTCGCGCTACGGCCTGATCGATAACCGGGGCGACGTGCTGCTCATGCAAACCAACGATAAGGCGCCCAACGGTAAAGTCGTCGCGTTTGACACGAAAAAGAAAGCGATGACAACGCTGATCGGTGAAGCGAAGTACCCGATGGCCGAGGGCGGTGTCAGTACGGGCGGGCACAAACTGTTTGTCGAATACACCAAAGACGTCGTGTCGGAGATTCAGGTGTTTGACTACATGGGCAAGCGCGAAAGTACCGTCGAACTGCCCGGCCTGGGCTCGGTGGGCGGCTTTGGTGGTCAGCCGGAGGATTCGTTTGTGTTCTATTCATTCACATCCTTCACGACGCCATCGACCATCTATCGGTACGACATTGCCAGTCGAAAAAGTACGGTGTTTCGCGCCCCCGAAGTCGACTTTAAACCGGGTGATTACGAAACGAAACAGGTATTCTTTACCAGTAAAGACGGTACCAATGTGCCTATGTTCCTGACGCACAGAAAGGGACTCAAACTCGACGGTACCAACCCGACACTATTGTACGGCTACGGTGGGTTCAATGTCAGCCTGCCGCCGGGTTTCAGTCCGCTACGAATTCCGTTTCTGGAGCAGGGGGGTATTTACGTGCAGGCCAACCTGCGCGGGGGCAGCGAGTACGGCGAAGCGTGGCACGAGCAGGGCATGAAGCTGAAAAAGCAGAACGTGTTCGACGATTTCATCGCGGCTGCCGAGCATCTGATTAAGGAGAAATACACCAGTCCGGCCAAACTGGCGATTATGGGCGGCTCAAACGGTGGCCTGCTCGTTGGAGCCGTGATGAATCAGCGCCCCGATCTGTTTCGCGTCGCGATTCCGCAGGTGGGGGTAATGGATATGCTGCGGTTCCACAAGTTCACCATCGGCTGGAACTGGATTGCCGATTACGGCAGCAGCGACAATGCCGACGAGTTCAAAGCGCTGTATGCGTACTCGCCGATTCACAACCTGAAGCCCGGCCAGAACTACCCCGCTACGCTGATCTCCACCGCCGACCACGATGACCGGGTGGTTCCGGCGCACTCGTTCAAGTACGCGGCTACGTTGCAGGACGTTTACAAGGGAGCCAACCCCGTGCTGATTCGGGTTGAAACCAACTCCGGTCACGGAGCCAGCAACACGAAAAAGAACATCGAGGATGCGGCCGAAACGTACGCGTTCATCCTCTGGAATATGGGCGTAAAGACGCTTAAGTAGTCATCTGCAACACAAAAGGGCCCGACTTGATAGTCGGGCCCTTTTGTGTTAATCGTACTGAATGCTTACTTCAGTTTAAACGTAACACCGAGTCGCAGCGTAGCTAAACTCGAGCTTATTTCTGCAAAACCGCCCAGGTTGTTAGCGAACAAGTAACGCGCACCAATGTGGATGGGAACATAAGCGGTGGTATATGTATCGTTGACCCCTATAGATCTCAGGTACGTATCGCCATACGATAACCGATAGAACGAGACTCCCAAACCCGCGTACAGGTCAAGCTTATTATCGGTCAGGTTGATGAGTTCATTGAAGTGGTAAGAGCCTCGTGCGCCAATATCAAATGAGTTGACGCCACTTCCATACGTGCGGAAGCTGGCAACTCCACCGACGGTGATGTTTTTGTACACACCTGCCTCGTAGCCTGCAGTCAGTGCTACGCCACTGCCATTGAAGTATCCATAACCACCAACGCCAATACCGGCATTAATAAAACTGGTGCCTTTGTCGATAGGCATCTGAGCGAAGGAGTACGTGCTGACGAGCGACATGGCGATCAGCAGAAAAGCGTAGTGTAGTTTTTTCATGAGTAGTAGATAATAATGTAAAACAGGACAAAGAAAGCGGGGTGTATCTAATTGGTCAAACTTTGTTAGTTGCCTCTTACTAATCGGTTATGCGGAACCGGATCAAAAGTAAGGCAATGTCAACTGGGAATTCGTGGCTATCATACCATTATATGATAAACGCGGTAAAAGACTTGTCTGCGGAAAACCAGGATAAAGAACCAATTAAAAAATTAGGTCAGGTACGGTACGTATATACGATGGTCTGTTGGTTCAATTGTTGATAATGAACGAATACGAACGACAAATACCCCATTCATTTAGTATGATTACCGTTAATGCGCCCCTGGTGTACGTAGTCGATAAGGGAAATTCAATTACCGACTATACACAACACAATCTGATTGACCAGTATGATAGTCCGGTGTTTTGTCATATTAGCAACGGGGCTGACCTGCTGATCCGGCTGACGCACTGTCTGGACGGTCGTTTACCCGATTTGATTCTGCTGGCGACCAACACCCCAATCATGAACGGGTACGAAGTATTGCAGGTGTTGAAAAAGGATAGCGAGTTTCGCTCGATACCTATACTTATGCTCGTCGACATGACGCACGAGCGAGTCATAAAAAAATGCTTCGAGCTGGGGTGCAACGGCCTGATTCAGAAAGCAAACAACTACAACAACATAGTGAATGCCGCCCGAATGCTATCGTTTTCCAACTGAGGTATCAACCTGTTGATTTATAAATAAATAGTGTCCAGAATTCGCTGGAATCCGTCTTGTAATAATTGCTCGGCTATGCTGATCGGTACAATCCAGAACAGCGTTGCGTCTTTGGTTAGCAGGCACAGTCGTTTTCCCGGCGGGTCCTGCTGTCGCATGAATTGAGCAGCCGCATCGGGATTGGTAAACGAAACAAGGGGGGTCTGATTGCCGGAAGGAAGTAAGCGGACGATTTGTAGTAACGTCTGCCAGTTGACAGCGTCACGGGTCATTACTGTTGCGTTCATAAATAGGGGTAGGTTGGGAGCGGTAACGAGTAAGGTACGGATACAGGCATGTATCGGTTCTTGCTTTGTATATAAAGTTGCTGGGTTTTGTATGTGAACGTGCCTGTCTCAGCAATCAATACGGAAAAAGACAAAACAGATGCCAGTCGATATAAATCAACGGTGCGTACGCGGTGACAAAATTAATTGCTGACTTACGCAGCACCCCCTTATACGCAGATGAGGCCACCCAATATTGGATGGCCTCATCTGCGTATAAGGGGCTAATGATATTATGCGTTTACAGGCTTCAGCTTATCTTTAAAAACCTTGCGGAATTTGTCAAGCTTGGGCGCTACGACAAAGGCGCAATACCCTTGATTCGGATTCTTCAGGAAGTAATCCTGGTGGTAATCCTCCGCTGGATAAAACGGTTCGGCCGGGCTGACTTCCGTAACGATCTTAGTATCGTAAGCGCCCGCCTTGTCGAGTTCAGCTATAGCGGTTTCGGCCAGTTGTTTCTGCTCGTCGTTGTGGTAGAAAATTACCGAACGATACTGTGTGCCTACATCCGCCCCCTGCCGATTGAGCGAGGTGGGATCGTGGCTACGGAAAAATGCCTGTAACAGTTCCTGATACGAAATGCGGTTGGGGTCGTACGTGACCTCAACACACTCGGCATGGCCCGTTGTGCCCGTGCATACTTCCTTGTAAGTCGGATCGGCCTTCAGACCACCTTCGTACCCTGATACCGCCGAAATAACGCCGTCGAGCGAATTGAACTGAGCCTCTGTGCACCAGAAGCAACCGGTACCGAAGGTCGCTTTTTCCGAATTTGTGTTTGTGTCCATCTATGGTTGAGAAGCGAACAGTCTGGTGGTTTGGGAAACTCCTGAGCCCCCATAACTATTGGCACTGTTCATTGTTGTTGGTACATATAGAACAGTGTCCGATTCAGTAAAGTTTATACCCCTTATCCGTGAAAGACCTCGATCTCGACTCACTCCGCTACGACGGTGGCAAGAAGCTGAAACTCAAAAAAGTACCGACGGAAATCGATGATCTCTACGAAGACAAAGATCATTATGAGGTGCTGTTACGGCATCAGGCTGACGAGATCGACAAGTACCAGGATCGTATGTTCGCCCACAACCGGTACGGGTTACTGGTCATCTTTCAGGCACTCGATGCAGCCGGGAAAGACGGCACCATCAAACACGTATTTACCGGTACGAATCCATCGGGTGTGCAGGTGTACTCATTCAAACGGCCGACCGATCAGGAACTTGACCACGACTTTCTCTGGCGTAGCTGGCGCGAACTACCCGAGCGCGGAAAAATTGGCATCTTCAACCGGTCATACTATGAGGAAGTGCTCGTGACGAAGGTGCATCCGGAGATACTGACCGACAGCCAGCGGTTGCCGGAAAAAGCGACGGACGATCTGGATAAGCTGTTCAGGCATCGGTACGAAGCGATCAGCGACATGGAAAAATTTCTCCATCACAACGGCTTTCCGACGGTAAAATTCTTCCTGAATGTATCCAAAGAGGAGCAGGCCGACCGGCTGATCGCCCGGATTGAAGACCCGGAGAAGAACTGGAAATTCGAGGAAGGTGATGTGAAGGAGCGGGAGTTCTGGGACGATTATCAGGCTGCATACGAGGAATGTATCAACGAAACGGCTACTGACAAAGCACCCTGGTACGTGATCCCGGCCGACGACAAAAAGAACATGCGGCTGATCGTGGGCCGTATTATCATCGAAGAACTAAAAAAATTACCAATCGAAGAGCCTGAATCGGACGATGATCGGTTTAAAGAACTACAGAAACTAATCGCCGTAATCAGGGCGCAGTAAACACTGTACAGCGTATCATGTCATTCTCCAGCAAGCCGTTTCGTTTTGATAATAAGACGCCGTTTAAGTCCGCAGCAACGCCGACACTCATTGAACCGCTGTACACCGATTCGGATGATCTGAATCAGCAATTGGATGCCCTGGCAGCCCGTATGGATCAGGCGCAGAACCGGATGCACGCCGACGAGAAGTACGGACTGCTGGTTGTGTTTCAGGCGATGGACGCAGCCGGGAAAGACAGTAGCATCCGGCGGATTTTCAAGGGCGTCAATCCATCGCGTTTCCGTATGGCTGCATTCAAGAAGCCGGAAGATACCGATCTGAAACACGATTTTCTGTGGCGATTCTGGCAGGAATTACCCGAGCGAGGTAACATCGGCGTCTTCAATCGCTCGTATTACGAAGAAGTACTGGCACTGCGCGTTCACCCGGATCGACTCGAAAACCAGTCGATACCGGAAAATCTAATGCCGAAAAACATCGAAACGCTCTGGAAACAGCGTTTTGGCGACATCGTTCATTTTGAAGACTACCTGTTTCGAAATGGCTTTCCCATCGTGAAATTTTACCTGCACGTCGACCGGCAGGAGCAGGGCAAACGCTTGCTTGCCCGACTCGACGATGTTGAAAAGCAATGGAAACTAAGTCCCAGCGACCTTAAAGAGCGCGAGTTCTGGGCCGAGTACATGCAGGCCTACGAGGATACGATCAATGCGACGGCAACGAAAGAAAATCCGTGGTACGTAATTCCCAGCGACGACCGGCAAAACCAGCAGCTCATCATGGCGAACATACTGGCTGAGTTACTTGACGCGTTGCCGACGTCGTTTCCCGAAGCCGACAAAAAAACTGCCGATGAGCAGCGTAAGCTGATCAAAAAGCAGGATAAATGAGGGGTTTACGGTATTCGGTTTATAGTTTTCAGTACCGGACTCGACTGAAAACTATAAACCGAATACCATCACTTAACCGGACTCAGCGTGTACCCCTGTTTGCGGAGAAGATTGATAAGCCCATCGGGACCAGCGAGGTGAAGGGCCCCCACCGCGACAAAGGTTGGGCGGGCGGCCATCAGGCCCGGCAGGCGCTTCATCCAGGTGTGGTTGCGCTCCGTGACCAGAAACGATAAATCGCCGTATTTGTCTTCGTACGACTGGCTTAGCTTGTACAGGCCGCTGAGGTCGCCCTTCAGGTACAGGGTTGTCAGGTCGCCGGCGGCTTTGCGCATATCACTTTTTTCCTTGACCATCGTTACCAGATCAGCCGCCTGCTTCTCGACGGGATCATGGTCGAACAGGAAGTTCATTTGCTGTTCCATCGTCTCCAGGGGCGTCACGACTTTGCCTTTCCGGTGACCTTCGCTGGCGAAAAACAGGTCGATGGGCTGGCCGGTGAAGTGGCTGAGCGTGTCGGCTTCCTTTTCGGTATAGGCCATACTGAGCGTTGTCGCGGTCATGATGGGTTTCATCATACCGAACATCGCCAGATCATAACCGGTCATCTTCCTGAACTCACCCGCCACCAGATCGTAATCCGTCGGTGAAATAAGTTGCTTCAGGTTTTTTCCTGGCATCATGGCTTTCATGGCCATGCTGAGCATAGCCGCCGAATCGACCGTGGTTTCGACCACTACACCCGCCGACTTATCGAACGCCTGCTGTACGGCGGGGGTTTGTTTGAGATAACTGTCTTTCAGAATGTGATAGGTGCCGAACAGATAGGATGGCTGCCTGAGGTCGTTGCCCGACACTTTCCATAGCATCGACTGCCCGTTAACCCGACTTACAAACAGCACGAAGACAAAGAGGATAAATCGCATAATCGATCGAATTAGGTACGTAAAGAAACGGGTTTTACCGACAAAGCCGCTTACCGCTCAACCCGGCAAACGGCACCTTCGACAAATTTAAAACGAGCCCCCGTCAACGGACTGTACCTTTACCGCCAAACAGGGTGTTCCCGCTCCCGGAACAACAAACTATGAATCGACGGATACGAACAAATTGCCTGCTGCTACTGGGCTGGCTGGTCGGCGCAGGCGTTGGCTTCGCGCAGGATAAACTGACGGTCAGTGGCTACGTGAAAGATGCGGCCAATGCCGAGGGGTTGATCGGCGTGTCGGTCTACGTGAAGGAAGCGGGTACGGGGGCCGTGACGAACAACTACGGTTTCTACGCCGTGACCGTGCCGCCCGGTACCTACAATCTGATAGTCAGTTATGTTGGCTACGCGAAGCAGAGCCGAACCGTTACGCTGACCGACCGCAGTGTGAAACTCGATCTGGAGCTAACGCAGGAAGGGCGGGATTTGCAGGAAGTGACGGTGTCGACGCAGCGTGACGATGATAACGTGAAAAGCGTGGAGATGAGCGTCAACCGCATCGACGTACAAACGATCAAACGTATTCCGGCACTGCTTGGTGAAGTCGACGTAATCCGCAGTATTCAGCTGTTGCCGGGCGTCAGTACCGTAGGAGAGGGGGCAACCGGGTTCAACGTTCGTGGAGGCAGTATCGACCAGAACCTGGTGTTGCTCGACGAAGCCCCGGTGTATAACTCGTCGCACCTGTTTGGCTTTTTTTCGATCTTCAACCCCGATGCGGTGAAGGACGTCAAGCTGATAAAAGGCGGTATTCCGGCTAACTACGGTGGTCGTATTGCGTCGATTCTTGACGTGCGTCTGAAAGAAGGTAATGCCAAAAAGGGTGAACTGAACGGTGGTATTGGCCTGATCTTCAGTCGGCTATCGTACGAACGGCCGTTCCTGAAAGGGCGTGGTTCATTTATCTTGGCGGCTCGCCGGTCGTACGCCGATATTCTGGCGCAGCCATTCCTGCGCGGGGATCTGAAAGGAGCCAAATTCTACTTCTACGACCTGACGGCCAAAGCGAATTACCGCATCAACGACCGCAATACCGTGTTTCTGTCGGGGTACTTCGGTCGTGATGTGTTCGGTGCTGATTTTGGCTTCAACTGGGGCACTACAACACTATCGGCGCGGTGGAACCACGTATTCAGTGACAAACTGTTTCTCAATACGACGGCCTACTACAGCAATTACCAGTACGCGCTCAACTCCGACCTCAACGGGAAGACGCCACAGGATTATTTCCGCACCGACTCGCGCATTGTCGACTACAGCATCAAACCCGATTTTTCACTGTTCCTGGGGAAAAGTACGCTATCGTTCGGCGGACAAAGTATCCTGCACGATTTCCAGCCCGGTACGGCTACGGCTACGAGTGCGGGCGTCGGGCGGACGTTCGGCCTGAATAGTCGCTACGGTCTGGAAAATGCCCTGTACGTTGGCAACGAGCAGCAGCTGACCCGACGGCTGCAACTCCAATACGGCCTGCGGTATTCGCTGTTTACGTACATCGGCCCCGGCGACGCCTACACGTTCAGTACCGACGGCGCGGTGGGTACCCAAAAGGCACTGGTATCGACGCAGACGTACGGCCGGGGCAAACCAATTCAGACGTACGGTAATTGGGAACCCCGCCTTGCCGCCAAACTCGATCTCGACGCCAACAGCTCCGTCAAGCTAAGCTACAACCGGCTGGCGCAGTACATCCACCTGATTTCCAACACCACAGCCTCAACCCCACTCGACGTCTGGACCCCGTCGACCAACAACGTCAAGCCGCAACTGGCCGATCAGGTGGCGGGGGGGTATTTCCGGAATTTCGGCAAGAGCAGCACACGTGGCAGTGAGTTTGAAGCCTCAGTGGAGGTGTATTACAAATGGCTGCAAAATCAGATCGATTACATCGACGGCGCCAGCCTGATTCTGAATCAGTACCTCGAAGCCGACTTGCTCAGTGGCCGGGGCCGGGCCTACGGGGCGGAGTTTTACATAAAGCGGAACACGGGCGTCGTCAACGGCTGGATCAGCTACACGCTGGCGAAAACCGAGCGGCAGGTGGCCGGTATCAACAACGGTGAGTGGTACGCTACCCGCTTCGACAAACGCCATACGCTGACGTCGGTACTGCTGATCGACCCGCCGGGTCGGACGAACGGGAGTAGCCGCTGGAATTTCTCGGCGACGTTTACGCTTGCCAGTGGCACCCCGGCTACCTTTCCGACCAGCCGCTTCGAATACGGGGGGTATGTGCCGTACACGGTCAATGGCCGTAACAACTACCGCATCCCTCCCTACCACCGGCTTGATCTGGCGGCTACGTTGCAGGGCCGCAAACGACCCGGCAAACGCAAAGACGATAACTGGGTGTTTTCGATCTACAACGTTTACGCTCGCAAAAATCCGTTCTCGGTGTATTTCCAGCCCGGCAACACGAGCGACAAAACCGTGAATCCCCGCGTGACGGAAGCTATTCGCTATTCGGTGTTCGCTACGGCTATTCCGTCAGTCACTTACAATTTTAAATTCTAGTCAGAGCGTATGAAAACAGACCAACCAAGCTGGCTTTTGGGACTTGTACTGGTACTGACTGGTCTGACGACGGCCTGTACAACAGTCATCAATGCTGACCTTGACACGTCGCCAACCCAGCTATCCGTTGATGGTACGATCACCGATCAGGCTGGCCCACAAACGATTCGGCTTAGTCTGACGGCTGCCTATTTCGACAGTACCATTACGCCAGCGGCTACAGGGGCTACAGTGACCGTTGCCGATAATACCGGCCGGACCTACGCCTTCACCGACCCCGACAACGACGGCTATTACGTCTGGCAACCTATCGCCCGCGATACGCTGGGCCGGATCGGCCGGACGTACAAACTGACCATTTCGTATCAGGGCGACACATACGTGGCCAGTTCGACCATGAACCGGGTACCCACCATCGACTCGCTGGTATTTCGGCAGGCGCGTATCAACCCAATATCCAGTCGGATGGGGTATCAGGCCAATTTTTACGCGACGGATATTGCCGGTGCCCGCGACTACTACCGCATCCGGTTTTTCTGGAATGGCGTGCTGCAAAATCGTCCGCGCAACATCATTACCGTGCAGGATGCCGCCTTTCGGGGCAGTGCCGACACCGACGGGTTGCAGTTTATCCAACCCATTCGCCAGTCGGCCAACCCCGACAGTTTGTATCGCATGAATGATTCGGTACGGGTCGAGGTGCAGTCGATTACCGCCGACGCGTTCGATTTTCTGGGTCAGCTGCGCACACAGCTTACCAATGGCGGTCTGTTCGCTACGCCCCCCGCCAACCTGCCCACCAACATAATCAATACAAACGCCACGGGTCGGACGGCAACGGGTTTTTTCACTGCATCAGCCATCCGCAGCCGGTCGGCGGTGGTAGCCGGAAAAAATTTGCGATAACGTGTGTAGCCTGGACCGGCCACCGCGCGGGTCCTGGTCTGTTGGCTGGCAGGCCAAAGCTTTCTAGCGAGTGGGTGTAGCCTGGACGTCCACGTCCGGGTGGGCGCACCAGCGACCAAAAAGCTGCCGCCTGCACCATTTGCCCTGCCGGGCGCACCAGCGGCCGAAAAGCTGCCGCCGGAAGTGATTGCCCTACCGGGCACCCGGACGTGGACGTCCAGGCTACACCCACTCGATAGGATACATTATCGGCGCAACTTTCAAAGCTGATATAATGGATAAGAGTAACCTCACCCCCGGCCCCTCTCCTGTTTTAGGAGAGGGGCCGGGGACGGTCGGCCGCTGCCGTGAGGTTACACCACTGGCGTAGTCGTACCCCGTCGCCGGAACCGGCGCAACCCGTCCTGAATCGTGTCGCGCTCGACAATAGCGATGACACCGAGAAACAGCGCGAACAGGGCGAGATGGTACGGAATGGCAATCCAGAAATTGCTGATTTTGACAAGCCCCGACACCCAGATTAACGCACCCGCACCAGTGATGTAGCCTAAAGCGGAACCGACGTCGTAGGGGACGGGGTAATATTTTTCGCCCAGCAGATAACAGACTACGGTCATGACGATGCACGAGGCCAGGAAGGCAATGGCGCAGCCCATATAACCCATAATCGGAATCAGCAGGATGTTGCCCGTAATCGTTACCGCTAACCCAATCACGGTAATCAGCGTGCCAAAGCGGGTTTTGTCGCTGAGTTTGAACCAGAACGAGATGTTGTAGTAGACGCCCAGAAACAGGTTCGCCAGCAGCAGAATCGGCACAATCGACAGACCCGTGCGGTACAACGGCGATCGCAGCATCAGTTGCCCGATTACATCGATATTGAGACTCACGCCCACCCAGATCACGACGCAGATAATGACAAACCATTTCGTGACGCGACCCAGCAGATCGGGGGCCTGCTTATCGTCGGCCTGCGCGAAGAAAAAGGGGTCAGCGGCAAATTTGAACGACTGAATCGCCAGCGCCATAAAGACCGACAGTTTGTAGCAGTTACCATAAATACCTACCGCGTCGTTGGTCGACAGGCCGGGGTAGAAACCCGCCGGGAGCCAGTGCGACAGCACAATCCGGTCGGTCAGGGTGTTGAGCAAACCGGCCAGCGCAGTCAGCATCAGCGGGAACGAATAGATCAGCAGGGGTTTTACGGCGTCCGGGCGGAGCTGGAATTTAAAGTTCGTCAGCGTGTCGCGCAGCAGGTAGACGTAAAGCAGGTTCGCCAGCAGGTTCGCCAGGAAGATGTAGCCGGGACCGATAGCCGGGAAATAAATCAGCCGGATAATGGGTTGCAGGCCGGTCAGGTACTTACCCATGTACACGTCGCGGCAGAACAGCAGAAAGAAGAAGTTCAGACTGACCATAACCACCACGTTGACGATCTTGGCGACAACGAACTGCCGCGCCCGGTTCTCGACCCGCAGCCGCGCAAACGGAATCGACATAACGGCGTCGACGGCTACCAGCAGGGCAACCCACGTAATCGACAGTTCCTGCCCCCGAAAGTCGAGCCAGCCCGCAATGGGTTTGGTAAACAGCAGAATCAGCGACGTGCACAGGCCCGTGATGACCAGCACGATGCTGAACGTATTGTTGAATGTCTCGTCGCGGACGGCCTTGTTTTCGGGACCCTTGGCGCGGGCCGCCCCCCGAAAAAAAGCCGTTTCCAGCCCGAACGTGTACACCGCCAGCATCAACGCGACGTACGAATACAGCACCACGTTGGACGATAGTTCACCGGGACGGGTAAACACGCCCGTCTGCAACGGTACCAGCGCGAAGTTGATCATGCGCGGCACAATCGTGCTTAGTCCGTACAGGGCCGTATCGCCAGCCAGCTTTTTGAAGGTACTCATGCGCGGGTGCGGGCCACGAAGCCCGGCAAACAAAGGTAAGCACCTTTGGCTATCTTTGCGGATACGTTCATCGTACTGTATGTCCCTTCCAATTGCCTCCGCGCTCATCTCCGTCTACTACAAAGACGGTCTCGAACCTCTCGTCCGCCTGCTTCACGAGCACAACGTGAAACTCTACTCGACCGGCGGGACGCAGACATTCATCGAAAATCTCGGTATTCCGGTTACGGCCGTCGAAGACCTGACCGGCTACCCGTCGATTTTCGGTGGGCGGGTCAAAACGCTGCACCCCGCCGTGATGGGGGGTATTCTGTACCGGCGCAACATGCCGGAAGATCTCGCGCAGGCCGAGCGGCACCGCATTCCGCCGATTGATCTGGTGGTGGTCGATCTGTACCCGTTCGAGGAAACCGTCGCGTCGGGTGCGTCGGATGAAGACATTATCGAGAAAATCGACATTGGCGGTATTTCGCTGATCCGGGCCGCTGCCAAGAACTACAACGACGTGCTGATCGTATCATCGCGCAGTCAGTACGACGACGTGGTGAGCCTGCTGACGGAGAAAAACGGCGGTACCGATCTGGCCGACCGGCGCAGGTATGCCGGTAAGGCATTCAGCGTAACGTCGGGTTATGACACCGCCATTCAGAATTACTTTCTGGGCAGTACGTCCGGGGATCAATCGGCAGCAACCGATGTCCATAACTTCCAGCAACTACCCGAAAAACACCTGCGCTACGGCGAAAATCCGCATCAGCAGGCCCGTTTCTTCGGCGACCTCGACGCGATGTTCGATAAGCTGCACGGCAAAGAACTGTCGTATAACAATCTGGTCGACGTGGACGCCTGCGTGGGGCTGATCGACGAGTTTAGCGACACGCCGACCTACGCCATCATCAAACACACCAACGCCTGTGGTATCGCTACGGCCCCTACGGCGAAACAAGCCTACCTCAATGCGCTGGCCTGCGATCCCGTATCGGCCTTCGGTGGCGTAGTGATTACCAACGTACCGGTCGATCTGGAAACGGCGCAGGAACTGAACAAGCTGTTCATGGAAATTCTGATTGCGCCCGACTTCGCCCCTGACGCCCTTGAGTTGCTAAAGTCGAAGAAGAACCGGAATCTGCTCAAACGCAAGCCGGTTGCACTGCCCACTGCTATGTTCAAAACCATCCTGAACGGTGTATTGGAGCAGGATAAAGACGACACCGCCGAAGTAGCCGATCAATTCAAAACCGTAACGCTGAAAGCCCCGACTGATACCGAAGTACGGGCGCTGGAGTTTGCGCTGAAAGTCTGCAAACACACCAAGTCGAACACGATTGTGCTGGCCAAAGAAGGGACGTTGCTGGCGAGTGGTGTCGGGCAAACGTCGCGCGTCGACGCGCTGCGGCAGGCCATCGAAAAAGCCCACGCGTTTGGCTTTGATCTAGCGGGGTCGGTGATGGCGTCGGATGCGTTCTTCCCCTTCCCCGACTGCGTCGAGATTGCGGGGAAGGCCGGTATCACGGCGGTCGTGCAGCCCGGCGGCTCCATCCGCGATCAGGACTCGATCGACTACTGCAACCAGCACAACATGGCGATGGTCACCACCGGCGTCCGGCATTTTAAACACTGATTCAGTATACAGTTTTTGGTGTATGGTGTAGCCCAGACGGCCACCAGACGTAGACGTCTGGGCTACACCGCATACTGAAAACCGACTACCGTTATGCGTCTTCTTTACACGGTCTGGTGTGCCGTTGTGCTGGTGGGGCTGTACCTGCTGCTCTTTCCGGCGCAATTTATTTGTCTGCAACGAGCCGCATGGAAACCGACGGCGCACTGGATCAATCGGCTGTGGGGAAAGGTGTTCTTTGCGCTGGCGGGTATACCCGTTCAGATCGACTACCGGTTTCGGCCGGAACCCGACGGGGTCTACGTCTTCTGCGCCAATCACTTTTCCTACCTCGACATTGCCGCGATGGGTGTAGTGGTGGACAACTACTTCGCCTTTATGGGTAAAAGCGAGGTAAAGCACATCCCGCTACTGGGTTATATGTTTGCCAAGCTGCATGTGCAGGTCGATCGGGAACAGGCCAACAGCCGGGCTTACTCGCTGGCGAAATCGATCCGTACACTGGCGTCGGGGCGAAGCATTATGATTTTCCCGGAAGGGGGTATCGTATCGAAGGCTATTCCGCAGATGCGTCACCCATTTAGGGACGGCGCGTTTATCATGGCGATTCAGCAGCAGGTACCTATCGTCCCGATTACGCTGCTGACGAATTATCAGATTTTGCCCGATATTCCCAAAATCCGGATGCATCATTTCCCGCTACGTGCCGTCATTCATCCGCCCATCTCCACTACCAATTTAACGCAGGAAGATGTGGAAACGGTAAAAGAGCAGACATATCAGACTATCCAAAAAGAGCTGGATTCAATACCAGAACGAGTTGGTTTTTAAACACAGAGAAACAGAGATTGCACGGAGTTAACAGAGAAATTATGATGCCTGTGTTTTACTCAGTTATTTTCGTGCGACCTCCATTTCTCTGTGTTTAAATTAAATGATTTATAGATGATTACGCCCGAACTCCTGCACAAAATCGCTCACCTCGCCCGGCTGGAAGTGCGGCCCGAGGAAGAAGCTGGTCTGGTCAATAGCCTGAACGACGTACTGACCTGGATGGAACAGCTCAACGAAGTCGATACAACCGGCGTCGAACCATTGACACATATCTCGCTCGAAATCAACGTCCTGCGCGACGACGTCGTTGCTAATCAACTCCCCCGCAAACAGGCTTTGACCAACGCCCCTCAACAGGACGGGCAGTTTTTTGAAGTGCCGAAAGTGCTGGAGTAGATACTATTTTAGTAGGGTATGGCTGTATGTGGAAGTTACTTCCTTTGCCAGTCAGTAAATAAAAGTGATTGGGGCCGCAGAATAGAAAAGAGAGTAGATTAATTTGGCACTTTTATGACCATCTATTCACTTATTTTTCCTGCACTTTATGCGCTTTTTTTACGCCATTTTATCTGTTTCCAGTTTACTCGTACAGCCAGTAGTTGCTCAGAATAATATAACGATCAATGGCCCGCAGTCATCCTCGCCCGGTCAGCGAAATACACTGATTGGTATTGACGTTTCGACAACGTCTTCCTCCGTCGATAATACAGTTGTTGGCTATCAGGCCGGTAATGGAAATGGTGCCTTTAGTGGTAATACGTTTCTTGGATCAAAAGCCGGTAACTCAGTAATAGGTAGTAGCAACACGTATGTTGGAGCAGGGAATGTTGGTTTCGGTTTACCCGGCGAACGAAACAGTTTTTTTGGATATGGAATCCGATCCTGGGTAAACGGGAGCGCTAGCAATACAGTTAGTATCGGCTACTATTCTGGCTATAAAGCTGGTAATAACAACACGTTTATTGGTACCGAATCCGGTTATAATGGCTCCGGTGCAAACAACGTTTTTCTTGGCATTCGGTCTGGCTATAATGCTACAAGCAACAGTGCTGTAGCCATCGGGGACTCGGCTGGATTCAACAATGCCGCCCGTGGAAGCCTATTCATAGGTAGCCACGCGGGTTATGCAAACACCAGCGCCGAGTTCAACACCTTTGTTGGTTTATATGCTGGCGCCGACAACACCACAGGTAACAGCAACACGTTTTTAGGGAGTAGCACCGGCAGGCAGAATACAACAGGCACTGAAAATACGTTTCTGGGAAATGCTGCGGGTAACGGGAATAAGGGTGGCAACCGGAATACGTTTGTAGGTAGGCAGGCGGGCTACCTGAATAGTGCGGGTAGCGATAACACGTTTCTTGGCACGTTTGCAGGAGCTTTCAACAGTACTGCCAGTCAAAGCACTATGCTGGGTGCTGGTGCCGGAGCGTTGTCATCTCTTCCTGCTACCCAGAACACGTTTGTTGGCTATCAGACAGGCTACAATACAACCGGGAAGCTAAATATTTTTGTAGGCGTGGTAGCGGGTCTTAATAATGTGGCTGGTTCGGCCAACGTGGCCATTGGAGACTCTGCCGGTTATAATCAGACTAGTGCTAACGGTAATGTACTGTTAGGCAGTAAAGCGGGTTATGCGAATCAGACCGCCACGCAGAACACGTTTATTGGCTACCAGACCGGCTATAATACCACCGCCGAAGCGAACACGTATGTTGGGCACCGCGCTGGCTATCAAACGACCTCGGGGGCTAACAATACCTTTTTCGGCGTGCGGGCAGGGTATCAGAACACGACGGGTTCAGATAACGTCATTATTGGCAACGACGCGGGGGCAGGGAATGCTACCGGCTCACGCAATACGTTTTTGGGTACTGAAGCCGGTGGGTTGGGGCAGGCGTTAACCAATGCCACGGCTATCGGTGCCGGAGCACGCGTAGCCGTCAGTAATGCCGTTGTACTCGGCAATCAGGCCAACGTTGGTATTGGTACAAGTGCTCCGACGGCCCGGCTTCATGTTCGCAGTGAACAGGCCAATACATCAGGATTACGGTTGGAGAGTCTGACCAGTGACAGCCCTGCCGATCAGCAGGCAGAGAAAGTGCTGAGTGTATCACCACAAGGCGAAGTGATACTGGTAAAACCCACAATCAACCGGTTTCCGGTGCGGAGCACCGCCGATTGGGCCGACAAGGTGTTTGCATCAGGCTACGCACTCAAACCACTGGCGGAGGTTGAACGGTACATACAGCAACATCAGCACCTGCCCGGTGTACCGGCTGCGCAGGAGATGGTGAATACCGGTGTTGACGTAGCCAAAATGGATGCTAAACTGCTGGAGAAGATTGAAGAAACGATGCTCTATGTGCTTCAGCTAAAGCAGGAAATAAACCAGCTTCGGCAGCAGAATCAACGACTGCAACGTACAGTTCATCACCTTAGGCGGAAGTAACGATACGGCGTCAGCCGGTTTATAGGGGCGTCGGGTTGGGGCAGAGGTGGTAGATGCGCCGATTGTCAATGCGCAAGTACGGTGGTAGAATCGTAAACAATATCGTCGGCAAACAGCACGAACGTGACTGGACAAACGCAATCGGCATTGGGCGATTCCCACGGAAGCCTATATAAAGGCAGTCTTACTGTACCAGTTCTGATACTGGTTACGCTGGCAATGGTTGTTCGGCTGTTTTAAGGAAACACAGGTAATTGTGGCTGATATAATAGTAATCAGACAATAGGAATATATGCTTACTTCATTGGGTAAATGGTTGATCAGTATTGTGATGACACTGGTCATTCCCGTAACCGGTATAATCTATTGGGGGGCTACCAATTTAAGGGGGAAGCTCTGTATTGCTCTGACAGGATTATTAATCAATATTGGGCTAGCTTTCTGGTATAGCTGGCTTGAGCATCGCCCCAAGAACTTCACTGACTGGTTAAGGAATTAGCTGTAGATCAATAGGTTATTTCTTCGGATATAAGGATAATTGTGAAATAAGCATAACGCCTAACTGCTAGTCGCAATAGTTGAGCGTTATGCTTATTTCAGAAATCAGTAACCTATTTCACCTTTTTCGTCGAAACGAAAATCACACCGTTTTTCGCTTTTAGACCGTAAACGCGCACCAGCTCTTTTTTGTCCAATGGATTCAAAACGTTGATGCTTTCGATCGTATTGGGGTCAAGTTTAGCCTGTTTGAAGTCAGTGACTTCAACGCTGTCAACAAAGCAAAGCGGACGTATATCATCGCCCTGCTTTTCAACCAGCGCGGTCGTTGGGGCGGGTGGTACACCAAGGGTAGCTTTGCTGCAGGCGTTACCCAGAAAAGCCGCAGACACGACCAGGGTCAGTGCGATCAGTTGTCTAGTGTTCATGGTCAGAACGGATAAGTATAACTATCTACAACGCGGCAGGGAACCGTGATTTGCTGGGGAAGGTAACGCTATAATAAATTGACTAACAGTATTTTACTGCGAATGTTTTTAAGTGGTTTGCCGGAACTGTGGATCAGTAGGCTACAGCTTCCGGAAAAAACCGTGGGAGTATTCATTACCATACAATGAAGCGACCCGCTCTGGTTTGTCGGCGAAAAAAGCGTCGCACGCCAGCTTGACACCGGGATTCGCATCGGCCCCCTTGTCTCCGGTTTGGTTGTCGTGGTAATCCATCAGGACAACGACGGCTCCGCGGGAAAGGCGCGGGTAAAGGTGAGTCAGACAATGCAGCATGATTTTGCTATGCTGTTGTGGTTCCCCGCCGAAACCACAATCGATGTGCGCGAAGCAAATCTGCTCCGGCAGGTCCGCTGGAAGGGTCTGTTCAAAGTAGCCCTTGTGCAAAATGGGCTGTTTGAGGATTGCTTTCGCGAAGTTGCTGACCAACTCCTGCTCAACGTTACCTTTGAACGAGAAATGCGTGTCGAAACTATCGTATAAATGCAACTGCTTGTCGCTGCGATGATCGGCGATTATCTTCTGAAACAGCAGCGCGCACTGACCGGTGTAGCAGCCTAATTCCACGACATCGCCGGGAATCTGATAGGCAATGGCGGCATCCAGCAAATGGAAATAATTGATTCGTTGCTCCACTGAGTTCATATCGGTGGTGCAGTCCAGGTGCTGTTGCAGGGTGTATCGTAAGCCCAGCGACTTGATCAGGGTATTGCCCACCCGACCTAGGAAGCGTCTATTGCCAACCTGTATATAAGGCTCCTGGGTGATAAAGAAGTTATCCATTTTGAGTAGACACTACCGGCGGTGAAGATGTGCGTAGTCAGTCTGATGGCCTGTCGCGTTGCCGATTTCGCAGCATAATCTATACCAAACGGTAAATCGTATACTACTGAATAGGGGCTGATACGAAAATGTACCGGGTACAGCATTGTCTCTCGCTTCGCATTATGAGCGCAGGGCTATCTCCGGCAGTATCCTGCCGGAGACAATGTAGATGATGCAGACCTACTTTAGAGCACCCATCACTGCGCCCGCAGATCGACGCGGGCGGTATCGTCTTCGCCGTTGTCAGGCATTGAATCAGGGTCAAATGGGGTGGATAGTTATCTATCAGCGAGTAATAGGGCATCCTTCAGGCGAGGATGAATGTAAAACAGGCCGATTGGGAAAAGCACAATTAATAAAAAAGGAATGGCCACGTCACCGATTTTCGCTGTTCTTCCCTGTTCAACCGATACCAGACGGGTGGAGATGAAGTAGATAGGGTAAAGAAAGCAGAACAGTGATAGGGTGTGCAGGAACTGATAAACGGCGAATGTCAGAAAAGGGATCACGACGGATATAAACAGACACGAGATCGCCAGTAGTGGCAGGCAGACATACAGGGCGGGAATGGCTAGACTGGCTTTCAGAATCGTTGTGTTTCGACTTGGTTCATGCTTAATTCTCGTTGCCAAATTCATCCCTGTGGAAAAGAGCCAAGTAGCCTGACAGCCCGTTAGCCAGACGCTTCCGAGGAGGCCCAGAGTTGCTTGGTCTGCGGGCATTAATGTTTCGTCGCTACTAAATAGACGAAGTGTTAGCGAGGGGATGTACATGATTGCTATAGTTAGCCAAGGGCTTAACCAGATAGGGTTTTTCATGAACGCACGAAAAAGTAAAACGAACTTTGTCGCTATAAATAACCACTGACAACTTAGAGTTGCAATATATCGACCGCGCTGGGAACAATAAATAAAGTGTCAAAACCGTATCACTGCGCCCGCAGGTCGACGCGGGCGGTGTCGTCTTCGCCGTTGTCGACGCCGTTGTTGGGGGTTGAATCAGGGTCAGACGGGGTGGATGCGGTGATTTCTGACGTGCAGGTGCCGTTGCCTGTGGCCGTGATGCGGGCCTGAAACTGGAGCGTGGCACTGCTGCCCGATGCGATCGAACTGACCGTGCCGAGAGCCCCGTTCTGCGTCGCGGTCATGTTGGCTCCCGACGCAAACGTCTGACCGCCGGGCAGGTAAGCCCGCGCCGACACGTTGGTGGCCGTTGCGCCCCCCCGGTTGTAGATCGTCAGCGTGTACGTGACGACGTCGTTGACTTTCGGGATACGGTTACTGACGGCGATGCCCAGACTCAGGTCTGCCGTGTTGGGGTCAGGCGTGGGTTGATTGCTTTGTACGGCGGGAAGGGGCGTCTGGTTGGGATTGGGCGATGCGTACGTATTCGCGCCACCGCCCCGCGTGCGGAAATCAGCCTGAGCCGCGTCGTCCTGCCCGTCACCGGTGCCGGAGTTGGGTTGGCTGTCGGGGTCATTCGTTTCGGTTTGCGCAATTTCGGCGGCATTCTGGTAGAGGCCGTCGGCGGTGGGCTGAGCGGTGAAGTTCAGGCTGGTGCTGCTGCCCGCGTTCAGCTGAGAAACCACCCCCGTCACGACGCCATTTGATGCCGTTACCCCCGTGCCCGATACAAACGCGAGATTGGCCGGGAGCCGGTCGCGCACGACGATGTTGGAACTGGGTACGGGGCCGTCGTTGCGAACGGTCAACGATACCGTCACGACATCGCCAACCGAGGGTGTACGCCCGCTGATATCCATACTGAGGCTGAGGTCGGCGTTGTTGCCCAGCGGATTGATTTCAAACGAATTAGACGGTACGGCGGGTAGCACCGGCGACGTCGATACCACGCGGAGGCTATACGACCCGCTGGTGTACGTGCTGGGCAACGTTACCGTGATGGGGCTGCTGCTGCCGCTGCCGAGGGTAGCCAGGTAATACCCATTTGCGCCGATCAGCTGCACCTGCCATTGGTTATCACTGTTAAATGTACCCGTTGTGGCGAACGAAACGCTGATTGTACCGCCGGGAACCACATACCGGGCTACGTTGCCGGTTGCGGCAAACTGGGCCGGGGTAATTGGTGTGGCGTTCTGAAAAAAGTTGCCATCCAGACTGGCGTTCCAGTTCCGGGCGAAGCGGGAGAGGCCCATCTCCACCGGAATACTATTCGGGTTGAGGTAATAACGCGGATGCACATCGGGTCGGAAACTGTTCTTGAAATGCACATCGGTATTGCCCGCGTTGCGGTTTTGAATCGTATCGTTATACGGACCCGGGTAAACGTTCAGCCCCTGCGTCAGAATTACGGCGTTCTGTTTGTCGATCACGGCCTGCCGCGTTACAGAGCCATCGTACGACGCCCGCGCAACGACCCACGGAATGTTTTGCCCGTTGAAGTCCTGCCGCGATTTCTGAATCACGTTGACCAGTCGGTCGTAGTAATACTGGATGCTGGAATTGCCGTTGCCGAAGTCATATTCGGCCTCACCCTGATGCCAGAGAATGGCCCGCACGCCCGCCACCGACAGGTAGTAGTTCTGAACGTTTTTCAGGTTGGTGTAGGGCTGCAGATTAGGCCAGTCTTCACTACAGTTGTAGCGGTTGCAGGTTGGTTGTCCGTTGGCGGTTTTGTACCAGTTTTCAACCGTCGAACCGTCCCAGCCGGTCACGTAAAACGCAACGGGAACGTTAAACCGGTTGACGATATAGTCGCCCAGTTCGCCCCAGCCCCACGAGCTTTCGGCCATCGGAAACACCCGCCTACCCGCCGTCAGGGCTTTGTAAACCGGCACCGGCGACGGATCACCGGATGAAAATAACTGCTTGCCGGTACCCGCCGGGTAGTAGTGGTTGATCGTGTCGATGGCGTTGACCCGGTCGGTAGCGGTGCCGAGGTCGTTATCGCCCGAGCCCAGTCCGCGTGCGTTCGATTGTCCGGCCGTGACAAATACTTCACCGATCCCAACCGGCTGCACGCTTGTTTGCGCCGTAACGGCTCCCCCGGCAATGGTGCGGACAGTCAGTATGTACCAGCCGCCTGTGCCCGTAACAGAACCCAGAAACAGGTTATTCGTCGGACTCGTCTGGACAACCTGCCAGTCTGTTGCCGTTCCCTGCCCGGTCGTAACGGGCGTCAACTGCGCTTCAACCCGGTCAACGGTGCCAGCCAGTCGACCCGATACGTAGATTCGACCGTTGTTACTACCGTCCCGCTGCACCACCAGCCGGGCCATTGGGTGCGAAATCTGAAGCTGTGCGGTAGCGATCAGGGGGAAAAATAACAGCAGAAAAAGATAACGAACGGGCAAGAACATGAGTGGATGTGAAAACCAGATACCAGGCAAAAGTAATGCCTTCGGGTGGCTTTGTTTCCGATTGTTAGTAAAGCGCCCTAGCGGACCCGTACCTGAAGCTGAGCGGTGTCGTCTTCGCCATTGGTCAGTCCGTTGTTGGGTGTTGAATCGGGATCGGCAACGCTGGCCGCGCTGATCTCGGCCCGAATAACGTATGCTTGCGTGGCACTGGCCCGCACCATAACGACAACCGGCATGGTCTGGCCCGACGCCAGTGTGCCTGTAACGGGTACCGAAACCGAACTACCGGCTGCGCTCCCGTCGGCCAATGAAATCCCGGCGGGTAGTGCCAGCCGAAGTGTGACGCCGGTTACCATACGTCCGCCCTGATGCGTGACCAGCAGCGACAGTGCCGTTGGTGTACCCGCCGTAAGTACCGCCTGACTCATCTGAATCGACAGGCTCAGGTCGGCTTTGGTCGAGTCGGGGCGGGGCTGATTGGTCAGTACGGCAGGTAGTGGCGTTTGATTCGGGTTGGGAGAGGTAAACACCGCCGGGTCGGCCTGCGCCGTGCGGAAATCGACGCTGGCCATGTCGTCTTCGCCGTCGCCCGTGCCTGAGTTGGGAATGGAAGTCGGATCAAACTGATCGGTGGCTGTCACCTGGGCCGTTTGCCGGTAGGTGCCGGCTGCTGTCGGGCGCAGCAGCAGCGAGTACGTGACCTGATTGCCGGGATCAAGCTGCGCAATCCGACCGGTCAGTAAGCCATCGGTCAGCGACAGGCCCGACGATGACAGGAGCGTCAGTTGAGGGGACAGCCGATTGCCAACCGACACGTTGGTCGCCGTTTCGGGGCCTTCGTTGCGCACCGTTATGTACAGCAGGAGCGGATCGCCGGGTTGCACGACGCGCTTGTCGGTCACGAGGTGCATGGTCAGGTTGGCCGGGGGAATGTTGGTGAACACGTAGGAACCGCTGCCCACGGCAAATACGACGCGGTCGCCCTCCTGCCGCAGAAACACCAGATCGGGCGACTCAACGGCCCGCCGACCGCCTTCCCAGACCAGTTCGGGGGCCGACGCTGGTATGGCGACTTCGGCGCGGCAGTTACCCGGTACGGTCACCGCCCAGCGGAAACCCCGTTCGTTTTTGATCCACTCGCTGGCGATCAGTCCGTAGGGTGAAGTATGGTTAGCACGTACCTGACTCAAATCACCGACGGGTGTTGGTGCCATGCGAAGCCGCCGAAAGCCCGGCTCGGTTGCTTTGATCCCGGCCACGTCTTCATAGAGCCAGATCAGCAGATCGCCCAGCAGCATGACGTGGTTGCCAGAGTTCATGAATGCGCTGGCGGTGTTGCCGTTCCAGAGTTCCCAGATCGTGGTGGCCCCCTGCTGCGCCATGTAGCCCAGACTAGGGTAGGTAGTGTTGGTGGTTATGCGATAAGCCAGATCAGGGCGACCCATGTCGGTCAGGGTTCGCATCAGCCATTGCACACCCACCACGCCCGAACTGACGTGAGTGTTGTACTCGCCCGTCAGGCGGTTCAGCAGATTAGCCTGTACCCGGTCGCGCCGGTCGTCGGGCACCATCCCGAACGCCAGTGGCAGCACGTTGGCGGTGGTCGTGTTGTTGGCGTACTGCTGTTTGTCGGCGTCCCAGTGGTTTCGGTTGAACGCGTCTTTTACCAGCCCCGCCCGTTCGGCAAACCAGGCCCGGTCGGCATCGTTGCCCGTGATGGTGGCGAAGCGTTCGAGCAGTTTCAGAATGCGGAAATAGTGCGTCGAGCCCAGCACGTCGCCGGGCGTTTTACGGGTCGGGTCCTGGGTGATGATGACCTCCGGGGCTTCGGGTGGCACGGCCCAGTCGCCGTACTCGTCTTTCCAGTAGTTGTAGTTTTGCTGGTACTTATCGATGTACTGAATCCAGCGTTTCATCGAGGCATAGTGCGCCCGGATTGGCCCGTCGTCGCCGTACTGATCGTAGAGCATATTGGCGATGGATGCGTAAGCCGCGGGCCAGGTGATATTGTCGGTGTAGGTTTTCCAGTACGACGGGGCCACGTCGGGAATGCTGCCCTGATCGGATTGTGCGTCTTCGATGTCGCCGAGCCACTTGGCGTACAGGGCCTGATTGTCGTATAGGAAACTTTCGCCCTGCGCACCCGTCGTACGGTCACCGAGCCAGCCCAGCCGTTCGTCGCGTTGCGGGCAGTCGGTGGGGATACCCTGATAGTTGCCTTTGATTCCCCAATCGGCGGTGGCGACGATCTGATTGAGCAGCGAATTCGATGAGGTGAATTGCCCGTGGTGCGCCATCTCATCGTAGATCACGCAGCCGTCGAACTGATCGGCAGCTGGCATTGTCGAAAAACCCGACAGCTCGACATACCGGAAGCCGTGTACGGTAAACCGGGGCTCCCAGGTTTCAGCGCCGTTGCCCCGCAGTGTGTACACGTCGGTTTGCTGGGCCGACCGGAGGTTTTCGGTGTACAATGACCCGTCGCCAGCCAATGTTTCGGCGAAGCGCATGGTCAGACGGCTACCCCGCGAACCTGTCACCCGCATACGCACCCAGCCGGTCATATTCTGGCCCATGTCCATAATGTACACGCCGTCGCGTAGCTGCCGGATGGAGCGGGGACGCAGGGTTTCCATAATCCGGATGGGTGGATTTACCTGACTCTCCAGCCGACTGGCCGGTGCTGTGACAGACTCGGCCGCCAGCCAGCCCGAATCGTCATAGCCGGGCTGGTGCCAGTTGGTCAGTTCGCGGGTGGCGTCGTATTCTTCACCATCGTACTCGTTGTTGGCGCGAATCGGACCGTCGGCCGTTACTTTCCAGGATGTATCGCTGATGATGGTCTGTTTGCTGCCATCGGTGTACGTCACTTCCAGCTGAAACCACAGGCGGGGCAACCCGTAATGCGTTGTTTCTGGCAGACCCGACTGGTTGAGCCGCATCCGGAAAAAATGCCCGTTGCCCAGGGTGATGCCCAGCGCATTGACGCCCTGATGGAGCTGCGCCGTTACGTCGAAGGTGTTGTAGAAAACCCGTTTGTTGTATTCCGTTGGACCAGGGGCCAGCACCTGCGTGCCGATGCGTTGCCCGTTGAGGTGCAGTTCGTACAGCCCCAGTCCGCAGATGTAGGCGGTGGCCTGCCGGATGGGTTTGGCCAGCTGGGTTTCCTTCCGAAAATACCGCGCTGATAGCCGGGTGCGGTTGGCCGTCGGCTGATCCCAGTCGAAGGTGCGCTCCAGCCCGATCCACTGCGCGTGCCGGTCGCCGGGCTGCATTAGTCCCATCGTCCAGGTCGCCGGTTGACTCCAGTCGGATGTGACGCCGTTGGTGGTCGCTATCTGTACTTTCCAGAAACAGGTCGCCCGGCTGGTTAGTGATTGTCCGGTGTAAGAAACCCAGATCGACTGGTCTGACTGAACGGTGCCCGAATCCCACAGGTCCCCCTCGTTACGGGCCAGTTTGTCGGCCGAGCTGGCAACCAGAATATGATACGATTGCTGAATCAACCCCCGGTCGCTGCCACTGACGAGCCAGCTCAGGCGGGGCTTACCTGTTTCGAGCGCCACCGGATTCGTCAGATTTTCACAGCGCAGCGACGTTGGGTAGATAGCGTTCTGTGCGGTTGAGGGGTACAAACTAATCCAGAGCAAGCACCCGAAGACCAGTAAAAAACGCATCATAGGAAAGGCAGCTAAATGTGGTCACCTAGCTACACTTCCTGTGCCGAATGTTACTAAGTGTGTCCAAATGCTAACAAATGACGTGAATCAAAAACGTGGTTGCTATCCCCCATCTTTTCGCCTGAATCAAACGTCCGTTGTTCCACTGTTAGCTATCGATCACCGGCTTATCCCTAACCAGCCTATTCCGCGTTCAGGCAGGGCAGGGGGATTGGTTGTTTTGGCTAACACAATGGGCATTCCGGCTAAATCTGTACTGAACGGGATGGTGAACTTTGTATCATCAAAAACGCTAAAAAACAGGGTGCTATGAAAGCCGTTAGAATTCATGAATTTGGTGGGCCGGAGGTCCTGAAACTAGACGACATCGCACGTCCGGTTCCGGCGTCCGATGAGATTCTGGTAAAAATGTATGCCAGTGGGGTGAACCCGGTTGACTGGGTCGTTCGCAATGGGGCCAATGAAGGGATGCGGTCTTTCCTGACCCTGCCCATGACCCTGGGTTGCGATGGCGCAGGCATTGTCGACGAGTTGGGCAGCGACGTAACCGGCTTTCAAAAAGGTGACGCCGTGTACGGGGTAGCTAACTTTTTCAGCAACGGCACCTACGCCGAGTACTGCGCGGCCAAAGCCAGTCAGTTTGCGTTGAAGCCCCAGCGCATCGACTTTACCGAAGCGGCCGGGGTGCCGCTGGCAGCGCTCACCGCCTGGACGGGCCTGTTTGCCTACGGAAATGTACAGGCGGGGCAACGGGTGCTGATTCAGGGTGCATCGGGTGGTGTAGGTAGCTTCGCGGTTCAGTTTGCCAAAGCAAAAGGGGCGTATGTAATCGGCAGCGCGTCGACGCAGAATCTCGATTACCTTAGATCAATCGGCGCGGACGAGGTGATCGATTACACCACCCAGAACGCCGGGGAACTGGTTCACGACCTCGACATTATTCTGGAAGCGTCGCCACTGCGGGATAATAACGAGCGATTAAAAGCGGTACATATGCTGAAGGAAGGCGGGGTGTTCGTCAGCGTCAACACGGATCTGCCGTTTAGCGACGACGTCCTCGACGCGCTGGCCCGGAAAGGGGTAACGGGCGAACTGGCGGCCAATCAGCCCCGACGGGAGTGGCTGGACGAAATCGCCCGGTTGATCGATGCGGGTACCGTACAGGTATCGATCAGTAAGGTGTTTCCGCTGGAGCAGGTCGCTCAGGCCCACCGCGACAGTGAGAGCTGGCATGTACGGGGCAAGCTGGTATTGACCATTGTGTAACGAAAAGCAAGCCGTATGGAGTCGTTTCAATCGATCAGTGCGTTTTACCGGTTTACCCGGCTGCCCGCACCCCATCATCCACTGATCAGCGTGCTCGACGTTGGCACTGTGCCACCTGCGGAGCCGCATGAACCGACGTCGCTGATGCTGAATTTTTATTCCATCGCGGTGAAACGGATGCACAACGTCAAGGTAAAATACGGCCAGCAACCGTTTGATTTCAATGAAGGAGTCATGTCGTTTATGGCACCCAACCAGGTGTTCAGCATGGCGGTCGACAAGCCGGAGGAAGCCATGCAGAAATCAGGGTGGGCGATTTACATCCACCCTGATTTTATCTGGAATACGCCCTTAGCCAAGACCATCCGGCAGTACAGTTTCTGGGACTATTCGCTGCACGAAGCCCTGTTTCTGTCCGCGAAAGAAGAAGCGACTATCACCAACATCATCCTGACGATTCAGCAGGAATGTGAAACCAACATCGATACGTTCAGCAAGCCTATTATTATCTCGCACCTCGAGAGCCTTCTGAATTACGCCGACCGATTTTATCACCGCCAGTTCATCACCCGGGAGAAGTCGGCTCATCAACTCCTCGACCGGCTGGAAACGGTACTGGATGCGCACTTTGATCGCGACGATGTGGCGGAGCGGGGCTTGCCAACGGTGCGCGACGTCGCCGACCAGCTGAATCTTTCGCCCAAGTACTTAAGTGCTATGCTGCGGGTGCTGACCGGCCAGAATACCCAGCAGCATATTCACGAAAAACTGATCGGGAAAGCCAAAGAACGATTGTCCACGACAGACCTGACCATCAGTGAAATTGCTTACGAACTGGGCTTTGAGCACGTGCCGTCGTTCAGCAAGCTGTTCAAGGCCCGAACGAAGCTGTCGCCACTGGCATTCAGAACGTCGTTCAGGTAAAAAACGCCCGTCCTGACCCAACGCTACACCTTCCCGCGCAGAAAATCGGCGGTGAAGTTCTGGCCTTCGGGTAACGCTACCATCTGTTCGGGCGTACCCGTAAACGTGACGTAGCCACCCGTTTCGCCACCGTCGGGGCCGAGGTCGATGATGTAGTCGGCGTTTTTGATGACTTCCATGTTGTGCTCGATGATAATCACCGAATCGCCCTGATCGACCAGCGCGTTGATGGCGTCGAGCAGTTTGCGGATGTCGTGGAAGTGCAGCCCCGTCGTCGGTTCGTCGAAGATAAACAGCGTGCTGCCTTTGTTGGGGTTGCCCTTGCCGAGAAACGACGCCAGCTTGACGCGCTGCGCTTCTCCGCCCGACAGCGTATTGGCCGACTGCCCCAGCCCTATATACCCCAGCCCGACGGCCTGCAACGGCAGCAACTTGTCGGCCATTTTAGGGTCGGCATGGCGGAAAAAGGTGACGGCTTCGTCAACGGTCATGTCCAGAATGTCGGACACGTTTTTGCCATCGAGCGTTACTTCCAGCACTTCCTGCTTGAAGCGTTTGCCGCCACAGCCTTCGCATTTAAGATAAATGTCGGCCATGAACTGCATCTCGATCTTGACCTCACCCTCACCCTGACAGACTTCGCAGCGGCCCCCGTCGACGTTGAACGAGAAGTGGCTGGGTTTGTAGGCGCGGGATTTCGATACCGGCTGATCGGCCATGACCTGCCGCAGGTAGTCGTAGGCTTTGATATACGTTACCGGGTTCGACCGGCTCGACTTACCAATCGGGTTCTGGTCGATCATCTCCACTGCCGAAATCCGGTCGAGGGAGCCTTCCAGCGCGTCGAAGCGGCCGGTTTCTTCGGTGGAGTCGCCCCGCTGCCGCATCAGGGCCGGGTACAGCACCTTCCGAATCAGCGTACTTTTACCCGACCCCGATACACCCGTCACGACGGTCAGGTTGTTGAGCGGAAAGCGCACCGACACGTCTTTCAGGTTGTTTTCCCGCGCGCCTTTTAACTCGATGAAGTTGCTCGATTTACGCCGGAACGATGGCACCGGCACGGTTTCGCGTCCGGTCAGGAAGTCGAGCGTGTGCGAAGGACGCTGTTCGTCGGTCGTCGCGTGGTTTTCACCGTTCAGAATGTCCTGCCACGTACCCTGAAACACCAGGTGTCCACCCAGCGAACCCGCGTCGGGGCCAATATCGATAAGCTGATCGGCGGCCCGCATCACTTCTTCCTCATGCTCCACCACGATCACGGTATTGCCCATGTCGCGCAGTGATTCCAGTACGCTCACCAGCCGCTTGGTGTCGCGCGGGTGCAGACCGATGCTTGGTTCGTCCAGAATATACATCGACCCGACCAGCGCTGAACCAAGCGACGTCGCCAGTTTGATGCGCTGGTATTCACCGCCCGACAGCGTGTTGGTCAGGCGATTGAGCGTCAGGTACCCCAGCCCGACGCGCTCCATATAATCCAGCCGGTTCTGAATTTCGATCAGAATCCGGTCGGCCACTTTTTTCTGGTAGTCGGGCAGCTCGAGTTCGCGAAAGAATGTGGTTGTTTTGTCGAGGGGCATCAACACCAGATCGGTAATGCTTTTGCCACCCACTTTTACGTAGCCCGCATCTTTGCGCAGCCGCGACCCCCGGCACTCCGGGCAGGTGGTTTTGCCCCGGTAGCGTGATAGCATCACCCGGTACTGCACCTTGAACGTCTGACTTTCCACGAAGTCGAAGAACGTGTTCAGGCCGTCGAAGTATTTATTGCCCGTCCAGAGCAGTTCCTGCTCGGCGGGGCTAAGGTCTTTGTACGGGCGATGAATCGGAAAGTCGAACCGGATACCATTGCGCAACAGCGGTTTCAGGTATTCGTTGCTCATTTTTTCACTCCGCCACGGCATGAGCGCCCCCTCGAACACCGATAGGTTTTTGTCGGGAATGACCAGATCGGGATCGATGCCCAGCACCTTGCCGAACCCGTCGCACCGGCGGCAGGCACCGTAAGGATTGTTGAAGGTGAACAGGTTCACGCTCGGCTCTTCGAAGGTGATACCATCCAGTTCAAACTTATCGGAAAACGTCCGCGACTCCCGACCGACTACGTCGATGCGGCAGGTACCGTTACCTTCGCTGAACGCCGTTTGTACCGAGTCGGAGAAGCGGTATTGATTGTCTTCGTCGGGTTGCCCGTTGTCATCGTAAATTACGGTGCCTCGGTCGACCAGAATTTCCAGCGGCTGCGCTACCAGCTTGTCCGTTTCGTCGGGCTGTTGCAATAGTTCTTCAATAAACTGAACCTGACCATCGACCGCAATCCGGGTGTAACCCTTCTGAATCAGGATGTTCAGTTCCTGCGAGAGCGTCCGGCCGTCGTGCAGCCGCAGCGGGGCCAGAATCATCACGCGTTGCGGAGTGCCGCCCAGGCCCGCGTCGAACGAGTACATATAATTGACCACGTCGCTGACGGTGTCTTTCTTCACCTCGTGGCCCGAAACGGGGGAGTAAGTCACGCCGACCCGCGCAAACAGCAACTTGAGGTAATCGTAGATTTCGGTCGAAGTGCCGACCGTCGAGCGGGGGTTGCGGGTCGATACTTTCTGCTCGATGGCAATGGCCGGCGACACCCCTTTGATGTATTCGACTTCCGGCTTTTCCATCCGCCCCAGAAACTGCCGGGCGTAGCTGCTCAGGCTTTCGACGTACATCCGCTGCCCTTCGGCAAAGAGCGTGTCGAACGCCAGCGACGACTTGCCAGACCCCGACAGACCCGTCAGGACAACGAGCTGATTGCGGGGGATGGCAACGTCAATTCCTTTCAGATTATGTACTTTCGCCCCCTTGATAATGATGTATCGCTTGGGGTCGAGTTGATCGACGGAACGCGGTAATTCGACTTCCGGTGTATAAGTCATTCGAAGAATAAATCAGGCTATAGACTATCTAAGTTTTAACGGTTTTCGCGCCCGATAGGTTCTTTCCGATTCAGGCTGGACGAGTATGGAGTTTGCAACGGAAGATTTGATTCGGCTGACGGTCGCGCTGGTGATGGGCGGGCTGATTGGTGCCGAGCGGGAGTACCACGGGAAAGCCGCCGGGTTTCGCACGATGATTATGATCTGCGTGGGGTCGGCCCTGTTTACGATGGTGTCGAACCGGATGGGCGGCACCGGAGACCGCATTGCCGCCAACATCGTCAACGGTATCGGCTTTCTGGGGGCAGGCATCATCTTCCGGGAGGATAACCGGGTGAAAGGACTGACGACGGCTGCAACGGTCTGGGCCGCGTCGGCGTTAGGGATGTGCGTGGGCAGCGGCCACTTCGATATAGCACTGGTCGGGTTCGTGTTTATTTTCAGTTCGCTGCTGTTGCTGGCGGGTGTTGCCAAACGCATCGAGCGACTCAATCAAACCCGTGATTATAAGATCGTAACACCGTTCCGCCATAAAACTCTGAACCAGTACGAATCGTTGTTTCAGGCGTGCGGTCTGTCGCCGACGCGTGGTCAGCAGCAGCGCATCGGTACCGAAATTATTGGGCGCTGGCGCGTTGATGGTTCGCAGCAGAACCACGAACAGTGCATCGAGCGGTTGCTCAACGATCCGGAGGTAAAAGAATTCACGTTCTGATTTCGTTCCTATTTTTGTAATCTATAGACTATCAAACCAGCTCATGCATTCGCTTCAGAAGTTTCTGTTAATCATAGCTTTGTTCAGTAGCACGGTCGCCTTTGGGCAGCTGACGGCCGACCCCGAAGACCGGCGCGAACAGGGTAAAGACCCCCTGCGGACACAGACGCCCGAAGGTCGCCCGCTGCCGCTCAGTCAGCGAATCCGCTTTGGTGGTGGCATCAATAACCTGCGCTTCGGCAACCCGTTCAGCATCGGTGTGTCGCCGGTAATCGCCTATCAAACCACTGAGCGACTGCTACTTGGGGTGGGTGGTACCTACGCCTATACCCGTTACAAAGGCATCACGAATACGGGTGCGACTGTGCCGTTACAAACCTACAACCAATATGGTGGACGGGGATTTGCCATGTATGAGTTTATTCCGTCGATCCTGCCGAATCTATATCTGCACGGCGAAGTGGAAAACAGTTCGATTTCGGTACGGGATGATCAAAGAGGAACGACAGGCAACTACAGCCTGACGGCTCCGTTGCTCGGTCTTACGTATTCGCAGCCCATTACGGGCCGATTCGCTATCAACCTGACGGCTCTGTACAATTTAAATTACAACCAGAATCAGGCGGTGGCGCAGGCCATATACGGTAGCCCGCTGGTGATCCGGTTATCGTTCTTCTGATCGGGTGAGTGCTGGCTAACGATACCCCCGCCCCCTGAGAGGTTGTTTGGGGAAGCATTTTTCGAGTCGAAAAGGCGCTGTTTGTCATCCCGAGCCTGCGAGGGATCTTCGTTAAAAGCAAGAAAAATCGCCTGTTAGCGAAGATCCCTCGCAAGCTCGGGATGACAAAAACACTTCCCCAAATAAGCTCTCAGGGGGCGGGGGTGGCTGTCACCCAATTTTAAAAGCCCATACGTACAGAAAGGCCCGGCTGATTATCAGCCGGGCCTTTCTGTATTCGACCATAGACCGAGTACCGTAAACTGTCCTACGGTATGGCATCCCAGATAATGTCGGCGATGCGCTGCATACCCGCGTCGTTGGGGTGAGCAGCGACACCGGCGTTGGCGTACTGACTGGCAAAATACGACGGGACACCGACCATGCTTTTCAGTTCCGCCAGTGGGTAGCCCTTGTCCGACGTGACTTTCCGAACAACAGCATCCGCCTGCGGACGAGTCCAGACGCTAGTAGAGCAAACAATCCGGACCGGCCCACCCGCATTCTGCGTCAGGAAGTCGAGCAACAGCCGGTAATTGCCGTCCAGGTTATTCTGCAAAACGGCTCCCTCGTCCATGTTCTCACCGATACGAACGAAGATGATGTCGGGCTTGAACTCCTGAAGGGGCGTCAGAAACTCGGTGATGCTGTAGCCCGCCTGCCCAAACTGCCGCTCGAAGCCACCGCCCGATACCAGCTTGAGCTGTACGCCATCGTGCAGCCCATTCAGCTTCGCCTGCAACAGGTGCGAAAAGTCTTTGTCGAGCGACGACGCGGCCATGCCGTTGAAATTATTCCAGCCCAGATCGGGGGCGGGGCCGTGGCTCATGATACTGTTACCAATGACCATCATGCGCTGAAAATAAGGCGTTACCGTTGCCTGCGTCGTCTGCGAGGTCAGGTCGTTGATGCGTGTACGGGCCAGCATCGGTCGTTTGCTGATGACGGGTACCTGATCGCCTTTCACCCAGGTCGTTCCGTTGTCGTAGGAGTATTCCATTGTCGCGCCAGTTGGCATATTGCTTGCAGTGAGCTTTAAGGCCGTGCCGTAAGGTAATGAGCCGTTCTGCTGACTAAAACTGGGAATGGGTAGCCCCTGCGGTGTTGGCGCCGGCGTAACGATGGGCGTCGTGACGCGCTGGATCGTGATGGTACGGCACGAGGGGTCGGTGAGGGTAGTCGCCGAGGTTGTTGCCGGGTCAACCTGCGCGCAGCCGAACTGCCAGAACGAGAAGTACAAGAGATAGGTAAGGCCAAAACGGGTAGCACCCGATCCGATCCGTAAATGCCTGAGAAGCTGATTCATGCCGAAGATTATTACTAGCTGACCAGCCATGAGGCTAAAAGTGTGCCAACCCGAAAAAACCGCCAGCAGACTGGCTAAATCAGCCGACCCGCTGATCGTCAGCAGTAGGATCGTAAAAACGGACAGCAACATACAAAAGCGTATTGGAGAAAAAAGCGGACTCTTTACCAAATAAGGTGCCAATTAACACGATGATGCAGACATACCGGACAAAGACTACCCAACGGAATGCTGTAAATTAGTTACCTTTGACTCTATTCATAAACTTAATCCATGCTGTTCAGTTCGGCAATTTTCCTGTTTCTGTTTCTGCCGGCCTTCCTAATCGTTTACTATCTACTGCCTAAACGCTGGCACAACGCGTTTCTGTTTGGGGCCAGTCTGGTATTTTACGCGAAGGGTGAGGGTATCGTTGTTTTGGTGTTACTCCTGTCGGCGCTGATCAATTACATCGCCGGACGGCTGATCGAACAGGGGAAACGCCGGGCCGGGCTGTGGCTGTCGCTGGTCGGGAGCCTGTCGCTGCTGTTTTACTACAAGTACGCCAACTTCCTGTTCGATTCGGTGCGGGGGTTTGCCGAAGCGTTTATGCTTCCCGTTTCCAGTAACCTCACGCTCGCGCAGATCGCATTGCCCATCGGTATCAGCTTTTACACCTTTCAGGGCATTTCCTACACCCTCGACATTTATTGGGGTCGAATTCGGGCCAACAAAAGCTTTCTCGACTACGGCACCTACGTGGCCATGTTTCCGCACCAGATCGCGGGTCCGATCGTGCGTTACGCCGACATTGCCCCCGAACTGACCGAACGCACGACGACGCTGGAGAAATTTGGCGTCGGGGCCGAACGGTTCATTATCGGGCTGGCCAAAAAAGTCCTGATCGCCAACACCTTTGCCAACATCGCCGATACCATTTTCAACGCCAGTGCCGACAGTTACGGAACGGCCACGGCCTGGATCGGTATCATCGCCTACAGCCTTCAGATTTACTTCGACTTCTCGGGCTATTCCGACATGGCGATCGGGCTGGGCAAAATGGTCGGCTTCGATTTTAAAGAGAATTTCAACTACCCCTACATTGCCAAATCCATTCAGGATTTCTGGCGTCGGTGGCATATCTCGCTCTCCAGCTGGTTTCGCGACTACGTGTATATCCCGCTGGGCGGGAACCGGGTTGGCAACATGCGCACATATGTCAACCTGATGATCGTGTTTCTGGTAACGGGGCTGTGGCACGGTGCCAGCTGGAATTTTATCATCTGGGGCCTGTATCACGGTGCTTTCCTGCTCATCGAACGGGCGGGTCTGGGCAAATGGCTGGCGAAAGTATGGGCACCCGTCGCCCATCTGTACACGTTGCTGGCCGTGCTGATTGGCTGGGTCTTCTTTCGGGCGCTGACACTCACCGAAGCCATTGCCTTTTTGAAAAAAATGATCGGTGCCGGGCCGGAATTGCCTGAAACACTGGCTTATCCGCCTGCTTTCTTTTTAAACGCCGAAGTGATCGTTACATGCATTGTCGGCATTATTTTAGCTACTCCGGTCTATCATAGATTTCAGCAATACTGGTCCCGGTTACAAATGCGGTCACTGCGGCCTACTCCGCATTACCTGTTTGATTCGGCTTACGTGCTGGGGCTGGTTGGCCTGTTTGTGATGTCTGTCATGTACCTGGCCGCTGATACCTACAATCCGTTTATTTATTTCCGATTCTAGCCGCACTTATGACCGTATACCCCAAAAACGATCGTTTCGATGCCCCGAAGCCAGTATTCGCTGCGGGTGTGCGCCGACCGTCGCTGCGGTTTCGGGCCATGTTGGCGGGCTGTTGTTTTGCGCTGTTGCTGCTCATGCCAGCACTCGATCAGTGGCTGCACCTGTCAGCCCGGTTTCAGAGTACCGAAAAGCGCGCCCTGGCGGCCCGTCCTGAACTGCATCTGCCGCACGTAAAAACGTTTGTGCGCGATTACGAGCAGTATTTCAACGAAAACTTCGGCTGGCGCAACGCCCTGTTCTACGCCTACAGCCGCTGGAAATTAAACATCCTCGGTCAGTCGCCCCTGCCTGAAAAGGTAGTGGTCGGTAAGAACGGCTGGTTTTACCCCGGTAATCATTTCGCTAAAATCGTCGATCAGCATCGGGGAGTCAGCCCGCTGCTGCCGCACGAACTACGGGCTATCAACAACCGACTGACGTATTACCAGAAGCAGCTGGCCCGGCAGGGTACAAAGCTGTATGTGATGGTTGTGCCGGATTCGTATACAATCTATCCCGAGTATTTGCCCGATGAGATCAGACGGGCGGATAGCCTGTCGAATTTAGACCGGTTGACTGCCTACCTGAAAAAGCGGTCAGCCGTACCACTGATCGATATACGGCCAGCGCTAGGCGTTGCCAAGAAAGAGCGCCCTGTATATTGCCAGACGGACACGCACTGGAATGACTTTGGCTCGCTGATCGGGTCGCTGGCGATGGTTGAGCGGCTCCGGCTGGATTTTCCACAACTGACCGATCCCTGCCCAACCGATTACCGGATCAGCCTTAAACCGGGTGTTGGTGGCGATCTGACGACGATGATGGCTTTACACAGCGCCTACCGGGATTCGGTCGACTACACCATCAGGCCGGTTCCCCGGCTGGTGGCCCGACAAACGATGAACCTGCCGAATCCGGAGATGAACCTGCCATCGTCGCGCTTCGTAGGACCAAGTCCCGCCATGCCCCGGCTGCTGTTTATCGGTGACTCGTTCAGCTACAGCATGAATCAGTTTGTGCCACAATACTTCGGCGAAAGCTTTCTGGTGCGCAGTAACCGACTGGATATGGCACTGGTGCGGGCCGAACACGCGGATATCGTCGTTGTCGAAATCGTCGAGCGCAACTTACGTAAACTGGCTGATCTATAACATCGTATTTTTGCGTTCGCTTACACGCCGGGTGCGTACGTATTAGTCCTGAATGAACACTTCTTTTCGGTTTAAACTGGCCGCGTTTGCGTTTGCGGGCTTGCTCCTGCTGCCAACGCTCGATCAGCTACTAAACCTGTCTGCCGCATTTAAGAGTACCGAGAACCGGAAGCAATCGACGTTGCCCCCGCTGCACTTTCCCCACGTACGCAGCTTTGTACAGCAGTTTGACCGGTACTATAAGGAAAACTTTGGCTGGCGCAACGCGCTGTTCTATACCTACAGCCGCTGGAAACTAAACATTCTCGGCCAGTCGCCCCTGCCCGAAAAAGTGGTAGTCGGCAAGAACGGCTGGTTTTACCTGGGAAATAGCTATAACCACGTTGTCGATCAGCACCGGGGACTGCTGCCCCTTTCGGCCGATTCGGCCCAACTCATTGCCCGCCATCTGACCGATACGCAACAGCGGCTGGCGAAGCAGGGGATTCGCTTTTACGTGTTGATCGCGCCCGACTCCCACACGATCTACCCCGAACACCTGCCCGACCAGCTCACCGTCAGCCGACAACCGTCTCGGCTCGACGTGCTGGAAACGGCCATGCGCGGGACAAGCGTGCCGTTCGTGGATATCCGCGATACGCTGATCGCGGCCAAAAAAGAACACGTGGTTTATTACCAGACGGATACGCACTGGAATGACTACGGAACGCTAATCGGCAGTGTAGCCCTGCTGAATCGTATTCGGCAGGATGTCCCCCGCCTGCCCGCGCCCCGCCTGACCGATTACCACATCGACAAACAGCGCGGCCTCGGTGGTGACCTGACGACCATGCTGACCGTACAAAACGAGCACAAAGACCCGGTTTATTACGTGATCGAACCGGTAGCGGATCGTAAGGCACAGCAGGTGGCCGAAGTGCCCAATCCGGTATCTGGGTTTCCGTCGGTGCGGTTCACCAATGCCAGTGCCGACGGCTTACCCCGGCTGCTATTCATCGGCGACTCGTTCAGTCACAGTATGATGCAGTTTGTACCGGGTTATTTTCAGTCGGCTTATTTCATGCGTGGCCGGTACCTCGATCCGGCGGTCGTGGCGACCGAAAAACCCGACGTAATAGTCGTGGAAATTGTGGAACGTAACATCAACGAGCTAGCCACGCTATAACGGCCGGTACGCCGATTGCGCTCTGTCTACCGCATAGACCGGTAGTTTACCCAAAATCAGATCGGCAGCTTTCTCGGCAATCATAATGACGGGCGCGTTGGTATTGCCCGATACAATCGTTGGCATAATCGACGCATCGACCACCCGCAGTCGGTCAATACCCCGCACCCGTAACTGATCGTCGACAACGGCCAGCTCATCGCTCCCCATCTTGCAGGTACCAACCGGGTGATAGACCGTTTCGAGCTGCCGCCGGACGTGGTTCAGGATCGTTTCGTCCGAGGCCCGGTCAGGGGGCGTCAGCAGGCACTGATGGTACGGGCTGAACGCGTCGGTTTCCAGTACTGAAATTGCCTGCCTGACGCCCGCCAGCAGTACCCGTACGTCGTCATCGTGGGTCAGGTATTGCGGGTCGATACGGGGTGCGTCGAGCGGATTGGCTGACCGCAGTCCGACCCAGCCCCGGCTTTTGGGTTTCAGCAGTGTTGGCAAAATGGTGTAACCGTCGGTACGTGGGTAGGTAGCTATGTCGTAGATGTCAGCGTTATAATCGTCGCCCAGGTGAACCGGAACGAAGTGCAGCTGCATGTTTGGGCGGTCAGTAGCTCCGTCGACCTGCGTAAAAGCGTTGGCTTCCAGTGGGCTGCTCGTCATGGGCCCTTTCCGGCGGACCATGTACTGCATCAGGGCCTTGAACTGGTTGATTGGTTTCAGCGAGTTATTGCCCGAAACGGCCTGCGAACAAAGGCTGCTAACCCCCGTAAAGACGTGATCCTGGAGGTTTTGCCCTACGCCCGGCAGGTCGAGCAGGCAGTCGATGCTATGCTGCCGCAGCGCGTCGGCCGGGCCAATTCCTGACAGCATCAGTAGCTGGGGCGAATTGAAGGCGCCAGCCGCCAGAATGACTTCGCGCTGTGCTTCCGCCCGCTGCACGGGTTGTTTGCCCACCGAAAAATCGATGCCGGTAGCCACCCCGTTACGGCACACAACCCGGTGCGTATGCGCGTGGGTGATGACCCGCAGATTGGGCCGGTTCAGAATGGGTTTCAGAAAGGCAGCGGCTGTGCTGTGCCGCCGGGCGTTGCGGATCGTAAACTGCAAAAAGCCCGCACCCTCCTGTTCCCGTCCATTATAATCATCATTACGAGCCAGGCCAATCTGCTGACAGCCATCGACGAAGGCACCGGCCAGCGGAGTACGAAACTGCTGCGCGAACGTTACGTTCAATGGCCCCTTATTGCCGTGGTAAGCGGGGTCGAGCTGATCGTACTGTTCGTTGTGTTCTGACCGGATAAAGTAAGGCAGCACGTCCGCGTAACTCCAGCCCCGGTTGCCCAGCGCGGCCCAGTCGTCGTAATCGAGCCGGTTGCCGCGTACGTACGCCATCGCGTTGGTCGAGCTGCTGCCGCCCAGCGTTTTGCCGCGTGGCTGGTACATGCGCCGGTTGTCGACACCCGGTTGGGGTTCGGTCCAGTACCCCCAATCGACAGCCGAGCCGTTGAGTTTACTGTAAGCCGCCGGGATGTGAATTTCCGGTTTGGTATCCGGACCGCCCGCTTCGATCAGCAGGACAGACATGGCCGGATCAGCCGACAGCCGGTTGGCGAGCACACAACCCGCCGACCCCGCGCCCACAATGATGTAATCAGCCTTCATACTCGCTTCTGTTCAGGAGAATATACACAGAGTCGAAAGAATGTCAGCAGGATTATTTACTGATAACCAGAGTAATAGCCACAAAAAAAGGGTAACCCTGTGCGGGTACCCTTTACCAGAAACTGATTGATGGACTGACTACGCAGGTAGGTCGGCCAGAACCGTAACGCCACCCTTGACGCGGTCGCCAATGGCTACCTTGACGTCGGCATCGAGCGGCAGAAACACATCGACGCGCGAACCGAATTTGATAAAGCCCAGCTCACCACCCTGTTCGACGGGCTGCCCTTCCTTTACATACCAGACAATCCGCCGGGCGACTGCTCCGGCAATCTGCCGTAGCAATACTTCGACACCGTTTGCCAGCTGAATGACGACCGTGGTCCGTTCATTCTCGGTGCTCGACTTCGGATGCCAGGCCACCAGATACTTGCCGGGGTAGTATTTAAAATAGCGCACAATACCCGTTACCGGATTGCGGTTGACGTGCACGTTCAAGGGAGACATAAAAATCGATACCTGCCGACGACGTTGGTTGAAGTATTCCGGTTCGTCGGTTTCCTCGATCACGACTACTGTGCCATCGGCTGGGGCTACCACATGCTGTTCGCCCGTCGTGAGTGGCCGGGTCGGAATGCGAAAAAACTGCACGACCAATACGAACAGAATCAAACTGGCTACAGCAAGCAGGGTAATGGCCGTGGTGTTGTCGGAAAACAGAAAATAGTAAGCCAGTAAATTTAAGGCGAGCAGTACCAGCCCCGTTACCAGCATGATCGTGTTTCCTTCCTTATGTAAGCGCATTGAGTCGAGTGTGAGATGACAAGATAAAGCCGGGTAATCGACGTTAATTACCCGGCCGAACAGCAAAAATCGGAAATTACCCGGCTGAAACCAACATTCGCTTAGTAACCACCCCGATACTTGTAGGTACTGGCCACTTTATCGATGGCTACGATGTAAGCCGCCAGACGCATGGGCACTTTGTAGTGCTGCGATGTGTCGAAAACCCGGTCGAAGGCTTCTTTCATAATCCGGTCGGCCCGGCGATTGACCCGGTCGAGCGTCCATTTGTAGCCGATACGGTTCTGCACCCACTCAAAATAGGATACCGTTACCCCACCGGCGTTAGCCAGAATGTCGGGCACCACCATGATCCCCTTGCGGTTGATAATTTCGTCGGCACTGGCGGACGTTGGTCCGTTGGCGCCTTCCACGATCATCTTTGCCTGAATCGACTCGGCGTTATCATCGGTGATAACGTCCTCTTTCGCGGCCGGAACCAGCACGTCGACGGGCAGAGCCAGCAGTTCTTCGTTGGAAATGCGTTCAGCCCCCGTAAAGCCTTCCAGCGACCCCCGGTTATTGTTGCGGTAGGTCACGGCGGCCGTAATATCGATACCGTTTTCGTTGTAATACCCGCCCGAAATATCACTGACGGCCACTACCGATACCCCGCGCTCGTGAAGTAACTCAGCGGCAAACGAACCGACATTACCGAAGCCCTGAATAGCCGCCGTTGAGCGATACGGGTTCATCCGCAGCTTGTCCATAGCCGCCAGCGCGGCTACCGTGACACCCCGGCCGGTAGCTTCCGTACGACCCAGCGAGCCACCCAGCACCAGTGGTTTACCCGTTACGACACTATTGACGGTCATTCCTTTCGCCTTCGAATATTCATCGACAATCCAGGCCATCTCGCGCGGACCCGTTCCCATGTCGGGGGCCGGAATGTCGCGGTCGGGTCCGAATACGTCGAGCATACCGGCGGTGTATTGCCGGATCAGTCGTTCGATTTCGCCCGCCGACATCTCGCGCGGGTTACAGGCAATACCACCTTTGGCTCCGCCGTATGGAATGTCGACTACGGCGCATTTCCAGGTCATCCAGGCGGCAAGCGCCCGTACTTCGTCGAGATTTACGGCCGGATCGAGCCGGATACCACCCTTCGACGGACCAAGAATGTTGGAATGAATAACGCGGTAGCCCTCAAATACCCGGATACTGCCGTTATCCATTGTAACGGGCAACCCGACGATGACCTGCCGGGCGGGCACTTTCAGAATATCATACATTTCGTCAGAGATACCGACTAAGCGGGCGGCCGCATCGAAACGCGACATCATCGACTCAAGTGGATTTTCTCTGTCTTTTATAGGAGCTGGTTCTATATACGCCATGGCTATTACTTTACCGGTGTTAACCTGATTTTTAGTGAAGTGTATGGTAAACTTACAAAAAGCCTTAATATGTTATGAAAGGTCTATTTTTTCCTTGATTAAGATAATATTAACGAGCACTGGCAAACAAATGTCTGCAAGAGTAAAGCCAAATAGTGTACCCACTATCGGAATGGAAGCCAAATAAAAGTCGGTTGCTGTTCAGTTTTGCCAATCAAAGAAATTAGTGCCGAAACCTCAAGATATTGGCTGAGCGATTGAAAATCAGATACAAATGCATTAATTTCGTGACTTCTTAAACATTAGTAATCACAGCATTCTGCTATGGTCCAGGAAGAAAAAAAACGCTATTCCGAGGAAGATCTAAAAGAGTTTCAAGAACTGATAGGTCAGAAGCTGGAAGCCACACGCAGCGAACTGAACTACATCAAGGAAACGCTGAGTAAGCGTAACGATAGCGGTACCGATAACACGTCGGGTAACTCGAAACTGCTGGAAGATGGAGCTGATACCAGCGAACGGGAAAACCTGAGTCAGCTGGCGGCCCGCCTGCAAAAGTTTACCCAACAGCTCGACGCAGCCATGGTTCGAATCAAGAACGGAACCTACGGTGTCTGCAAAGACACGGGTAAGCTGATCCCGAAAGAGCGGCTTCGGGCCGTACCGCACACCCAACAGACGATCGAAGCCAAGTTGCGACAGTCGCGCTAAGAAGCAACCACATACAGAATATACAGATAAAAGGCTGCCTGACCGCAGCCTTTTTTTGTGAGCAGAAATTTTGACGGGAAAGCTACTGCTCAAAAACAAAATCAGCTATTATTTGTAAATAGAGAGAAACAAAAAAGCAAAGCCATGTTAGAGCACCTCGAAGAGATTCGGGAAAATATATTCCGATATCTGGAAGCGCGGATCGAGTTGTTCACGCTCGAAACCCGGTCTAAGATAGAGGAGGGTGTCGTTGTCGGTATTCATGGCGTTGTACTGGCCTTGCTGGGTAGTATGACGCTGATCTTTCTGTTTTGCCTGTTGGCGGCCTATCTAAACGAAGTGCTCGACAGCCGATATCTTGGTTTCCTGATTGTTGCTGGTTTTTTTCTTTTGTTGACTCTTGTGTGGGCTGCGGCCAAAGACGCGATGAAGGGCCGAATCCGGGTATTCGCGTACAGCGCGATCAAGAAAAGCCAGGAAAAGAAAGCGGAGGAAAAGACTGAAGCCGTTAAAGACTTAATGGATAAAACCGACGGTGTACATCCCGGCCGGTAAGTCAATTCCAGTTGTTAATTAGTAACGTAAGTGTGAATCAATATTATGGAAGATTCTAAAGTACCATTCTCCGACACCACTGAACGTCGTGCGCAGTTGATCGCGGCTACCGAACGGTTCAAATCGTCTATATCGGAAAGCGTCGATGATATCAAAGGAGACGCATCTGAGGTTGGCAAAACGGCCGCTTTTGTTGCAGGCGTTAGTTTAGCCGTATATTTGGTAGTGAATGCAATCCTTCCGAAATCGGCTGAGTACCGCTACGCTGAAAAGTATGGTGAGCCCGACGAGGATGATTACGACGAATACGGTGAGCTAATTGTTCCTGCCGGACGGCGCAAAAAAGAAGCGCAGCAAACGGGAGCGCTTAGTGGCATGGTTAGTGGGTTGCTGACAACGGTCGTGACCAACCTGGCCCGGCAGCAACTGATGGGTTTCGTCGAACGCATTCGGGACAACAATGCGCTTACTTCAACTGCAAAGCCTGCGAGTGGACGTCAATACGAAACAAAGACACCCTCTGAATATACTGACTACTCTACGCACCCGTAGAGCTGTTGGTCAGAAATCATTAGCTGTCCTGCTTGACCCGGATAAGGTCAGGCAGGACACGCTTGTGGACCTGCTGGTCCGTACGATCGACTACCCGGTCGATTTTTTTCTGGTTGGTGGCAGTCTGGTCATCGACTATGTTCACCGCGAAGTGATCGACACTGTACGTCGGCACAGCGATACCCCAATTATCCTGTTTCCCGGTAATCCCCTCCACATCGACCCAACGGCCGATGCGGTGCTGTTTTTGTCGCTTATTTCCGGACGAAACGCTGATTTTCTCATCGGTCAGCACGTGGTAGCGGCACCAATGCTGCGCAAGAGCGGCCTGGAAGTCATGCCCACGGGTTATATGCTGGTCGATAGTGGCGCGCAGACGACCGTTTCGTACATCAGCGGCACGATGCCTATGCCGGGTAATAAGCCTGACGTAGCGGCCTGTACGGCGATGGCGGGTGAGATGCTGGGGCTGAAACTAATGTACCTAGATGCCGGTAGTGGTGCGCAGCGTCCCGTCCCGACCGATATGATCTCGGCTGTCAACCGGGTGATTGATGTGCCGCTTATCGTGGGTGGCGGCATCGATTCGGGTGAGAAAGCCCGGCAGGCACTACAGGCCGGAGCGGATATGCTGGTGGTGGGGAACGGTATCGAGCGTAACCCCGACCTTCTGCCCGAGTTATGTGCGGTGATGCAGGAAATAAATCAATCTGTTCTACAGGATTAAGGCATGAACTGGATTCGTACTACGCTGATCTGCCTGCTTACGCTGGTCGGTGCGCTGGCCGCAACGGCCCAGACCCGAACGGGGAAGGTATACACAATAGCCGAGCGGGCACCGGAATTTCCGGGGGGTAAGGCTGCTTTGAGTCGGTATCTGGCCCAGAATATTCGCTACCCAAACGTTCTGTTGCGAAAAAACGTCAGTACGGGTCCGGTGTCAGCCCGGTTCATTATCGACGAAACAGGGCAGGTGTCCGATGTTCGGGTGCTGACAAAAGCGCTGGGCACTACGAATCGGAAAGGGATGGAAGAATACATGGGAACGATTATCTCGGCGGTCGAGAAGATGCCCCGCTGGCAACCCGGCCTGGTCGATAACCGGCCTGTACCGGTATTCTACACGCTGCCGATTGAAATCAGCATGAAGTGATAGTATAGATAAGAAAAGAGACGTGAGAAGAACGATGCTGGCGCGAACCAGTCTTTCTTCTCACGTCTCTTTTCTTACTTCTACTAGATTTCCTACACGTTCATCAGCGATTCACGACGGCGCATCTTGCCGGCCGGAATGCCAAACATCATTTTAAAGCGACGGCAGAAATACGCCGTGTCTTTGTAGCCAACTTCGGCACCGATTGCCCGGATACTTTTCTTGCTGGTACGGAGCAGCCCAACGGCTGCTTCCATGCGCTGGTATTCAATGTAATCCTGTGGATTGATACCTGTCAGCATTTTGAAATACTGTCCGACGTAATCTTCCGATACGTTGGCCACGTTTGCCAGCACCTTGTTTGACAGATCACCACCGAGATTGTCCTTGATATACGCAAAGATGTCGATCAGGCGGGGGTCTTTGAAGTAGGTGCTGTTGGTAACCAGCTGCTCGACGAACAGGTGGTTTTTCAGGATATAGCGCACCACCTCGATAACGATTTCTTCCGTCTTGATCTTGATAATCCGCCCTTTACCGGCCAGATCATTCATGTCTTCGGCCAGAATCTGATCAATCGTCGTAGCCAGACTTTCTTCCCGCTTGATAATGAACGGGGGGACGTCGAGTGAGTTGAAGAAGTTGACCGAATCAAAGACTTTCGCTTCAAACGAAACAAAGCCGAAGGAGTTAGGCAGGTGCCCGATCAGGCGCGGATCATGATTCCCTTCCCAATAGGATTCCCGGTGGGTCATAAACTCTTCGTTCGACACCACTCTGGGGTTGACCGGATCACCGTAGGTAACCGTGACGTGTTTGCCGCCGGGAATAAACAGCATATCGCCAACCTCAACCTTAATCCGCTCCTCGCCAATCGATACGTCGCCGTTGTACAAAATCAACAGCGTATTTTCTACGTCGTAGAAATTCTTGATCGTGATCGGTTGCAAAATGCGAATGTTGCGGGCCTTGATAAACTTGACCCCCAGTGATTCGATAATTTTATTATAGTCTTCCATAGCCGAAAGAAGTATGTCGTAAAGTCAGGTTGTGCGTAAAGTTGCACAAAACTAATAATTTGTACAAAACTAATATAGGCATAAAAGTTTCAGAAAGAATAAAAAAGAGGTGCGTATTCTTACCGAATGCGCACCTCAGTTGCAGAAAATACTACTTTATTAAGAAATCGACTAGCGAATTAACTCGCGGGCAATCACCAGTTTTTGGATTTCTGACGTACCCTCGTATATCTGAGTAATTTTAGCATCCCGCATCATCCGCTCGACGTGAAACTCTTTTACGTAGCCGTAGCCGCCGTGAATCTGTACGGCTTCCGTGGTGGCCCACATAGCGACGTCAGACGCGAATAACTTGGCCATGGCCGCAGCCTGTACATAGTCTTTATGTTCATCTTTGAGCCGGGCGGCTTTGTAAACCAGCAGCCGGGCGGCTTCGATTTTCGTCGCCATTTCGGCCAGCTTGAACTGAATGGCCTGGTGGTCGAAAATTTGTTTGCCAAACGCTTTTCGCTCCTGACTGTATTTCAGCGCCAGCTCGTAGGCACCAGCCGCAATACCCAATGCCTGTGCGGCAATACCGATGCGACCCCCGTTGAGCGTCGACATGGCGAAGCGGAAGCCGAAGCCGTCTGCGCCAATGCGGTTCTCCTTTGGCACCTTTACGTCGGTGAAGAGCAGCGAGTGCGTATCCGACGCGCGGATGCCCATCTTGTCTTCTTTTTTGCCGACGACAAAGCCGGGTGTGCCTTTTTCAACGATCAGGCAGTTGATGCCCCGGTGTTGCTTTGTGCGGTCGGTCTGGGCAATGACCAGGCAGATACCTGACGAATTGCCGTTGGTGATCCAGTTTTTGGTACCGTTGAGCAGGTAATGATCGCCTTTGTCTTCGGCAGTGGTGGCCTGCGAAGTAGCGTCGGACCCGGCTTCGGGCTCCGACAGACAGAACGCGCCAATCGTTTCGCCGGTTGCCAACCGGGTCAGGTAGTTCTGCTTCTGTTCTTCGGTCCCGTACGCTTCCAGTCCGTAGCAGACCAGCGAATTATTGACCGACATAATCACGGAACACGAGGCATCGACTTTGGAAATCTCTTCCATCGCCAGCACGTACGACACGGTATCGAGCCCGCTGCCGCCGTAGTCGGGCGAAACCATCATACCCAGAAAGCCCAGTTCGCCCATGCGTTTTACCTGCTCGGCCGGGAAGCGGGCTTCATTGTCGCGCTCAACGATACCGGGAAGCAATTCGTTGTGCGCAAAATCACGGGCGGCTTCCTGTACGGCCCGGTGTTCTTCCGATAAGTTGAAATTAAGTCCCTGCAAATCGAGCGGTGCCGTTGTCATCTGAATGTCTGGCTAATTTGTGCTGAAGTATAGGGTAAAGGTAAGAATAAATTAAACTATAGTATGCACGCATACTATTCAAAGAGCAGCACGATCAGTTCGGCTACGCAGGCGGGTTTTGTCTCGCCTTCTACCTCGAATACGCACTCCATGATGGCCCGCGCACCGGGATGGTCGGGATCGTTGGCGGGCTGTGGCTCGACGTGGTGCAGCCAGGCTTTCATCCGAATCTGACTACCGACCGGTACGGCGTTGGTAAACCGGATCTTATTGGCTCCGTAATTAATCCCCATCGTTACAGACTCGACTTTATAGATCTCAGCCAGCAGGCGGGGCGCCAGGGAGAGCGTCAGAAAACCGTGGGCTATGGCGGCTTTGTAGGGCGATTCGAGCGCAGCCCGGTCGGGGTCGGTATGGATCCACTGATGATCGCCAGTCGCTTCGGCAAACTGATTCACCATCGTCTGCGTGATGGTGATGTACTCGGTTTCACCCAACGGTTGACCGGCGTGGGCCGTAAATTCGGACAAATTGGCAAAGGTCTGCATGAAGAAAACAGGGTTATGTGCATTTTTGAGCGTGAACGACCAGCCCGACTTCCAGTTTTTCCGCTACCAAAATACCCAGCTTGCTTATCGGCAGTTGGGCACTGGCTCACGGGTAGCCCTCGCGTTTCACGGCTTCGGGCAAACAGGCGTCGTCTACGCGCCGTTGGCGGCAGCGGTCGGTGATGTATATACCATCTATGCTATTGATCTGTTTTTGCACGGCGGTAGCAAACGCGCTGATACGGGCTATTTGCTGGAAAAAGAGTGGTGCGACTGTATCACCGCGTTTCTGGCCGACCGGCAGATTGATCGGTTCTCGCTGATCGGTTATAGCCTGGGGGGGCGATTTGCCCTGACACTGGCCGCGTGCATGGCTGACCGGATCGACAGGCTGATTCTGATGGCTCCTGATGGCATTCGATTCAGTCGCTGGTACGGCCTGGCCACGCAGTCGGCAATGGGGCGCGCGGTGTTTCAGTACGCCATGCGGCATCTGCCCGTGCTGCACCGGGTGGGACGTGGATTGGTCGGGCTGGGGCTGTTACGATCCTCGTTGCTGCGCTTCGCGGAAGTCTCACTCGCCACCCCCGACCAGCGGCAGCTGGTGTACGACGCCTGGACTCTGTTTCGACAGGTCAAACCCGATCTGAAGCGTATCGCTGACGAATTAGCCCGATACGCCGTACCTGTTCACCTGATCGTCGGGATTTATGACCAGATCGTACCGGCCAGCTACTTATTTCCACTGATCCGCCTGCTCGACCGGTATACACTGACGCAGTTGCCAACCGGCCACAATCGGCTGATCGACAAAAGTGCGGCTGTATTGACGACGTAAGCAGCTAGGTCAGTTTACCCCCCGTCCCCCAGAAGGGGGTGGGGACGTTGAAGAAACGGGTTTATGCCGAGTCCTTACCCCCTTCAGGGGGACGGGGGTAAACGGATCCCTATCCGGAGTAAGTAGTCACAGGGGTCTTTACTTGAGCGCTTTCTGAACGACCCGCCACAAACCGAATATCGACACCAGCACCAGGGCAACGATAATCACCTGACCCCAGATGCCCTGCTGCGGGTTTTCGAGGAGGGTACGAATTTCACGGGCTTCGCGACCGGTGAAAATGGCTAACAGTGTGCGGGGAAGCATGCCCAGAAAACCGCCCAGCAGAATATTTTTCAGACTGGCTCCCGACAGGGCGAAGAGCAGATTGGTCAGGCCGAAGGGTAGAATGGGTGATAACTTGGCGAAGAAAATAACTTCCAGTTCCTTGTCGCGGATACGGTCGAGCACCGACTGGGCTTTGGGATTTCGGCGCAGAAACCTTATAAACTGGTCGTGATTAAGCCAGCGAACGAGCAGATTGATGAACAGGATACCGCCCAGATTGATAATAAACAGAGGTGCCACGGCCTGCCAGCCCAGGAAGTAGCCGAAAATCAGGGCCAGAATCGTCGGTGGGGTCAGGCCGGCCGAGGTGATCGTGCAGATGCCTGTAATCAGTACCCACTGCGCCGTATCGAACGTACGAACAACGGGTTCGTAAACAATGGCGTAGTACGTCAATACCGACGTAAAGACAATCGGCAGCACCGACAGTACGACACCCATCAGGGCTGGTCCCGTAATTTTCTGGAGAATGGCTTTGTTCACTGCCTACCTAACCCGGAAAGGGGCATGGGAGTTTGTTTACCTTTGACTATGAACTTCGCAACCAAAGCCATCCATGCCGGCGTCGAGCCGGACCCCACGACCGGCGCCATCATGACGCCCATCTATCAGACGTCGACATTTGCGCAGTCGTCGCCTGGGCAGCATAAAGGGTACGAATACGCCCGTACGCACAACCCGACCCGCACGGCGCTGCAACAGAACCTGGCCGCACTCGAAAACGGCCGTCATGGTATCTGCTTTGCGTCGGGGCTGGCGGCAACCGACGCCATTCTTAAACTCTACCGGCCCGGCGACGAGATTGTGGTCAGCAGTGACCTCTACGGCGGCACGTACCGGATCATGACGCGCGTGTTTCAGGAATTTGGCCTGGTATTTCGCTTCATCGATCTGTCGGACCCCACACAACTGGAATCGGCGCTGACGCCCGACACGAAAATGGTCTGGATCGAAACGCCGACCAATCCGCTCATGCGACTGGTGGATATTGCCGGTGTCGCGGCCATTACCAAAGCGCGGGGTATTCAACTGGTGGTTGATAATACGTTTGCCTCCCCCTACCTGCAAAATCCGCTTGACCTGGGGGCCGATATCGTGGTGCATTCCGCTACCAAATACCTTGGTGGCCACTCCGACACCGTGATGGGGGCTATTGTCGTGAACGACGACGAAACGGCGCAACGGCTGGCGTTTATTCAGAATGCCTGTGGGGCCGTACCGGGGCCTCAGGACTGCTTTCTGGTATTGCGTGGCATCAAAACGCTGCATGTTCGTATGCAGCGGCACTGCGAGAACGCCATGGCCGTTGCGCAGTACCTGAAACAACACCCCCGAATCGCCCACGTTTACTACCCCGGTCTGCCCGACCATCCGGGCTACGAACTGGCCAAGCGGCAGATGCGCGGTTTCGGCGGGATGCTGTCCTTTGAGCTGACCGGCGATTCGCTGGCCGACGCTGTTCGGGTCATGGAGCGTATCAAGGTATTTACCCTGGCCGAATCGCTGGGTGGTGTCGAGTCGCTGTGTACGCACCCGGCCAGCATGACACATGCCAGTATTCCAAAGGAAGAACGTCTGAAAAATGGCCTGCGCGATACGCTGATCCGGTTGAGTGTGGGAATCGAAGATAGTCAGGACCTAATCGCCGATCTGGCGCAGGCGATTGAATAAGGATTAGACTGTCAGTCGGTTAGAAGGAGCGAATGACGGTCAGGTTGAAACGCTTTGTCAACAAATGATGTAACCTTATGTCGATCTGACCGTCTAACATCCCATGAAGCCGCTAGAAAAAATATGGTCGGCACGATAGATGCATCCATTACCAGTCAGACGGGAAAACGTGCCGTGTAAGTCAGGCGCAACCGCTACCCGCTACCCGGTGGTATTTGCCGGACCACGGGAAATTGCTATATTGCCCATGATGCCGTTTTAGTGACTTATTGACGACTAATTAACAGCGGATTACCACCCACTAATACACCGTAACGATGATTTCGAAGAAAGCGAAGTACGCCATAAAGGCACTCAAAGTGCTCACCGAAGAATATGGAAAAGGCCCTGTACTAATCTCCTACATTTCAGCGCGTGAGAATATCCCGAAGAAATTTCTGGAGGCCATTCTGCTTGAACTTCGTAATCACGGTATTCTCCAGAGCCAGAAAGGAAAAGGCGGTGGCTACCTGTTGCGCGTTGATCCGGGCCGGGTCAATCTGGCGCAGGTACTGCGCGTAATCGACGGACCAATTGCCCCAACGCCCTGCGTGTCGTTTAACTTCTACGTTCGTTGCGACGACTGCACCGACGAAGTGACCTGCGCACTGAAACCGATCATGGAGCAAGTACGCGACGCAAACCTGAGTGTTTACGAAAACACGACGCTGCTTAGCTTCGCCACCAAACCGGCCACCGACGTGTCGGTGCAGGAAGAAGAAAGCAATGGCGCGGCCGGGCACTCAGTCGGGCAGTTTGAAGATTATGCCGCTGCGTAGGTAGCAACTATCATACAAAACGGCGGGCCTACTCTGAGAGTGGGCCCGCCGTTTTGTATGATAGTTACATAGCCCGAACAGGGGATGGAAACTCCGTCTTATTCATCCTGTGGCTGATGCTCTTTCCGCAGCAGGTCGTTGACCGTTTTGACGGGGTTGAACGTAATCAGCGGTACTTCAACGAAGATGGTGTTCCAGTCGGCCATGGCACCATTCCAGAGACCGGGCAACTCCTGTGCTTTCAGATCCTTGCCATCTTTTGATTTGGCCGTGATAAAACCGGTCAGCGGGTCGCGGAAGTCGGGCAGATTGAATTTCTGGCCATGGCTGTCTTTTACCCCACACACCAGATCGACGGGGTTGAAGTGCGTAGCCGTGTCGAAAATGGTTTTCTGCTCCTCGTCGGTCAGGTCGATCTGGGCCGATTCAACCACTTGCAGCGACACTGATCCATCCGCATTACGTGCCCAGAACGGACCACCACCCGGCTCACCCACGTTCTTCACCATTCCGCACACCCGCACTGGTCGGTTCAGCTTGCCGCGCAAATACTCCAGCTTCTGGGCGTTCGTCCATGATTCGTATACCGCCGGAGGTAGCGTAAACAGCGTCCGGCGCAGCAGTTCGTCGGCTTCGGCAATGTAGCCTTCGCTGACGTCGTTGGTATCAAGCAGGCCGTGCAGGCGCGCAATTTGTTGCTGTGCGTCGAGCAGTACGGCCCCGATTACTTTCTTGTAAGTGACGGTTGGCTCCTTGATCTCATCGGGCACGACATTGTCGATGTTCTTGATGAAAATAATATCGGCGTCGATGTCATTGAGGTTTTCGATCAGCGCACCGTGGCCTGCCGGACGGAACAGCAGCGATTGGTCAGTGTTACGGAATGGCGTATTGTCCATGTTCACCGAGATCGTGTCCGTCGCTTTTTTCTGCTCCGAAAACGACACGTCGAACGTTACCCCCAGCCACGCTTCGTAATCGGCTTTATTGTCGGCGATCAGTTTCTCGAAGCGGTCGCGGTGCTCGGGTGAAACCGTAAAGTGAATCCGCACGATGCCGTTGGAATTGGCATAAGCGGCCCCCTCCACCAGATGCTCTTCAACGGGTGTGCGTGGGCCATCGGTGTATTTGTGGAACTCAAGCAGTCCTTTCGGCAGGTTCCCGTAGTCGAGGCCCGGCGTTGCCAGCAGATAACGCAGGACCGTTGCCCGATCGTTGGCGGAAACAGCTTCGTCCAGGCTTTTACCGTCGGCTTTCATGGCCGCTTTCAGGTCGTCGTAGAAGGCGAAATCGGTCAGGCGGTCGAAAAAGCCATCGACTGATTTATCCGATTTGCCGTCGAGCGCCGAAAACAGCGATTTAAACATGCGGGTAGCGGCTCCCGACGCCGGTACGAACTTGACCAGATTCCGTTCGCCAGCGGCCTGGTCGAACTGCTGCAGGTAGTGGTTCAGTTTATCCTCACTGACGCGAATGATACCATCGTCGACGGTGGCGGCACGGATCACGTTGAGATACGGAAAGCCATCGACGAAGTGCTGAATCTGCTGGTTAATTTTCTCGAGAGGAATGCCCTGTGTTTCAATCTGGGCGTGGTCTTGCTGGGTAAACGACATAGTGGTTTTGCGGGAAAAATAGGAGGGGTGACTCGGGTGGCAAGTTGCGGATTTCGGCTACACGACGCAAACGAATCGCGGATAGCTTACTAGCCGGGCAAACTACTTCCAGCGTTCTTCGATGGCTTCGAGGCTCATGCCTTTCGTTTCGAAGACCAGGAAGCGGGTAAACAGCAGGCCAAACAGTACTACACCCGTATAAATCATGAAAATGCCCCCGTTGTTTCCCAGCGAGGTGGCGGCCATAATCGGGAAGGTGAAGCTGACCCAGAAATCGAAGAACCAGTGGTAGAAGCTGCCCATGCTGGTGGCAAACCCCCGAATACGCAGGGGATACACTTCGGCAATCAGCAGCCAGCCCATCGGCCCGAGGCTGATCGCGAAGAACATGATGTAGACGTACACCCCACCAACCGACAGCAGCTTGAGCAAGTCGGGACTGATCGATTCGCGAAAAAAGAACGCAGCGGCAATCGTCGCCAGCGAAATAGCCGTTCCCGTCAGGCCGACGTACAGAATGGGTTTCCGGCCCCACTGATCGAGAAACCGGACCGCAATCAGGGTGCTGATGGTATTCACGATACCGACACCCACCGTGGCCATAATCGACGTGGTGCTGGAGCCGAAGCCTGCCATGCCGAAGATGCGCGTCGAATAGTAGATAACGGCGTTGATCCCCGAAAACTGCTGGATAAAGAAAATGCCGATACCGATCAATAGCGGGATACGAAGCCGGGCCGAGAACAATTCGCGCCAGTCGGCTTTACGGTTGCCTTCGTCGCGCATGGTCTGCTCGATCTGACGTAGCTCGCGGTCGACAACGTCGCTTTCGTGAAGGCGTACCAATACAGCCCGGGCGTCCTGCGTACGGCCTTTGCTCAACAGCCAGCGCGGGCTCTCGGGTACGAAAAACATACCGGCCAGCAGCAGGGCCGCCGGAATAAAGCCCGCCCAGAACATGAGCCGCCAGCTATCCTCATAACCCGCGAACGCATACCCACACAGATACGAGATCAGGATACCGAGTGTGATAGCTAACTGGAAAAACGTAACCAGCCGACCCCGGATGTTGCTGGGCGCAATTTCGGCGAGGTAGAGCGGCACCGAAAACGACACGATGCCGATGGCCAGCCCCAGGCATAGTCGTCCGGCGATGAGGACGCCGGGCGAAGGGGCCAAGGCTGCGATAGCCGAGCCCGCTACAAAAATCACCGATGCCAAAATGTTGATGCGTTTTCGGCCCAGTACGTCGGCGAGTCGACCGCTCAGTAGTGACCCGGCCATGCCACCCGCCAGTACAGCGCCCACCACCCAGCCTTCGGCCGTTTCCGACAGGTTCCACTGTTGTTTGATGAAGGGAAGGGCTACGTTGATAACACCCGTATCGAAGCCAAAAAGTAAACCGCCGGTAGCTGCGATAGCCGCAATATCGTAAATAAGCAGGAGTTTCCTGTCCATGAGTTTAAGCGTGAAAAGGGTTCATAGGTTATAGAAAGCGCCGAAGGCCGGACAAAGATAGGCGAATGCCCGACCGGCGCAAACCTACGAATCGGCCTGCTACAGCAGCGTAAACGCGTCTGCGTCGAGGTTCGCCGGGAACGCCTGCCGGAACGTTTGCAGGGTGTCCAGAGACAGGTCATGTTGATAAGCCACGGGTTCGTCGGCCTGGTGAAACAGGACATCGCCTTTGTAATTAATCAGCGCCGAATCGCCCGAATACGCATGGCCGTTGCCGTCGATGCCAACGCGATTGACGCCTGCTACGTAACACAGATTTTCGATGGCGCGGGCCTGCAACAGGACGTTCCAGGCGTTGCGCCGGACGGCGGGCCAGTTGGCCACGTACAGCAGCAGATCGTAGGCAAACGATTCATCGGTACCGCTCACGTTGCGACTGAACACAGGGAAACGCAGGTCATAGCAGATCAGCGGGCAGATGCGCCAGCCTTTCCACGTCTTGATGATGCGCTGTTGCCCGGCGGTGTAGATACCGTCTTCGCCCGCCATGCGAAACAGATGCCGTTTGTCGTATACGTCGTACTGACCGTCGGGCTGCATCCAGATCAGCCGATTGGCGTACTGCGTCCCTTTCGGACCTTTTTCGGCCACGACGTAACTGCCCGTCACGACGGCTCCTGTTTGCGCAGCCTGCTGTTTCAGCCAGCGCAGGGTGGTCAGGTTGGCGGGTTCGGCAACGGCGGAAGCATCCATCGTAAAGCCGGTGGTGAACATCTCGGGCAGTACGATCAGGTCCGTTGAGTGGGGCAGGGCCGCTATCTGCTCCTCAAGCATGGCGCGGTTGGCCACGGGATCGTGCCAGTAGAGGTCGGTTTGCAGGAGGGTGATATTCATACAGGCAGGTGAAGGAGGCTGTTTCGGCAAAAATAATCGGCTCAGCCAGCATCCTGCTGTTTGCCCTGGATATTCGTTTAGGCTGACCAAATAGCAAGGAGGCTGTTTGGGACAAACAAAGACGATAAGCGATAGCAGTAGAAACCAGTGATCCGGCGTTTACTGTTACAATACATTACTCATCACTATCACTACTCAATGTTTAGTCGAATCGCTGCCGTTTGTCTGCTCACCGCCACCCCGTTGCTGAACACCTATGCCCAGGCACCCAATACCCTGTCGGCATCCGAAAAGAAAGCGGGCTGGCAACTGCTCTTCGACGGTAAAGACCTGAAAGGCTGGCACCGCTACAACGGCAAAGGCACTCCTTCATCCTGGAAAGTAGAGCAGGGAGCCATGCATCTGAACGTACCGAAGATAGGTGTAGATTCGCCTGGTGCAACTGCCCGCGACGCTGGCGATCTGGTAACCGACACGCCTTTCGCCGGTGATTTTACGTTCAAAGCCGAGTTTAAACTTGAGCAATACACCAACAGTGGGGTGTTTTTCTTCGTGCAGGAAAGCGCCAAGTACCCCAAAATATTTGATACCGGGCTGGAAGCACAGATTGGCGACGATGATCTCTACCAGCGCGATGTGAAACTGCCGCACCCGCACAACTCCGGCGATTTTTTCAGTATTGCCGACGCGCGTATCAAAGAGCCCCGTCCGCTGGGTAGCTGGAACGATCTGGAAGTGACGATGCAGAAGAATAAGCTGGTTGTCATGATAAACGGCTACACCGTACAGGAACACGACCTGACCAGTGCCGACTGGAAACGGCGTATGGCCGCCAGCAAGCTAAGTAAAGCCCCCATCGCCAGCGGTAAATTCAGCGGTCGTATCGGGTTGCAGGACTGGAATACCAGCGTCTGGTTCCGCAACATCAAAATGCGGTCGTTGTAAGATTGTCGAGCGGCAATCGAACGAATACGTAGCCTGTGTAGTGTAGCCTGGACCGGCCCGCCGGCGCGGGTCTACGTCCGGGTGGGCGCGCTAGCGACCGAGGAAGCTGCCGCCTGACGTAGTTGCCCTGACGGGCACCCGGACGTGGACCCGCGCCGGCGGGCCGGTCCAGGCTACAGGCTATTCTACCTCGGAAACTTCATCCGGTACTCGGCGTCGGTTTTCCCCTTGGTGATGTCGGATAATTTTTTCTTTATCAGCTGACGACGTAGTACGGGCAGGTAATCAGTGAACAGCTTGCCGTCGAGGTGGTCGTATTCGTGCTGAATAATCCGGGCGGCCATACCGTCGAACTCTTCTTCGTGCTCGGTCCAGTCAGTGTCGAAATAGCGCACGACTACGATTTCGGGACGGAAAATCTCTCCGCGAATGCCAGGAATACTCAGGCAACCCTCTTCAAAGCCCCAGTCGTCGCCCGCTTCCTCGATAATTTCGGGGTTGATAAATACTTTTTTGAAGCCGACCAGCGACTGATCGATGTCCTCTTCTTTTTCGTCTTCGTTGAACGGCTGTCCATCGACGACGAACATACGGACGCTCTGCCCGATTTGCGGAGCCGCCAGCCCAACACCCGATGCTTTGTACATGGTCTCAAACATGTCGTCGCTCAGCTTTTTGACGTCGACCGAGCCGGGTTCAATTTCTTTTGCCCGCTTCCGTAATACCGGGTCGCCGTAGGCAATTATGGGGAGAATCATGATCTGATAACTACTATTTCAGGTTGTTTACAGTCGTTGGCTTTCCATAAACGATTGCAGAATAATCGTGGCGCTGACCTTGTCGATATTACCCTTATCGCGCCGGTCTTTTTTGGTGCTGCCGCTCGCAATCATGGCCTGCAACGCCATCACCGACGTAAATCGCTCATCGTGCCAGTGGACCGGGATGGATGGCAGGGACTTTTGCAGCAGGTCGACAAACCGCCGGACGCGGGGCGTATTGTCGGTATCGGTGCCGTCGAGTCGTTTGGGGAGCCCGACGACAAAGGCCTCGACCGGCTCCCGCTCCACGTACGCTTTCAGGTACTGAAGCAACTGGTGCGACGGTACCGTCTCCAGCGCCGACGCGATCAGCTGGAGCGGATCAGTGACGGCAATGCCGGTGCGTTTGGTGCCAAAGTCGATAGCAAGGAGTCGGGCCATATGGGGGCAAAGGTACGAAGGATAGGCTGGTTTTTGGCAACGAAACCCGCTTACTGACTGGCCTGCTGCGCCTGCCACTGCTGCAGATCGGCGGGGGTGTCGAGGTCGATAGTGGCCAGCGCAAACGAAATGCTGGTGCTGTCGGATGCGTACTGCTGAATGAGTTTTCGCGCACCCGTGTCGCCGGTGAGGTTTAGAAATTCGCGTCGGTAATGGCTGTCGAACAGCGCCGGTACGCCCAGCACGCCATCGGGTTCAGCATAGCGGGAGGCAATAATGCCCCGACCCGTGCTGTTTCGGGTATCGATCAACTGTTGCAGCAACGTCGACGTGACATAAGGCTGATCGGTCAGCACAACCAGGAAGGCTTCAGTCGTTTCCCAATCGAGCGACCGTAGTCCCACGTGTATCGACGACGCCATCCCGTTCGACCAGGTTGGATTTATAACGATTGTCACGGCCAGTCCCGTTAGTTCCTTCCTGATCCGATCCTGACTGGCTCCCAGCACCACTACCACTGGCCCCGCCTGCAACGCCAGTGCCTGCTGCGCCATGCGCCGGACCAGTGATTCGCCGTTCGCCAGAATAAGTTGTTTGGGCTGACCTAGCCGGGTCGAATTACCGGCCGCCAGCAGTATTGTCGCAATTGCCATATACACAGCTTCCTATAAACTAACCAACATAAAGGGCGAACCGGAAGTTGTTTTTGTAGACAAAAATAGGACAGTATGAATCAGGACGGACACGATCACAAGGTAATCGGCATTGGCGTAATCGGTATGGGCGGCTTTGGCCTTTTTGCCGTGCAGCAGTTTCTGCAAACGCCCAACACGCGGCTGGTGGCAATTGCCGGGTCGAAACGCGACGAAGCTATCGCTACCGCCAAACGGTTTGGGGCTGAACAGCTGGCGACGCTGGACGAACTGGTCAACCACCCCGATGTCGATCTGATTTACATCGCAACGCCCCCGTTTCTGCATTACGAGCAAAGTAAACTGGCGCTGAACGCGGGTAAGCACGTGATCTGCGAAAAGCCGCTGGCTATGAACCCGGAGCAGGGCCGCGAAATGCTCGAACTGGCCGAAAGCAAGGGTCTGCTGATGGTCACGAACCTGATGCAGCGCTACAATCCGATGTTTGCGCGGGTGAAACACCTGATCGATAAAAAAATGCTGGGTGAGTTTCTGCACGGCTATTTCGAAAACTACGCGGGCGACGAAGGGCTGGCCCCCGAACACTGGTTCTGGGACCGGAGCAAGTCGGGCGGTGTTTTCATTGAGCACGCCGTTCACTTCTTCGATATGTTCGCGGGCTGGCTCGGTGAAGGCAAGGTTATATCGTCGCAGATTGTCAAACGGCCAAACAGCAACGACCTTGAGGATCAGGTACAGGCTACGGTCGAATACGGCGACGACGAAAGCGGCAAAAAGCTGGTCAATTTCTACCACGGCTTTACTCAGACCGGGCGCATGGACCGGCAGGAAATGCGATTGCTGTTCGAGCGGGGCGACATTACGCTGTACGAATGGGTGCCGACCCGGATGGTGATGCGCTGCGTCGCTGACGAGGAAACGACCCGCGCCCTGCTGGATCTGTTTCCCGGTGCGCAGCTTAACGTAACGGCCAACATCGGCGGGGACGACCGGATGCTGAAAGGCAGACACAAGACGTTCGAAGCCTACCAGCAGATTGAGTTGAAGTTTGGCTTTGGCGACGAGAAACAGCACATCTACAGCGAACTGTTGCGGCTGATGTTTCGCGATCAGGTCAGCGCCATTCATTACCCAAACACGCATCGGATCATATCGGAAAGCAACGGGCTGGAATCGCTGATTACAGCTACCGAAGCCGATCAGATGGCCCGACAATTGTAAGGGTTAAGGCAAGGGGCCAATTGATAAAAAATTTTAAAAATATATCGGTTCAGGTAGCGGCCAAACTGGCTAGTGGCTGAATTTTTTGCCAACTTTGCCCTTTCACATAACGCTGTACAAAACCGAATATGACTACGGAGTCTCTGGTACTCAACGGTTCCGACGGGCAGGTGGCTGGTTATCCGCCCGCAGGTGGACCAATTCAGTCGGCCATCACCTACGAAAAAATTCCGACCCATATCTACGCTGATGCGAAGAACGCAAGCCGGGCTGTAGCGCACGAAATTGCCGGCTTGATTCAGGCCAAACAGCGCGAAGGGAAGCAGGCTGTGCTGGGGCTGGCAACGGGTTCGTCGCCCAAGACCGTCTACGCCGAACTGATTCGTATGCACCGCGAAGAAGGGCTGAGTTTCCAGAACGTGGTCTCATTCAATCTGGATGAATACTACCCGATGGAGCCCGACTCGATTCAGAGTTACTGGCGCTTCATGCGGGAGCAGCTGTTCGATCATGTCGATATTCCCGCCGGTAATTACTTTGTGCCGAACGGGACCGTTCGGGCAGATGAAGTCGCTGAATTTGCGAAACAGTACGAAGCTAAAATCGAAGCGGCTGGCGGACTCGACTTTCAACTGCTGGGTATCGGTGGCAACGGTCATATCGGGTTCAACGAACCGGGTTCGTTGATTAACTCGCATACCCGCCTGATGATGCTCGACAACTCGACGCGGGCGGCTGCATCAAGTGATTTTGGGGGACTGCCGAAAACCCCCCGGAAAGCCATTACGATGGGCGTCGCGAGCATTCTGAGTGCGAAGCGCGTTGTTCTGATGGCGTGGGGTGAACGGAAAGCCCCCGTGATTCAGGAAGCGCTGGAAGGTGTAGTGACCGAGTTGAACCCGGCATCGTACCTGCAAACGCACCCGAATGCGTTGTTTGTCATCGACGAGGCCGCTGCCTCGCAGCTGACCCGGATGAAAGCACCGTGGCTGGTCGATTCGGTTGTCTGGGACAACAGCATGAAAAAGAAGGCCGTGACGTATCTGTCGCTGGCCCTCGACAAACCGATCCTGAAGCTGACCGACCGCGATTACAACGACAACGGGATGAGCGATCTGCTGGCCCTGTCGGGACAGGCGTACGACATCAACATCGACGTGTTCAATCAGCTTCAGCACACGATCACGGGCTGGCCCGGTGGTAAACCCAACGCCGATGATACCAACCGCCCCGAACGGGCGCAGCCAGCGCACAAACGTTGCCTGATTTTCAGCCCGCACCCCGACGATGATATTATCTCGATGGGTGGTACGTTTCAGCGGCTGGTCGATCAGGGGCACGATGTACACGTAGGCTATCAAACGTCGGGCAACATCGCCGTGGCCGACGACGAAGCCCTGCGTTTTGCCGATTTCGTGGTCGATTTCAACCGTAAGTTTGGTATCGATAGTCCCGAAGCAACGCGCATTTTTCAGGATGCAGCCACGTTCCTGAGCGACAAAAAAGATTCGGAAGCCGACACGCCGGAAGTACGTTACGTCAAAGGATTGATTCGAATGGGCGAAGCGAAAGCGACCTGCCGCTTTGTGGGTATCCCGGTCGAAAACGCGCATTTCATGAATATGCCGTTCTACGAAACGGGGACGGTCGCCAAGAAGCCACTGAGCGAAGCCGACGTGCAGATCGTGATGAAGCTGATCGAAGAGATCAAGCCCCAGCAGATTTATGCCGCCGGCGACCTGGCCGATCCGCATGGTACCCACAAGGTTTGTCTGGACGCAGTTATGGAAGCCGTTCGTCGGTTGAAAGACGAAGCGTTTATGCAGGACTGCTGGGTGTGGCTCTACCGGGGTGCCTGGGCCGAGTGGGACATTCACGAAATCGAAATGGCCGTGCCAATGTCGCCCGATCAGGTGATGAAGAAGCGGTTGGGTATTTTCAAGCACCAGTCGCAAAAAGACGGTGTGGTGTATCAGGGTACCGACGCCCGCGAATTCTGGCAGCGTGCCGAGGAACGCAACCGGGGAACAGCTGCGCTTTATAACCGGCTAGGCTTGGCCGAATACGAAGCCATGGAAGCCTTCGTTCGCTGGAAATACTAGAGAACTATACGTCGACGAGCTGAACGGGCCCACCATGGGCCTGTTCAGCTCGTTTTTTATGATATAAATAGTGACTAATCTGTCAAAATATATAATAGTTGTATTATAATTGCCGTCATACCAACGTATTGTTTAACTGACAGCCCGTATGATGAGTAAGCATAAACAGCGGACAGCCCGGCTTTTCGCGCTGCACGAATTTGCGCGGGACCACTTCACCAAGTCCGACTGGTTTCGTGTAGCGCACCTGACCGATACGGTCGACCTGCTCGAAGATCACCCCCGTCTGCTCAAAAGCCTTGACTTTCACGACGACGATTACGACGGGAACAGCCTGCAAGTGCTCTCGAAAATGAGTACGATGGGTGCCGCAAACCTGGGCGAACTGGAGCGTTACGTCGAGGAACGTAAAAGTCGGGTGGCCTACGTCCGGCCGGTCGACGCGCGGTTTGTCTCGACGGCGTCGGGGCGGTTGCCAGAGCGTATTGTCACGTTTGCCCCCGACGTGTTTCAGATTCCCGACAAAGCCGTCGAGTCGAATGTACTATCGGTAATGATGCCGTTCGAGGGTCGGTTTGCCGGTACGTACAATGCGATTCGGAACGTTTGCAGTCGGCTGGGAATCGAGTGCCGCCGGGCCGACGACATCTGGGACAATAGTATTCTGATCCAGGATGTATTCGACCTGATTTTCACCGCCCGCGCCGTTCTGACCGACTTCACCGATCGGAACCCCAATGTATTTTACGAAACCGGCGTCGCCCATACGCTGGGTAAGCTGGTGATTCCGATTACGCAGTCGGTCGCCGACATTCCGTTTGACCTGCGGCACCACCGCGCCCTGACGTACCTGCCCAACGCCGAAGGCTTGCTGAAACTGGAGGCTGATCTGGAGAAAAAGCTGACGAAAGTGTTCCGGTCGTAAGCCTCGAAAGAACGTCATGATCAACGTAAACGAAGCTAAATCCATGTACAAACTGTTGTACCTTCGTTGCTAATAAAACGCGTACTGCTATGCAATTCAGTGTCGAAGTGCCCGATAATAAAGTATCCTTTTTTCTGGAACTGATTAAAAATCTGCGATTTGTAAAAATTAATCCGGTATCGGTTCAGGAAGACGAAGTGACAGCCGAACAGCTCAAAGCTGAAATTAAAGAGGCAGTCAATGAAATGAATTTTGTACGAAAGGGAAAGATGAAGAGTCGGCCTGTAGAAGATCTTCTCAATGAGTTATAGTGTTGAGACAGTTTCCGTATTCGACCGTCAGGCCAAACGTCTTGCGAAAAAATACCTCTCGTTGAAAGCTGACATACAGCTACTGGTAAATGAACTCCGGGAGCAGCCTGAACTCGGTACAGCAATTGGTAAAAACTGCTACAAGGTCAGGCTGGCGATCAAGAGCAAAGGAAAAGGTAAGTCGGGTGGTGCGCGAGTTATAACCTACGTGTATGTTAGTGCTGAAACCGTTTACCTGCTTTCTATTTACGATAAATCAGAAAAAGGAAACCTAAATGAAGGTGAACTGGACGCACTTCTCAGTGAACTCGATTCTGACCAATAGCTAAACTGGCTGAGGTTGGGTAAACACCATTACTGGTCACCAATAGTTAATACGTGCTCGCCCAATAAACTCAATTCAATCCCTATGATTAAACGCATGTTGCCGGTCGCGCTCGTTATCAGCGCGACGCTGGCAATGGGCCAATCGACGCCCAGACCGAAAGCAACTACCAGTAAACCAGCGATTAAAACAGCTGCATCCGCGACGCCCGTCAACCTGAGCCAACTTATTCCGATTGATCCGGCGGTGAAGGTGGGTAAGCTGCCGAACGGACTGACCTATTACATCCGTAAAAACGCCGAGCCGCGCAACCGGGCTGAACTCCGGCTGGTCGTGCGGGCGGGGTCGGTGCTGGAAACCGACGAGCAACAGGGACTGGCGCACTTCATGGAGCACATGGAGTTTAACGGTACCAAGAACTTTCCGAAGAACGAACTTGTCAACGTACTGCAATCGTCGGGTATACGCTTCGGTGCCGACCTGAACGCGTACACAAGCTTCGATGAAACGGTCTACCAGCTACCCGTCCCGACGGATTCGCAGAAGGTGTTTCGGCAGGCGTTTCAGATTCTGGAAGACTGGGCCCACAACGCGACGATCGACCCGGCCGAAGTGGAGAAGGAGCGGGGCGTCGTGCTGGAAGAACGTCGGCTGGGGCGGGGTGCCGGTCAGCGGATGCGCGACAAGTACTTTCCGGTACTGCTCAACGATTCGCGCTACGCCAACCGCCTGCCCATCGGTACCGAGCAGGTACTGACGACGTTTAAACCCGAAACGCTGCGGCAGTTTTACAAAGACTGGTACCGCCCCAGCCTGATGGCGGTAATTGCCGTGGGTGATTTCGATATCAAACAGGTCGAAGGAATCATCCGGGAGAAGTTCGGCCGCATTCCTGAGCCGGCCAATCCGAAACCCCGTACGGAGTACACAATTCCGGGCAACAAAGACACCAAGGTGGCCATCGTGACGGATACCGAGCAGCCAAACACGGTGGTACAGGTAATCTACAAGCGGGAAGAGGTAAAAGACAGGACGCTCAACGACCTGCGCGAAGGTGTAAAACGGGGGTTGTTCAACACCATGCTCGGCAACCGGATTCAGGAGCTGACCCAGCAGGCCGATCCCCCGTTTCTGGGTGGCTACAGCAATTACAGCGACTTTCTGGGTAATCTGGATGCGTTCACATCGATCGCAGTTGCCAAAGAAGGGAATGTTGAAAGAGCGATCCGGGCAGTACTCAACGAAAACGCCCGCGTGAAGCAGTTCGGCTTCACCCCGACCGAACTGGAACGCGCGAAGCAGGAATTTCTGACGAACGTGGAGCAGGCGTACAGCGAACGAAACAAGACCCGCTCGGCCAGTTTCGTTGAGGAGTACGTTCGCAATTTCACCGACAAGGAACCCTACACCAGCATCGACTTCTATTACAATTTTCTGAAAAAGGAAATGCCGGGCGTTAAGCTGACGGAGGTGAATGAGCTGGTCGATCAATTTATTCACAACGACAACCGGGCCGTCATCGTGATGGCTCCGGACAAAGACAAGGATAAGCTGCCGACCGTCGAGCAGATTATCGGCTATGTAGATGATGCCGGCAAGGGCTTGACCGCCTACGAAGACAAAACCCTCGACGCGCCCCTGCTCGCCAAACAGCCAACAGCCGCACCGGTGGTCGACACGAAGCAGATCAAGGATATTGGCGTAACGGAATGGACACTAAAAAACGGGGTGAAAGTGGTTATCAAACCCACTGATTTTAAAAACGATCAGATCCTGTTCAGTGGCACGAGTTTCGGCGGTACCTCGCTCTACGACCTCAACGACTACACCTCGGCCCGTTTTGCGTCGACGGTGACGGCTATGGGCGGCACGGGTGCGTACAATCAGGTGCAGCTCGGTAAATTTCTGGCCGGTAAGCAGGTCAGCGTGTTCCCGTACATCAGCGAACTCAACGAAGGCGTCAGCGGGAGCACGGCCCCCAAAGACCTCGAAACGGCGCTGCAACTGCTGTACAGCTACTTTACCCAGCCCCGTAAAGATGCCGATGTGGTGAAAGGCTTCCTGTCGAACCAGCGGAGTGCATTGCAGAACCAGATTAGTACCCCGACCCCGGCGCGGGTGTTTCAGGATACGGTACAGGTAACGCTGGGAGCCAATAACCCCCGCCGTCAGCCGCTGCAACCCGCCGATCTGGATAAGATCGATCTGGATAGGTCGCTGAAAATTTATCAGGAACGCTTCGCCAACGCGGGCGATTTTACCTTCTTTTTCGTCGGCAACGTCGATGAAGCGAAGCTGAAACCACTGGTCGAGAAATACCTCGGCGGCCTACCGTCGACGGGAAAAGCCGAAAAATTCCGTGATCTGGGCATTCGTATTCCGAACGGACAGATTAGCAAGACAGTCTACAAAGGCGTCGATCCGAAAGCAACGGTACAACTGGTGTACAGTGGCGATCTGAACTGGTCGTCTGAAAACACAACCCAGCTCGATGCGCTGGCCGAAGTACTGGAAATCAAGCTGATCGAGCAACTTCGCGAGCAGGAAAGTGGGGTCTACGGCGTTAGCGCGAGCGCGTCGTACAGCAAAAACCCGGTGCCGCGTTACACGTTCCGCATCAGCTTCGGCTGTGGGCCGGAGAATGTCGATAAGCTGATTGCCAAAACGCAGGAGTTGATCGCCAGCCTGAAAACGAAGGGTGCCGATCCGGCCGACATCGCCAAGTTTAAGGCCGAAACCCGGCGTGAAACCGAACTGCAGCTGAAAGACAATCAGTTCTGGCTGGCGTATCTGCAAAATCAGTTCGTCAACGGCGACGCGCCCGACGAACTGCTGCGCGAAGAGCAACAGTTGAACAAGGTGACAGTCGAGAGCACAAAAGCGTCGGCTAATACATACCTCGGTGCCAACTACGCCAAATTCGTGCTGATGCCGGAGAAAAAGACAGAAGCGGCTAAGTAACCCGAATTGCACTGGAAAAGGCAGGTAGTAGGACATGGGAAACCAGTCGTGCTACCTGCCTTTTGTGTTTGGCAAAACCGTTTGGCACTGACCGTTCGCTAAGCCGATAAAAAAATAAACGGATATAGGCGGAGCAGGTGGCATTTTTGTGTCGGTCAACCTTCTTCTGGTTACTACTAACTTACCAACGTTCGAACACGCTTCTTTTCAGGCTATTCTGTGCCCCGCCGAGTGGGTGCGCCGTAACTTGATCTGAATAATTGTGCGAATTAGTTGGCTGTTGCTGCTGACCGGATGCTGCTTTGTCACTCCGACGCTGGCGCAGAACGAAGCCCCTTTCCGTCGGGACGACCGTCGTATCGACGCTGTTGGCCGGTACCTGCAGGACCTCTTTCCGACGCAAACCGAAGGTGTCGATTACGAAGCCGTCTACGATGCGCTGACGCAGTTGTACGCCAGTCCGCTCGATCTGAACACGGCCACCCGCGACGAGCTATCAGCTACGTATCTGCTGTCGGAATCGCAGCTGAGTAGCCTGCTCGATTACCGACAGGCACAGGGCGATCTACTGTCGATTTATGAATTACAGGCCATTCCCGGCTTCGACCTGCCGACCATTCGCCGGATGCTCCCATTTGTGGCTGTTGTGGGTAGCCGGGATTTGTTGGGTGGCCTGCCCACGCCCACCGACCATTACCTGATTGTCCGGCACGAACGTATTCTGGAACAGCAGAAAGGGTTCTCCGATGCAACGCCCGACAAAAAAGGTAATCTGCCAGCGCGCTATCTGGGTAATGCCCAACAGTGGTTCATGCGGTATCGGTACAGCCGCCCCCGCGCGTTCAGCGTTGGCTTCACGATGGAAAAAGACGCGGGCGAGCAACTACTGTGGCAACCCGGTCAGCAGCGGTACGGCTTCGACTATATATCGGTTCATGCGCAGCTACAAAATCGGGGCCGCTGGCGGAACATTATGCTGGGCGATTACCAGGTGCAGATCGGTCAGGGACTGGTGCTGTCGGCGGGGTTTGTGCTGGGTAAGAGTGCCGAAACGGTGCAGACTGTTCGCCGACCGACGTTGGGTATCCGCCCGTATACGTCACTGACCGAGTACGGCTACTTCCGGGGCGCGGCTGCTACCTACGCTGTCCACCGCAATCTGGACCTGACGCTACTGGCGTCCCACATCCGGCGCGACGCCAATACCATCGACATTGACCCCGATAGCCTAAGCGAAGAATTACAGGTTACGTCATTGCAAACGTCGGGGCTGCACCGTACACTGGCGGAACAGGCCGATCAGGGTAGTTTGCCGGAAACGAATCTGGGCGCGCATCTGCTGTATCATAACCGAAGCCAGCTGCAACTGGGACTGACTGTGCTGCAAACGCAATTTGGTGTCGAACTCAAAAAGCGGTCGCAGCCCTACAATCAATACGAGTTTGGGGGGACGCACAACCGGGTGGTGGGGCTGCACGGCGGCTACGTCCGGCACAACTGGAATCTGTTTGGTGAGGTTGCCTACAGCACAGGATCGCAGACTAACAGCGGGGGTTTTGGCGCGGTAGCCGGTGCGCTGGCAAGCCTGACCCGCAAACTCGATCTGGCCGTGCTGCTTCGCCATTACGACCGAACTTTTCACTCGTTCTACGCCAATGGCTTCAGTGAAGGGAGCCGGACAATCAACGAAACGGGCGCGTATGTCGGGTTGAAATACACCGTGTACCGGAAGCTGACCCTGAGCGGGTTCGTCGATTACTTCCGGTTTCCGGGCTGGAAATACCTGATCGATGCGCCCTCTTATGGGGTTGATTATCTGCTACAGGCTCGTTACGCACCCAACCGGCAGACGGCGTACTATCTGATTTTTCACGATGAGTACAAGCAGAAGAACCTGCCCGGTGTCACTCCGCACCGGATTGTCGGGACAGCTCGGCGCAATCTGGCACTAAACGCCGAATACCGGCCGCTGCCTGGCCTGACGATGCGCTCGCGGGTACAGTGGGGTATGTTTCAATATGCTGGTCAGTCGGCGTCGCACGGGTTCGCACTTATTCAGGATGCAAGCTATGAGTGGCGACGACTCAGCCTGTCGGGGCGGATCGCTTTTTTCAACACGAAAGACTATGACTCCCGGCAGTATGTCTACGAGCGCGATGTGCTGTATGCGTTTTCGTTCCCGGCGTATTTCAACGAAGGCGTCCGGCATTATCTGCTGGCGCAGTACAGCCTGAGCCGCCACCTGGATGTGTGGGTGCGCTGGGCGCGTTCCGATTTCGTTGGCTTGAAAACCATCGGTACGGGTCTCGATCAGATCAGCGTGCCCCACTGGTCGGAAGTCAAGGTACAGGCCCGGTGGCGCTTCTGACTTACTTCTCCATTTCGCGAATCAGTTTGTTGGCGTTGATGAACTCATTCAACTCATCGACGTCGGAGTGAGTCAGCGTGTCGCTGTTGCCCTCCCATAGCTTTTTGCCCTCGTACAAAAACATAATTTTCTCGCCAATCTCCATCATCGAGTTCATGTCGTGGGTGATGATGACGGTCGTTACTTTGTACTCGTCGGTAATTTCCTTGATAAGCTGGTCAATCTTGATCGACGTCAGGGGGTCAAGGCCGGAGTTAGGCTCGTCACAAAAGAGGTACTTAGGGTTCAGCACAATGGCCCGGGCAATACCAACCCGTTTTTTCATACCACCGCTAATTTCCGATGGCATTCGGTCGCCCGCATTTTCCAGCCCGACACGTTTTAAGCATTCATTGGCCCGGTCGAGTTTTTCTTCTTCCGACTGGTCGGTGAGCATATCGAGCGGGAAGCGCACGTTGTCGAGTACCGTCTTAGAATCGAACAGGGCCGACCCCTGAAACAGGACGCCCATCTCCCGCCGGATCGCTTTCTGCAATTCCTTGTCGCCCGCGAGAAAATCACGGCCATCGTAAATCACTTCGCCCTCGTCGGGTTTAACCAGCCCGATCATGCACTTCAGCAGGACGCTTTTACCCGTACCGCTGCCGCCGATAATCAAACTTGTCTGACCGGGTTCAAAACTGCCGCTGATTCCTTTCAGCACCTGCCGGTCGCCAAATGTCTTGGCAATATTTTTTATGTCGATCATAAAATAAAGAGCGAAAGAGCGAAAGAGCGAAAGAGTGACTTCCAGCGCATTCGCTCTTTCACTCGTTCACTCTTTCGCTCTTTATGTTAATAGTACCTGCGTCAGGACGAAATCAGACGCTACGATGGCGATACAGCTGTTGGTAACGGCCGACGTCGACGCAGTGCCTACTTCGAGGGCCCCTCCCGAAACGTTGTAGCCCTGATACGCTGAAATCGTTGACACGAGGAAAGCGAATACGACGGTTTTTATCATCGCGAACGTAACGCCAAACGGATTGTAAGAGTACCGCAGTCCCGACACATAGTCTTCGGGTGAAATGACGCCCGCCAGGGTACCGGCTATATAGCCACCCAGAATCGACAGGAAAGCCGCTACGATAACCAGTAACGGAAACATCAGCACCGACGCGATCACTTTGGGCAGAATCAGGTATGAACTGGAGTTGATGCCCATTACTTCCAGCGCGTCGACCTGCTCACTGATGCGCATTGTCCCCAGTTCACTGGCAATGTTCGACCCAACTTTGCCGGCCAGTACGATGCAGGAGAGCGTAGGGGCCAGCTCCAGGATCGTGCTGTCGCGCACAATCAGCGCAATGATGTTTTTCGGGACGAACGGGTTAGACAGGTTGTAGGCCGTCTGTACGCAGGTAACGGCACCGATGAACGTGTTGACCAGGGCAACGATAAAAATGGAGCCAACGCCGATCGATGTGCATTCGTTTATGATAAGCCGCAGGTAGACGCTTGTTTTCTCACGATTGCGGAACAGCGTGCCCAGAAATATAAAATAATCACCAATTCGTGCGAACATGATTCAGGTAAACAACGACCGCGTCAGTGTAGTGGGTGAGGGTCTTACCGTGAAACTCCATCCATCAGCGAATGGTTTCTGGCGTATCTTGCGGGTCTGTTAGTCACCGTGTTTTTCTCGCTATGAAGTCGTTGGCCGTTGTTACGGGGGGTACAAAAGGAATTGGGCGGGCTATCACCGACAAACTTATTGCCGAGGGATTCGATGTTGTCGTATGTGCCCGCTCGGTCGATGGTATCATGGGTGAAGGCTACCGGCCATTTGCCGCCGATCTGGGTACCCGCGCCGGGGTCGACGCGCTGATCGGGTATGTTCAATCGCTGGGTCAGTCGGTCGATATACTGGTCAACAATACGGGCGTTTTTCTGCCGGGGCAGATTCAGAATGAGGCCGAAGGTACGTTCGAGCAACTCATGAACACCAACGTGGCCAGCGCCTATCACCTGACGCGCGGTCTGGTCGGCCAGATGGTGACGCGCCGGAAAGGCCATATTTTTATGATGTGCTCCACCGCCAGCATTACACCGTATACCAATGGTGGCTCGTACTGCATTTCCAAGTTTGCGCTGCTGGGCATGAGCCGGGTACTGCGCGAGGAGTTGAAGCCAACGGGCGTCAAAGTTACGGCCCTGCTCCCCGGCGCGACGCTCACCGATAGCTGGGCCGGTACCGATCTGCCCACTGACCGTTTTTTGGAAGCTGCCGACGTTGCCAACAGCGTTTGGGCCGCGTACACGCTGTCGTCATCGGCGGTTATCGAAGAAATAGTAATGCGTCCGCAACTGGGCGACATCTAGGCTCCCCACCCGAACAAGGGGCATGTGGGGGCGTAAAGTGGTTTTTCATTAACTTGCGGCCCGGCTGTTGAGTACACATGCTTTTATATTAACCGAAAAAACGGCAAACACAGGAAATGGCTTCTGTTGAGTATCTGGGTATAGACGTTGGCGGTACGAACGTCAAAATGGGTATCGTTGATGCGAGTACCGGCAAAATTTCAAATTTTTATAGCCACGATACGGGTAGCTGGCGGCAATCGGGTCATTTTATCGACCGTTTTGGCGATGCCGTCGCTCTGCAACTATTGGCCAACAAAGACGTAAAACACGTGGGTATTGGCCTGCCCGGAATGCTCAACCGCGAACGTACCGTACCCCTCGAAATCACGGCTATCCCCGAAATCGACGGTGTACCGATGGTTGATATCCTGTCGAAACGCTTCCCGGGTATCCAGTTTTTTCTGGAAAACGATGCTAACGCGGCTGCACTGGGTGAATACTATTTTGCGGAAGAGAAGATCAACGAGAACTACATCTTTATTACGCTCGGAACGGGTGTCGGTGGGGCCGCCATCATCAACAAGAAAATCTTTACCGGTGGCGATGGCAATGCCATGGAGCCGGGTCACATTCCGTCCCGCAACGGCCGGGTGCTGGAGCGTAACATCGGTAAAGTCGAACTGCTACAGCTGGCCAATCTGCGCCGGTCGGAGTTCACCGAGACAACTCAACTCCCCGGCGACGGTAGTATCTCGACAACGGGGCTGGTAGCCGCTGCGGCCGAAGGCGACAAGCTGGCTATGCAGGTTTGGGAAGAAGTGGGCGAGATGCTGGGCGAAGGCTTGGCCGCACTGATCAAAATTCTGGACATCAAATACGTGCTGATCGGTGGTGGTCTGTCGGCTTCGTTCGACTACATACTGCCCGCCGTCAATCGTACGCTCGATCACTGGCTGAATCCTTACTACAAAAACGGCCTGGCGATCAAACGCGCCACGCTGGGTAACGACGCCGGTCTGCTGGGTGCTGCATCGCTGTGTTTTGAATAAGCAAAAGTTAGTCAGGTCAACTAAAAAGGGGCGTAACTAGCGGTTGCGCCCCTTTTTAGTTGACCTGATCAGAATCAGCCGGTCGTTGCTTCCGAACTATACCGCCTGAATCACATTTACTTCGGGCTGAATACGAACGCCGTATTTCTCCAGCACTGATGCCTGTACCCGACGGGCCAGTGCTATGATTTCGTCGCCGGTTGCTTTGCCGTAGTTGACAAGTACCAGTGCCTGTTTGGCATGGACACCCGCGTCGCCGATGCGGTAGCCTTTCCAGCCCGCCCGCTCGATCAGCCACCCCGCCGGTAGCTTCACTCCGCCTTCGGCCAATAGATAGCCCGGCATGTCGGGGTATGTCTGTTTCAGCGCGTCAAACTGCGTTGCGGGTATTTCCGGGTTTTTGAAGAAACTGCCCGCATTGCCAATTTGCGCCGGGTCGGGAAGTTTACTGCGTCGAATCTGGATAACAGCATCGCTGATGACCTGAATCGATAAATCAGTTTCCGATACGCCCATTGTGTCGAGCGTCTCCTGAATGGCACCGTACCGCGTGTGAAACGTCGGCATTTTGTCGAGCCGAAACGTCACGTGAGTGATGATGTACTGCCCCTTCAGGTCGTGCTTGAATACACTTTCGCGATAGCCAAAGGCGCAGTCGGCATGGGTAAACGTATGCTGCTCACCCGTCGCTATGTGAACCGCCGTCAGCGAGTCGAAAATTTGCTCGACTTCGACGCCGTAAGCGCCGATGTTCTGCATGGGTGCTGCCCCCACCGTGCCGGGAATCAACGACAGGTTTTCCATGCCCGCGTAGTTGTGCGCAACGCAGTACAGAACCAGCTGATGCCAGTTGACACCCGCCCCAACGCGCAGATAGATGTGGTCGTTATCCTCGCGCACCACATCAATGCCCTGAATGGCCATCTTGACAACCAGCCCATCGAAATCCTGGCAGAGCAATACGTTGCTGCCGCCCCCCAGAATTAGTTTGGGAACGTCGACAAAATCGGTCAGCAGCAGTAGCGCGGGCAGGTCGTTTTCGTGGGTGATCTCAACCAGATAGCGTGCCTGAGCCTCAATGCCGAATGTATTGTAAGGCTTGAGCGACACGTTACTTTGTATATTCAGCATAAACCGGGCAGGTAGACCGGCAAAAGTAGCCAAAATCTACGAAGGTAACGCACCCGCGACTTGTCTTGCCAACATGGCTGCGAAACGCGTACTTTTGTCTTTTTACAACGACCGATTCCTATGAATGTCCGATTTGGCCTAGCGGGTATAAGCCTGATCGCCCTGCTGACGGGCTGCGCTACGAGTCGCCCGGTGAGCAGTGGCAGCAGCCGGCCGTCGACCAGTTACGGTGCGTACAGCGAAGACTTATCGGCGGTGCGGCCAACCTACGGCTCATCGGCAACCCGACCGGCCAACAGCCGCCCAGCATCGACCAGTTCAGGCTCAGCCAGCGCACCCGCTGCGCCAGCACCCGCCCCGCCCCGTCGGACGGAACCCCGGCGTTCGGCCACTCCGGTAGCCCCGGCACTGAACGTCAACCGGCAGCTCGACGCCGTGCTCGATACGCTGTCGGTGCAAAACCGGTCGATCCGCTATGCCCCTGGCTTTCGTATACAGGTCTACGTGGGTACACAACGGCAGGAGGTTGATGCGATGAAAGCATTGATTGCCCAAAACTTCCCTGAACTCAACCCGTACCTCAGCTACAATCAACCGACCTACAAACTAAAGATTGGTGATTTTATGCGACGCATTGACGCTGAGCGGTATTACACGTCGGTCAAACAACTAATTCGGTCGGCCCAGCTTCAGGGCGATAAAGTTGACGTGCGCAGAGCCCTGTTAATAAAATAATACAACTGGTAGCGCAAAATACTCTAAATTTGATACGTTTTGTGCAAAAGAATGCAATCGATCTTATAAGAACGGACTATGAAAAAAGCGTTAATAACGGGTGTAACGGGTCAGGACGGAGCCTATCTGACCGAATTATTACTGTCGAAAGGCTACGAAGTGCACGGTATCAAACGGCGGAGTTCGCTTTTCAATACGCAACGTATCGATCACGTTTACGAAGATCCGCACCAGGATAACGTACGATTCAAGCTGCACTACGGTGATCTGTCGGATTCAACGAACATCATTCGGATCATCCAGGAAGTTCAGCCCGACGAAATTTACAACCTGGGTGCTATGTCGCACGTGCAGGTGAGTTTCGAAGAGCCCGAATACGCGGCTCAGGTCGACGGTATTGGTATGCTGCGGATTCTGGAAGCCGTTCGGTTGCTGGGTCTGGCAGGGAAGACGAAAATTTATCAGGCGTCGACGTCGGAGCTGTACGGTGGTGTACAGGGGCACGCGCAGTCGGAAACGACGCCGTTCTATCCCCGTTCGCCATACGCCGTGGCCAAGCAATACGCCTACTGGATCACGGTCAATTACCGCGAAGCCTACAATATGTACGCCTGCAACGGTATCCTGTTTAACCACGAGTCGCCACTACGGGGCGAAACGTTTGTAACGCGTAAGATCACCCGGGCCGTTTCGCGCATTGGCCTTGGCTTGCAGGAGAAGATATACCTGGGTAATCTGGATGCACAACGCGACTGGGGCCACGCCAAAGATTACGTCGAAGCGATGTACCTGATTCTTCAGCAGGAGACGCCGGAAGATTTCGTCATTGCGACGGGTGTAACGACCCGTATCCGTGATTTCGTACGGATGGCGTTCGCTGAAATTGGTGTTGAACTGGAGTTTTCGGGTGAAGGTGCCAGCGAAACCGCTAAGGTTGTCAGTGCCAGCAATCCCGATTTCCCGGTAGCCATTGGTCAGGAGGTCGTTTCTGTTGATCCCCGCTATTTCCGTCCAACCGAAGTAGACCTGTTGCTGGGTGATCCTACAAAGGCGATGACCAAGCTGAACTGGAAACCTAAATACGATCTGCCGGCACTGGTAAAAGACATGATGGCCGCTGATATCGATCTGTTCCGTCGTGACCAGTTGCTAGCCCGGAGTGGACACCAGATTCTGAATTATTACGAGTAGGGTTTAAAGTCTAAAGTTTAAGGTTAGCTGTCTCGGACTATACCGGCGTTAGCAACATTAAACCTTGGACTATAAACTTCAAACGTCGCCTATTGAAAACGAAAAAGCCCGCTGCAAACGCAGCGGGCTTTTTCGTTTTCAATAGGCGATTAAACAGGTACGGCGTAATAGTACATCCGCGAACTGTTGGGATACATACCGATCAGCATCAGGCCTTCGCCTTCTTTGACCGTGCTCATAATCGTTTGCAGGTCTTTCGTTGATTTCACGTTCCGGCCGTTTGCCTTCACGATGATAAAGCCTTCTTCAATATCCGTTTCGGCCAGTTTGCCTTCTTTGATGTGTTTTACCCGAACACCACCGCTAACACCAAGTTGCTTGGCATCCTGCGCGCTCAGTTCTTCAAAGTCAGCACCGAGTCCGTTGAGCGAAGCCGTAGCCGCCGTTACGTCGGCCTTTTTGATAATGTCACGGCCACCGTTCCGATTGCGCAGTTCTACTTTCAGGTCTTTCTCCGTACCATTCCGGTCAACCGTTACATTGACGATATCACCCGGACGACGGCGACCGATAATTTCACGCATCTGAGCCTCCGAATCCAGCGGCTGACCTTCCATTTTGATGATTACGTCACCTTTCTGAACACCAGCCTGCTTGGCAGCACCACCATCAACAGCGTCTTCAACGTAGATACCCCGGTTGATTTTGGCCCCTTTCTCTTTGGCTACTTTGCTATTCAGCTCAATCGGAATGATACCGATATAGCCACGTTGTACGTTGCCGTACTTCAACAGATCAGCCGATACTTTCTTGACCAGCGACACCGGCACGGCGAAACCATACCCACTGTAATAACCCGTTGCCGACGCGATTGCCGAGTTGATACCGACCAGTTCACCCCGCAGGTTGACCAGCGCACCACCTGAGTTACCAGGGTTGATAGCAGCATCCGTCTGGATGAACGATTCTACCGGTGTATCAGGCTTCTTATCGTTGCGGTCGATATTCTGATCCAGAATACCAATCTTACGCCCTTTCGCACTGACGATACCCGCCGTTACTGTCGACTCCAGATCAAGCGGATAGCCAACGGCTAACACCCATTCGCCCAGTTTTAGGCCATCCGAATCTCCCAGCGTAATAGCCGGCAGATTGGTAGCATCTACCTTGATAACGGCCAGGTCAGTCAGGGGGTCGGTGCCGATAACTTTGGCCTTAAAGCTACGCTTGTCGGTCATGATAACCTCCACTTCGTCAGCATCCTGCACTACGTGGTTGTTGGTTACGATATAGCCATCTTTCGAGATGATGACGCCCGAACCCGATGCCTGTCCCTGTTGACGGCGGGGTTGCTGCCGCTGCTGACCGCCAAACTCGTCGCCGAAGAACTCCCGGAAAATATCGGGTACCTGCTGCTGACGAACCGTGCGGGTCATCGTTGTGCGAATGTGAACGACTGTTGGCGTCACGGCTTCAGCGGCCGTCGAAAAATCGCCGGGTGCTGCCGAAGGACTATCGCCTGTCAGGGCTGCCAGTCGGCCAGTGATCGTTGGAATGGGCGACGACTCATTAAAGATTACATCCCTATTGTTAAATCCCAACAGGTTGTAAGCGGCTAACGTCACGACGCTCGACAGAATCGCCATCAACGCTAAAAGTTTCCAGTTGCTTTTCATGATTAATTGGGAAAATGAAATACTACGCTTTTGTGTAAGTTAGTCGTTGCCGATCTGTATGTGTAACGGAAAGCGGTGGGTAAAAATCCGAAGTGGGTCTGTCCTTAACAAAATTTAACAGGGCTTTGTTGATCGCCCCAGCGCAGGGTTTTTAGGACCGTTCAAACTGCCAATCGACCATTTGACGTGCTTACTTACCCTTACAAAGTCAAATCCTGTACCACGCCCTTCGCCCCGTCTAAAGATGACAGACTGACAGCTAATCTACTGGTATAAATGCGAAAACCGGCCAAAACAACCAATAGAATTGGTCGATGTGCCGGTTTGACAGAATGATAAGCGGGAGTAGGCTTATCGATTATACCTCAATGAGCGCGAGTGCTTTTTCAGCGGCTGACTGCTCCGCCTTCTTCTTCGAGTACCCGCTACCCGTAGCGAACGGTTCTTCGTCGACTACGACCTGCGCAATGAACTCCCGGAAATGACTGCTGCCTTTTTCTGAAATGATATCGAAGCGGATTTCCTTGCCTGACCGCTGCGCCCACTCGATCAGACGACTCTTGAAGTTGACATTGTTCTGAACGACCAGATCGAGGTCGTAGTGCGACAGCAATTCTTTCAGAATAAACTGGCGGGAAAACCGAAACCCTTTATCCAGATAAACCGCCCCGACCAGCGCTTCGAGTGCATCGCCGTACATCGAACTGCGGCTGGGCACACTCTTGGTACGTTGTCCGTCGTATTCAATCAGCCGGTCGAGACCGATCTTGCGGGCAATACCGTTCAGCGTTTCCCGGTTTACGATCCGTGAGCGGATTTCGGTTAAAAAACCTTCGTCTTTATACGGGTATTTTTTGAACAGAAACTCGGCAATGACCATGCCCAGCACAGCGTCGCCCAGATATTCAAGCCGCTCATTCGACTCCCTGAATCCTTCGATAGCCGTTGCTTTCGACGCTGACGTGTGCCGTAGCGCAAGCTGGTACAGACCCAGATTAGAAGGTCGCTCGCCAATGATGTGCGCAATCGACCGGCGCAGGTTCTTGCGGGGGTCAGCATTACGCGAGCGGAAGCCACCGTTTCGGAACCAGTCTAAGGGGTTGAACAGATTACGGGGCAGCGCGAGTTGCAAGGGCTCAGCTTGGTTTACGGAAGATGACAATGGCATTGTGTCCCCCAAATCCGAATGCGTTACTCATCACGGTTGTGATCGAACGCTTTTGCGCCTTGTTGGGCGTCAGATTAAAGCGGGAATCAACTTCTGGGTCAGGATTCATCAGGTTGATTGTCGGTGGCACCAACTGATCCTGGAGGGACATTATGCTGGCAATTGCCTCGACGGCACCAGCCGCTCCCAGCAAGTGACCTGTCATCGACTTGGTCGAACTGATATTCAGCTTGAACGCATGATCGCCAAACAACTTGTAGATCGCTTTCAACTCCTGCGGGTCGCCAACGGGAGTCGATGTACCGTGCGTATTGATGTAATCGATTTCGGTTGGTTCGATTCCTGCGTCGTTCAGCGCATCCTGCATAGCGAGGTACGCGCCCAGTCCTTCGGGGTGGGGTGCCGTGATGTGATAAGCATCCGACGACATACCACCACCAATGAGTTCGGCGTAAATTTTGGCACCGCGCGCTTTGGCGTGCTCGTATTCTTCCAGAATCAGCGCACCAGCTCCTTCGCCCATCACAAAACCATCGCGGTCTTTGTCGTACGGGCGGGAGGCTGTTTCCGGTGAATCGTTGCGCTCTGACAAGGCCCGGTTGGCGTTAAAACCACCAATACCTGCCTTTGTTACGGCTGCTTCCGACCCGCCGACGACGCAGACATTCAACCGGCCAAGCCGAATGTAATTGAACGCATCAATGATAGCGTTGTTGGTCGATGCGCAGGCCGACACGGTAACGTAATTGGTACCCCGAAACCCGTAGCGCATCGAAATCTGCCCGGATGCACTGTCGGCGATCATCCGTACGATAAAGAACGGATTGATGCGGGGGGTACCATCGCCTTTGGCATACTCGATCATTTCATCCTCGAACGACTTCAGCCCGCCGATCCCCGACCCCCAGATAACGCCGATCTTGTTCAGATCGTCGTTTTCAAGGTCAAGGCCGGAGTCTTTAACAGCTTCGTCGGTAGCAATCAGCGCATAATGGGTAAACATATCCATTTTGCGGGCTTCCTGCCGGGGAATAAACTGAGTAACGTCGAGATTCTTTACTTCGCAGGCAAAGCGCGTACGAAACTTGGAAGCATCGAACTTCGTGATCGGGCCGGCACCGCTTACGCCGGCTGATAAGTTGTTCCAGAAAGTAGGTACATCGTTACCAATCGGCGTAAGTGCGCCAAGACCCGTTACGACTACTCGTTTTAACGTCATACAGTTAAACTGCGAGGTAATGAAAGAAGAAAATCCTGGTACTAAAGTAGTAGCTTATTTACCAGCGTTCTCTTCGAGGTAAGTGACAGCCTGACCAACCGTGCCGATGTTCTCAGCCTGATCGTCGGGAATAGAAATATTGAATTCTTTTTCGAATTCCATAATCAGCTCAACGGTGTCGAGTGAGTCAGCGCCGAGATCGTTGGTGAAGCTGGCCTCAGGCGTAACTTCCGATGCTTCAACACCCAATTTCTCAACAATAATGTTTTTGACTTTCTCTGCAATTTCCGACATTTTGGTAGTCTGTTCTAGTTAAAAAACTGCGCAAAGAAACAGATTTACGATTGGATTGCCAAACAAATTTTTGCTGGTTCATCAGCACGACAAAGCCACTCGTTTTGCGATAATGGTCTGATTGTCAGTATAAAAATTCACAAAACTCGTTGTTCCCAGCTGGTGTAATCAGTACCGATAATCAACTGTCCTGCGCTCTGACGTTATCGAGGTTGTAGTGTAGCCCTCTATTCTCCCGGCGGGCCATCGCCATACGGATGACCAGATAGGCTACCTCGATCATGTTCCGTAGTTCGCAGATTGGCACCGATACCTTCGACTGTCGATACAGTTCCTCGTGCTCAATATACAACAGCTCCAGCCGGTCGATGGCACGCTTAAGTCGCCGGTTTGAACGAACGATGCCGACGTAGTTCGACATGATCGATTCCAGTTCTTTTCGAATCTCGGTTACCAGCACCAATTCTTCGGGGTGAGTAGTGCCCGCGTCGTTCCAGGCCGGAATACTATCGGGCACAGCCGCTCCCGACAACAGTTCGACCGTTTTCTCGTAGGCCCGGTGCCCGAATACCACCGCTTCGAGCAGTGAATTACTGGCCAGCCGGTTGGCCCCGTGCAGGCCCGTGCAGGAACATTCGCCCACGGCGTACAGGTACTGAATGTTTGTCTGCCCCCACTCATTAACCCGAATTCCCCCGCAGAGATAGTGCTGCGCCGGAACAACCGGGATATAGTCTTTGCGCAAGTCAAGTCCCAGATGGTCGCGGCAGTAGGCGGTAATGGTGGGGAAGTGCTCGATAAACTTGTCGTAGTCGCAGTGGGTCACATCGAGGTACACGAACGAATCACCGGCTTTCTTCATCTCAGAGTCGATAGCCCGAGCGACAATATCGCGGGGGGCCAGCGACAGGCGGGCATCGTAGTTTTCCATAAACGTTTCGCCTGTTCGCGTTCTGAGAATACCACCGAAGCCACGCACCGCTTCCGAAATCAGGAAGTTGGGTTTCTTGCCGGGTTCGTAGAGTGCCGTGGGGTGAAACTGGATAAACTCCATGTCCTTACAAATACCCTTGGCCCGGTAAGCCATCGCGATACCGTCGCCGGTAGCGATGCTGGGGTTGGTCGTGTTCTGGTAAACATTGCCGATACCCCCCGTTGCCAGCAGCGTTGTTCTGGCCAGGAACCGCTCGACCTGCCCGGTCTGCGTATTGAGCACGTAGGCTCCGTAGCAATGGTTGTCGGTATCGTAGCGATGCACCGTTTCGCCGAGGTGGTGCTTGGTAATCAGTTCGACAGCGTAGAAGTGGGTAAAGATTTCGATTGACGGCAGCGAAGCCGCTTTCTCCAGCAGTGCCCGCTCGATTTCGGCCCCGGTGATGTCTTTGAAATGGAGAATCCGGAAGTCGGAGTGGCCACCCTCTTTGGCCAGGTCGTAGTCGGTTCCGGAGTGTTCTTTGTCGAAGCGGGTTCCGTAGTCGATCAGTTCACGAATCCGGGACGGCCCTTCGTTGACCACGATCTCGACAATATGCCGGTCGCTCAGAAAGTCACCGGCGATCATCGTGTCATCGATGTGCTTCTCGAACGAATCGTCGGCTGCCCATACCGCAGCGATGCCGCCCTGCGCGTACTTCGTGTTTGTTTCTTCGGCCTGCACTTTCGTGATGACGCCGATCCGCACGGGCTCGTTGATCCGCTCGAAATGCATAGCCAGCTTGGTGGCATAACTCAGGCCCGCAATACCGGAGCCGATAACCAGAAAATCGAATTGGTGGGGCATTTTTTAGCGAAGTCAGTCCCACAGGACCTGAGCTGAATAAAGCGGGAAGTTGCCGTCTTTGCTAACAAGGATTTGATCCTCGGTGATGGCCTGCGCTATTATGAGTCGGTCGAATGGGTCGCGATGGTGAAAAGGTAGGGTTTCGGAACGGGTGATATGCCTGGGTAAGATTGGAATCAGCTGTATCGCCAGGCGAGGTAATTCGTCAACAATGGCCTGCGTAGGGCGGGTGATGGTTAATTTTCCTATACTGCGCTTTATGGCGATTTCCCATATACTCGCCGTGCTAACAAACAACTCGTTGTCGGAACTTCTGAGTTTGGCCAACGTCGTCAATGGTATTTGAGACGGGGTATCAAGCAGCCACAACAGCGCATGCGTGTCGAGCAAATAGCGCATCTTACATGTACTCGTCAAAATCGGCTAATGGCGCATCGAAATCGTCGGCCATGTAGGTAATCAGTCCGGGCATTGTGCCAAATGTCCTTACCTGATTCTGAGTGAACTCGTTAGTAGCTGCGTCGGCATCCAGCAACGTCCGTAGATGTTGGCGCTGGTTGGCAGGCAGGTTGCTAATTGCCTGCACCAGTTCATCGAGACCAATATGCACAGTCAATTCCATACGCTTGATGATCAGATACAACGCTATTTACTCATTTCCAGCATACGAATCACTGACGCTTCAGCTTTGACGCGGATGTCCTCCGGTACGAAAATCTCGGGTTGTTCGTACAGCATGCAGTTGTACAGCTTCTCGAGTGTATTCATTTTCATGTAAGGGCACTCCGAACAGGCGCATGTGTTATTCTGACTGGCCGGTGCCGGAATGATCTTCTTGTGCGGTACAGCCTGCCGCATTTTGTGCAGAATACCCGCTTCCGTACCGACGATAAACGCTTGCTTCGGACTATCGACCACGTATTTCAGCAGGGCCGTCGTTGACCCTACGTAGTCGGCCTGGCTCAGAATATGCTCCTGACATTCGGGGTGGGCGATAAACTCGGCATCAGGGTTTTCGGTCCGCAGGCGTTGCAGTTTCTCGAGCGAGATGTCGATATGTACGATACAGGCACCATCCCACAACACCATGTCGCGGCCGGTCTTGTTCATCACGAAACGACCTAGGTTGGCATCAGGCGCGAAAATAATCTTCTGATCTCTGGGCAGGCTCTCGACAATCTTCAATGCGTTGGACGATGTCACGATGATGTCGGAAAGCGCCTTGATTTCGGCCGAACAGTTGATGTACGACAGCACCATATGATCGGGATACTGCGCCTTGAAAGCCGCGAACTTATCGGCCGGGGCCGAATCGGCCAGTGAGCAACCCGCGTTCAGGTCGGGGATGACGACTTTCTTGTGGGGCGACAGAATCTTGGCCGTCTCGCCCATGAAATGCACGCCACAGAATACGATCATGTCGGCTTCGGTACTGGCAGCCTGCTGACTCAGCCCCAGGCTGTCGCCGATGTAGTCGGCAATGTCCTGGATTTCACCGTCGACGTAGTAATGGGCCAGAATGACGGCGTTCTTCTCGCGTTTCAACCGGTTGATTTCGGCGATCAGATCCACATCGCTGGCGACGGGTTTGTTGACGTAACCGACGCGTTGTACTTCATCCAGCAGTGCTTCCATGCGTTAATTCGAGTGTCGTTTTCTACTAAACAAAAAAGAAGTCGTAAAAGTCACGCCGTAGCTGTTCTGATACTGGCTGGAATCGATAATGTAACCTGTCCGTTACTGGCGTTCCGCCACCTTCGCTTTCAGGAAGGCAATAACGACGTCGAGCCCTTTCTGGTAGTGGACGTTGTTCGGAATGACGATATCGGCTTCGGCCCGGTAGGGTTTAATAAACTGCCGGTAGGTGGGTTTAACGTGGTATTTCCAGCGATACATAACGTCGTCTAGGTCGTAGCCGCGCTCTTCAGCATCGCGCTTGACGCGTCGTTCCAGTTTGATGCTGTTCTTGGCGTCGATGAATATTTTCAGGTCCATCTGATCGGCCAGTTCGCGGAAGTGAAACACGAAAATACCTTCGACCACAATGATCGGCGCGGGCGTAAAGGTCAGCATTCGGGGCACAACGGTCGGGTTGTTGAACGTGTATTCCTTCTGCTGAATAGTCTGGCCCGTGCTCAGCTGCTCGATGTGCTGCGCGTAGAGGTGATGGTCGATCGTTTCGGGCAGGTCGAAGTTGTGAATGCCCTGATCGTCGACTTCGATCTGATCGAGCGAACGGTAGTAGTTGTCCTGCGAAATCAGGCAGATTTCGTGGTCAGAAAACGCGCTGAGTACACCCCGCAGAAAGCTCGTTTTGCCGGATGCGCTGCCGCCGGTGATCCCGACGATAAACGGTTTGGTGGTCATGCGGCAAAGATAAGTCAGAAATCAGAGCGCGTACCACCGAATCAGCAGCCCGCCCAGCACCGCCCCGATGATCGGCCCCAGCACGGGTACCCACGCGTAATGCCAGCCCGACGAGCCTTTGTCGGGAATGGGCAGCACGGCATGAGCGATGCGCGGACCCAGATCGCGGGCTGGGTTGATGGCATAGCCAGTTGGGCCACCCAGCGACAGCCCTACGCTCCAGACCAGTACCCCGACGAGATACGGCCCGACACCAATGGCCAGTTCGCCCAGGTGCTTGGACGAAATACCGGCCAACCCAAGAATCAGCACGACCGTGGCCATGGCTTCGCTGGTCAGGTTGGAACCAATGCTACGGATGGCGGGTGTGTTGCAGAACGTGGCCAGTTTGGCGGCTTTATCATCGGTTACGGCCCAGTGCGGCAGGTGATGCAGCCAGACCAGCACGGCCCCGATGAATGCCCCGATCATCTGCGCCGTGATATACGGAATGACATGACTGTAGTCGTCGGTGGCTACGGCAAAGGCAACCGTTACGGCCGGGTTAAGGTGCGCGTCGACACTACCAAAGGATTTGGCAACGAAAATGCCGATGGTTACGGCGAACGCCCAACCCGTCGTAATAACGATCCAGCCCGCGTTATGGCCTTTGGTCTGACTCAGTACGACGTTTGCCACGACGCCATCGCCGAGCAGTATAAGCACGATTGTGCCAATCAATTCACCCAGGAACGGAGTTGTCTGCACAGGAACAGGTTTAGAAATACGTGTGCGAACTAAACCATATTTTTCATCGCGTCTACTTATCCCCCTTATCGAATGAAGACTATCCAGTTTAAGCAGCCCGGCAAACCCGCCGATATATTGACGTCCGTTGAGCTGCCCACGCCCGAACCCGAAGCGGGGCAGGTGCGAATACGGATTATCGCCAGCCCGATCAATCCGTCCGATACGATGTTCGTACAGAATCGCTACGGTATTCGACCGCAATTGCCGTCGGGAGCCGGTTTCGAGGGGATGGGCGTAATCGATGCGGTGGGCGAAGGCGTCGACCTGCCGGTTGGCAGCCGGGTAAGTTTTACCGGTCTTGGTAGCTGGGGCGAATTCGTGATCGTACACCACAAAGCGGTTATCCCCGTTCCCGATGCCATGACCGACGATATGGCGGCTCAACTGTTCGTCAATCCGTTTACGGCCTACGCGATGGTGCAGGATTCGGGGGTGCCCGAGGGCGGCTGGCTGATGCTGACGGCGGCCGGATCAGCATTCGGTAAGCTGGTGATTCAGCTGTGTGCCAAGCGGGGTATCAAAACAATCGGTACGGTTCGGCGCGACGATCTGAACGACGAGCTGACCAAACTGGGTCTGACCGAAATTATCAACACCGAAACCGACGATATGGCCGTCCGCGTTCGTGAGATAACCGGTGGGCAGGGGGTGCAGTGTGTGCTCGATGCCGTGGGCGGGCAGACCGCTACCGACGCTATGAAGTGCCTCGGAAAGAGTGGTACGATGCTGATCTATGGCCTGCTCAGCGCCCAGGACCCGTCGCTCAACGTGGGGCTGATGATCTTCCGCGAACTGACCGTGAAAGGGTTCTGGCTGAGCGACTGGATGCGTCGGGTCGATGCGCAGACCCGGCAGGATGTATCGAAAAACGTGATCGGCTGGCTGACGTCGGGTGATGTGCAGATGCCGGTCGAAGCCCGGTACGGACTCGATCAGATTGCCGAAGCCGTCGAACACGCTGACCGGCCGGGGCGCTGGGGTAAAATTCTGATTACCCCCTGAGTCACCGGCTTATACCGCTGATTCCGTAGGCTTGCTTATCTTTGGCAACAATAACCGGCAAAGTGGGCGCGTTTGTGCTATATTGACCGCTGGTCAACGTTTTTTCCATAATCCCGATTCGTCTGTATGCTCCTGCTTCAGGTTCCGGCCGTTGATTCGACGGCGTCATTATCGGCCACGACGGCGGCAACTCAACCCCAAAGTCTCCAACTACTCGATCTGGTCGCCAAAGGGGGCTGGGTCATGGTTCCCATCGCGTTTCTGTTCTTTTGCGCGCTGTACCTGATTTTCGAGCGGTTTTTCGTGATTCGGGCGCAGACCAAAGCCGATGATAACTTCATCGACAACATCCGCGACATGGTGGCGCAGGGTAACATCAAGTCGGCCGAGTCGTTCGCCAAAAACCAGCGCACGGCGATGGGGCGGGTGTTCGAGAAAGCGATCGGGCGGATTGGCTCACCAATTCGCGAAATAGAAAGCACCGTCGAAACCGTGGGGCAGATTGAGCTGGCGCGGCTGGAGCGGAATATGGGGTATCTGGGCATCATTGCCGGTATCGCGCCCATGCTGGGCTTCATCGGTACCATCTCAGGTATCATCCGCATCTTCTACGACATCTCCCTGACCGACAATATCAGCGTCGGTATCATTGCGGGTGGTCTGTACGAAAAGATGATTACATCGGGTGCCGGTCTGATCGTCGGGGTTATTTCGTACACGGGTTACCACCTGCTGAACATGATGATCGAGCGTTTTACGCTGGCCCTCGAAATGAACGCCTTCGAGTTTATCGAAGTCCTGCAAAAGCCAACCACCGAACCGGCCCGTGTGCGGTAGAGCGCAGTCAATAAGTTTGTAGTTTGTGGTTTGTAGTTAGCTGGCACACAACAATGGCGACGCACTTAGTAAACCACAAACCACAAACCACAAACCTCAAACTCCTCAATGAAACTCCGCCGGAAAAACAAGTTTGCCGCCGAGGTAGCGACCTCCTCGCTGAACGACATCATGTTCTTCCTGCTGTTGTTCTTTCTGATTATCTCAACGGTTGCCAATCCCAACGTAATCAAGCTGATGCTGCCGAAAGCATCATCGACGCAGCAGCTCAGCAAGAAACAGGTGACGCTGTCCGTCGATGAGAACAAGCAGTATTTCATCGATAAAAAGCCCGTTGATCCCGCTAATCTGGAGTTGGAACTAAAAACGATCATGGCGGGTATTGCCGAGCCAACCGTTGTTGTCCGCTTCGATAAAACATTGACCGTTCAGGATCTTGTCGATGTGTTGCAGACGGGGGCCAAGCTGAACATCAAGATGGTAATGGCTACGTCGAAGTAAGCCGTTAGAAGGAAAACGGCCCTGTTTACCCCTAAATCCCCTAAAGGGGACTTTGCTCGCCAGTGAACAAAGTCCCCTTCAGGGGATTTAGGGGTAAATTGTTTTTGTCATCCCGAGCCTGCGAGGGATCTCTGGTAACAGGTGTTTCCTTTGCTTTTAACGAAGATCCCTCCTGTCGTCGGGATGACAAAGAAAGCGTTCCTCAAACAACTTCTCAGAGGATTTAGGGGTAAACAGGGCCACGTAGTCAAACCCTGTTTTTTATCGCGGACCGACTGATGCTTCA
>CAZOQC010000021.1:0-102117 GCA_964581865.1 uncultured Spirosoma sp.
AGAAGACCAGCAGCACCGAAGGGCTCATCAAAGCGCCGGTAGTCGACCAGGCCACCACCACGCCCACGACCACCACCCAGCCCACCAATACGACGACCACGCCGGCGGCGACCACCACCACGACACCAGCGGCCACCACGACGGCGACGACCACGAACCCGCTCACCCAGGCCTTTCAGTCGGTCACCGGGCAAACTACGGGGGGCACCACCTCGGCATCGATCGTGCGCACGCTGGGCATCGTGGCAGCTGTCGTGTTCATGCTCGGCGGGCTCTACTTTTTAGTGCGCAGCAAGAAGTAGTTTGGCTTAACCACCCATCGATGTAAGCTATGAAACAATCAACAGCGGCCATCCTGATTGTCCTGGTCATCGGGGCAGCAGCGGCCATCGCGTATTTCTTCGACAAAAAATCGAAGGCGGTCTCTTCCCTGCCAGCTACGGCCAGTCCGGATGCGGTAGCCACGAATGCCGACGTCTTGCAGGCACTTAGTACGATCACCTTCAAAATTCAATAGGTATGAATCCAGTAGTTAACATCAACCGACGTCGGGCCGGGGAATCCTTTCATCCGTTGGGTATCAATGACGAAGGCAGCTTGATTGCCGACGATGAACAAACACCGTTTATTCAGACGGTATACGTGCCAACGCCGACAACAGATACCGGTACACCAGTAGCCGTTGTTAACAACGTAACGACCACCGACACCGGCAGTGCACTAGATGCCAGTCAGGGCAAAGTCTTGAAAGACCAGGTCGATGCTGTGGTCGTAACGGCCAATGCTGCCCAGCCCAAACAAACGGGTAAGGGGCTATCGACGAACGATTACTCGAACGCCGATCAAGCGAAAGTTGCCAACACGTCGGGCACCAACACAGGAGATCAGACACTAAGTCAATCAGGTCAGCGTGTCACCCTATCGGGTAACGGAGGGGGGTTCGACCTGCCAGCATCCGGCACACCAACACCAATCGCTAACAACTTAACGACAACGGCAGCTGGTAATGCGTTGGATGCGACCCAGGGCAAAGCGCTTAAAGACCAGGTTGATGCTGTAGCGGTAACGGCTAATGCTGCCCAGCCCAAACAAACGGGTAAGGGGCTATCGACGAACGATTACTCGAACGCCGATCAAGCGAAAGTCGCTAGCACGTCGGGCACTAATACCGGCGATCAGACGCTCACCCAGTCGGGCCAACGGGTCACACTGTCAGGTAACGGAGGGGCGTTCGACCTGCCAACGGCCGGTTCGCCGACGCCGATCGCCAACAACCTGACCACTACTGCTACCGGTAGTGCGCTGGACGCCGCCCAGGGCAAGGCCCTGAAAGACCAGGTCGACGCGGTAGCGGTAACGGCTAATGCCGCCCAGCCTAAGCAGACGGGGAAAGGACTGTCGACCAACGATTATACGACAGCTGATAAAACTAAGGTCGCCAGCATGTCGGGCACTAACACGGGCGACCAGACGCTCACTCAGTCAGGCCAGCGGGTGACGTTGTCAGGCAACGGGGGGTTTTTCGACTTACCCACGCCTAGTACGCCAGACCTGTACATCGACAACGATACGATTGTTGGGGACTCGACGGCCGCCGCTCCGCTCAAGGTCGACGGCAACTCATCGACGCTACTGGATACATTGAGAATAGCGCTTTTTGGCATTAAAACCATGTTCAAAAAGCTTCAGATCGTCGGTGGTCTGAACGCGGATATCATCCATTTGACGGGGGGTAGCAATGCGGAAACTAACAAGTTTTCTATTGAAGCCGTTCTGGGCTTTGGTCTGAAGCTGGTCGGTGGCTTTATGTTCAATCAGGACACGATGTACCACACGGGGAACGGGAATCTTAAAACGGACGGCAACTACTTACAAACGTCCCAAAACAAGAAATACTTCTACGACGCGACGGGTATGGGGATCAACAACGACACCAACCCTGTCACCTCAACGCTGTATCTGAATGGCTCCTTTGGCACGGCGATCACCACCAAGGTAGCGACCTACACCCCAACCGTCAACGACCACACGATCCTCTACGACGCCACGGCGGGTGCGATTACTTCCACCCTGCCCAGTGCGGTCGGGATCGGGGGGCGGGAGTATGTATTGAAGCGTATCAACGGAGGAAGCAACACGGTCACCCTTAACGCCAACGGATCAGAAAAGATCGACGGGGTCGGCTCGATCACGCTCAGCGCGCAGAACAAATACACCAAACTTCAGTCGGATAACATCGGCTGGCAAATCGTCGGCGGTAACATCTAAGCATTTATGGCAAAGAAAATAACACTGCCCTCCGGCGGGGCCGCCAGCGCCTTCAAACGAACACTCGGGGTTGGGGGCGTTGCGCCGGCACTCGGCCGGCGTATTCTGCTACTGGTAGTGGGGGGCGTCGTGCAAAACGACGGAGGGTTTAGCTTTTCGCTAGCTGCTCAGGCCGTCACCAGCGCTGGCGTCATGGATGCGGGTGGTCAGCTGGTGCGTACGCTCTGGTCCAATCGCCCTTATGATGCGGGGTTGAGCGCCGGGCGGTGGGATGGTCGACTCGACGATTTATCCCTGGCTCCGGACGGTACCTATACGATCCAGGTGCTGTCCTCCCAGCTGCGCTACGAGTGGGAGGGCGTGCTGGGTAACACGTCCTTTATCATGAACGGGGGCAACACCATCCACCGGGGCTACCAGTTCATTCGGGGCATGGTGGAGGTGGGCGATTTTATGTACTTCTGCCAGCATTACGTGGAAGGACCACCGCCGATTTCAAAGTTTCGCAAAGACGCCCCCCAAACCAAGATCGAAATTTTGCCGCGTGGTTTCGGTACCTCAACGGGCTGCGAACACATCGCAACCGATGGGACGCTGGTTTACTACAGCAACTACGACAAAGACCGCTTCAACGGGAACACGTCGTGGGTGGCGGGTATCCGGGTGAGTGATGATACCAGTGCGATCTTTTCGGGTGGCGGCACCTACAAGCCCGACAAATCGCCCATTACGGTCAACACGATCAACCTGCTCAACTCGGACCTGGCCAGTAACTACATCACGGGATTGGCCGTGCAGAAAACGGGCAACTACCTGTTTGTTGCCTACGCCGGCAAGAATCAGATCCTGGTGGCCAATAAAACGACCGGGGCCGTTGTCGGCACGATTACCAGTCTCACCACGCCCCGGCAGCTGTACGCAGATGGTACCAGCCTGTGGGTTATCAGCGGGACGAATACGGTTGCCAAATACAGCGTGGCGAGTGATGGCACCATCGGCGCGGCTACCCTTACCCTGAGCGGGCTACTAGATCCGTTGTCGGTTACGGTTTCGCCGGACGGCTCGTCGGTACTCATTGGTGACGGCGGGGCGAGTCAGCAGCTGAAAGCCTACGCGACCAGTACGGGAGCCGCTCAGTGGACGCTGGGTACGGCGGGGGGCTACAGCGCGACGTCGGTGGTATCAACGAGCCGGTTTTATTTTTCGGATTTGTCCGGCGGCATCAATGACACGTTTGCGGCTTACCAGTCGGACGGCAGTTTCTGGCTGGGCGACCGGGGTAACTACCGAACGCTGCGTTTTGACGGCAGCAGAAGCTACCAGACCCAGATTGCCTACATCCCGGCCAGTTATACCAGCGCCGTCGACGTCAACAATCCGCTGCGCGTCATGGTCCAGTACCTGGAGTACGCCATTGACTACACTAAACCACTGGCGAGCGCCTGGAAATTAGTCGCCAACTGGCGCAATCAGCTGCCAGCGGCCTTTATCCGGCTGGATAACAAAAAGCAGAATACCGATCTGTTCGGCGCATTTATCGCGCTGGCCACGCTGAGTAACGGACGCACGTACGGGTTTCTGCGCCGACTGGCCGACAATTATTTTGTGCTGGCCGAACTACCGGCCGGGGGCACGATCCGGGTGACAAGCCTGGCTTTTGATTCGCCGGTTCAGCTAGGGGCTGACGGCAGTTTGTACCGTACCGTGCCCTCACTGAATACCGTGCCCAAAACCCAGAAGTGGACGCGGCAAGCGCTGACGGGCTTCGATGGGCAGAACAATCCCACCTGGTCGGCCGCGACGGTTATTGCCCAGACGAACATGGCCGACACGGACCCGACCGACTGGACGGGCTACCCCTCGGACCGGGCCGCCGTCCGGACCAGCTCGAACCTGCTGCTCCAGTTTCAGGCCAACCTCGACAAGTACGGCCCGGCCAGAGGTTACGGCTTTCACCTGGGCGCGGTAGCCGAAGGGGGAACGGGCTGGAAATGGCGAACTGCGTTTGCTACCTCGGGCCGCACCTATCAGGGCGATTACCCGACCGATGGGGCATATAATCTGGGCGGATACCCCATCAATGATGTTGGCGATCAGATCGGTTACGCGGGCGGGGCGGTCACCATGCTCGGCCCGTTAGCGGTGTGGAATTATTTCGGGGAGTTCTACCGGGATGGTCAGTGCAATTACTTCCACGTCGTTGCCGATAACGGCCTGAACGTAGGTCAATTTGGCACCGACAGCATCATTGGCAATAAAGTTATCGGTCAGGCCGGCATGGCGGGGGGCGTCCACTACGCGACGGGGGTTATTGACCCCAACGATCCGAACGTCGGCTATCTCTATCACGCCGAAGAAGGCGGCTTTTCAGGCCTGCACCGCTGGAAAATCACGGGTCTATCAACGGTTACCACCCAGACGGCCCTCTCGCTCACCGTGGTGACGGCGAATGCGTTCGTCGCGCCCGGTAGCGGTTACGTCGATTTACTGGCCGATTTACCCAAACGCGCGACACTGGTGGGCACTATGGGCAGGTGGTCCCGCTCCGGCGTTGAAGACGTCACGGCCGAGTTTAACGGCAACGTGCGATCAGCCCGGACCAACATCCTGAGTTACGATCGGTTTAACTCGCCGGATCTGTTCTTCAAGTTCAACAAGGGCAATGAAAGCGAAATCTACACCTGCACGCTTCCGATCACCGATAGCGCCAACTGGTCCCTCACCAGCGTGATTAACACAAGTCTGGGACTGGGTAATGATAAGCTGCAAAGCCAGGCCGCCTCAGGCGGTATGTACCTGGATCTGCTCGACCGCGCGGGGAAGGTGATCATACGCTTTTACAAGAACCGGCTGGATGTCAACCCCAATAAAGACCAGTACTACGCCAATACGGTCCTGATCGTTCAGGTTGAGTCCTACACGGCCGCCGCCAGTGCGCTGGGGGCCGATAACCCGCTACTGATCAAGTCGACGGCAGGGATCATTGACGTTTCCTTTGCCGGAACGACCAAAGCCGCTCTTAGCGTCTTTGAGACGGGCGCGCTGACGAGTCAGCCGGGCAGCTTACGAATCACCATGTGGGATAACGGCAACCGGCGCGACCGGGTGCTGGGCATTAAAGCCCTGGGCTTCCGGGCTAGCTAGGGACTATTTCACTTCACTTCATCTAACAAACAAGCACAAATGGAACCTTTCGAGCGATTGAGTTTACTGGTCACGACCATTACCGGCCGACTAAAGCCGATAGAGACAAAGGTAGGTTCGGCCAGCCTGAACACGACGAGTAAAACATTGTCTGGAGCGCTGAACGAGTTGCTATCGCTGCTATCGGGTAAACTTAGCAGTGGGGATGCGTACACCAAAACGCAGGTCGACGCCGCTTTTTTAGGTAAACAGAACACGACCGATCCGCTCGACGCCAGCCGCCTGACGGGGGATATCGACCCGGCGCGCATTCCGGTAATCAATTATTTCAAGGCATACATCAGCACGGCCGCGACGATTGCCGCGCTGTCGTCGACCGATCAGGCAAAGATAACCAATACCGGCAAAAGCGGCACCTTCAATGCCGTTACGCTCAGCGACGGCTCAACCTACGTCTATTCGGGGGGCACTAAGACCGATGCGGCCAACTACACGCTGCTCACCGACGTCACGCCGGACTGGTCGATGGTCGCTAACAAGCCGGCCTCGGTGGCGACCGCCTTTGCCGATGCGGCTACCAAAGCGAACCTGGGCAACCGGATCGATTTCGTGGCTCAATTCAACGCAGAAATGGCCTAACGCCGAACCTGATCATTCCACCGGCCGGGGCAGCTGCTTCGGTCTAATCCCTTTGTCTAATGGGTCTTTATGAAGAAGTTTCCGCGCTGGTCACGCGCACGACGGACGAGCTAAAAGCGCAGCGTCCGTTTTTGAATACGGTGGTCGATACCGCCGCCGTGTCGGCCTACAAGGGCGGCTTGAGTCGCCTGTTAACCGCCGGTGGGGCTACCTACGAGTATGTTCCAGGCAGTACGCTGGCCACAGTCGGCAACATGGTGCTGGCAGCGGCGACGGCCAAGGGCGCTGGCCGCTGGCTGAAGAATGTGGATAGTTGCAACGTTGGCCGCGATTTCGGGGCTGACCGGACCGGGCAGCTGAATTCGGCCCTGTCGTTTCAGCAGGCCATCGATTTCGGCACGGCCCTCTCGGCCGTCAACGGGGGGCAGTTTCGGTTGACGATCAACGTGCCCAATGGGTTTTATTTGATCGACAAAGCCATCGATCTAACCAACCGGACGGGCATCACGCTACGCGGTATGGGGGGCAGCTACATCAACACCGGCCTGATCGGCATCACGCTGCGAAACGGCACGTCACCCATTGTGGTGGACGCTACCGGATCGAGTTACTGTGGACTGGAAAACCTGATGGTCCTCTCCGACGCGGCCTGGGGAGCGGTAGCCTCCACCATTGGCGTACAAGTGGCGCTCTCCGAAGATGCCCAGGGCAACCAGCTCAATGGGCTATACGCACGAATCCACAACTGCCGGATCGAGATGCACGACGACAAAACGGCGAACAGCGGACTGGGAACAATCGCCTACCTCAACATTCGCTCCGAGGAAGGGGGCGTAACCGATACAACCTTCAAGGCCAACCGCCCGGCCGTGCTCAGCAATAGCGCCACGATTTCGGTCATCGGCTGGAAGACCAACACCAGCTCGCTGGGCCCCGTTACCTACACCGCTTCAAGTGCCTACGCGAACGTGGCCACACACGGCAACGGCAGTATGGGCGTGCAGGACTGGGGCGGCCGGATGTCGCTGCTGGGCGTCAACTGCTGGGCACCGGCGCTCACCTTGCAGGGTGTCAATTCATTTCGCTACCACGGCTACATGGGTCGCCCGGTACAGAATGCGGGTACGTTTGTGACCGCCATCGACACGTATGGTCAATGTGACGGGCTACAAATTTCGGGTACGATTGAGTGCTACCCGCAAATTCTCAATACCCACGGCGGGAAGATCACGGCGATGAATCTCCGGATCATCACGGCTAACCAGCTTAATCCGGCGGGCGTGAATGGTTGTGACCTGACGGGTTCCCCCATTTTTGATACCGAACTCCGGGTGGTATTCAACAATCCGGCCGAACGCGCCAATCGGATTCTGTTCTACCACGCGCCCATCGGTGGCGGCAATGCGGTGGCGACGGGCAGCATTCAAAACAGCCGGTTATCCAGCCCGGAATGGCCGGACAACACCACGTTTATATCGGCCAATCTGCTCAGAAACAGCCAGAACGTCGAACTCGCTACCGGCCAGCCGCTGCGAAAAATGGCGGGGGGCTACGTTGAGTTTACCGGTTCGTATCCGTTCCCCCTTGGTACAGTCGGTAGTGTGTCGAGCCAGCTGATTCGATTCACTAAAGCCGACAATGCGACCACAACGGCTAACAATGCCGGCAGTTATTCGGTGTATGTGGATGGGATTATACTAATCGGTGGGACCAGCGCCGGCGGGGGATCGTCTCACACCATCCAGGCGAGTGCCGTTATCCAGCAATTTCAGAATTCTGACAAAGGCCCGCTTGGTTCGTGGGCGACGATCGTCAACGCCTCCGGGATTGGCGGGGGCACCTCGCTGACGGGGTTAGCCATTGACATTGATCTGTCGGGGGCCATCGGCGTGGTGAAGCTGACACCCACCTGCGGCCCCAACGGAACCGGCGAGCTAATTCAGTTCATGGGATCAATTCGCTTTCTGTCTGCTCTCGCTGTCAATCAATCAATCCTTTTCGTCTAGTTATGGTACACAGAGATTCGATTTATATCTATAAGATCGAGAACGGCGGATTCAGCGTAGCCTCGGTCGCCAGTCCAGGCGTCGTGCTTTACGACTCCAAACAGCAGCTTAAAAAGCTGGCCTATACCCCGACCAGTACCGCCGACGTCACGGGTAACGTTGGTGATTTCAGCTATGACGCGGGTAACCTGTACCTGAAAACGACCGGCGGCTGGGTAAGCTCGCCCCTGTTTCCATTAGGGTATTACCCACTGGGCATCCCGGTCGTCACCAAGACGATAGCGGGCATCCAGGCGGTGTACGATGCCATCCCGGACGGCTCAACGGTGGACATCCTGCTGTCAGGCATTTATATGCGCCAGGGCACCGAATCACTGAACGTGACCAGTAATAAGAAAACCGTGCGGTTCGTCTCCTACAGCAACGCCCGGATTCACGACCCGAATACGACGGCGACGCCCGCCTCACTGGTGTTTATCAACAACCAGATCGGCGGGGGCTGGGACGGGGTTCACTTCTCAAGCGACAGCAACTACACCGGCTTTAATTACGGGGTGGTCTTTTTGAACGAATCAGCCCCGACGGTCAACTACACGTTTAAGAACGGGTCGGTAACCGCGCCTGCTTTCCTGGGCAACGGCATCACCGTGCAGGCCTACTCGAAAGACAACAACGGGGGCGCGGGGGGCGGCTGTATCCACCGGAACCTGCTGTTTGAGAATTTCACGTTCTACAAGCTGGGCCGCATGGGTCTGGAGTTCACCTGCCACAATGAAACGGAAGCCGGCCGGCCAACGCGCATTTTCGACGTGACCGTGCAGCGGTGCACCTTCGATGATCTGGGCCTGGTGGTGAAAGATGGGATGGGCTGCTCGTTTTCGGGTAGTCTGGAAAACGTCAAACACATCAATAACACCTACGTCGACTGTAAACAGTACTGCGTGGAGTTTATCGGTACCCGCTCGGGTATCTCGAAAGCCAATAAGATGCTGGGTGGCAAACTGTGGGGTGAGGGTGCGAACGGGACGGGTAATAACCTGACCAACGGCTATAACTTCACGGATGGGCAGAACGCGGGCCTGGGCGCGAAAAACCTGACCATCGTCGGCGACGAAATATCGGTGCAGGGCCGGCCGATGCTGGCCTACGGCTGCGCGAATCTCACGTTTAAATTCGGTAAATGGACGGGCGGCGCGTACGTTGATTTCAACCAGGGCGGGGGCAACGGGGTCGCCGGCGACCACTGCTCGAATATCACCCTGCAAAACGTGGATATTACCGTGCAGGGGGATGGCGCCTACAACGTGATGGTGATGAACAATTGTGACATCATGAAGGTCATTGACTGCAACATGAAGTTCATCGGCAACAACGGCTATTCGGTCTTTAACGCCGAAAACAACTGTACGCAGGTCACGCTGTCGGGTGGCCACTGGTCGCGGCCCAAGACCGCCCAGGACGCCATGTACAACGTGCGGGCCACGAATAGCCCGGCCGTTGGCGTGCACTACGAAAGCACGTTCTAAGCGGAAGTTTTTTTGTTGAATAAAAAGTTGGTACAGCACAACGCCCGGTCCTTGGCCGGGCGTTGTCTTTGGGGGTTACTTTCGCTTTTTAAGCGCTTTACTCTCGCTAAGCTCAGCGATGACCCGCCGTTCGTCGGGCCGGCCGTAGACCTCCAGTCCTTTGCTCGACTTTCGACCCAGCAGTACGACCACTGCATCGGTGGATAGTAATAGGGTATTGAAACACCAATCCGTGAAGGTTTTCCGGCCGGCCTTGCTGGATAGATCCTCCGGCAGTCCCAGTTCGGCCGCAATCACCTTCAGGTAGCCGTTAAACTTCTGATCCGAAGGCACCGGCAGCTGCTCCCACCCGCCGTACTTATCAACAATCGCTTTAACTTCGGCAAACACCGGCACCCGTATTGATACCTTGGTCTTAATGCGATCCTTTATCATCCAAGGCTTACCGTCCAGCCCCTTCTTGAGTGCGGTACGGTGACTCTTTACAAAATCCTCCAGATCACCGTAGTGAAAGCCACAGCGGCAAAGCAGAATAAACACGTCGGCCGTCCGCTGCAGGGCATCATTTTTAAAGCGGTGCTTTCTGAGCCGTTTAAATTGATCCTCGGTCAAATACACTGGATCGGCATACTCCGCCTGGGGAATGCGCACCTTGCCCAGTGGATTATTCTCGACCAGCTTCCGTTCGACGCACCAGACGATCACGTCACGGATCGTCTGGGACTGTTTGGCGATGTAGCTATCGGCATGGCCGATCTTGCCACCCTTCAGCGGTACCGTTTTCATCCAGCGCCGAAATTTAAGCAGCCATTCGCGATCGAATTCGTCCACCAGCAAATCTAGCGCCTGGTGAGCAATCAGAAAGTTGATCACTTTCTTTCGGACGTTATCATAGACGGTCACGCTGCTTTTCTGGAGCTTGCGATCCGGATCGATGGCCGAATCTTTGAGGTACGCCTCGAAGGCCGACGCCAGGCTGATGCGGTTTTTCTCCTCCAGAAAGAGCCGCTTGATCCTGCCGGCCGTAACGAGCTCTTTATTCCGGATCAAATTGTTGTAGATGCTCAACAGCTGCTCTTCGATGATCACTAGCCGCTCGTTGAGCAGCGGGGCCTGCGGTTCATCGGCGCTCACCCGCTTGCCATGCCAGTGATCAGTGGTGATGGTCACGCCCGTCGAGGTTATGTCCAGTTGCTCCCCCTTGACGGTTATTCGGCAGTAGATTGTTGACATACCGGCGCGTTTGGACTGACGACGCCAAAAATTAACTTCCATGCGTACTAACGACTTGTTTCTCATGGCCTTGCCTATGAATTGGTTAGGCAGGGCTTACGGTGTGTTAGTTGAACCTATGTGCATTATTAACCGCATTATTTATTGTAGTGACATCTTTCGATTCAAAGGCCATTAGTCAGGCAGGGTGTCACTAGCCTGATTTGGGTGTCACTAGATCTGCGCGGAAAGCTATAAAACGGGGCGAAATCAGTCAATACAGGCTCAAAAGGGCATAAAAAAAGCCCGATACAAGGCTGTACCGGGCACTCACTGGGTCGAAAAAGAGACTTTTCTACTGATTTGCAGAGAGAGAGGGATTCGAACCCCCGGACCTGTTACAGTCAGTGGTTTTCAAGACCACCGCAATCGACCACTCTGCCATCTCTCTTTGGTGGTACAAAGGTAGAGTGATTTTCGCATCGACGCAAGATACAGCCCGTTTTGGCGAAAAAATAGGCGTCAGGGGGCTTTGTAGGGCCCAACGAAACCGACTGCGTGCGTTATCAGTTTATACCATACCACTAGCCTATCCAGCTGACCCGGCTTGTCGCTCAGTCATGGCTACAGCTGCTCCGTCATCCTCATGAAAGAAATCCTTGCCATCATCGCGGCCTATAACGCACTGAATACCAGCACGACCAAAGCGGCTCTGGCAACCGTTGTCCGCGTCGAAGGGTCGTCGTATCGCCGGACGGGTGCGCGTATGCTTATCATGGATAACGGGCAATGGGTCGGCGGTATCAGCGGGGGTTGCCTGGAGGGCGACGCACTCAGACGCGCCCGACTGGCTATCGCACAGGGTAAACCAACGCTGGTTACGTACGATACAACCGAGGACGACGACTATCAGATCGGTGTGGGGCTGGGCTGCAACGGCGTCATCGACGTCCTGATTTCGCCCCTTCACCCCGATCACCCAAACCCGCTCGACTGCCTGAAAACGTGTCTGGCCGACGCTCGCAAAACGCACGTGCTGTTGACGCTGACCAGCTTTACCGGATCGTTCGATCCCCTGCAACGGGGCGACATGATTCGGTACGAAGGGCCCGATAGTCTGCTTGTATTGGGCGACACTGCTGTTACCGCACCCATCGATCAAAAGATTCAGCAGTATATCAATAAGGGCAAATCGGCTCCGTTTACGTTCGACCTGGCGAACGGGCAGTCGATTGAGCTGTTTATTGAGGTGCTGTTGCCCGTACCGCACCTGATTCTGATGGGGCAGCAGTACGACATTCTGCCGTTAGTACGTATGAGCAATGAACTGGGCTGGATGGCCACGGTTGTCGCGAACCCACAGAAAGTAACGCAGACGCTGTTTGCCGAAGCCCACGCCATTGTCGCGCCTGATGCCTTTGCCAGTATTCCCATCGACACGCAGACGGCGGTGATTCTGATGGCGCACGACTTCAAAACCGACAAGAACAACCTGCCCCGCGCGCTGACGACCGACGTCCCATTCATTGGTATGCTGGGGCCACGTGTTCGGGCGGAGCGTATCTTCGACGAACTGTCAGCAGAAGGACGCTTCGACGGTGAAACCGACCGCATCCACGCGCCCATCGGGCTGGATATCGGCGCGGCTACGCCCGAAGAAATCGCCCTGTCCATTGTTGCCGAAGTACGGGCGTTTCTGGCCCATCGCAGCGGCACCGCCCTCCGCCACCGCCCCGCCCCGATTCATGAGCGGGAGGATAATTAGTTTAAGGTTTATGGTTCAATGTTTAAGGTTGGCACTCAGCATACGACCCGATTAACATGGGCCTAGCCCAATTAACCTTAAACATTGAACCATAAACCTTAAACTCCCAAAATGACCTACCTCGACTACAACGCGACGACGCCGGTTGACCCGGCCGTGCTGGATGCCATGCTGCCCTACTTTCGGGAGCACTTTGGCAATGCCGCTTCGCGGACGCACGTCTATGGGTGGCAGGCCGCCGATGCTGTGGCACAAGCCCGGGATCAGGTAGCGCGGTTGCTGGGGGTTTCGGAAAAAGACATTGTCTTTACGAGTGGCGCGACTGAATCGGTCAATCTGGCCCTGAAAGGCGTTTTTGAAGCCCGTCGTTCAACGGCAGGGCACATCATTACGGTTGAAACAGAGCATAAGGCCGTACTCGATACCTGCGAACACCTCTCCAGACTGGGGGCCGACGTGACGTATCTGCAACCCGGCTCCGATGGACTGATCGACCCGGCGCAGGTAGAGGCCGCCCTCCGACCCGACACGCTGCTGGTATCGGTCATGATCGCGAATAACGAAACGGGGGTCATCCAACCCATCGACGCTATTGCCCAACTGGTACAGGAGCGCGGCATTCTGTTTCATACCGATGCGACGCAGGCGGTGGGCAAACTACCGCTGAACCTGTCAGACGGGCTGATCGATCTGCTGAGTCTGTCGGGGCACAAACTGTACGGACCAAAAGGCATCGGCGCACTCGTTGCCCGGAAGCAGGTGAAGCTGACGGCGCAGCAGGATGGCGGTCGGCACGAGCGGGGACGCCGGTCGGGTACGCTCAACGTGCCGGGCATTGTGGGGCTGGGCAAAGCCGCCGAATTATGCCATCAGCACCTGATGACCGAAGCCATCCGGCTGTGCGCCCTGCGCGATAAACTGGAGCAGGGCATTCTGAGTCGCGTACCCGGTACAGCTGTCAACGGCAATACCACCCGCCGACTTCCCAACACAGCTAATATCTCGTTTGCGAACGTCGACGGCGAACACCTGCTCGACAGCCTGAGCGAACTGGCCGCGTCCAATGGATCGGCCTGCACATCGGCCACGACAGAACCGTCGTACGTTTTGAAAGCAATGGGCCTGTCAGACGATCTGGCTTACGCATCGGTTCGGTTCAGCCTCGGTCGCTTCACCACCGACGACCAAATCGACCGGGCCGTTCAGCATACTGTAGACACCGTGGCCCAACTGCGTGGCCAGTATGCACGTTAATCCAGCCTTGTTTCACCCCTGCGACAAACGATACCATTCGTAGTTGAACAGCTCTCCGTTACTGATCGCCCGATTGTCCGCTCCCGGTCAACCAGCCGTTGCAGCCCAAAAAAGCGTACCGTGATGCGGTCGATTTCCAAATCCACCGGGCCATTTCGGGCAAAAGCCGTACTTTTGGGCGGTATTCAAAGAGCGAAAGGGTGAAAGAGCGAAAGAGCGAAAAGCTGACGCGACTCCTTCCGCCCTCTCACTCTTTCGCTCTTTCGCTCTTTACACATGGACGCAACCGAATCACTACCTACGCTCGAAACCGCCCGCAAACTGGGCCTGCTCCCCGACGAATTCGACAAGATCGCCGACATTCTGGGTCGTCAGCCCAACTTTACCGAACTAAGTATCTTCTCGGTGATGTGGTCGGAGCACTGCTCGTACAAAAACTCGATTCTCTGGCTCAAAACCCTCCCACGCGACTCCGAACGGATGCTGGCTAAAGCTGGTGAGGAAAACGCCGGACTGGTCGACATCGGCGATGGGCTGGCCTGTTCGTTCAAGATCGAATCGCACAATCACCCGTCGGCACTGGAACCCTATCAGGGTGCCGCGACGGGGGTGGGCGGTATCAACCGCGATATTTTCACGATGGGTGCCCGGCCTATCGCTCAACTTAACTCACTCCGCTTCGGCGACCTTAGCCTGCCCAAAACCCGGCGTCTGCTGCGGGGCGTGGTGAAAGGCATCGGCGATTACGGCAACGCGTTCGGCATCCCGACCGTCGGTGGTGAGATCTATTTCGACGAATGCTACAACACCAACCCGCTGGTCAACGCCTTCTCGGCGGGTATCGTTGAAACGGGCAAAGTAGCCAAAGCAACGTCGTACGGCGTCGGCAACCCGGTGTTTATCGTGGGTTCGGCGACGGGTAAAGATGGTATCCACGGGGCCACCTTCGCATCGGAAGACATCACCGCTGCCTCGACCGACAAGCTGCCCGCCGTACAGGTCGGCGACCCATTTATGGAAAAGCTGCTGCTCGAAGCGACGCTTGAAATCATCGCGACGGGCCACGTTATCGGCATTCAGGATATGGGTGCCGCCGGGATCATCTGCTCGACCTCGGAGATGAGCGCGAAAGGGGAGCACGGCATGATAATCGACCTCGATAAAGTACCAACCCGTCAGCCCAACATGGCTCCGTTCGAGATTCTCCTATCGGAGTCGCAGGAGCGGATGCTGGTGGTCATCGAGAAAGGCAAAGAAGCTGTCATTCAGGGCATTTTTGATAAGTGGGACCTCAACTGCGCGCAGATTGGTGAAGTAACAGCCAAAGGCGAAAACGACCTGGGACGGCTGCACTTTTACCGGTATGGCGAACTCGTCGCTGATGTACCGGCCTATGATCTGGTGCTGGGTGGTGGTGCGCCACAGTATCAGCGCGAATACAAAGAACCGGCTTATATTAAGGAATACGCCAAATTCAACTCAGACGACGTCGACGACGTCACGCTGGCCGAATTGCCCGAAGTTGCAAAACACCTGCTGGCGCATCCGAACATCTGCTCACGCAAATGGGTGTATGAGCAGTATGACTCGATGGTCGGTACGGCCAACCGCAGCACCAACGCCCCATCGGATGCGGCTGTTGTCAGCGTGAAAGGTCCCGGACTGCCCGCTACGGACAAATCCATCGTTATCACCGTCGACTGCAACAGCCGGTATGTCAACGCCGAACCCCGCAAGGGCGCGATGATCGCGGTGGCCGAAGCCTGCCGGAACATCGTTTGTACGGGTGGCGAACCGCTGGCCGTAACCAACAACCTGAACTTTGGTAACCCCTACGTGCCGGAAGTGTACTGGCAGTTTGTGGAAGCGGTGCAGGGTATGGGCGAAGCCTGCCGCCGGTTCAGCACCCCCGTCACGGGCGGTAACGTCAGCTTCTACAACCAATCGTCCGACGACGGCCCCGTGTTCCCAACCCCGACTATCGGTATGCTTGGGCTGATGGAAGACCCGGCCAACCGGATGACGATGAACTTCAAAAACGAAGGCGACCTGATCTATCTGATTGGCCCCTCGACCGATAACATCGCATCGTCGGAGTATCTGTATTCGTACCGGGGCATCAAAGCCTCGCCCGCGCCGTACTTTGATTTTGAAACGGAGTGGCGCGTGCAGGAAGGTGTCAAAACAATGATCCGTAACGGCTGGCTTCAGTCGGCGCACGACATATCGGACGGTGGTCTGTTCGTTGCCCTGGCCGAATCAGCGATGACGGGTGACAAAGGATTCTTCGTCGGCACCGACGACCGCCACCGCACTGACGCTTTCCTGTTTGGCGAAGGGCAAAGCCGCGTCGTCGTATCGATTTCGCCCGATCAGGTTACGCATCTCGAAGGGTATCTGAACGACAGCGTTCTGCCATTTCAGTATCTGGGTACCGTTACGGAGCAGGGCTTTACGGTAGAAGATTCGCTGGTCATTACATCCCACGAAGCAAAAGCTTTGTACAACAACGCGCTGGGCACGATTATGAGTTAGTTCGCCAGCCTTGTCTCCGGCAGCATCCTGCTGTCGAGCCGCAGGCTAATCAGAGGACAGCACTTAGCCTACGGCTCGACAGCAGGATGCTGCCGGAGACGGGCTGAGTGCCAATACCAGAAGCAAAACAGGGGCCGCTGTCATTAGCGGCCCCTGTTTTGCTTCTGGTAACCGGATTATTCACGAATACCGGTCGTTCCGCCACGGGTAAGCCGTGTCAGAATAGCCGCGTTCTTCCCAGAAACCGAGTTTATTTTTGTCCATAAACTCAATCCGCTTGATCCATTTACTACCCTTCCAGGCGTAGAGCTGGGGCGTAATCATGCGTAGCGGCCCACCGTGTTCGCGGGTCAGGGGTTGCCCGTCGGCGGTGTGTACCAGCAGTACATCGGGTTTGAGGGCTTCTTCCAGGGCTACATTGGTCGAATAGCCGTCGTATCCGTAGCACATGATATGCGTCGCTGTACCTTTGGGGTCAGCCAGCGCGGCCAGATCCATCAACCGTACCCCCACCCAGGGAACATCCAGCCGCGACCAGGTCGTTACGCAGTGAAAATCGCTGGTATCTTCCACCTGCGGCAGGGCCATCAGGTCTTCCCACTTCAGCCGGACGGGATTGTTGACTTCCCCGTCGATATTCAACTGCCACTTATCGAGCGGGATGCTGGGCTGGTAACCCAGATCGAGTACCGGCCATTTGGTCGTCAGCGTTTGCCCAACGGGTGTAGCGGGCATACCGTGCCGGTTAATCGGTCCCGAACCGCGTGGTTTTTCGTCGGTCATCGACGGCGTCTGGGCCATTTTCTCCTCAAACCGGCGTCTGAGTTTCATTCGGGCTTCGACGATTTTATCAGTCTTTTCGTTTGCTTCCATTATGATTCAGTGAACGTTAACTACAGATCCTCCAGTAAATAACAGTAACTTTATCGTAGTAGTTTAGTAAGCAGAAAACTGGCAGAATGGGCGCTGAAAAAATCTATATCGCCCCCGACGAATACCTCCGCCTGGAACGCGAAGCATCGGTCAAAAGTGAGTATGTTTCCGGCGAAATCATTCCAATGGCAGGCGAATCCACTAACCACAACCGAATCAAGGACAATTTTAATGGTGAATTTTACATTCACCTGCGTGGTAAGGGGTGCCGCAGCTATTCGAGCGATCAGCGGGTAAACGTCCCTACCCATTCGCTATACGCCTATCCAGACGTGGTTGTCGTTTGTGGCCCCAATCAATTTCACGATGAAATACCCGACACGCTGGTCAACCCAACGCTGATTGTCGAAGTACTCTCGCCGGGAACGGCGGCTTTCGACCGGGGCGAGAAATTTGCGCTCTATCGTCAGTCGCCAGCGTTGCAGGAATACGTACTGGCCGATTCTGAGAAAACCCGCGTCGACGTATTCCGCAAACATGAGCAGGGCTACTGGTTCCTGGCATCGGAAGCCAGCGAACCCACCCACACGATTCAGCTGGCGAGTGTCGGCTTGACCATTGCCCTGGCAGACATTTACGCCGAAACAGACGGTATCATCCGTTAAGCCCCCCGCACGTAACTGCCCAGTAGCTTTACTTCGCTGGCATACTGGTTCATGACGTCACGCAAAGCCGGGTCGTCGGCGTGGCCTTCGCATTCGAGCAGGAACCAGTAGCGGAACGTAGCCCCGTCTTTCAGCGGACGACTTTCGATCTTGGTCAGGTTGATGCCGCGCGCGTTGAACTCCTGTAGAAATTCAGCCAGTACCCCCGGCGACTGCGTGTTAGCAAGCCGGGCAATCAGCGTCGTTTTGTCGCGACCGCTGGGCTGATTCATGAAGTCTTTGGCCAGAATCAGGAAGCGGGTGCGGTTCAGGTCGGAATCCTCGATGTTGTCGAACAGTACCGGTACGTCGAACAGCTTGGCCGCAATCTGCGAGCAGATGGCCGCTGTCTTTGGCTGTTGCCCCGCCAGCTTGGCCGCTTTCGACGTCGACTCGACCGGTACGAATTCGGCGTTGAGCCCGTCGAACGAATCGTTGAGAAACTTACTGCACTGGCGAAACGCGATGTCTTTGGAGTAGATATGCGTGATTTCGGCGAGGTTCTCCGTCTGCGTGGCGAACGTAAAATGCACGGGAATCTGCGCTTCGGCAGCGATACGCAAATCTTTTTCAAGCAGCAGGTCAATCGTTTCGTTGACGACGCCCTCCTGATTATTTTCAATAGGCACGACCCCAAACCGCACCCGCCCCGTCTCGACACTTTCAAACACCGACCGGATTGTGGGCAGCGCCATGTACGCGCTCATCGCGCCAAACCGGCTTTCGGCGGCCTGGTGCGTAAAGCTTCCCTCCGGCCCCAGGTACGACACGCGTTCGGGTAGTTCGAGGTTGCGGGATACAGCGAAAATCTCCAGAAAAATAGCCTCGATAGCCGCCTGATTGAGTAACCCCGTGTTCTGGTTGTGCAGCCGGTCGAGGATTTGTTTTTCGCGCTCAGGCCGGTAGATCACCGTGTTGGCCGAGCGTTTGAGTTCACCCACTTTGCGCACCAGTTCCATGCGCTGATTCAACAGCGTCAGGAGTTGGTCGTCCAGGGCATCGATGTCGTTACGGAGCGATTCGAGGGTCATTAAAAACGGTTCGTGCGGTTCCCCGCCGGGATTCGTGGTTTGTAGTGATGGTTAGCTCAACTGCTTACCCCACTTTACAAAACTACGAACCACGAACCACAAACTACGAACTGTTTCAGACCAGCGTCGCTTCGTCGATGTCTTTTTCGACCCGCAGATTATCGATGATGAAGCGTTGCCGGTCGGGCGTGTTTTTGCCCATGTAGTAGCTGAGCAGCTTGGCCACCGACGTTTCCTGCTCCACGATAACCGGCTCCAGCCGCATATCTTCCCCGATAAACAGGCCAAACTCTTCGGGTGAGATTTCGCCTAACCCTTTGAAGCGGGTAATCTCTACCTTCTTGCCGCCCTTCGTCAGTTTGTTGATCGCGCTCTGCTTTTCTTCTTCCGAATAACAATACGTCGTTTCCTTGTGGTTACGCGGGTTGCGCACCCGAAACAACGGTGTTTCCAGAATGTACAGGTGACCATTGCGCACCAGATCGGGAAAGAATTGCAGAAAGAACGTCAGCATCAGCAACCGGATGTGCATCCCGTCGACGTCGGCATCGGTCGCAATCACGATGCGGTTATAGCGCAGCCCTTCCAACCCATCCTCAATATCGAGCGCGTGTTGGAGCAGATTGAACTCTTCGTTTTCATAGACGACTTTTTTTGTCAGCCCGAAGCAGTTCAGGGGCTTGCCGCGCAGACTGAATACGGCCTGCGTCTGCACATTCCGCGACTTGGTAATCGATCCACTCGCCGAGTCACCTTCCGTAATAAACAGCGTCGACTGATAGCGGTCTTCGGCTTTCACGTCGGGCAGGTGATTGCGGCAATCGCGCAGTTTTTTGTTGTGCAGACTAGCCTTCTTGGCACGGTCATTGGCCAGTTTCTTGATACCGGCCAGCTCCTTGCGCTCCCGCTCCGACTGCTCGATCCGCTTACGCAGGGCATCGCGCACGGTGGGGTTCATGTGCAGGAAGTTGTCCAGCCGCTCTTTGACAAAATCTTTTACAAATGAGTTGACCGACTGTGCGTTCGGTTCGGGCGACATGTTGATCGATCCCAGCTTGGTCTTGGTCTGCGATTCAAATACCGGCTCCTGCACCCGGATACTGACGGCCGCGATAATGCTCGACCGTACATCGGCTACATCGTAGTTCTTGTCGAAATGTTTCCGAACGGTATCGACGATGGCTTCGCGCAGTGCCTGTAGATGCGTACCGCCCTGGGTTGTGTATTGCCCGTTGACAAACGAATAATATTCTTCGCCATAGGCATTGCCGTGGGTCATGGCAATCTCCAGATCGTTGCCTTTCAGGTGAATGATCGGGTAACGCAGCGATTCTTCGTCTTTCTTGGTTTTGTCGCGCAGCAGATCGAGGAGGCCGTTCTGCGAGATGTACTTCTGTTTATTGAACGAAACGGTCAGCCCGGCATTCAGGTAGCAGTAATTCCAAATCATGTTTTCCAGATACTGCGGAATGAAATGAAAGTTCTTGAATACCGTATCGTCGGGCTCGAAGCTAATCAGCGTACCGTTACGCTCATTGGTTAGTTCGTCACCCTGCTGTACCAGTTCGCCCCGCCTGAACTCAGCCCAGACCGTACGCCCATCGCGGAAGGCCTGCACCCGGAAATAACTCGACAGGGCATTGACAGCTTTGGTACCGACTCCGTTGAGACCAACTGATTTCTGAAAAGCACCGGAATCGTACTTACCACCGGTGTTGATTTTCGATACCACCTCGACCACCTTGCCAAGCGGGATACCCCGACCATAGTCGCGCACGTCGACACGGTGATCGCTAACGCGGATATCGATGATTTTACCAAAGCCCATGACATACTCGTCGATGCAGTTATCGACGGTTTCTTTGAGCAGGACGTATATACCATCGTCGGCGGCTGAGCCATCGCCCAGCTTACCGATGTACATGCCCGGACGGAGCCGGATATGCTCACGCCAATCGAGCGAGCGAATACTGTCTTCGTTGTATTGTACAGGCTGATTTGCCGTTTCAGTCATTTCAACTATATTTGTAGTAGTAAAACTATAGTACCGCTACGATCGCAAACGTTATTTCGCTCAACATTGGAAAAGTCATACCCTATCAATGAGACAGACGAGCGGTCCGTAGCTTAAGAAATCATTTACAATCCAACAAAAGTTCGTTTACTTTGCCGACCAAACTATGAAACGTACTAAGCGTTCAACTGTGTCGTTAGGAACAGGGTGTTTTGCACTCAGGTCAGCCTGCTTTCGGCATCTTAAAAATATGCAAAAAACGCGAGATTCCATCATCTTCCCGGTAAACTTTTTTTCTCCCGCCACAGCCTCGTTTCGCCCCCGTTTGCTACCGGCATTAGTCCTTTTAGGAAGCCTGCTTACCGGGTTGACCAGCGTCGCTCAGGTAACAACCGGCACGACCGGCAGCGGCTCGTCATCGGGTAGTGGAACAGCAGCCCCCGCCAGCGGTAATGTCACGCTGCCAGCAGGTGTAAACCCGAATTCGCTGCCCGCCAACGTACGCCAGCAGATACAGCGGGCGGGCGGGCAGACACCCGGCACCAACGTCAATACGGGTCGGACCAACGCGCAGGTAACGAATCAGAGCACGGGCAATGCGACCCAGGACGGGCGCACTGTGGATGGAGCCGTTAACCAGACCAATTCGGCCACGCAGGCCGACACCAATGGGGTAGTAACCCAGCAGGAACAAATCGAGAACGGCTACGAAGCGGCCCGCATCCGGGAGCGCAACGAGATTCGGCAGAAGCTGTTTGGCTATTCGATCTTCAGCAATCCCAGCATGGCGACGACGTTTCAGCCCAATCTGTCGATGGCTACACCCCGCAACTACATCGTGGGGCCGGGCGATCAGCTGAATATTCAGCTGTACGGTTTTTCAGAGGTCGATTTTACCCAGAAGGTATCACCCGAAGGCTACGTATACTTCCGGCAGAGCACCGGTATCGGCCCCATCTTTATATCAGGACTAACCGTCGAACAGGCGAAAGCCCGGATGGTGAGCCGACTGGTAACCAAATTCGTCGGGCTGAAAGCGTCGTCGTACGGTCCGCAAAACACATTTCTCGAAGTATCGCTGGGCGATATCCGCAGCATCCGCGTAACGGTAACGGGCGATGCTATCCGGCCCGGTACGTACACGCTGTCGTCGCTGTCGACGGTTATGAATGCCGTTTATCAGGCGGGTGGTCCCAGCGAACTGGGTTCGTTCCGGCGGGTGCAGCTGATTCGCAACAATAAGGTAGCCGCCACGCTCGACCTGTATGATTACCTCCTCAACGGTACGCAGCGCAACGACCTGCGGCTTCAGGACAACGACAACATTCGCTTCGAGCCGTACGTCGAACGGGTTGAAATTCAGGGTACGGTCAAGCGGAACAATATCTTCGAGATGCTGCCCACTGAAACCCTCGACCGGTTACTGTTCTACGCGGGTGGCTTTGCCGCCAACTCGTACAAAGGCCGTATTAAAGTACAGCGCCTGACCGACCGGGAACGTAAAGTGATCGACGTAACGACGCCCGAATTCAAGACGTTTCAGATGCAGGACGGCGACCTGGTTACAGTTGAACAACTGCTGGACCGGTTCGAGAATCAGGTGACGATCGAAGGTGCTGTATACCGCCCCGGTCAGTATTCGCTGGACGACAACAAAACGCTGAAGCAACTGATCGCATCAGCCGAGAATCTGAAAGGCGACGCATTCACGGGCCGCGTAACGATTATTCGTACCCGCGAAGATCTGGCCATCGAAAACATCACCGTCAATCTGGCAAACGTATTAGCTGGTACCGACCCCGACGTGACGCTTCAACGCGAAGATCAGATCATCATCCCGTCGCGGTTTGATCTGGCCGAGCAGGCAAACATCACGGTGCAGGGTGAAGTCAACAAGCCAAATGAAATGGCGTTTATGGCTAACATGACGCTCGACGATGCACTGATTCGGGCGGGTGGCCTGAAGGAGTCAGCAGCCGCTTCGCAGGTGGAAGTTGTTCGGCGGAAGAAAGATGTCGACCCGAAATCAGCTTCGGCTGCCGTCGCCGATATTTTCCGTTTCAACGTCAACCGTGACCTGTCGATTGCCAACGACCAGAATCGGTTTGTACTGGAGCCTTACGATCAGATCATTATCCGGCGCTCGCCCAACTACCTGGTGCAGACGTACGCTAACGTTGAGGGCGAAGTGGTTTTGCCGGGTTCGTACGCCATTCTGCGCAAAGACCAGAAAATCTCGGACCTGGTGCAACTGGCCGGTGGTTTGACGCCACAGGCGTACGTGGAAGGCGCAACGCTGGTGCGGCAGGTGCGGCTCAGCCCCGATGAACTGGCCCGGCAGCAGCAGTCGATCACGAACTTGGCCGACAATGACCGCAAATCGGTCGTCAATGTGCAGGCTCCCTCGCCCGAGCGGCCGGAATCGATTGGCATCAGCCTGAAACGAATCATGGAGCGCCCCGGCTCATCGGAAGATATTCTGGTGCAGGAGGGTGATATTCTGCGCATTCCGAAGATACTGGAGACGGTACGGGTCGATGGTGAAGTGCTACTGCCTAACACGGTGAAATACCGTCCCGGTCAGACCTTCCAGGATTACATTGCCAATGCCGGCGGGTTTACCGAGCGGTCGCAGCGCAAGCGGGCCTTCGTTGTTTATGCCAACGGCTCGGTTGACCGGACCCGCCGGTTTATCTTCTTCAACGTATACCCGCGTGTAGAGCCAGGTTCGGAAGTAGTCGTACCGCGCAAGACGGCCATTCCGCTGACGCCCCAGCAACTGCTGAGCACCACGGCGGGTACGATTTCGTCGCTCCTATCGGTAATTGGGCTGGTTATTGCCCTGAGTGCAACCGTAAATCGCTAAGGTCTATTTACACATGACGCCAACTAATTTAACCCCGGCCAACGATCCGAACGGTATGGTTACCCGACCACTGCCCCCCGATCAGATTTCGCCAAAATCAGTCGTTCTTCGTCTGTTCCGGCTGAAAGACGTCGTCCGCCGAAACTGGCTGCTGCTGGTCGCTATGATCGGTATCGGTGCCACCATCGGGTTCATCTACGACCAGTTCAATCAGAAAGCCCCCGTTTACACCGCCACGATGACCTTTAATCTCGGCGGAGGTGGCAGTTCCAGTTCGTTTGGTGGTGAGCTGGGCGCGCTGGCTGGCGCGTTCGGTATCGGTCAGGGCGCACCCGATGCAAACATTTTCGTCGGTGAAAACTTCCTGGTCTACGCCAAATCGCGGCCGGTGATCGAGAAGACGCTGATGAAGACCGTTAAAATCGACGGTAGAGATACCTTACTGGTCAACTACTACATTCGACACAGTGGTATCCGCGACAAGGAGTGGGAAAAGAGCGACACCTTACGTGCCTTCTCGTTTCCCCGCGCCAAGAAGCCCAGCGAATACACCAAGCTGGAACGGATTGCCATGTCGCAGATCTATGGACGGATGAAAACCGAAATCGGTGTGGTACAGCCCGAGCGGAAGTCGTCATTTATGGAGCTGCGCTGCGGTATGGAAGACGAAATGCTGGCGGCCAGTTTTATTGAGCACCACCTCGAAACCATCGAAGAAGATTACCGGGGCAAGCAGACGAAGAAGACGCGTGAGATGTACGATCTGCTGACCGCCCGCGCCGATTCTATTGCCGGGTTGATGGGTGGTACCGAACGGCGGCTGGCTCAGTACATGGACCAGAATCAGCAAATGGTAGTCGCGCAGGGGCAGATGATGCAAAACAAGCTGACCCGTAACACTACCTTCCTGACGACGATCTACTACCAGGCGCTGCAAAACGCCGAGAACATGCGCCTGTCCCTGATTCGGGAAGCGCCCCTGTTTACGATCATCGAGCCCGTTACACTGCCCCTTTACCGGGAAGTCATCACGCCCGTCGGGATGCAAATCGGTATTGCCCTGGGATTGATACTGGCGCTTATTGTCATATTTTTGCGGGAAACCTACCGCTCCATCATGCAGGAGGGGTAGTATTGAGTTTAACGTTTGATGTGTAAGGTTTAACGTTGGTAGCCACGGCAAAACGTTAAACCTTACACTTTGGACATTAAACAACAAACTATAAATCATTGAAAACTCAAGAAGTAGTTATACAACCCGGCCGGTCAGAGAAACATTACTGGCGTGACCTGTGGCGCAACCGTGAACTGCTGCTGATTCTGTCGATGCGTGATGTATCGGTTCGGTATAAGCAGACAGCACTAGGCATGGCCTGGGGCCTTATCCGCCCACTGACGACCATGCTTATCATGGTCTTTGTGTTCAGCAAGGTAGCCAAGCTGAAAGGTGATCCGGGTATCCCCTACCCGCTGATGGTGCTGGCCGGCATCACAATCTGGACGTTTTTCTCGACAGCCTTCACGCAGATCAGCAACAGCGTGACACTCAATTCCAATCTGGTTACGAAAGTGTACTTTCCCCGGTTGCTGATGCCGCTCAGTTCAGTGGCGGTCAGCTTCCTCGATTTTCTGGTATCGCTGGGCTTATTCATTCTGCTGGCGATCTGGTATCAGTTCGTACCCGACTGGCATTTGCTGCTAGTGCCCCTGTTTGTGATACTGGCGGTATTGGCTTCGTTTGCATTCGGTCTGTTTTTTGCAGTCATTAACGTGAAATTCCGTGACATCGGGCAGTTGATCCCCTTCATTGTACAAATCGGTTTCTATGCCTGCCCGATCGCTTATACAAGTCAGTTGGTAGCCGACGAACGCTGGTATCCGATTTATATGCTGAACCCGATGGTGGGCATTATCGACGGATTCCGGTGGGCCTTGCTGGGGGGCAAAACGTACTTCAATCCCCAGAGTCTGCTGGCGTCCATCGTACTGACGGGCGTTTGCCTGCTTCTGTCTGTTTACTTCTTCCGCAAGCGCGAAAATTCGTTTGTAGACGACATTTAACGTAACAAGTATGTCGGTCATTACCGTCGAAAACATCAGCAAACAATACATTATCGACCACCAGAAAGGCAAGGGTGTCAATACCCTGCGTGATGTGGTGAGCGAGAATTTCCGGCAGTTGTTCGGCAACAAGAAAGACAAGATTACGACCACCCACGAGGAATTTTGGGCGTTGCGCGATGTAAGCTTCTCCGTTGAACAGGGCGACCGGGTCGGTATTGTCGGGCACAACGGCGCGGGCAAATCGACGCTGCTGAAGATCCTGAGCAAGATTATCGAACCAACGAGCGGCTCGGTACGCATTCGGGGTCGGGTAGCGTCACTGCTTGAAGTCGGTACGGGTTTCCACCCCGAACTGACCGGCCGCGAAAACATCTTCCTGAACGGTTCGCTGCTGGGCATGAGCCGGAGTGAGATCCGCAGGCAGTTTGACGAAATCGTGGCGTTTGCCGGGGTTGAAAAATTCCTCGATACGCCCGTCAAACGGTATTCGTCGGGGATGTACGTCCGGCTGGGCTTCGCGATCTCAGCCCACCTCGACCCCGAAATCATGATCGTCGACGAAGTGCTGGCCGTTGGTGACGCCGAATTTCAGAAGAAAAGTCTGGGTAAGATGCGCGACAACTCAGCGAGTGGCCGCACGGTTTTATTCGTGAGTCACAACCTGACGGCGGTGCAGGCCCTGTGCAACAAGGCGTTTTACTTCGAGAAAGGACAGCTGCTGGAGCAGGGCGAAACCAATCAGGTAGTCGCCACGTACCTGAGCAAAGTATCGCGGACACGGTTGCTCCGCGAATGGGATAGCCCCGAAAAAGCACCGGGGAATGATCTGGTGCGTATCAGGCGCATCGAACTGATCCCGGAGTATCAGGATGAGCTGACGCATATCGACGTGAGGACACCCATGAAGTTCCGGTTTGAGTTCTGGAACATGATGGACAGTGCCAACCTGAATCTGTCGATGCACCTGAACTCGCTGACGGGCGAATGCATCTTCAACGTCGGCACGAAGTCGCAGCCGTACGGGCCGGGCACGATTGCGGGTGAATGCGTCATTCCGGGGTATTTCCTCAACGACGGATCGTATACCATTTCGGTTATGATCGTGAAGGATACCGTAACACCCCTGTTTACGATGGAAGAAAGCCTGACGTTCGACGTGGAAGATTACCGCGAAGGCATCGCCTGGTATGGTAAGTGGCCCGGCTACGTCCGGCCGCAGTTCCCGTTTCAGATTGGGATGCTCGAAGAAGCAGTGAAATAAGTTTTGGGGTTCAGATCTCCGTATCCGGTTTATGGGGGTTTTCCGCCAGCCGTGTAAACGAGTGCCAACACCGGCCTCTCTCTATGATTAACGTTACCAAATCGTATCTGCCTGACTTTGACGAATATACCGCTCTGCTGAAAGGCGTCTGGGATCGGGTACACCTGACCAACGACGGTCCGCTGTTGCAGAGGCTGGAGGAACAGATGAAAGATTACCTGGGCGTGAAGCATTTGCTGATCTGCTCAAACGGTACGATTGTCCTGCAAATGGCTCTGAAGGCCATGAACATCACTAAAGAAGTCATCACGACACCCTTCTCGTACGTGGCCACGACCAATGTGCTGCTCTGGGAAGGATGCACCCCCGTCTATGCCGATATCCGTCCCGACGACTTCTGCCTCGACGCAGACAAGATCGAGCCACTGATTACGGAGAATACACAGGCGATCATGGCGACGCACGTGTATGGCAACGCCTGCCGGATCGACGCGATTCAGGCCATCGCGGATAAGTACAGGCTGAAAGTTATTTACGACGCGGCCCATACGTTTGGGGCCCGTTACAACGGCGAAGCCATTCTGAACTACGGCGATGTGAGCACCTGTAGCTTTCACGCGACGAAGGTATTCCACAGCGTAGAAGGCGGCTGCATTGTCACCAACGACGATGACCTCGCGCTGACGCTTCGGCGTTACCGCTCGTTCGGGCACCGCAACGACGACTATTACAGCGTCGGTATCAATGCCAAAAACTCGGAATTACACGCAGCGATGGGCTTGTGCGTACTGCCCAAAGTCGATGAACTGATTGCTGCCCGGAAACAGGTATTCGGCTGGTACGACGCCCGGCTGAATTTCGACAAAATCACGCGCCCCACGCTGACACCTGGCGTCGAGTACAATTACGCGTATTATCCGGTCGTGTTTGAGTCGGAAGAAACGCTCCTACGGGTGGTCGACGCACTGAAAGCGGACGGAATAACGCCCCGCCGGTACTTCTATCCATCGCTGAACACCCTGCCGTTTGCCGTGCCGCCGGGGGCAGAACCAGCCCAAAGCTGCCCTGTTTCGGAGTCGGTAGCGCTGCGGGTGCTGGCCCTGCCACTGTACCCCGACCTGCCGGAATCCGATGTCGACCGCATTGCCACCCTTGTAAACAGTCATGTCTAGTCTTCTGAACAGTATCCTGCTCAGCAGCCTGACCGATAGTGCCCTGCTGATTCCGAAGCTGGCCGGGTTAGTTTTGTTCCTGCTTTACGTAGGGCATCTGGCAACTCGTATTGCCCGTCCGTCGCTGACAGACTGGTGGTTAACGACCTTTCTGCTCGGTGCGGGCAGCGTTATCCTGACGGGCTTCATCCTGTCGGCCCTCTACCTGACGGCGAACACGCTGGCCTGGGGGCTGGGCGTTTTCGTCACCGCGACGGTCGTGGGTGAGGTACTACGTTGGCTGGCTGGTCGGCCGGTCCCGTTTTCCGCGCCAACCTTACTAACTAGCCGACGCAGGCTTGGTGTCGAGTGGTTCGAGTCGTTGCCACCCTATCTGAACATTATTTTTTCGGTACTGCTGCTCACGGTGAGTGTCATTGCGGCTACGAACCTGCTGCTGGTCCTGTTTACGGTGCCGAACGAATGGGACAGCATGACGGGGCATCTCAACCGGGTGATGCAGTACGTTCAGCGCGGTACGATGCGCCATTTTGGTGGAACGAACTGGAACATCGACACTTACCCGAAAAGCGTCTGTACGTTGCAGATTTACGGGTTTCTGATGACGAACCGCTTTGAAAACGGGTTCAAGTTCATTCACCACCTGAGCTACTGGACGGCTATTATATCGGTGTTCGGTATCGTACAGCGCATCGGGCAGCTAACCACGGGACGGGCCAACATGACGGCCAGTTTCTTCTGTGCCCTGGTCTACGCACTGGTTCCCGACTTCCTGATGCAGGCCATCACGACCGAAACTGACATCGTACTGACGGCCTATCTGAGCGTAGTCCTGTACATGCTGTTTACGTATCGGCAAACCCGCGACAACCGCTACCTGTACATGGCCGGTATGGCGTTCGGGATTGCATTCGGTCACAAGATCACGTTTGCGCTGCTGCTGCCGTCGGTGTTTATCATCATGATTTATACCGTCTTTCTGTCTGATTCGCTGGCCACCACAGTCGGGCGGACGCTGCGGCTGGCGGGGGCAATCATCATCGGCGTTGCCCTGTGGACGCTGCCGACCGGCTACCTGAAAAACATCGAAGTATACGATCACCCGATTGGTCCAAAGACAGCCCTGAAGCACCAGTCGGTGGAGCGGGCGGGATCGCTCAAAAACTTGCTGGAGCAGGGTAGCCGGAATCTGGTGCGCTACAGTTTCGACCACATCAACATCGACGGGCTACGCAACCTGCCAACGGGCAACCGCCTGAATCATCAGATGCGTCAGCCGCTGGTCTGGCTGGAGCGTACACTGCATATGCGGCTCGATGAGGAAACCGACTTCTCGATTCAGCCCTTCGCCTTCGACCGCCGGTTTGTGTTTTTCAATGCCAACCCATACTGGGGTATTTTTGGCTTTGGCTTACTCCTGCCCCTACTTCTGCTGTCGTTGATTCGCTGGCTCAGGCTGACACCCAGGCTGCTTGATGATCCATACCTGTTTCTGGCAGCAGCCGTACTATTGCATTTCATAACACTCTCCTATTCAGCCCCGTACGACCCGTTCAAAGGGCGTTATTTTATCGAAACCGGGCTAATGAGCGCCCCGTTTGCGGGCTTGCTATTTTTGAGTCCTAAATTAACATTTACCAGACCGGGCCATTTTCTGGGCAAAACCTACGTCGGTATGGTAACGGGGTTAGGTTGCCTGTCGGCGGTGTTATGTGTGTTTCTGAACATTCGCGCCCTGCCATTACCCTGGCGTGCGCCCGATGGCATTGCCTATCCATCAGCCTTTACCTCCGACCGTATTCACCAGATGACCCTCGGCCGCCCCGACATCTACGCGCCGTACGAGCGGTTCGATCAGCTCGTGCCCGACACAGCTACTGTAGCCCTCGGTACGATCAACGACGACTACGAATACCCACTGTATGGCCCGCATCTATCACGTCGGCTCATCGCTATCAACCCGTTTGAGCAGGGTGTACAACCCATTCCCAAAGCCGCTGATTATCTGTTTTTCGATAAAAGCGTCATCACTCCCCAACCGGGCGACCTGCGGCTTGGTACCGACACCACGATGCGCCAAACCGTTATCGTTCCCGGCGAAGATTACTATTTACGCAAGCTGAAATAGCGGTTTGTGGTTCGTAGTTTGTTGTTTGTGGTTAGCCAACGACCGACAACTACGAACCACGAACTACAAACCATAAACTACCTATGACCCTTGCCATCATGCAGCCTTATTTTTTGCCGTACATTGGCTACATGCAGTTGATGGGGGCGGTCGATACGTTTGTCCTGTACGATGACGTTTCGTTTATCAATCGGGGCTGGATCAATCGCAACAAGCTGTTGATCAATGGGCAGGAGCACTTGTTTACCATCCCGCTGAAAGATGCCAGTCAGAATAAGCGCATCAACGAAGTACACCTGGCCGACGATCCGAAGTGGCGGAGTAAGTTGCTGAAAACGATTGAGCAGGGCTACCGAAAGGCCCCGCAGTATGCAGTCGTTATGCCGCTGACCGAAAAAATAGTCAACTTTACGACCGACTCTATCGCCGATCTGATTTACCATAGTCTGGTAGAGCTGAATGGCTACCTGGGGTTGACCCCAACACTGATAGCGTCATCGTCGGTCTATGAAAATACGCATCTGAAAGCGCAGGAACGGATTCTGGACATCTGCAATCAGGAAGGGGCTACGCGATACATCAATCCGATTGGCGGCATGGAACTCTACGACCGGGAGCGGTTTGCCGAAGCAGGTATTATGCTTAATTTTATCCGGTCGGAGCGGGTCGAGTATCCGCAGTTTAACCGGGGTAACAGCGATACGTTTGTCCCCTGGCTCTCTATCCTCGACGCGCTGATGTTCAACGACGTACCAACGGTGAAGGCACTTTTGACACAATATGAACTCGTATAATCTAATGGCGAAAGAGTGAATGAGCGAAAGAGCGAAAGATTGCTGACCCAGGCCCTCGCTCTTTCGCCCATTCACTCTTTCGCTCTTTACACTATGGCGAAGGTTATAATTTTCGGGGTTATGGATACGGCCGAACTGGCCCACTTTTACCTGACGCATGATTCGGAGCACGAAGTGGCTGCGTTTACGGTAAACCAGGAGTATCTGCACGATAAAACCGGATTTCGGGGGTTACCGCTGGTGGCGTTTGAGGATGTGGAAGAACTTTTCCCCCCCCAGGAGTATAAGTTTTTTGCGCCGATGACGGGTAAGGGCATGAACAAAAACCGGGAGCGTATTTACCTGGAAGCCAAGGCAAAGGGCTACGAGTTCATTTCGTACGTCAGTTCGAAAGCGACCACGTTCGGCAACGAAATCGGCGAAAACTGCTTTATCCTCGAAGACAATACCATCCAGCCGTTTACGACTATTGGCAACAACGTCGTGCTGTGGAGTGGGAATCACATCGGGCACCACGGCCGCATCAACGACCACGTTTTCTTTACCTCGCACGTGGTTATGTCGGGGCACTGTACCATTGGCTCGTACTCATTTTTCGGCGTCAACAGCACGATTCGCGATTACCTGACCATCGGTGAAGGTACGCTGGTCGGTATGGCCGCAGCGGTCACCAAAAACACCGAAGCCTGGGGCGTCTACGTCGGCAATCCCGCCGAAAAGCGTCCTATTCCGAGTTATAAAGCGTATTAAGAGTCTTTGATAGTTGTAGCGTCGTAAAGTTATAGCGTTGTAGAGTTGCTACCGCCGGACGGGCTGACGCGCTGGTCAACTTTACAACGCTACGACTTTACGAGTCTATAACTTTACACTGTATTCTGAAAAAGATCCTACTCATCGGCCACGACGCCAACCGGGCGGGTGCGCAACTGGTACTGCTCAACCTGATGCGGCTGCTGCGCGAACGCGGCCTCGACCTGCACCTGTTACTGGGTGAAGGCGGTCCGCTGCTCGATGAGTACCGGGCCATCTGCCCCGTTACGCTCTGGCCCGCGCAACCACCGCACGTAGTGGGCGCACTGGCCGATAAAGTGCTGTGGCGCATGGGCATGTGGGATCAGGCGTATCAGCGGCAACGGGCCGACTATCAGCGGCAAATACGGGCGGAGCTGAATCTGGACAGCATTGATCTGGTGCTGGCCAATACGGTTATGAGCAGCCGCTGGTTTGTTCAGCTGGGCCTTGCTCCCACCGTGCCGGTCGTGACGTTTGCGCACGAGCTGGATATGTCGGTGCGTATCTATACCGATCCGGCCGAACTGGCGGAATTGCTGAGCCGGACAAACCAACTGCTGGCTGTCTCCAAAGCCACCGCCGACTACTACATCGATCAGCACGGCGTCGATCCGGCGAAAATCACGCAGTATACGCTGATCGATACGCCCGCACTGGTCGCCAACGTAGCGCAGGCCCGCGAGCAGCCCGACCTGTACGACGCCCTGGGCCTGCCACCCGACGCGCTGATCGTGGGCGGCTGTGGCAATGCCGAATGGCGCAAGGGCAACGATCTGTTCGTGGCGCTGGCCCGGCAGGTAACTGGTCGCATGGCCGATGTTCCCGTCCATTTTGTGTGGGTCGGTATGCCGCCCAGTGTACTGCGTGAAGATCTGTTACTCGACATCCGCAAAGCGGGACTGACGGATTACGTCCACCTGATTCCGCCGACTCCCGATGTGCTGCGTTACATGAAACGGTTCGACGTATTTGTGCTCTGCTCACGCGAGGACCCCTATCCGCTGGTCGTGTTTGAAGCCGGACTTAGCGGAGTACCCGTCGTCTGCTTTGCCGGGGCCGGTGGGTCGCCCGAACTGGTTGAAACCGACGGTGGTTTCGTGGTACCTTATCTCGACCTCGATGCCATGAGCAGCCGCATTGTCGACTTGCTACGACAGCCTGACCTGCGCCGAACGATGGGGCAGCGGCTGGGCGAGAAGATCCTGGAACGCCACCCGGCACAGCAAAGCGTCGATGCGCTGGTTACGCTGTTTAATCAACTAACCGCCCGATGACGCCAGTACCTTCACCCCGCCAAACTGCCGCCCGGCCCCTTACCGGACACATGCCGCAACTCGACTCGTTGCGGACGTTCGCGGTGCTATTGGTCGTTATCTACCACTGGTTTCCAACGGGTGAAGGCATTAACCGGCTTCCCAACGGCACCATTGGGGTGATGGTATTTTTCGTCGTCAGCGGCTTTCTGATTACCCGCATCCTGCTCGGCAACCGCGATCGCATCCGGGCGGGGAAAGCAACGTTGGGCCATACGTATCGCAATTTTTTCGTTCGCCGGGCACTGCGCATTTTCCCGCTGTACTACCTGATTATTACGTTTGTTTACCTCTTCCTGCCGCAGGCATCCGACATTCGGGCGCAGCCAGCTTACTACTATCTCTACGGGTACAATATCCTGCTGCACAAGACGGGCAACTGGGCCGATCTGCTGTCGCCTTTCTGGACGCTGGGCGTCGAGGAGCAGTTGTATCTGGTCTGGCCCTGGGTGGTACTATTGACACCCCCGCGTCTGTTTCGGGCTGTCATCATCGCCATGATTAGCGTCGGCGTACTGTTTCGAGGCTATGGCTACTGGAACGGTGACGTCGATGGCGTACTGACGCCCGCCAGCTTCGACGCTTTCGGACTGGGCGCACTCTGGGCCTGGACCACGACCGAGCGGCCAGACACAATCCCCCGGTTCTGGCAAACACTACGTATTGCCGCAATCGTGGCACTGGGATTGATGATTGGTTTGCTGACGCTGCTGCCCGGCGACCATCTGGCCGTCGTGCTGTTTCAGCGACTGCTGATTTCAGTCGTGGCGCTGTGGTTCGTCGCTGGGGCCAGTGCCGGGTTTGGTGGTGTGGGTGGCGTTATCCTGAATAACAGCCTGTTGCAGTATGTCGGGCGAATCAGTTACGGTATTTACGTGTTTCACATGATGGTTCCGGGCTATGCCGTACCTTTGTTACTGCGAATCACCAATCGGCTGGGCGTTCCGCTGTCGCCAGGGTTCTGGTCGCACCGATTGCTGAGTCTGGCGGTGTTACTGGTGCTGGCATCGGCGTCGTGGTATCTGTTCGAGAAACCGATCAACGGTCTGAAACGCTATTTTACGTACGACAAGCCGGCGACACCCGGCACGTTGTAACGTCGCTGACGACTGTCTCCGGCCGTCGTTTGTTCAACACATTGTATGACGCTTGCTTTTACGATCTGCTCCATCAATTACCTGGCTCAGGCCCGTACGCTTGGCGATTCGCTGCGCCGGACCAACCCGGACTATCAGTACGTGATCGGGCTGGTCGATAAACTGAGCGACGCCAACTTACCGCCCGACCTGGTACCCGAGTACCCCATGCTGGAAGTCGACAAAATCGGCATTCCCGACTTTGCGGCCATGTGCGACCGGTACGACATCACCGAGCTGAACACCGCCGTCAAGCCGTTTTTCATCGACTACTTCTATAAAAATCGACCGGAGGCAACGGCAGTAATCTATTTCGATCCCGACATTATTGTTTTCCAGCCACTCGCGGAACTCAATCAGGCGCTGACAACAAACAGCCTTGTACTAACCCCGCACACCTGCTCGCCCACGCCCGACTGGGAACGGCCCAACGAGCAGCATCACCTCAACACGGGTATTTTCAACCTCGGATTCGTTGGTCTGCGTGCCGATGAGACGGCCCGGCAATTTGTCGACTGGTGGAAACAGCGGCTGGTGTACGAGTGCCGGATCGATTTATGCGAAGGCTTATTTGTCGATCAGCACTGGGTCAACTTTGCACCGGTCTATCACCAGAACGTACGCATCGATAAATACCTGGGCTACAACGTGGCCTACTGGAATCTGCACGAACGCCTGTTCTCGCAGCGTACCGATGGAACCTGGCTCATCAACGGCACCGACGAGCTGCGTTTTTTTCACTATAGCGGCTACAACCCGTTCAAACCAAACGACATTTCCAAGTACCAGACCCGGTATACGTTTGAGCAGCGCCCCGACGTTAAACCCCTGTTCGACCTATATTGTCGGGAATTACTGGCCAACGCCAATGAGCGGTACGTCAAGTATCCCTGCGTATATATTAAACCACCCATCATAAAACGGTATCAGCGCGTACGAAAAGCGATCAAGTTGCCGATCAACCGCCTGATTACCCTGTTACAGCCGTAATGACTGACGCCGAATGGACACGCCTGCGAACGCTCTGGACGTACCGGTTCCATAAATACACACACATCATTGGTAAGTTCTGGAGCGTCTTCGTCAAGACGCTTTACCTGCACTGGCTGAAGTGGCGGGCGGGGAAACGGCCGTTCGTAGCCATTATCCTGTCGGAGCAGATGGGCGATGTCATTGCCTGTGAACCGGTTGCCCGCGAGGTCCGGCGGCTCTATCCCGACGGGTACATCATCTGGTTTATTCGCGAAGCCTACGTCGATCTGGTGCGCTACAACACTACGCTCGATAATTACCTGATCGAAAAATGCCCCGCCGAACGGGTTCAGTTGCTAAAACGTAACACGTTCGACCACGTCTATAACCTGCATATTTCGCATCGCAAGTGCAAGTATTGCCCCGAAGATCCCGTTAACCCAACCGCCGATGCGATTGGGCTGAACTTCGACAACTACTACGACCGGGGCGACCTACTGTACATCTTTTCGCAGGCGGCTGGTCTGTCGGCCCTGACCGACGATCCGCAGATGTATGTTCCGGAACAGGTGCGGCAGCAGGTAGCCAATCGGCAGTTACAGGCCAACCCGATCGTGCTCCACTGCCAGTCGAGCCATGTCGCCCGCGACTGGCCCGCCCAGCACTGGAACCGATTAGTCGACTGGTTGCTGGACAATTACGACTACCCCATCGTTGAGGTGGGGCTACAACCCGTAATCAGGCAGGCCAATCCGCGTTATATCAACCTGTGCGGCCAGTTGAGCCTGCTCGAAACGGCAGAGGTCATCCGGGGGGCGCGGCTGTTTATCGGTATCGATAGTGGACCGGCCCACATGGCCAACGCGATGCAAACAACCGGTATTCTACTACTGGGCAAGCTGTTTGATTTTGTTGACTACATGCCCTACTCCGGCCGTTACAAACGGGGAGAAGGCATCACGATTCTGAATAACTTTGGTCACCCCTGCGCTGAACTGCCCTACAATTGGGTGCCAGAGGCCGTTATGCAGCAACTGGGTCAGCCCAAACTGGTATGAATAGTTCATCAACTGTCAGCGTCTGTGTCGTTATTCCGGTCTATAAACCGGTGCTGTCTGCCTACGAACAGATTTCGCTGACGCAATGCATGAAGGTACTGGGTCATTACCCGGTTTGTCTGGTAGCACCCCGTTCCCTTAACCTGTCGGCCTACACGACGCAGTACCCGGCCCTACGGATATATCGCCTGGACGATTCCTTTTTCACCAGCATTCAGGCCTACAACCGGCTGATGCTGTCGACCGATTTTTACCGGACGTTTATCGACTGGGAGTACATGCTGATCTACCAGCTCGACGCTTTTGTGTTTCAGGATCAGCTGGCCGACTGGTGTCGCCGACGGTACGATTACGTGGGCGCGCCCTGGCTTCGCGACATCGATTTTGTGGGCTGGCGTGACGCAGTCTGGTTTCGTGTCAAGCAGCAGGCGGCCACGCTACTCGATCTGAAGAAAGCCGATGGCGTGACGCCCCGGGAGATCATCAGTCAGAATGGAGTGGGCAACGGTGGTTTTTCGCTGCGTCGTATTCCAGCCATGCTTACCGTACTGGAGTCGGGTAACCGGCAACTGCACCGGTATCAGAATCAAACGATCTACCAATACAATGAAGATGCATTCTGGGGCATCGAAGTGAATCGATACTGGCCCCGTCTGCGTATACCATCCTACCGCACCGCCCTGCATTTTGCCGTTGAATTTTTCCCTGAGCGCGCCATCGAACGGTACACGCAGGGAAAACTACCATTCGGCTGCCATGCCTGGGATATCCACGGAACTGCGTACTGGCGCCCAATTTTTGCGGGCTACGGCTACCAGATTTAACTACTTATTCGCACGAAAAGGCTGTTCTTTATCGGGACTGTTCCTCTTCGCTCGATTGTTTACAATACGCCATGACTACATCGGTTAAACCGACGATTTCCATTGCGCTTTGCACCTACAACGGAGAAGCGTACCTCACAACGCAGTGGCAAAGTCTGGTTGAGCAACAATTGCTGCCCGACGAAATCGTTGTCTGCGACGATCACTCGTCCGACGGTACCGTTGCCCTACTGGAGAAACTAGCGGCAGCAGCACCGTTTCCGGTTCGTATTCTGGTCAATGAAAACCGGCTTGGCTTCAACAAAAATTTCGAGCAGGTTCTAACCGAATGCACTGGCGATCTGGTGTTTATCTGCGATCAGGACGATTACTGGTTTCCGGAAAAGACCCGGATCATGACTGATTTTATGGTTAGTCATCCAACTACGCAGGTAGCCTTCTGCGACGCCTGGGTAACCGACGATCAATTAAAGGAACGGCAAAGCCGCTTCTGGAGCTGGGTTCGATTCGATGAGGCAACGCGCACACGATGGCAATTGGGCGATATGATGGACGTGATGCTCGACGGTAACCGGGTTATGGGCTGCGCATCGGTCATTCGCCGGTCGTTGCTCACCAGTATACTGCCCATCCCCGGCGACGTACCCGGCTACATCTACGATGGCTGGATTGGGCTGGTAGCAGCCGCTTACGACAGCATTCAGTTTGTCGACGAGCCCCTGCAGTTGTACCGTACGCATCAGAAACAGCAGGTCGGTGTGGGCAGGGAAGAAGAAATCCCGGACCGTATCCGGCTGCGCGACCGGTTTATTCGGTCGCGGTCGATCAAACTGGCTCCCCTGCGGGAGAAACAGGCTGCCCTGGCAACGGTCGCACGGCTCTTGTCGGAGCGAATTTCGAAATCAACGCCCGGCATGAAACAGCTGCATCGGCGACTGGCCCATTTTACCATGCGGAGTTGCCTGCCCCACGATCGGCTGCGTCGTTTTCAACCCGTATTGCACGGTCTGCAGCAGGGCGACTACCAGCGGTACGCCGACGTATCGGCCAACTGGTACGCGCCGGTGCTGGCCGCTTTGGGCGATATTCTCGAATGAAGTAGCTTTGCGCCCGTGCTTGTAACCCTTTGTTTTACTCACCAGCTACCACAGGTACTGGTTCTTGCCGACAGCTATCGACAGCAGTCGCCCGCAGCTACGTCGGACATACCACCGGTTGTTATTGGGCTGGCCGACGATCCCGCTCGTTTACCCGCCGATTTTCAATCGCCCTATCCCTTGCTTCCGGTTAGTGCGCTGTTTGAGGCCAATCGTCTGCAAATATTATCGGCGCAATACACACCAGTCGAATTTGCTGCCGCCTGCAAACCCCGGTTTCTTCAGGCTGTTTTCGCGCAGTACCCCACCGCGCAGACGGTGCTCTATGCCGATCCGAATGGGCTGTTTCTTCACTCCGTTCAACCAATCCTGAATCAGTTGCTCGATCAGACGATGTTGCTGACCCCGCACCTGCTGCACCCACCGGGCGATACGGGGCCGGGTAAACCGGCCTGGCCGGACGAGAAATACCTGCAAAACGTTGGGCTTTACAGCGCTGATTTTCTGGCATTTGCGCGTTCTCCCGAAACAGACCGGCTCCTCAGCTGGTGGCAGGATCGCGTCGAAGACCGGGCGTACATCGATTTCTGCCAGGGACTCTGCACCGATCAGATCTGGCTGATGCACGCGCCCGTTTTCTTCGATAAGGTGAGAATCGTTTATGACCCGACCTGGCATGTAGCCCTCTGGAACCTACCCCAGCACCAGCTCCGGCAAACGGATTCTGGCTGGCAGCTGGCCGACACGGGTCAGCCGGTCCTGTTTGCCAATATGAAAGGATTAGCCAACCCGGACGAAGGCTTCTTCCCTCATCAGACCCGGCTACGGCTCACCGATCAGCCTGACGTACGGGACCTGTTGCAAGCGTACCGTCAGCGGGTGAGCGATACCGGGGCTTCGGCCTTGCGATCAATTCCACCGGCCTATGGGGAGCGACCCGTACCGCCCGTCTTGCGGGGCTGGCGCCGGACCGCTACGGATACCCTGACGGCCATCAACCGCTGGGTCGACAATCTCGACCTGCCAGCCCTGTCCCGCTGACCGGTTTACGGTGGCCTTTACCGAAATTTGACAAAGAAATCGTACGTTTGCGGTTCAGTTTCTACGAAAAATACAAACCAGACCAGCATCGGCAGGGTTTACCCATGACTGTTTTATACGACCATCAGTGCTTTACAGGGACAGCCTACGGGGGTGTATCCCGGTACTTTTTCGATCTGATGCGCGTGTTTACCAACCGGCCGGATGTGCAGTTTCGGCTGTCGCTCCTGCTGTCGAACAATGATTACCTGAAGCAGCAGCCGTTCAACAGATTCTGGACATACGGCTCACTGGCGCGCAACCGGCGGGTCAATCAGGTCGTATCACAGATCAACCGGCAGAACAGCCTGCGCCAGATTCGGGCCGGGCAGTTCGACGTATTTCACCCGACCTATTATCACCGTTATTTTCTGGATTCCCTCGGCCGCAAACCCTTCGTGCTGACGTTTCACGATGCCAGTACCGAACGTTTCGGCGACAAGTATCCGGAGTTGGGCGCGGGTCTTTACGAAACAAAGAAAGTGCTGCTCGACCGCGCCAACGCGGTTATCGCCGTTTCCGAATTTACGAAACAGGACATTCTCCGCTATTTTTCTGTCGATCCGGCGAAAATTCACGTCGTGCCCCTGAGCACGTCGATGAGTGAACTGACCGGAATAAGAGCCAGCACCTCGCCAGTACCGCCCGCCCACCCGTACCTGCTGTTCGTGGGCAAACGGGATCTGTACAAAAATTTCGACGCATTTTTTCGCGCCGTTGCGCCGTTGCTCAGCCGCTACCCTGACCTTCGGCTGATCTGCGCGGGCGGGGGCAATTTTTCACCGGCCGAGCAAACCCTGTTTCGATCAGCAAACCTTGGTGATCGTGTGCAGTACGCACCCATCACGAGCAACGAAGCCCTGTTTGACCTGTACCGACAGGCGCGGGCGTTCGTGTTTCCCTCGCTCAACGAAGGCTTCGGCATTCCGGTACTGGAAGCCTTTGCGGCCGGTTGCCCGGCGGTACTGAGCGACCGGAGTTCACTGCCCGAAGTGGCGGGCGACGCAGCTGTTTACTTCGACCCCGACGATATCGATGCCATCGGCACGGCAATTGACCGGGTCATTACCGACGACGCGCTGCGGAACAACCTGATTCAACAGGGGTACCGTCGGCTGACCCATTTTTCGGCTGAGCGCACGGCCACCCAGACGCTGGCCGTTTATCAATCGCTTTTATAATTCATGGCTGCTGCTTTTTCGCTTCGCTCATTTGTTACCCAACCCTATAGTCCCCACCCGGTGTCGGATGGGCAGCGCTATCCCAAACTAACCGTTGTTACGCCTTCGTACAATCAGGCGGCTTACCTCGAACGTACCATTCTGAGCGTACTGAATCAGCAGTACCCCAACCTCGAATACTTTATCATCGACGGCGGATCGACCGATGGCACGCTGGACATTATCCGCAAGTACGAACCGTATCTGGCGGGCTGGGTCAGCGAGAAAGACCGGGGTCAGACCGATGCGATCAACAAAGGCTTCCGGATGGCAACGGGCGACTATGTGGCGTTTCAAAATTCGGACGACGTATTTGCGCCCAACGCCCTGCTGCGCGTGGCCGACGCCTGGCGGACCAACCCCGACACGGGCGTTTTTTACGGCGGAATGTACATCATTGACGAAGAGGACGTTATACTGGAAACGATGAAGGCGCTTCCGTTCTGTCCTGAATGCCAGATTTACGAGGGTATGCAGGTGTTTAATCAGTCGCTGTTTATTCGCCGGTCGCTGCTGGAGCAGCACGGGATGCTGGACGAAACGCTGCGTTTTGTGATCGACTACGAAATCATCGCCCGGCTGGGCGTACAACCGGGCGTCCGTTTTCATCAGGTCAGCGATTTCTGGGGTGGCTTCCGGGTGCAGCCCGACGCTAAATCGTCCACGATCGCCAGCACGGTTGGGTTGACGGAACACGAACGGATCAAACAGAAGTACCGCCCGCTGCTGGAATCGGGGCTGGGCAGCTGGTTCTGGAGCCGCTACTGCCGGTTGCGCAAGCTAACGACGTTCGTATTTCGGGGCGATTGGGCGTATATTCGTCATCGGTTTAGTGTGAACCAATCAAGAAAATAACCGGGCCTGAGCGCAGGAATCGCGTCGATGGGCGCGGTCGACACACCAGTCTCTTACTTGACCATGAGAAAATTTCTTTATTTTCTGGAAACGATCGACCTGATGCGTATGGTGCTCGGCATCTGCATCTTGGTCGATGGGTATCCGCTGATTTTCTTTTTCCGGGAAACGCTGAAACTGGCCCCTGGCAGTACCGTGTTTACGGCGCTTGTGTTTGCGGCCGGTCTTATATTGATGGTACCGTTTACGGTGCTGCGACGGCTGTACCGGCCCAACATGACGATGTTCTGGATGGGGCTGGGCTTCATTGCGCTCTGCATTGCCTATATGTTCACCTATCTGGGCGATATGGGCTTCAAGGATTACGACAAAGACATGATTTATTACGCCTATGCGCTGATATTCCTGTTTTTGCTCATCAACATCCCCAACGACATCGCCCGCGTTTTTATCCTGGTTGTCGTGCTGTTTACGTTCGTATCGAACCTCGGCCTGATCTATTCGCTGATTACCAACCCCAGCTGGGCCATCGGTCAGCGGGCGACGATTACCCTGGGCGACAACGACGACGGATCGGGTAACCCCCACGTATTCTCCCGGAATGCCTTTATGGGCGTCGTTGCCTGCGCGATCTGGCTTGTCCGCTCCGACACCAATATTTTCCTGCGCATTTTCGCCCTGTTTGCCGGTATGGTCAATCTGGCCGTATTGGTCCTGACTCAGACGCGGTCGTCCATTCTGGCGTTGCTCATTGCCATAGCGCTGTTTCTGGCCTTCAACGTTCGTCCCCCCCAGATTCGGGCTGTCGTACGGAGTATTTTCCGCCCGGTTACGCTCGTCATTGTGGCGCTGGGCATGATCGGTATCAGCCTGTTTCTCAAACGCTATTACGATGTCTACGCCGTGCTGTACGGCTACGTATTCGGCTTTATGGAGCGAAATCTCGACAACATTTACGCCCTGCTGGGTGCCAAAGCACAGGGCGCGGCCTACAAAGCAACCCTCGACGATTCGGCCGCCAACCGGTCGTTGAGTGCGCTGTTTTTCTCCAACGTCGTGACGGGGCATATTCACATGCTGATTCTGGGCTTCGGCTACAAGTACCTGTACCTCGACGTGCCGGTGCTGGAATCGCTGACCAACATGGGTATCCTGGGCTTTGCTCTGTTTGGGGGCGTGAATGCAATGTGCCTGTACTATTCGCTGGGCATCATGCGAACGAATCCCAACCAGCTCAGCGTCTTTCTGGCGTACTTCTACATGCTGATTCTGGTGGCGGCCTTCACCGGAGGTCGACCGAACGAGATCTCGTTCTGGATGCCCCTCGCACTGATGATTCGGTTTATGGGTGTCGACCATTTATTCCCGGAATACCTCCAGGAACACCGGCACATTGTCTACGCACCAGCCGTATCTGCGCCCACCTCCCCGAACTGATGCGGATTTTGATCGTCCACAACCTACTGTGGGCCCATTACAAAGCCAGTGTATTTGAAGCCCTACAGCAACAGGTCGACCAACAGCCCGACCTGACGATGCACGTGTTACAAATCGCCCGTAACGAACGGTCACGGGCAGGCATGGAAGCCGATGCCGTCGAAGCCCCGGCTTACCAATACAGCTACGAACTGCTGTTCGACCGCTACCTCGACGATACCCGCCCCCTCGACCGGGCAAAGGCCCTGCTGAGCCGGGCGCGGGCGTACCGGCCGGACGTCATTACGCTGACGGGTTACTACGACCCGGCGCAACTGGCCCTGCTGTTCTGGGCAAAGCTGCGCGGCATCCGGGTCATTATGCAGAACGAAAGTACCACGGCCGATCATCAGCGTACGGGTCCGAAAGAAGCGTTTAAACGGTGGGTAATCAGTCTGTTCGACGGCTTTTTCTGCTTCGGAAGCCGGTCGGCAGAGTACCTGCTGGCGCTGAACGTACCGGCCCGCAAAATTCTGTTGCGAAAAAATGCCGTCGACAACAAAACGATCGTGCGCGTATACGAGCAGGCACGGCTAACCCGATCGTCGGAACAGGAGCGGCTACGGCTACCGACGCACAATTTCGTCTATGTTGGTCGACTCATTGGCGTCAAAAATCTGCCGGTTTTGCTGAACGCCTTTGCGCAGGCCCGCCAGCAGGCAACGGGTGCTGATTGGGGCCTTATCCTGCTCGGCGACGGGGCAGATAAACCGGCCCTGGTCCAACTGACGGCCGAACTGGGCCTTACCGACGTCGTCTCGTTTCAACCCGCTCAGCCCTGGTACCGGGTTCCGGCATTTCTCGCTCTGAGCGATGTGCTGGTGCTCCCCAGTCAGTCGGAGCCGTGGGGGTTGGTCGTCAACGAAGCGATGGTTTGCGGACTGCCCGTTATCGTGTCGAGCCAATGCGGTTGCGTCCCTGATCTGGTGGTGGATGGGGAAACAGGTTTCGTCTTCGACCCGGCCAATACGCCACAGCTAGCCCAGCTGCTGACTCGTTTTATGACTGGTCAGGTCGACGGGGCCGCTATGCGACAGGCTGCGCTGAATCGAATTGCCCCGTACGCGCCCGACGTGGTGGCCCGCGAGATGCTGGCCGGTTTTAAGAAAGTAACTGCTTAACCGTATTTTCGCGCCCTATGCGAATTCTGAATATCTGTGCGTACAGCTGGGAGATTGGTGGCCCACCCAAAATCATTTTCGATCACACGCAGGTAGCGTTGCGCGACGGGCATCAGGTCGACATTCTGAGCCCGATTTCGCCCGATGAGCGGCCTTACCCCGTTCCTGAGGGTGCCCGTCTGTTGCTGTTTCCCCGCACAACGCCTGTCAGCAAGTACTTCCGCGAGTTTTCGGTCGGCCTGTACCAATACCTGCAACAGCATATCCAGGATTACGACGTGGTCCACTGCCACGCCCTCTGGCACTTTGGCTCGCTGGCTCCGTTTATGACCGATCGATCGGCAGTGGCGAAGGTCGTCACGATACACGGTGTACTTGATCGCTGGGCGTATGCGCACAACAACTGGAAGAAAAGCCTGATCGACCGGATTGCGCAGAAAGCGTACCTGCGCCGGGCCGATCTCGTCCATATCAACAACACCGACGAACGTGCCGACCTGCTGCGTTATTTCGGCGATGAGCACCCGCGCATCGAGCTGATTCCCAATGGTGTCCGAATGAGCGACTTTGCCGTTTTGCCCGCAAAAGGCACGTTCCGGCAAAAATTCAACATCCCCGCCGACCGGCCGATGGTGCTGTTTATGAGTCGGCTCAACGAGAAAAAAGGACTCGATCTACTGTTGCCTGCCTTTCGCGATTACGTCCGGCAGCACCCCGATACACTGCTCGTACTGGCCGGGCCCGACGATGGCTATGAAGCGACAGCCCGACAGTTCATCGCTCAACACCAACTGACCGACTCCATACAACTCGTGGGGATGCTGACTGGCGACGATAAGAAAGCCGCCCTGCACGACGCGGATCTGTTCACGCTGCCCTCCTACTCCGAAGGCTTTTCGATTGCGGTACTGGAAGCGATGGCCGCCGGTACGCCCACGCTGGTGTCGGACCGGGTTGGCTTCGGCGAAGCCATCCGCACCCACCAGGCCGCCGGGCTGGTCGAGTTAAACTCGGAGAGCGTGCAGGCCGGGCTCACGCAGCTATTGAGCGACCCGGCACTGAGGCAGCAACTGAGTCGAAACGCAACGAACCTGCTGCGAACGCAGTACGACATGGACATTGTGGCCCGGCAGATGCTCCGGGCCTACGAGTCTGCTATTCAGCATCGGAAAGCCAACCCCTGACAGTTAGCGTACCAATACCTTTTCCTGCTGCACCTGCCCGTTGGTGGTGCTCATGTCGGCCACGTACAGCCCCGCCGGGAGCTGGTGCAACGGCAGTTGAAGTTGAGTGGCCGCCCGTCCGCGCCATTCGTTCACTACGCGCCCCTGCCCGTCCCGAATGACTACGGTGCTGATTGCTGTCGATCCAGCATCCAGATGTAGTTGCCGATCCGGCCCGACCGGGTTGGGGTATACGCGCACAATTGGCGCGTCGGTGAGTCCCAGAATAAGCGGTATGGCTTTGACGACAGCACTGTAATCAGATTCCGACACCGAACTCAAGGCCCGAATCCGATAGCGATACGGCCCGTACGGGTCAGGTAACGCCTTATCGACGTACAAAGTGGCGGTTCCGTTCAGGGTGGCCACCACTTGAAAAGCACCCGACTCGCCGGTTGCCCGTTCGACAAGTTGCTGCGAACCAGCCGACGGCGCAGTCCAGGTCAACCGAATCTGTTTGTCATCGATCGGTGTGGCTGCCAGCTGAATCGGCGTGGCGATTCGGTCGGCGATAGCCACATCGGCGAAGGTAAACGCCCGCATCCCCCGGCTATTACGTAACGTCGGTCCGTTGTAGAATGGCGACAGGGCATCGGCAAAGTAAGGGGGCAGATACGTCAGCGTTTTAGCCGTCGAAGCCGCGTTGAGTCGTAGTGTTACCCGATTTCCACTGGCAATACCATCTGCTACCTGACTGGTTTTCGCGTCCAGCAGAAAAGCGTCCTTCTGAAACCGGCGACCCATCTGCGCCCCCGTGGCAAAACTATAGTAGGTCGTATCGCGCCAGACCATCTGCATCGACGGCTCGAACACCAGCGTTACCGAGTCGCGCCGGGCATTGTAAAACACTTTCTGAACGTCGGGTGATCCGATTTGCAGCGTGTCGGTGGCCCCGTAGAAATCGCGGGCCAGCAGCCGAAACTGCTCAAAAGCCAGTTGTCGGTACCCGCTGTCGAAGTAGTGAATACCGTCGTAGTCGCGGGTACCCACTGTCGCAATCGTTTCGACATTACTGAATAGTTGCCGGGTCCGGCGCTGGAAATCGCGTAGCATACCCGCACTAGTGCTACCGCTGCCGAGCAGATTAGCCTGCGCTATATAGAGTCGGGCGTTGCCGTAGTCTTCCCGCAATTGTTTGTACAGTGTTGTCAACTTATCGCCGTATCCAGTCGCATCGCCACCCGATTCGGCTTCGCCCTGCCGCCAGAGAATCGCCTTGACGTTCGTTTGCAGCCCCGCCAATTGTACGCGCGTCAACAGCCGACCGTACGGCGTAATGGTATTGGCGTGATTGTTCGGGTCCCGCGCCGACAGGTCCAGAATGGTTGCGCCACCGATAGCCCCGTTGATAACGACCGTCGGGATACCGTACTGCTCCATAATCAGCCGCTGGATGTTTAATCCAATGGTACCGACACTCGCAAACGGTTCTTTAGCCGGGTACCAGTTCAGGGTCGTCACCGGGTCGGCTCCGTAGGTATATGTGCAGTTGCGCAGATACTGGTCGTTGAAACCCGTGCCGTAGTAGTCTGACAGGCCGGTGCCGGGGATAATGTTGGATTGCCCATACAACACGTATACATCACCGCAGACGACGCGCTGGCAGTCAGCCGCCATCGTAGAGTCATTGCCCTTGTAGAGAAACACCCGAAAGCGGTACTCGGCCGGCTCGGCCTTAATCAGGGTCGACAATTGAAACGGCTGGCTGACAGCGGCCACCGATAATGTCTGGCTGACAACGGTACTCAGCTTGCCTTCCCGCCAGAGCTGCACGCCAATCTGCCGGAAACCAGTACCGTTTACCGTACCGCTTATGGGCACATTGGCCTGATTCTGGCTGGTACGCGGGTAGAGTTGTAAGTTCTTCGGTAGCTGGCTAAACTGTACCTGCGCCAGGCTTACATTCACCAGAAACAACAGGACGGCAAGATAGATATGCTTCATGCAGCTTTTTATGATCTTAAAAAAGTGATAGTATTGCGTTGCCTTTCAATGGCTAAATTGCCAGGCTAAAGTATGTGTCGATGGCCGATATTCCAGCGGCTACGCCACTTATTTAGAGAATGGTACTTCCCTGATTATGACCGATGTATCCGTCATTATTCTGACGCACAACGAAGAAAAACACATTGTCCGGTGCCTGAATAGTCTGTTGCCGTTTACCAGCAAAATCTTCATCGTCGACTCCTTTTCTACCGATCGCACCGTCGAGATTGCCCGCTCGATGGGGGCTGTTGTCGTGCAGAATCCGTGGGTCAACTACGCGACGCAGTTTAATTACGGCATCGCCAATGTACCCTTCGACACCACCTGGCTGATGCGGATGGATGCTGATGAGTACGTGCTGCCCGAACTGGCCGACGAGATCAACCGGCGCATGCACACGCTGCCCGATTCGGTGTCAGGGGTGTACGTCAAACGGCGCGTGTTTTTCATGGACCGCTGGATGAAGCACGGCGGCTTCTACCCAATCTGGCTGCTGCGGCTCTGGCGTCGCGGGCAGGGTATGTGCGAACAGGTCTGGCACGACGAACACATCAAGCTCTCGCAGGGCGATTCAATCCAGTTTGACCACGATCTGGTCGACCATAATCTGAACAACCTGACCTGGTGGACGCAGAAGCACAATCATTACACCATCCTGGAAATGATTAATCTGCTCAACTACCGGTATCAGTTCGATCCGGACAAGGCCGAAACGGTGCAGCCCAAACTATTTGGTACGCAGGATCAACGCGTGCGGTACATCAAGCTCAAGTACGCATCGCTGCCGCTGTTTACCCGGCCCGTGCTTTATTTCCTGTATCGCTACTTCGTCCGGCTCGGCTTTCTCGACGGTAAGCCGGGTTTTGTATGGTGTTTTTTTCAGGCCCTCTGGTACCGTATGCTCGTCGACGCCAAACTGATGGAGGTATTCCTGCGGGCCGGGCGCGACAAACAGGCTATTATCGACTACTTCCGCGAACAGTATGGAAAAGACCTCGCCCCAAAAAAGTCAGCCTGATGCCTTACCTGGCCGCACGGATCTGTCACGCTACGACAATAGTTGGTTCAACCCCGGACCGCGCTGGAAAATACTAGCCTGGTTCATCGTCAACTCACTGACAATAAATACGTACCTGCCATTACCGGTGGCCCTGAAACGATTCATTCTGAAAGTATTCGGGGCCAGACTGGGTACAGGCGTCATGATCAAACCGGGCGTCAACATCAAATACCCGTGGCTGCTCACCATTGGCAACCATGTCTGGATTGGCGAAGAGGTTTGGATCGATAACCTATGCCCCATCACCATCGAGGATAATGTTTGTCTGTCGCAGGGGGCTATGCTCCTGACCGGCAACCACGACTACCGGGTACCGACATTCGACCTGATTGTCCGGCCGATCACGTTGCGGGCGGGTGCCTGGATCGGGGCGCGGGCCGTTGTGTGTCCGGGGGTGGAGGTGGGGTCGCACGCGGTACTCGCCGTGGGGTCCATTGCCACCCGACCGCTCGATCCGTATGGCGTTTATCAGGGAAATCCGGCCGTGCGTGTGCGCGAACGGACGGTTGGCTGACGCTCGTTAGAACATAGTTTGTTGCATTTATCCAATCTGGTTACCTTTGTAGAGATAGCTGAGCCACAACCCGCTTACTTTTGTCCAACAACGCGTGAAGATATCGCTGATAACTGTTGTCTATAACGGAGCCGCTTTCATCCGCGACTGTATCGATTCTGTTGTCGGCCAGACCTACGACACGATTGAATACATTATCGTCGATGGCGGGTCAACCGACGGCACCATCGACATCGTCCGCTCATACGGCGACAAGGTCAGCCGCTTTATATCCGAACGCGACAACGGCCTGTACGATGCGATGAACAAAGGCATCGGTATGGCGACGGGCGACGTAGTGGGTATCCTGAACGCCGACGATTTTTACCCGCATGCCAACGTTATTCGTGACGTTATGGCTCTTTTCCGTCAAAGTCAGTGCGATGCGGTTTACGGCGACATTGTCTACGTCGATCGATTGAATACGGAGAAGGTGACGCGCTATTGGAAATCGGGCCCATTTCGACCAAATGCTTTCCTGTGGGGCTGGATGCCGGGGCACCCGTCTTTCTTCGTGAAGCGTACCTTATACGAACAACACGGCCTGTTCCGGCTGGATATGACGAGCGCAGCCGACTACGAACTGATGCTGCGATTCATTCATAAACACCGGGCAACGCTGGCTTACCTGAATGAAGTCATCGTGGTTATGCGGGCAGGCGGGGTCAGCAATGCCAGTGTCGGCAATCGACTCCGGGCCAATCGCGACGACCGGCTGGCCTGGCAACTGAATAAGCTGCGCCCGTATGCAGTTACGCTCTGGATGAAACCATTACGGAAAATCGGGCAGTTTTTCAGCAAGCCGCCAGCTACGTACCGCAAGAATGCATAAACGGTAGTCCGTTTAATCGAATTGTTTACACGGTTTATCAGGATCGTATAAAATTTGTACCCGGCTATCGATCACGTTCAGACCCCTGGACCGATTTATGTCTGAACAACAAGCAGGAGTCAGCCTGGCCGATTCCTGGATTCAGTAAGCAGTTGCCCATCGATTGCCTTGAACCGAACCGCCTATGAACCCTGACTTAGTTATTGCCTACCTGCAGAATAAACTGAGTGACGACCTCTTCAAACTGGGCATGTATCAGTGCATACTGTCCTTTCTGGTTGCCTGTTTCGTATCGATACTGGCCATTCCGGTGGTCATTAAAATTGCGGAATTGAAGTCGCTGATGGAGAAACCCGGTGAGCGCCGGTCACACAAAGTGCCAACCCCTACCCTCGGCGGTGTTGCCATTTTCGCGGCTATCCTGATCGCTTATTTTCTATGGCCGAGTCTGGATCAAACTGACGTGTACCGCACCAACCTGTCGATAGCGGGCATGACCATCCTGTTTTTCACGGGTATCAAAGACGACCTTGTCGGTATCGACCCCAACAAAAAGATTGTTTTTCAGGTACTGGCTGCGCTGATTCTCATCTTTTTCGGCGATCTGCGCGTCGATTACCTCTACGATATTATGGGGTTTCATCACATCAATATCGTCATCAGTATTTTGCTCACCTGCTTCATCTTCATTGCCCTGACCAACGCCATCAACCTCATCGACGGCATCGACGGGCTGGCCGCTGGTATCGCGACCATTGCCAGCGGTACGTTTGGCGGCTGGTTTCTACTGACGAATCACTTCGCGATGGCTTGTATGGCGTTCACACTGGCCGGGGCCCTGCTGGGTTTTATGCGGTTCAATTTCTCGCGAACCAGCAAGATATTCATGGGCAATACCGGCTCACTGATTATCGGCTTTATGCTGGCCTTTTTCGCCGTTCGCTTCGTCAGCCTCAACGCATCCTATCGCTACGAACCGACCGCCTTTTTCAACGCGCCAATCATCGCCATCGTCATTCTTATCGTTCCGATTTTCGATACACTCCGGGTGTTTCTGGTTCGTATTCTGGCCGGTCGTTCGCCTTTCTCCGCCGACCGGAACCATATGCACCATATTCTGCTCGACAACGGACTATCGCATATTCAAACCACGGCCGTGATGTGCGCGGCCTCACTGCTGAACACGGTGCTGTTTCTATTTTTCCACCGCGACATATCCAACACAGCGTCGTTACTGATTCTGGGTGGCATGTTCGGGCTGTACATGCTGACCAGCTTTACGCTCAAGATGCGGGCGATGTACGTAAATACGCACCCCCGTCGTCGGCGGGCGGTGCTTCGTCGCGAAATCCAGCACGGTGTCTTTGGTCGCCGGATCGTCGATTATCTGTAAAAAGAAGAAAGCGAAACGATGTGAGACGAAAGACGCTGGCGCAAACCTGTCTTTCATCTCACATCGTTTCGCTTTCTTCCCCTTCCTAGTTCTCTTCCCGGGCCGAAAACAGTCGCTTCAGCCAGCTTTTCTGCTCTTCAGCTTCGACCAGATCCTCGTCGGACGAGAGCGGACGTTTGGCGAGTTTTGTCATATCAGGTTGCCCCGCATCGACCCAGCAGGTAAACCAGAAATCGCCGACCATCTTCACCGATGCCCGCATCTGCCGCTCGACCTGCCCACTTAGCCGGTCATGATAACGCTGCGAAAAATCACTGGCGTACACTTTTGTCGTTAGGCCATTGCGTTCGTCGAAGCCAAACTTACGCGTCTCCCCAATCTCGCCAGTCAGGTCCCGTTCCATCCGCAGTGCCGAATCGAGTGCAGCATTAGCGCCGAACACCGCCTGCCACGCCCTCCGTTGTGGCGAGGGTACGTACTCCGCCGAACCAACCAGAAAGTCGTAGTCTTTGCTGAACAGTTCGGGCAGGCGCGACTCCCAGAAGCCGTGGATACCCTGCTGCCCCGTCAGCTGACCGTTGTAGTTGCGGGTCGTATGCAGCGGCACGTTTGCGTCGGCAATGTAATGACCCAGATCAGCGGCTATACGCAGAATCTGCCGGACGTTCTGCTGCCTGAACGCTTCTGTCAGCTGATATTTTGTTAGCTGAATCTGCCACGGCACCAGTCCATGCAGGGCTAGTGTGTCAGGGCCGTACCGGTCAGTGGCGTCTTTATAGAACCGGGGCAGCGTAACCGCCGAAGTATCTGGATAGGCATCGAGATCAATGAAGTGTCGGGGTGCCTCACCTACTACCGCGTACCGCCGTTTATCGGGATTGACAGCGTTGTCGGTCAGGTACTGACTATGCTTTTTGAAGAATGGCATCATCTCGGCGGGTAAGGTGAATATCGCCAGTCGATTGATCTGCTGATGCGCGTAAAAACCCCACTGCGGTTGCCGCGCAACGCCTGGTCTGCGCACTGGTCCGCGTGTACCGTACGAGGGTCGTATAGTGGCAACGAAGAAAATAACACCCCAAACAAACAACCAAATAAATCTGTTGTACATTTGTCTATTCATGGTACTTTGCGAGCAAATAATTAAACTATTTACAAAAAACTTGTTCTGTATCGGAATAAAATTCTGAAATCAAAGAAAAGACAGATAATCATGAATACCAAATCACGCGGTTACTTACTAGTTGTTGTCCTGATGTGCGCCTTTGCCCTTACAATCTATGGTGCGTATTCGCCAGCCCGCAAAGCGCAGAAACAGCAGATTGTGTGCATAAAATTTAAAAAAGGGGTTGAAAATGCAGCAGTTGAGCAACATATGAACGGTTTTGCAGCCCTGAAGGCCGAAATTCCCCAGGTCGTCGGGTACACGTCTGGTAAGACCATCTTACCAAATCAGGCAGCTGCCGAGTACGACGTTGTTCATTACATTACGTTTCAAACCGAAGCGGACATCAAAAAATTTGAGAATAGCCCCGCCTATCAGCAGTTCATCAAAGAAAACAGCGCGAACTGGAGCAAGAAGCTGATCGTCAACGCTGATATTCGGTCGTAGACCTGGCAAGATTGAGAAAATTCGGCGCGAGAAATTGCTTTCTCGCGCCGAATTTTTTATTTTTGCGCCCTCATATCGCGACAACGAACTTATAGTATATACCGATGGCAAATCACAAGGCAACCAAAAAAGCAATCCGGTCGAGCGCAAAGAAGCGGCTGTTGAACCGTTACCAGCACGTAACAACCCGGAACATGGTTAAAAAACTTCGCGCTACTACCGATCCTGCAATGGCTGTCGAGCTGTTCAAAACGGTATCGTCGGCACTGGACAAACTGGCCAAGCGCAACATCATTCACCGAAATAAAGCGGCTAACAACAAGTCGAAACTGGCTAAGCTGGTTAACGGCCTGAAGCAGGCAGCTGCTTAAGTTGTAACCGGACAATCGTCTTCTGAAACCTTACCTGTTGATGGGTAAGGTTTTTTTGTGCACTTTGGTAGCCCCACCACCCTAACTGGCTACCAAGCATGACCTACGAAACCTCCGGTACGATTCAGAGCTGGGCCGAGGAAGACCGCCCGCGCGAAAAATTAATGCTCAAGGGCAAAGCTGCGCTGTCGGACGCCGAACTGATTGCCATTTTGATTAACTCAGGCACAATCGATCTGACGGCGGTCGACGTGGCCAAAATCATCCTCAAAAGCGTCGGCAACAACCTGAACGAACTGGCCCGACTGAGTATCAAAGACCTGTCGAAATTTCGGGGTATCGGCGAAGCAAAAGCGATTAGTATCGTGGCCGCCCTTGAACTGGGTCGCCGACGCCGGGAACAGGATCGCCCCCAGCGGTCCCGCATCATCTGCTCACGCGATGCGTATAATGAGATGCTGCCGCACCTGCTCGATAAACCGCATGAGGAATTCTGGATTCTGATACTTAACCGCGCTAACGAAGTGCTTCGTCCGGTCCAGATCAGCACGGGGGGCGTATCGGGCACGGTGGCCGATCCTAAACTTATCTTCAGACATGCCCTCGAACAGCTTGCATCGGGCCTGATTTTATTTCACAATCACCCGTCCGGTAACCTGATGCCCTCGCAGGCGAATAAAGACCTGACCCGTAAGCTGAGGGATGCGGGCCGGTTGCTGGACATCCCCGTGCTCGACCATTTGATTTTCACCGACAAAGCGTACTACAGCTTCGCGGATGAGGGTATACTGTAACCCAACCAGCCATTCGTTCGCCCCTACAAGTCATTCCCGCAGTCGGGCGACAACTATACGGCGCACAAGGCGTTGACACTGGTGATTATCATTCACCACGTATGTCTAATCCGATTGCCAAATTGACGAGTGCGCTAAAGAAGAACTGGAAGAGTTATCTGGCCGAAGCGGGTGGTGTAACCGTATTTATGGTCGTGTCGTGCGCAACGGCGGTCATACTCCACCACCCTGATTCACCCGTCCGGCAGTTCCTTGGTGACTCGAAAATGTGGCGACGGACGGTGCAGGCGTTTATCATAGGCCTGTTTCTGATCGTCGTTAACTTTAATCCATGGGGCAAAAAGTCGGGATCGCACATCAACCCGGCGGTCACGCTGTCATTCCGTTATCTGGGCAAGATTTCCGCTATCGATGCCTTCTGGTACATCGCGTTTCAGTGCGGAGCCGCCGTTGTATCAGGCTGGATCATGTTCACTATACTCAAGCCCTGGTACAATCATCAGGAGGTTAATTTCAACCTGAGTGCGCCTAAACCGGAAAATGGCGGCTGGCCGGTTGCACTCGTTGCTGAGTTCGGTATTTCATCGTTACTGATGATGGTTACGCTCGTTACCATGCATACCGAGAAGATCCGCAAGCAAAACAGCTGGTTCAACATTGTGCTGATTATGCTGTTCGTCATTTTTGAAGCGCCCTTCTCAGGGATGAGCACGAACCCGGCCCGTTCGCTTGGTGCCGCAGCCGCAGCCGCTACCTTTCACGACTACTGGATCTACGTTCTGGCTCCTGTTAGCGCCATGCTGCTCATGACCTGGGTGTTCAAACGGTACTGGAGGCCGAAACTGGAAGAAGCCGATCAGGGCAAACGGTCCAAACCCACCGGCATCTTTGAAACAACAGCTAACCCACCTGATTTTCCGATCGAGAACCCGGATGCTTAGGTAATTACGAATGGTTTGGGGCTGAAGCTGATGATGAACACGACCAGGGCTAGCCAACCCAGTACAGTACGCTTCAGGTCAAGTGGTTCCTGTAGTTCAGTATCGGGGTGGTAGATTCCCAGAAAACGGCCCAGCACAAACACAAATACCAGAAAGCCGGAATACCCATTCCAGTCGGGTTGCAGCGTCGACACGATGAGTTGCAGGGCTATTACGCTCAGTGCAATCATCAGGGCAGTCATGCGTTGCTCACTGATGCGCGTGAACGCGAGGTACATAAAGAAACCGTACAGACCAAATGAGCCAAGTTCACTAAAGAACGCTTCATCGGTTGGTACGGCAAAGTCGGCGGGCTTGAACGTACCCAGTCCGGCATAAAAGGCAAAAACGATAAACAGAGCCGGTGCAACCCAGCGAAACCGCTCCTTACCAATCAGCGCATAAAGAATGTGGCCACCATCGAGCTGACCGATGGGAATCAGGTTCAGCGAGGTGAAGAACAAAGCCAGATAGCCCGCCAGCAAATACGGATAATGCACCATTTCGTAGGGGTGCGGCAACAGCGATGTATCGGCGACGTATCGCTTAAAGAACGAAAACAGCAGGTTATCGCCCATCACCAGCACGCCACCAGCCGGCAGTTTCTGGTAGGCATACTTCCCGTAGTCGAGCCCCCACTTTTTGTATTCGGGGTGAATCGTGAAAATATACTCGACGGGGGGCAGGTGCGTGAAGCCGTACCAAAGCACGACCAATGCCAGCACGAACCCCGCCAGCGGCCCGGCAATGCCGATATCGAAATACTTTCGACGGCTGTTGATATAATCCTTGATGCGAATAAACGCGCCGAGCGTCCCGATACTTTCACCGATACCGATCCAGAGCGGAATATAATAGGGCAGCGTAACACGCACCTTGTTGATCCGGGCGACGATGTAATGCCCAAACTCATGTACCGTCAGAATCGCCAGAAAAGGAATGGAGAAATTCAATCCGGCCAGAAACTCATCCCAGCCCAGCGTTTTCATACCCGCAATTGGGATGAACAGCCGACCGTACATCCATTCGGCCCCGGCCATTGTCGTAGTGACGAGGGTAAGTAAAAAAAGACCTCCGTGAAGGAGGTACGTTTTCAATTGTTGATTCATAAATCCGCAGTGTACTCCAAAATCGTCTTTGGCGGTTGCACGTGTATCGCCTGAATACCTAACGCGCCCGCTGCCCGTATGTTGGCCGCATTATCATCGAAAAAAGCGGTTTCTTGGGCTAGCAGTCCGGCTTCGGTCAATACATGCTGGTAGATATCGGGCGACGGCTTTATCATCTTCACGTCGTACGAGTAAAACACCCGCTCGAAAAGTTCTTCCAGCGTCGGCTGATGCAGTTCAGTAAGCATTCGGTTGACCTGCCGGATATGCAGCGCATTCGTATTACTCAGCAGAAACAGCCGGTACCGGTTTCCCAACTCCCGAATCCGCTCGACCCGACTGACCGGCATGTCGAGCAATACCGAGTTCCAGGCCGTGTCGATTACTTCATCGGCCCAGCTATCGGGGGCGTCGGTGCGGTTGTGCAATACTTTACGGACATGCTCACGGAAATTCTCGTCGTCGATCAGACCCGTTTCGTAGCGGTTCCAGATGTCGTGTTCTTTCCAGATCGCTTTCACTTCTTCTTCCGGCAAGTTGGCCAGCATGGCGAAGTTGCGGAGCGGAGCCGTCAGGTCAATCGGAATGATAACGTCGCCGAGATCGAAGATCAGATTCTTGAGCATAGTTTTGCTTTACTATTTACTCGACCACAACGCCCATCGAGCAGAACTTGTCGATTCGCTGGTTGATGCGTTCGTCGGGGGAGAGAGCGTTTAGTTCGGTCAGAGCGTCGAGGATCACGTTTTTCAGATGCTGCGCCATTGCCTGATGATCGTTATGGGCCCCGCCCAGCGGCTCATCGACAATACCGTCGACCAATTTGAACGAGGTCATGTCTTTGGCCGTCAGCTTCATCGCTTCGGCAGCCTGTTCCTTGAAGTTCCAGCTGCGCCAGAGAATCGTCGAGCAATTTTCGGGTGAGATAACCGAGTACCACGTATTTTCGAGCATCAGCACCCGGTCGCCGATAGCAATACCAAGCGCACCTCCCGACGCGCCTTCGCCGATGACAATGCAGATCACCGGCACCGTCAGCATAAACATTTCTTTCAGGTTCCGGGCGATCGCTTCGCCCTGTCCGCGCTCTTCAGCTTCCAGACCCGGAAACGCGCCCGGCGTATCGATCAGCGTGATGATGGGCTTGTTGAATTTCTCGGCTAATTTCATCAGCCGCAGGGCTTTGCGGTAGCCTTCGGGATTAGGCATACCGAAGTTACGGTGCTGCCGCTGCTTGGTATTCCGACCCTTCTGCTGCCCGATAATCATCACTGTCTGATCCGGTCCACCGTCACGGCCGATTTTACCAAAACCACCGACCATCGCCGGATCATCGCGGACGGTCCGGTCGCCGTGCAGTTCGACAAATTCGTCGCACATCAGCGAAATGTAGTCGAGCGTATACGGCCGGTCCGGGTGGCGCGACAGCTGAACGCGTTGCCAGCGGGTCAGATTCTGGAAAAGCTCCTGCCGCAGCCGGTCGATGCTTTGTTCGAGCACCTGAACAGCTTCGCTGACGTCGACGTTGCTGGTTTTTGCCAGCTGTCGGGTTTCTTCCAGCCGGGCTTCAAGGTCGGCTATGGGTTTTTCAAAGTCGAGATACGTTCTCATCCAGGTAAGTTTCGTACGGTCTTTTAAAGGGAGTTGTATTGTTATAGAGTTTTACAGTTGCAAAGTTGCTGCCGCCGATGCTGAACGCGCCAGCAACGTTACAACCTTATAACCCTACAACGTTAAAACTCTACAGGTCAAACGTTTCGCCTTTTTTCGGAATTATCACCTGCGGATAGCCCGCTTCAGCCAGCGTGTCGCGGAACGATTCCATGCTTTCGTATTCGCCGTGGACCAGGAAGATTGACTTCAGCGTTTCAGCCGATTGGGCCGTTACAAACTCCATCAGATCGTCGCGGTCACCGTGTCCGCTGAACACGTCAATCTTTTCGATGTTGGCCAGTACCTGGTGCTCCTTACCCTTGATTGTCAGCGTCGGCTGGCCGTTGAGCAACCGCCAGCCAAGCGTTCCTTCGGCGCAATAACCGATAATCAGAATGGTCGAGTATGGATTGCTGATGTTCTCGGCTACGTGATACTCCACCCGACCGCCCTGCACCATGCCCGACGACGAGATGATAATGCACGGTTCGCCGTAGTTCGACACCGCCTTACTGGCTTTCGACGACTCCAGAAACTGGAAATTTTCGAAATCAAACAACGTTTCGTTCTCCTTGTAAAACTCCTTGGCTTCGCCGTTCAGCATCTTGATATGCTGTAGGTAAATCTTAGTACTCTCGAAGCCCATCGGACTATCGGAAAACACCTTGATGGGCGGGAAGTCGCGCTCCGTGTACAGCTTGTTGAGCGTATACAGCAGTGCCTGTGTCCGGCCTACACTGAACGACGGGATGATTAGTCGACCCGGAATGTCGATGCAGGTGCGCTGGATTATATCAGCCAGCGCGTCTTCCGGCGACCGATGATCTTCATGGAGCCGGTTGCCGTACGTGCTTTCGCAGATCAGGTAATCGACGGCCGGAACCGGTGCCGGATCAACCAGCAGCGGGTAATTTTTACGGCCAATGTCGCCCGAGAAGCAGATACTTTTCTTTTCGCCACGCTCAACGACCTCGACAACAATGTGCGCGGCCCCCAGCAGATGCCCGGCCGGAATGAAGGTTACGTCGACGTTATCGGCTACGCGGAACCGGCGGTTAAACGAGATCGGCACCACGTTTTCCATCGTTTCGCGCACCTGCCGGTCCAGAAACAGCTCTTTCTGCATCTGCGACTGCTTATCCCGAACACGCTGCTTTTTGCTGGCGTTTAGCTCGTTGATGCGCTTTTGATTGATCGAAGCCGCATCTTTCAGCAGCACGTTGGTCAGTGCGAAGGTAGGTTCTGTGCAAAGTACCTGACCTTCATACCCTTCCCGGTACAGATTAGGCAGATTGCCCGAGTGATCGACGTGCGCGTGCGTGAGCAGCACCAAATTGATACTTGAAGCCTCGAACGGGAAAAAACTCAATTGAGGACTCGTTGGAACATCCTGCCCATTCTGGCGGGACCTTTCCAGGTCCGACCCACAGTCGACCAGAATTCGGTAATCATCCTCCAGTTCCAGCAGGTACATGCTGCCTGTTACCTGACGGGCAGCCCCCAGAAACGATAATTTCATGCGTACAGCTTACTATTCAATGTCATTTATTCGTGATCTGAAGCGAGTTCGGTGGGGCGTTCAGTTCGGCGTAAGAGTGCAAAACTACAACATTACCCGTTAATAACGTTGCCCCGGCTGTGTTTGTCCCTACACGATAAAATTAGGATTCATCTGACTGTCTTTACGGCACCTTTCCAGCGATAAATGCCCCATTTTGCGATTGACGCCTGCTGACAGTGCGTCGCTTCCCGCTCAATCCGTCATGGTTGTTCGGTAAAGCGCCCGATTTTTGCCGTTCTTCGTGTTGATTGCTCACCCGTACCTGACGTATGCCTGTATTTTCACTACGCCTGATTTTCTTCCTGATTCACGCTGTATTCAGACCCGTTGCCCCCCCCGCCACCCTGCCGGTTCGTGCCTTTCGCCCGGTAGCTGATTCGCTGGCGATTCAACAGCTGATGACGCTGGTCGATTCATTTCAGGCTGGCCCAGCCGTGCGCTACGGTACTGTTGCACTATCCGTCCGCCGGGTCAGCGACGGGCAGGAAGTCGTGAACTATAACGCCCGGCAGAGCCTGCCATCGGCCTCAACGCTGAAACTCGTTACTACGGCGACGGCTCTGTCGGTACTGGGTCCGAATTATAGCTACACGACTGCGCTGGAATACGACGGTGCTGTTCAGGATAGCATACTGACGGGCAATGTGTATATCCGGGGATCCGGCGATCCGTCGCTGGGCAGTTGGCGCTTTCCGAGTTATTACGACCTGACGGCCCTGCTGAAAAATTGGTCGGCGCAGATAAAAGGAGCCGGTATCCGGGAAATTCACGGGCGCATCGTGGGCGATGCGTCGCTGTACACCGACCTGACGACGCCCGACACCTGGCCCTATGGTGATCTGGGCAACTACTACGGGGCCAGCCTGAGCGCGCTGAATCTGAACGAGAACCTGTACCGCGTCTTTTTTAAACCGGGTACTGCCGCAGGTGCTGCGGCTACGTTTCTCCGCACCGACCCTACGCTGCCGTTCCTAAACCTGCGCAACAACGTAACGACTGACGACGCGGGTACCGGCGATCAGGTAACGATCTACGGAGCGCCTTTTCAGAATCAGCAGTGGCTGACGGGCAAAGTCCCGGCGGGTGACGAATTTTCGGTGAAGGGAGCGTTGCCCGATCCGGCTTACTTCGCGGCCTACGCGCTGCATCAGCAACTGCTGACTGATCATATCGCGGTTACCAACGAAGCACTATCGACAGGTAGCGGATCGCCGACAAAGATGCCTTCGTCGGGTAAGCGTACATTGATTTATGAACACAAATCTCCTCCGCTGACCGAGTTGATTGCGCAGACTAACTTTCAAAGCATCAACCTGTATGCCGAGGCACTGCTGCGAACGACTGCACTGGCGCTCAGTAAATCGACCAAAACGACCGGTGCCAGCATAGACCGGCTGACTGACTACTGGCGCGACAAAGGCGTTGACCTGAACGGATTCCGGATCAAAGATGGCAGCGGCCTGTCGACCGTGGGCGCATTGACAGCCGGTAATATGACAGGTATCCTGAGCGCGATGGGCCGCGACCAGACGTTTCCGGCGTTTCTGGAAACCATCCCCGTGGTAGGGCAGACTGGTACCGTACGTAATCTGGCGAAGGGTACCGTAGCAGCGGGGAAGATTCGGGCCAAGAGCGGTTCTATCGAAGGCGTGCGGGCTTACGCCGGGTATTTCAGTACGGGCCGTGGCGAACGCATGAGTTTCTGCGTGCAGGTGAGCCGATTCACACCCGGCCAGAACCGGCGCGTGACAGCGGGTATCGAGAAATTATTTGTCGGGCTCGTTAACCTGCCATAAGGATAGCTTACGCGTCCTGCCCGCACACAGTGGCCACGTTGAACCAGTATTGCCCGATCGTTTTGGTTACTTCGCTTAACCGTTGAAACGTGGGTGGTTTGGTGATAAAGCTGTTGGCCCCGTTGAAATACGACGTTTCCACGTCGGCGCGCGCGTCGGACGTGGTTAGTACCACGATAGGGATATGCCGTAGTTTTTCGCTGGCTTTAATTTCCCGCAGGGCTTCCCGCCCATCCTTGCGGGGCATGTTCAGATCGAGCAGAATCAGATCGGGCAGCGGCAGTTTTACGTCTTCGTAAACGCCCCGACGCTGAAGAAAATCAAGCATATCCTCTCCATCTTCAGCGAATGAAATCTGACTGGTTGGGTAATGCATCTGAAAAGCTTCACGTGTCAGAAAACGGTCGTCTTCGTCGTCGTCAACCAGCAGAATATGAATGGGCTTTAATGGGGTTTGATCGGTCATAATCCTGGCGCGACTGCTGTTCGGGTAGAATAAGAATGAAGGTAGTGCCGACGTCGGGCTGACTGTGGGCCGTAATATGGCCCTCATGTGCTATAACGATCCGCTTACAGATCGCCAGCCCGATGCCGGTTCCTTCAAACGCGCTTTTACCGTGCAGTCGCTGAAAAACCTTGAAAATATGGTCTAAATATTTTTCGTCAAAACCGATGCCATTGTCCTCCACCCGTATTTCGTGATACGTCCGGTTGTCAGCCAGGTTCGGATACTGACTTACGTCGGCCAATATAGCATCGATGCGCAGCCGGGGCACTACACCCGGACGAACAAATTTGAGCGCATTTGAAATCAGATTGGCGAACAGATGATCCATCTGTCCGGGTACGGCCTGCACCGTCGGTAAACGGCCAACTTCTACCTGCACGCCAAGCCCTTTGATACGTAACTCCTGATCGTCAAGCACATACTGCACAACTTCGTCGAGCGATACGAGTGCCGGTTCTTCCCGGTAATTGGAAATGCGCGAAAAATCGAGCAGGTCTTTGATCAATTTCGACATTCGATCGGCCGACGACGAAATCTTTTGTATGTACGTACTGCCCTCCTGCTCCAGTGTATCACCATGCCGGGCGGTAATCAGCGTAGCAAACGAACGAATCTTACGCAGTGGCTCCTGTAAATCGTGACTGGCGACGTACGCGAACCGTTCAAGTTCCTCGTTGGAGGTTTCGAGCTGCCGGATTTGCTCACGCAGTCTGACCTCGTATTCGCGTAACCGATCTTCGTTTCGCTGCCGTCGGTGCAACTCATCCCGCAACATGCGGTACAAGGCAATAATTGTAAAAAACGTCAGGGTCGACAGCGCGAAGATAATAAGCTGGGTATTGCGGTACGACCGTTCGGCCTGCGCCGTCTGCTGGTTCAGCCGTTCCGTTTCCGCTGTTTGTATAGCCGCTATCGTCTGCCGCACAGCTTTCATGCGCTCGCGCCCAGTTGCCAGATAAGTCCGCAGCGTATCCCGGTTGGCCATCAGCCCGGCATTCGTCAGCTTCAGTTGTTTGTCGGATACAATCAGTTTGGCCATTACCTCCTGCCGAAGCTGACTAATCAGCGGACGAACAACCGGACCATGACTGACCGCCATAGCGTGCAGGCTGCTCAGGTGGCCCGGAATCTGCGGCAATGACGTCTTACGCGGATTCAGGTAGCGACTTTCGCCGGTCAGAATATAACCACGCGTACCCGTTTCGATTTCCTGCACCAGTAACTGAAGAGTATTGGTGCGGTCGATAACCGCCTGCGCCTGCTCTGCCCCAACATTATCGTCGTTATGGCGGCTGTAACTCAGCAACGACAAGGCAAACCCCAGCGAAATCAGCCCCATAGCCAGTATGAACCCCAGCGAGATCCGCCGGCGCATCAGCATTGACGACTGAGTGAAGCCTGGTTTCATGTGTGCATGAGGAATGACAAACAAAGGCTCAAAGATAAACAATCTAACCGACGGCCCGCGATTCGTGCGCGTACGGTCCACTCGGCTGCTTACAACGATTCAACAACCAGATTATGATTGGTATAAATGCACACGTCGGCCGCGATATGCAGGCTTTCCCGCACCATTTCTTCGGCCGTCAGTTCGCCAGCGTGCTTCTTTAACGCTATGGCCGCCGACTGCGCATACATCCCGCCCGACCCTATGGCCGCCACGTCGAAATCCGGTTCGATTACATCGCCCGTGCCGGACACCAGCAGTAGATCGTCCTTCGAAGCCACAATCAGCATTGCTTCGAGCTTGCGCAGATACCGATCAGTACGCCAGTCTTTGGCGAGTTCGATGGCCGCCCGTTTGAGGTTGCCCCCATAGGCATTAAGTTTATCTTCAAAGCGCTCAATCAGGGTGAAGGCGTCGGCAGTAGACCCGGCGAAACCGGCCAGCACTTTCCCGCCCATCAGCACCCGAATCTTGCGGACGTTACTCTTGGCAACGGTGTTACCCATGGTGGCTTGTCCGTCGGCACCGAGGGCGACATGCCCATTGTGGCGGATACCGACAACCGTTGTTGCGTGAATTACAGGTGGCATACGTACATGTTTGTTGCTGGCTATAACACGCACCCAACGGCTAACGGTTCAATGCTGTCATACCCCTTCACCGAACGGAACGGGTCGATTGACGCTTTCTTCGAGCGAAATAAACGTTTCGGTTCGCTGTATACCACTGACTTTTTGAATCTTGTCGTGCAACACTTCACGCAGGTGCTGGGTATCGCGACAGACGATTTTGGCAAAAATGCTGTAAATGCCCGTCGTGTAGTGCACGTTGACGACTTCGGGAATCTTCTCCAGCTGCTGCGATACATCGGCATAGAGCGAACTTTTGTCGAGATATATACCCAGAAAGGCGCTGATATCCCAGCCCAGCCGGGCACTGTCGATCACGAGTTGCGATCCTTTGACAACGCCCATCTGCTCCAGTTTCTTCATGCGCACGTGCACGGTACCACCCGACACATAGATTCGTTTGCCGATTTCAGTGTAGGGCATATTGGCATCCTGCATCAGCAGACTCAAAATTTTCAGATCTGTATTGTCAATTTCTAAATTTTTATCGGCCATCTGCCAGTTCTTTTTCTGTTTTCATAACAAATATACATCTACTTTCAATATATCATAAATTTCAAGCTTTTTCGCTGATAAATTTGCAATGAAACAGGTCAGTCTATTACCTTTGTCTTGTTGAAGCGGTTGGCCAGGGTCAACGGGTTGACTGCTTCGACATCTTTTTTACACTGTAGGATGTCGAAATTGGCAGACGTGCCCTCCTGTCTCGGGGGTGGTGATAAGGGATAAACGCAGCATAATGCCGCCCTCGTGGCGACTGGGGTTGACCACCAGAGTTGTACTGTAGCTAACCGCACCGTGGGTGGTTCGAGTCCCCCTCCTACAGCACTAGACTGGTTCGCCAGTATGGTTTTAGTTTGTTGATGAAGTGTAATTCAGACACGCCGGTTTCTTTTGAAACCGGCGTTTGTTTTTTACACCCGACCTACCCTACCCCATTCGCGGACTTTTTTGCCTATTTTTGCTGTTTATTCAGCAGCTACTTCTGTTTTCCAGCGTGAAACATATCCGTAATTTTTGCATCATTGCCCACATCGACCACGGCAAAAGTACCCTCGCCGACCGATTGCTGGAATTCACCCAAACCGTTGGTGCCCGTGACATGCAGGCACAATTGCTGGACGATATGGATCTGGAGCGCGAACGTGGCATCACGATCAAGAGCCACGCCATTCAGATGAACTATGTTTACAAAGGCGAAACATACACGCTCAACCTGATCGACACCCCTGGTCACGTCGACTTTAGCTACGAGGTATCCCGGTCGATTGCTGCCTGCGAAGGCGCACTGCTGCTGGTCGATGCCGCGCAGGGCACCGAGGCTCAGACAATCTCGAATCTGTACCTGGCCCTGAATAATGATCTGGTTATCATTCCGGTACTGAATAAAATTGACCTGCCGGGTGCCATGCCCGAAGAAGTAAAAGACGAAATGGTGGACCTGCTCGGCTGCGAACGGGATGACATCATTCCGGCCAGCGGTAAGGAAGGCATCGGCGTACCCGAAATCCTGGCCGCTATCGTCGAACGGATTCCGGCTCCCAAAGGCGATCCCAACGGTGCGCTGCAGGCGTTGATTTTCGACTCTCATTTCAATTCGTACCGGGGTATCGAAGTTATCTTTCGGGTGAAGAACGGACGCATTCGCAAAGGTGATCGCGTGAAGTTCATGAACACCGGTAAGGAATACATCGCCGATGAAGTGGGTACGCTGGGGCTGGAACAGGTGCCGAAATCAGTTATCGAGTGTGGTGATGTGGGTTATCTGATTTCAGGTATCAAAGTCGCCAAAGAAGTAAAAGTCGGCGACACGATCACGTCGCTCGAGCACCCGGCTAAAGAGGCTATTCAGGGTTTTTCGGAGGTCAAACCAATGGTATTTGCCGGTATCTATCCCGTCGAAACCAGCGAGTTCGAAGACCTGCGTGACGCCATGGAAAAGCTACAGCTAAACGATGCGGCTCTGGTCTGGGAACCCGAAACGTCGGCGGCTCTCGGTTTTGGGTTCCGCTGCGGCTTCCTGGGTATGCTACACATGGAAATCGTGCAGGAGCGGCTGGAACGCGAGTTCGATATGACCGTTATCACGACAGTGCCGTCGGTGCGGTTCGAGGTTGTAACGACAAAAGGGGAGGAAATGCAGGTATCGGCACCCGCTGAGATGCCCGACCCGAACCTGATCGATTACATCGAAGAACCCTTTATCCGGGCGCAGATCATAACAAAATCCGAGTACGTTGGCGGCATCATGGGGTTATGCATGGACAAACGCTCCAACCTCAAAAACCAGGTCTATCTCACCGCCGACCGGGTAGAACTACAGTTCGAGATGCCCCTGGCGGAGGTCGTGTTCGACTTCTTCGACAAGCTCAAAACCATTTCGCGTGGCTATGCGTCGCTCGACTATGAGTTCATGGAAAACCGTGAATCAGACATGGTGAAGCTGGACGTGATGCTCAACGGGGATAAAATCGATGCCCTGTCGGCCATCGTTCACCGGTCGAAGTCGTACGAATGGGGTAAAAAGCTGTGCGAGAAACTCCGCGAGTTGATTCCCCGTCAGCAATTTGAGATCGCTATTCAGGCCGCTATCGGTCAGAAAATTATTGCCCGCGAAACGTTGAGTGCCTTGCGCAAAGACGTACTGGCCAAATGTTACGGCGGTGATATCTCACGGAAACGCAAACTGCTCGACAAGCAGAAAAAAGGGAAGAAACGGATGCGTCAGGTCGGTAACGTCGAGATCCCGCAGGAAGCATTCATGGCCGTGTTGAAAATCAACTAGTCAACTTGTTTACAGCTAATTACGAAGCCCCATTTTTTAGCGAAATGGGGCTTCGTCCGTTTACGATGGCAACTTTATCGTTTGCTTCAGCCGTTCGGTTCGGCGGCACCAACAGAACTGAGCGTCATTATCTCGATTATCAAATCGATGGTCAATCCATACGCAGGTTATTGCCGATTACGACTGCCGAAATAATTAGTCCATTTGGCTGGATGGAAAACCGATTGTACGAGCGCGATCACATCGAGCAACTTACGTTGGTTCGCCCCTCCCACCTGAAAACGGGCCGCGTTTGTCTGTATGTCTGCCCTGAGTGTGGCGATATTGACTGCGGTGCCCTGACTGTTGATATTGCTGATAACGGAGATCAATTAATATGGCAACTCTTCGCCAGTGAAACAGACTACAAAGGCATCATGGGATACTATCCTGACGTTCAGCCAATTACATTTAACAAAGCTGACTATATGCGGACATTCATGCGTCTACATCAGGGGCTTTATTGAGTATATCGCCTACTTACGGCTGGAACTTCTTGATACTGTATGTATTGGCCGTTAGTGACGATGGATTGTTGGCCGTGGCGGCTGCGCTGGTTTCGCTGATACGAGCGTTCAAGGCGTAAATCGACCCGTTGACTTCGGTGTTTGTCGTCGCATCCTCGTAGCCGCTTACATCCGTTTTGGCGATACCAGCCGTTCTCCAGCCATCAGAACTGGTCACCCGCGACATTTTGGTGCGCTCATGCACGACGTATAATTCATTGTTATACAGCAGCATTCCATCGCAGCCGGGCAGTGGGGCGTTGAGCGCGACTTCTGTAACGGCATTACTGTTGGCCAGGTCAATTTTGAACAGCTTACCCTCGTTTGCCTTTCCAACGATCAGGAAATTACTGGGATGATAGACGATTCCGTTGAGGTTGAAATTTTGTCCCGAAAAGCGTGTGTCATTGACCAGAATAACTGGGGCCTGATTCACATCCGCCGGTACACGGTAGACAACGGGTGCGAATGAATCGGTAACGTACGCATTGCCCTGGTTGTCAAAAGCGATATCGTTGGCGTAGTGGTTACTGTTTGGTAGTAGAGCCGCCAGATTGACCCGGCGGGTATTCTGGCGGGTTGCCAGATCATACACGTATAGTCCCGCCGTTTTCATCGCTGATGCCGCCGTACTTTTCGAGGACACGCCCAGATCGCCGTTACAGACATACAGCCGCTCATTACGCACCTTCATCCCCACCCCGGCAATGAGTTGATCGTCCAGAATCAGGTCAGTATAGGTACCGTTCTGGTCGACTGTACCAACCTTCCCCTGTGTCAATGAGCTAATCAGGAATTTGTCGAGTGTGAGCGCGTAGGTGATTCCTTCGGGATACTGCCGGGTAGCGGTAAACGCGATACGGTCAGGGAAGGCGGTGGGCGTCAGATCAGGGTCGGCTGTATTACAGGCTGTCAGGCCAGCCAGTAACAGTAGTCCGAATGCCAGGGTCGGGCAAATCGCGGATGTGCTCATGGTTTATGTACTAACTTGGGGTTAATTTTCAATTAAAGCCACAAACAAGGATCACTGTTTTGTTTCTCCCCACATTGGAACAAAGCGGTTACATGGCCCGGCTGTGTATCGATCCTGACTCAAAACTATCCGGTCTACTATGGGTTAATGAGACAGAAACCCGGCAGAATCGGTATTTTTTCTGCACTAACTCACGAAACACACGCAGCCATGGCACAATACGATACCCTTACACAGGCAATGGAAGCCCTTCACGATCAGGGCTATACGCACCAGTTTGAAGCAAAAGGTGATCATCTCGAAGATCAGAATAGTGATATGAAACTGAAGGGCGATGAATTTGTGGTCGATGAATTCTATCGGTTTGAAGGCCCCTCAGACCCCGGTGATGAAATGACACTGTATGCACTGACAGCTACCAATGGCGAAAAAGGCGTCTTTGTAGCAGCGCAGGGAACCTACTCGGTAGCATCGCCCGAACTGATGGCGAAATTTAACGTAGGCGAACGGCCAACGGTTAACACCGACGGAGCTGTACAACCAATCGACCCTTTTGCGGCTAACTGATAAGCATTTTACCCATATTTCCAAGAATTGAACCCGGAAGCTAATAAAGTTTTCGGGTTTTTTATGTATATTTGCGGCCCTTATAAAAAAGTAAGCCGTTCTTTTCCAGTGCTGATCTGCTATGAAGTTATCTGAATTTAAATTCGATTTGCCCGACAGTCTCATTGCCAAATACCCGGTTGAGCGGGGCGAATCGCGGATGATGGTCGTTGACCGCAAGGCCAAAACCATTGAGCATAAGCAATTTTCAGACATCCTCGGCTATTTTGATGATGGTGACGTCATGGTCATCAACAACACGAAAGTATTTCCCGCCCGGCTCTACGGTAATAAAGAAAAAACCGGTGCCAAAATCGAAGTATTTCTGCTACGTGAACTGAACCGTGAGATGAAACTGTGGGATGTACTGGTTGACCCAGCCCGCAAAATCCGCGTCGGTAACAAACTTTATTTCGGCGACAGTGATCTGGTTGCTGAAGTAATTGACAATACCACGTCGCGGGGCCGCACCATCCGGTTTTTGTTTGACGGCAACCACGACGAGTTCATGAAAGCGGTAGACGAACTGGGCGAAATGCCGATTCCCCGCGAAATAAATCGCGATGTTGAAGAAGCCGACCGCGATTATTATCAGACCGTTTTCGCGCAGCACATCGGTGCCGTCGCGGCCCCCACGGCGGGTCTGCACTTTACCCGCGCCATGATGAAGCGCATGGAGATTAAAGGTATTCACTTTGCACCTGTCACATTACACGTCGGGTTGGGAACGTTCCGGCAGGTTGATGTCGAAGATCTGACCAAACACAAGACGGACTCGGAAAATTACCGCATTGGCGACGATGCCTCAAAGATCGTCAACACAGCGCTGGACGCTGGCAAGCGCGTCTGTGCCATCGGTACTACGTCCCTGAAAGCGGTAGAATCATCGGTATCAGCAAACAGCCGGTTGAAACCAGTTGAAGGCTGGACGGACCGGTTTATTTTCCCACCCTACGATTTTAAAATCGCTAACTCACTGCTAACCAATCTGCACCTGCCAGAATCGATTCTGGTTATGATGACGAGTGCGTTTGGCGGTCACGAGCTTATCAAAGAAGCGTACCAGCAGGCCATCAAGGAGAAATACCGCTTCTTCACCTATGGTGACGCCATGCTGATTCTGTAATTTTTTTTGACAGGATTACAGGATGGACAGGATTTAAAAAGCAAACAATTCTTTTAATCCTGTCCATCCTGTAATCCTGTCAAAATACAAACTCGTCGGGTACTAATCAGGCTGGGGTTGTAGCTTTGCGCTATCGACCACTGATTAGTACCCGACGAGTTTTGAGTAACTACGCCATCATCGTTGCCGGCGGCAGCGGTAGTCGGATGAAAGCCGATATACCCAAACAGTTTTTACTGCTGCGCGACAAGCCCATTCTGCAACACACGATTGAACGCTTTCTGGCAGTACTGCCAGCATCGCAGCTCATTCTGATACTGCCCGCCCGTGAGCAGGCCACCTGGCGCACACTCTGCGAACAGCATCAGTTTCAGCCCGGTATACAAACCGTCGACGGGGGAGAGTCGCGTTTTCAGTCGGTGCGGTGTGGCCTGGCAGCTATTCCGACTGACGGTACGCTGGTGGCTGTGCATGACGGTGTACGGCCCTTTATTTCAACCGACATTATTCAAAATAGCTTTGCTACTGCCGCCCGGCTGGGATCGGCGGTAACGGCAGTACCGGTAAAAGATTCCGTACGCGTGGTGGAAGCAGATGGCCATAGTCGTGCCGTCGACCGGCGGCAGTATCAGCTCGTTCAGACGCCCCAAACGTTTCGACTCGACTGGTTCCGGCGGGCATTTTCGGTCGATGAGCAGCCGTTTTTCACCGATTGTGCCAGTGTACTGGAGTTTTCGGGCTTTTCGATTTCATTGATTGAAGGCGCTTACGAGAACATCAAAATCACGACCCCCGACGATTTACGCTGATTCCTGCTGCCTATGCGTCACCGCCTTACACCCGACCAGTATGCCGATGGTATTCGCCAGGGCGACCGGCTGCTGTTGAGCCGGGCCATTACGCTGGTCGAAAGTCGCCGGGCCGACGATCAGGCACTGGCGCAGGCTGTACTTGGCCGAGTACTTCCCGATACCGGTAAGGCAATTCGAGTGGGTGTCACGGGGGTGCCCGGCGTGGGAAAAAGCACGTTTATCGAGTCCTTTGGTACGCATCTGACGCAGTTGGGCCACCACCTGGCGGTACTTGCCATCGACCCAACCAGCCAACGTTCGGGCGGGAGCCTGCTGGGCGACAAAACGCGCATGGAAACACTGTCGATGAATTCGTCGGCTTACATCCGGCCTTCGCCAGCGGGCAACGCACTGGGGGGTGTTGCGCATCACACCCGCGAGACGATGTTACTCTGCGAAGCGGCCGGGTTCGACGTGATTCTGGTCGAAACGGTGGGTGTTGGTCAGTCGGAAACGGTTGTACACGGGCTGGTCGATTTCTTTCTGTTGCTGATGCTGGCCGGAGCGGGCGACGAATTACAAGGTATGAAACGGGGCATCATGGAACTGGCCGACACCCTGGCCATCACCAAAGCCGACGGCGACAATGCATCCTCCGCCCGGCGCGCCCAGCTCGACTATGCCAACGCGCTGCATTTGTTCCCCCCTACCGGTACGGGTTGGTCGCCCCCGGTTCTGACCTGCTCAGCCCTGACCGGTGAGGGTATTTCGTCGCTCTGGAGCACGATTATCGACCATCAGCAGCGAATGCAACAGAACGGTCAGTTCCAGCAACGCCGGCAGGAGCAGCAGTTAGCCTGGTTTCGGGCGTTACTCCGACAACAGCTCGATGCCAATTTCTACAGCCAACCGGGCATTCGGGAACAGCTTTCAGCACTGGAAACGCAGATCGGTGACGGAACACTTCTCCCCGCTGCTGCCGTTCAGTTGCTGTTCTAGCCTGGACCAGTTCGCCGGCGCGGGTCCAGGCTACGTTTGCTCAAGACCACACATCGCTCAACACACGTTAAAACCTATCCCGTTTCTGCTTTTACGATTATGCATACATTACTGCTGCTAAGCGGCTTGCTGCTGACGACATCGGCATGGGCGCAGCGCGATACAACAATCATCATTACGACATCAGGGGGGCTCCAGTTCGATCAGAAGCGGCTGGTTGTCAAACCGAATACGCGGCTGCATCTGCGCTTTCTGAATAAAGACGACATGGCCCATAACCTCGTCGTGACGCGCCCAAACGCCCGGCTGCGGGTAGTCGAGTTTGCGCTGGCGCTGGGCGACAAAGGTCCCGCCATGCACCACGTTCCGGCGATGGACGATGTACTGGCGCACACGGTCAGCGTCGAGCCCGGCAATACCGACTCATTGACAGTCAACGTAGCGGACGGCGCTTACCCGTTCGTTTGCACCTATCCGGGGCATGGCGCCATTATGTACGGCATCATTTACGCAACGAATGAGCCGGGTAAGCTGCCTGACCCCAACACCGACCGTAACCTGCCCAATCCGGCTCGTGTCGCTGAAGCCGGTATGCATCAGCACGCCGAAGCATCTGGCCACCCGTATTCATTGACACTACCTGCCGTCTGCCGGACGTTTATGGCCGACTGCGGTCCGGCGGCTATTGCGGTTGGCCTGCCCGGTACCGATGGCGGGCAGTCGTACGTGTTTGATGCAGGTTCGTGTCGGTTACGCTATGCGTGGTCGGGCGGATTCGTCGACAACACGGAGCAATGGGACGGGAAAGGACAGCGATTTACCACCGTCGTGGGCGACATCTATTACCGCGACACCGACGGATTTCCGTGGCGGGTAGGTACGCAAACGCCCATTGTGCAGTTTAAAGGCTACCGACTGATCGACCGCTACCCGGAATTCCGGTATCTGGTCAATGGTGTAGAAATACGGGAACGAATCCGACCCCGGGCGGCTGGGCGTGGATTAATCCGAACGTTCACCATTGCCCCAACCAGGCAACCGCTGACGTTTATGGCTACGGCTCAGCCCGGTATTCAATACAGAGCCTCGACCGGGCGACTACAAAACAATCAGGTTCGGTTACCGGCTGGTACACGTCAGTTTTCGCTCACGCTCTCAACGCTTTAATCCATGCTGCTCACCCTCCTGACGTCGCTGTGGTTTTGGGTTGCTCCCGCTCCCGCCGATACGATTTCGGATTATTACACCATTGAAACCATTCCAACGCCCCCCGGTCTGACAGTCGAAACGGGGGGGTTGACTTTCCTGCCCGATGGGCGGCTGGCAGCCTGCTTCCACCGGGGTGAGGTAATGTTGTATAACCCCAAAACAAAGACGTGGAAGCTGTTTGCCGAGGGTCTGCACGATCCACTGGGCATACTGGCGATCAGCAATCGTGAACTGCTGGTGATGCAACGCCCTGAACTGACCCGCCTGACCGATACCGATGGTGATGGTGTCGCTGATACCTACGAAACGGTAGCCGACCAGTTCGGCATGTCGGGCAACTACCACGAGTTCGCGTTTGGTCCCGTCCGTGATGACAAGGGTAACCTTTACATCAGCCTGAACACCGCGTCGAATGGTGCCGGCATCCGTGCCGAGTTACGGGGGCAGTACGACTCCCTGGGTAGGCCGGGGCGGATGTATGCCTGCGTACCGTATCGGGGGTGGGTTATGAAAATTACACCTGATGGCAAAGTAAAGCCCTACGCCAGTGGGTTCCGGTCGCCCAATGGCCTCGGCATCGACGCACAGGGGCGATTGCTGGTGACCGACAATCAGGGCGATTGGCTTGGTACGAGCAAACTGTATAACGTAGAGGAAGGTAAGTTCTACGGCCATCCGACGAGTCTGGTCTGGCGTCCCGGCTTTCCCGATATCGACCCGCTGACGCTGTCGCCCCAAACGCTCGATAGTATGCGAACGGTGGAGAGCATCGCTTTCCCGCACGAGAGTATGGCGCATTCGCCAACCCAGCTGGTAGTCGACAGGAGCCAGGGAAAGTTTGGTCCCTTTGCCGGGCAGACATTCGTTGGCGAGATGGATTTTCCGCATCTACTGCGCGTCTTACCCGATATGGTCGACGGGCAGATGCAGGGGGCCTGCATACCCTTTTTTGCTAAAGGCGGCTCCGGCGGGACACCGCTGCGGATTGGCAACAACCGGCTTGCCTTTGCCCCCGACGGTAGTTTGTGGCTGGGACAAACCGACCACGGCTGGCTGGGCGACCGGGGTATTCAGCGCATCCGCTATACTGGCGGTACACCACTCGACATCCTGGCGATGACACTTACCTCAACCGGTTTCGATCTGACATTTACCCAACCCGTTGACGAAGCTACCGCCCGCCAGCTGGCCAATTACCAGCTTCGCTCCTACTATTACGAGTACCATCGGGCCTACGGGTCACCCCAGAAGGACGTGCAGACGATACCCGTTACAGCCGCTCAACTCTCGCCCGACCGCCGGACTGTATCGCTCACAATAGCGCAACTGCATCCGAAGCGCATTTATGAACTCCACCTGACCAACCTGACCGCTGGGCCCAAGAAGCTGATGAATCCCGTGATTTGCTATACGCTCAACCGGCTTCGCCCATCCGCTGTTGGCCAGACTAATTGAGAGCGGTCTTCTGTGTCAGGAAATCCCTGACAGCAAAAAGGGGCGAACCGATCGGTTCGCCCCTTTTTGCTGAACTACTATAGACTACGAATTGCCTAACGTCCGGTCGGGCTCATCGGCACGCTTCGCAGGAATAGCCCCATCTTCCGTTGTTGTATTCCAGTCCGCATCGGCTACTTTATGGCCCATCGAATTGCTGGAATCCACAACAGACGCGCTTTCTCCTTTTGCTTCCGCGTCATCACCTTCAGCAGCTAATACTTCGGCTTGCTGGTAATCGCCCGGTACGTCCGTATCGTTGCTGTCTGCTACGCGGGATGGCAGATCGTTGTCGAGATTTTTATCATTCAGCTGTGCCAGTTCGGGCGCGATACCCATCGTGTTGTGCATCTGCTGAGCCGCATACGACTCTGTGCTTTCTTTCCGGCTGTTGCTACTTACGCTCATGGCTTTGTTCGGTTTAGTTGTTTTGTTGAAATACGGCTGACATCTACCGGCGTCTTGTCAATACGCTGGCTGATTGCCGAGGTCTGTACCGGTCTGGCTGATTTGCTCCTCGTCAGCTTCGTCGTTGCCAGTCGGCTGCGTGTTGGCTGAGTCTCCTTCGCCATCCGCGTCGGCTTTCTCCTTCGCAGGAACCTCGGCGTCGGGTGTGCCCATCTCGTCCGCTGACGCGTAATCATCGGGGCCGCTCGTTGTTACATCGACAGTACTGGTGTTCACCCGGTTTTCACCACCGGTAGCACTTTCCATACCCTGTTCCGTAACCTGCATCTGGCTATCGTCCTGATCGTTCTGACGGAGCAGGCCGTGCTCGCTGTCCATATCGGTACTGCCGATGCCACGGTTGTTGCGGCCATCCTGACCACCCACTACGGTTTCGCTGTCAAGACCGTTCGCCGAGTTTTCTTCGCTTTGGCGATGCTTGTTGTCGATATTGGCCCGATCCTGATCGCTTCCGTCAGTACCTAACGGCTGTTCCTGCTTACCAGCTATCTGAGCCTCTTCCATTGAGTAATCGTCCTGTTCGTCACTCATCTTATTACATCGTTTACGTAATAATAAGAACTGACGATGCTGGCAAAAGTTTTAAAAGATCACCCACTCGTCTGCCAAACGGCGACGGGATCAACTTTTTTACCGGACTGGCTGGAGTCGATGCTTGCACCCTCAAAAAATCACTGCATCAAACAGGATACATATATCATTATTAAGTAGAGTTCGTAGTAATTAATACCTGGTTTCGGACTGCTATCCTACTATGTAATCAGTTTTTGTAACCTAACGCAAAAATTTACCAACTTGACACAATTAGCCATCGGCACTTTATTTATTAGACGGTATACCGGATTGTGCTTTCTACTCAGTTATTTTGCAACACGTCTTTTTAATAGTCATACACAGAGACGATTACAGCCTCAACAATTTAGCTGACCGCCTTACCGGACAGTTCTCTAAATAGCAGTTTTAATAGTTGGATAAAGCGTAATGTGAAAAGCGGACTGACTTTGTCGGACCGCTTTTTTGTTTTTGGGCATTAGCCAATAAAAAAGGCCCTGACAGTGCTGACAGGGCCTTTTTTGCGATTTAAAAATGGCGTTAATCTACATCCCAGAACAGACGGGTCGAGAAAACGTCGATCGTACCCTGCGCACTTACATTGGCCGCGTTCGATCCAGATTCCGTGTTAGGATAGAAAACCCGTACTGGCCGACGATTATCCGTGACCTGAACGCTTTGTGGCGTTACCGGCAAGCCAGTCTTGCGATATTCTGACCATGCCTCAAACCCGTTCAGGTTAGCTGCGGCCAGCCACTTCTGGATAGAGATCGCCGTAAGCTTATCCGTCGAAGCAGTCCAGTCGTAGTTGTTTACCCCGCTCCCTTTAAATGCATCGGCTCCAGTTGTACTGGCCCCCAGGGCGCGGAACGATTGTTTGATACCTTCTTCAAAGTAAGCCTGAGCCGTGTTTGGCAACGTAACATCTGAATACCGTTGCTTCGCTTCTGCCAGATTCAGTTGCACTTCGGCCGCCGTCATGATGACGAACGGGCGGTTGAACTGACCCCGAATGAGCAGGCTGGGACCAACCGCGCTGGTATTGGCAGGCAGATAGCCCGACGACGCACCGAATGGGGTTCCGGTGTAGTTAGCGGCCACTTCACGGGCCGTGCTAACCCCCGGATTCGACTGGTTTTCGTTGCCGACGGCGTATGCGATACGCTTAAGCCGCAGGGTATCACCCGACGATTTCAGGCTGTTGACCAGAAACTGGGTAATTCGGGGGAAATTGTTCAGGGCCCGGCGGGCATTCGTTTCGCTATAGCCCCAGCGGTCATAAATCGGATTGATTTTTCCCGCCGTCGCTACGTAGAAACTGGCTCCACCGACGCTTACATCTTCGCCCGTGATAAAGCCCGACCCACCCGTTACAATCTTATTGATCTCCGTTTTGATGTACGAATCGCGGCCAGATACACGAGACTGACGCATGAGGATGCGCATTTTTACCGAGTTGGCAAACTGCGCCCACTTCGTTGCACTACCACCCAGCATGATGTCAGCCGGTGTTGTCGTACTTGTGAACGCATTGGCTTTAATATCCGAGATTGCCTCGTCCAGCAGCGTAATCAACGATCCATAAACAGCCTGCTGATCGTCGAACTTAGGTGCCAGTGTAGCGCTTCCCTTCAACGCGTCGGAGTAAGGTAGATTACCGTACAAATCGACCAGTTGCTGAAAGATCAACGCTTTCATCACTTTAGCCGGTCCCTTCAGTGACGATTGACCGTTAGCATCAGCGTTGTCGATCACGAACTGATAGTCGTTCAGGTTATCGTAGTACCCATCCCAGTAGTTAAAATCACCATTGGTGAAGTTATAGGCAAACTGAGTTGTACTGATGATGTATCCGTTCGACTGCGTCCACTGCCCCGACCAGTATGCTCCCAGTTCGTTGACGTTGATCATGTTCGACGTCGTTGTGTTCTGGGCATTGGTAAACACGAAGCTCGGCGTAGCCGTCGGCAGCGTGTTGGGGTTTGTGTTTATATCGAAGAACTGCTCTTTACAGCCGCTGCCAGCCAATGTCAGCGCGGTTAGTAAGAATGCGATTTTTAGTTTCATATCAAACAGAATGACAGATGCTTAAAATGTAAGATTCAGGTTCACACCATATTGCCGTACCGGTGGCGTTTGCGCGGTGCTGTTGATACCGATACCAACTGCTGAGGCCGTCGAGCCGATGCTGGTGCTGCCAAGTGCTGGGTTACCCTGATAGCTGAATTCAGGGTCAGTGTAGAAGTTGGCTTTATCGACAATCGTGAATAGGTTCCGACCGTAGACAGCAAGGCTCGCAGCTGAAAAAATCTTCGTTCTGGTGATTAGCTTCTGGGGGAAGTTGTACGCCAGGTTGATGTCGCGTAGCTTGATGAACCAGGCTGGGTTAACGAAGTTCTCCGAGATAACACGGTAGTTATCTACCCACAGCGCATACTCTGCTTCACGGGTCAGCGTCGTATTAGCCGACACGGTGCCGTCCGTATTCAGGACCGCCGAGTTGGGGTAGATGTGTGGGTACCGATCTTCCGTCCACTTACCAGAACCGGTAAACGTCATCTGACGTCCCAGGTCGCTGTACATCACGTTGCCACCCCGGTATTCGAAGTTAAACGTGAAGGCAAAGTTGGCGTACTCCATCTTCGAACTCAGACCAGCAATGTGACGGGGCAGCGTACCGCCACGGCCCGTCAACGTTGTGTTGCGAAGGGGGTAACCTGTGGTAGCGTTCACCAGCACCCGACCCGATCCATCCAGTGCGTACTGGTAACCATCGGTTTTCAGGTACGGGAACCGCTCGCCCTTGACAACGCTCGTGTTGGCATAGCTGTAACCACCGTACTGAAACTCATTGATACCCTGATACAGGTCGATCACTTTGTTGTCGTTGTACGAATACCGGAGGGCAGCATCCCAGGTAAACCGGCCACCGCGCGCAATCAGGTATTTCAGTTCGGCTTCGTATCCCCAGTTGCGGGTTTCGCCCACGTTGATCAGCAGGTTCTGAAAACCCGTCGTGTTGGGAATACGTACCGTGATAACCTGGCCTTTCGACGTCTGCGTGTAGGCCGATACGTCGATGTTTACCCGGTTATTGAACAACTGGAATTCACCACCAACTTCGGCCGAATACACTTGTTCCGGCCGCAGGTTGGCGTCGGGCAGCGTACCACCAACCGTCAGACCTACCGTGTTGCCATAAGGGAATCCCCCCCCGTTGGCATAGACCAGATCAAGACCATAGAGCGGGACGTTATCGTTGGCGTTTTTATTGGCATTGACCCGAATCTTGGCGTAGTTCAGGACATTGCTGCGCAGACCCGGAATAGCGTCGGTCGCAATGAATGACAAAGCCGCACCATAGTACGGGTACGACCACGCATCTTTCGGGCGGGTTGGCTTATAGAACAATGACGTCTGATCGTATCGGAACGAACCGTTCAGGATCAGCCAGTTTTTGTAGTTCGTCGTCAGGTCGGCGTAGAAACCAACCCGGCGCTGTAGCGCGTTCGACTCGCCACCGGTCAGTTCGCCCTGGCGGTTAGCTACGTTGTATACCTCCGGTACAACGATAGAGTTTGACCCGATAGCGATGTTTTTAATCGCCCTCTGATACACACTGTTACCAAACAGCAGCTTGTTCTGAAACGAACCATAGGTTTTGTCAAGCTGAATCAGGAATTCGTTGTTGATGACATTCTCCGTACCCGAATAGTCGAATACAGAACCCAGCACGTCGGAGATAGCGCGGTAAATTCCCGTACCGTCGCCATCACGGAACCAGGGCGACGGAATGAACGAAGACGTCTTCGCCCAGTCGCTGTACGTAAACTTACCCGTCGTGTTCTTACCGATCCGCGAGTTGTTTTGTACACCCAGCCGTTCCGTAAACGTCAGCCAGGAGGTAGGCCGATAGCTCAGGTTCAGGTTACCGTTGATGTTGGCGTCTTTATAGTTAGCCCGGTTGTTATCGGCGTTGAAGTACGGGTTGTTAAAATAGTCGTTATAGAAACCGTTCGGGTTGGCCAGCGGATTGGTACGCCAGTCGCGCAGGTCGCTCAGTGGCAGGTTAGCGGGCTGGTTGATTACGTCGCCGTAAAAATCCGACGTTGTCCGGTTGTATACCGATTGGACGTAGGCGGCATTAAAGCCAGCGGTGAACTTACCGTATTCTTTAGTTGCCGACAGACGGGCACCCGTCCGGTTGCTTTTGTCGTTCGGAACGATACCGGCGATCGACTGATTTTCCAGCGACAGGTAGAACGAACTGGTTTCATCACCCCCCTGAAAGTTGATCTGGTTGTTCATCGATACGCCCGTGTTGAACGCTTTACGGCGCCCGTTGGGAACTGCCGAATAAGGCAGAATCAGCTGACTACCGTCCTGCGCCGTGCGGCCCAGAATCCGCGACGAGCCATCGAACGGATCGCCAAACTGCTGGTTTTCGTACGACCGCCAGTTACCCTGCATCCGCACGAGGGGATCGTTGCTGTAGCCCGCCGTACCAAATGACTGGTAATAGTGCGAGCCAGATCCGAACTGATCCTGAAACTGGGGCAGGAAGCTGATCTGCTCGATGTTGGTGCTGTTTGAATAGCCGATCCGCAGCTTACCCTTCTGGCCCCGCTTGGTTGTAATCAGGATAGCGCCGTTGATACCGGCCGAACCGTACAGCGTAGCCGCCTGTCCACCTTTCAATACCGTTACGCTCTCAACGTCGTTCGGGTTGATCGTCGCCAGAATCGTCGACGTGGTTTGCATACCATCCAGCACGACGAGGGCTTCGTTGTTACCCGTCAGCGAGCGGTACCCACGCAGAACGATTTTCACCGCCGGGTCGACGCTGTTATTGACATTGTAAACGGCTAGGCCGGTTACTTTACCCGACAGGGCCTGCGCCAGTTGGGGCGACCGGCCAACGGTTACGTCGCCCGTTTCGACTTTAGAAACCGCGTAACCCAGTTCGCGTTGGCTTTTACGGATACCCTGCGCCGTAACGACAAACTCCTGCAACGTTGAAGCATCTGCCGCCAGTACTACGTTGATAATGTTCTTATTGCCAATGGCTTCTTCCAGTCGCTTGTAACCGATGAACGAGTACACCAACGTGCTGGCCGTAGTCGGTACTGTGATACTGTAATTTCCATCAGCATCTGACGTAACACCGCGTGTCGTGCCCTTGATTGTAACGTTGACGCCCGGTAGCGCAGCGTTATCTTCTGATGATGTGATCTTTCCATTAATGACTCGATCCTGAGCCAGTAGCGGAATAGCGAATAAGCACAGCAAGAACTGTGTCAGTAAAAATTTACGCATAGATTTTAGTTTAAGTTAATGTGAATTATAGAACTCAATCAATAATCTTAGCAAACTTATTAAATAGTCCTTAAAAATAAAATTCTGCTTCTACTTGCAGTTATTCAACTGAACATTGGCTAATGCGCTATCTCATGGAATAATATTCGTCTTTTCTCTATAAATACACTTATACATAGATTTAGTAGAATTATAATGTAAAGACACTACTTCTGCCTACTGTTGATGCTGTTTACCCATGCTCGAACCAGTGTAGGGCTCACTGGATAGTCAGAACGCTACTCACAATTATGGCTAATGAGAAGGGGGCTAAAGCTGATCTAACCAGCTTTAGCCCCCTTCTCATTAGCCATAATTGGTACCCTACCGGTTCGATAACGGCCGCATGTGCCCCGGCATAATGTCTTCCCAGCGATACAGATGAAACGTGCGGTCGTCGCTCATGGCGATGAACAGACCATGCTGAAACTGCCCGTTCAGCGGCACCGAAACTGTTTCAGATCCGTCGCTCTGTGCAGCCTTCACCGTGACGACTTTCACCAGCCGATGTTCGAACGGGTGTTGCGCGGTGCCTTCGCGGGTAAAGATGTGAAACTTGTTGGCTCCCTGATCCGACACCAGAATGTAGCCCGTGCTGTCGGTCTGATTATAGATTGAGATGCCTTCGTGATCCTGAGTAAAGCCAGTGATGGCAAACAGGGCCAGTTCCTGATTACCCTTGTCAGGATCGGCGTAATACTGGTGTACACCCTTTCCTTCGTCGGAATAATATACGTAGCCCAGCTGATCGTCGACAGCGATGGATTCGATTTCTTTCAGGCCACTGTACTGCCCAAACTTACGCACCAGTGTGGCCTGCACATTGCCCGTTCCATCATCGTCGAGCCGGTACTGCCACAGGTACGTGCCATCCGTCGGGCCGTTTTTGCGACCAACGATGGCGTAAATGATACCCGCCTTATTTTTGTACAGCGAGATACCCATCAGATCCCGGAACTCGCTCCCCGTTTCGCCCACGAATACCTCAATTCCACCCTTGTCAACGGGCTTCATGTCGGGCAGGGAGTAGATCCGTAGCTTGTGGGTCAGTCGCTCGGTAGCCACAGCGATATCGGTTGCTGTACCGCCCAGCATCAGGCCGTATTCGATGTCGACATTGTCAGGCCGCTGTAATCCGCGCACCGTCCTGTCGGCCTGCAGTTTGCCGTTCAGATCGAATACATACAGGCCACCATCTTTGTCTTTGTCGGTACCGACGATCAGGCTTTTGGCGGGGTCGACCGGGTTAATCCAGACGGCCGGATCATCGGTGTCGTGCCGTACAGAATCAGTGATAACTACGGGGTTTATCACCGCAACCGCAGTGTCACTCGATTGGTCTGTACGAACTGTATTTTGCTGCGTCTGGCAGGCACCAGCGCCCAGCAAAAGCAGGCTTACATATAGTCTGTTCATAGCTTCGCTGTTTGTCGTTTGTGGTTTGTCGTTAGGCTGACGCCGGAGGAACGACAAACCACAAACGACAAACAGATTTTAGTTCGTCCCGTAGGCACCGATCGTGGTCGACGGGGCAGGTGATTTATAAGTAGTCCCGTTGGCGAACGTCAGGCCGGTTGTCGAGTACATGGGTGTGAAGCTCGTCGTGCCTTTACCAATTGCGGGGGAGCCACTTTGCAGGCGAAAATCCCAGGCCGTGTTAAACGTCGAGTTTTTCAGATCGGTGCTGAGCGGATAATTCACGAATTTGGGGTCATTGTCGCCCACCGTTTTACTGGTAACGTCGTTTGTACCGGCCAGAATTTCGCTGCTGGTCTGGAAGCCGGTTACGCCGTCCTGCGTGGTTCCGTAGTACATGTTGTTGCTCACCTTCGTCCGGCTATCCTCCGGATTTTTCGGGTCACGCTTGATGCCGAAGCGGTCGTTGGCCAGCAGGTTATTGTACAGTTCAGCCCGAACAGCAATCTCCACCCAGATCGACCCGCCCTTGATCGTCGGCCGGCGCCAGCCCGCGTTTACGATGGTGTTGTTGTAGCCAATCACGTAGGCCTGCGGAGTCCGATCACCCGTGTTTGAGAGTTTCAACGCATTCGTGTTTGGACTGTAAACCAGATTGTACGCGACGTCGGCCTGCACGCCTGACTTGATGTTGATCGCATCACCACCCGATACACCCGTCGTATAAATTTTGTTGTTGGCGATAATCACTTTGCCCCCTTCGATGTAAAAACCGTCTTCGTTCTGGTTGTTCAGCCGACTATTGACGATGACCAGTTTACCGTTGATGTTCGAGTAGTTAACGGCTGGCACGTGGTTACCCGCTGCGGCTTTGTACAGACCCGCTTTCACCGATGGCGAACTCTCCGTCGTGACAGCCCCGCCATATTCCAGGATGGCATTATCGATTAGCAGTTCCGTACTGGTCGGTGCGGCAATGATACCGCCCCACAGGTTGCCGTACTGGTTAGCCGTGGTTTTCCAGGCATCGGGCACGGTAAATTTTACCGGGCTGGCCGACGTACCGACCACGTACAGATTGCCTCTGACAATAAATTCGGGCTTCACCGTCGAATCACTGAACACAATGTTGACCCCTTCCTGAATTATCAGCGACTGGCTGGCCGGTACCTGGATGTGGCCCGTCACGTTGTAGGTGTTTCCCTTCGTCCAGGTACCCGACACGTCGCCCGATACGGCGTTGTTGACCGTAGGCGCTGGCGTGGGTGTAATGGTCGTACTATCGGTACTGGTTTTCGAACAACCGGTCAGCAGCAGGGTTGCGCTAATGGCGAATAGAACAAGTTGTTTCATGATAATCAGTTGGTTGTTAGATTGCTTGAAAGCTATTTGAGGAGATTCTCCGGCAGAAGACCCCACGGCAGCGGCCGTGGGGTACTGCATCTCTTACAGTTTGTAACGGACACCCAGCACGTAGGATCGCTGGTAGAAGTCGCGCCGGATCAGCGTCTGGCCAGGCAAATCCTGATTAGGGGCGTCGCCATTGTTTTTGTTGATGTTGCGGATAAAAATTTCGGCGGGGGTATTCAGCAGATTATTCGCTTTCCCGAACAGCAGCAGGCCCGTTTTGCCGAGTCGTTTTTCCAGCGACGCATCCATCTGGATGAATCCCTTCTGGTACAGATCATTGTCGACAAACTGCGACACGGTATTGATGCGGGGGCCGGTGTAGCTGGCGGCAAGCTGCCCATCCCAGCCGTGGTTCGCGTCGCGATACAGCAGCGACAGGTTAGCGATGTGCGCAGATTGTCCGTAAAGTGAGCGCGTCTGGTTGACGGTGATGGTCTGCAAATCACCCTGCGCGTTGCGGATACGGGTCGATTTGGGCGTGGTAATCGTTGAATTGGTATACGTATAATTCGCTTTTATACCCCACTGCCGGACGTACTTGATCGCGTCGAGTTCCAACCCGAAGTTGGTGGCGTTGCCGAAGTTGCCCGGCCCGTAGTACAGGTCCTGACCCCGGATCGCGTCTTTTTGCAGCGTGTACTCGATAGGGTCTTTGATGTGCTTGTAAAACAGGCCAACCATAAACTGCTCCAGCGGACGCGGAAAGAATTCGTACCGCAGGTCGACGTTATCGGCGATGGCGCGTTTCAGATTGGGATTACCCCGCTCCTGGTATTCTTCGTTGACAATCCGATACGGCACGATCTCGAAAAAGCCGGGCCGGTTCAGCGACCGGAAATAAGACAGCCGCCAGTTGGTCTGCGGATTGGTTCGGTACCGGAAATGCAGGCTGGGCAGCAGGTCGGTGTAAATCTGGCTACCGGTGGGGTTGTCCTCGCCAATCGGGAATTTCATGGCGTATCCCTGATTGGTATGCTCTACGCGCAGCCCGCCGATGACTTCCAGCGGCTTATCGACGGTGCGGAATTGCAGGTAGCCCGATGTCGTTTGCTCGGTCGCGTCGTAATTCAGGGCCGATGCCACCGACCCCAGCGGGTTCTGAATGGCGTAACTGATCTGGTTATAGTCCGTAAAATCGACGCCGTAGGTCGCAAACGGATTGGTGGGCCGGATGGTGTAGTTGTTGTAAAAATTCGTGCGCTGTTTGTCGCGGTACAGCCCCCCCGCCATCCACTCCACGTCCGTGTTGAGCAGATTGGTTTTCAGCGTCAGGTTCAGGTAACCGGCCAGGTCATTGTCGGTATTATGTTCCCACCGGCGCTGCCCGTCCTGCACGGTTGTGCGGGTTTCCACGAAGTTTTTCCGAACCCCCAGCAGCGATATATACGTCTGATCGGGAACGGCATTGGTAGCCAGCGAGTACACCGCCGACCAGTTGAGAGCCAGCGCGTCGGTCAGCTGATGCGTGCCCTGCAAGGTGCTGTTGTATATTTTTTGCTGCGTCAGCCGCGAGCGGGTTTCGAAGCCGAGCGTTGCATTACCCAGCGCCGGATCATAGCCACCGATACCCAGCTGCGTCGTTTTCGTTTCGCGAATCTGCGCGTTGTTTAACCCAATGAATGCGTTGAACCACTGAAGTTTATGCCGAACCGGGCCACCACTATTGCCGAACCGATAGTCGATTTTGGCGTGAACACCGTAGCGGGTCTGATGCTCCGAATACTGCCGTTCGCTCTGTTTGTCGAGCGTAACCCCGCGCAGTGTATCGACCACGTCGCCGGTAAAAAATAAGCTGTTACTCCCCCGAAACGTATTTTGCAGACTACCCGCTAGCATCACGCCCAGCCGCCGGTTCAGAAATCGGTTGCCGATGGCGAAACTGCCGATCAGGTTGGGCGGTGGTGTTGCCGAGGTATAGGTCGAGGAGGCTTTGTTGAAGTCGGCGGCTTTGGCCGAATACGTACTGCCGAACTGCTCGTAGGGCGACTGCGGGTTGATGTTCCTGGTGTCGAAGCGAACAAACGGCCGGTTGGCGAATAGTTCGCTGTAGCCGGTTGCCAGGTTCGCCAGCACGGTCGGCCGGTCGGGGGCGTCACGCATGACCATGTTGATGGCTCCGCCCACCGCATCACCTTCCATGCTTGGCGTAAGGGCTTTGTAGACCTCCAGCCGATCGAGCAGTTCCGACGGAAAAATATCGAGCGGCACGTACCGGTAGCGGTTGTCGGGGCTGGGAATTTTCACCCCGTTGACGAGTGTGTAATTGTACCGTTTGTCCATCCCGCGCAGAATAGCGTATTGCCCGTCGCCATTGGAATTTCGTTCGATACTGATACCCGATACCCGCTGAATGACGTTGGCAACGGTCAGATCGGGCGATAGCTCGATGGTCCGTCCCGACACGATGTTGGTGATCTGGTGCGCGTTGCGTTCAAGGTCACGGGCCGTATTGTCGCTGCTACCGTCGCGCTTACCCGACACGACCACTTCACCCAGCATCTTCTCGTCGGACTGGAGCGCAAAATCGACGACGTGTTCCGGCTGATCGACGGCGATCTGCCGCGTTGTCGCCTGGTAACTGACGTAGCTGATCTGAAGTGTGTAGGTACCCTTCGGCACATTGCGGATGATATAAGTACCATCGAGCCCTGTTACAGCGTAAAGCTTCGCCGACTCAATCCGGACGGTGGCCCCAATGATCGTTTCGCCCGTCGCGGCATCCGTGGCCCGGCCCCGCAGGGTTGCTGCCGACACCAGTTGAGCCGTTGTCAGCCAGGCAAGCATAAGCCAGTAGCGTGTTCGCATGTCGTTCGTACAGACGCCCGGTGGTTGGCTATCGTCTGCCGACACAAAGGTTACCGGACTCGTTACCGGAGCCAAACGGAGCGAACAACCAGCCCCCGAATCGACCGTAAACAAAAAGGCAACAGCGTGAACAGCGAGCCATTAACTATCTGATTACCAAATGACTATTTCGTTACAATCTGCCAATTATCATTGTGTTAAGGATAGCGGGCAATCCGTAAAACTAGCTACCAAAACGCTGTACGAAGGCAGACAGCGATTCGCCCTCCACAAGCCCCAGCTTTTTGCGTAACCGGTAGCGTGACACACGCAGGCTGTCGGCCGAGATACCGAGTAGGGTTGCGGTATCAGCTGATGTCATGCTCATGCGAAGTAAGGCCGCCAGCCGGAGTTCGGCCGACGTCAGATCAGGGTACTGCCGTAGCAAATCAGTCATAAACTGAGGGTGTACCTGATCGAACGTGGCCCGGAAGTCGTCCCAGTTTTTGTCGTGAGTAAAGCTCTGCCCGATCTTCTGCACAACCTGCTTCAACTGACGGCGTTGATCGCGCTTATCATCGTTGAGCAGCGTGGTCAGGTCGGTACGCAGGCCATCCAGCACCTGATTTTTCTGAATCAGATGGAGCGTGTGCGACGTCAGCTGCTGTCCTTTTAGCTGAAGCTGGTAACGCAGATTCTCTTCCGACAGCTGCTTGTTCGTCAGTTCAGCTTCCATAAGGTCACGCTGCGTCTGGTAAATCTGGGCCGCCTGCTGGGAGCGGGCCGCTTCTGACCGAATCTTTAACCGCTGCCGACTGATAATGACCAGTGCCAGTCCGCCAGCCAGCAGCAGCCCCGCGATAGTACCCCCCGTGATGAGAAAATTTAGCCGTTGCTGCGCATTCAGCTGGGTTATCTGGTTGTCTTTACGCTCGATGTCATACAACGTCTGCATGAGTGCAATCTGCCGGTTGGTTTCGATGGCGTAGAGCGTATCGGTCAAATCATGGCTGGCCTCAAAGTACTGGTAAGCACTATCGTGCTGCGCCAGTAGCTGAAACGTTTTACCCAGGTCACGATAGGCCCCGTTGAGCTGATACTTGTCATTCAGTCGCCTTGCCTGCCAGACACCCTGCCGGTACTGTTGGATTGCCGCTGCATATCGCCCCGTTTTGCGATGAATATCACCCAGATTGTTTATCAGGCCAATCTGCCCGCTACGGTCGGTTGGCGGGAGCAACTGCATAGCCGCCTGGTAGTAGAAGCGGGCGGAATCGTAGCGGGCCTGGTCTTCGTAGATACTGCCCAGATTCTCATAGATAACGGCCAGACTGGCGGGCTCACGGATACCCCGGTGCTGGGCCAGGGCCCGTCGCTGATAGTGCAACGCCGTTGGCAGGTCGCCTTCTTTTTCGTACAAATGCCCGATATTCCCGTACGTCTGCGCCAGCCCCAGCCAGTTCGTTGTTCGTTGATAGATCGCTTCCGCTTCGTCGAACTGCCGACGCGCCAGCCGTGGTTGCCGGTTGTAATAATAGACCGTACCGAGCTGATTCAGGTTTTCAGCCAGCCGGTCGGTCTGATCCGTTCGGCGCAGTATGCTCTGGGCCTGCAACAAGTACCGAATGCCGGACGCGTAATTACCCTGATGGTATAGCAACAACCCCAACTGTTGCTGCCGGTCGGCCTGCTCACTCAGATCACCCCGCTGTCTGGCCTGAGTCAACTGCTGATTCAGCCGCACGTACATATTATCGGGCGATGGCCCGGTCATGGGACGCATCTTCTCCCTAACCTGCCCATAAGCCATCATAGAGCAATGACTCATCAGCCCGAGCAGCAGGCCAATAAGCAGCCACGGCGTTATCGTATTAGTAGATAGCAGTACTGGTCGGATGGCTTGAGACGGGCTGCCTGGTTTTCTTCAGCCGGTTGAAATTAGCAGATCACGGACTATCCGACTGTTAAGGTTTTGTGAATGCGGAGCTTCCGATTGTATACACATACCAAAACAACGTAGCCAACCAGCAGCTAAACCAACGTACTACAGCTAAACCGTCCGATTACTTAAATAACTTCTTCACAAAAAATTACAGCAGCTAAACTCGTTTCGTGCACTGCCAATTTTCTCTATGCTAATACGCTGATGACAAAATATCATATTGACTTAATAGACTATTGCCATATTACCTGTCACTATACGCTTGTTAAGCCTAAGTATTTACCGTACTACAAACTGAGTAAAACAAGCTATAATACAATTTATGATACTTATTGTGTTCATATAGAATCACCAATTTTTGTTCGGTTTTTCAGTAATTTGCAGTTAGTAAAATTCTATTTAATCTGCTTTTAATAATCATTATCAGAATATTAAAAGCGGATTAAGGGGTACTGTCAATTTTTACACAATTATTTTCTGGTCAACTTTTATGAAAAAAGTTTTATTCGGAAGCTGGTTTCTGTCGCTCCTGTTTTGCCTGCCGCTTCTGGCGCAGGACGCAGCAGTGACGGGCCGCGTGACTTCATCAGACGACGGATCGACCTTGCCTGGCGTAAGTGTCGTAGTGAAAGGAACATCGAGGGGAACGACAACGGATGCTAACGGGGCTTACCGCATTGCGGCTGGTTCGGGCGCGACGCTGACGTTTTCGTTTGTAGGCTTCAAACCGCAGGACGTAGCCGTCGGCAATCGGAACTCAATCAACGTTGTTCTTGCCGCCGATGCCTCTACACTGAATGAGGTTGTCGTAACCGGGTTCGGTATCAAGCGGAACGAACGGGAAATCGGTACGTCGGTAACCAAGGTCAGCAATGCCCTCATCACGCAGGCCGCTCCAGTAAACGTAGCCAACGGCCTGACGGGTAAAGTGGCGGGTTTGCAGGTGAACTTAACCAACAACGGCGTTGGTGCCAGCCCTCGTCTGACGATTCGCGGTAACCGCTCATTCCTGGGTAACAACCAGGCGTTGCTCGTTGTCGACGGTGCTATCACCGACATCAGCTATCTGTCGTCGATCAACCCCAACGATATTGAAAGCACATCGGTGCTGAAAGGCCCCAGCGCGGCTGCCCTGTACGGGTCAGATGCGTCGAACGGGGTACTGGTCATTACGACGAAGAAAGGTACAACCAACAACAAACCACAGATTTCGTATACCAACAATACCCAGTTCGAGCGCGTATCGTACATGCCCGATCTGCAGCGTATTTACGGCTCGAACGGCGGTGAAGGCGCGCCCTATCTCGATGCCAATGGACAACGGCTATACGTGCCGTTTGAAAACCAGAGCTTCGGACCAGCCTACGATGGCTCGACACGACCGCTGGGCTTCGGCGTACAGGTTACCAACCCCGATGGGTCGATCCGACTCGATACCTTGCAGGTGCCTTATTCGTCGACAGGCGTTGACCCACGGAGAGCTTTTTTCAATACGGGTGTTACCCAGCAGCACGACCTGGCTTATCGCATCGGCGACGGGCAAAACTACTTTGGACTGGGCCTCCAGCGCGTCGATCAGAACGGAATTGTACCAAATGATAAATACAACCGTACCAACGTAACGGTGAACGGAGGGCGGACGGTCGACAAGTTTTCGTCGAACGCCAAAATGCAGTTTACCTATGAAAACACAAATAAGGAGAACGGTGACTTTGCGCAGAATCGGCCTTTATACTGGAACCTACTGAACCAGCCCGCACACGCCCCCCTGACCGACCCGCGCATCACCGACATTACGTCACCCTACGGCGATGTCAATGGCTTTTTCAACGCGTATTACCCGAACCCCTCGTGGCAAGTGTCGGGCAACAACTCGCGGGCTGTCACCAACAAGTATTCATTTCAGGGTTACGCCGACGTTTCGTATCAGTTCACCAAATGGCTGAACGTACTGTACCGCATCAGCGCCCAGGCGACGAACTCGCAGTTTAAATCGAATCTGGCCGCCGTATCGTTTAGTTCGTATGCCCTGGGCGACCCCTGGGGAGCGGGCAACATTGCCTCGTCGGTAAAGCAGGTCAACGGTAATGTAGCGAACGCTGGTCTGACATCTGCCCGCTTTACGGGTGACCTGCTGATCACGCTGGCACCGACATTCGGTGACTTTACGCCCAAGCTGATTCTGGGTCAGCAATCGCGTGTCGACTATACGCGTTATCTTACGTCATCGGCTAGTCAGCTGGTCGTGCCGGGGACGTACAACATTGCTAACCGACTGGGTAATGCCAGTGTAGGTGAAGGCTCATACCAAAGCCGCCTGCTGGGTTATTTTTACGACTTTACGCTGGGCTTCCGTAACTGGGCTTTCATCAACACAACAGGCCGTTACGATAATACATCGCTGCTGGCACCGGGCAACCGTTCTTACTTCTATCCCGGCGTAAACGCATCGGTCGTGCTGACCGAAGCCCTGCCAGCGCTCAAAGACAGCAAGGTAATTTCGTACCTGAAACTGCGGGGTGGTGTTGCCAAAGCCGGTAATATCAGCGTTGGGCCGTATCAGTTGCAGAACGTATTCAACCCCGGCGGTGGCTTCCCATTCGGCAGCCAGCCCGGTTTCCTGCAAAGCACGCAACAAAATGACCCCAATCTGAAACCGGAGTTCACGACAAACCGGGAAGTAGGTATAGAAGTGGGCCTGTTCGATCGTGTTAATGCCGAGATCGTTTATTACTCGACCGTGACAACCAATCAGACCGTACCTATCGCCGTATCGCGGGCAACGGGTTATGCTAACGCGCTGATCAACACGGGTTCGATGCAGAACAAAGGGCTTGAAATCGAACTGAAAACGCTGCGACCAATTGTCAGCGCGGGCAAATTCACCTGGAACATTAATACCAACTTTACCTATCTGAACAACACCGTCACGTCGGTGTATCAGGATCTGGACCGCATTAATATTCCTCAGGCTGGCAGTATCTACTCGCCGTTCACCTTCGGTGCGGCATCGAGTGTGTACGCAGCCGTCAACTACGCGTATCCGTCGCTATTCGGGAATGATATAGCACGGGTGCAGAATACCAACCCGAACGCAAGCTATTACGAAGCGAGCGGTGCGCACGTTGGTCAGGCGGTTGTCAACCCCGTTACAGGCTATCCTATTCTGGACCCTACTATCCGTTATCTGGGCAACACACAACCCAAGTATCGCTTTGGTTTGAATAACACGTTTGCGTACGGCGGCTTCACACTGAACGCGCTGGTGGAATACCGGGGTGGTAATGTGATCTACAACGCGCTGGGTAACGCGCTTGAGTTTACGGGTGCCGGTATTCGCTCAACCTACAACGGTCGCCAGAACTTTGTTTATCCAAACTCAGTCGTTGGGACAACGGGAGCCGACGGGTCGACTACTTATTCGCCAAACACGAGTGTCTCAACCCGCGATGGCAACCTGGAATTCTGGACGAACTCGGGTTACCACAATGCCGTATCGAGCTACGTAACGAGTGCGGCCTTCTGGAAACTGCGCGAACTGGCACTGAACTATACGTTTCCGGCTAACATCCTGAGTAGTGTCAAATTTGTCCGGTCACTGAGCATTGGCTTAACGGGTCGTAACCTGCTGATGCTGCGTCCGAAAACGAACGTCTTCACCGACCCTGAGTTTTCACTGGACAACAGTAACGCGCAAGGTGCTACCAATGAATACCAGACTCCACCAACGCGTCAGTACGGTTTTCGGGTCGCTGTTGGTTTCTAAGTCATCTTCTTATCAGCAAGAATCATGAATGTCAAACGTCTTACATTAGGGGTCCTTATCGCTACGCTCACCATCACGTCGAGCTGCAAGGAAGGATACCTCGATATTAACGATAATCCGAACCAGGTAACGGCAGCTACGCCCGTGCTGGTATTACCCGCAGCACTGGCGTCGTCTGGCTCTTACTTCTCCACTAATTTTACGTTTCTGAATTTGTGGATGGGGTACTGGAACTGGAGCGGTAACTATTCGATTGGCACGTCGGATAAAAACTATCAGTTTACGAATAACTTCAACACAGGTATCTGGGATAATGCATACATTATCCTGAAGAACTACGATTACATCGATACGCAGGCGGCTTCGCTCAGTCAACCGCAGATTCAGGCGATGGCGAAGATCATGAAAGCACTCCACTTTCAGATTCTGGTCGATACATACGGCAACATTCCGTATACCAACGCGCTGAAAGGCATTTCGACAGCGCAGCCAACCTACGACGATGCAACGGCCGTTTACGAAGACCTGTTCAAACAGATCGACGCGGCTTTGACGCTTTTCAACGACGCGGACAAAGTAGCTGCGCAGGGCGGTACGGTGGTAAATCCGGGGGCAAACGACATCATGTTCCAGGGCAACATTGCCAAGTGGCGTCGGTTTGCCAACACGCTCAAACTACGAATGTTGCTGCGTCAGTCGGAAAAGTCGGATCGGCAGTCATTTATTCAAGCCCAGCTGGCCACGATCAAAGCATCGGGTTATGGGTTTACCCTGACTGGTGAGAATGCTGCTGTTAATCCGGGTTATACCAACTCCGCTGGTCAGCAAAGTCCGTTTTATGGTACGTACGGTAATGGTGTCAACGGGCAACCGGTCGAAAACTACAATATCTACCGGGCCAATAAGTACGCCGTTGATTTCTACAGAACGGAAAACGACCCTCGTATCAGCCGGTTCTACACGCCAGTTAGTGGTACTACCTACAATGCTACCAACTTCGGTACGATTGCGCCACAGGTCAATAGCCTGGTGTCGGGTATCGGTAACGGTCTGCTGAACAATGTCAACCAGCCTGCCTACATCCTGACTTCGCACGAAGCCTTTTTCGTGCAGGCGGAAGCGGCACAGCGCGGCTGGATTTCGAGCACCGCTCAAACGCTGTATCAGCAGGGCATCACAGAATCGTTCGTCAATCTGGGCCTGACAGCCGCCGACGCATCGACCTACTACGCGCAGGCACTAACGAACGTGGGCTGGGATGCATCGACCAACAAGATTCAGGCAATCATTACCCAGAAGTGGGCGTCGCTGAATGGCTGGTCACCGTTTGAAGCCTGGTCTGATTACCGTCGCCTGGGCCTACCGGCTGTACCCATTTCGCAGGACCCCAGCACGTCGATCAAGCAGATTCCGGTGCGGTTGTTCTACCCCCAAAGCGAGTACAACTACAACAGCACAGTGGTAGCCGCACAGGGTAATATCAATCAGTTTACATCCAAAATCTTTTGGGTAAAGTAAGTACTCACAGTTACTGAAACGGAACGCTCCGTTTCAGTAGCTATACCATACTGACAATCATGAAAAATTTTCTCTACAGTGCCCTGATAGCCGGATTAGCCGCTAGCCTGTCGGGTTGCCTGAACGACGACGAGCACTACACCGATTTTAAAAATGTGGGTGCCGTAGCCGAGATTCCCTCGTCGGCTTTCTACGGCATTGAAGACAATCAGGGGTTATCGATCAGCACAACGCCGACGTCGTATACATTCGACGTCAACGTGGCGTCACCTACCCCGCCTACGCAGGATGTGACGATTACGCTGTCCGTCGACCAGGCAACACTCGACGCGTATAACACCACTAACGGCACTACGTATCAACTGTTGCCCTCGACGCTGTACCAGATTTCGTCATTAGCGACTACGGTGAAAGCGGGTAGTCGGCTGGCTCCGATTGTTGTTGCACTTTACTCGGGTAGTGACCGCGTACCTGATCCGGGGGCTTACAATGATGCGAATTATGCGCTGCCGCTGAAGATTACCAGTGCCAGCAATAACGTGGCGATCAGCAGCAACTACGGGTCGAAGATCATCTTCGCCAAAATCAGAAACCAGTACGACGGTACATACCTGGCGAAAGGTACGTTTACGCACCCTGTCAACGGGCCACGGGCAATCAACAAGGAGAAAACGCTGGCAACCATCAACCTGACAACCGTACAGACGGAATATGCTGATCTGGGCGGTAGTGGCTGGCTGATGCAGCTTCGCGTAAACAGCGACAACACCGTTACGCTGATTCCCAAGGGCAGCGCCAATACAGGAACGATCCAGTTTGGTACGAACAAATACGATCCGTCGACGAAGACCTACACGCTTAACTACAAGTATGCTGGATCGGGTGGCGACCGGGTTATCTCGGAAACGCTGACCCGCGAGTAGTCAACAATCGGGGTACGAAAAAGGGGTTGAGCACCGGTGCTCAACCCCTTTTTTTATACGAATACCGTGCATCAGCCAGTTATCGTCGCAGGCATTTCTTTACCGGTTAGTTCAGCCAGTAACTCATCGACATTCACCGTAGCAAAGCTGCTGGCGTAGTCGGCCATAGCGTAGGGAATGATTAGCTCGCGCTCGTTGATAAGGCCCCCGCAACTATACACGACGTTTGGTACGTAACCCTCGCGCTCGTTCTCGTCGGGGCTCAGAATAGGCTCTTTCGTACGGCCAATGACCTTGCTCGGATCATTCAGATCGAGCAGGAACGCACCAATGGCGTATTTCCGCATCGGCCCGACACCGTGACTCAGCACCAGCCAGCCTTCCTCTGTCTCGATGGGCGAACCGCAGTTACCGAGCTGCACGTACTCCCAATGGTACGTCGGTTTCAGGATCAGCTCTTTCGTCTGCCAGAAGTACAGATCGTCGGAATACATCAGGTAGATATTCTCACCGTCCTGCCGCGAGATCATAACGTATTTACCGTTGATCTTGCGCGGGAACAGCGCCATTCCCTTGTTCGACACCTCGGCCCCATTGAGCGTACTGACGCTGAAATGGGTAAAGTCTTTGGTTTCGAGCAGTTGCGGAAACGTCACCCGGCCGTTATACGCCGTATAGGTGGCGTAGTACGTAACCTCGCCATTGTCGTCGGTAAACTGCACAAAACGGGCATCTTCGATACCGTTTGTTTCATTGGGTGAGGAGGGGAAAATGCACCGCTCGTCCAGACTCTGATCGTCCTCGAAGTGGATTTCGTAGTTCGACTTCGCCAGCGCCAGCAGGCCGCTCGCGATGGTGTCATACTCGGCATTGTACCGAAACTGAGCCGATATCCGTTTGATCTGCGCTTCCAGCTCCGACAGGCTGAACTCATCGCCCAGCCCCAGCATCATTTTTTCCTGAATGCTGTTTTCCAGCCGAAGTTCGTACAGCTTTCGCTCGAACTGACTGCGGTTGAAGCGGTGATTGGGCACCGTCTCGGGGGAGGTAACGTAGCGAAGCGGCTTACGCAGCACGATCTTTCCGTCGGCATCGATGTATCCCATCCGAAACGAGATCGATGATACGTGCCCTTCGCCCGTCGCCCGTAGGCTAAGAATAAAGCGTTTATAGCCGGGTGGTACGTTGGTCTGATCGGGGTGCCAGATCATCGACGGGTTGAACAGAGCCGCCGACTCCAGCGAGTACTCCATCGTGAAGTAAGCACCCAGCAGGAGTTGTCGCTCGGTCGACAGCGGCTCATCGGTCAGTAAATGCGCTTTAATTTGCCCGAAGCGTTGGATCAGGAATCGCTCCAGCCGGTAGTGACGACCGCCAAACTCGCGAATCACCTCGCCGAGCTTCCGGTCGACTTCTGCATCGCTCATCGCATTGACCCGCGCAATGATTTTCAGCGTCCGGGTAGTACCCAGCTCAAACGGACGAAATAATACACGGGTGGGGTCAGGACTCAGCACTATGCCGGTACGGGTGGCTTTAACACTCATTAGAAAAATCGCAGGTCGTTATAAACACAAGATAGAACGAAGAAGACGCCGAAGATAAGGTACACAGGTGCTAATTCTGTGCCACTCATTCTTCAGCGTCTCTGATTTATAGGCAATCGACGGATCGATTGTTACGCATTCGTCAGGGCAGGCAGGCTCACCTTGACCGACTTTGTAATTGTTCGTTGCTTTTGCGCCGTGTATAGGTCAGTCAGCGCCATCAGGTACGACAGTGTTGATTCAGCACCTTGATTTTTGTTGACCCGGTCGATGTGCAGGCCATCACGGCAACCACCCGTCTGCTGATCGTACAGCGGCAGCCCCAGATCGTTCAGACCCGTAAACCATTTGAACACCCGGATAGCGGTACGGTGCCACTCGTCGTCGCCCGTCATCGCTGCGGCACTCAGGCAGGCCGATACCGCTGACTGCGCTTCCAGTGGCTGCTGATCGAAATACGCCCGTGACTTACCCCGCTCGTAAAATCCGTTGGAGCCGATGGGCTGGAAATGACCCCGTTCCGAGGTTTGTACGTCAATCAGCCACTTTAGTGAGTTAAGTCCGATTGATGCCAGCCGTTCATCGCCCGAGCGGATCAACGCATGTGCCAGTACCGCGTTGTCGTAGGTAAGGATATTCTCGAACCACGGCCAGTCTTCGGTTGCCGTTTCGGTGTAGCGGAACATCAGTTTATCCAGCAACTGTCGCTGAATATTCTTGGCCAGCCGGTCGTCGTTGAATTTCTTCTGGTATTCGTAAATACCCAGCAAGGCGAATGCCCAGGCCCGTGGCGACGCCATCTGACTGATACTCGGCAGCACACTCTCAAACAGACTCATGGCCCACGTTACCGCATTCAGGTCCGTTGCCCGGCCAATGCAAACCCCCAATGCCCAGACAGTACGCCCGGTGCTGTCATCCGACCCGACTTCTTCAAGCCAATGGCGGTTGTAGCTCATGAAGTTCCGAAACCGTCGATGTTCCTCGGAGTAAGCATGGTTGATGAATGCGCAGTAATTATCCGACGCCTGCGACAGCTTTCGGTCGACGATACCGTCCTCCTTGAGCATAATCGTCAGGATCAGGGCCCGCGCATTGTCATCGGTACAATAACCTTCCTCGTAGAAGGGCAGGTGATAGCGAGCGTGCTGAACGATACCCGTCGAATCGGTCAGCCGGAACAGATGGTCGAGCCGAATAGTCGGTAGTTTAAACGCAGCACTACCGTTACCGCCCATCGTGTAAGGCGTTTGACTATTGATCGTGCTCATGCGTTCCCGACGCGCTTTGGCAAATGAATGGGCGTATTCCTGAATGGTCCGTTCCCAGATCATACTCCGGCCCATCATGTACGCCTTTTTGCGCATACCATGCCGGGCCGATTCGTCGGTCAGCAAGTTGATAATCTCGTCGGCAATCGCCTGATCGTCGCCAAACGGCACCAGCACCCCGCGCCCATCGGCCAGCAGTTCCTCCGCGTGCCAGTACGGCGTCGACACCACGGCCTTACCGCACCCAAAGGCGTACGATAACGTACCCGACGTGATCTGGGCGGGGTTGAGGTAAGGAGTGATGTAGATGTCAGCAGCCCCCAGGTATTCCAGCAAATCTTCGATCTCGACAAACTGGTTGTAGAATCGCACATTGTCGCGGACACCGCAGTCGGCAGCCAGTTTTTTCAGGCTATCGCGATACGCTTCACCCTCATGCCGGATCAGGTGGGGATGTGTTGCACCCAGCACCATGTACACGACGTTCGGAAATTTCTCTACGATCCGGGGCAGCGCACGGATCACATTTTCAATGCCCTTATTAGGCGACAACAGGCCAAATGTCAACAAGGTCTGTTTACCCTCCATGCCAAATTTGTCTTTGTAGAAATGTGGGTCGACAAATGACATATCGGGAATACCGTGCGGGATCAGATCAATCTTTTCCGCCGGTACCTCGTAGATATTGATTAGAAAATCCCGGCCTTTTTCCGACATACAGATCACCCGCGACGACAGATCAGCGATGCTTTTCAGCACCAGCATTTGCTCTTCGTTGGGCGACTTCAGGATCGTGTGAAACGTCGTCACAACCGGCATGGTCAGGTTGCGCAGTAGCGTCAGGATGTAGCTACCGGCGGGTCCACCAAAAATACCGTATTCATGTTGCAGGCAAACGACGTCCGTATCTTTCGAATTGAGAAACTCAGCCGCTTTCTTATACGCATCGTGGTCGTGCTGGTAGAAATCGTAACGCACTTCCGACGGGTAATCGTAGCCTTCTTTGGTGTCGTTTACCGACACCACAATGGCGTTGGAGTCGGTGATGTACGAATCATATGACGTATATAAGTCCGATGTAAACGTGGCTATACCACACTGGCGGGGTAAATAGTCGCCAATGAATGCCACATTTTTAGGATTATGATTCCATACAGCCGGGTCGGTATGAGTAGTATTCATGGTAGTAGTGAGCCTAAGTCAGGCAAATAAGGCCATCACGATACGTACGATTGTGCCTTATTTACACTCTAAAAAGACATTATTGATGCTTTTTGTTTGGAGATAGTCCCTTTTCTTGCAATCTACCAAGTTCCAGCGGCCTACAGTACCGTTGAGCAGGCTACGAATTGTACTTTTCGACTACTATCTATATACGTTTCAATCGCTTAATTGGCTCGCAGACTACCCTGCGCACAATCATCCTCGCCGTTTGTATAGCCATTGTTGGGTGTGGAATCAGGATCGGCAATGCCCCCTGCCGATTCAATTTGCGCCTGAGGTGTCATCGAACCCGTTTTTGTCGGCACAACCCGAAAGGATAGCGTGTCGTAACTACCAGCCGCAATGGCAACAGTTGTCCCCCGGACAATCGAGCCGGACACCTGCACGGCTGACCCATCAAGAAATGTAAGTCCATCCGGCAACTGACAGCCGACCTGTGCCCTGCCCGATACCAGCCCACCCCGGTTGCTGACAATCAGACTCATCGAGACGGGGGAGCCGACAGCTACGGCTGCACGGTCTATAACCATAGCCAGGCTCAGATCGGCCTGATCGGGCACAGGCGCGGGCTGATTAGCTGCGACCGACGGTAACGGATCGGCATTGGTCGATACAGGCACCGTGTACAGAGGACCACTACCAGCCCGAAACTGTACCGTTGCCATATCGTCCTGTCCGTCCCCCGTACTTGTATTAGGTCTTGAATCTGTATCGATCTGACTGGCTTTTATAATCTCCCCGGATACCACGTAGGTACCTTCTTTCCTGGGCGATACCTGAAACTGAATTTGCCTGCTCTCCGACGGGTTGATAGCGGCAATTTTCGCAAAGACAACGCCCCGCTGGTAAGTCGATTCGTTACCGGTTACGTAATCTACCCCCGTCGGCAGGCCACACCGAATCCGTACGTTCGTTGCCGTCTGTATACTTTCATTCGTAGCCACGATTGTTACCGTAACCGGCCGGTTTGATTCAGTTGCTGGTCTGTCAACCAGCAACGCCAGACGCAGATCAGCCACATCGACGGGTTGTGGTAAGCGGGGCGATGAATTTCTAAAAAAGTCGTCGTTCAGAAAGTCGCTCCAGGCATCGCCCACCTGGATCAATCCGTCTCCCGAGAAATGAACGCCATCCGTCCGGGGCATTTGAATAATATCGGTATCAGGCCCGTAAAATACGCTAGGTACTTGCTGTACAACCCGGTTCTGGGCCGATACAACTGGCTCGTAGTGCGTTAACCCGTAGTTTGCATACAGATTATTATCCATCGACGCCCGTGCCACCACCCAAGCCATATCATACCCGGCATCTTGTCTGGCTTGGCGAATCACCGCTTGCAAGTCATTGAAGTAGTTAGCGGCTGATGGGTCTGTATCATAGAATTCCGACTCACCCTGATGCCAGAGCACGGCCCGCAACCCAGTCAGCGGCATGTAATCCTGCACAATGCGTTTCAAATTACCATACGGCATACCCGGTCGAAAATACTCGTTATACGACGTAGCCGTGCTGTCAGCTGAGATACTCTCCCGCCAGTTACGAACAGCCGTCCCGGACCAGGCCGAATTCATGAACGACACCGGCACATTAAGTCGGGCGGCCAGCCGATCGCCCAGCCGACTCCAGCACCAGCCCGTAAGTCCACGCGGCCCAATCACGCTGGTTGCCGACACGCGCTGGCTATACATGGGCAGCGGCATACGGACAGTATCCGTCTTATTCAGGTGAGGGATACAGATCACGCGCTGATCGCTGGCTCCTGGCGCATCCCGATTCTCGATGCCCTGCCCATTCGATTGACCCGCAATCGCGAATACTTCGCCGACACCCACAGGCTCTACCTGCCCGGTAGCAATTATGTCGGTACCCCGCCACGCTCTCAACTCCAGCCTATACCAGCCGCCATTAGCCGTAAGCTGACCGGAGAAATACCCTTGCTGTACTGAGTTTGTCAGTGTAGTCCAACCCGTAGCCTGTCCTACGTTTAGTACTACCAGACGCGTTTCAATCCGTTCAGCGTCGGGCAGGCATGTCCCAGTTACAGAAAATTGCGTTTGATTGGCGTTGTTTCGCTGAAAAACTGCCGAAGACGTTGGAAATGTAACGCTGATTTGAGCAAACGACCGGACAGACAGTGCTATAAGAGCCCATGCGAAAACTGTTACTAGCCGATAAGGCGGCATACGGGTAGTTGTCATAGAATGGTGCGTACAAAATTTGGCCCTAAAATCTGCTATACACAGGTTCTGGCCAAGTGCCCACCACGCTATTTACTAGACGGCGTATGCCTAAATCTCCTCGAGTATTGTGGAAAAAGAAGCCATTTTCCCACCAAACCGAAACTGTATCCGATCATCAAACAGGCCAGCGTACGTTTCGATAAACATTTCATAGTCGGTCATATCAGCAAAATCAAGCTGAACCGATACCACTACTCCCTGCTGACCAACGTCACTTACCAGACGCAGCAACCGATTATTCACTGGCAACTTTGTGTTCATTATGGCAGGAATGTGTTCTGTCCGCATCCAGTAAAGCCACTCATGCTGAATAGCGATATTGAACGTATACGTCGTGTTATATAGAATCATGGAATGCTAACCAAAACGCAAGGATTGAAGTTGGTCGTTTTGGTCGTTTCTTTGCGCGAAAAACTGTTTTTATGTACAACGGATTGGTTCACGCGCATTCAGGTCTTCGCTGGCTTGCCCTTTTGCTTTTAGTTGGTTCGGTTGCCATTGCTATTTCAAAGTGGCAGGGTCGCAGCGGGTATACCGATGGCAACCGCAAACTTTACCTGTTTACCCTCATCAGTGTCCATCTCCAACTGGTGCTGGGGCTGATATTGTACTTTATCAGTCCAAAGGTTAACCTCACTTTACTAAGCGATAAGGTTTATCGCTTCTATTCCGTCGAGCACCTCACAGGTATGCTTATCGCTATCGTCCTGATCACAATTGGTTACTCACGATCGAAGCGAGCTACCGATAGCGTAGCCAAACAACGGTTGGTCGGGATCTTTTACGGCCTTGGCCTTCTGCTTATCCTGGCATTCATTCCCTGGCCTTTCCGAAATTTAGGCGCAGGATTGTTCTGAGTACAAATGCAAAAGCCCGGAGGACCGGGCTTTTGCATTTTAGGTGCTGTTTAAGATCTTATAATCCCCGGCCAAAACGGCCTTTTGTCATCCCGAGGTACGAGGGATCTGCGCTAAAAGCAGCCAAAACCGAATGTTACCGAAGATCCCTCGTAGGCTCGGGATGACAAAACAGGCTATAAAATACAATCCTAAACGACCTCTTGGAGGCAATAAATGAGCTGAAAATGCGGTATTTACCAATATCTTAAAACGCAACGTGCCGGTCAGCTTGTGGCTGACCGGCACGGCTATTTCATCAGGTGGCACCTACCTACTCTCCCACTTGTGACAGCAGTACCATCGGCAGTACGGGGCTTAACGACTCTGTGCGAAATGGAAAGAGGTGTTCACCCGCCTTACCAGCACCAACCTGTTGACCCTTTTGAGACTGCTTACACGCAATCTCAGTATCACTATAGTCTTTATACCCGTAGGGAGAATCAGCCTAACCAACGCTCAGCAATCTTCACACACACCACAATCCGCATTCAGCGTCTCGCAAACAAACAATACTTACGCGTCCGGGGCCATTAGTACGGCTCAGCTCCATGCGTCTCCGCACCTCCA